>NZ_JBYMDX010000003.1:992500-995000 GCF_057766425.1 Mesorhizobium sp. P160187
GCCGAGTTCAGTTCCACCTTGGGGTGGAAGACAATGCGGCACTCCATTGCCTATTTGGCTTTCGCCTGCTTCGCGTGATAACGCGCCTCGAGTCGCGAAAAAACCGTCTCGACAGGGATGCCCTTAGCCGGATCCTGCCGGAGCTCGGGCAGGCGCGCCGGAACCTCCTCGCGCAGCCATCTTTCCCGCTCCGCCTCGAAATCCTCGAGCATACGCAGGCCGGCGCGAACAATCTCACTGGCATTGTTGTAGCGGCCTGATTCGAGCTGCTTCCTGATAAAGCTCTAATAGTAGTCGTTCAGAGCGTAGTCGGGCACGGCAACCTCCTGGAAGATTATGCGCCGATCAAGGCCCGGTAGTAGATAGCAATGATTGGAAGCGCATGACCACCCTTCGTTTCCAAGATTTGATAGCGAGAGAATGATTCGTCGCCTGGTTCTGCAGTATCCAAAGCGCCCAGTCACGATCGCGCGGGCGCGTGGCGGTTGCCGCGCTGACAGAGGCGGGAGCCAACCGGCTTCGCGCGGGCAAAGGTGCCGAATACAAAAAGACCTGCGAGCTGCGGGCTTTGAATTGGGTGGGGCCATGATTTGGCTTTCTGTCCCACGGCGTCGGCTTCGCCTGCTTCCGACCCCTGATGCAGGTTAAAATCGCCATCGAGCACGGTCCGAACGCAAAAAGCCCGCGTGAAGCGGGCTGTTTGATGTTGGTTGCGGGGACAGGATTTGAACCTGTGACCTTCAGGTTATGAGCCTGACGAGCTACCGGGCTGCTCCACCCCGCGTCACCTCCAGGGCAAGCTCTTGCTTGCTCCGGACTCTCCAGGGCAAGCTCTTGCCTGCTCCGGATCTGAAGCAAGCGTTTGCTTGCTTATCTGGACGTAAGCCTGGGCCTATGAACAGGATGGCTTACAGATAGGTATATGGCTGACCAAATGAAAGGGCCGCTTGCGCGGCCCGTGATCCCTTGGCGGGCCTTTTCGTAGAGAGAAGATTTCAGTTTCATCCGGTTTGCGGATGAGAGTTCAACGTGCGTTTTGCAGACCTGGCAGCGACCTACTCTCCCGCGTCTTGAGACGAAGTACCATCAGCGCTGGAGCGTTTCACGGCCGAGTTCGGAATGGGATCGGGTGCAGCCGCTCCGCCATAACCACCAGGTCGGCAAAACGCACGTTATATCGAGAAGCTGTTTTTTCGTGCCAAGGCGACGTTTGTGTTTTGCTTACGGGCGTAAGCCCGCAAGCGCGACTGCGCGTCGCCGGTTTTCCGGCGCCCTCGCGGAGCATAGGCCCTGTAAGGGCCGCTCATGCGTGAGCGCTGGTCAGATCATCGTGTTCACGATGAGCATAAGGAATGAGAACGATCAAGCCGATCGAACTATTAGTACCGGTAAGCTTCAAGCGTTGCCGCTCTTCCACACCCGGCCTATCAACGTGGTCGTCTTCCACGGTTCTCAGGGAATACTCGTTTTAAGGTGGGTTTCCCGCTTAGATGCCTTCAGCGGTTATCCCGTCCGGATATAGCTACCCTGCTATGCGGCTGGCGCCACAACAGGTCCACCAGAGATCCGTCCATCCCGGTCCTCTCGTACTAGGGACAGATCCTTTCAATATTCCTACACCCACGGCAGATAGGGACCGAACTGTCTCACGACGTTCTGAACCCAACTCACGTACCGCTTTAAATGGCGAACAGCCATACCCTTGGGACCTGCTCCAGCCCCAGGATGCGATGAGTCGACATCGAGGTGCCAAACAACCCCGTCGATATGGACTCTTGGGGGTCATCAGCCTGTTATCCCCGGCGTACCTTTTATCCGTTGAGCGATGGCCCTTCCACGCGGGACCACCGGATCACTATGACCGACTTTCGTCTCTGCTCGACTTGTCAGTCTCGCAGTCAGGCAGGCTTATGCCATTGCACTCAGCGAACGATTTCCGACCGTTCTGAGCCCACCATCGCGCGCCTCCGTTACTCTTTAGGAGGCGACCGCCCCAGTCAAACTACCCACCATACATTGTCCCGGACCCGGATAACGGGCCGCGGTTAGACATCCATAGTAATAAGGGTGGTATTTCAAGGGTGGCTCCACCTGAGCTGGCGCCCAGGTTTCAAAGCCTACCACCTATCCTACACATGCCACTACGAATGCCAATGTAAAGCTATAGTAAAGGTGCACGGGGTCTTTCCGTCTAACCGCAGGAACCCCGCATCTTCACGGGGAATTCAATTTCACTGAGTCTATGCTGGAGACAGCGGGGAAGTCGTTACGCCATTCGTGCAGGTCGGAACTTACCCGACAAGGAATTTCGCTACCTTAGGACCGTTATAGTTACGGCCGCCGTTTACTGGGGCTTCGATTCAGAGCTTGCACCCCTCCTCTTAACCTTCCAGCACCGGGCAGGCGTCAGACCCTATACGTCGTCTTGCGACTTCGCAGAGCCCTGTGTTTTTGATAAACAGTCGCTACCCCCTGGTCTGTGCCACCCTCCTCTACTTGC
>NZ_JBYMDX010000003.1:1000000-2805837 GCF_057766425.1 Mesorhizobium sp. P160187
GAGGTTTCGGCGCGCTGGCTGTCGGGCACCTTTCTTACCGGCGTGACCTCGAGTGTGCTGATGGGCGTGGCGTTGTTTGCCGCCCTTGACGGCCGCCAGCAGCTGGCAACCCCGCCCGAAATCGCCGAACTGGCCCAGCTCGAAAGCGGCGGCGATTCCGGCGAGGTCGCCAAGACCACCAGGCTGGTGGCGCCGCGCCAGATCGCCAAGGCCAAGGACCGCCGGCGCATGGAAGTGTCGATGGTGACCAAGGTCGGCGACCGCGACGTTATCCACACCATGCCGTTCGTGCAGATCAAGATGGCGCTGGCAGCCGGCCACACCACCAACCGCGCCTATCCGCCTTTCGACCCGATGCAGGTGTTCGGCGACGATGGCGACTCGACGCCGGCGCAGCCGGCGACGGCCTCCGCAGTTGGCGGCCAGATCTACGGCGCCAAGGTCGAAAGCGAGATGAGCCTCAAGACGGTCGATTTCCCGGTTGAGACGGCCTCCTTCGACGAAAAAAGCGACCTGTCCGCCGACGAGGTTGAAAAAGTGGTGCGCGAAGCCGGCACCGACCTCAGCGACGGCGCCGTGCAGGTCGCCTCCCTGCATTATGTCGACCCGCAGCGATTCGGCGATGCCTTCGCCGAATCGATGGCCGGCTCCTACGACGTCAAGATCGTGCCGGAAAACGTCTCGGTGGCGCCGCGCGTCGCGCTCGACGACCAGACCCCGGCTTTCGCCGAGGAAATCATTCCCTTCACCAGGGACCGCGACATTGCCGAGGCTTTCGCTGATTCGGGCTATACGGGCGATGACGCCACCGGCATGGCGGAGGTGATCGGCAAGCTGCTCAACGCACCGGCGCTGAAGACCGGAACCGTGCTGCGCGTCGGGCTCGAGGTACATGGCGACGCCGCCAAGGTCGTTCGCACCAGCGTCTATGACAAGACAACGCACATCGTCACCATCGCGCTCGACGACCGCGGCCAGTATGTGCCGGCGCAGGAACCGGAGCCGAACCCCGAATTGCTGACCGCGTTCGATGATTCGTCGGCGCCGGTGGTGGTGCGCGGCAATCTGCCGAACGTCTATGACGGCATCTACCGCGCCGCCTATTCCTACGGCATGTCGAAGAAGCTGACCCAGCAACTGGTCAAGCTCCTGGCCTCCGGCGTCGACTTCCAGTCCAGGCTCAATCCATCGGACCGCATCGACGTGCTGTTCTCGCAGCCGGACGGCGACGACCAGGCCTCCGACGAATCGGAACTGCTCTATGTCTCGTCGACCTTCGGCGGCCAGACGCGCAATTTCTACCGATTCCAGATGCAGGACGGCTCGACCGACTATTTCGACGAGGACGGATCTAGCGCCGAGCAGTTCCTGTTGCGCAACCCCCTGCCCGCCGGGAAATTCCGCTCCGGCTTCGGCGCCCGCCGACATCCGATCCTCGGTTATGTCCGCATGCATACCGGCGTCGACTGGGCGGCACCGATCGGAACGCCGATCATCGCCGCCGGCAACGGCACCATCGAAAAGGCCGGCTGGGCCGGCGGCTACGGCAAACAGATCATCATCCGCCATGCCAATGGCTACGAGACCTCCTACAATCACCAGAGCGCCTTTGCCAAAGGCATCGAACCGGGCGTTCATGTCCGCCAGGGCCAGACCATCGGCTTCCTCGGTCAGACCGGCCTCTCCACCGGTCCGCATCTTCACTACGAGCTGATCGTCAACGGCACCAAGGTCGACCCGATGCGCGTGCGCCTGCCGGTCGGCAAGGTGCTGAAGGGCGACGACCTGGTCGCTTTCAAGCGCGAGCGCGAGCGCATCGATGAACTGCTCAAGCAGGAAGACAGCAATCCGCTGAAGGTCGCGAGCGCCAAGATCGAAGGCTAATGCATGTCGCCCAGAAGTGTGCCGCGGCTCTGGGACAAGGACATGCGTCAAAACAAAGACTTAACAGGCTGCTGCAAAAATCGCATTTGGCTTTGTTTTATGATTCACTTTCGTCTGACAACGGGAGTGATTTGCGATGCGGGGTCGTAGTGAAGGACCGGGAAGCCTTTTCAGCTATGTTCCGTTAGAGAAGTGCATTCCGTTGGATCATCCTCTGCGGGCGATCCGGCAGTTGTGCGATGAAGTGCTTGGTCGTCTGGATGGTCGCTTCGAGGCGCTCTATTCGGGCATGGGCCGGCCGTCGATCCCACCGGAGATGTTGCTGCGGGCGACACTGCTGCAAGCGTTCTTCTCGGTTCGTTCGGAACGGCAACTGATGGAGCAGATTGATTACAATCTGCTGTTCCGCTGGTTCGTTGGCCTGCCGCTTGACGCGCCGGCGTGGCATGCGACGGTTTTCACCCACAATCGCGACCGGCTGCTTGAAGCCGATGTGGCGCGAGAGTTTTTGGGTGAACTGATGGGCCTCAAGCGGGTGAGCAAGCTTCTGTCGAGCGAGCATTTTTCGGTGGACGGCACGCTGATCGATGCCTGGGCTTCGATGAAGAGCTTCCGCCCGAAGGATGGTTCGGGCGATCCGCCAGGGCCAGGGCGCAATGGCAAGCGCAACTTCCGCAAGGAGAAGCGCTCGAATCAGACACATGCCTCCACGACCGATCCCGACGCCCGGCTCTACCGCAAGGCGGACGGCCATCCGAGCCGCCTGTGCTTCATGGGCCATGTGCTGATGGGAGAACCGCAACGGGCTGGCGGTCGATGCAACGTTGACGCACGCCACCGGCAAGGCCGAGCGGGAAGCCACGCTTGTCATGCTCGACCGGCGGCAAGGCAAACATCGCATCACGCTGGGCGCCGACAAGGCCTATGACGTCATGGATTTCGTTGGCGACCTGCGCCAGCGCCAAGTCACTCCGCACATCGCCATACAAGGCACGGTCTCAAGCGCGGGCACGGTGCGCAAGACCGCTATCGACGGGCGCACCACGCGCCATGCCGGCTATGTGATCAGCCAGCGCATCCGCAAACGCATCGAGGAGATATTCGGCTGGGTGAAGAAGCCGGGCGGATTGGCCAAAACCAAATTGCGAGGGCAGCCAAGAGTGGAGGCCGTCTTCACCTTTGCGGTCATCGCCTACAATCTGGTTCGCATCCCAAAGCTCCTGAAAGGGCAGATCGCATAACCGTCAGCAGAAAGGACCGCAACTCGCGCAGCAAGCTCAGCTGCAACCCGCCGCGAAAATCGCGCAGACAACAGAAACTTCCGTCAAAAATATCGAGATCAGCAACGATCAGACTTTTGCAGCAGCCTGTTAAGCCGTCACACTCGACGCCGGCGAATCATAATCGCCCCATCAGAGCATTCCGAATCGGGTCGGCTCCGAATCAGGTCGACTGCTCCTCTTCGGCTCGTGACCAAGGCAGCTTTTGCCCCGAAACGGTGGCCCAGGCGATAACAGCGGCAAGCAGGCAAAGCACGGCCGTCACCGTCGACACGGCCGCGAACGCCGCATCGCTGGCGGCGAGCCGTGTTGCATCAAGGTCTGGCGCCAGGCCGGCCAATGCCGGTTCTCCGAACCCCGGAATGCCCGGCCTGACGCTGGTATCAAGCATCGTCGAATAGACCCAGGCCGCGAGCGAGCCCATCGCCGCCACAGCAATCAGCCCGCCAATGCGCGAAACCGCATTGTTGATGCCGGAAGCGGCGCCGGTATCCTTGTCCTCGACCGCGGTCATGACCGCCGTCGACAGCGGCGACACCACCAGCGCCATGCCGAGCCCCATCACCGCCATCAGCGGAAAGATACCGGTCCAGAAATTGTGCATGCCGGCATGAGTGAGCAAAGCCAGCCCGGCAAAGGCGATGGCGACCACCAGGCAGCCGCTGGCGATCGGAAAACGCGGACCGATGCGATCCGACCACTGGCCGACGAGACCCGACAGCAGCGCGATCGACGCCGACAGCGGCAGGAAGATGAAACCGACCTCTTTGGTGCTCAGCCCCCATCCGGCGATCAACAGCATCGGCAGGTAGAACAGATTGGCCGACAGCGCGAAATACAGGAAGAAGGTGGCGAGGTTGGCGCCGGCGAAGGCGCCGATCCGAAACAGCTTGAGATCGATCATCGGCTCGCGCTGCCGAAGCTCGAAGACGATGAAGATGATAAGCAGCACGGCGCCTGCGGCGATACTCGGCCCCGACATCAGCTCGCTGCCTTCGGCGCTCATCGAGGTCAGTCCGTAGGCAAGCGCCCCGAAGGCAAGCGTGGCGAGAGCGGCGCCGCCGAGATCGAGGCTTCGCTTCTCCGTCGGCGCGTCGGCGGGAATCTTGGCCAGCAGGAGATAGATCGAGATCAGCCCGAGCGGCAGGTTGACGGCGAAGATCGCCCGCCAGATACCGCCGCCAAAGGCCGACAGGACGAAGCCGCCGAGCACCGGACCGAGCGCCGTCGTCAGCGCCGAGGCGGCGGCCCAGATGCCGATCGCCCGGCCGCGCTCCTTCTTCGGATAGGCCTTGGCGATGATGGCGAGGCTGCCCGGCACCATGATCGCCGCACCAATGCCCTGAATGGCGCGAAAGGCGATGAGCACCAGCGCATTCGGCGCCACCGCGCAGGCCAGCGAAGCGATGATGAACAGCGCAATGCCGGCAACGAAGGCGCGCCTGAGGCCAAACCGGTCGCCGGCGGCGCCGCCGGCCAGAATCAGCGCCGACAGCGTCAGCGCATAGGCGTTGGAAATCCACTGGACCTCGGCCAGGCTGGCGCCGAGGTCGACGCGCATTGCCGGCATGGCAATGGCCAGGATCGACCCGTCGATGAAGCCGAGCGCTGACGCCAGGATCGCCGCTACCAGCACGAACTTGCGCTGCGACTGCGGGCAAAATGTACCGTTGGAAAGCGACCTGGTCAGGGGAACGGCTGCGGCTTCGCTCGGAGACTTCATGAGCGTCTGCTTAGACTTGTTGCGGGCCGGCAACAACCAGCCAGCGCCCTGTGCTCATGAATCCAGCTTTGGATATCGGTCTGCCTTATGGGCAGGCCGACATCACTGCGCTGGAGCGCTCACTTGCTCCGCAACATCATCGGCCGAGGGACCGCCGACGAACTCGACGGTGACGCCCGGCGACACCAGCTTGGCCAGTTCACGCGCATCCCAGTTGGTCAGGCGCACGCAGCCATGGCTTTCGGTCTTGCCGATCTTGGAGGGATCGGGCGTGCCGTGAATGCCATAGGTCGGCTTGTCCAGCGCGATCCACACCGAGCCGACCGGGCCGTTCGGACCCGGAGGGATGGTCAGGATCTTGTCGTTCTGGCCCTGCTTGAAATTGATGCTGGGGTTGTAGGTGTAGTTCGGATCGAGCGCGACGCGCGACACCGTATGGGTGCCGGTCGGCGAGGGCGTGTCGGCTGAACCGATGGTGGCCGGATAGGCCGCGACCAGCTTGCCACCGGCGTCATAGGCGAACACCTGCTTCTTGTCCTTGTCGGCGACGATGCGGGCAACCGGCGTCGCCACCAGCCTGCCGAAATTGGCGACCTTGATGATAGTACCGGGACGGCTGAAGTCGGCCTCGGGATTGAGCCCCTTCAGATAGTTCTCGTCCATGTGGAACCGTTCGGCCAAGGCTTCGGTGACGGAGGTGTAAGCCATGCGGTCGAGCTGCGCCTTCTGGCTGTAATCTTCCGGTATCGAGGCGACATAAGGCCCGGCCGCGTCCTCGGGCGTGATCGTATAATTGGCGAAAGCATCGCCACCGGTTTGCGCCAGCGCAGCCTGGATGCCGACGGCGTCGGTCGAGCGGAGATTGCTGCCGGTGATCTGGTTGTAGGCGGCAAGCGCTTTGTCGACATTGGAGCCGAAGCGCCCGTCGACGACGCCGGGTGAAGCGCCGGCGCGGTCGAGCAGCACCTGCAAGGCGGCTACATCCTGACGTGCGCCGAGTGAAAGCGAGGGATCGACCACGGTCTTGCCACCGGCTTTCGGCGGCAGCGCGGCCTGGTCGGCGGGCACCGCCGGTTCGGCGGGATCGATCGAAGCCTCGTTCAGCGGCTGGCGCTTGACGGGCCGCGGTTCAGCGGACTTCGGCGCTTCCGGATAGGTGTCGCTGTCATTGGCATCATCCTGCGGAGCGGCCCCGAGGAATCTGTCGCTTTCAGGATCGTATTCATCAACCGGCGGGCCGGGGATTCGTCCCTGATCGTCCAGTTGCCTGCGGCGGAAACGCGCCATGTCTTCGGGATCGTCGAGATAGTAGCGGTCGTCGTCTTCGACCGGTGCGCGTCCAAGCTCACGTGCCCGCATTTCCCGGCGCAGCGCGCGGCGGTCGAGCCTGGTCTGCGGCGGCTGGATGGCGATGACCTTGCCGGTCTCGGCATCGACGATGACGCGGTTGCCCCTGGCGTCGTAATAGATGTCGAGATTGCCGTCCTGGGCAAGCACAATGCCGCCGCTATCGGCGGCGCGGACGGCCGGCAGTGCGTTGTCCAAAGTCGGCGATGCCATGGCGCTGGACGTGAGCGGCCCGGCGGCGAGCACCGAAAAGGCAAGGATCGTGCGGAACATGGTGGTCAAACTCTCCGGTACTTACAGCGCCGCGCGTCCGTTTGGACGCGCAAAGGACGCTGTAACACTTCATGTCTGCGCATGATCCTTTCCGAAAATCGAATTTCGATTTTCGGGGTCATGCGTAATTGCCGCCGCCCGGCAGTGTTCCCACCAGAACGTTCTCGCCACCGTTTGGATGCGCAAGGAACGCCCTGATCGTCAAAAGCCTGCAGGCAAACCCCTTCGCCAGCAAACCACAACATAAGCTTTCCAACATGAACCGGGCATGAAGATGGCGGATTACTGGTTGCTACAGGCCCAATTCCTTGCGCGTCTGCTTCGTCAGCTTGAGGACGACGAGGCGGTGGCTTTCGCCGAGATAGTCCTTCAGCGCATCATCATCCATGCTCTGGCTTGTCTGACGCTGGATCCATTTCATGCCGCGCGAGGCGAGATAGGGCGCAGGCCGGCAGCCGGGCTGATCCTTCAGCACGTCATAAGCCATTTCAGAGCATTTGAAGGTGACGAAGACGCCACCCTCCCGGTCATGGCCGGCGATGGTGAAGACCTTGCCACCGACTTTCCAGACATCGGCACCGCCCCACTGCACGACGTGCGTCGTCTGCGGCAGCGAGGCGCAGAAGCTGTTGTAGTCGTCCAGCGTCATCTGCACCCCCGTCAAAGGATTGTTGTTTCACAAGAAAATGCCGCGCGTCCGGTCGGACGCGCGGCGTTGGATCAGGCTGCCGCGTCGGTCGGCACCACAGTGGGCCTGGACCGGAAATTCAACCGGTCGGAGCCGGCGGTGACCTTGACGGTCGAGCCGTCGAGGATCTCGCCAAGCAGGATTTTTTCCGCCAGCGGATCTTGCAGGTCCTTCTGCATCACCCGCTTCAGCGGCCGAGCGCCATAGGCCGGGTCGTAGCCCTTCGCCGCCAGCCAGTCGATCGATTCCTGGTCGAGCGACAGTGTGATCTTGCGGTCGACGAGCAGATTTTCCAGCCGCTTGAGCTGGATCTCGACGATGCGACCCATATCCTGCCGGCGCAGCCGGTGGAACAGGATCACCTCGTCGACACGGTTGAGGAACTCCGGCCTGAACGAGGCTCTCACCACGCTCATAACCTCGTCGCGCACGGCATCGACGTCCTGCTCTTCGCCGAGATTGACCAGATATTCGGCGCCGAGGTTCGACGTCATGACGATCAGCGTGTTGCGGAAGTCGACCGTGCGGCCCTGCCCGTCGGTCAGCCGCCCGTCGTCGAGCACCTGCAACAGCACGTTGAAGACATCCGGATGCGCCTTCTCGATCTCGTCGAACAGCACGACCTGATAGGGCCGGCGCCGCACCGCTTCGGTCAGCGCGCCGCCTTCCTCATAGCCGACATAGCCGGGAGGCGCGCCAATCAGCCGGGCGACCGAGTGCTTCTCCATGTATTCCGACATGTCGATTCGCACCATGGCGCTCTCGTCGTCGAACAGGAAATTGGCCAGCGCCTTGGTCAGTTCGGTCTTGCCGACGCCGGTCGGTCCGAGGAACATGAACGAGCCGATCGGCCGGTTCGGATCCTGCAGCCCGGCCCGGGCACGACGCACGGCCTTGGACACCGCCTGTACCGCTTCGCCCTGGCCGACAACTCGCTTGCCGATCTCGTCTTCCATGCGCAGCAGCTTGTCGCGCTCGCCCTGCAGCATCTTGTCGACCGGAATGCCGGTCCAGCGCGACACGATATGGGCGACGTGGTCGGGCGTGACCACCTCTTCGACCATGCCGGCCTTGCCGTCCTGGGCTTCGGCTTCCTTCAGCTTCTTTTCCAGTTCCGGGATCTTGCCATAGGCAAGCTCGCCGGCGCGCTGGAATTCACCCTTGCGCTGGGCAATGGCGAGGTCGTTGCGGGCCGCGTCGAGCTGCTTCTTGAGGTCAGCGGCGAGGCCAAGCTTCTGCTTCTCCGACTGCCATTTGGCGGTGATCTCGGTCGATTCCTCCTCGAGGCCGACGAGTTCCTTTTCGAGACGCGCGAGCCGGTCCTTTGACGCCTCGTCCTTCTCGACCTTCAGTGCCTCGCGCTCGATCTTGAGCTGCATGATGCGGCGATCGATTTCGTCCAGCGCCTCGGGCTTGGAATCGACCTGCATCCTCAGCCGCGACGCGGCTTCGTCGACAAGGTCGATCGCCTTGTCCGGCAGGAAACGGTCGGCGATGTAGCGGTTGGACAAGGTCGCCGCCGCGACCAGCGCCGAATCCGAGATGCGCACCTTGTGGTGCTGCTCGTACTTCTCCTTCAGGCCACGCAGGATCGACACGGTATCTTCCACCGACGGCTCGTTGACGAAGACCGGCTGGAACCGGCGGGCAAGGGCCGCGTCCTTCTCGACATGCTTCCTGTATTCATCGAGCGTGGTCGCGCCGACGCAGTGCAGTTCGCCGCGCGCCAGCGCCGGCTTCAACAGGTTCGAAGCGTCCATGGCGCCATCGGCCTTGCCGGCGCCGACCAGCGTGTGCATCTCGTCGATGAACAGGATGATGCCGCCGGCCGCCGAGGTGACTTCGTTGAGCACGGCCTTCAGCCGCTCCTCGAACTCGCCGCGATATTTGGCGCCGGCAATCAGCGCGCCCATGTCGAGCGCCATCAACTGCTTGTCCTTCAGCGATTCCGGCACGTCGCCATTGACGATGCGCAGCGCCAGACCTTCGGCGATCGCCGTTTTGCCGACGCCCGGCTCGCCGATCAGCACCGGGTTGTTCTTGGTACGCCGCGACAGCACCTGGATGGTGCGGCGGATCTCGTCGTCACGGCCAATCACAGGGTCGAGCTTGCCGGCGCGGGCATCGGCGGTGAGGTCGCGCGCGTATTTCTTCAGCGCGTCATAGCCCTGCTCGGCGCTCGCCGAATCGGCGGTACGGCCCTTGCGGACGTCGTTGATCACCTGGTTCAGCGCCTGCGCTGTGACGCCGGCCTTGGACAGGATATCGGCCGTCTTGGCCGACTTCTCCATCGCCAGCGCCTGCAGCAGCCGCTCGACCGTGACAAAACTGTCGCCGGCTTTCTTGGCCAATTCCTCGGCGGTCGAAAACACCTTGGCCAGCGGCTGCGCCAGATAAAGCTGGCCGTTGCCGCCTTCCACCTTGGGCATGGCCTCAAGGGCGGTCTCGACGCCAAGCTTGACGTCGCGCACGTTGCCGCCGGCGCGCTCGATCAGCGAGGCGGCCAGCCCCTCGTCGTCATCGACGAGGACCTTCAGCATATGTTCGGGAGTGAATTGCTGGTGATTGCGCGAGAGCGCCATGGTCTGGGCGGACTGAATGAATCCGCGGACGCGCTCGGAGTATTTCTCGAGGTTCATATCTGTCTCCTTCCATCACCGGCCCGCTTTGCGGCACCGGATCAGATTGCGGTGACGGACCCGCTCATCCGAGCCGGGTCCAGTTCACGCCAGATATGGGGCGCAAGCCATTGCCGCTCAAGACGTCCGGCTGATGATATTGCATGGCCGAGCAAACGAAAACGGCGGAGATTTCTCTCCGCCGTTTCATCGACTTATGTCTTGTGGGTCAGTTGTTGGCGTCGACGGCGAACGGGTCGCCGGCAGGGCTTTCGGCCGGCGCCGCATCCACCACGTCAATAGCGGCAGCGGTCTCGCCGGCGCCATCCACCACCTGGCCACCACCAGACTGTTCGTCACCGACCTGATCGGCATTGTTGCGCGGGCGGCGCGGACGCCGCGGGCGACGGGCAGCGCCGCTCTCGGCGGCTGCCTCATTGAGTTCGGCCCGGGCGGCAAGAGCCGCCGGCGACAGGTTTTCGTACAGCGGCGCCCGCTCGGAGAAACCGCTCTCGGCTTCGGGCTCAACCGCGGAAACGGTTTCCGCCTGTGCCGGGGTTTCGGTGAAGCGCTGCTGGTCGCCGCGCTGGCCGTTCTGCTCGCCACGCTGGTCGTTCTGGCCATAGCCGCCATTGGGGCGGCGGTCACGGTTGCGGCCATTGTTGTCGCGGCCGTTGTTGTTGCGGCCATTATTGTCACGGCCATTATTGTCACGGCCACTGTTGTTCTCGCGGCCGTTTTCCTGGCCGTATGCGAGTTCGGCCGGCGTGCCCTCAATCGTCGGCTGCGGACCGTTGCCGTGGTTCGCCATCGGCGCTTGAGTCTCGCCGCCATTGCCGCTGCCGGCATTGTCAAAATCGTCGCGATCTTCATCGTCGTCGAATTCGTCGCGGTTCTGCGGGGCATTCTGGATCGGCATCTGCGCCTGTGCGGCGGCAATGATGCGGTTGTAGTGCTCGGCGTGCTGGAGGTAATTTTCCGCCATAACCCGGTCGCCGGAGCTTTGCGCATCACGGGCCAGAGTGGCGTATTTTTCGGCGATCTGCTGAGCCGATCCACGGATTTTCACGTCCGGGCCGTTGCTCTCGTAGTTGCGCGTCAGGGGATTTGGGCCCTTGCGGTTGTTGTTGTTGTTATTGTTGTTGCCACCGCCGCCGCCATTGTTGTTGCGACCGCGCATGCGCCTGTTCTGCTGTTGTGGCCTCATAAGACTCTCTTCATTTTGAAATTTTCGAAAAACGTTTCACGAACGGAGGCGCTCATGCAGCCAGCCGTTTCGTTTCTTCACCGGCGTTCGCCCGCATCAATTGCGTTGGCGCCACGTGTCATCCTGTTCCGGTTACATCACTTGCCGGACGATTCCCGCACGAAGCTTGGGCGTCGTTTGCGCAAGAAGGCAGCTATTTCCAAGGAAAACCGAATCGCTAAGAGCACTGCCTGCTTCGTCTCATCCGGTTAGGGCGGACCCTAGCCGCATTCCCCGGCATTGCCAAGCGCTTTTTTGCACTGCGTCAAGGCTTTCCCTGTTCAAACATAAGAACCCTGTCGTTTCCGCCAAGATCGACAAATGCCCCGGCCAGCCTGTAGCCGGCTGCCGCGAATATGTCTTTGACCTCATTGCGCTGCGTGTGGCCGATCTCGACCGCTATCTTGCCTTCTGCTTCCAGAAACTTTGCCGCCTCGGCGGCGATGATCCTGTAAGGGCCAAGACCGTCCACACCGCCATCAAGGGCTCTGTGTGGATCGAAATCGCGGACCTCGTCCTGCAGATTTCCAATGTCTCCAGACGGTATATAGGGAGGGTTTGCGGCAATTACATGGTATCGGCCCGAAACTTTTTCGAACCAGTCGGACTGCAGCCCCACGAACCGGCCGGCGAGTCCGAGTTGCTCGGCATTGCGTATCGCGGTTGCCAGCGCGTCTTGTGAAACATCGACCCCGGTGGCGGTCGCGGCCGGAACCGCGCTGAGCAGCGCCAGCGCAATCGCGCCGGTACCGGTGCCGAGATCGAGGATACGGCATAGCCCTAGCCTTTCGGCCGTCGCGCCGGCAAAAGGGAGGATCGCCTCGACCAGCGTTTCGGTGTCCGGCCGCGGCTCCAGCGTTTCCGGCGACAGCGACAGCCGCAGGCCGTAAAACTCGCGAAACCCGAGGATGCGGTGCACCGGTTCGCCGGCCATGCGGCGCTGCAGAGCAGCGCCGATTGCGGCAACCGCACCCGCATCGACCGTCCGTTGCGGGTCGGCGATCGCCTGCGTACGGTCCGTGCCGGAAAAATGTTCGACGATCAGCCTGGCATCCAGCGCCGAGTCGGAAAGGCCGGCCGCGGCAAGCCGCTCCCGCGCCACCCGCAACAACGGCCCGAGCGCGCCGGGCAACATGTCAGCCATCGAGGCCGATATCGGCGAGCAGCTTCGATTGATGGTCGGCGATCAGCGCATTGATGACCTCGTCGAGCTCGCCCATCATCACCCGGTCGAGCTTGTAGAGCGTCAGGTTGATACGATGGTCGGTAAGGCGGCCCTGCGGGAAATTGTAGGTGCGGATGCGCTCCGAACGGTCGCCCGAACCAACCTGCGATTTGCGTGACTCCGAGCGCTCCTCGTCTGCCTTGCTGCGCTCGAGGTCGTAAAGCCGCGCACGCAGGATCTGCATGGCTTTCGCCCGGTTCTGATGCTGCGACTTCTCCGCCTGCACCACCATGATGCCGGTCGGCAAATGGGTGATGCGCACCGCAGAATCGGTGGTATTGACGTGCTGGCCGCCCGAACCCGAGGCGCGCATCGTGTCGATGCGGATGTCTTCGGCGCGGATGTCGATGTCGACCTCTTCGGCTTCCGGCAGTACGGCCACCGTCGCCGCCGAAGTGTGGATGCGCCCGCTGGCCTCGGTCGCCGGCACGCGCTGCACGCGGTGCACGCCGGATTCGAATTTCAGATGGGCAAAGACGCCCCTACCGGAAATGGTGGCGATGATTTCCTTGAAGCCGCCGGCATCGCCGTCGCTGGCCGACACCGTCTCGAAGCGCCAGCCGCGTTCGGCGGCATAGCGCTCATACATGCGAAAAAGGTCGCCGGCGAACAATGCCGCCTCGTCGCCGCCGGTGCCGGCGCGGATTTCAAGGATGGCGTTCTTGTCGTCGGCCGCATCCTTGGGCAACAGCAGGATCTGGATGTCCTTTTGCAGCTCTTCGATACGCTCTTCGACGCCGGGCAGATCTGCCTCCGCCAGGGCCCGCATCTCTGCGTCGGTGCCCTTGTCGGCAAGCATCGCCTCGAGGTCGGCTTGCTCGCGCTCGACTGAGCGCAGTTCCCTGACCTTGGCCACCATGTCCTGCAGCTCGGCATATTCCGAGGCCATCTTCACATAGGCATCGGCCGCCGGGCCGGCCGACATCTGCGCTTCGAGCATCTCGAAACGCTTGACGACCTGATCCATACGCTCGCGGGGAAGATTGACCATGGCTAATGCTATAGCGGGATGGAGCGGTCGTCGGCGAAGGCCTGCAGCAGCGCCCGCATCGGCAGCCCTTGAGCCGGCGCCATCAGATTGTCGGCAAAGAAAGCCTCCAATTCCTCCAGTGGCAGTTCGGTCAACATCGCCTTGACCGGGCCGATCGAGGCTGGAGACATCGAGATCGAGCGGTAGCCGAGGCCGATCAGCGCCATGGCGGAAATGGGTTTTCCGGCAAGCTCGCCGCACAGCGTCACCGGCGTGTGGTTGCGAACCCCGGCGTCGGCGATCTGCTTCAGAACCCGCAGGAACGGCGTCGACAGCGTGTCGAAGCGGTCGGAGAGCTGCGTGTTCCCCCGATCGACCGCCATGACGAACTGGAACAGGTCGTTGGAGCCGACCGAGACGAAATCGACCGCCTTCATCAACTCGTCGAGCTGGAACAGCAGCGACGGCACTTCCAGCATGGCGCCCACCTTGAGGCTGGTCGGCAGATGGTGGGCAAAGCGGGAGAGATGCCGCACTTCGCGGTCGATGATCTCGCGCGCCTGGGCGATTTCGCCGAGCTCGGTCACCATCGGCAGCATCAGCTTCAGTTCGCGCCCGCCGCAGGCCTTCAGCAGAGCGCGGATCTGGGTCCTGAGCAGACCCGGCCGGTCGAGCGTCAGCCGGATCGCGCGCCAGCCGAGCGCAGGGTTTTCTTCCTGGATGGCGCCCTTGAAGTAGGGCAGCACCTTGTCGCCGCCGATGTCGATGGTGCGGAAGGTGACCGGCTTGCCGCGCGCCGCGTCCAGCACGTCGCGGTAGAGCCGCTCCTGCGCCTCGGCGCGCGGGAAGGTCGAGGCAACCATGAACTGCAATTCGGTACGGAACAGGCCGATGCCGGCGGCACCCGCCTCGGCCAGCTGCGGCAGGTCGACCGCCAGGCCCGCATTCATCAGCAGGTCGACCTGGACGCCGTCCTTGGTCACCGACGGCTTCTTGCGCAGTTCCCGGTAGACTTCCTGCCGGCGCGCCCGGAAGCGCACTTTTTCGGCATAGGCGGCTTCGAGGTCCGGCTGCGGCCGCAGATGAATGGTGCCTTCCTCGCCGTCGACGATGATGGCATCGCCGTTTTCCGCCATCGAAACGGCGCCCTTCATCTGGCCGGCGACCGGAATGCCCATGGCGCGCGCGACGATGACGACATGGCTGGTGGCAGCGCCGTCTTCCAGCACCACGCCGCGCAGCTTGTCCCTGGGATAATCAAGCAGTTCGGCCGCGCCCATCGAGCGCGCGACCAGGATGGCATCCTTCGGCAGTGACGCCGCGACGTCGTCAGGCCCGCGCCCCATCAGCTGACGCAGCAGCCGGTTGGCGAGATCGTCGAAGTCGCTCATCCTCTCGCGCAAATAAGGATCCGTCATGTGCAGCATGCGGGCGCGCATGTCGCTTTGGACCTTTTCCACCGCCGCTTCCGCCGTCAGGCCGTTGCGGATCGCCTCTTCCAGCCGGCGCACCCAGCCGCGGTCGTTGGCAAACATGCGATACGCTTCGAGCACCTCGCGATGTTCTCCCTCGAAGGCGACATCGCGCCGCTCCAGCATGTCGTCGATGGAAAGCCTGAGCGAACCGAGCGACGTCTCCAGCCGGCGCACCTCTTCCTCACTGTCCTCGTTGAACAGATTGGTGACGACGATGCGTGGCTCATGCAGCACGACATGGCCGAGGCCGACACCCTCGTTGAAGGACAGGCCGGTAAAGCTGACGGGACGGCGCAGGTCGAGTTCGAGGCCGGGCCGGGTCAGGCGCGCGAGATCGCCGGTGGCGATCATCTCGGCGATCACCATGGCGGTCGTTTCCAGCGCCTCGACCTCGTCGTCGCGGTAGTGGCGCATGGTCTTGTTCTGCACCACCAGCACGCCGAGCGTGCGCCCTGCCCTTAGTACCGGCACGCCGAGGAAGGAATTGTAGATCTCTTCGCCGGTCTCCGGCAGGTAGGCGAAGGCCGGATGTTCCTGCGCATTGGAGAGGTTGAGCGGCCGCGCGCTGGCGGCAATGGTGCCGACGAGGCCCTGCCCCAGCCGCAGCTGCGCCAAATGGACGGCGTTCGGGTTCAGACCTTCGGTGGCATAGAGTTCGAGCACCGAATCGGCGCGCAGCACATAGAGCGAGCAGACCTCGGCGACCATGTTGGAGGCGATGTCGCGCACGATCCGGTCGAGCCGCTCCTGCGGCTCCAGCGGCTCCTGCATGAGCTCGCGGAGCCGTTTCAGCAGAACGCGCGGGCCACTGGCCGTATCACGCATCGCGGCTTCTTCTCCAATGGGCATTTTGCCCGCCGCAGTTTCCACTGCCACAGGCGCACACGCAACAACTCAAATCGCTCTCGCTACTGCTTATCCAGACCGTACACGGAATGCAAAGTGCGAACCGCGAGTTCCGTGTAGGGACCGTCGATCAGTATCGAAATCTTGATCTCGGAGGTGGTGATGGCGCGGATGTTGATCGCCTTGTCGGCCAGCGCCTTGAAAGCGGTGGCGGCCACACCGGCATGGCTGCGCATGCCGATGCCGATGACCGAAACCTTCGACATGCCGGCTTCCGACTGCACCACGTCATAGCCGATCGAAGCCTTCAGACGCTCCAGCACGGCCAGCGCCTTGTCCACGTCGCCGGACGGCACGGTGAAGGTCATGTCGGTGAACTTGCCGTCCTCTGAGATGTTCTGGACGATCATGTCGACATTGATGTTGGCCTCGGCCAGCGGGCCGAAAATGCCGGCGGCAACGCCCGGGCGGTCGCCGACGCGGCGCAGAGAAATCTGCGCTTCGTCCTTGGCGTAGGCAATTCCGGTGACGACCTGCTGTTCCACGATCTCTTCCTCGTCGCAAATAAGCGTTCCCGGAGGATTGAGCAAATCCCCCATTCCGGGCGCATCGGGATCGTCGAAGGACGACCGCACGAACGTACGCACCCTGTGCACCATGGCAAGCTCGACCGAGCGCACCTGCAAGACCTTGGCGCCGAGCGAGGCCATTTCGAGCATTTCCTCGAACGAAATCTTGTTGAGCCGCCGCGCCTTCGGCTCGATGCGCGGATCGGTGGTGTAGACGCCGTCGACATCGGTGTAGATGTCGCAGCGGTCGGCCTTGACCGCCGCGGCAATGGCGACCGCGCTTGTGTCGGAGCCGCCGCGGCCGAGCGTGGCGATGCGGTTGTCCGGGCCGATGCCCTGGAAGCCGGCGACGACAGCCACCTGGCCCTCGCCGAAGCGCTTGATCAGGAACGCGCCGTCAATGTCGAGGATGCGCGCCGCGCCATGCGCGTTGTCGGTCTTGATCGGGATCTGCCAGCCCTGCCATGAGCGGGCGTGCACGCCCATATTCTGCAGTGTGATCGCCAGCAGGCCGGCAGTCACCTGCTCGCCCGAGGCGACCACGGCGTCATACTCGCGCGCGTCGTGCATGGGCGAGGCTTCGCGCGTCCAGCCAACCAGTTCATTGGTCTTGCCCGCCATCGCCGAAACCACGACAGCGACCTCATGGCCGGCATCGACCTCGCGTTTGACGTGACGCGCCACATTGCGGATGCGGGCGATGTCGGCGACGGAGGTTCCGCCGAATTTCATCACGATGCGCGCCATGGAAGCGAAATGCCTTTGACTGAAGCCGGCCCAGGACCGAAAGGGGAAGAAAGCGCTCGACAGAAGCCGGCCGCTGAATGCGCGCCTCCTTAGCCAAATGATCACGGTTTCGCAAGGCTGGCGGCGGATGCCGGCTTCAGGAGCGCGGCATATTGCGTTCGGCCCCGCCGCCGCTTACCAAATGCTGCCCGCGGGAAACTCCTTTTGGTCCGGCATATCGAATGATTGTTCGCCTTCGACGCGCCATGCGGTGGCAATCGCTGCCGCTGTTCATCGGCTTCGCCGTGCTGGCGTTGATCGTCGGCACACGCGCCGTGCTGGTCGAGACCCAGAGAGCCAATCGTGAGGCCGCGCGCGAGGCGGTCGAGTATCAGGAATTGCTTTCCGGTTTGCTTGCGATGGCTCAGGAGGCCGAGACCAGCCAGCGCGGCTATCTCCTGACCGGCGAGAAATCCTACCTCCAGCCTTATCGGCAGGCGGTCGACGCCATTCCGGGCCAGCTTGCCCGCATCGACGGCATGACCGCGCCGGACGACGAACTCGTGCAGCAGATCAACCACGTCAAGGACGCGCTTTCACAAAACCAGGCCGAATTGGCTGAGACGATTGCACTCTACGATCGCGGCGATGCGGCAAAAGCTCTGGAACTGGTCCGCAGCGGCCAGGGCAGGGCCGCCATGGACCAGATCCGGGCCAGCATGGACACGATCCGGCGCATCGGCGGCGCAGCCATCGCCGCGCGCGACGCTCATACCGACCGGGTCGAAAACTGGCTGCGAATCGGCTCGATAGCGGCGCTGCTGGCGATCTTCCTGCTTGGCGCCTACACGGTTCGCCTTTCGCGCCGGCGCTTCCGCGCAGTGGCCATCGCCCAGGAAGAGCTGATGCGCAAGAACATCGAGCTCGGCAACGAAATCCAGACGCGTGAAAAGGCCGAATCGCAGATCCGCCAGATGCAGAAAATGGAAGCGGTGGGCCAGCTGACCGGCGGTATCGCCCACGATTTCAACAACATGCTGGCGGTGATCATCAGCGCCATTAACCTCGCCCAGCGCAAGCTGGCGCGGGGCGAGCACGACATCATGAAATTCATCGAAGCGGCGACCGATGCGGCGACCCGGGCCGCAAACTTGACGTCACGGCTGCTTGCCTTCTCGC
Source organism: Mesorhizobium sp. P160187 (assembly GCF_057766425.1). Taxonomy (NCBI): domain Bacteria; kingdom Pseudomonadati; phylum Pseudomonadota; class Alphaproteobacteria; order Hyphomicrobiales; family Phyllobacteriaceae; genus Mesorhizobium; species Mesorhizobium sp. P160187. Next base: position 1,018,050 of record NZ_JBYMDX010000003.1, read on the forward strand.
GCCAGCAGCCGCTCGCGCCTCAGGTTGTAGACGCCAATCGTCTGGTCACCGGCATGTCGGACCTGCTTCGGCGGGCGCTCGGCGAAACCATCCGCATAGAAACCGTGCTGGCTGGCGGCCTGTGGAAGACCCATGCCGATCCGAGTCAGCTCGAAAATGCCATTCTCAACCTGGCGGTCAATGCGCGCGACGCCATGGGCGAGGACGGCAAGATGACCATCGAGACCGCCAACAGCCACCTCGACGAGGGCTACGCCGCCACCCATGCCGAGGTCAAAGCCGGCCAGTATGTGATGATCGCGGTCAGCGACACCGGCGCCGGCATGCCGGCGGACGTCATGGAGCGGGCTTTCGAGCCATTTTTCACCACCAAGCCGGTCGACAAGGGCACCGGCCTCGGGCTGAGCCAAGTGTTCGGCTTCGTCAAACAGTCCGGCGGACACGTCAAGATCTACTCGGAACCCGGCCAAGGCACCACGATCAGGATCTACCTGCCGCGCTTCTTCGGCCCGGAAGAGGCCGCCATATCTTCGGAACGAGCCGGAAATCCTGCCGTGCCGGTCACCGAAACCATCCTTGTCGTGGAGGACGATCCACGCGTGCGGGCTTCCACCACGGATGCCATGCGCGAACTCGGCTACACCGTCATTCATGCCGCAAGCGGCCAGGAAGCGCTGGAAAAGCTGAGCGACAACCCTGGTGTGGCGCTCATGTTCACCGATATCGTCATGCCGGTGATGAATGGCCGCAAGCTCGCCGAGGAGGCGCTGGCGCGCATGCCGAAGCTGAAGGTGATCTTCACCACCGGCTTCACCAGGAACGCCGTCGTCCACAATGGCGTGCTCGACCATGACGTGCATTTCCTGGCCAAGCCCTTTACCATCGAGCAGCTGGCGGCGAAATTGCGCGACGTGCTGGACGCAAGATGACCGAGGCCCTGGAAATCGTCACCTTTCGCCTCAAACCTGGAGCGGAAGGGGGCTTTGCCGCCGCCAACAACCTGGTCGCCGACTGGCTGGCGCGGCAACCTGGTTTCGTAAACCGCTGCCTGGCGCGGCGGGACGATGGCGGATGGGTCGATGTGGTGCGCTGGCGAAGTCGCGAGCAGGCTCTCGCCGCCGCAGGCCGGATCATGGCCGAGATCGGCGATTGCGAAGCGATGCGGGCCATCGATCCCGCAAGTGTTGCGATGGAACATGCCGCGATTGTGATCTCGAGGCCATAGGTCGACTAGCCAGCAGTCGCAAAAACCGGCCTTGACTTTCTTGCCCCGGCACCCGACTTCCTAGCGTCCGAGGAGACCCGCCCCATGCCAGAGGCCCGACGATCGACAATCGATGCCGGAGAAGTGGAACGCTTTTCCGCGCTTGCCGCGGAATGGTGGAACCCGAACGGCAAATTCCGTCCGCTGCACAAATTCAACCCGGTCCGGCTTGCCTATATCCGGGACCAGGTGGCGGCGCGCTTCGGCCGCGATCCGCGGGCGGCGCGGCCGTTCGAAGGCCTGCGTTTCCTCGATATCGGCTGCGGCGGTGGGTTATTGTGCGAGCCGATGGCAAGGCTTGGCGCCCAAGTGGTCGGCGCCGACGCCTCGGCAACCAACATCGAGGTGGCGAAGCTGCACGCGGCCGAAGGCGGCGTGACGGTGGATTATCGCGCTACGACCGCTGAGGATTTGGCCGATTCCGGCGAGAAATTCGACGTCGTCCTCAACATGGAAGTCGTCGAGCATGTTGCCGATGTCGACCTGTTCATCGGCAAGTGCGGCGAGATGGTCAAGCCCGGCGGCATCATGTTCGTGGCCACCATCAACCGCACGCTGAAGGCACTGGGCCTGGCCATCATCGGCGCCGAATATGTGCTGCGCTGGCTGCCGCGCGGCACCCACCAGTTCGGCAAGCTGGTGCGGCCCGAAGAGCTTGAAAAGGCGCTCGGCTGCGCCGCCATGACCATCATCGACCGCACCGGCGTGACCTACAATCCTCTCGCCGACCGCTGGGCACGCTCCAAGGACATGGACGTCAACTATATGGTGCTGGCGGAAAAACGATCGGTCTGAACGAAGGGGCGGCCGTGGACACTATGAGGGCCCGAGAGCTGGCGCTCGATCTTCCCGAAACGGTCGAGCAATCGCATTTCGGCAAGGCTGACTTCCGCGTCCGCAACCGTATCTTCGTCTCGCTGCCCGAAGCCGACCGTGCTGTCGTCAAGCTCGACCGGGACCAGCAAGAGATGATGGCCGCGGCTGAGCCATCGGTTTTCAGGCCCGTGACAGGCGGCTGGGGCCAAAAGGGATGGACGTCGATCATGCTCGAAGCCTGCGACGAACAGACATTCCGCAGCGCCGTTCGGACGGCCTGGCGAAACGTCGCCCCGCCGGCGCTACGGAAGCGCCTCGACGCGAGCCAAATTTAAGCTTGAGCAGTTCGAGCAAAGTGTGAAGCGGTTTTCCCGGGAAAAGCGCATAGCGCTTTGCCTAGGGAATTGCGTAAACAAAGAACCTATGCCTTCTGGCTCTGCGCCTTGGTGGTGATGATCACGCCGATGGTGATGATCACCGCGCCGGCCCAGGTTAGCAACTGGTAGTGCTCGCCGAGGAAGATGGTTCCGGCAAACAGGCCGACGGCCGCCGCCACATAGCCGATCTGGCTGAGATAGACCGGACCGCCCACGGCCTGCAGCCGGAAGAAGAAGGCAAACATCGCCGAGGCCGAGGCGACCTGCGCCACGACGACCAGCGGCACGGCGCCAAGCGGGGCGAAGGCGCCGACCCCGAACAGCGTGAGAATGCCGATCAGCAGCAGCGTCGCCGAGGCCAGGTGGCTGCCGACGGCCAGTTCGATCGGACCGGTGCCTTCGGGCCAGTCGACGGTGCGATAGATATTGCCGGCGGCAAGGCTGACCGGGATCAAAAGTCCGGCCAGCACCCAGTAGACATCGGCCGGCTGGCCGGCCTCGCCGCGCGTCACCGCCACCATGACGGCGCCGATGAAGCCGACGGCGATACCGATACTGCCGAGCGTATCTGGCCGTCGAACGCCGAGCAGGATCGAAAACACCAGTGTGATGACCGGCGACAGCGTGAACATGATGCCGGTATAGCCGGCGCCGAGATGCGGGATAGCCGAAAACATCAGCAGATTGGGCACGGCGTAGGACACGGCGGCGGTGATGAAGAAATAGCGCAGTCTGTGCGACGTGAGCCGCATGCGCTCGCCGTTCGCGAGCAACGCGCACAGCAGCACGCCCCCGGCGCCGAACGAGATGACGAAGGCCCAGACCATGGCCGGAACGCCGGCAGCCGTCGCCAGCTTGCCGAACGGCAGGGTCAGGCCGAGCAGGCCGCCGGTGACGACCAGCAGGCCAAGCGCCGATTCCCAGAGAAATTTCATCGGATGGTCCCGTCACTCACTTGCGGCACTGGGTCGAAACTGTATCTTGAGGTAGCATACCACAAAGATTCTTAACGTCAAGATACTTAGCGGTGAGACAGATGGATCGCGCGGCAAAGGCGGTGGAGCAATGGAAGCGGGAACGGCCGGACCTGGAGGTGTCGCCGATGCTGGTGCTTGGGCGGCTGAACGAAGCCTCTTCGCTAATCGCCCGCGAGCGCCTCGCCCCGCTGTTTGCCCGTTTCGGACTGCAGGCCGGCGAATTCGATGTGCTGGCGACGCTGCGCCGCTCCGGCCAGCCTTACGCGCTGACACCGACCGCTCTCTACGAGGCGACGATGGTGACCTCCGGCGCCATGACCAACCGGCTCGACCGGCTTGAGAAGGCCGGACTGATCCTGCGCGGCCCGCACCCCAACGACCGGCGTGGCATTGTCGTGCAACTGACCGAAAAAGGTCTGGCCTTGATCGACGAAGCCCTGACCGCCCACGTCGCCAACGAGCATGAAATCCTCGCCGGGCTCACCGGCACGGAGCGGGGGGCACTGGCTCAGTTGCTTGGCAAATTGATCGATAGCGCCAGCTGATCGCTCAATTGCGCTCCTCGGGAAAACTCGGGATCGGCATGAAATCGATGCCATCCTCGGCCAAGCTCTTGGCTTCGTCCAACGTCGCCTCGCCATAGATGCCGCGCGCATCGCTCTCGCCGAAATGGATCTTGCGCGCTTCTTCGGCAAACTTGTCGCCGACATAGTCGGCATTCTCGCGCACCTTCTCGGCCATCGCCTTCAGTTGCGCCAAAGCCTGCTTCTGGGTTTCGCCCATGGCCAGCGCAATTGTTTCCTGCTTCCGCGCGGTGGAGACGGCTGGCGCCATCAGCGCCTTTTGCACCTTGTGCGAGCCGCAGCTCGGGCAATCGACGAAGCCGCGCTTCTTCTGCGTGTCGAAATCGTCATTGCTGCGAAACCAGCCCTCGAATTCGTGCTCGTGCTCGCAGATCAGGGCAAAGCGGATCACGAAGCCGCGCCCCTGAGCCGCGGCGCTTCCACTGCGCCGGCATTGACGGCAAACTCACGCGCGTTCTTGAGATTGGGGATTTTCTTACGCGCGGCCGACGACTGCGCCGTGTCGATCTCGGCGATGATCACCTCCGGATCGTCATGGTCGGCCTCGGCGAGAATTCGACCCCATGGGTCGACGATCAGCGAATGGCCATAGGTTTCGCGGCCATCCTCATGCAGGCCACCTTGTGCTGCAGCAACCACATAGGCGCCGTTCTCGATGGCACGGGCTCGCAGCAGCACATGCCAGTGCGCCTCGCCGGTCTGGCGGGTGAAGGCGGCAGGCACCGACAAGAGGTCGGCGCCGGCCATCGCCTCGGCGCGGAACAGCTGTGGAAAGCGTAGATCGTAGCAGACGGCAAAGCCGAGCCTAGCGCCGTCGATCTCGGTGACGACGGCCTCGGTGCCCGGCTCATAGGCGGCGGATTCGCGCCAGCTCTCGCCATTGTCGAGGTCGACATCGAACATGTGGATCTTGTCGTAGGTGGCAAGGGTGGCGCCGTCCGGCCCAAACAGCAGCGCCCGGTTGGCGAGCTTGCCGTCGGTGCGCAGGATGGCGGTCGAGCCGATGTGCAGGAAGACGCCGAGTTCGCTGGCGAGCTTGCGCGCGGCCGCCACGACGATGTCCTTGTCTTCCAAGGTGAAGGAAGCAGCCCTGGCTTCCTTGTCGCGGATCAGCGCACCGGTCATTTCCGGGGTCTGGATGTAGGTTGCACCGAGGCCTGCCGCTTCGCGCACCAGCCGTTCGAGATCGACCGCGTTGCGCTCGGGGCTCTCGCCCGAACGCATCTGGATCGCCGCCGCCTTGAAAATACCCATCGTCACGTCCTCTTTGAGCAATTCCAGGAAAAGTGTGTAACGGTTTTCCGTCCGGAATTGCGTAAAAACAAAGACATAGAGCGGCGCTACGAACCGCTCTTTGTCGTCGAGCCGTTGGCAAGCAGCCTATCCAGCTGCCCCCGTGCCTCCAACTCGTGGAGGTCGTCGGAGCCGCCGACATGCGTGTCGCCGATGAAAATCTGCGGAAAGGTCGAGCGGCCATGCGCCCGCGAAATCATTTCCTGGCGCAATTCCGGCGAAAACGAAGCGTCATGCTCGGTGTAAGCGACGCCCTTGCGGTCGAGCAGCCGCTTGGCCGCCGCGCAATAGCCGCACATCATACGGGTGTAAATCGTCACATCGAGCATCGGTCCGTGCCTTTCCTCGACCTTATATAGTCGCGGACTCGTCGGCCCGAAAGTCCCCCGGCAGGACACGCGCGAAGGTCAGCACATCGACCGCTCCGGCGCCGCCCTTCTTCAGCGCCCTGGCGACCGAGCGCACGGTGGCGCCGGTGGTGTAGACATCGTCGACCAGAAGCACGCGGCGCCCAGTGATCTCGATTTCGGCTTCCGCAGGCACACGGAAGGCGGCGCGGACATTGGCCTCGCGCTCCTGCCGCTCCAGCCCGACCTGCTGGCGCGTGAGCTTGACGCGCCGGACCGCCGAGGGCGAGAAAGGCAGCCCGCTAAGCTGCGCAACCGCCCTTGCCAACTCCGCCGACTGGTTGAACTGCCGGCGAAAGAAGCGCCGCCAGTGCAGCGGCACCGGTACGACGACATCGGCGTCTGCAATTAGCTCAGCGCCGGCGCGCAGCATCCAGCGCGCCATCCACGGCGCCAGATCGGTGCGATCCTGGTATTTCAGACCTTGCACCATCTGGCGGGCGACACCTGAATAGGCCACGGCCGCCCGCGCCCGCTCGAACGGCGGCGGATCGGCGATCGCCTCGGCCGACAGGAATCCCTCGCCCATATCGTGCGTGAATGGCGTGCCCATCACCGCGCACCATGGCCGCTCCAGCAGCCTGAGTTTCGGCCAGCAGGCACCGCACAAAACGCCGGGTTGCGAGACGTGCCTGCGACAGCCGGCACAGACCGGCGGGAACAGCATCCGCGCCGGCCAGTCCAACATGGCCAGTTTCAACATGGTTTGAGCGAGGCTCTTGATCTCCATCACCGGATCGGCCACGTGGTTTTGTCGTCCGCGCCAGGATATCACTAGACGGACAAACAGGGATGTCTACCGTTGCAGCCGATCATCGATACTGAACTTTGGCTGGTGCGCAAGCGCAGGGCGCTGGCCCACCCCGTAGCCGGCGCGGATTTTCTGATGCGGCGGGCGGCGGAAGACCTTGCCGACCGGCTCGGCGCGGTCGAGCGGAAATTCGGCAAGGCCGCGGTGCTGTTTTGCCAGACGCCGGACGCAACGGACGTGGTCGCTGCAAGCGGCAAGGCAGCGGAGATCGTGCGCGTCGAGGCAGATCCAGCGTTTCTGGACGGCCGGCCAGGGCTGATAGCACCGCTGGAAACAGTGCCGTTCCAGCCGGAAAGCCTCGACCTCGTCGTTTCACTTCTGTCGTTGCAGGCGATGAACGACATTCCCGGCATGCTGGTGCAGATCCGCCGCGCTCTGCGGCCCGACGGGCTTTTCCTCGGCGCCTTTGCCGGCGCCGGCACGCTTTCCGAATTGCGCGAAAGCCTGCTCGCCGCCGAGACCGAACTCTATGGCGGCGCCAGCCCGCGTGTCATCCCCTTCACCGATGTTCGCGACGCCGGCGCACTGCTGCAGCGCGCCGGACTGGCGCTGCCGGTGGCCGACGTCGAAACGGTGACCGTCCGCTACGATACCCTCTTCGACCTCATTGCCGATCTCAGGGCGATGGGCGAAACCAGCGCGCTGACTGATCGCAGCCGGCGACCGGGAGCGCGAAAGCTTTTTACCCGTGCCGCCGAAATCTATGCCGAACGCTTTTCGGACGCTGATGGCCGCATCAGGGCAAGCTTTTCCATCGTCTGGATGTCGGGCTGGGCGCCCGATGCCTCGCAGCAAAAGCCCTTGAAACCGGGTTCGGCGAAGGTCTCGCTGAAGACGATACTGGAAAACCCCGGCGAGCGGTGACGGCGCTCCGGATCAGTGCTCGGCGAAGGCGTTTGCGAGCCTGCTGTTGTTGTCGCTGAACAGAAACTGGATCGCATTGCTGGCCTTGCCGACACCCCCGACGATGGCAAGCGACAGCACCGCAACGATCAGGCCATATTCAATGGCCGTGGCGCCTGTTTCGTCCTGCAAAAATCGGCGCAGCAATGGCTTCATGATCGTCGATCCCTCTCATCCCCGACCATATCGCCGACCTGTTAAGAAAGGTTAACGGCACAAGCTTAACAGGCTGTGAAATGGGCCTGCGTTGAGGAAGTTCTCAAGCTGGTGTCGACCTTGTTGGTCAGCAGTCGCCGCTGCGTTGGCCGTCGGCGCGGATGATGCAGACTGAGCTCGGTGAGGGCTGCAGCACGCTTCTGCGCAGCGTATAGGTGGCCCGCGAGCCGATCGAACCGGTGCTCATCGGGTCGAGACCGCCTGCAAGAGCATCGCGGCTGGATGATCGCGTCTGGTTGTCCAGCACGGGGACCGCGATCAGCGCCAGCGCCACTGCGGCCGAGCCGAACAACAGCGTGACGCGCAATAAACCGACGCCGGCGGCGCGAAAGCTGCGATCTGGCCGGATCGAGTCCCATTCCCTGTCGAGGCTCATGCAATCGCTCCCCGCGAACCCGCTTTGCCGCAATTTTTCACGACGAGATAAATCTTCCATTAACGCTGGCTAGATCAGACCGCGAAATGGCTTTGTATCACAACAGGTCGATGAGGAACTGGATTAGCGGCGCGTCGGCCGGCGGCATGGGATAGTCGCGCATCTGCTTTGGCCGCACCCATTTCAACGCCTGCCCTTCCCTGGGCTGCGCGATGCCGCGGAAGCGGCGGCAGACGAACAGGGGCATCAGGAGATGGAAATCATCATAGGAATGGCTGGCGAAGGTGAGCGGCGCCAGGCAAGGAATGTCAGTCTCGATGCCGATTTCTTCCTGCAGTTCGCGGATCAGGCATTGTTCCGGCGTCTCGCCTGGCTCTACCTTGCCGCCGGGAAATTCCCACAGGCCGGCAAGCTGTTTGCCCTCGGGCCGCTGCGCCAGAAGCACGCGGCCATCGGTATCGACCAGCGCGCACGCGGCGACCAGCAGCAGGCGTTTGCCGGTGATCTCGCTCATGCGCCCGGCGGCCGGCGATAGTGGTAGCGATAGACTTCGTCGAAGCCCAGCGAGCGATAGAGCGCCAGCGCCGGCGCATTGCCGGCCTCGACCTGCAGCCAGGCTTCGCGAGCGCCACGCAGCCTCGCCCACTTCAGCGCCGACAGAATCAGGTTGCGGCCATGGCCCTGATTGCGCGCCGACTTGGCGGTGGCGATCTCAAACAGGCCGGCAAGATCGCCGTCATGGACGCAGATCAGCACCGCCAGAGGGTCGGCCCCTTCCTCCAGCGCAAACAGCCCGACTTCGGGTTGGATAGCGCCGATGATTTCCGAAAGACCCGGCCGCAGCGATGCATCCGAGCCGCTGACCTTGAGCGACGCGCCGAGAAAGCGGCTGATATCCTTCAGCGGAATCTGGTCCATGGCCGGCGCCAGTTGCGCGTCCGCCAGCGGCAGCCGCATCACCAGGGATTCGTCGAATGTGCTCCAGCCCTCATTGTCGAGATGCTTGGCTAGGTCCGGCCCCGACAGCGGCGAGATGCGGAAGGTCAGCGGCCTGCCATAGGCGTCGAAGCGCCGGCTGGCGCGGCCGATGCGCTCGGCAATGTGCTGGGTGTCGCCGGGATCGAGCGGGTTGACCGAGTTCAGCCGCTTGGCCGGATGGCCGGCTGTCAGCCGCACCACCCAGGTGCCGTCATAATGCACGGCCGCCGCCGGCCAGGCGCGAAACCCCGCAGCCTCGTAGCGGCGCACGATGGCGAGCATGCTTGCCGGATGCCTGGAAGCCAACTCCATCAGCTCCGGTAATCGCCATTGATGGCGACATATTCCTTGGTGAGGTCGCAGGTCCACACCGTCGCCTTGCCGCGGCCGATACCGATATCGGCGCGGATGCGAATGTCGTCGCGCTTCATATAGGCCGAGGTCGCTTCCTCGGAGTAGCCCGGGTCGCGTTCGCCCTCATGCGCCAGACGGTTGTCGCCGAACCAGATCGACAGCCGGTCGCGATCGGCCGGCTCGCCGGCCTTGCCGACGGCCATGACGACGCGGCCCCAATTGGCGTCCTCGCCGGCAACCGCCGTCTTGACCAGCGGCGAATTGGCGATGGACAGAGCGATGCGCTTGGCCGAGCGCGCCGATTTGGCGCCGGTAACGGTGACTTCGACCTGCTTGCGGGCGCCCTCGCCGTCGCGCACCACTTGCAGCGCCAGCGATTTGAGCACCTTGCCCAGCGCCCGGCGGAACGCGCCGAGACGCGCATCCTTGGGATCGCTGATGGCGGGCGCGCCGCGCTTGGCAGCGGCTCCGGTGGCGAACAACAGCAGCGTGTCGCTGGTCGAGGTGTCGCTGTCGACGGTGACGGCGTTGAAGGTCTTGGCCGTGCCGCGCGACAACAAGTCCTGCAGCACGGGGGCGGCGATCGGCGCATCGGTGGCGATGAAGGACAGCATAGTCGCCATATCGGGCGCGATCATGCCGGCGCCCTTGGAGATGCCATTGATGATGACGTCGGTGTCGCCGAGCTTGACCGTCGCTGTCGCCACTTTCGGATAGGTGTCGGTGGTCATGATGGCCTTTGCCGCCTCGGTCCACAGATCCGGCTTGCCGTCCTTGACTAGTCCGGCCAGCAAATGGCTGAATTTGGTGGTGTCGAGCGGCTCGCCGATTACCCCGGTAGAAGCGAGGAACACTTCGCCTGGCGTGCAGCCTGCGGCCTTGGCCGCGGCCTCGCCGGTCAGTTGGGTGGAGGCGCGGCCCTTCTTGCCGGTGAAGGCGTTGGCGTTGCCGGAATTGACCACAAGCACCCGCGCCTTGCCGGCGCCAAGGTTCTCGCGGCAGAAGTCGACCGGCGCCGAGGGGCATTTCGACTTCGTGAACACGCCGGCAACCGCTGTGCCGGCATCGAAGACTATGGCCAAGAGGTCGGTACGGTTCTTGTACTTGATCCCGGCCTCTGCGGTGGCGATGCGCACGCCCTCAATGGCAGGCATTTTGGGATATTTCTTCGGCGCGAGCGGCGAAATCGTTGCGGACATTGGAGACCTCGGGCGAGGGAAAAACGCTGGGCGAAGGCCGGTTTGCCCGATAGCACGGCCCGGCGCAAGGGCGTTTTCTTGGCCGCCGCTGTCGGCAAGCCACCAGGGATTAAGCTTGCATTTCAAATCCGTTGGCGTCACCGGGGCCTCTGGCGTTATGATATCGGCCATGGGCAGGCTGGTGATCTTGGCGGTGGCGTTTATGGGGCTTTTGCTCCTGAGCGCCGATGCGCAGCCGGAACGGCGCGTGGCGCTGGTCATCGGCAATGGCACCTATGCCGAAGCCGGCACGCTCACCAATCCGGTCAACGATGCGCTCGATATTGCCGGCAAGCTCCGCTCGATCGGCTTCGACGTCATCGAGGGCAACGATCTCGGCAAGCGCGAACTCGAGCGCAAGATCGGCGAATTTTCCGATGCGCTGGAAGGTGCGGGCGTCGGGCTTTTCTATTACGCCGGCCACGGCCTGCAGGTGGAAGGGCGCAACTACATCGTGCCGGTCGACGCCCGGCTCGACATGCCGGTCAAGCTGCAGCTCGAAGCCGTGCCGATCGACGAAGTCCTCGACATCATGGAGCAGCAGACCAAGGTCAGCCTGGTTTTCCTTGACGCCTGCCGCAACAATCCCTTTGCCCGCAGCCTGAGCCGCACCGCCACCACGCGCTCGGCAACGGCGCTTGCCGGTCTGGCGCAGTTCGATTCGACGCGCGGCTCCTTCATCGCCTTCTCGACGGCGCCAGGCGCTGTCGCCATGGACGGCACCGGACGCAATTCGCCGTTCGCCGCCGCCCTGCTGCGGCACATGGCCGAGCCCGGCCAGAGCATCAACGACATGATGATCGCGGTGCGCCGCGACGTGGTCTCCGAAACCCGCGAGGGACAGCGCCCATGGGAACAGGGTTCGCTGCTCGAACGGTTCGAGTTTGTGCCCGGCGGCGAAACGGTTGCACAGCCGAAGCCCGCCGTCCCCCCGGCGCCCGAAACAAATGTTGCGGCACTCGAACGGTCTGTAGGCGACGACAAGACCGCAATCGAGAAATTCCTGCGCGACGACTATCTTGCGCCCGATGCCGCGGCGATCGGCGAGACCGTCAAGCGGCTCTATGCGCCTTCCGCTACCATCTTCGGCACGCGCTATGACAGCGACGCCGTCGTCAAGCTCAAGACGGACTGGTTCGCGCAATTTGCATCCTGGTCGTTCAGTCTCGAGCCCGGCAGCCTCGAGGTGACGCCGCAGGGCGAGAACCGCGCCGAAGCCGTGTTCGCGATGAGCTACGACTATATGTCGAAAGACAAATCGGCGGCGCGCATGACCGGCAAGGCACGAGTCACGCTTGGGCTGGTGAAGAGCGACGGCCAGTGGCGGATCGCCTCGGAAACCTCGCAAGCGATGAACTGAAAATCCCCGCGCAGGGCGAACGTGAGGCCTGCTTCTACAAGCGCTGGAAACGGGCCGTTTCGTTTGCCTGCCAGCTCACCTATATTGCCGGCGAGATTGTTGGCGAGGACAGACATTGTTGGCGAGGACAGACATGGGCGAGGATCCGGCGCGCAGATCGATCGGGGCGCGGCGCAACCCAGACAGCGCCGAGGCCATTCTCGAGGCCGCGGAGGCGGTGCTGGTCGAGGCCGGCTATGCCGGCTTCTCCATAGAGGCCGTGGCGCGGCGGGCGCGCGCCGGCAAACCCACGATCTATCGCTGGTGGCCGAGCAAGGCGGCCCTGCTGTTAGAGGTCTACAAGCGGCAAAAGCGTGTCGACGTCCCTGATACCGGCAGTCTCGAAGACGACCTCGTCGGTTTCCTGAGGAACCTCTTCGCGCATTGGCGCGACACATCCTCGGGCAGTGTATTCCGCTCGCTGATCGCCGAGGCCCAGTCGGACGAAGCGGCGGCCGCGGCCCTGACTGGCTATGCCGATGGGCGCGTGTCCCACACCGCTCGGATCATCGAGCGCGCCAAAGCGCGCGGCGAGGTTGCGGCCGATATCGACGCAGCGCTGGTCGCCGACCTCATCGCTTCCTATGCCTGGAAACACCTTTTGACCAACCGGCTGGACGAAGATGAGGCGACAATCCTTGCCACTGTCCGCTATGTGATGTCAGGCATCTCCCGCAATTGAAAAGGGCGCCGAACGGCGCCCTTTTCATGTTTTCGGTGCCGGCCTTACTTGCCGGCTTCCATCGTGTCGACGGCCTTCTTCAGATTGGCGTCGGGGATTTCAACCTTTGCGGCGCCGCGCAGCTGCTTGACCAGTGCGAAATACTTGTCGCGGATCACCGCCTGCTTGGCCTGGTCCTTGACGTCGTCGAAGGCCGGCGGCTGTTTGGTGCGCTTGTCCTCGAGCTTGATGACATGCCAGCCGAATTGCGTTTGCACCGGCTCCTTGGTGTATTTGCCGATTTCGAGCGCAACTGCCGCCTTGTCGAATTCCGGCACCATCTGCCCCGGGCCGAACCAGCCGAGATCGCCGCCATTGGTCTTGCCCGAGGGATCGCTGGTATGCTCGTTGGCGAGCTTCTGGAAGTCGGCGCCGCCATCGAGCTGCTTGATGATCGCCTCGGCCTCTTCCTTCGTCTTCACGAGGATGTGACGGGCATGAATCTCATTGACCGGCGGCGTGCTGGCGATTTCCTGGTCGTAGCGGGCGCGCACCTCGGCATCGGTAACCTTGTCGACGACGCCCTTCTCGACCATCTCGCCATGCAGCGCGCGCTGCTGCAGGAACGCCATGCGGCGCTGGAATTCGGGATCCTTGTCGAGCCCGGTAGCGACCGCCTGGGCGGCCATGACGCGGATTTCGATGGCCGCCGAAAGGGCCGCGGCGCGGCGCTGCTCGGGTGGCAACTGCGAGAACTGCTGCGACAGCTCGCCCTCGGCAAGCCCAAGGTCCGCCTCGGTCAGCTTCTGGCCATTGACTGTAGCGATAACGGTGTTCGGATCGACGGGGGCTGCCGCCGGCGCTGCTGCGGCATCGGCCGGGGCGGGAGCGGCTTCCTGGGCCATCAGCGGAGACAGCGACAGGGCCGACAGGCCGAAAGCCAGGCCAAGGCTGGCGAGCGACGCACGGCGAAACAGTAGGGACATCAAGATTAACTCCAAGGGGGGATTGGTAGGGCTTGCAGATCAGCCGGATTGTGGCGGAATTTGGCGCTGCCCATAGGGCTAACGCGGCGTTGACATCAGTTGAGCCCCCTCTTATCTGTCCAACGACTTTGCGTCCAGAACCGTTTTCCGGGCGCTTTTTGTGTTTGTCCGCGTTTCACGCGGAATTGATGGGGCCGGCCGGCGCTCATCTCAAAATTGAGAATTCTATCGAAAGGACCATCGGATGGTCAGTCTCGGCGGTCTCGCCCGTAAGGTTTTCGGTTCCTCCAACGATCGTCGCGTAAAATCGACCCGGCCGCGTGTCGAGGCGATCAACGCCATGGAAAACGAGATGCGGGCGCTGTCCGACGCCGAGCTTCAGGCCCGCACGGAAAAATTCCGCCAGGATATCGCCAACGGCGCCACGCTCGATGACCTGCTGGTGCCGGCCTTCGCCACCGTCCGCGAGGCATCCCGCCGCGTGCTCGGCATGCGCCCGTTCGACGTGCAGCTGATCGGCGGCATGGTGCTGCACAATGGCGGCATCGCCGAAATGCGTACCGGCGAGGGCAAGACCCTGGTCGCCACCCTGCCCGTTTATCTCAACGCGCTTGCCGGCAAGGGCGTCCATGTCGTCACCGTCAACGACTACCTTGCCACCCGCGACTCCGAATGGATGGGCCGCGTCTACAAATTCCTCGGCCTCTCGGTCGGCGTCATCGTCCATGGCCTGTCCGACGAGGAACGCCGCGTCGCCTACGCGTCCGATGTTACCTATGCCACCAACAACGAGCTCGGCTTCGACTATTTGCGCGACAACATGAAGTATGAGCGCGCGCAGATGGTGCAGCGCGGCCACAATTACGCGATCGTCGACGAAGTCGATTCCATCCTGGTCGACGAGGCGCGCACGCCGCTGATCATTTCCGGTCCGCTTGAGGACCGTTCGGAAATGTACAACACCATCGATGCCTTCATGCTGCAGCTCGGCCCAGCCGACTACGAGATCGACGAGAAGCAGAAGACCTCGATCTTCACCGAGGAAGGCACCGAGAAGCTGGAAAACCTGCTGCGCGCGGCCGGCCTGCTCAAGGGCGAGTCGCTCTATGACGTCGAGAACGTCGCCATCGTCCACCACGTCAACAACGCGCTGAAGGCGCACCGGCTGTTCCAGAAGGACAAGGACTACATCGTCCGCAACGACGAGATCGTCATCATCGACGAATTCACCGGCCGCATGATGCCGGGCCGCCGCTATTCGGAAGGCCTGCACCAGGCGCTCGAAGCCAAGGAGCATGTGGCGATCCAGCCGGAAAACCAGACGCTGGCCTCCGTCACCTTCCAGAACTATTTCCGCCTCTACAAGAAGCTGTCCGGCATGACCGGCACGGCGCTGACCGAGGCCGAGGAGTTCGGCAACATTTACGGCCTCGAAGTCACCGAGATCCCGACCAATCTGCCGGTCATCCGCAAGGACGAGGACGACGAGGTCTACCGGACGGTCGAGGAGAAGTACAAGGCGATCGTCAAGGAGATCAAGGAAGCGCGCGCCAAGGGCCAGCCGACGCTGGTCGGCACCACCTCCATTGAAAAATCCGAGCAACTGGCCGAGCGCCTGCGCAAGGAAGGGTTCAAGGATTTCGAGGTGTTGAACGCCCGCCACCACGAGCGCGAGGCCGCCATCGTCGCCCAGGCCGGCAAACCCGGCGCCATCACCATCGCCACCAACATGGCGGGACGCGGCACCGACATCAAGCTCGGCGGCAACGCCGAGATGCGCATCGAGGACGAACTGGGCGACATGCCTGCTGGTCCCGAGCGAGAGGCGCGCGAAAAGGAAATCATTGCCGATGTCGAGCGCCTGAAGGAAAAGGCGCTGGCCGCCGGCGGCCTCTACGTGCTCGCCACCGAGCGACATGAATCGCGCCGCATCGACAACCAGCTCCGCGGCCGCTCCGGCCGCCAGGGCGACCCCGGCCGTTCGAAATTCTTCCTGTCGCTGCAGGACGATCTGATGCGCATCTTCGGCTCCGAGCGCATGGACGGCATGCTGCAGAAGCTTGGCCTCAAGGAAGACGAGGCCATCATCCATCCGTGGATCAACAAGGCGCTGGAAAAGGCGCAGAAGAAGGTCGAAGCGCGCAACTTCGACATCCGCAAGAACCTGTTGAAATACGACGACGTCTCGAACGACCAGCGCAAGGTGGTGTTCGAGCAGCGCATCGAATTGATGGACGGCGAAGGCCTGTCCGAGACGATCGCCGAGATGCGCGAAGGCGTCATCGAGGAGATCGTCACCAAGAACATCCCCGAAAACGCCTATGCCGAGCAGTGGAACGTCGCCGGCCTCAAGGCCGAGGTCGCCGAATTCCTCAATCTCGACCTGCCGGTCGAGGACTGGGTCAAGGAAGAAGGCATTGCCGAGGACGACATCCGCGAGCGCCTGACCAAGGCCGCCGACGCCGCCGCCAAGGAGCGCGCCGAGCGCTTCGGCCCAGACGTGATGAGCTATGTCGAACGCTCGGTGGTGTTGCAGACGCTCGATCATCTGTGGCGCGAGCACATCGTCAACCTCGACCATCTGCGTTCGGTCGTCGGCTTCCGCGGCTACGCCCAGCGCGACCCGCTGCAGGAATACAAGAGCGAGGCGTTCGAGCTGTTCCAGGCGCTGCTCGGCAATCTGCGCCAGGCCGTCACCGCGCAATTGATGCGCGTCGAACTGGTCCGCCAGGCCGCCGAAGCGCCGCCGCCCGAAGCGCCTGAAATGTTCGGCAGCCACATTGACGGCACCACGGGCGAGGACGATTTCGAGGGTGGCGAGACCGCACTTCTGGTCCGCCAGGAGAGCAACGCCATCGTCGCTCCCGAAGACCGCGATCCGAACAACCAGGCGACCTGGGGCAAGATCGGCCGCAACGAAGCCTGCCCCTGCGGCTCCGGCAAGAAATACAAGCACTGCCACGGCGCGTTTGCCTGATTTCGAAGGCTAGGTCGGCGGGACAGCACCCCCCTCTGGCCTGCCGGCCATCTCACCCTCAAGGGGGGAGATCAGCAGCTTCGGCGCCGTAACTTCTTTCAATTTCGACAATTGGCGAAAGCCACAGTGACAGCCAATCTCCCCCCTTGAGGGGCAGATGTCCGGCAGGACAGAGGGGGGTGCGAAGGATCGCGACCTCTCGGTCCAACCCTCGTCAAAACCTCACAACAACCCCGAATCGCGCGCGGTCGCTGTCGCCTCGCCGCGCGACACCGCATCCAGCTTGCCCAGCACCGCCGAGACATGGTGATCGACCGTCTTTGGCGAAATCGTCAATTGCTCGGCGATCCGCTTGTTGGAGAGGCCGCGTTCGATCAGCTGCAGCACCTGCATCTGGCGCAAGGTGAGGCCGGCGAGGTTGGCGCGCGTCGAGCGGCGCGGGCCGCGGGCGATGCCGCCAACGCCGTTCCTGCGCATGATATCGCGCAGGCGCTGGGCCGCCGGCCTTGCCCCCAGGCCGTCGAAAATATCCAATGCCAGACGCTGCCCCTCGTCATCGCCGAGGATGAGCGCCAGTCCGCGCTCGTATGGCGCATTCAATTCGGACCAGAGTGCCGAAGCCGAACGCCAGTCGCCGGTCAGGAGCAGCCGGTATGGTGTCGCCATCTCGGCGGTGTCGCCGGCCGGCATATCGGGAGAGAGCAATGTTCGCCACAGAGCCAGCTCCCCGACATGGGCACGCGAGCGCACCGGCGTTTCGGCGCGGGTGATCAGCGCCAGCGCCTCTTGCCTGTCGGCCAGGCCCAGCCATGCCTGCTCCGCCATCAGCGCCGCGTAAGAGCTCAGCATCTGCAGGTCGCCGCCGCTTCCGACCAGACGCGCCATTTCGGCGAACAGCGGCTCGGCCGAGGGATCGCCGCGCCTCAGGCGCAGTTTCGCCAGTGCCAGCAGCGCCGGAAACCGGCCCACGGTGGTTGTCCGCTCATTGTCGATGACATCGCTTGCCGTCGCGGCGGCCTCATCCCATTGGCCCTGACGCAGCTGCACATCGGCCAGCATGCCCCTGAGATAGTCGCGCCAGGTGCCGAGGTCGTTCTCGGTGCAATAGTGGATGCCGCTCTCGAGCACCGGACGCGCTGCGTCGTAGCTCATCTGCGTGATCTCGAAACAGGCGCGGTTGGTGAACGCGCGCGCGGCATGTTCCTGGAAATTGCCCTGGAGCGCAATCTCAAGGCTTTGGTCGAGGCGCAGGCGTCCGGCATCCGGATTGAGCCACTGCTCGACGCAGCCGACATTGTTGAGGGCATGCGAGGCGATGTCGGGACGGTTCATGCGCGCAGCCAGCGCCGCTGCCTTCTCGCCATAGAACAGCGTGTCCTCCACCCTCTCCGAAAGCATCGCCAGATGCGAAAGGTTCGAATAGGCCATGGCGAGTTCGGGACCGGCGGGAGCCGCTTCCAGCATCGCCACCGCCTCGGCGCCGAAGGCGGCGGCCGCCTCGCGGCCATCGGCCATTTCGCTCAGCCGGGAGAGCCATCTCAGGCTGTCGCCCTCCTTCAGCCTGTTGCCGTCTGCCTGATGCAACCGGCGCGCCTCGCCCTGCGCTGCAAGCGCGTCGTCGATCTTGCCGATGAGATGGCACTCGAACGCATGGCTTTCGTAAAGTGCAGCGCGCTCAATCACCGGCAGGCTGTCGGCCTGCTGCAAGGCGATCTCGTAATAGCCGGCGGCATCGCGATGGGCGCCGACGCGCGACGCCTCGCGCGCGGCGATTGGCGCAAGTTCGCGCACCGCCGCCAGATTATGCGCCTCGACCGCATGATGCACCAGGCGGCCTGTGGAGACGTCGCCATTTTCGAGCAGTGCCGCCAGCGCACGCTGGTTGAATTGCCGCCTGTGCGACGTCGTCAGCATCATCTCGATGGCGCGCCGCGCGATGTCGTGCCGGAAGGCGTAGCCGTCGCCCAGATCGTCGAGCAGGCCGTTGGCGACACACTCGGCCAGCTGGCCGGCGCTGGCGACGCCGCACAGGCCCTGCAGAGCCCAGACGTCGGCGCGGCGCGGAAACACCGACACCGCGTCGAGCATTGCGCGGGCGCCTGGCGACAGCCGTTCAGCCCGCGCCAACACGGCGTCGCGCACGCTTGCCGGCAGCGCCATTTCGTTTTCGGCGCACAACAATTCGGTGACGAAGAAGGCATTGCCTGCGGTCGCCCGGTAGATGGCGTCGCCATCGCGGCCGGCCGCATCGGCGAGCGACAGCACGGCCGCCTCGCTGAGCAGCGGCACGTCGATGCGCGCCACGCTGCCGGCCGGGATTTCGCCCAGGGCGCGGCGCACCCGCATCTGTCCTTCGCTGCGGTCGGTGCGGGCCGTCAGCAACAGCAGGATGTGGGTGTTGACGATACGCCGGCCGAGGAAGCGCACGAAATCGAGCGTGGCATCATCGGCCCAGTGCAGGTCTTCGATCACCAGCAGGCTCGGTCCCTTGGCCGCAAAGGCGTCGAGCGCATCGGAAAACAGCGGCAGTCTCTGCCCATGCCGGGCGTCGATTGCGCGCGGCAGCGCCCATTGCGCCTCACGGGCCAGATCGTAAAGCGGCCCCAGCGGATCGGGGATCGACAGATCCTCGCAAGCGCTGCGCAACATTGCCGCGCTCTGCCCGACACGGGCCGCGAACGCCTCGACAATCGCCGTCTTGCCGGCGCCGGCCTCCCCCGCCAGCACCGCGACTCGGCCATGGCCGCCTATTGCATCGCCAAGCAGTGTCTCGAGCTGCTGCAGCTGCGTCTGCCGTTCCAGAAGCATCATTGTCATCGTCTCACAGGATCGGAGTTTTCCCACCATGGCGGGCCGCTCACGATTAGCCCGTGAAGAAAGCGACGCAATGTGACTTTGCACACATTGCCGTGCCTCTTTCCACAAAGAACGACGCCAATATAGGGAATCGTCCCGTCCAATATGGGGAATCGTTCCGATGCGCGGGCCGGGCCGGCGTGGTCAACGTCCAGCCGCGCTCCGATCGAGCGTGAACCAATGGAAAAGGAAGTCTTCCATGCCTCGCTATCTGATTGAACGCACATTTCCGGACGGCCTCAACATTCCGATGACCGACATCGGCGCCACTGCGGTCGGCGGGGTCGTCATGCGCAATGCCGAAAAGGGCGTCACCTGGATCCAGTCCTTCGTCACGCCCGACAAGAAGCACAGCTTCTGCATCTACGACGCGCCGACGCCCGAAGCTATCCGCAGCACCGCTCAGAAAAACTCGCTGCCGGTCGACAAGATCACGGAGGTGCGGGTTCTTGACCCTTACTTTTACCTCTGATCCTGCGTTCGGTCGCCACGATGATGAGCATCAAACTGTCCTTCGCGGCCGTGGCGAACTGCCTGATGGCCTGCCGCTCGGTGGAATCGGGCCTGTCCTGGGAAAGACCGGCCGGCCAACCTCCGTGCTCGGCCGTCTATGGCGGTTCGCGTCGAAGCTGCCTGCGTATCTGTCTGAAAGGCGGCGCTTGCCCCCGGAAGGCGGCTATCTGAGGCGCGACATCGGGCTATCGGAGCGGGACGTCCCGCAGGAATATTGGCAATATTACTTTTGGGATCGTTGATTTTGCACGGTTTTTAATGGCTGCGGCCAAAGCCCGGCAACGGAAGCCGCATCGCATGAACCGGGACGGACAAACCAAATCCTAAACCAACGCCGCAGGCGTTTCGGCATCGGCCGCCGTCGCCTCAAGCGTCAACAAACGAACGGAAGACCATGACCAAAATGCTTTGGACGACACGCTTCGCGGCTTTCGCCGCCATCTCGATCGCGGCGGGTGCGGCCGCCCAGGCGCACGACGCCAACCCGTTGGCCGAAAAGGTGCGCGCAGCCAACAGCCGCTTCGAAAATGTGGCAGCCGCCACCGCCGAAGGCTATGCCCCCATCCCTTGCGCCAGCGGCATCACCGGCGGCGCCATGGGCATCCACTATGTCAACGGCGCCTATCTCAAGGACGATGCCGTCGATGTCGCCAAGCCCGAAGCGGTGATGTACGAGCCGACGGCCGACGGCAGCCTGAAGCTGATAGCGGTCGAATACATCACCTCGAAAGGCCCGGCCTCGCTCGAAGGCCAGCTGTTCAACTTCAACAGCGCCCCCAATCGCTACGGCCTCGGCCCGTTCTACGAACTGCACGTCTGGGCATGGAAACAGAACCCGACGGGCGCCTTCGCCGACATGAACCCGAACGTGTCGTGCGACGCCATGAAGGGGATGTAACGCCTCACATGTGACACCTCGGGCACCGGACATCCGGTGCCTGGCCATCCCCCTTGGCGGGGGAGGGGCGAGCGCAACGCCGACCGGCTCCCCAGTCTTCCCCGGCGTTCGCTCGCCCTTTTGTTTCCTCCGACTCGCCAAGCCCGAGACAGCGATGCCCGAGCCGACGACAACCCAGGGCTGGCGTATCCGTTTCTACGCCGCCTTCAGCCGCACCATTTCGGCCTCGAACTCGAACTTCAGCTGCGCGGCTTCTTCTTCCGGCAGCCAGAGCACCATCTGGGGCACGATCTTGCGGTAGAGCCGGACACTGTCCTGATCCAGGGCAGCGTTTCCACGCTTCGCGCCTCGGCGATAAGCCTATGCAATCGCGCGCGTACCCGGCCAGGATCGCCATGATAATAAACAGTCAGCGCAACAGCTCGGACTGTTCTTCGGCGCCAAAAAGATCGAGTTGATTTCTTGCCATGTCCACGGATGTAACGGGTCGATCTGGGCCGAACTCTGCCTCATCCCGTTTTCATGAAGCGACCACCCGTAACCGGCGTATCCCCTGTTCCTGACGCAGCCTGTCAGTTGACAGCTTCGCGCCGGCTGCCAGCCGGGCTTTGTTATTGCCCACTCCCCACCTGGGGGGAGATGGTCGGTAGGCCAGAGGAGGGCACTGTCCGGCCCAGCGTATCAATATTTCCTAAGCTGCCTTGAGCCGTTCCCATTCCTGGTCAAACTGGAAGCAGTACTGCGCTGCCTCCTCGTCAGACAGCAGCCCGGCCATCTGTGGAAAGATTGTCCGGTAGAGGCTCTGCTTGGACCAATCCCAAGGCATCGACTTTGCCGCCCTCGCTTCGGCAAGAATGCGCTCTAGTCGCCGCCGCACTTTATCCGGATCGGGCTGCCACACGGGCTGCGTGAGTTCGGTCCCGAACAGGTCGCCCTGCGAGTCGACATTACCGAATAGGTCAGGTTCGCTTTGCTTTGTCATGGCGCCTCGAATCACCCCGATCATGACAAAGCTTGGTGGACGATGCGAGTGGCGTCGCCAGCTTATCCCCGGTTGGGAAAAGCCTGTGCATAAGCAGTATCAATGCGCGCTATCTGCTCATTCGTGAAGGCCAACGCGTCGGCGATACGCCCGACTTGGTTGATTTCGTCGAGTGATAGCATTCGCTCTTTGCGCGATTTCAGATATTTGTCGATCACTTGATAGCCGCCAATATGGAAATTCCACACCGCCTCCGGCACAGGCGCAAAACTCTGTGTTTTATTAATTGAAATGCGCTCATCTTCCGCCGACCAACGCACATGCTCAACCTCGTTAGCCCCTTTGCCGTGATAGTTTGCTAGGCTCCGCCGAGGCAGATCATGAAGCAGATGTGCCTGCACCAAGGCCCACCCAAGCAGAGACAGCACCTCGAAATCTTTTGCCTTCTCGGCAAAAGGAATGCGTGGGAAATCAATGCGAAGAAACGCAGCATAATGCGACCGGTAAGCTGGCGCGTGCAGAACCGCATAGATGTAGCCGAGAATTTCTTCCGGCGAATAGTGGTGGTCGTACCCCCTGTCGAGGAAAGCGCGGAAATCGGGGGAGAGGTTCTCTGACTTGGTTCCAGTTACATCATACAGCCATAGCGGAAACGCGTAGTTCGCCTCGCTTGAGGCATCCGAGACGGTGCAATCATTCGCGGGCGTTTCGACGACGAGCGAGTGTCGCCAGCTGCCGGTTCCAATTTGACGAGAAACCAGCAATTGAAGATTTTGCTGCCAAGCCACATGGTCGAGCAGTTCCCTTCGGGGATAGTCCATGAACTCTGGACCAAAATAACATGGTCGGTCATCAAAGGGTCGAAAGGCGCAATCGATGATGGGACGTTCCGGATTTTCCGCTTTCTGTAATGATTCGCGTGCGTTTTTGAGCTGCCAGTCCCGGTTGTCTTTGAGGAAATACAGATCCCTGAGAACCTGATCTGATTTGCTTGTGTCGCACATATCTCGGACGCGAGACAGCATCTCTTGGCGATCAAACGCCACGGCGAAATGGTCCCTATGAGTTTGAAATCCTAGCACATTCGCAGAGAAGATTTGCCTTTTATCGGATGCAGCGCTCAGGCTATCCGCGATCTGCCACCATTGCCCGTATTCTTCCCATCCAGTCCAGTCGACCGCTGAGAGCATGAAGTAGGGAGAGAACGGTTTAGGTCGCGACCATTCGATCGTGGAGATCTCTGCCTCGGCACACTCCTGATATTTGGACAGCCGGCTTCCCCAGATGTCCGTATGCCATACCCCTTGCTCAGCATCCTTCTTTTTAACTAACAGCGCGATCGCCACGCCTTTCTGAATATCAAAGACGTTTTCATTCTCTTTGCCCTCTGGCACCAGCTCCTTGGGCTTAGTACTGCCGTGGAGATCGACCAAATATATCTGGTCGAAGCTGCGCAACAGACTTTGGCGCATACCGCGAAATGTCGGATTGTCCAACCATGAGTGATTGGTGATAATTCCGACGACCCCTTCTTCGACCTCGTCCATTTTCAACTGAGCAAACCGAATGAATTTGACATAGTCGTCATTCAGCCATTTCGGATTCTTTTCCCCCAGCGGCTTTTTTCACATCACTAAAGACCGGATTTCCGTCCGCGTCCGTCTCCGTTTGCACACGACCGAAGGTGTATTTATAGCCGTCAATAGCAGTTGTGATCCACTTTCCCTTATTCTTTGAATGGCCTGCATAAGGCGGGTTGCCAAGGATCACGAGGATCGGCTTCTCCTTAACGGTCTGCGCTTCCCTCACCTCGTTCGACAGCTCCGGTAAGAAGGCGCTTTTTTGCGGCTCAACAGGCTCCAACGTGTTGGTTAAGAACACCTGTAGCCGTTCATTTTCTGTCAGCGGATGGCCTTTGTCCTTGGAGATACTGCGAAAGCTTCAAATGGGCGATCGTATAGGGCGCGATTAGGTACTCAAATCCGTAGAGATTCTTGAGCATGTGCTCGCGCACCACAGCATCCGCCTTGCCTGTCTCCGGCCCGCCTATGTTGTCGAAGATGCGTTGCATCACTTCGAGCAGGAAAGTGCCCGTTCCTGCCGCAAAATCTAACACCGTCACCTTCTTGTGGTCGGCAAGTCCGTCGGCGATTTGAAACTGATTTTTTAGGATGTCGTCTACAGCCCGCACAATGAAGTTAACCACCGGTGGTGGCGTATAGTAAACGCCACGTGCCTTGCGTGTCTCCTTGTCATAGGCTCTCAGAAAGTCTTCATAGAAATAGATGAACGGATCGCGCTCGAAGAGCCGGTGCTCTTCTTCGTCCCCGGCACGGATCTTGCGACTGATCGCCTTGCGCTGGCGGAACGACAGGTCTTCGCGAATGTTAGCTATGGCGAGGCCGTTGACGATCGATAGAATCTCGTCGACCACCCATTTCGCCTCATCATATTCGGTCTCCTGCATCTCCTCCAAAAATCGGACTAGTTCGCGGATCAGTCGAAAAGATCCGGGAATGAAGCGGCGCACGTTGTCGAGCCGGATGATTTCGTCGTCGCTCGCGTTCAACTTTGCGAGAAAGAGACCGTAAGCAAGCATCTGCGCGAACGCGTCGGCGAACTCGGTAACTGTTAGCTCATGGAAGACCTGCTCGCGAAAAACGTCGTAGAGTCCATGTAGTCTCCCTTCTTTGTGCACTTTTGTCTGTCGAACCAGTTCCTCTGTCAGGTAGTCGCGAAGCAGCTTCGATCGGGTCGCTAGAGCGACCGCCAGTTGCTGTGCCCTTTGCAAACCCTGCGGGGGAGAGGAGAAGAATGCCGCGAGCAGCTTTGACACCGCTTCGGCCTTGTCCGGGTTAACTTGGATCGTGCGGCTTTCGATGTCGTTAGGAAAGGCCAGCGACTGGCGGTCTAGTATCTTGCCGGCACCGTCAATGCGGATGAAATGGAAATAGTCGGTGACGACGATATTGTCCGATAGCTTGCGATACTTGACGATTTGGTCGGACTTCAAAATCTTGTCCAGGTTTGCGCCAATCTCTTTCACCTCGACATATCCAAGGATCATGCCTTGCCGCTTCACTTTGAAATCTGGTGAGCCCTTGTCGGCGTCTCGTTTCGGCTCGTGTTGCACTTCAATGCCGGGCGCCATCGCGTCCACAGCGAATGTATTAAGAAAGTTTTCAAGCGCGGCTCGCCCGGTATGTTCCGTTCCGCCATCGCGGTAGTTGGCCGCCAGCGCCTTCAAATACCTATCGAAACGAATGTCCATGCGCTCCCCCTATTCTAGCAATGAACCCGTAACTGATGTTCTAAGCAAGCGTCGACAAGAAATCGTTGGCCTTTCGTCCGCTCCGGCGGACCGCCTCTCCGCCCACCCTTTCTTAATGTGTCTCCGCTACATCGAAACCTTGAAAAGAGGCGGAAAACGGAGAGACATCGGGGTGCGCTTTTCCGCGGCGACGACGGCCGGGCGGTTCTTGCCGCAGCGCTTGGCGCTGCGCATGGGGCCTCTGCTTGGCCGCATCGATGCGGTGCTGTTCACCGCCGACGAGCGCGGCGAAGCCGGTCGCATGTCGCTGATCGCCTTTGCCATCCGCATCGTCAGCGCCGTCATCGCCTTCATCAGCCAGGTGCTGATGGCGCGCTGGATGGGCTCGTTCGAATACGGCATCTTCGTCCTCGTCTGGGTGACGATGGTCATCGTCGGCAACCTTGCTTGCCTCGGCTTCCACACCTCGGTCATCCGCTTCATCCCCGAATACCGCGAACGCAACATGATGGCCGAGCTGCGCGGCATCGTGGTCGCCAGCCGCCTGTTCGTGCTGATTGCCTCGACCGCGATCGCCGGACTTGGCGCACTGGGCGTCTGGCTGTGCGCGAACTGGATCGAGAGCTACTATGTGATGCCCTTCATCCTCGGCCTGTTCTGCCTGCCGATGATCGCCATGGGCGACCTGCTGCAAGGCCAGTCACGCGCCAATTCCTGGGCGTTGTTTGCGCTGTCGCCGACCTATCTGGTGCGGCCGGTGCTGATCCTGGCGCTGATGGCGCTGATGCTGGCGCTGGGCTATGCGCCCGACGCCAGGACAGCGATCTTCGCCTCGATCGCCGCCACCTACGCCACCACGCTCGGCCAGCTCATCGGCGTGACCACGCGCATGGGCAGGAATATCCCGCCCGGGCCGATGAAGGTGCATTTCGGCGAGTGGTTCATCGTCTCGCTGCCGATCTTCCTGGTCGAGAGCTTCTTCTTCCTGCTCACCAACGCCGACGTGCTGATGGTCGGCGCCTATCTCCAGCCCAATGACGTCGCCGTCTATTTCGCCACCGTCAAGACGCTGGCGCTGGTGCATTTCGTCTATTTCTCCGTCAAGGCCGGCGTTGCCCAGCGCTATGCGCAGTTCACCCATGGCGAACCGGAAAAGCTCGCCGCCTTCGCCCGCGAGACGGTGTCATGGACGTTCTGGCCGTCGCTGCTGATGGCGCTGCTGGTGCTGGCGCTCGGCGAACCGATGCTGGTGCTGTTCGGCCCCGAATTCACCGCCGGCTATCCGCTGCTGTTCCTGCTGGTGTTCGGCGTCGTGGCGCGCGCCGCCGTCGGCCCGTGCGAAAGCCTGTTGACGATGAGCGGCAACCAGAACATCTGCGCCGCCGTCTATGCCATGACGCTGGCCTTCAACATCGGCCTCAACGTGGTGCTGATCCCGCTCTTTGGCCTGTGGGGGGCGGCGATCGCCACCAGCCTCGCCATGGTCTTCGAGGCCAGCGCCCTGTCCTTCACCGTCTGGCGCAAGCTCGGCATCGTCATGCTGATCTTCGTGCCCGCTGCCGAGGGAGCCGCCTGATGGCCGCCATCCCGCTGATCGAGGAAACCAGCGGCGGTCCGGCCGGCGCCATGGTGTCCGGCCTTGCCGGCCTGGCGCGCGACGCCGATCCGGCGCATCTCGAGATCCTCGCCAACAACCGGCCGCTGCGCAAGCTGGCGATCTATCCGGCTTCGGCCGGCTTCGAACTGGTCGAGGAACTCGACTATCTGTGCACCCGCACGATCGAGCCCAACGTCTTCTTCAACCCGCGCTTTCTGGCGCCGGCCATGCCCCGGCTGGAAGATCGCGAGGTCAAGCTGGCGGTGATCCGCGACGGCGACGAATACCGCAACCGGCTGCGCCTGCTGGTGCCGTTCTCGGTCGAACGGCCGGCCGTGCCGCTCGGCGTTCCGGTGATGCGCACCTGGTCGAGCCCGTTCGGCCCGATCGGCACGCCGCTGGTCGACCATGACGACCCGATCGGCGTCGTCGAGGATTTCTTCGGCATGCTGTCGCGGCCGCATCTCAAGCTGCCGAAGGTCTTCGTGCTGCCCGACATGCGGCTCGACGGCGCGTTGGCCAGCGTGCTTGCCACCGTTGCCGAGACGCGCGGCCTGACAATGGTCACCACCGGCAAGGCGGACCGGCCGGTGCTCGAAAGCACCCTCGACGGCGAGGCGTATCTGAAAGCATCGCTGCGCGCGCACCACTACCGCGAATTCCGCCGCCTGAAACGGCGCCTGGGGGATCTCGGCAGGCTGGAGCATGTCGTGGCGCGGGGACCGGACGAAATCCGCCACGCCATCGAAAATTTCCTGACGCTGGAGGCGGCCGGCTGGAAGGGCCGCGAGCGCACCGCCATGGCCATCGACCGCTACCGCGCCGCCTTTGCCCGCGAAGCCGTGCACCGGCTGGCCGAGCACGACATGTGCCGCATCCATTCGCTGACGCTGGACGGCCGCACGATCGCCTGCCTGGTCGTCTTCGTCGAGGCCGGCGTCGCCTACACCTGGAAGACCGCTTATGACGAGACGCTGGCGACCTATTCGCCGGGCACGCTGCTGATGATCGAGGTGACCAGGCAGCATCTCGACGACCCCAACATCATGATGACGGATTCCTGCGCCGTGCCCGACCACCCGGTGATGAGCCGGCTGTGGAGCGAGCGCAAGCCGATGGGCTCGCTGGTGATCGGACTGACGCCGGATGCCGA
Source organism: Mesorhizobium sp. P160187 (assembly GCF_057766425.1). Classification (NCBI taxonomy): domain Bacteria; kingdom Pseudomonadati; phylum Pseudomonadota; class Alphaproteobacteria; order Hyphomicrobiales; family Phyllobacteriaceae; genus Mesorhizobium; species Mesorhizobium sp. P160187. Next base: position 1,045,937 of record NZ_JBYMDX010000003.1, read on the forward strand.
CCGCCTCGCCCGCCAGGCCGCCTCGCAGCTGCATCTCTACCGCGAGACCCGCAACATGGCCCGCCTGCTGCGCAACCGCGTGAAGAGTTTGCTGGGACGGCGATAGAGCCGATGGCCTGCGCGTTGTTATAGTGGCGGAGCGCGACCGGGCTTCTTGATCTGAGACTTTGTAGTAATCGCGGCAGCTGGCGGTTCCGGTTTTTGGACCGGCGGGAGGGGGGCTGGAATTGGGGGGCTATCGGGCGCCTTGGGAGCGCTGGTGCCGACTTTGACCAACATGGCAGAAATCTTCCACTGCCGGTCGATAGGAGCGAAAACAAGTTCGAAGTTTAGCTGCATCGCGGCAGAGGGAAAAAACCCTGCCATATGCAGCATGCCGTTGGATTCGATTTGCGGCATCAACGTCAATTGCGGCTCGAGCACGGCTACACCGCTGAGATCAAGCCCTTCGTTGCGCTGCTTCGCGAAAATCTCACCCAGCCGAGCAGGGTTGTTGGCTTGAAAGTCCGGGGCGCCAAGCTCACGCAGCACGGAATAATTTCCGGTCCTGTTTGCATGGTCGAGTGCCAGCAATGTGGACCTGACCAAGATCAGGACGCCATTGTGGTCGATGTCCGCCGGTTTTGGGGCGTCGGACACCTTGGACGCCGAACGACCATCCTTCTTAGCCTGTGCGTGGGCGGGAAGCACTTGCAGGCAGCAGACGGCCATGACCAAGGCCAGCCACGTCAATCGGCGCATTTTTCACACCCTCCGGCCAAGGCCGCCGGCTCTTGCTCCATCCTCGGCGCTTGCAGGCAGGCGCTAAAACTCGCCGGCTAGACCGAGGCGGAAACCATGGCTGGTTCCACCGCCATAGGCATAACCCGCGGTGAACGCGAAAGGTTCATCGAAGTCGAGGCGATGAGCGAGCGAGCCACCGAACCGTTTCACCCTTGAAATAACCGACATTGCCGGCCCAGCTCGTGCGGCCCGGAACGGACGGCATTGGGGCAGTTGTCATTGCTATTGCCGCTGCGATGCCCTGACGGGCCTCGGTGCGATTCTCGGAAATCTCCGTCCCTAGTTCAGAGAAGCCGCTCTCCAGCGCGCCGACTCGTCCGTCGAGCGATGCGATATCGCTGGTGTTTGTCGTCACACGCGTATCGAGCGACGCGAGCATGGTGTCGTGTCCGGCAAGCCGGCCGTCTTGCTCCGTATCCTTCGCTTCCGTCTGCGTGATCCGCGTCTCGTGATTGGCGAGGGTGGTGTCCTGCTGGACGTTTTTGGTCTCGACGCCGGTGAGCCGAGTATCTTGCTGCGTGTTCTTGGCTTCGACATCGTCTAGTCGGCCATCCTGCTCAATGTTCTTTGCTGAAGCGTCGCCGACGACGCCGTCAACATAATCCTTGTTGGCCGCATCCGTTCCTGCCGTCGGGGTGCCGACGTTCGTTACGATGTTGCCACCCATATCAACCGCTCCACCGAAGGTCGCCGCACCCGTCGCCGCGTCGAAATTAATTTGGCTGCCGTTGGGGCCAATAGTGATACCCGGTGCGGGCACAAAATAATCGTCGGAGTCCGAACAATCGTCGTTTATTGTGGTGCCGATCACGCCGGCAAAGCTGCAGATCGTGTTCTCTGGATCTCCCGCGTCACCACCGAAGACGACCTGTGCCGAAGCTGGCGCTACCGAAGAAAGCATGAGAATGAGAAAAAACACTGACAGCGAGGCCACTACGCAGCCAAATCGGCTCTCGTGAGAAGCTTTGCAAGTTGAGTCCATCACGCCCTCCACCACCATTCCCTGCGTAAAGGTGATCGGCGGCCCAAGGTTGAGTCAATCGTCAATAGCGGTTTTCCTCCCGAATCCAGGCCCAGCTCGGCGACATGGCGTTCTCGATGTTGCTCCTGAGCAACAACTTATGCGGTCATTAGCAGGCAGTGTGTCAACCTGTGTGCAAGGTGGACGAGGAGATCCGAGGACGTTCGCAACGTGAGGTAATGATGGAAGCCATGCAATATTGCGAGCGAAATTGAGCGCTTCGGCGGCAGTCCGGACGTGGGCAATCTCAGTGCAGACGGCAGACAGCTTTGACTGTCCGGCCGCTTCGATGGCGGCGCTGTAGCGCGGTCAAGGCATCCGACGCGCCAAAGCAGGCTGATATTGACCGAAACGGATTTTGATCTTGGTTGCTATCGAGCCGCTTGTGCTCGCGATACAGGTCACCAATGACTGCGCCAACCGCGCGGGGAGCCTGAGAAAAGCCACTGGATCAACGGCAAGACACCAGCTATGGCTCCGGCGGCAATTTCGGCCGGCCTTCACGACAAGCCATCCTGATGATCAGAACCTTTTTGCGTCACGCCGGTCCCCGTGCGGCCTTTTTGCTGCTTGCGCTGCTGCCTGTCCGCGCCTGGGCCGATAGCTGTCCCGAGGATTGCAGCGAGCCCGCGCCGTCCATCAACATCTACAGCCACACCGCCGCCAGCCATCTCAGCCCGGCCACGCTGGGTGCACTGCCGCGCGTCTATGTGCCGAACCGCTCCTCCAACAGCGTCACGGTGATCGACACCATGACACTCAAGGAAGTCGACAGGTTCCCGGTCGGCAGCAAACCGCAGCACGTCGTGCCGTCCTGGGACCTGAAGACGCTCTGGGTCGCCAACAATGGCACCGGCAAGAACGGCAGCCTCACGCCGATCGACCCGATGACCGGCAAGCCCGGCCCGCAGATCGCCGTGGACGATCCCTACAATTTGTATTTCATGCCGGGCGCGGCCATCGTCGTCGACGAAGCCCTGGAGCGGCTCGATTTCCGCGATCCTCACACCATGGCGCTAATGTCGAGCCTGCCGACGCCCACTTGCCCCGGCATCAACCACGCCGAATTCTCGGTCGACGGGGCCTACGCGATCTTCACCTGCGAATACGGCAATGGCGGATTGGCAAAGATCGACCTGAAGAACCAGAAGGTGCTTGGCCATCTCGACTTCTCGAAAATGGGCATGCCGCAGGACATCCGCCTCTCGCCCGACGGCAAGGTTTTTTACGTCGCCGACATGATGAATGACGGCGTGTTCCTCGTCGATGGCGACAGTTTCAAGGAGATCGGCTTCATCCCGACCGGCATCGGCGCCCATGGCTTCGTCGTCAGCCGCGATGGCAAGCGGCTCTATGTCTCGAACCGGGGCTCGCACAAGATGGAGCAGGGCAAGGCAAAGGGACCGGGCAGCGTGAGCGTGATCGACTTCGCCACCCGCGCGGTCGTAGCACTTTGGCCGATCCCCGGCGGCGGCAGCCCCGACATGGGCAATGTCAGCGCCGACGGCAAACAACTATGGCTGTCCGGCCGCTTCGACAGTGCCGCCTACATGATCGACACGACAACAGGCGCCGTGACCAAGTTTCGGGTTGGCTCAGAGCCGCACGGCCTGACGGTGTGGCCGCAACCGGGACGGTATTCCCAAGGCCATACGGGAAATATGCGCTAAGTCCGCGTTCGAGGCGCGCTCGAACGCAAGGGGTCGCAAAGGGCGACCGCTCGTCGGCCCGGAACGAGCAGGGGCTTTCCTTGGACACCGCGAAGCTGTAGCTCCACACACTGGTTTCGGATACCGCCAGAAGATGAACCTCCGCCGCATCGTCCTCATCGTCGCGCTTCTCAATCTTGCCTATTTCGGGATCGAGTTCGCTGTGGCGCTCGCCATTGGATCAGTGTCCCTGTTCGCCGACAGCACCGACTTTCTTGAAGATGCTTCCGTGAACCTCCTCATCCTGCTCGCACTTGGCTGGTCTGTGCGCTCCCGTGCGCGGGTGGGGATCGCATTGGCGCTCATCCTTCTCATGCCGGGTCTGGCAACGCTCTGGACGGCTTGGGAAAAGTTCAACGCGCCGGTGCCGCCGCAGCCCATCGCCTTGACCTTGGCGGGACTTGGCGCCCTCGCCGTCAACCTGTCCTGTGCCTACATGCTGGCCGCGCACCGGCATCGTGGCGGCAGCCTCACAAAGGCGGCCTTCCTGTCGGCCCGCAACGACGCCTTGGCCAACATCGCCATTATTGCCGCAGGGTTGGTCACGGCCTTGCTCTGGCATTCCGCGTGGCCCGATTTGGCGGTGGGATTGGGGATCGCGGTCATGAACGCCGACGCGGCCCGGGAAGTGTGGGAAGCTGCCCGTGAAGAACACCGTGCGGCGGCCTGAGAGCACGTAGAGCTTGGCTACCGGCCGCCGCTGATTGGCGCTATCGCTGTCATCCTCAGCAGCCGCGGTTGGCTCTGTGTTCGAGGCACTGTTCGAACCCGGAGGGTTCGCAAGGGCGACCGCCCGTCGGCCGGTCAGGCCGCCCCATCGGAGCCCATGAGCGAAGCGAACTGGCGTGAGATCAAAAATGGTGCCCCTAGCCGGAATCGAACCAGCACTCCTTGCGGAACTCGATTTTGAGTCGAGCGCGTCTACCAATTCCGCCATAGGGGCTCAGGCCCAAAGGCCTGGATGGGCGCGGACTATACGGTTGGAGGCCTGTTCGTCAACTAGCCAAATGCGCCGCCGTGCCCTGCTTGCGGCAAAAGCCCGCCTTTCTGTTTCATGACGCTCCTGCCATTGTGCGGCGCGGAAAATCTTTCTAGACAGACGCGCATCAAAGCGCGTTGCGTCTGGGCAACCTGCATCCAGGAGAGCCGATGCTTCGCGGACTTTACGACTGGACCTTGTCGCTGGCGGCCCGCAAATCCGCCGAATGGTGGCTGGCCTTCATCGCCTTCGTCGAAAGCTCGGTGTTTTTCATACCTGCCGACGTCTTGTACCTGCCCATGGCTTTGGCGCGGCCCGAACGCGCCTATCGCTACGCGCTGACCGCCACCGTTGCGTCCGTGCTGGGCGGCATTGCCGGCTGGCTGATCGGTTACTATGCCTACGACACGATAGCACGGCCGATGCTGGAGCACTTTGGCGGCCTTGACGCGTTCGAGAGGTGGCAGTCGGCCGGCACCGGGCTGATGCTGGTGCTGCTCGTCACATCGGGTGCCGCCCACCTGCCGCCGATCAAGGTGGTCACCATTCTGGCAGGCGCCCTCCACGTCAATCTTTTCGTCTTCATCGTCTCCGCCATCCTGGCGCGTGGCGCTCGTTTCCTGCTTCTTGCCTGGCTGCTGCGCCGCTATGGCGAAGAGATCAAGGAATTCATCGAGAAGCGTTTGGGATTGATCGTCGGCGCCGGCGCCGCCGCCCTGATTTTGCTCTATATCGTCGTCAAATACGCCTTCTGACCGCCCAAGGCGGGCGGTGGGTCAGGACTATGCCGGCGGACGGCGAATTCAACGGACGAAACATGACAGCCACGATGACAGCCGATACCGGACGCCAGCGGACGCGCACCGCTTTGTTTCTCGCCGTCGCCATGGCCGCCACGGTCGGCTCCGCGCTCGCCTTCCAGCACATAGGCGGCTACATCCCCTGCCATCTGTGCCTGGAGCAGCGCACGCCCTATTATATCGGCGCCCCGCTGATGCTGCTGGCGGTGATCGCCTCGATGTTCAGCGCACCCGCATGGCTGACGCGCGGCCTGCTTGCCGTCGGCGGCCTGCTGATGCTCTACGGGCTCTATCTCGGCGTCTATCATTCGGGCGTCGAATGGGCCTGGTGGCAGGGCCCGGCCGATTGCACGGCCGGCGCCGGCCCGGTCGACACCGGCGGCAAGGGCGTGCTCGACGCGCTCGACAAATTCGTGCCGCCATCCTGCGACAAGGCAGCCCTTCGTATCCTCGGCCTGTCGCTGGCCGGGTGGAACGCTATCGCCAGCTTCATCCTCGCCGCCATCGCCTTCCGCGGTGCGCTGGCGCGCGACTAATCAAGTGCGAGGTCGCGCCATGCGGCCAGTCTCTAAATGTTGGCACCGCCCCTCATTGCCCTGCCGGGCATTTCTCCCCGTGTAGTGACGGGGAGAAAGACGCAGTCATCAATGGTTTCGCCAATCCCGAACGCTGAAAGAAGGGCGCCGAATTTGCAGCCAATTCCCTATCTCCCCGTCACTATACGGGGAGAAGGTGGCGGCAGCCGTATGAGGGGCAGCACCCGACATCGGCGATTGCCCTGGCAAGGCCGATCGCCAATCCCTACGGCTCCAACTCCACATCCCAGTAGAGGTAATCCATCCAGCTTTCATGCAGATGGTTGGGCGGGAACAGCCGGCCATTGTTGTGCAGGTCGTGCACGGTCGGCTGGTAGGGCTTCTGCAGCGGCCACATCTTGGCGTGCGTCGGCATCATGCCGCCCTTCCTCAGATTGCAGGGTGAACAGGCGGCCACGACATTCTCCCACGTCGTCGCCCCGCCGCGATGGCGCGGGATGACGTGGTCAAAGGTCAGATCCTCGGGCGTGCCGCAATACTGGCACTGGAAGCGGTCGCGCAGGAACACGTTGAAGCGGGTGAATGCCGGGTGCCTCGACGGCTTCACATAGGCCTTCAGGCTGACGACGCTGGGCAGCTTCATCGAAAAGGTCGGCGAAGACACCGCATGCTCGTATTCGGCGACGATGTTGACCCGGTCGAGGAACACCGCCTTGATGGCATCCTGCCAGGACCAGAGCGACAAGGGGTAATAGCTGAGCGGACGGTAATCCGCATTCAGCACCAGCGCAGGAAGCCCATCCGGAGATACGGCAACCGTCACCTTGTTGACCTCCTCGTTCTAGAACCGATCGGCGTGGATACTGTAAGCCCGACATGACAGGGATGTGAAGCGGATTGTCATCAGCCAAACGCGGCAAAAATGCAGGGTTTTCATGCTTTTTTGCGGTTTCAGGCCGGAGGTGCCGCGTCCCGGCCCCTGGTTTCGCGATAATAGGACCAGAAAAGCCGCGATGCGACACCTCGCCACGGGCTCCATGATTCGGCCAGGGCGATCAGCGTTTTCTCCGGCGGACGCGGCTCGATGCCGAGCGCGTGGCCGACCGCGCTCTGCAGCGCGACGTCGCGCGCGGGGAAAATATCGGGGTGGCCGGCGGCAAACAGGAGATAGACTTGCGCCGTCCACGGGCCGATGCCCGGCACCGCGATCATAGCCGCGATCGCCTCTTCGGCGTCGAGCAAACAGAGGTGATGCAGGTCGAGCCCCTCAACCACGGCCTGCGCAACCGCGATCAGACCGCGCTGCTTCGGCCGCGACAGCCCGGCCTCGCGAAACATGTCCTCGCCGGCGGCAAGGATCGCCTGCGGCGTCAGCGGATCGACCAGTTTCACCAGCCGGCCGAAAATCGCATCGGCGCTCGCACGGGATACTTGTTGCGAAACGATAATGGAGGCCAGGCTTCGAAAACCGGGTTCCGACAGCCGCAGCGGCACCTCGCCAGCCATGCCGCGCACCTTTTCCAGGCGCGGATCGATTGCGCAAAGCGCATCCAACCCGCGCGCAATATCGTCCAGTGTCGCGATGCGTTGCATGTTTCTTGTTCCTGAACCGACCGCACGGTAGCAATTGGCAAAACCGCTGCACAACCCGATTGCCGCTTGTGAGATGATGCTCCTGACATTCCGCTTCGCGCCGAGCCCGAATGGCGAACTGCATCTCGGCCATGCCTATTCGGCACTGCTCAACCAGCAACTGGCGCGTGCGGCCGGCGGCCGCCTGCTGCTGCGCATCGAGGACATCGACACGATCCGCTGCACGCCTGAATTCGAGGCCGGCATCTTTCGCGACCTCGAATGGTTAGGTCTCGAATGGGAACAGCCGGTGCGGCGCCAGGCCGAGCATTTCACCGACTATCAGGCCGTGCTCGACCGGCTGGTCCGCGAAGAACTCGTCTACCCTGCCTTCATGAGCCGTGGCGAGATCAGGGCCTTCATCGCCGACAGCGAAAAACGCGGCCGCGACTGGCCGCGCGACCCGGACGGCGTGCCGCTTTATCCCGGCGCCGACAAGGCGCTGCCGATCAGCGAACGCAACCGCCGCATCGCCGAAAATGCGCCCTTCGCCTGGCGCCTCGACGTCGATGCAGCGCTGGCGCGCGTCGGCACGGATTTGTCCTGGCGCGAATTCACCAACGAGACGCTTTCGGCGACGCAGCGTGTCGAGGCGCGTCCGCAGGACTGGGGCGACGTCATTCTGGCGCGCCGCGACATCCCGACCAGCTATCACCTGGCCGTCGTCGTCGACGACGCTCTGCAAGGCGTCAGCCATGTCGTGCGTGGCCGCGACCTTTATTCCGCGACCGGCATCCAGCGCCTGCTGCAGGAACTGCTCGGCCTCGGCCAGCCGCAGTATTTCCACCACCGTCTCATACTCGGACCGGATGGGCGCAAACTGTCGAAGAGTTTTGCTGATACCGGCCTTGCCGCGCTGAGGCAGGCAGGCATGTCGCCGGACGATGTCAGGCGGCTGGTCGGGCTCTGACTAAAGCCGGGCTAGCCCCGCCTTGAGCAGCGCCAACGCGCCGATAAACGCGAAGGCGCCGCCCAGTCCCCAGGCAACCGCGAGCTTCAGATCTCTCAGGACGATGCCATGTTCGTTCGCGGCCATGACCGCGGCGAAAAAGCCGAGCGTGAACAGCAGCGTGTTGCCGGTCGACCCAAAACCGTCCTCCTGCATGATGGCGTCGAGCGCTGAGCCGAAGAAGAAGCCGAAAACGGCCACACTGGCCACCGTCATCAACAGCCAGCTTGTGTCGAGATGCAACAGCATGCGCGCTCCCTGTCGAAGCCAAAACGCCATGTCGCCGGATCCATCGACAGAAGTCGATTGCCCTGACGCCGCCCTTTGAATTCGGCCACCTCCTACATCAGGATCAGCTTATGTACCAATTGTTTCGCTTTGCTTGCCGGATTGAACCGCATTAGAGCAATTGCCGTATTTGTCTCTTCACCGAATCGGACCTCTCCACCGGAAACGGCTTCCCCGAAAATGCACAGTCTCAAGCGGTTCATCCCCGCCTCGTTTGTCGTCCTGTGGGCGACAGGTTTCATCGGCGCGCGCTACGCCATGCCCTGGGCGGAGCCCTTCACCTTTCTGGCAGCCCGCTTTGTCATCGCCGCCTTGCTGCTTGCCGGGCTGATGCTCGTGCTTGGCTCAAAGCGAGCCACAAGGGCAGAAGCGCTTCACGCCACGGTCGCCGGCATCCTCATGCATGGCATCTATCTCGGCGCGGTGTTCTGGGCGATCCACAGGGGCATGCCCGCCGGGCTTTCGGCGCTGATCGTCGGCCTGCAACCGCTGATCACCGCCGTGCTTGCCGGCCGATTCCTCGGCGAGGACATCCTGCCGCGCCATTGGGCCGGCCTTGCCGTCGGCCTTGTGGGAGTGATCATCGTGCTGTGGCCGAAGCTCGGCGCTCTCGGCGGCGGCGTTACGCCCGAAACCCTGACGGCGTCGCTGGTCTCGGTGCTGGGCATGAGCGCCGGGACCATCTGGCAGAAGCGCTATGCCTCGGGTGGCGACCTGGTGGCGGCGACGATGTGGCAATATATCGGCGGCGGCTCGCTGATGATCCTGGCCTCGCTGGCGCTTGAGACCCGCACGGTGATCATCAACGGCGAACTGATCTTCGCCATGGCCTGGCTGGTCCTGGTGCTGTCGATCGGCGCCATCTTCCTGCTGATGGTGATGATCCGCGACGGCGAGATGTCGAAGGTCGCGTCGCTGTTCTACCTGGTGCCGGCCGTCACCGCTGTCATCGCCTGGGCGCTGTTCGGCGAACAGCTCAGCCTCGTGCAGATCGTCGGCATGGCAATCGCGACGCTCGGCGTCGGGCTGGCCACGGCTCGGCCAGCCAAAACCTAGCTGCCGACACGTGCGCGCGCTTCGAGAAAGCGGCTGATCGCCGCATTGAGTTCGCCGCCGAGGATGAAGATCGCCGACAGCATATAGAGGAAAACGACGGCGATCATGATCGAGGCGAGGCCGGCATAGGTCGTCACATAGGACGAGAAATGGTCGAGGTAGGTCGCGAACATCGTCGAGCCGACAAGCCACGCAGCCAGAGTGAAGATGATGCCAGGCACCAGCGAGACAAAGCGGCGCTTGCCCGCCGGCAGCCAATAGTGGACGGCAAACAAGCCACCAATGATGACGGTTGAGGCGATGACGTAACGCCATAGCGTGATCGTGCCCGTATAGGGTTTGATCCACTCGAAATGAGCTTCCGCCAGCCGCGCCAGCAAGGGCGCAAAGACCAGGAGCACGCTGATCGCCAGGAAACCGGCCGTCGCGATCAGCACGAAGAAAATGCTCTGCACCCGGCGGTAGATGATGCCGCGCGTTTCGGCGACGCGGTAGGCGCGGTTGAGCGAGGTGCGCAGCGCCTCGATGCCGTTGGAGGCGAAATAGGCCGCCAGCAGCACGCCGTAGGTCAAAAGATCGGTGCGCCGCACGGTCAGCACGTTGAGCACCTCGCGCGCGATAGGCTTGGCGATCTGTTCGGGCCAGGTGTCGAAGACCAGGTGCACGGCAGTATCGGCGAACGCCTGCGCGCCGAGGAAGCTCGCCAGTGTGGTGGCGAAGATCAGGAACGGGAACAGCGCCATGAGCGAAGTGATCGCCAGATGGCTGGCCATGGCCCAGCCGTCATCGGTGTTGAAATGGCCAAGCGCGTCATAGAGCACGCGGCGCAGCACGACGATATTCCGCATCAAGAGCCGCGTTCCCTTCGATTGTCTCGACGCCGCGAATATGGGAAGGGATTGTGGCAAATGGCAACCCTTGCTCAAACCACGATGCCGCCTGCCAAAGAGTTGCGCACCATCATCGTCACCGGCGCCTCGTCCGGGATAGGCGCCCACTGCGCCCGTGCGCTGAAGGCGGATGGCTGGCGGGTGTTCGCGACGGCGCGCAAGCCTTGAAGACATCGCCGTGCTCGAGGCCGACGGCATCGAGGCCTTTTATCTCGACTACCGTGAGCCGGACTCCATCGAAGCCCTTGCGGCCTCGGTGCTGGAGCGGACCGACGGACGCCTCGACGCCCTGTTCAACAACGGCGCCCATGCACAGCCCGGCGCCGTGGAAGACCTGCCGGTTGCGGCATTGCGCGAGCAGTTCGAGGCCAATTTCTTCGGCTGGCACGACCTCACCCGACGCATCGTACCGGTAATGCGTCGCCAGGGACATGGCCGCCTCGTTCATTGTTCCTCGATCCTTGGGCTCACGCCGATGCCTTTTCGCGGCGCCTACTCAGCCTCCAAGCACGCGATCGAAGGCCTGATGCTGTGCATGCAGCAGGAACTCAGCGGCATCCATGTCTCGCTGATCGAACCGGGGCCGGTGACCTCGAAAATCGCCAGCAACGGGCTGTTCTGGTTCCTGAAGAACATCGACCACAAGAATTCCGTCCACCACCTCGCCTATGCCTCGCAGCTGGCACGGCTTCGGGCCGGCGGCAGTTCATCGCGGCTGAAAAAGGGGCCGGAGGTGGTCTATGCGGCCTTGCGCCATGCACTTCTGTCGCGGCGCCCACGCCCGCACTATGTGGTAACAGTGCCGGCCAGGATCGGCGTGATGCTCAAGCGCATCCTGCCGGCATCGATGCTCTACCGCGTTCTGGCCAGACGCGCCTGACCGCAACAGAACTGGGAACAGATCATGGCAACCGTCATCAAAGTCCTCCTCGTCCTCGTCATGGTCGCCGTGGTGATCGTGCTTGTCCGCGGCCTCATCAACATGATGCGCGGCGGCTCCGGTGTGAGCTCGAACAAGCTGATGCAGGCACGCGTGCTGCTGCAGGCGCTGGCGTTGGCACTGATCCTGCTGGTGGTGTATTTCACCCGCAAGTGACGGCCGTTCGGGAGGCGACGTGGTCAAGCTCAACAAGATCTACACCCGCACCGGCGATGACGGCACCACTGGCCTCGGCACCGGTGAACGCAGGCTGAAATCCGACCTGCGCGTCGATGCCTACGGCACCGTCGATGAAGCCAATGCCTGCATCGGCATCGCCCGCCTGCACACAGCGGCAAGTTATCCCGCCATCGACGCCATGCTGTCCCGCATCCAGAACGATTTGTTCGACCTCGGCGCCGATCTCGCCGTGCCCGACGACGGCAAGCCGCTCGGCTACGAGCCGCTGCGCATCATCGCCTCGCAGACCGACCGCGTCGAAAAGGATATCGACCTTCTCAACAAGGATCTGCAGCCGCTCAAATCCTTCGTGCTCAATGGCGGCACGCCGGCGGCGGCAGCACTTCATCTTGCCCGCACCGTGGCGCGACGGGCCGAGCGGATCATGGTGGCGCTGGCGCAGGACCCGGCCGAACATGTCAATCGCGAGGGGCTGAAATACATAAACCGCGTCTCCGACTTTCTGTTCGTCGCCGCCCGTGCGGTCAATGACAACGGAAATGCCGACGTGTTATGGGTGCCCGGCAAGAACCGCTGAATTTTCTCGAAGGCGGGAAAGGGCTTGGGGCATGTTCATCCCGCTTTACGACTCCAACAGGTTGCGGCACATCCGGCTGCAATATGTGACGATCGGCCTGATCGCGGCCAACGCGTTGGTCTTTCTCATCACCACGATCGGCGGAGAAAATTTCAACAACGCCGCCGTGCTCGGCCTCGGCTTCATCCCTTCGGTTGTCCACGACACGGCAGAACTCTCGCCCCAATTCGTCATCATTCCCGAGAGCCTGAGTTACCTTACCTATGCCTTCCTGCATGCCGATATCTTTCATCTCGGCGGCAACATGCTGTTCCTGTGGGTGTTCGGCGACAATGTCGAGGACGCACTCGGCCACATCCGCTACCTCATCTTCTACCTGCTTTGCGCCATCGCCGGCGCCTTCTTCCAGGGGCTCGTCGCCTGGAGTTCGGAGGTTCCGCTGATCGGCGCCTCCGGCGCCATTGCCGGCGTCGTCGCCGCCTATCTGGTCCTCTACCCCCGGGTGAAAGTGTGGGTGCTGGTCTTTGCCCGCATTCCGCTGCGTATCCCGGCCTTCATCCCGCTGATCCTGTGGATCGGCTTCCAGGTGGTGATGTTTGCCGCCGGCGGCGAAAACCAGATATCCTGGGCCTGCCACATTGGCGGCATCATTGCCGGTGGCGTGCTGGTGCTCATCATGCGCAGCCGCGGCGTGCCGCTGCTCGCCGGTGACGACGGCGAGCCGGAACCCGCCGATCAGCCAGCCGCTTCTACTGGGCCGGCGCCAGCCGGTCCGGCTCCCGTGCAACCTGAGACGCGTTGGGGCCGGGGTGGCGCTTCCGGTCACAACTGAACCGATTTGAGTGGTTTGGCCGCTGCCGTGGCATATTGACGTGTTGCGTCGCCACAACTACGGAGAGCGCCACCGCTAGGCGGCAGAAGACCAGAATTCGTCCGGCCAGGATTCCGTTTGGCCGCAATTCAGTCAGGAATGTCGGCTTTCGACAACTCTGCGGAGGCGCACGCTGCTATAGCGCGCCCGGATATCTCAGGAGAGGTGACAGGCAAATGAAGATCCTTGTGCCCGTGAAGCGGGTTGTGGATGCGAACGTCAAGGTTCGCGTCAAGGCTGATGGTTCGGCGGTTGAACTCGCCAATGTCAAGATGGCGATGAACCCGTTCGACGAGATCGCGGTGGAAGAGGCACTCCGGCTGAAGGAAGCCGGCAAGGCCGAAGAGATCATCGTCGTTTCGATCGGCCCGCAGCAGGCGCAGGAAACGCTCCGCACCGCGCTCGCCATGGGCGCCGACCGCGCCATCCTGGTCAAGACAGATGAACAGACCGAGCCGCTCGGCGTCGCCAAGGTGCTGAAGGGCGTCGTCGACGCCGAGCAGCCCGGCCTCGTGATCCTCGGCAAGCAGGCGATCGATGATGACTCGAACCAGACCGGCCAGATGCTGGCCGCCCTGCTCGGCTGGGCACAGGGCACCTTCGCCTCCAAGGTCGTGCTCGACGGCGATAAGGCCAAGGTGACGCGCGAAGTCGATGGCGGCCTGCAGACGGTGGAACTGAAGATGCCGGCGATCATCACCGCCGATCTTCGCCTCAACCAGCCGCGCTACGCCTCGCTGCCCAACATCATGAAGGCCAAGAAGAAGCCGCTCGACGAAAAGAGCCCGGCCGATTACGGCGCCGACGTCAAGCCGCGCCTGAAGGTGCTCAAGACCGAGGAGCCCAGCGGCCGCAAGGCGGGCGTGAAGGTCAAGAGCGTCGCCGAACTGGTCGACAAGCTGAAGAACGAAGCCGGCGTGCTCTGAGACTGGAAGGAACAGATAAAATGACCATTCTCCTCATCGCAGAACACGACAACGCAACTCTTTCCGACCAGACCGCCAAAGCGCTCTCGGCGGCGCTGCAGATCGGTTCGGACGTGCATGTGCTGGTGGCCGGCAAAGGCGCCAAAGGCGCTGCCGACGCCGCCGCCAAGCTCAAGGGCGTGAGCAAGGTGCTGCTGGCCGAGGCCGACGAACTGGCCGAGCGCCTCGCCGAACCGCTCGCCGCACTCGTTGTCTCGCTGGCCGGCGCCTACGACACCATAATCGGGCCGGCGACCTCGTCGGGCAAGAACGTCGCGCCGCGTGTGGCGGCCCTGCTCGATGTCGCGCAGGTCTCCGAGATCATCGAAGTGGTTTCACCAGACACGTTCAAGCGGCCGATCTATGCTGGCAATGCGATCCAGACGGTGCAGTCTACCGACGCCAAGAGGGTCATCACTGTGCGCACCGCCTCCTTCCAGGCTGCCCCCGAGGGCGGCTCGGCAGCTGTCGAGCCGGTGAAGGCCGCGGCCAATCCCGGCCTCTCCACTTTCGTCGAGAACAAACTCTCGGAAACCGACCGTCCGGAACTGACCTCGGCCAAGATCATCATTTCGGGCGGCCGCGCGCTCGGCTCCTCGGAAAAGTTCCAGGAAGTCATCCTGCCGGTCGCCGACAAGCTCGGTGCAGCCGTCGGCGCCTCGCGCGCTGCCGTCGACGCCGGCTACGCCCCGAATGACTGGCAGGTCGGCCAGACCGGCAAGGTCGTGGCGCCGGACCTCTATATTGCCGTCGGCATTTCCGGCGCCATCCAGCACCTTGCCGGCATGAAGGATTCGAAGGTCATCGTCGCCATCAACAAGGACGAAGAGGCGCCGATCTTCCAGGTTGCCGATTACGGCCTGGTCGGCGACCTGTTCGTCATCCTGCCGGAACTGCAAAAGGCGCTTTGACGCTCTCTGCCAAAGCGTATTAAATTGTGAAAGGGTGGGGTAGACGAAGCTGCCCCACCCTTTTAGTTTGCACTGCACAAAAAGCAGGCCGCAAAGGCCTTTTCGACGGGATCGCTGCAAATGGCCAAGATCGAGACGATCGGCATCATCGGCGCCGGCCAGATGGGCGGCGGCATCGCGCATGTATCAGCACTTTCGGGTTTCAAGGTGCTGATCTACGACGTCTCGCCCGACCGTATCGAGAAGGGCATTGCCACGGTCAGCGGCAACATGGCCCGTCAGGTCGGCTCCGGCAAGCTTGAGGAAAAGCTGCGTAACGAAGCGATGGCGCGCATTTCCGCAGCCCCCACCATGGCTGATCTCGCCGGTGCCGATCTGGTTATCGAGGCGGCGACCGAGGACGAGACGGTCAAGCGCAAGATTTACGCGCAGCTCTGTCCCCAGCTCAACCCGGAAGCCATTCTGGCGACCAACACCTCGTCGATTTCGATCACCCGGCTTGCGGCGCAGACCGACCGTCCCGAGCGTTTTATCGGCATACATTTCATGAACCCCGTGCCGCTAATGAAGCTGGTCGAACTGGTGCGCGGCATCGCTACCGAGGATCAGACCTTCGAGGCGGCCAAGGCCTATGTGAAACAGCTCGACAAGACGATCACCGTCTCTGAAGATTTTCCGGCCTTCATCGTCAACCGCATTCTGTTGCCGATGATCAACGAGGCGATCTACACGCTCTATGAGGGGGTCGGCTCGGTCGATGCCATCGACACCGCCATGCGGCTCGGGGCCAACCATCCGATGGGACCGCTGCAGCTCGCCGATTTCATCGGCCTCGACACCTGCCTGTCGATCATGCAGGTGCTGCATGACGGCCTGTCGGATTCGAAATATCGCCCCTGCCCGCTGCTGGTGAAATATGTCGAGGCCGGCTGGCTCGGCCGCAAGACCGGGCGCGGCTTCTACGACTATCGCGGCGAGCATCCGGTTCCGACGCGCTAACCACCAGAACGAAAGTTCCGTGCTCCCTCAGGACGCCGCTGCAAGCGGCGGCTCTGCTTGGCCTCTTGACCCGGTATCGTCAGGCGCCACGGAAACACAGCCGCGGCCGGCGGCCTTGGCCGCATAGCAGGCAGCATCGGCCCGGGCGATGATCTCGTCGACTTCACCGCTGTTGCTGTGGATTGGCGCCAGCCCGATGCTGGCATCGATCGCATGCGGCCGGCCGTCCCAGCTGAACTGCAGGCCGCGGATGGCGTCGATGACCGAGCGTGCGGCAATCCTGGCGCCGGCGCTCGGCCCGGCTTTCAGGATGACCGCGAATTCGTCGCCGCCGAGGCGGGCCACGATATCCTCCGGCCCAAGCGCACCGCGAATGGCCTCGGCAACCCGCTTCAGCAAGGCGTCGCCGGCGGCGTGCCCGCCAGTGTCGTTGACCAGCTTGAAATGGTCTAGATCGATGAACATGAAATGATGTTCGCCCGCCGGCCTGGCTGTGCCGGCCTTGCGGCTCCGGTCGACCAGTTCCTCCATGGTGCGGATAAAGCTCGAACGGTTGGCAAGGCCGGTCAGCGCATCATGCGCGGCGGCATAGGCGAGCTGGCGCTGCAAGGCGCGCGCATCGGTGAAGTCCTGGAAGACAATGACAAGACCGCAGAACTCTTGGCGGTCGTTCATGATCGGCGACACCACCTGGCGGATGCTGCAGCGTGTGTCGTCGCGACGGATGAGGACGGCGCGACTGTTCTGGTCGACAGGGCTGGCGCTGCCGAGCGCCGGCCGCGTCATGCCGATCCTTTGCCCGGTTTCTTCGTCCACCGCCCAGTAGACATGGCCAAGCGTCTTGCCGAGCGCCTCCGCGCCAACAACGCCGGTGAGCTTTTCGGCGACCGGGTTCATGAAGGTGATGCGGTTGGCGGCATCGGTGCAGATGACGGCGTCGCCGATCGACTGCAGCGTCACCCTCAGCCGCTCCTTCTCGTCGGCCAGCATTGCCGCCGATACGATGAGGCTTTCCTCGGTTTGCTTGCGCTGGGTGATGTCGGTCAGGCTGCCGATGGCCCTGACCAGCCGTCCGTCCTTGTCGCGTTCGAGCGTCTTGCCGCGGTCGAGGATCCAGACCCAGTGGCCATCCTTATGGCGCATCCGGAACTCGGCTTCGAAGAACGGTGTCCTGCCCTCCAGATGGGCACGATCGGCTTCGGCGACGTTTTCGCGATCGTCGGGGTGGATCATCGCCAGCCAGCGGTCGGGGTCGCCGTCCAGCTCGCCATCGGCATAGCCCAGCATCTTCACCCAGGTGGCGGAGTAGGTGGTGCCACCCTTGCGCATGTCGAGGTCCCAGACGCCTTGTCCGGCGCTGGCCAGGGCAAAATTCCAGCGCGTTTCGGCCTCGGCTATGCGCGCCTCGGATTGCTTGCGCGCGTCGATATCCTCGATCTGCGAGACCAGGTAGAGCGGGCGGCCGCTCTTCTCGTCACGAATGACGGAGCCCGCAAGATGGGCCCATACCGGCGTGCCGTCCTTCCTGAGGTAGCGCTTTTCGAAGTGGAAAGCGTTGACGGTGCCCGCCCGCATGCCGTCCATCGTCTCACGGCCGATCTGCACATCGTCGGGATGGGTGATCTGAAAGAAGGTCAGCGCCTCGATCTCCTGCTTGCTGTAGCCGAGCATGGCGGCGAAGGCCGGGTTGGTTTCGTGGATGCGGCCGTCGAGGCCGACAATGGCGATGCCGATCGCCGAATCCTCCATGGCGCGGCGGAAACGCTGCTCGCTTTCGGCGATCTGCCGGCGGTCGTCCAGTATCCGGTAAATGAACAGGGCGGCGAGAATCAGCGCAACGGCGGCGACCGGCACCGATATCTGCAGGCAGAGTTTCAGCACTTCGGCGCTGAGATCGAGCCGCGACAGCAGGAGCGCGACCACGGCAGCGCAAAGCCCTCCGGCCGCAAGCACCAAAGCCACGTGACTGTCAGCCCGCAGGCTTTTTCGCTCTCGTCGCATCACTGTGCATGCCACCCCATGCGCAACACATTTCTGCAAAAAACACTGGATGATCGATTTTAAGGAAAGGTTGCGCCGGAGCCACCGGCAACACGGTGAACCCGCAAACAATTGCCGGCATGATTAAGGATCGGTGATTATTGGGCGATCTTGAACCGCCCGGTCACCAGCGCACGAAGAACCGTCCCCCGAGCGCGCCCAGACCGGCGAGGACGGCGATGGCGAGCGTGTACCAGGTGGCGACGAAAAGCGGCGAATCGTCGAAGCAGTGCGCGGCGTAGAAGGTCGCCGCCAGGCCGCCGGCGAGCAGTCCCGCGACCGCCCCGGCCAACACCGGCCGCGTCGGCGCGCCATAGCGCAGCATCCACAGGAAGACGGCAAGCGGGCCGATTCCGATCAGCGGGATGAAGCCCATGCAGATCATCATGTTGGAGCCGACCATGCGCGTGCTCCACATCGGCTCCGGCACCATGAACAGTTCGAGAGCCACCGCCACGGCCACCAGCAGCGGCGCCGCCAGCATCCAGGCCGCGGCTCTTGCCGTCGAAGCGCCCGGCGTCGACAACGCCCGGACCAGGCCAAAGGCGGTGACGGCGAGCACGATGGTGAACACGAACTTCGCCAGGAACCGCATCGTGTGCATGGCGGTCATGATGTCGGGACGCGGGCCGATGGTGAGAAAGAAGACCAGAGCCGCGATCACCGCCGCGGCTGCCGCCGCCATCAACCAGGCCGAGCGCAGCGGCATCGCCTTGCTGCTTGTGTCGGCGTCGAGTGCCTTGATGAGATCCTCCGTCCTCATGTCACTGCCGCCCGAAGCGCCCCTGCCCAAATCGCTTGGCGATCGCGGCAAGCCCGCGATGCAGCGACACCCGCACCGCCGTCTCGCTGACGCCGAGCCTGGCCGCCGTCTCGCCGATGGAGCGGCCGTCGACCGAGATCGAAGAAACGACGGAACGCTGCGCAGCCGGCAGTCCGTCCAGCGCCCGGTTGATGTCGCGTTCGCTGACGGTCTCGGTTTCCGGCTCGGCAAAGGTCTCGGCGATCTCGTCGATCTCGATTTCGATGCGCCGTCCGCGCCGCCGGAAAGCATCGATCAGCTTGAAGCGGGCTATCGCATAGATCCATGGCAACACCGGCGCGTCCTGGCGCCAGGTATGCCGTTTCACATGAATGGCCAGCAAGGTTTCCTGCACGACATCCTCGGGATCGACCCCGCCCTGTACGATCTTGCGCCTCGCAAAGCCGCGAACCAGCGCGGCGATCCGGTGCAAAAAGTCGGCGTAGGCCCTTTCATCTCCCGCGATCGCGGCCCGCATCAGCCGGGAAAGCTCGGCCTCATCCTTGCCGCTCACAAGAGTTCACTCCCCGATCTTCGCGCCTCGGCACCGATTTGTTACGTGTCCGGCGAAATGATGTCCAAGCCAAAGTGCCGCAAAATCACGAAAGTTTGCGGGAGCGGCGACCGATTGAAGCAGCCAAGCAATGTTGACTACTGCTGTCAGGTATCGGTAGGTGCAGCCTGCGAAACCAGAACCACCGAGATTGAGGATGACGCCATGAGATACACGCTCTCCACCCTAGCGGGGGCCACAGCGCTGGCCGTGAGCATGATCGCCGGGCCGGCGATGGCCGCGGATGCCGGCATCATCGTCTACAACGCCCAGCATGAGAGCCTGGCCAAGGAATGGGTCGAAGGTTTCACCAAGGAAACCGGCATCAAGGTCACGCTGCGCAATGGCGGCGACAGCGATTTCTCCAACCAGATCGTCGCCGAGGGCGCTTCTTCGCCGGCCGACGTGTTCCTGACCGAAAACTCGCCGGCGATGACCCTGGTCGAAGCGGCGGGCCTTTTCGCGCCGGTCGACGCCGACACGCTGGCGCAAGTCCCGGCCGAATTCCAGCCGAGCAGCGGCAAATGGGTGGGTGTCGCGGCGCGCAGCACCGTCTTTGCCTACAACAAGACCAAGCTCACGGCCGAAAAGCTGCCCAAATCGATGCTCGATCTCGCCGATCCCGCCTGGAAAGGCCGCTGGGCAGCCTCGCCTTCCGGCGCCGATTTTCAGGCCATCGTCAGCGCGCTGCTCGAGCTCAAGGGCGAAGCCGCAACCGCCGACTGGCTGAAGGCCATGAAGGAGAATTTCACCGCCTACAAGGGCAACGGCACGGTGATGAAGGCGGTCAATGCCGGCGAGATCGAAGGCGGAATCATCTACCACTATTACTATTTCGGCGATCAGGCAAAGACCGGCGAAAACAGCAAGAACGTCGAACTGCATTATTTCAAGAACCAGGATCCCGGCGCTTTCGTCTCGATCTCCGGCGGCGGCGTGCTCGCCTCGAGCAAACACCCGAAGGAAGCCCAGGCGTTCCTCAAATGGGTGACCGGCAAAGGCGGCCAGGACGTGCTGAAGACCGGCACGTCCTTCGAATACGCTATCGGCAAGGACGCGCAGTCCAATCCCAAGCTGGTGCCGCTGGCCGACCTGCAGGCGCCGAAGGTCGATCCGGCGACACTGAACTCCAAAAAGGTGACCGACCTGATGACGGCAGCCGGCTTGCTTTAGTCCGCGTTCGTCCTAAAAGGGCAACGTTTGCGCTCCTGCGAGGCTTTCCGCAGGAGCGCTCTATTTTCGGGATGGCTTCGTCCATGACGACATATTGCGTTTCCGGCCGCGCCTGCGGCGCCCCCGCCCCGGCGGCAGTGGCGCGGTCGAGCTGATGCAAACTGCGGTCGATCTCGCACGTTCAGGCCAGACAGTCGGGCGGTCCCGCCGGAAGCCCATGTCCTGGATCGCGCTTGCCGCCATAATTGTCTCGCTGCTGTCGCTGCTGCCGCTGGCGTTCATCATCTGGATCGGTGTGCAGATCGGCTGGGACACTGCTTCGGCCCTGGTCTTCCGGCCGCGCGTCGGCGAACTTCTGGTCAACACCGTGCTTCTGGTGGCGCTCACCGTGCCGATCGCCACCGTGCTGTCGGTGACGCTGGCATGGCTGACCGAGCGCAGCGACCTGCCCGGCGCCCGCCTGTGGGCCTGGCTGTCGGTGGCGCCGCTCGCCATCCCCGCCTTCGTGCATTCCTACGCGTGGATCACCATGGTGCCGACCTTGCACGGCCTGTGGGCCGGCGTGCTGGTCTCGGTTCTCGCCTATTTCCCGTTCCTCTATCTGCCGCTGGCGGCGGCTCTGCGCCGGCTCGATCCTGCTTTGGAGGACGCAGCCGCAGCACTCGGCCTTGGACCATGGCGGGTGTTTTGGCGTGTCGTGCTGCCGCAGCTGAGACTGGCCATTTGCGGCGGCGCGCTGCTGGTCGGCCTGCATCTGCTGGCCGAATACGGCCTCTACGTCTTCATCCGCTTCGACACTTTCACCACGGCGATCGTCGACCAGTTCCAGTCGACCTTCAACGGTCCCGCCGCCAACATGCTGGCCGGCGTCCTGGTGACTTGCTGCTTCGTGCTGCTCGCGCTGGAGGTGCTGGTGCGCGGCGAAGAGCGCTATGCCCGCGTAGGCTCGGGTGCCGCGCGCCGCCAGCAGCGCACCAGGCTCGGTCGCGCCACCCTGCCCTGCCTGGCTCTGCCTGCCATCGCCACGCTTCTCGCCATCGGCGTGCCCTTCGTCACCATCGGCCGCTGGCTGGTCGCCGGCGGCGCCGATGTCTGGCGTTTGGACGAGATCGGCCTGGCGCTTGGCCAGACGCTGTTCCTGGCGCTGGCCGGCGCCTTGCTTGCGACCATCGCCGCCATGCCGATGGCCTGGATCTCGATCCGCGCGCCGGGACCGCTGCAGCGGCTGCTCGAAGGCTGCAACTACATTGTCGGTTCGCTGCCCGGCGTGGTCATCGCGCTGGCCTTGGTCACCATTACCGTGCGCATCGCCATGCCGCTCTACCAGACGCTGTTCACAATCCTGGTCGCCTATGCCCTGATGTTCCTGCCGCGCGCCTTGATCAGCCTCAGAGCCTCGATCGCACAGGCGCCGGTCGAGCTCGAACGCGCCGCCGCCAGCCTTGGCCGGCCGCCGCTGAAGGCGCTTTGGTCGACAACGATTCGCCTGTCGGCGCCGGGGGCTGCGGCCGGCATGGCGCTGGTCGCGCTCGGCATCATGAACGAGCTGACCGCCACCCAGATGCTGGCGCCCAACGGCACGCGCACGCTGGCCATGGCGTTCTGGTCCTATAGCGGCGAGATCGACTATGCCTCCGCCGCCCCTTACGCCTTCATCATGGTGGCGATGTCGCTGCCGCTGACCTGGCTGCTCTATGTCCAGTCGAAACGGATGGCCGGGCGATGAGCTTTCTCGAAATCAGTGGCCTCACCAAGCACTACGGCCCGGTCGCAGCCCTTGCCGGCATCGAGCTCAGCGCCGCAAGCGGCAGTCGCACCGCGATCGTCGGCCCGTCCGGCTGCGGCAAGACGACGTTGCTGCGGCTGATCGCCGGCTTCGAGGCGCCCGACCAGGGCCGCGTCGTGCTCGACGGCGAGGTGCTGGCCAATGGCGGCCATGCGGTGCCGGCGCACCGCCGCGGCATCGGCCTGGTGGCGCAGGATGGCGCCCTGTTCCCGCATCTCAGCATCGGCGACAATATCGGCTTTGGCATGGCCCGCGGCGAGGACCAGCGCGCCGAGCGCATCGCCGAGCTCGCCTATACCGTTGGGCTCGACAAGGCGATCCTCAAACGCCGTCCGCATCAGCTTTCCGGCGGCCAGCAGCAGCGTGTGGCGCTGGCGCGCGCCATGGCGATGAAGCCCAGGCTGATGTTGCTCGACGAGCCGTTCTCGGCGCTCGACACGGGGCTGCGCGCCTCGATGCGCAAGGCCGTGGCCGAACTGCTCGAAGCGGCCGGCATCACCACCATCCTGGTCACCCACGACCAGGCCGAGGCGCTGTCCTTCGCCAGCCAGGTGGCGGTCATGCGCGACGGAAAGTTCTCTCAGATCGGCACACCGCGAGAACTCTATCTGCAGCCGAAAGACCGCATGGTTGCCGAGTTTCTTGGCGACGCCATCATCTTGCCGGCAAAGATTTCAGGCGGCTTCGCCACCTCCTCGCTTGGTCGCATAGCCGTCGACTCGAAGGAGCGGCGCGACATCGCCCGCATCATGCTGCGACCGGAGCAGGTGCAGGTAAAGCGCACGTCGCGCGAAGGCATGTCGGGTCCTGCGGGCACGATATTCGCCGAGGTGACGGACTCGGAATTCGCAGGCTCGATGTGCACCATTGCCGTGCGGCTGTTGAACAACCCCGACCCGCCGGACGCCGCGGCGATCGGCAGCACACCGCTGACCTTACGCAAGCCGGGAATCGACGCACCTGCCGTCGGCGAGATCGTGCGTCTGACAGTTTCCGGCAAGGCGCATGTCTTCGCCTGAACTGCCGATGCGTCGGATTGGCGCGAGCGGCTGCGTCAATCGACTCGTTTCCCAGCCTTGTCGAACCAATGCAGCTTCTCGGCCCTGGCCACGACGCGCAGTTGATCGCCGGGTTTGGCCGTGGCGCGGCCGGCCACACGCACGACGATGCGGTTGCCGCCGGCGGCACAGTGAAGAAAGCTTTCGGCTCCCACAGGTTCGACCGCCTCGACCGCCGCAGGCAGAATAAGCGCGCCGGATGATGCCTCGGCACTGAAGGTGACGTCGGCATCCTCAGGGCGGAAGCCAAGCGTGGCGGCGTTCGTAGGCGCGAAGTCAACCGTCTTGCCGTCGGTCAGCGCCGGACCAGCCGGTCCTTGCGAAAGAGGCAGAAGGTTCATCGGCGGTGCGCCGATGAAGGAAGCGACGAAGGTCGAGGCTGGCTTCTCGTAGATGTCGAGCGGCGCGCCCGTCTGCTCGACCAATCCGCCATTCATGACGACGAGAATATCGGCCAGCGTCATCGCCTCGAGCTGGTCATGGGTGACGTAGACCGAGGTGACACCGAGCGAGCGCTGCAAATTCTTGATTTCGACCCGCATCTGGCCGCGCAGTTTGGCGTCCAGGTTGGAAAGCGGTTCGTCGAACAGAAAGACTTTCGGATTGCGCACGATTGCGCGACCCATGGCCACGCGCTGGCGCTGGCCGCCGGAAAGCTCGCGTGGGCGCCGGTCGAGCAGCGCCGTGAGTTCCAGGACCTTGGCGGTCGAGCGAACCCTGCTGTCGATCTCGTCCTTGGGAGTACCCCGGTTGCGCAACCCGTAGGCCATGTTGTCGTAGACCTTCATATGCGGATAGAGCGCATAGTTCTGGAACACCATGGCGATGTCGCGCTCGGTCGGACCGATCGTGTTGACGATCTTGCCGTCGATGGCGACGGTGCCGGAAGAAATGGTCTCAAGCCCGGCGATCATCCGCAGCAGCGTGGACTTGCCGCAGCCGGACGGCCCAACCAGCACGCAAAGCTCCTTGTCGGGAATGGCGATGGAGACACCCCTCACCGCCTCGACGCCGCTGGGATAGACCTTCTTCACATCCTTCAGATCGACGGTCGCCATCGGCTTCTCACTTTTCGGAATCGACAAGTCCGCGCACGAACCAGCGTTGCATCAGCACCACGATCAGGATCGGCGGCAGGATGGCCAGCATCGCGGTGACCATGACCAGATGCCATTGCGTATCGGCATCGGCGAAGGAAACCATCTTTCTAAGGGCGATGACGATGGTGTTCATGTCGTTGCTGTTGGTGACGAGCAGCGGCCACAGATACTGCGTCCAGCCATAAATGAAGAGGATGACGAACAGCGCCGCGATGTTGGTGCGCGACAGCGGCAACAGGATGTCGAAAAAGAAGCGCCATGGTCCGGCGCCGTCGACACGCGCCGCTTCCACCAACTCACCTGGAATGGTCATGAAGAACTGGCGAAACAGAAGCGTGGCGGTGGCCGAGGCGATCAGCGGAATGATCAGGCCGGCATAGGTGTCGATCATGCCGAGATCGACCATCACCTTGTAGGTCGGCAGGATGCGCACCTCGACGGGAAGCATCAGCGTGATGAAGATCAGCCAGAAGAAGACCATCCGAAGCGGAAAACGGAAGAACACGATCGCATAGGCCGAAAGGATCGAGATGAAAATCTTCCCCACCGCGATGCCGAGCGCCATGATCGTGGTGTTGAGCAGCAATCGGCCGACACTGACGCCGCCGATGCGGCCGACACCGCCGAACAGCGCCTCGCTGTAATTGTTCCAGACCTGGTCGCCGGGCAAAAGAGGCAATGGCGGCTTGAGGATGGTCTGCAGCGTCTGCGTGGAGGCAACGAAGGTGTAGTAGATCGGGAAAGCGACGATCAGGATGCCCAGGATGAGCACGGCGTGGGCGATGAGGGCGCGAAGCGGGGACTGACCAATCATCGCTCGCGCTCAACCGTAGTGGACTTTGCGTTCCACATAGCGGAACTGGATGGCCGTGAGTGAGATGACGATGACCATCAGGATGACCGACTGCGCGGCCGAATCGCCGAGGATCAAATTGACGAAACCGTCATTGTAGACCTTGTAGACCAGCGTCTCGGTGGCCTTGCCCGGCCCGCCGCCGGTGACCGCATGGACGATACCGAAAGTCTCGAACAGCGCATAGACCGTGTTGACGACCAGCAGGAAGAAGGTCGTCGGCGCGAGCAGCGGGAAAACGATGGTCCAGAAGCGCTTCGTCTCCCCGGCGCCGTCCATGGCCGCCGCCTCTATCAACGTCTTCGGCACTGCCTGCAGCCCGGCGACGAAGAACAGGAAATTGTAGCTGATCTGCTTCCAGGCAGCCGCAGACACCAGCAGGATCATGGCTTGGTTGCCGTTAAGCAAGGGATCCCAGGCGATGCCGAGACCTCTCAAGGCGTAGGCCAGCGAACCGATCGAGGGGTTGAACAGAAACAGCCACAACATGCCGGCAATCGCCGGCGCCACCGCATACGGCCAGATCAGCAGCGTGCGATAGAGGCCTTTGCCGCGCACCACCTTCTCGGCCATGACGGCAAGCAACAGGGCCACACCCATGGCGACGATCGCGGTCGCCAGAGAGAACACCAGCGTAACTTTGATCGAGTTGAGGTAGGCCGGGTCGGCCAGCACCTTGCGAAAATTGGCGAGCCCGACGAACTTGCTCTTCAGCCCGAACGGGTCTTCCCTGAGCATCGACTGGTAGAGCGCCTGCCCGGTCGGCCAGTAGAAAAAGATCAGCGTAATGGCGAGTTGCGGCGCCACCAGCAGGTAAGGCAGGGTCTTGTTGGGAAAGACGACGCGTGGAGACAGGGTGATTCCCTCGCTATTCAGGAAATCGTCCACGCGGGTCCGCGTGGACGAGGTTCAACTGACAAATCGCTTCAGTTTCCGATCGCTTCCTGAATCGCCTTGTTGCCGCGTGCGACCGCGTTGTCGAGCGCCTGCTGCGCAGTCTGCTGGCCGGCCAGCATCTTCTCGAACTCCTCGTTCTCGATGTCGCGCACCTGCGGCAGGTTGACGAGGCGCACGCCCTTCGAGTTCTCGGTCGGCGCCTTGCCCAGCATCTGCAGGATCGGCGTCTCACGGCCCGGGTTCTTGTCATAGAAGCCGGACTTCTTGGTCGCCTCATAGGCAGCGAGCGTCACCGGCAGATAACCCGACTTCTGATGCAGGTACTCCTGCACTTCGGTCTTGGAGAGGTAGGAGAAGAACGCCGCGACGCCCTTGTATTCCTCGTCCGATTTGTTGCCGAACACCCACAGGCTGGCGCCGCCCGGCGTGGTGTTCTGGGGCGCGCCCTTGGCGTCACTATCATAGGGAAGCTGGCCGATGCCGTAGTTCATGCCCGACTTGACGATGTCACCGAGACCCCCCGACGATTCGGTGAAGATGCCGCATTCGCCGGCAAGAAAGATCTGCTTGGCTTCGGAGGTACGGCCGCCATATTTGAAGGTGCCATCCTTGGCCAGGTCGGCGAGCGCCTGGAAATGATTGACGAAGATCGGCGCATTGATCTTGAGCTCGACGTCGGTTCCGGCAAGTCCGTTCTGGTTGGTGCCATAGGAAACGTCGTTCCAGGCAGCGAAGGCCTCAAGGTGGATCCAGGTCAACCACGTCGAGGTATAGCCGCAGGAAGCGGCGCCGCTCGCCTTGATCTTCTTGGCGGCTTCCCACACCTCGTTCCAAGTCTTTGGCGGGTTGTTCACATCAAGCCCGGCCTTCTGGAAAATATCCTTGTTGTAGTAGAGGATGGGCGACGAGGAATTATAGGGGAAGGACAGCATGGTCCCGTCCGGCTTCGAATAGTAACCGACGATGCCGGGCAAATACTGGCTCTTGTCGAAGGTCACGCCGGCGCTGGTCAGCACATCGGCCACCGGTTTGATCGCACCTTCGGCTGCCATCATGACGCCGGTACCCACGTCGAACACCTGGATGATGTCGGGCGCTTGCCCCGCACGATAGGCAGCGATGCCGGCATTCAGCGTTTCGGGATAGGTGCCCTTGAAAACAGGGAGAATTTCATAGTCGCTCTGGCTGGCATTGAAATCCTTGGCGATCTTGTCGACCACCTCGGCATTCGCGCCGGTCATGGCATGCCACCAACTGATCTGGGTGGCGGCGAAGGCGGAGGTGGTGGAAAGCAGGGTCAAGGTGGCGGCAACACCGGCCGCAAAGCCGAACAACTTCATGTTTCATCTCCCGTTTGTCATTGGCGAAAGGGGCACTCCCGCAAAGGCAATATGTGTCGCTGATGACAATCGGACAACGGATTTGTTGCTGTTTCGTGAATTTCATACCCGGCTAACTTCGCGCCCCCTCGCTCTGCAACGAGGACAGAGAGAAATGCCAAGCCGGCTCAGCGATACATGGGCGCGGTGGGCCTGCGACGATCGCCGACCGCCGGCGATGCATGAAGGGCCCCCGTGACAGCGCCACGCACCTGTACCATGCGGCCGCCATACCGGCGCTCGGCCAGATCGAGATGGTAGAGCGGCATCGCGCCAAGCGCTGCTGTGACCCTGTCTGGAATGAGACAGGATCGCCGCAAGGTACAACCCGAAAAACCCGCTGTAGTTGTAGCTCGCATAACCGATTCTTCGTCAAGCGCGACATACTAATCAAGTGGACGGCTTGATTGCTGTGGGAGAGCAGGTGGGGCGAGATGCTGACGGTCTATAATTGTATCGTGCATGAGCACGATCTGAGACTGGTCGCACTGGCAGCGCTCATTTGCGGTATTTCTTCCTTCTCGGCGGTCAACCTGCTTCGCCATGTCGACCGCTCGAGCGAGCGCAACCGCTATACCTGGCTGATGATAGCAGCCACTTCCACCGGCTTCGGTATCTGGGCGACGCATTTCATCGCAATGCTTGCCTTTTCTCCCGGAATCCCCAACGCCTACAATACGGAAATGTCGGCGCTTTCGCTCGCCGGTTCCGTCGCCCTGACCGCCGCGGGCATGTGGATCGCCACCTTGCGCCGGGGCATCGACTACCCTCTGGTCGGCGGCGCGGTCCTCGGTGCCGGTATCGCCGCCATGCACTATATCGGCATGGCCGCCTTCGAGGTCGAAGGGCGCATCGTCTGGAACCCGCTGCTGGTCGGCGTCTCGGTGCTGACAGGCGTCACCCTCGCCGCGCTGGCGCTGCTGGTCGTGTTGCGACGGCCGTCCATGCAGGCCACAATCGCCGCCGCCATCCTGTTGACGCTGGCGATCTGCAGCCTGCACTTCATCGCGATGGGCGCGGTGTCGATCTTCCCGGACTCCTCCATCGAGATATCGCAGTTCACGGTCGAACCGGTGTCGCAGGCCTTCGCCGCCGCTGCAGTCAGCATGGCTATCCTGGTGCTTTCAGCCGCAGCATTGTGGATCGACCTGCGCTTCCGTCGTCACAAGATCGAGGCCGAGCGCATGCACGGCCTCGCCAACGCCGCCGTCGAGGGCCTGATCGTATGCGACGGCGCCCGCATCGTCAGCGCCAATGACAGCATCGCCGCGCTAACTGGCATTGCGCCGGAAGTGCTGAACGCGATGCTGCTTGGCGACCTCTTCGGCGAACGCACCGCGGCCGGCATGTCCGACTGCAGCGGACAGGCACAGGAAGCGGAGCTCAGAGCCCATGACGGCGCCACCATCCCCGTCGAACTTATCGCCAGGAGCATCGACTATTGCGGCAAGCGGCACAGCGTGGTCGCCGTGCGCGACATCCGCGAACGCAGGAAGGCCGAGCAGGAGATACTGCGCCTCGCCCATTTCGACCCGCTGACCGGGCTCCCCAACCGCCGCAGTTTCTCCGGCCGGCTCGAGGCCGAAATTGCCGCAATGGACCGCGGCGGCAAGGGCGGGCATCTTGCGCTGCTGCTGCTCGACCTCGACCGCTTCAAGGAAGTGAACGACCTGTTCGGGCATGGCGCCGGCGATGCCATGCTGCAGAAGGTGGCGCTATGCGCCTCCGCCGTGCTCCGCCACGGACAGATGCTGGCGCGTCTCGGCGGCGACGAGTTCGCCATCATCGCTCCAAACCTTCCCGATCCGCAGGCGGCCGGCCGCATCGCCGAGGCGGTGCTGGCGGCCATGCGCGAGGAAAACCGGCTGTCGGTCGGTGGCGGGCTGGTGTCGGCCAGCATCGGCATTGCACTTTATCCGCTCGACGCCGATGAGCCGACACTCCTGGTCAGCCACGCCGACACCGCGCTCTACCGCGCCAAGGCCGAGGGCAAGGACACCTACCGTTACTTCGAGGCCTCGATGGGCGCCGAGGCGCGAGACCGGCGCGTGATGGAGCACGAACTGCGCCAGGCCATGGCGCGCGATGAGTTTCGCCTCGTCTACCAGCCACAAAAGGAGATCAGCAGCGGGCGGATGGTCGGGTTCGAAGCGCTGATCCGCTGGCGCCATCCGCAGCGCGGCGACGTGTCGCCGGCGACCTTCATCCCGGTGGCCGAAGACAGCGGCGTCATCATCCAGATCGGCGAATGGGTGCTGGCGACGGCCTGCGCCGAGGCTGCGCGCTGGAAGAACCCTCTCACCGTCGCGGTCAATGTCTCGGCGGTGCAGCTCCACAATCCGAATTTCAGCCGCAAGGTGCATGAAGTCCTGCTCGGCTCCGGCCTGACGCCCGGCAGGCTCGAACTCGAGATCACCGAAACGGCGCTGGTCAAGGACATGCCGCGCGCGCTGGCGACCTTGCGCCAGGTGAAGGCGCTTGGCGTGCGTGTGGCGATGGACGATTTCGGAACCGGCTACTCCTCGCTGTCCAATCTCCGCGCCTTCCCCTTCGACAAGATCAAGATCGACGGCTCATTCATCAAATCAGTCGACAGCAACGGCCAGGTGGCAGCCATCGTGCGCGCCGTTCTGGGGCTTGGCCGCGGTCTCGGCCTGCCGGTTTTGGCCGAGGGCGTCGAGACGCTGGGCGAGCTGAAATTCCTCGACGCCGAGGCCTGCGAGATCGGCCAGGGCTACTATCTAGGCCGGCCGAGCCCGATCGAGGCGTTCAGCGAACTGACCGGCGTCGCGGCGCCGGCGGCACAAGAGGACGCCAGCGTCAAACAACGCGGCGGCAGCATCTTGATGCTGCCGCCGGCGGCGGCCCTGCGCTCATCCTAAGGGGCGAGTGCGGCCTCGACCAGGCGCTTGGCATCCGGTCCCGACCATTCCGCCGGTCCGTTCATATGCGCGACCAGGCAGCCTTCGCCATCGATCAGCATGGTGACGGGGAGGCCTAGCGCCAAGCCACGCGTCTTGACGTCGTTGAACAGCGCCAGCGTCGAATCGCGGTAGTAGCCGAGCGACCCGATGCCGATATCGGCGAGGAACTTCTTCGGCTTCACATCGTCGCCGGCATCGACATTGACCGCGACCACTTCGAAGGCATCGCTGCCCTTTTCCTTCTGCAGCGTATCGAGCGCCGGCATTTCGGCGCGGCAGGGCGCGCACCACGTCGCCCACAAGTTGAGCAGCACGGTCTTGCCGACATGATCGGCGATCGTCATCGGCTTGCCGTCTGGGCCGTTGAAGGCGAGGCTTTTCAGCGATTGCGGCGGATCGGCGGGCAGCAATGCCGCCACCTGGCCGGTGGCTGCGGCGGCAACCTTTTTGGCGCGGTCGCTCTTGGCGGCGCAGGCGACATCGTCCTTGCTGTTGCCCGCGCCGGCCGCAGGTGCGCTGCCGGTGGCTGCGTTGTTGCCAGACCCGCTCTCGCTGACATATACCGCGACCGCGCCGGCCAGCACGCCCGCCAGCAAAGCGGCGAGGATCAGGCGCGGGGCCGGGAAGTATCTGTTACCGTCTGCCATTTTCTAAGACTGCTCCGGAGCACGGGTTATAGCGATGAGCGACAAGAAGGCCAGCAACCAGATGTGGGGCGGACGTTTTGCCTCGGGTCCGGCCGCGATCATGGAAGCGATCAACGCGTCGATTTCGTTCGACCGCAAACTCTATGCCCAAGACATAAGAGGTTCGATCGCCCACAGCGAGATGTTGGCTGAAACGGGCATTATTTCGGAGGCCGATCAAGAAAAAATCGCTCACGGGCTGAACACGATCCTGAAAGAGATCGAGGCCGGCACGTTCGAGTTCTCGACCCGGCTGGAAGACATTCACATGAACATCGAGGCCCGCCTTGCCGATCTGATCGGCCCGGCCGCCGGCCGCCTGCACACGGCGCGGTCACGCAACGACCAGGTGGCGGTGGATCTCCGGCTCTGGGTCAAGGACGAGTGCTTTCGCGTCGCCGAGGCGCTGAAGGGGCTGATCTCAGCCTTGCTCGATCGCGCCGAGGAGCATGCGGCGACCGTGATGCCCGGCTTCACCCACATGCAGGCGGCGCAGCCGGTGACCTTCGGCCACCATTGCATGGCCTATGTCGAGATGTTTTCGCGCGACCTGTCGCGCGTCCGCGACGCCATCGAGCGGATGGATGAAAGCCCGCTCGGCGCGGCAGCGCTTGCCGGCACCAGTTTTCCGATCGATCGCCACAAGACCGCCAAGGCGCTCGGCTTCCGCGAGCCGATGCGCAATTCGTTGGACAGCGTCTCCGACCGCGATTTCGCGCTGGAGTTTTTGAGCCTGGTGGCGATCTCCGCCACGCATCTGTCGCGGCTCGCCGAAGAAATCATCATCTGGTCGACGCCGCAATTCGGCTTTGTCAGACTGTCGGACAGTTTCTCCACCGGCTCCTCGATCATGCCGCAGAAGAAGAACCCGGACGCCGCCGAACTGGTGCGCGGCAAGACCGGCCGCGTCACCGGCCATCTCGTCGGGCTGCTGACCGTGATGAAGGGCATGCCGCTGACCTACGGCAAGGACATGCAGGAAGACAAGGAATCGGTCTTCGACGCCGCCGAGACGCTCGATCTGATGCTGGCGGCGATGACCGGCATGGTGCGCGACATGACGGTCAATGCGGCCGCCATGAAGAAGGCCGCCGGCTCGGGCCACGCGACCGCGACCGACCTCGCCGACTGGCTGGTGCGTACGCTGGGCCTGCCCTTCCGTGAGGCACACCATGTCACCGGTCGCGCGGTGGCGGTGGCCGAAGAGAAGAAGGTGAGCCTTGAAAAGCTGTCGCTGGAAGATCTGCAGTCGATCAACCCCGGCATCACGGCAGACATCTTCTCGGTTCTGGCGGTGCAGAATTCGGTGAAGAGCCGCACCAGTTTCGGCGGCACGGCGCCGTCGGAGGTCAGGAAGCAGATCCGCAGCTGGAAAAAGCGCATCGCCAAGGCATGATGCCGGGGTGCAATGCGCCTAAAACTCGGTTAAAAGCGCAGCACATAAAGTTTCGGACGGATGGATCGATGACCGCAAGCAGGATTTTGGTGACGCTGACGCTGCTTACGGCGATAGCTGCCGTGACCGCTTGCGGCCGTAAGGCCGGTCTCGACACGCCCTATGAAGCGGCCGTCCAGGCCCGCAAGGACGCCGAGCGCGCCAAACAGCCGGTGCCGCCGGAGCCGGAAAAACCGGTCGTGGACAAGAAGTTCATCCTCGACCCGCTGATCTAGAGCCGATGAGACCGGCTTGGTCTTTCTGGCCAGGTCTCGTGCTAACCAGGTCTCGTGCTCCAACTTCCGGAAACACTCTCGTGAACCATTTCGATTACCGCGACGGCGTGCTCCATGCCGAGGACGTGGCGATACCAGACATCGCCGCAAGCGTCGGCACGCCGTTCTATTGTTATTCGACGGCAACCTTGACCAGACACTACCGGGTGTTCGCCGGGGCCTTTGCCGGGCTCGACACGCTGGTCTGTTACGCCTTGAAGGCGAATTCCAACCAGGCGGTGCTGCGGACGCTGGCAAAGCTCGGCGCCGGCGCCGATACCGTCTCGGAAGGCGAAATGCGCCGCGCGCTCGCCGCCGGAATCCCGGCCAACAAGATCGTGTTTTCCGGTGTCGGCAAGACCGCGCGCGAGATGGATTTCGCGCTCGAGGCCGGCATTCTCTGCTTCAATGTCGAATCCGAGCCGGAGCTTGAATTGCTGTCGGCCCGCGCCACCGCGCTCGGCAAGGTGGCGCCGGTGTCGCTGCGCATCAACCCGGATGTCGACGCCAGGACGCACAGGAAGATCTCCACCGGCAAGGCCGAGAACAAGTTCGGCATTCCCTGGCAACGGGCGCGCCAGGTCTATGCCCGCGCGGCCGGGCTGCCGGGCACCAAGCCCATCGGCATCGATACCCATATCGGCAGCCAGATCACCGAGTTGCAGCCCTTTGACGATGCTTTCGCGCTTCTGGCGGAACTGGTCGGCGCGCTACGCGCCGATGGCCACGCCGTCGAGCATGTCGATCTCGGCGGCGGCCTCGGCATCCCCTACCGCACCGACAACAGCCCGCCGCCTCTGCCCGATGCCTATGCCGAGATCGTCAGGAAGCATCTGACAAAGCTTGGAGTGAAGGTGATGTTCGAGCCGGGCCGGCTGATCGTTGGCAATGCCGGCATCCTGGTCTCGGAAGTGATCTTCGTGAAGGAAGGCGACGCCAAGAACTTCCTCGTCGTCGACGCCGCCATGAACGATCTGATCCGGCCGACGCTCTACGATGCCTTCCACGACATCAAGCCGGTGGTGCAGCCGCCGGCCGACACGCCGCGCATGGGGGTCGACGTCGTCGGCCCGGTCTGCGAGACCGGCGACTATCTCGGCCTCGACCGTGACCTGCCCCGGCTCAAGTCTGGCGACCTCATTGCCGTCACCACCGCCGGCGCCTATGGCGCGGTGCAATCCGGCACCTACAACACCCGCCTACTTGTGCCTGAGGTTCTGGTCGACGGCGACCGTTTCCATGTCGTACGCCGGCGCCAGACCTATGACGAGCTTATCGGCCTGGATTCGGTGCCCGACTGGCTTGCATAGGAGCCGCCACGGCGGCTGCGCTACAGCCGGTTTTGGATGAGCATCCTTGTGTCGGCGATCCTGTCCTCGTCGCGGCGGTAGAACGTCCATTGCTTGATGCGCTTGGGCCGCAGCAGGCCGGCCTGGGTAAGCACGCGCATATGTTCGGAGAGCGTCGCCTGCGTAATGCCGAGCTTCTCCGCGATCAGCAGCGCGCAAACGCCGTCCTCGACCAGATCGCCGTCTGCCTGGGCCGGGAAATGCGCCTGCGGATCCTTCAGCCAGTCGAGGATCTGCAGCCTGCGTTCATTGGCGATCGCCTTGAAGACATCAACCTCTTGCATTTAGCCATTTTGCCAAGTTACTAATTGCTGTCAATCCCAAGGAGATGGTCATGACGAACGGCAACACCGTCACGCGCGAACGCATTGCCGCGATGGAACCGCGCATCCGCCGCTATATCAGGCACACGCCGGTGCTGCGCGTCGACATGGCCGATTTCGACCGGCCGCCGCTGGCGGTCGACCTCAAGCTCGAATGCCTGCAGCATTCCGGTTCGTTCAAAGCGCGCGGCGCCTTCACCAATCTGCTCGAACGGCCGGTGCCTGCGGCCGGCGTGGTTGCGGCTTCGGGCGGCAATCATGGCGCCGCGGTCGCCTATGCCGCCATGCGGCTTGGCCACAAGGCGACGATCTTCGTTCCCGAAGTCAGCCCACCGGCCAAGCTGCAGCGCATCCGCGGCTACGGCGCCGAACTGATGGTCGGCGGCGCCCGCTATGCCGAGGCGCTGGCCGCCAGCGAGGCTTTTGCCGAAAAGACCGGCGCGCTGCAGATCCATGCCTTCAACCAGGAGGAAACATTGGTCGGCCAGGGCACGCTCGGCCTCGAAATCGAAACCGATCTGCCAGACATCGACACGCTGCTGGTCGCTGTCGGCGGCGGCGGCCTGATCGGCGGCATCGCCGCCTGGTTTGCCGGCCGCATCAGGATCATCGCCATCGAGCCCGAAGGCGCGCCGACGCTGCATCGCGCCTTCGAGGCCGGCCACCCCGTCGATGCGCCGGCCGAAGGCGTCGCCGCCGATTCGCTGGCGCCCAAACGCGTCGGCGAGATGATGTTCCCGATCGCCGAGGCCTTCGTCGAACGCTCCATCCTGGTCACCGACGACGCCATCATTGCCGCGCAGAAGGCGCTGTGGGAGCGGGTGCGGATCATCGCCGAGCCGGGTGGCGCCGCAGCCTTTGCGGCTCTCTTGTCCGGCCGCTACACACCGGCGCGGGGCGAGCGGATTGCCGTCCTTGTCTGCGGCTCGAATACCGATCCGGCGAAATTCTAAACCTTGCTTCGACTGAAGTGGGACGCAAACCCGTCAAAGCTTTTCAAGTTTTCCGGAACCGCCTCGCCTTTGCCGTGTTTGCTGGTAAACTTCTGCTTGTTGAGTCCGGGCTATCCCGCCCGGGCAGGAAGGGCCGATGACGGAACGCCCCATTTCCAGTGGCGATCGCAGCCTGGCCGGGCGGCTTGCCCTGAGCCGGCTGGCGACACGGGTCTCGATGACGGTCGAGCGCGGCTGGCCGCTGCTTCTGCCGCTGCTCATCATCGCCAGCCTGTTTCTCAGCCTCTCCTGGCTCGGCCTTTTCCCCCGGCTGCCTGACATTGCGCGCATTATCCTGGTCACTGCGTTCGGTATTGCCACGCTGGCGGCGCTCTATCCGCTGCGTTTCTTCAAGCTTCCATCCGCCGCTGAAATCGACCGCCGTATCGAGGCCGCCAACCAGCTGCAGCACAGCCCGGTGCTGGTGCAGACCGACCGTCCCAGCGGCAAGGAAAGCATCTTTTCCCAGGCGTTGTGGCGCGAACACCAAAAGCGCATGGCCGACAAGCTCGGCAGCCTTGGCGCCGACCTGCCGCGTACCCGCGTGCCGGAGCGCGATCCGTGGGCATTGCGCGCCGTGGCGGCGCTGCTGTTGGTCACCGCTTTTGCCTTTTCCTTCGGACCGTCCGGCGGCAGGCTGTCCGATGGTTTCAGTGCCCATGCGGCGCGCGACATCGTACCGCCGCGCATCGATGCCTGGGTGACCCCGCCGGCCTATACCGGCAAGCCGCCCATCTTCTTGACCGCGCCAGTCATCGATGGCAACGCCAAGCAGGCGGTTGCCACCTTCACCGTGCCGCAAGGCAGCGACGTCTCGCTGCGCGTGACCGGCGGCTCCGGCGAGGAAACGCTAAGCTTTGCCGACAAGGGCGGCAATGCTCGCGCCATCGACCCGTCGGGACCACAGGTGGCGGCCGTCAAGGCAGCGGCGGTCAACCCGGCGACCCCCAAGCTGCGCCAGTTCACCGGCAAGCTGACCGCCGACGGGACACTGACGCTGAAGTCGGGCGAAGCCGATCTCGGTCGCTGGGCCTTCGCGGTGATCCCCGACAAGCCGCCGACGATCCGCTTCGTCGGCGAGCCCAAGCGCGCCGTCAACGGCGCCTTCGAGCTCAACTACCAGATCGACGACGACTATGGCGCGGCCACCGCCAAGGCGGTTTTCGCGCTGGCCGATCCGGCGGCGCCCGATGCGCATCCGCTCTACGGCCCGCCTGACCTGCCGCTGGCGCTGCCGCGCCGCGGCGGCAAGGCGAACGCCGCCAAGACCACCAAGGACCTCACCGAGCACGTCTGGGCCGGCGCCAGCATCAAGCTGTCGCTTGTCGCCACCGACGATGCCGGACACACCGCGACCAGCGAAACCAAGACTATTGTGATGCCGGAGCGGCCCTTCGCCAACCCGCTGGCGCGGGCCGTGGTCGAGCAGCGCCGCCTACTGGCGCTCGACGCCAATGCCAAGCCGCGCGTGCTCGACCTGATGGACGCCATCACGCTGCGGCCCGAGGACACGTTCGACAACATGTCGCATTACCTCGCCATCATGAGCGCCCGCAGCCGGCTGAAGATGTCGGACAGCGACGATCAGTTGCGCAACGAGGTTGCCTATCTCTGGGAAATCGCGCTCGGCATCGAGGAAGGCAATCTCTCGTCCGCCGAAAAGCGGCTCCGCCAAGCCCAGCAGGCGCTGCAGGACGCCATCAAGCGCGGCGCCAGCGACGAAGAGATCGAAAAGGCGATGAAGGAACTGCGCGAGGCGATGAACGAATTCCTGCAGGAATTCGCCGAGCGCGCCAAGCAGAACCCGAACGCGCCGCAGATGCAACAGAATGGTCGCGAGCTGCGTCAGAGTGATATCGACCGCATGATGGACCAGATCGAGAACCTGGCGAAGTCGGGCGACCGCGACAAGGCGCAGGAGCTGCTGTCGCAGCTGGAAAACATGATGAACAACCTGCAGGCCGGCCGTCAGCAGCAGGGCGGCGAGCAGGACAGCGAGATGCGCCAGCAGATGGACAAGCTGGGCGAGATCATGCGCCGCCAGCAGGAGATGATGAACGACACCTACCGCATGGACCAGATGCAGCGCGGAGATAATCAGCAGCCCGGCGAAGGCAATGGCGACGACCCGGACCAGCCGGGCGTCGGCAAGGATCGCGATCCTCTCGCCCGGCCGAAGTCGATGACACCGCAGGAATTCGCCGATGCGATGAAGCAGCTGCAGGAAGGCCAGGGCCAGTTGCAGAGCGAACTCGACAAGCTGAAGAAGGGCCTGGAAGGCATGGGCATGCAACCCAATGAGGGGTTTGGCGACGCTGGCAAATCCATGGGCAATGCCGAAAAGTCGCTTGGCGAAGGCGAAGGCGACCAAGCAGTCGGCCACCAGGGTCGCGCGCTGGAAGCGCTGCGCAAGGGCGCCAAGGAGATGATGAAGCAGCTGCAGGCGATGCAGGGGGACCAGGGCGGCAGCCAGGAAGGCGGCCGCCAACAGGACGCCGGCCGCGATCCGCTGGGCCGACCGCGCGCCAGCCGCGGACCCGATTTCGGCGATTCGGTGAAGGTGCCCGACGAGATCGACGTGCAGCGCGCCCGCCAGATTCTCGAGGCGATTCGCAAGCGGCTCGGCAACGCGCTCAGCCCCGACATCGAGCGCAGCTACCTCGAGCGGCTGCTGGAGCTGAAGTAGCCTCCAAGGCAACATCCGTCGAACTGAATGGTATCAGCGCCATGCCGAAACTCGGTGCCGTCACGCCCATCCTGCGCATCTTCGACATCGCCAAGGCACGCGAATTCTATGTCGACTTTCTCGGCTTCAAGGTCGAGTTCGAGCACCGCTTCGACGACAATGCGCCGCTCTACATGGGTGTAATCCGCGACGGCTGTGTCCTGCATCTGAGCGAACATCATGGCGACGGCGCGCCGGGTATAGCCATGCGCATCAAGGTCGAGGACATCGCGGCATTGCACCGCGAACTGATCGGCAAGAGATACCGCTACGCCCGGCCGGGCCTCGAAACCACGTCGTGGCAGACCCGTGAAGTGTCGGTCGGCGACCCCTTCGGCAATCGCCTGCATTTCTACGAGGATGCAACAGACTAAGCCGGCCGGTTGACGAACGCCTCGCGGATCGCCTCCTGCATGCCGTCGATAGCTTCGCCTGAGGCATTTGGGCTGCGGTGCATCACCACATTCGAGGAATCGATATGGCCGAACCCGTCAGCGGCGGTGAGTTCACGACAGCCATCCGGAATATTGCTGTGCGAGATCGGCGCGATCGCCAGGCCAGAGGTGACGGCGAGCTTCAGGCCGCCGGTGGTGTCGCTGGTATAGGCGACACGGTAGGCCAGCCCACGCTGCTCAAGCGATTTGATGGCAAAGTCCTTGCACCAGCCGGCCCGGTTGTAGAGCGCGATCGGCACCGGCCGCTCCTCATGCATGTGATGCAGGCTCGATGTCACCCACACGGTCGGATCGTGCATCAGCACCTCGCCGCCGGAAGGATCCTGCCATTCGAACACCACGGCGAGGTCGAGTTCACCGGCGGCTAGCGCCGCCAGCTGGGCGCCGGAATGTGCATAGCGCACGGTGACCTCGACCTTGGTGTGACGCTTCGAGAAGGCGCCGAGCGCGCGCGACAGGATGGCGTGACCATATTCCTCGGGAATGCCGATGCGCACCGGCCCGCCAAGCGGTGCCGCCGCCATCGATGCCGCCGTCTCGTCGAGCAGAGAGACGATGCGGCGGGCATTGACGATCAGCTCGCCGCCACGGCGCGTCAGCGCCACGCCGCGCGAGCCGCGTTCGAACAGGCTGTCGCCGACCAGCTCCTCGAGCTTCTTCATCTGCATCGACACCGCCGACTGGGTGCGCCCGGCCTGCTCCGCCGCCCGGGTGAAATTGCCCGCTTCGGCAATGGCGACAAAGGTGCGCAGGAGATCGCTGTCGAGGGCTGGCCGCATCGAATCCGTCATAAGCAAATTTGATCGCTGGTATCATTCCAATTCGTTTGCAACATGTCAAACGCCGCAGCATAGTCCGCTCACCCATTGGATATGCCGCCGCGAAACCGGCTGCGGACCAATCAAAGAGTCCTCACTCATACCCGCTGCCCGAAACGGTGGCGGGTTCTTTTTACCCCATGGCCGGGCGGCTGCGGGCAGTTAAGGCAAGGGCCGGCAGAACAACATGCGCAACCGGATCGTTCTCGGCATCATCAGCCTGTGCCTTGGCGTGCTGGTGTTCTCGCTCCAGGACCCGCTGGTCAAGGCGGTGTCGGCCGGCTATCCCGTGACCGAGGTGATGTGGATCCGCTCGATCGTCGCTTTGCCGATCCTGGTCGTTCTCGTTCGCGCCGATGTCGGCCTGCGGGCCATTGTCTCGAAGCGGTTCGGCCTGCTGACGATACGCGCCTTCATCCAGTTCTCCTCCTATACGGTCTACTATCTGGCGATCGCTGCCTTGCCGCTCGCCGACGCGGTGGCGCTCTATTTCATGGCGCCCCTGTTCATCATGGCGATAGCCGGACCCTATCTCGGCGAGCGGGTATCCTGGCAGGCTCTCGCCACCGTGCTGATCGGCATGCTGGGCGTGGTCGTGATGCTGCGCCCGGGCGCCGGCCTGTTCGACTGGGCGGCGCTGCTTTCGTTGGGCTCGGCTTTGCTCTACGGCTTTTCACAGCTGATGGCGCGCAAGATCGGCGACACCGAATCCTCCACCGTCATGGCCTTCTACCAGAACGGCGCCTATCTGGTCGGCGCCGCTGCGGTTGCCGGCACATTCTGGCTTGCCGGCATAACCCATGCTGTCCACCCCAGCCTCGAATTCCTGGTGCGGCCGTGGGTCTGGCCGACGACCCCGGATTTCCTCAAGATGGCGGCCTGCGGCTTCGTCGCTTCGGCCGGCATGATTCTGCTGTCGCAGGCCTACAGGCTGGCGCCCGCCAACCGCGTCGCCACCTTCGAATACACCGGGATTATCTGGTCGCCGCTGTGGGGCTTCCTGTTCTTCGACGAGGTGCCGCGCTCGACCACCGCCATCGGTGCGGCGCTGATCATCGGCGCCGGTCTGCTGGCGCTCAACACCGAACGGCGCCGGAGCGCTGCGCCTGTCCTCGCCGCGTCTCAGGATGCCGCCTGAAGCGTGTCAGGCGAAGCAGGCGAGCGCCTGGTCGACCCGCGAGCGGATTTCGGCCAGCGTGAAAGGCTTTTGCACGACGTCGATAATGATGCCGTTCAATTCCTCGGCGCGCTCGCGCTGGTCGGCATAGCCGGTCATCAGCAGGATCTTCATGTCAGGGAAAAGCCTGGCTGCGGCGATCGCCATCTCGATGCCATCCATTTCCGGCATGCGGATATCGGAGACGACGAGGTCGTAACCGCCGCCTGCAGCACTGACCATCGCCAGCCCCTGCGCGCCGTCGGCGGCGATATCGATCGAGTGCCCGGCGCGTTCGAGCGCGCGGGCGGCGAGGGTGCGGACGAACTCATCGTCCTCGACGATCAGAAGCTTTGCCATGGGCCGGAATTTGGCGGGCAAAAGTTGACTTTTTCTGAAAATTTGAAGCGTCGGGCCCTTTTCTCAGGCATCGCCTTTGACCACACCGACAAACGGCAGTTCGCGAAAAGCGTGAGCGACGTCCATGCCGTAGCCGACGACGAAGTAATCGGGACAGTCGAAGCCGACATAGTCGGCGTTCAGCTCCGTCTGGCGGCGCATGCGCTTGTCCAACAGCACCGCGATGGCGCAGCTTTTGGCGCCGCGCGACAGCATCAGGTT
The DNA here is from genome assembly GCF_057766425.1 of Mesorhizobium sp. P160187. Lineage (NCBI taxonomy): Bacteria > Pseudomonadati > Pseudomonadota > Alphaproteobacteria > Hyphomicrobiales > Phyllobacteriaceae > Mesorhizobium > Mesorhizobium sp. P160187. The sequence continues at coordinate 1,087,423 of NZ_JBYMDX010000003.1, forward strand.
GCGGGTGAAGGAGAGCGTCTTGCCCGACTCCAGGATATCGTCGATCAGCAGCACGTCGCGGCCGGCGACCTCATTGTCGATGTCGCGCAGCACCCTCACCTCGCCGCTGGTGGTGCCGGCGCCATAGCTGGAAATGAAGATGAACTCGACCTCCGGCGACAGCCCGACATCGTGCATGGCGCGGATCAGATCGGCGGCGAAGATGAACGAGCCCTTCAGCACCGAAATCACCAGCAGGTCGTGATAGTCGTGCTCGGCGATCTCCTTGGCGAGTTCGAGATTGCGCCGCGCGATCGCGGACGCCGAAAACAGGACCTCGATGTCCTTGCCGCGCACAACTGGCATCAACAACCTTTCCAGAGAACCGACTAGCCGGCGAAGGTGACCGCCACGGCCTTGACGCCGTTTCTAGGCACATCGAGGCGGCTGGAAAAGCCGAATCTTTCGCCGGGCGCCAGAGAACGGTTGGATGTCCCCAGAGTATAACGGGTGATGCGGCTGTCATTGCCGGTGACACGTATCTCCAGCGGCGGCAATTGTCCCGCCTTCAAACCGTCATTGACGGCCTCGCCATCCACGAACAGCACCGGGGCGGGTCCTGAGGCGTCGACACGCGACGTGACGCCGGCAATGCTGAGTACGGCGCCCTCCGGCTGTTCGACTGACCAGAACGGCGTCTGGCGCACCAGCGCGTGGCCACCCGAGACCCAGAAGGCGGCAAGCGCCGCACCGATGCCGGCAATCCAGAAGATCGGCCCGCCACGCGATGCCGGCCGCCCGGCTGACGCATCTGATTTGCGCAGCATCTCCATGCCTTCCATCGACGGCGTCGCGATGTCGCGCGCCGGCGTCGGCATGGCTTCTATCAGTGGGATCAGCTGCGGCAGCACCTCATAATCCGCATCGACGATGTCGGTCGCCACAGGCCGCGATTCCGGTGCGACACTTGTCCCGGTCATGATTTCGCCGGAAACCGGGCGCGCGGTTCGTTGCTCAGCCATCATGGCCCCGCTGTTGCCTCTTCGTTTCTTTTGCGTAAATGGAAATGGTTAACGCTTCCCCACCGGAACCCTTGTGACGCACTCAAAAACAGCGAAAATTAACCGACGGTTAACCATGGCGGCCGATGGTCGTTGGACAGAAAGGGCTGGCACGCCGCCGCCACACACCTCAGGTCGTCGCACGTGATCCGCTTCGAAAATGTCGGCCTCCGCTATGGCATGGGTCCGGAAATCCTCCGCGACATCTCCCTGCACATTCCGGAGAGCTCCTTCCAGTTCCTGAGCGGGCCCTCCGGCGCCGGCAAGACGACGCTGCTGCGCCTTCTGTTCATGTCGCTGAAGCCGACACGCGGGCTGATCACCATCTTCGGCAAGGACCGCTCGCGCATCTCGCGCGCTGAACTGCCGCATCTCAGGCGCCGCATCGGCGTGGTGTTCCAGGATTTCCGCCTGCTCGACCACATGACCACCTATGAGAATGTCGCTCTGCCGCTGCGCGTGCGCGGCCGCGAGGAAGCGAGCTACCGCACCGACGTCACCGAACTTTTGAAATGGGTTGGCCTGGGCGAGCGCATGCATGTGCTGCCGCCGGTCCTTTCGGGTGGCGAAAAGCAGCGCGCGGCAATCGCCCGGGCCTTGATCGAACAGCCCGAAATCCTGCTTGCCGACGAGCCGACCGGCAATGTCGACCCGCCGCTGGCGCGCCGGTTGCTCAGGCTGTTCATTGAGCTCAACCGGCTCGGCACCGCGGTGGTGATCGCCACTCACGATCTCGGCCTGATGGAGCAGGTCGACGCGCGCCGCATGATCCTGGCCGGCGGAAGGCTGGATATTTATGACTGAGCTATCGGCCGAACAGCTGCATGAAGACGCCGCCGAGCCCGCGACGACGACGCAGCGCGTCCAGCGCCGCATGGCGCCGATCGTGCCGGCGCAGAATATTGCCGGCCGCGCCTTGGTGCTGGTCATCGCCATCATGACCTTCCTGTCCTGCCTGACTTTCGGCGCCGTCACGCTGGTGCGCGACACTGCCTCGGTCTGGGAAAACCAGATCTCGCGCGAGGCGACGATTCAGATCAAGCCGGTCGACGGCCTCGACATGGAGGCAGCCCTTGCCCAGGCCTCGCAGATCGTCGGCGAATTCCCCGGCGTGAAGGAAACCCGGATCATCGATCGCGACGCCACCGCGCGCCTTTTGGAGCCATGGCTGGGCTCGGGCCTGAATATCGACGAATTGCCGGTGCCGCGCCTGATCATCGTCACCATCGACGAGACCAGCCCGCCCGACTTCAGCGCCATCCGTGCGGCGCTCACGCCCAAGCTGCCGAGTGCTTCGCTCGACGATCACCGTACATGGGTCGACCGGCTGGTCGCCATGGCCCGCACCACGGTCACCATCGGCATCGCCGTGCTGGTCCTGATGCTGTCGGCGACGGTGCTGACCGTAGTGTTTGCGACGCGCGGCGCCATGGCGGGTAACGGCCATATCATCGAAGTGCTGCATTTCGTCGGCGCCGAGGCGCGCTTCATCGCGCGCGAATTCCGCTGGCATTTCCTGGTCACCGGGATGAAGGGCGCAGCCGCCGGCGGCACAGCCGCGATCCTGGTTTTCATCGTCTTTTCCTGGTGGTCGTCGCGCAACATGGCAACGCCGCAGGCCGACCAGGCCACCGCTTTGTTCGGCAATTTCGCCATCGGATCGGCAGGCTATCTCGGCGTCGGCCTGATGGTGCTGGTGATCGGCGGACTGACGGCGGCGACCTCGCACGCCACCGTCGTCGCCTATCTCAGCGACATCGATGTCCGCCAGCCGGATGCGGGGTGACCCGTGAGGGCAGAAGCGAAAACAGTTCGGGGGCAAGGACAGGAATGGAAGGGACGATCACGGATCGAAAACCGACGTAACGCAATGTGCGCTTTTTTCCTTACCAAAAAGGCATTTCAGGATTAACCATAGGATGATGAACGCGCGGGAGTCGACCGGAACGGCTGGACAGATGCCAGTGGTGCGTTTGCGTGTGCGTACGGGGCTGGGCCGTTTGCGCACCGCCCTGCGTCTCGCCTCCCTCTGTCTACTGCTGCTGGTGGCCCTGTTTGCCGGTGGCTTCGGCTGGTTCGCCAGCAAGGTCAGCCACATGACGACCCCGACCAACCCGGCCAAGGCCGATGCGATCATCGTCTTGACCGGCGGTCAGGCCCGCCTCGACGCAGCACTCGATCTGCTTGCCTCCGGCAAGGGCGAGCGGCTGCTGATCTCAGGCGTGCATCCCTCTGCCAGCCGCCGCCAATTGCAGGCTGCTACCGGCGGCGACAAGGCGCTGTTTTCCTGCTGTGTCGACATCGACCGCGCCGCGCTCGACACGATCGGCAATGCCGAGGAAAGCGCTAAATGGGTGGAGAGCCACGCCTATGGCAGCGTCATCCTCGTCACCAACAATTACCACATGCCGCGCAGCCTGCTCGAGATGGGCCGCCTGCTGCATGGCGCCAGGCTTGAACCCTATCCGGTGGTCAACACCAATCTGGACAATGGCGACTGGCTGACCAAGCCGGAAGCGCTACGCGTGCTTCTGACCGAATACAGCAAATACCTGCTGGCGCTTGCGCGCGGCGTCGTCCCGGTCCGCCAGACCGCCGACAGCGTCGCACTGGCCGAGGTTTCGACCGCCAAGGACTAAAGCAATTCCAGGAAAAGTGTGTAGCGGTTTTCCCGGGAAAAGCACGTACGCTTTCCCTTGGGAATTGCGTCCAGACAGACGACTCTGACGGCGCTCGATTACCCCTTGGCCGTGCCGTCTTCCGCGCCACGCAGCCGCGCAATCTCCTGTTCGAGGCTTTCAATCCGCTTGTCGCGTTCGGCGAGTGCGGCCGCGACATCGGCGGCCTCGAATCGCTGCGGAATGTGTTGCGGGCAATTGGCATCCCAGGCCGAGACGGTGAACAAGATGACCTGCTCGGGGCGCGCCTTGTAGTCCTGCGGCATCAGCCTTGCCAGAAGATCGGCATCGTCCTCGACGACGCGCGCCGTGCCCCAGATCTTGACGCGCTGGCGATGCGCATAGTCGATCAGGAACAGGAATGCCTGGTTGTTGTCGGCGAGATTCCCTTGCGTGATGAACTGCCTGTTCCCGGAGAAATCGGCGAAGCCGATGGTCTTTTCGTCCAGCACCTTGAGGAAGCCGGCTGGCCCGCCGCGATGCTGGATATAGGGCTGACCCTCGCCATTTGCGGTCGACAGGAAGACGCTGGTCTGCGCCGCGATGAAGTCGGCGAGGTCGGGCGTGATATGGGCGCGCCATCCGCCGCGCTCCTCGGCGCTGGCATAGCCCTTGCGCGAACCTTTGCGGGTCTGGATCGCCTTGACGGTCGGCGTGAAGGCGACATCGCTGGTGAAAGTATGAGCATTCATGGAAGCCTCCGCGAGGCCGAAACACGGCCATTGTACGCGAAGAGGTAGATCCTTCCATGTTTTGGATGTAGATGGCATAGTTGCAAGCTATCCTTCCAATTTCCGGAAGAAAGTATGGATCGTCTCGAAGCCATGTCGCTGTTCGTCGCCGCGGTGGAAGCGGGCAGCCTTTCCGCTGCCGGCCGCCATTTCGGCATTCCACTGGCAACGGTCAGCCGCAAGGTTTCCGACCTCGAAAAGCACCTTCAGGCGCGCCTGCTGAACCGTTCGACCCGGCAGCTCACGCTGACCGATGCCGGCCAGGCCTATCTCGCCGCCTGCCGCCGCATCCTCGGCGAGGTCGGCGAAGCCGAACGCACCGCTGCCGGCGAATACAGCACGCCGACCGGCGACCTGTTCATCACCGCGCCGGTCGTCTTTGGTCGCCTGCACGTGCTGCCTGTCGTCACCGAATTCCTGGCGGCTTATCCTCAAGTCAACATTCGCCTGACGCTGGCTGACCGGATAACCCAACTGGCGGAGGAACATCTCGACCTTGCCATCCGCATCGGCGAGCTTGCGCCTTCGAGCCTCATTGCCATCCGCGTCGGCGCGATCCGTCGCGTCGTGTGCGCCAGCCCCGCCTATATCGCCGCGCATGGCATGCCGCGGACGCCGGACGATCTGGCCGCGCATGAATGCATCAGTTTCGAAGGGCCTGCAGCGCTCGCCAGCTGGAGCTTTGCCGGCGACAAGGGCGAACTGATCGTGCCGATCCGCTCACGGCTGCGCGTCAACACGGCGGAAGCTGCAATCGATGCCGCGATTGCAGGCGCCGGGATGACGCGGGTGCTCTCCTACCAGATCGCGGACGCAGTACGTTCCGGCGTGCTCGTCCCGGTCTTGCGACCCTTCGAGCCGCAGCCGTGGCCGGTGAGCCTCGTCCATGCCGGCCAAGGCCTGCTGGCGGTGAAACTCAGGGCGTTCCTCGATTTCGCCGCTCCGCGGCTGAAGCAGCGGCTATTGCAGGCGACGTGGTGAGTTGAGGCTGGCTTGAGTCAGTGGCGAGCCGGCCTATGTCAGGCCATTGCGGCGTTTCCTTTTTGCCCGCGCTTGGTGTAACCAACGCACACCTCCTCAACGGGCCCTTCCCCGCATGCTCTATATCCGCTCGCTGGCGTTCAACTTCGTCTTCTATGTCAATCTGATCGTCCAGATGGTCCTCTGGACCCCTTACTACTTCCTCTCGCCACGCCATCGCGCCTGGTTCGTGCCGAAATTCTGGTCGCGCACCAGCCTGTGGCTCTACGACAAGATCGCCGGCACCAGGAGCGACATCACCGGCGTCGAGAACCTGCCGGAGGGCTCTTTCATCCTGGCGCCGAAACACCAGTCGTTTTGGGACGCGATCGCTTTCTTTCCCTTCCTCCACGATCCGCTTTATATCCTGAAGCGCGAGCTGACCTGGATCCCCTTCTTCGGCTGGTACATCCTGAAGATGCGGATGATCCCGGTTCACCGCGGCAGCCGCTCCAAGGCGTTGAAGCAGGTCGTTGCATCGACAAAGCAGGAGATGGGGCGCAATCCGCGCCAGCTGATTATCTACCCCGAAGGCACGCGCCGAGCGCCAGGCGACGAGCCGGCTTACAAATACGGCATTGTCGAGCTCTATACGCAGCTTGGCGTCCCGGTGGTACCGGTCGCCCATGTCGCCGGCCTCTATTGGCCTCGCCGCAAATTCTTGCGCTTTCCCGGCACCATCAAGGCCCGCTTCCTGCCGCCGATTCCGCCCGGGCTCGGCAAGGACGAATTCATGGACCGGCTGATCGGCGATACGGAAGCCGCCTGCGACCAGCTGCTGATCGAGGCATCGCAGGCTCCTAACCCGCCGCAAATGCCGCCGACGGCGGTCAAGCGGCTGGCCGAACTCGCCGCGGCCGCCAAAGCAATTCCAGGAAAAGTGTGAGCGGTTTTTTCCGTCCTGAATCGCGCCAAAACAAAAAAGACCAAAGCTTGATCTCTTCTGCGGGCCGGCTCAAGGCCACGCCGCCAGCGCCGTTGTCAGCACCAGCGTCGCCGCGAAGGCCAGATTGATGATCCGCGACGCCAGCGGCTGGCGCAGGGTGCGGGCGAAGGCCGCGCCGGCCAGCAGCCACAGCACATGGATGGCTACGATCATCAGGGTGAGAACCGCCAGCCTGGCCGGGATGCCGAGAGCATCGGCGCCGGCTGCGGTCGCGGAGCCAGCAAGGACCGCAGCAATCGCCACATAGGCTTTCGGGTTGGCAACGGCGAGCAGGAAGCCGCCGAGGAAGGTCGGCAGAACCGCGCTGCTGTCACGCGCGGCCAGCGGCGGCGCTGTCGCTATTCTGTAGGCGAGGTAGAGAATATAGGCGGCGGAAGCGACCGCCAGCACTGGCGCTACGCCCGGCATCGAGGTGAGGATAGCCTTGATGCCGGTGGCCACCACCAGCAGCACCGCGACCGTGCCTAAAATGATCCCCGATGTGTAGTGAAGCGAATTGCGCAGGCCGAAGGCGGCCCCTATCGCCGTGACGCTGATCGTCGCCGGGCCAGGACTGCCCATTACGACGGTTGCCGCCAGCACCAGCGCCAGCAATTGCTGCCAGGGCTGCGCCTGCGAAAGAATGTCTGCGGCCATGCTGCCTCTTCTCCCAATAATGGAGAACAGTGTGGCAAGGCGGACAGCCGTCGTCTTGGACGATCGTGCCGAACCTGCGCGGCTAGGCGCTGGCCTTGTCCAGCGCCACGAGATCCTCCGCGCTGAGCTTCAGCGATGCGGCGCGCACCAGGCTGTCGACCTGGTCCAGCGTCGTGGCGCTGGCGATCGGCGCGGTGATGCCGGGCTGCGCCATCACCCAGGCGAGTGCTACTTCCGCCTGCTTGGCCGAATGGCGCGCCGCCACAGTGTCGAGTGCGGCCAGAATGCGCATGCCGCGCGCATTGAGATAAGCCTTCACGCCGCCGCCGCGTTCACTTTTGCCGAGATCGGCCTCGCGACGGTATTTGCCGCTCAAAAACCCCTTGGCGAGGCTGAAATAGGTGATGACGCCGATATCCTCGGCCACGCACAGATCATGCAGCGGCCCGTCGAAGGATGAGCGGTCGTAGAGATTGTATTCCGGCTGCAGCACGCTGTAGCGCGGCAGCCCGCGCAGGCTGGCAACATCGAGCGCGGCGCGCAGCTGGCCGGCGTCAAGATTCGAGGCGCCGATATGGCGGACCTTGCCGGCAGCGAGCAGCTTCTGGTAGGCGCCGAGCGTCTCTTCGTAAGGCGTGGTCGGGTCCGGCCAGTGCGACAAATAGAGGTCGATCACATCGGTCTGCAGCCGCTCAAGCGACGCCTCGACCGCCCTTTCGATATGGGCAGCGGACAGATCCTTCTTGCCTTGTCCCATATCCGAGCCGACTTTGGTGATGACGATGATCTTGTCACGGTTGCCGCGGCTTTTCATCCATTTGCCGATGATGGTCTCGGACTCGCCGCCCGCGTGGCCCGGCACCCAGCGCGAATAGGCATCGGCCGTATCGATAGCGTTGAGGCCGGCGTCGCCGAACTGGTCCAGTAGGTCGAAGGAGGTCTTCTCGTCCGCGGTCCAGCCGAAGACATTGCCGCCCAGGACCAGCGGCGCGATGGAAAGGTCGGTTTGACCGAGACGGCGTTTTTGCAAGACGGGGCTCCGTGGGCTGGCGGCGGGCGTACCCGAATGCTTCGGGCCGCAGCTAAGCTAGGTCTCGCCGCGCCGAGGTCAAAGGCCTCAGCCAATTTTTCCAGCGTGCCAGCGCTTCACAAAGGCGCGAGCGCTTCGCCTGCAGGCCCGGCGTGGTCCACTGGCTCACGAGGCGATCCGCTTCGCCACCTCTTCCAGCCAGTGGTCGCTGATACCCAGCGCCGCGAGATGCTGCAGCGTGTTGAGCACATAGTCCTCGTTGTTTCCGGACTGGCCGACGGCGCCACGGATAACACCTGCCGCATGCGCGGGGTCGAGCCCGCCGGCATACTGCTCATGCTGGCGGTCGACGATATAGGCGACCGCTTTCACTCTCTCTCCCGCGGCCGCCCCATTCCCGTCGAGGCTGATATCGAGCACACGCTCGAGGTAGACGCTGGTCACCAATTCGCGCTCGCGCAGATAGGTCAGCACCTCATCGCGCAGCTCGCCGGGCACGCGAAAGGCCAGCCCGATGCAGGAGCCGCCACGGTCGAGGCCTAGCACCAGGCCCGGCCGCTGGCGCGTGCCGCGATGCACGAAGGAAAAGACGCACAGCGACCGGCGGTAGCCGTAAAGCCGCGCGCGCCGTGTCTCGACATGGGCGAATCCCGGTCGCCAGATCAGCGAGCCGTAGCCAAAAACCCAAAAATCGCCCATATCGCCAAGCCTGATTGTACGAGAGTGACGCCGCCGCATCGAATCGGTGCTCTTCTGTTCTTTTTGCTTGTTGCGTAAGCCACAGTCCACCCGCAACACGCCCGCGTTAATGAAAGCCGCAGCATGACGTCAAGTGACGAGCGTCCGTCGAAGTTTCGCCACCGGCTGATGTGGCTCGCTGCCTTGGTCGTTATGCTGTTCGGCGCCTACAGCGCGGTCTGGTTCTATGTCGCCGGTCGCGTCAGCAGCGAAGCCGACAAGGCGGTGGCCTCGCTCAAGGACAAAGGCATCGAGGCCGGCTGCGCCAACCTCACCGTCAGCGGCTACCCCCTGCGTTTTGCCATCTCCTGTGACAATCTGGCTTACGAGGACGACGCCAGGAACGTTGCCGCCTCGGCAGGCAGCTTCAACTTCGTTGCAGAACTCATCCGGCCTTTGTCGCCTGCCGCCGAGTTGCGTGGGCCGCTGCGGACCTCGGTGCCCGGGATGGCGCCGCTATGGATCGATTGGGACAATCTGCAGGTCAATGCCAAGCTCTCCTGGCCCTTGCCACGCAGCATTTCGCTGCAGGCCGAGAGCTTGTCCGGCCAGACCGATCCGGCCGACGACACCGACCCGGTTTCACTGTTCAGCGCCGGAACGGCGGCGGGCGAGTTGCGACCCGACGGCCAGGACATCGGCTACGTCGGCAGCTTCACCGATCTTGAGATCGACGCCGACGCGATCGGCGGGCGCGTGCTGCCGCCGCTCGACGGCAGCGGCGACGCGACGCTGAAGAACGGCGTCGCGCTGATGAAGACGCAGGCCAGGAGCCTGCGCGGCCAGGCGGTCGGCATCCACAAGCTCGATCTGTCGTCGGGAACCGCGCGCATCACCGTCTCCGGCCCGGTGTCGGTCGACGCCAACGGCCAGGTCAATGCCGACCTGACGATCAAGCTGCAGGATCCCAAAGCCGTGGCGGCAATCCTCGCCACCGCAATCCCCGAGCAGAAGAGCCAGATCGAGCAAGGCTTTGCCGGTCTGGCGCTGCTCGGCAACGAACCGTCGATGCCGCTCAAGGTGGTGAAGGGCAAGGTCTCGCTCGGCTTCATTCCGCTGGGCAAGATCAAGCCGCTCGATTAGAGCAATTCCAGGAAAAGTGTGAGCGGTTTTCCGTCCGGAATTGCGTTAAAACAAAGAGATAGAGCATGATCGCAAAGAGCGGGAATGGCTTTTGGGGAGAGATCATGTTCGAGCAAGCCGACGCATGAACCGACCGGTGAAACTGCTGAGCGTTGGCGCGCTGACGCTGGATACCATCCTGGCCGTCGAAACCCTGCCCACGCATCAGGGCAAGTTCATCGCCTCGGACGGCATCCAGATCGCCTCGGGCATGGCGACAAGTGCTGCCTGCGCCGCCCGCCGTCTCGGCGCCGAGGTGTTCCTGTGGGCAAGTGCAGGTGACGATGCCGTCGGCGACCAATTGCTGGCCGGCATCGAGGCCGAGGGCGTCGATTGCGGCTTTGTCCGCCGCGTCGAAGGCGCCCGCTCGGCGCTGGCCGCGATCCTGGTCGACGCTCATGGCGAGCGCATCATCGTGCCCTTCTACGACCCAAAGGCGCAGGCCGACCCCGAGGCGGTGCCTGTCGCCGATCTTTCCGGCTTCGATGCCGTGCTGGTCGATGTGCGCTGGCCGGGCGCCGCCGCTCTTGCCTTGACCGCCGCGCGCAGCGCCGGCCGTCCCGCCATCCTCGACGCCGACACGGCGCCGGTTGAGGTGCTGGAGCGCCTGCTGCCGCTGGCATCGCACATCGTCGCTTCGGAGACGGCGGCACGCATCGTCTGCGGCCATGCGCTGGACCCCGGAACCGCCTGTGCCGACCTCGCCAGCCGCACCGATGCCTTCGTGGCGGTGACCGGCGGCGCCGCGGGAAGCTGGTGGCATGACCGGTCCGCCGGATGCGTGCGCCACATCGCGGCGCCGAAGATCAAGGCGGTCGACACGCTTGCCGCCGGCGACGTGTTTCACGGTGCCTTTGCCGTCGGGCTTGCCGAAGCCATGCCTATCGAGCAGGCCTTGCGCTTTGCCAGTGCTGCCGCCGCGCTCAAATGCCAACGCTTCGGCGGCCGGCTGGGAGCGCCAAACAGGGCCGACACAATGGCCATGCTCGAAGCGACGTGGCCCGCTTGAGGGAACTTAGCTCTTCGCCGGATGTTCCACCGCCTGGCGGCCAAAATCCGGCACGTCGATGTCCTGGCCGGCCTCGATGATCGAACGGCGAACGGCCCGGGTGCGGGTGAACAGGTCGAACAGCTTGTCGCCGTCGCCCCAGCGGATCGCCCGCTGCAGCGAGGCGAGGTCCTCCGAAAAGCGCGCCAGCATTTCCAGGATGGCATCCTTGTTGTGCAGGCACACGTCGCGCCACATGGTCGGGTCGGAGGCGGCCAGACGGGTGAAGTCGCGGAAACCGGAAGCCGAATATTTGATCACTTCCGACTTGGTCACCGATTCCAGATCGTCGGCCGTGCCGACGATGTTGTAGGCAATGATGTGCGGAAGATGCGAAACGATGGCCAGCGTCATGTCATGATGCTGCGGGTCCATCGTGTCAATGTTGGAGCCGCAGCGCCGCCAGAATTCCGACAGCTTTTCCAGCGCGGCCGGATCGGTTCCCGGCAGCGGCGTGAAGATGCACCAGCGGTTTTCGAACAGCTCGGCGAAACCCGCATCCGGGCCCGATTTCTCCGTACCTGCCAGCGGGTGCCCCGGAATAAAATGCACGCCTTCCGGCACATAGGGCTGCATTTGCGCAATGACGGAGGCCTTGGTCGAACCGACATCGGTGAGGATGGCGCCTTTTTTCAGCGCCGGCGCGATCTCTTGCGCCACCTCGCCCGACGATCCCACAGGCACCGAGACGATGATCAGGTCGGCATTGCGGACCGCTTCCCTGGCGTCGGTGGTGTAGCTCTCGCCAAGACCGAGCTCCTTCGCCCGTGCCAGCGTGGCCGGGCTGCGCGTCGCGATGGCGACATGGCGGGCCAGGCCCTCGCGGCGGATAATGCGGGCCAGCGACGAGCCGATCAGGCCGATGCCGACCAGCGCGATCTTTTCAAACATCGGTGCTGTCATTGTTTCAGCTTTTCAGGAATGTCGTGAGGGCATCGATGACGCCGCGATTGGCTTCTTCGGTGCCGACGCTCATGCGAAGCGCATTGGGAAAGCCATAGCCGGTAACGCGCCGCAATATATAGCCGCGCTGGGTGAGGTAGTCGTCCGCCGCCTCAGCCGAATGCCTCTTGTCGTCGGGAAAGTGGATGAGGACGAAATTGCCGACGCTGGGCGTCACGCGCAGCCCAAGCTTCGTCAGCTCTTCATTCAGCCAGGTAAGCCAGGTCTCGTTGTGCAACGAACTGCGCTCGACATGGGCGCGGTCGCGGATGGCGGCAATGCCGGCCTCGATCGCTGTTGCGTTAACGTTGAAAGGGCCGCGGATACGGTTGATGGCATCGACGATGTGCAGTGGGCCATACATCCAGCCGATGCGCGCGCCGCCAAGGCCGAGCTTGGAGAAGGTGCGGGTCATGACCACATTCTGTGCGCTGCCCGCCAGCTCGATGCCGGCCTCGTAGTCATTGCGCCTGACATATTCGGCATAGGCCGCGTCGAGCACCAGAAGCACGTTGCCCGGGAGCGTGGAATGCAGGCGGCGGACCTCCTGGAACGGCAGATAGGTGCCGGTCGGATTGTTGGGATTGGCGAGGAAGATGATTTTGGTCCGCGGCGTCACCGCGGCCAGGATCGCGTCGACGTCGGCGCGCTCCTCGGTTTCCTTCACAGCAACCGGCTTGGCCCCCGCCGACTGAATGTAGATCTTGTAGACCATGAAGGCATGTTCGGTAAAAATCGCCTCATCGCCTGGCGCCAGATAGGTCTGCGCCAGCAGGCCCAAAATCTCGTCGGAACCGTTGGAGCAGATGATGTTTGCCGGGTTGAGGCCATGCACCTCGGCGATCGCCTCGCGCAGCCGGCGGGCGGTGCCGTCGGGATAGACATCGAGCTTGCCAGCCACTTCGCGCGCGGCCTCGATCGCCTTCGGCGACGGGCCGAGCGGGTTCTCGTTCGACGACAATTTATGGACCTTGGCGACGCCGGCCGGTGCCGTGCTCTTGCCCGGCACATAGGCGTCGATGTCCATAATGCCCGCGCGGGGCGTCGGCCGTGCCTTGTCCGCTGTCTTGTCCATGTCGCAAATCCATCGAGAATGCCTCCGTCCGGAGGCCGCAGCGGAAATACAAGCCGTAGCCGCGAATGTCGAGAGGCGGGCAATAGCTGGCCGTTGACGCCGGGCCGCACGAGTTCTAGAAGAACGCAACAGTTCCGTGGTGATTTGGCCGGTCGGCTTGCAGCCACGTTAAACAACTCGCTAAAGGGCCGTTTGCGTGACGTAACCGGCTTTGCGATCGCACTGCCGGTTTTTTATTGCCTGACGGCGGGCAAGGAGAGTCACATGGCCGCGCTCCGCGCTACAAAAACCAACAACGAGGCCGACAACCCGTCGAGCCCTGTGTTGCGTTTTGGCCCTGACAAGCCGCTGAAGCTCGACGCCGGCACGCTTTTGTCGCCGTTCCAGATCGCCTACCAGACATATGGCGCCCTCAACGATGCCCGCACCAACGCCATCCTGGTCTGCCACGCGCTGACCGGCGACCAGCATGTCGCCAGCACCAATCCGGTGACCGGCAAGCCCGGCTGGTGGGAAGTGCTGATCGGTCCCGGCAAGATCATCGACACCAACCGCTTCTTCGTCATTTGCTCCAACGTCATCGGCGGCTGCCTCGGCTCCACGGGTCCGGCCTCGACCAATCCCGCCACCGGCAAGCCCTACGGCCTCGACCTGCCAATCATCACCATCCGCGACATGGTGCGGGCGCAACTGATGCTGGTCGACCATTTCGGCATCGAAAAGCTGTTTTGCGTGCTCGGCGGCTCGATGGGCGGCATGCAGGTGCTGGAATGGGCATCGTGCTATTCCGAGCGCGTCTTCTCGGCCCTGCCGATCGCCACAGGCGCACGCCATTCCTCGCAGAACATCGCCTTCCACGAGGTCGGCCGGCAGGCCGTCATGGCCGATCCGGACTGGCATGGCGGCAAATATTTCGAGCACGGCAAGCGCCCGGAAAAGGGGCTCGCCGTGGCGCGCATGGCCGCCCACATCACCTATCTGTCGGAAGCCGCCCTGCATCGGAAATTCGGCCGCAATCTGCAGGACCGCGAAGCGCTGACCTTCGGTTTCGACGCAGATTTCCAGATCGAAAGCTATCTGCGCCACCAGGGCATGACATTCGTCGACCGCTTCGACGCCAACTCCTACCTCTACATGACCCGTTCGATGGATTATTTCGACCTCGCCGCCGACCATGGCGGCCGGTTGGCAGATGCCTTTGCCGGGACCAAGACCCGCTTCTGCCTGGTGTCCTTCACCTCGGACTGGCTGTTCCCGACCGAGGAGAGCCGCTCGATCGTGCATGCGCTCAACGCCGCCGGCGCCTCCGTCTCCTTCGTCGAGATCGACACCGACCGCGGCCATGATGCCTTCCTGCTCGATGAACCCGAACTGTTTGCCGCCATCAAGGGCTTCATCGGCTCGGCGGCCCGCGCAAGGGGGCTCGCCTCATGAGCGTCAATGGCAGCCAGCGCGTCGACCTCGAAGTCGTGGCCAACCTGATACCGCCGCAGTCGCGGGTGCTCGATGTCGGCTCCGGCGACGGCCTGCTGCTCGAACTCCTGCAGGAGACCAAGCAGGTCGACGGCCGCGGGCTGGAGCTGTCACAGCGCGGCGTCAATGAATGCGTGGCGCGCGGTCTCTCGGTCATCCAGGGCGATGCCGATACCGACCTCGAATTCTATCCAGACAAGGGTTTTGACTTCGTCGTCCTGTCTCAGACGCTGCAGGCGACCCGCAACCCGAAGCTGGTGCTCGACGAGCTGCTGCGAATCGGCAACCGCGCCATCGTCTCCTTCCCCAATTTCGGCCACTGGCGGGTGCGGCTGTCGCTGTTCGTCAATGGCCGGATGCCGGTGACCGCGGACCTGCCCTATTCCTGGTACGACACGCCCAACATCCATTTCTGCACCATCCGCGACTTCGTCAATCTGGTCGAGGAACTCGGCGCTTCGGTCGAGAAAGCCACCGCGCTCGACGGCAACGGCCAGAAGATCGGACTGTCGATGCCATGGTGGTTCTGGAATTTCTTCGGCCAGCAAGCGGTGTTCTTGCTGAAGCGGTAGTTTGCCCCTATTCCAGCACGTCCGTCGCCTTGTGCGGGTGCTGAACGCCATCGGCGATGATCACATCGGCGTGGGAGTTGTCGGTGCGCAAGGCCAGAATCTCCCGATAGGCTGATGAATCGTACCAGCCCCACGCATGCGCCCTGTCCGGAAACTCGATGACGATCAGATGCCCGGGCCATTCGTTTTCGACCACGTCCATGTCGCCGCCGTGGACAAGGAAGCGGCCGCCGAACGGCTCCAATGTGGCGTCGATCCTCTGCAGATACTCGACAATCTGCGGGCCCATTGTGACTTGACGCATATGGGCGACGGCGTAGGCGGCCACGGCTGAACTCCCTGTGAGATCGAAGCCCGACGACCGGCTTCGTTGGCGCAATCTGCAGACATGATGGCCATCGGTCGATTACGTCTGGGGTAATCGGCCGGCTTACGGCGTCCTGGCTCAACAGTTTGTGATGACATTGCCGCTGGTTTTTTGTAGCGTCGAATCGAATGCCATCCCGGGGTAAGGCTTGGACGGCGACCATCAAAACCTCCGGCCTCCAGGCATTTCGGGGCACAATCGAAGCAACATGTCCAAGGCAACCGACCTCGCTCCGCTGATCTCGGTGATCACACCGACGCACAATCGCCGCAGCAAGGTGGTGCGCGCCGTGGAGAGCGTGCTGGCGCAGAATTTTCCCCGGTTCGAACACATTGTCGTCGATGACGGCTCGACCGACGGTACGGCAGCCGCACTTGCCGAAATCCGCGATCCACGGCTGATCTATGTTGGCTCGAAATGGCGCGGCGCCAATGCCGCCCGCAATGCCGGCATCGAGCGGGCGCAGGCGCCGGTGGTGACATTCCTCGATTCCGACGACGTCTATTTGCCGGATCGCCTGGCGCGGACGCTGGAGCAGTTCGACAACAATCCCTCACTCGAAGTGCTGATCAGTTCCTTCGTGTCGCTGAAGGGCAATCGCCGCACCAACTGCGTCAACCGCGAGGCGCTGCTGAGCCGCGACTCGCTGGAGCGGGCCCTTGTCGCGCAGACCATCTTCATTGCCGGGTCGGCAATCACCGCCCGGCGCGAGTCGCTGCTGGCCATCGGCGGCTACGACAGTGACGTCACGCGCATGCAGGATCGCGAATTGTTGCTGCGCTTTGCCCGTCGCAGCGGCGCGCAGCTGTCCGAAGTGATCGACTGGAAAAAGTACAACTCGGAGAATTCGATCTCCGGTCGCCGGGACGGCTATGTCGAAGCCTATGCGAGCTTGATCGACAAGCACCCCTATATCGCCGACCGCTACCCCTACATTCCGCCTTACATGATCGCCCGGCAGCTCATCGCCGATGCACTCAAGGGCAGGGTTTCGCAGGCGTTCTCCGGCTATATGGCCAACCGGTCGTCGAAGGCGCTTGGCTATTCGCTGCCGCAGCTGTTGCGTGGCTATGTCGGCGGCCGGCGCTGGCGCCGCGATCTCTATGCCGAATTTCGCGACAAATACGGTGCACGGCCGGCCTGAAGTTTGCCGACAAGCCGCGCAGCGGCTTTCCCCTCCGAACTGCCTCAAACCTCATTTGTCGAGTTCCGGCAGATATGGGTCGGAATATAGCCGCCGGTCGCGTTCGCCCTGTAGGCAGTCCATGGGTGCGGCGGCATCGATCGGGACCACGGTCGCATCGGCGATGCCGCTCACCTCCAGGATCAGCTTGCGGCGTATGGCGGTGGCGAATTCCGAGGCCGCATAGATCGGCAACACGAAGGAGCCTGGCCCACCGGTGACGCAGTCGTCATAATACTGGTCGAGATGGCTGAACGTCGGCGACGGGCTGATCAGGATCGGCAGGCCGTTGATGACGATGCCCTTGGCCACCGCCGCATCGCGTGTCGTGGCGACGGGCAGCCCGGTGTTGTTGGGACCGTCGCCGGAAATGTCGATGACGCTGCGTGGCGCATCGAACCCCGTGCCCTCGAACAGCCCGGCGCCGAAGGCAAGCGCACCGGAAATCGAGGTGCCGCGAAAGCTGCGGAACGGCCGCGCTTCTATTCTGTCGGCGAAGGCGTTGGCGCTCTCTGCGCTGTCGATCACCTGCCAGGCGATGACGCCATCCTCGCGCACGACGCCCGCCCATTCGAAATAGGCAAGCGCGATGCGCCCGGTGGTTCCCGAGCGCACGGCCTTGATGAAATCGGGATGCCTGAGCGCCTCGACATAGCCAGCGCGCTGCAGCGCGAACTCCCTCTCGTCCATCGACTGTGATATGTCGACGGCCAGCACCAGTTCGACATCCACGGCAACGGCCGGGGCAGCCACGGGCGTGGTGCAGGCAAGGCAGGCAAGCAGGCTGAGCGCATCGAGCATGGCCGCACCACGGATGTTTCGACCCGTGAATCTTCGCCGCGATCGCGGCGAAATAAAGCCCCTTCTACTTCTTTCGCCGCACGGCCGCTTTCGGCGGCGGGTCGATGGCGCCGGTCCTGACTCGGGCGGGTTTCAATGGCGCAGCACCCGTATCCTTCACGATGTTCAATGCGCGTGGAAAGAAATGACCATTGTGCAGTCCGCGCCCGATGTTGAGGATCGCGGTTTCCGGCAGGCGTTTCTCCAGCATGGACAGTACCCTTCGCAGCGAAGGACCATCGAACGCGTCCATCGCTTCGTCGATGATCACCCATTTCGGCTGCCGCAAGGCCAGCCTGGCGAAGGCCAGCGACCGCTGTTCGTCATCGTTGAGTTCCCGCTCCCAGCGTGCGGAACGGTCGAGCAAGGATGACAGCCGCTCGAGGCCGACCTCGGCCAGCACCGCCCCAAAATCAGCATCGCCAGCCGGCGCCGAGCCATTCGGATGCAGCACTTCGCGTAACGTGCCGGCAGGAAAATACGGAACACGCGGCACGAAAATCGGCGTTTCTCCGGCCGGCAAGCCGATCCGCCCGCTGCCCCAGGGCCAAAGGCCGGCAATGGCGCGGAAGAACAATGTCTTGCCGGCGCCTGGGTCGCCGGTGATCATGACGCGCTCACCGGGATGGATCTCGACATGGCTGTCTGAAAGTTTGGTGCAGCCCTCCGGCGAGGCCACTTGGAGCTTCTCGAAGGTCAGGCTGCCATTGGCGTTATCGCCGAATTCGATGCGCTTTTCCTTGTCGTGCAACACATCGGTTTCATCGAGCGCAATGCGGAAGTCGGCAACGCGCATCAGCGTGGCGCGCCAGTCGGCGATGCCGCCGATATTGTTGATGAACCAGCGCAGCGACGAGTGCACCTGGTTGAAGGCGCCGACCGCCATCATCAACCCGCCAAAGCTGATATCGCCTGAAAAATAGACCGGCGATGCCACAAGGATCGGCGCCACCACGGTGATCCAGCCATAGGTATCGGTCACCCAGGAAAGGTTGATCTGCGCTTTGTAGATGTTTCGCATCGCGCCCAGCACCGTGCCAAGGTCGATTTCGAGCCGTCTCTTGGCATCGGCTTCGCCGTGATAGAGCGCGATGGCGTCGACATTCTCGTTGACGCGCACCATCCCGGAACGCAGCTCGGCCTCGCGGGTGTAGCGGTCGCTGTTGAGGCGGATCAGCGGCCGCCCGACCAGCCAGCTCAGCCAGGAGGCGATGCCGGCATAGAGGAACGCGGCCCAGACCATGTAGCCCGGTATCGCCAGCGACCAGCCGTTGATGTGGAAGACGAAGCCCGACGAGAGTTGCCAAAGCACGCCGACGAACGACACCAGCAGGATGAAGGATTGCAGCAGGCCGACGCCGAGGTCCGTCGACAGATCGGACAGATGCGCGGCATCCTGCTGCATGCGCTGGTCGGGATTGACGCCGATGGCGCCGGCATTGGCGAGCCGGAAGGCCCGCGCCGGCCGCATCCATTGGTCGATCAGGTCGAGCGTCAGCGCCTCGCGCAGCTTCAGCCGGATCATCTGGTTGAGCCAGGTCTGAGCGATGTTGAGCAGGAGCAGCGTGCCGGCAATCACGGCAAAGATCATCAGCTGATGCAGGAAGGCCGCCATGTCGCGACGCGCCAGCGCATCGTAGAAAGGCTGGTTCCAGCGGTTGAGCAGAACCTGGCCGATCGACGTGGCGACGATGACCGCCATAATGCCGACCGACGTCCAGACCAGCCACTTGCGCACCGGTGAGCCTACCAGCGCCCGTTTGATCGTCGCCACCTGATCGCGCAGGCTGCTGGCTTCGACGGTTGCCGGCTGAGCGGTGGCGGACTTGTCCGGTTGATCAGCCATGCACGAGGTCCTTGCGTTCAGAAGCGTTGCTGAACCAGATGGAGAGACTTGAAGGCATCCGCCGCTCAAACGGACCGCGAATGCATCTGCGACAGATAGGTGGGAAAAACCCACGCAACACCAGTTTTCATGATGATCACGAAGGTGTCACCTGACGCGTCGTCGATGTCACCCCTTCCGCCCGGCGGCCAAGCCGCGTCGCACCGTGCGGTGACAGTACCGGCACGAAGACACGGCGCGAGGCGCGCTGCGCGACCGGCACGCCCTGATAGAGCCGCTTCTGCGCCTCGACCACGATGACGCCGGAAAAGATCGGCCAGAACCGCCGGCCGGCGCGCTCCAGCACATTGTGGAACCGCATCATGAAGCGCCGCGGCGATGGCGGGAAGAACAGCGCGTCGGACCAGGAAGCCGGTGTGAAATTCGCCTCGCGCAGCAATTCTGTCAGCTGGCCGCGCGAGAACGGCCGGCCATTGCCGAACGGCGTGTGCTCGAACCGCGCCCAGACACCGCGCCGGTTGGGCACGACGATGACGACGCGCCCTGCCGGCGACAGCACCCGCCAGATCTCGTTCAGCGTCTCGCGCGGGTTTTCGACATGTTCGAGCGAATGCACGAGCAGCATGCGGTCGATGCAGGAATCGACCAGCGGCAATTCCTCGTCGAAGACCAGCGCCGTAGCCGTCGGCCCGTTCGCCGGCCAGACGACGGCGCCTTGCGTAGCAGGCATGAAGGCAAACACCCGCTCGGCATCGGTGCCGAACCGCTCCAGCCACGGCAAGGTATAGCCGAGCCCGACCAGCCGCTCATTGGGCACTGTTGCCCATATTGAGGACAGCGCCATGGTGATCGAGCGTTCAGCCAGGCGGCCGAGCGTGGTCGAATAGAAGGAGCGGAGATCGACGATATCGGAATGCATGCGCGGGACGGTAGCTGCGATGCCGCCCAAGTTCAACAAAGCCGGCACGTTCTGCAAAGCTAGATGACATCAGCGGCCAAGCGCCCTATGTCTGCGCCAACAGATGGAGAGATGCCAATGCCCGTCGAAATCGAACAGTTCATGTGCCGCAGCGACAATTTCGGCGTGCTGGTGCATGACCCGAAAAGCGGCGAGACCGCCATTATCGACGCACCCGAAGAAGCGCCGATCATTGCCGCTATCGAGCGTACCGGCTGGAAGCCGACAATGATCCTGACCACCCACCACCATGTCGACCATGTCGAGGCCAATCTGGCGCTGAAGGAGCGCTTCAAGCTGCGCATCGTCGGACCGGAGGCGGAAAAGGAAAAGATCCCCGGCATCGACGAGACCGTCGGGCAAGGCTCGGTCGTCCATCTCGGCGGTGAGCGGATCGATGTCATCGCCACGCCCGGCCACACTGCGGGCCATGTCTCCTATCATTTTCCGGCCTCGAAAGTGGCGTTCACCGCCGACACTTTGTTCGCGCTCGGCTGCGGCCGGCTGTTCGAATGCAAGCCGCCGGTGATGTATGAGTCGCTGAAGAAGCTCGCCGCACTCCCGGCGGACACGGTCATCTATTGCGGCCATGAGTATACGCTTTCGAACGCCCGCTTTGCGTTGACCGTCGACCCGACCAATTCGGCGCTCAGGGAACGCGCCGCCAAGATCGAGACCCTGCGCGCCGACAACAAGGCGACGCTGCCGACCACGATCGGCGAGGAATTGTCGACCAATCCGTTCCTGCGCTGGCACGACCCGGCGATCCGCAAGCATCTCGGCATGGAGGAGGCCTCCGACGCCGAAGTGTTCGCGGAAATCCGCAAGCGCAAGGACAATTTCTGAGCATCGTTCCGGGATCAGCCATGACCAGCGCCGCTGAAATCATCGCCATGCTTGGCCTCAAGCCGCATCCGGAAGGCGGCTGGTATGCCGAGACCTTTCGCGACGGCGCCGGTGGCGCGCGTGGCCATTCGACGGCGATCTATTTCCTCCTTGAACAGGACCAGATTTCGGCCTGGCACCGGGTCAAGGACGCGGCCGAGGTCTGGCATTTCCATGCCGGGGCGCCGCTGGCGCTGTCGATGTGCGAGGAAGGCAGTCCAAAGGTTAACCAGGTGATCGAGCAGGTGCTCGGCATTGAACTTGCGGCGGGCGAGCGGCCGCAGATCGTCGTGCCGGCCGGCTGGTGGCAATCAGCGCGCAGCCTCGGCGAATGGACGTTGGTCGGCTGCACCGTGGCGCCGGGCTTCGACTTCGCCGCGTTTGAAATGGCCGAGCCGGGCTGGCAGCCTTAGGCCAGAAGAAAACCAAGAGTTATGCAGAGCTGGGCGGCATAGTACAGCACCCAGACCGCATAACGGATGCCGGCGCGATAGGGTGCTATTGCCGGAACCAGGAATTTCTCCGCGGCAAGCAGCCCGTCCGATGCCATGAACATAACAGCGCCGCCGATGACCCACGGATTGTCGAGCGTCAACGCCGAGATGCCCATCGCCAGAATGGCCGCGATATAGACGGCGATCGGCACCCGCAGGCCGGGACTGACACGGCGCCAGAGCGCCGCCAGCATGACGACTGCGAAGGCCGCCATGGCAAGCGCGATGGCGCCGCGCCATGTCTCGGTGCTGAGCACATCCAGCCCGCCGCCGCCGCGCAGGAAGAGCGGCACATAGAGGACATGCGCCGCAAGGAAGCTGGCCAGCCCGCCGAGGAAGGCCTTTTCGCCGTCACGCGACAGGAAGGCGTCGCCGACGGCGCTGAGCGCCAGCGCCGCGACGAGCAACAGCTGCCCACCTTGCATGAAGGCCAGCGCCGCAAGCATGGCCACGGCCAGCGTCTTTGCCGCCGAGCGGGCCAGCGTCGGCCGCATGTCCAGGGTGAAGGCGTAGATCACCGCTGCCACCAGCGAAAAAATCAATGTGGCGTTGGCATTGGCGTCGATGCCGCCGGCAAACGGCATCGTCATGCGCTTGCTCTACCCGTCGCCGGCTTCCGCACGAACAGCGATTTCGCCGCCAGCGCCGCGCCGCCGGTGATCAGTACGCAGGCCGCCAGGATACGCAGCGACGGCTCGGCAACGCCCGCCGCGATCAGCACCAATGTCGACAGCAGTGGCGCCGCATAGCTTGCCGCGCCGAGCACCTGGATGTTGCCTCGTTTGACGCCGATATCCCAGGCGTAGAAGGCGGCACCCACCGGCATCAACCCCAAACCAACCACCGCCAGCCACTGGCCGGGGCCATCGGGCAGCACCGTCTTTTCCAGCAGAAGATGGCAGATGAGGGACAGGGCTGCCGTGGCGGCGCAGAACCAGGTGACGATCGAGGTCGGCACCGCCGGAAAGCGCCGCGACAGCAGCGAATAGGACGACCACAGTAGCGCACAGACGGCCGCCATCGCATAGCCGAAGGTGTAGCGAGCATCGAAGGCGAGGCCGCCACCCTTGGTGACGATCAGCACGGTCCCGGCGAGCCCGAGCAGCGCGCCGACGACGTGGTTCCAGGCCAGCTTCTCGCCCGGCATCAGCGCTGATCCCAGCACGATCAGCAGCGGCCACAGATAGGCGATCAGGCTTGCCTCCACCGCCGGCGCGTTGCGCAGCGCGGTGAAATAGAAGAAATGGTAGCCGAACAGTCCGGCAATGCCGATCACCCAGACCTGGCGTGGGATCTTCAGGCTTTTATCGGTCGCCGGCATGAACAGCCGGGCAACCAGCCCGACCGCGGTGCCGATGGTGAAGGTGATGGCCGAGAGCAAGAATGGCGGCACGGCGCCCGACGCATCGGTGAGCAACGCCAGCAGCGCCCACATGGCGACCGCCGAGAAACCGATCAGTGTTGCGCGCCCCATGCCCGTCTCCGGCGACGCGCCCCATTCTATTCGGGTGGGCGCGTCTATTCAGTTGCTTCGAACCGCCCCGCGCTGACAGTCAAGGTGCCGATCTGCGTCCCGACCGTGGCGTGGATCGGCGCATATATGCCGGTTTGGCCGAGCGGTGCAAACGTCACCATCATCTGGCTCTTCTTCTTCAGGTAATTCAGCGCCTTGCGGCCCTTGCGGTAGCCTGCCACCGGCTCGAAGCTCATCTTGCAGGTAACGGTGTCGCCCTTGTAGCCCTTGACCGAGATCGATCCTTTCGAGGCGTAGGTCAGCGTCAGGTCGGCGCGCATCTCGCCGTCATAGAATTTCACCTTGCGCCCACAGACCTGGTCGAGGCTGTCGGCATGGATGACGGTAGCCGCCATCGGATCGAGCACCGATGCCAGATCGTTGCTGCCCAGCGGTATCCAGTTTTTGGGATTGCGCTTTTTCGGTTCGGGAATGACCTGGGTGGCGGTCACCGCGCCATTGGCAAAGCGGATATCGACCATGGAAGCCTTCTTGCCGGACTTATAATCCGCGCGAAATACCTGTGGCTGTATCTGCTTGCCCAGGATCTTGCCCTTTGACGAGATCGTGCCGCTCGTGTCGTCGAACAAGGTGGCGAGACCCGCGCTGGAGACGGTGCCGTCTATGGAATAGTTACCGCCTTCGTAGTGGCTGGAAAATGTCGCCTTGGCCACGGAAAGGCCGAGGAACGACACCGTGTATTCGCCCTTGAAGGACTGTGCGGTGGCTGCGGGCGCGGCAGCAAGGGTTGATGTCGGCAAGGCGGCGACAAGTATGGCGACAATGGCATGTGACGGGCGAAGCATGGCGGGCTCGGTCCTTGATTTTTTTTAACCGGAGGCGGGCGACTCCGGCTTGAGATGTCCCTGTCCGACCGCTTATAGGCTGAATTCCGGCCTTTATGTGAAACGCTCGTCACAGTCGTGGGTAAGCCGGAGCTTGACGCATTGGCGAAATGCAACTATGGAACGCCAACTTTTCCATAAGGCCGCCTGACTGAAACCGCGCGCCACCCGGCGCGGGCGAACAAGGTTTGGCAGGCTAGACAGAACTGAAGGTTAGAACCATGTCCCGCACCTGCGAACTCACTGCCAAGGCAGTCCAGACCGGCAACAATGTGAGCCACGCCAACAACAAGACCAAGCGCCGCTTCCTGCCGAACCTCGTCAATGTGACGCTGATTTCGGAAGCGCTGAACCAGAATGTGCGCCTGCGCATTTCGGCCAACGCGCTGCGTTCGGTCGAGCATCGCGGCGGCCTCGACGCCTTCCTAGCCAAGGCCGACGCCAAGGAATTGTCGCAGCGCGCGCGCCTGTTGAAGAAGCAGATCGCCAAGAAGCTGGCTGACCAGCCCGCCGCTTAACGATATCAAGGCGGGGGACGACCGCCCTGAGCATCGGAGCAATCCGATGCTCAAAACATTAAAGGCAGCAGCATCGGAGCAATCCGATGCTCAAAACTTGCAAGGCAGCGCGATCCGGATTTCGGCTAGCGCCTGGCTGGTTCCATTACCCAGAATAAAAAAATGACTTCCTTCTCGCGATATCTGCCCTTTGTGGCCGCCATGGCGCTTGTCGTCGTGGCATCGAACATCCTCGTGCAGTTCCCGATGCAGGGCCAGGCCGGCGGTCTGTCGCTGGGCGACATCTTGACCTGGGGCGCCTTCACCTATCCCTTCTCCTTCCTGGTCACCGACCTTGCCAACCGCCGCTACGGGCCGACCGTGGCGCGCCGCATCGTCCTTGTCGGCTTCATGACCGCTGTGGTCTGCTCGATCCTCGTCCCGCCCTTCCTGTTTCGCCACGGCCTGATCGAGTTCGAGACATCAGCCGACCGGCTGGTGCGCATCGCCGCAGCTTCCGGCGCGGCTTTCCTTTGCGCGCAATTGCTCGACGTCACCGTGTTCAACCGGTTGCGCCGGCAGAGCTGGTGGCGCGCGCCGATCGTCGGCACGCTGGTCGGCTCGGTGCTCGACACCCTGGTATTCTTCAGCATCGCCTTTTCGGCCGCCTTCGCTTTTGCCGGCCCGAACGACAGCTTTGCGCTGGAGACGGCGCCGCTGATGGGCGTGCTGCCGGTCGAGACCATGCGCTGGGTCTCCTGGGCGCTGGGCGACCTCTCGGTGAAGCTGATCATCGCTGTTGTGGCCCTGATCCCCTACCGGCTGCTCGCCGCCCACTGGAGCCAGCCGACCGTGGCTGTCTAGGCCGTGATCCCTTGGGTCCAGCTCGGCTCGGCCAAAACGCCTGACGGCGGACAGGAACTGCGCCTCAAGCAGCGCGGCAGCGAATTCTCGATCATGCTCGGCACCAATGAGCTGATGAACAGCCGCCTCAGCGGCTCCGAAGAAGCGCTGGCCAAGCTCTCCTGTGAAAAGATCGGCGGCCGCGCCCAACCGAAAATCCTGATCGGCGGCCTCGGCATGGGTTTTACGCTGCGCGCTGCGCTTGCCCAATTGGGCGCCGACGCAGGCATCACGGTTGCCGAGCTTGTCCCCGCCGTCATCGCCTGGGCGCGCGGCCCCATGGAGGCGGTCTTCGCCGGCTGTCTCGACGATCCCCGTGTGACGGTTCGCGAAGCCGACGTCGGGCACATCATAAGATCCGACAAGGCAGCCTGGGACGCCATCCTGCTCGATGTCGACAATGGCCCCGAAGGCATCGTCTACAGGGGCAACGACGCCCTCTATGGCGCTGCCGGCCTCGGCGCGGCGCGTGCAGCGCTCAGGCCCGGGGGCGTGCTGGCTGTTTGGTCGCAAGGCCCCGATGCCGGCTTCACACTTAGGCTCAAGCAGGCGGGCTTTGTCGTGGACGAGGTGAAGACGCGCGCCAATGGCAAGCGCGGCGCGCGCCACGTCATCTGGATCGCCACCAAGCCTTAGGGCTCTCAATCCTGGTGCAGGATGAATTCCAGATAGAGGTTGCGCTGCAGGATCGAGTGGTTGTCGTCCGAGATCAGCGACACCATCAGCGCTCCGTCATCGCGGGTCCAGACGTCGAGTCCTTCCATATTGTCGATCTGGTAGCCCATGTCGGCTTCCATCAGCACCGGCCCGTCGGCAACCGCGCCCTTCTCGACGCTTTCGCCATAGATGCACCTTAGCCGCATCCTGACACCGCCGGCCATCGAGAAACTGCGCTCCAAAAGCAGCAGGTCGCCATCCGGCAGGAAGGCGCCGTCAGTGATGTCGAAATCACCGTTGCGCTTGACCGTGAAGACGCCCTTGTGCGGCCCTTCGATGATGGCGGCATAGATGTTGCCAGCCTTGTCCAAGCTCTTTTCCGAGACCACGACGAGGCCGCCCTCGTGCTGGCCGCTAGGATTGGCGTGGGTGACCGTCTCGAAACCGCGGTTCTGTCGCAGTTCGCGGGCTGGAATCAGAAAGTTCAGTTGCTTGAAAGGCGCCGTCATGTTGCTGGGGTCGATCTTGAACTGGGCGACGCGGTGATCGCGCTCGAAGCCGACGGTGGCGATGCCGTCCTTGACTGCAAGGCCCTCGGCATCGACTTCCCATTTCCTGTCGATCGGCCGGCCCTTCTCATCGACCATCTGCTGCATGCGGAAATTCTGGATGCCGGACGGCCGCTTGTCGGCATCATGGGTGATCGAGCCGAAGAACCAGAAGCCCGTATCGGCGACGCCGATGAAATCGCTACCGGGTTTGACGAACCGAAATGCCGACAGCGCGCCGAAATCGCGCGTCGTCGAGTTCATCTCAAGACCGCCGACGAATTCCAGCGGCCCAAACTGCTTGTCGGCGCTGCCGATATGGAAGGTGGTGATCGGCCGCGCCGAGACTTCGACCGGCTCGACCGCGCTTGGGCCGGCGGCGATGGCCGGCGCAAACGCCATGCCGGACAAGGCAGTGACCGCGAAGAGCATCTGCCGAAACCCGCCGCACAAAAAAATCATCCGGCGCGCCGGTAGCCGCCGCGGCGTGTATCGCGCACGTTTTCCTCGGCGAACAGCGAGGCCAGCTGCTCGGTCATGGCGCCGGCCAGTTCCTCGGCATCGACGATGGTGACGGCGCGCCTGTAATAGCGGGTGACGTCGTGGCCGATGCCGATGGCCAGAAGCTCGACCGGCGAGCGCGTCTCGATCAGCTCGATGACGGCGCGCAGGTGGCGCTCGAGATAGTTGCCAGGATTGACCGACAGCGTCGAATCGTCAACCGGCGCGCCGTCCGAGATCATCATCAGGATCTTGCGCTGTTCGGGCCGGGCGATCAGCCGGTTGTGCGCCCATAACAACGCCTCGCCGTCGATGTTTTCCTTGAGCAGGCCCTCGCGCATCATCAGGCCGAGATTGCGCCGGGCGCGGCGCCACGGATGATCGGCGGATTTGTAGATGATGTGGCGCAGATCGTTGAGCCGGCCGGGGTTCGGCGGCTTGCCGTCCTTCAGCCATTTCTCGCGCGCCTGTCCGCCCTTCCACGCCCGCGTGGTGAAGCCGAGGATCTCGACCGAGACGCCGCAGCGCTCCAGCGTGCGCGCCAGAATGTCGGCACAGGTGGCGGCAACCGTGATCGGCCGGCCGCGCATCGAGCCCGAATTGTCGAGCACCAGCGTCACCACCGTGTCGCGGAATTTGGTGTCGCGCTCCTGCTTGAACGACAAGGGCTGCATCGGATCGATGACGACACGAACCAGGCGTGCCGGATCGAGATAACCCTCTTCGAGGTCGAAATCCCAGGAACGGTTCTGCTGCGCCATCAGGCGGCGCTGCAGCCGGTTGGCGAGCCGGCCGACGACGCCGGAGAGATTGGCCAACTGCTTGTCGAGGAAGGCGCGCAGCCGGTCGAGTTCTTCCTCCTCGCACAGCTCTTCCGCACCGACCGTCTCGTCGAAGGCGGTGGTGAAAACCTTGTAGTCGATCTCTTTCGGCAGATTGGTGAAGGGGTTGTCGTTGCGGCGGGCTTCGCCCGGCGTTTCGGCGTCCGCATCGTCATCGTCGGAAAGATCGTCGGCGGTGGCGTCGGACGCCTCCGTCTCGGACGACTGTTCGTCGTCGGCCGAGGCCTCGGCATCCTCGGACTGCGACTGCTCGGAGCCGGAATCCTCTTCGCCGCCCTCCTCGCTCTGCTCCTCGCCTTGCGGCTGGTTGTCGTCATTGTCCTCGGAGTCTTCGGTCTCCTGATCGTCGCCGAGTTCCTCGGCCATCTCCATGGACGCCAGCATCTCACGCACGACGCGGGCGAAGGCCTGCTGGTCGCCGAGCTTGGCCGACAGTCCGTCGAGATCGGCCTTGGCCTTCTCCTCGACCCAGGGTCGCCAGAGGTCGACCAGACGCTCGCCGCTCTTCGGGATCGGCCGCCCGGTCAGCTTCTCGCGCACCATCAGCGCCAGCGCTTCCTCGATCGGCGCGTCGGCCTTGTCCTTGACGTCGACAAGGTTGGCCTTGGCGTATTTGTCCTCCAGCATCGAGCCGATATTGTCGGCGACGCCTTGCATGGCGCGGCTGCCGATCGCCTCGACGCGGGCCTGTTCCACGGCGTCATAGATCGAGCGCGCCAGCTTGCCTTCCGGCGCCAGTTTGGTGTGGATGCGCTGATCGTGGCAGGCGCGCTTCAGCGCCATGGAATCGCCCAGGCCACGAGTAATCGCGATGTCTGTCTTGGACGCTTTCTTCGGCAGTTCGGGCAGTCGGGCGCGGCTGCCGGCGAGCGCCGGGCGGTCCTTGGCGAAACCGACTTCGAGCTCCTTGTCGCCGGCGATGGCGCGCATGCAGACGGTGACGGCACGCTTGAAGCTGTCGGCTTCAGACCCCGTCTTCGACTTGTTGCGCGTGTTGTCGCCCGGACCCGCCATCGAGGCTCAGCTTACCCCAGCACCACGTTGGCGGCGCTCTCGGGCAAATCCTCGCCGAAGGCGCGCTGGTAGAACTCGGCCACCACCGAACGCTCCAGCTCGTCGCACTTGTTGAGGAAGGTCAGCCGGAACGCCATGCCGATATTGCCGAAGATCTCGGCATTTTCGGCCCAGGTGATGACGGTACGCGGGCTCATCACGGTCGACAGATCGCCATTGATGAAGGCCGAGCGCGTCATGTCGGCGACGCGCACCATCTTGTTGACGATGTCCTTGCCCTTGCCGTCGCGATAGTGCTTGGCCTTGGCCAGCACGATGTTCACCTCATTGTCGTGCGGCAGGTAGTTCAGCGTGGTGACGATCGACCAGCGATCCATCTGCGCCTGGTTGATCTGCTGCGTGCCGTGATAGAGGCCGGTGGTGTCGCCGAGGCCGACCGTGTTGGCGGTCGAAAACAGCCGGAACGCCGGATGCGGGCGGATGACCCGGCTCTGGTCGAGCAGCGTCAGGCGGCCCGACGATTCCAGCACGCGCTGGATGACGAACATCACGTCCGGACGGCCGGCATCGTACTCGTCAAAGCAGAGCGCGACATTGTGCTGGTAGGCCCAGGGCAGGATGCCGTCGCGGAATTCGGTGATCTGCAGGCCATCCTTGACGACGATGGCGTCCTTGCCGACGAGGTCGATACGGCTGACATGGCTGTCGAGGTTGACGCGCACGCAGGGCCAGTTAAGGCGGGCGGCGACCTGTTCGATGTGCGTCGATTTGCCGGTGCCGTGATAGCCAGACACCATGACGCGGCGGTTGTAGGCAAAGCCGGCAAGGATCGCCAGCGTCGTCGCCTTGTCGAACAGATAATCCGGATCGATGTCCGGCACATGTTCCGAGGTTACCGAATAGGCCGGCACCACCATCTTGGACTCGAAGCCGAATTTGTCTTTCACCGACACCGTCGTGTCGGGCAAATTGGCGATGTCGCGATCGACCTTGTTCATCTCTATCCAAGTCTCCACGGGCGAAATGCCTGATTTCGCCGGCAATCGATTTTGTCCGGGGGCGGTCTTAGAGCCTTTTCCACCCTTATGAAAGTTGGAAAACGACACGAACCGTTAGGTTGCTCAGCACAAACCCGCCTGCTTGAGCACGCGATAGGCCTGCAGCACATCGCGGAACCGGTCTTCCGAACCTCTATCGCCGCCATTCGCATCCGGATGGTGGCGCTTCACAAGTTCCTTATAGCGCGCCTTGATGTCCTTGCCAGTCGCCTTTGTATCAAGGCCAAGCGTTTCCAGTGCCTTGGCCTCAAGCGGCTTGGCCTTGCGTTCGCGCGCCTCGCGCGGGTCCTTCGGCCCTTTGAACAGATCGAAGGGATCGCGCATGCGGTTGTAATAGCCGGCGCGACCGGAACGCTGCTGGGCGAAATCGGGCGAGGAGCGCGTCGAGGCGCCGGCGACGCCCATCTTCCATGTCGGCCGGTGGCCGGTCATCGCTTCCTTCTGGAAGCGGGCGATCTCGGTGTCCGGCACGCCGGAGAAGTAGTTGAAACCCTTGTTGTATTCGCGCACATGATCGAAGCAGAACTGAAAATACTCGCCTTCCTTCATGCGTCCGACCGGCGCCCGGTGAGTACCGGCCTCCTTGCAGCCGTCCCACTGGCAGATCGGCGAGTGCGACTTCAGCTCCGCATCCTTGTCGGGACGGACCCGAATTTTCTCGAAATATTTGGGGTACGGTTTCATCTCACCCATTTATGGGCTGTTCGCACGTGCGAAACAAGAATTGACATTTTCGCGATCATCGCCCTAACCGCTGAATCGCGGCATAAAGCAGGGCGAATGGCGATTTTTGAGGCGGCCCGGCGGGATCGATCCCGATTTCCCGATCACGCCTTGCAGATATGGTGAAGGGAGATGGCGATGTCCATACAGGCGACGATGGAAGACAAGCTGAACAAGGCGTTTTCGCCGGAGCGGCTGGCGATCGTCAATGAAAGCCATCTCCATGCCGGTCATCACCACCACGGCTCCGACCATCACGGTGCCTATGACGGCACTGGCGAGACGCATTTTCGCGTCCGCATCGTCTCATCCGTCTTTGCCGGCATGAGCCGCATCGACCGCCACCGCGCCGTCAACGAATTGCTAGCAGCGGAGTTGCAAGGCGGCGTCCATGCGCTGGCAATCGAACCGGCTGCACCCGGCGAAAAGACCCGCTGGTAAGTCTCTTCCGCCTCAGATCACCGCTTCGATGAGAAACGGTCCCGGACGCGACAGCGCACTGTCGAGCAGCGCGTCGAACCGTTCGCACGTGTCGGCGCGGGCCGCCTCGACGCCCATGCCTTTGGCCAGCGCAACCCAGTCCAGCGCAGGATGGTCGAGATCGAGCATGCGCTTGGCGTTCTCGCCGATTTCATTGACCCCGACATTCTTCATTTCGCCATGCAGGATGGCGTAGGTCCGGTTGGAAAAGATGATGGTCAGCACGTCAAGCTTTTCCCTGGCCTGGGTCCACAGTCCCTGCACCGTGTACATACCGCTGCCGTCGGCTTCGAGATTGATCACCTTGCGGTCCGGGCAGGCGATCGCCGCGCCGGTAGCCATGGGAATGCCGCCGCCGATCGATCCGCCCGTACCCATCATGTAGTCGTGCGGCGCCGCAAAGGCGGATAGCGTGAAGAACCGTCTCGCCGAGGTGACCGCTTCGTGCAGACGATGGCATTGGCCGGAAGTTTGCGCGCCACCGACAGCGCGATGGCATCGCCCGTCAGGCTGCCGCTCAGCGTCGGTTCGTCTGGAAAGGCGGTTGCGGCGGCGAATTGCTGCGTCGGCTTGATGCCGAGCTCGTCGGCCAGCGCCTCCAGCGCCGCTTTCAGATCCTGGCCATGCGCCGCCAGCGAAAGCACCTTGCAATCGTCCCGAACCAGCCGCCCGGGCTTGCCGGGATAAGCGAAGAAGGCAACCGGCTCCTTGGCGCCGACCAGCACCAGCAAATCGATATCCCGGAGCGTGGCCGTCGCCGCATCTACCGGATAGGGAATGCGGGTCGGGGCGAACCGCCCGCGGCCGCGCTGCATGCGGGCGATCAGAACCTCACTGAACAGCCTGACATCGCTTCCCGATGAGATTCTGCCTGCGATTTCAAGTCCATCGGCGCGCGCCGCCTGCCCACGCACCATCATGCCGACACGGCCCGGCGCGGCGCGGATTGCTTCGGCGATCGTGCGCACAACAGCCATGTCGACGGCGGGCGGCGGCTCCAGCTCCACCTTGCCAGGTGAAATCGCAGCAACTTCGCCCCAGGCGGCATCCGCAGGCAGGATCAAGGTCGTGACGCCAGGCGGCGTGAGTGAGGCGCGGAAAGCCGCCTCTGCGGCCGGCACAATATCGGCCGGCCCCTTGACGCGGCCAACCCAGTTCGACATCGGCGACGCCAGGCCTTCTATGTCGCTGGTCAGCGGGGCATCGAGCGGCAGATGGTAAGAAGCATGGTCGCCGACAATGTTGATCATCGGGCTGCGCGCACGCCTTGCGTTGTGCATCTTGGCCAAACCGTTGGCGAGACCCGGTCCGGTATGCAGCAACGTTGCTGCCGGGCGGTCGGTCATGCGCGCATAGCCGTCGGCGGCGCCGGTCACCACGCCCTCGAACAGGCCGAGCACGCAACGCATCTGAGGTTTGCGGTCCAGTGCGGCAACGAAATGCATTTCGGATGTGCCAGGATTGGCGAAGCAGACCGTGACGTCATTGGCCAGGAGCACGTCGCACAGCAGATCGGCGCCATTCATGATTTTCTTTCCCAATCGACAATTCAGGAACAATTGCACCTGTAGGCGCCGGGTCGGCAATGTCCCGCCGGGGCTTTTGGTCTGATCCAGGACGCCTCGCGGGGATCCGGCGATCAACCGATGGTCCATTCAGGAAGGCCAGCATCGCGGCGGTCAACGCGTCGCCGTCCTCGCCGAAGTCGTGATTGATCGACATATGCGTGTAGGCGTTGCCGTCGAACAGCGTCACTTCAGTGCCGATGGCGCGCAGGCGTTTGGCAAAGCCTTCGATTGGTCGTCGCGGCCTTCGGCGCGCGAATAGGCGATGAAGGTCGGCGGATGCTTGTGTCCATCGAGATAGCTGGCCGGCGACAACGCCGCCCATCAGCGCCGCAGCACCGGGCAACCCGCCATTCCAGCCACTCCGAATGTTTCCTCCCAAGCCTTCTACCCGGATTGCAGCCACTCTCCTTCATGTGAAGGGAACCAACAATGCTTTCCGACAGTTGAAGGTGATGAGGCGATTGGAATCCAGATCGGCTCCGAGGGCAGAACATCATGCGTGCAACCCAATCCGACGTCTTCGATCTTTTTTCGGAAATTTATGCCAATGCGGCGGACGAAGAGGTCAGCATCCAACAGTATCTTCTTGCCTGTCGGGAAGACAAATCGATGTACGCTTCGGCGCCCGAAAGGATGGTCGACGCAATCGGCGAACCAAAACTGGTTGACACCAGCAAAGACGAGCGCCTCGGCCGCATTTTCGCGAATCGGACCCTCAAGATCTACCCTCATTTTTCTGACTTCTATGGAATGGAGGATACGATCGAGCGCATAGCTGGATATTTCCGCTATGCCTCGCAGGGGCTCGAAGAACGCAAGCAGATCCTCTATCTCCTCGGCCCGGTCGGCGGCGGCAAATCCTCTCTGGCCGAGCGCCTGAAGAAACTGATGGAGCAGCGCCCGATCTACACGCTGAAGGTCGGCAACCAGATCAGCCCGGTTTTCGAGTCGCCGCTTGGGCTGTTCCATCCCGATCACATGGGTGATCTGCTAGAGGATAAATACGGCATAGCCCGGCGCCGGCTGAACGGATTGATTTCGCCATGGGCGGCCAAGCGCCTCGACGAATTGTCTGGCGACATTTCCAAATTCAGCGTCGTCAAGCTGATGCCTTCGCGGCTGCGCCAGATCGGCATTGCCAAGACCGAACCTGGCGATGAGAACAATCAGGATGTCTCGGCCCTGGTCGGCAAGGTCGACATCAGGCAATTGGAAAATTTTAGCCAGTCCGACCCCGATGCCTATTCCTATAGCGGTGGCCTGAACCGAACCACGCAAGGTCTGCTTGAATTCGTCGAGATGTTCAAGGCACCCATCAAGGTTCTGCATCCGCTGCTGACCGCGACACAGGAAGGCAGCTACAACGGCACTGAAAATTTCGGCGCCTTTCCCTACCAGGGGATCATCGTCGCCCATTCCAACGAGTCGGAATGGCAACAGTTCAAGAGCAACAAGAACAACGAGGCGTTTCTCGATCGCATCCTGGTGGTCAAGGTACCCTATTGCCTGCGGATCACCGAAGAGAGGCAGATCTATGAGAAATTGCTGCGTGAGAGCGAGTTGGCCGCCAGCCCCTGTGCCCCTGAAGTTTTGGACATCCTCAGCCGCTTTGCAGTTTCGACGCGCTTGGCCGAGCACGACAACTCGCCGCTCTACACCAAGATGCGCGCCTATGACGGCGAAAATCTGAAGGAAGTCGATCCCAGGGCAAAGTCGGTCCAAGAATATCGCGACGCCGCCGGCGTCGATGAAGGCATGACGGGCGTCAGCACGCGCTTTGCCTTTAAGATCCTTTCGCAGACATTCAACTTCGATAATGAGGAGGTGGCCGCCGATCCTGTGCATCTGATGTACATTCTGGAGGAGGCGATCAAGCGGGAGCAGTTCCCGAAGGAAACGGAAGCGGCCTATCTTGAATTCATCAAGTCGGAGCTTGCGGCGCGCTACGCCGAGTTCATCGGCCACGAAATCCAGAAGGCCTATCTGGAGTCCTATAGCGAATACGGCCAGAACCTCTTCGACCGCTACATCGCCTATGCGGATGCCTGGATTGAGGACCAGGACTACAAGGACCCCGACACCGGCCAGATCCTCAACCGGGAGATCCTGGACAACGAACTTTCGCAGGTCGAGAAACCGGCAGGCATCGCCAATCCCAAGGACTTCCGTAACGAGGTGGTGAAGTTCACTCTGCGCGCTCGCGCAAGAAACCACGGCCGCAACCCGTCATGGACCAGCTATGAAAAACTGCGCGAGGTCATCGAGAAGCGGATGTTCGGACAGGTCGAGGACCTCTTGCCGGTGATCAGCTTCGGCTCCAAGCAAGACAGCGTTACGGAAAAGCGCCACAACGAATTCGTGCAGCGCATGATCGAGCGTGGCTACACAGAACGGCAGGTACGCCGGCTGGTGGACTGGTACATGCGGGTGAACAAGGCGGGTTGACAGAGCCGGATGGTTCCATGCCGATCTTCATCGACCGTCGCCTGAACCCCAAGGACAAGAGCCTTGGCAATCGACAGCGCTTCCTCAGGCGTGCTCGCGAGGAGTTGAAGCGGAGCATTCGCGATCAAATCCGCACTGGCAGGATCGCCGACGTGGATACCGAGCACGCCGTGCCCATGCCTGAAAGGAAAACGGCCGAGCCGAGCTTCAACGATGACAGGGCCAGCGGACGGCGCCGACACATCCTTCCGGGCAACAGGCATTTTTCCCCTGGAGACCTGCTCCCGAAGCCGCATGGGGGCGGCGCGGCGTCGTCGCCAGGAAACACGGCGTCGGAAGACGATTTTCGTTTCGTGCTGTCACGCGAGGAGGTGCTCGAACTCTTTTTTGAGGATCTCGAACTGCCCGACCTGGTTAAGCTCAATCTCAAGGAAATCCTTGCCTTCAAGCCGCGCCGGGCCGGCTTCGCGGCAACCGGTTCCCCGACCAACATCAATGCCGGCCGCACCATGCGCAACAGCCTAGGCCGGCGCATTGCGCTGAGGCGCCCCACGCAGCAGGAACTGGAGGCGATCCTCCGGGAAATCGTCACGCTTGAGTCGGCCCCGGCCGGCGCGGCGGTGCGCCAGCGCATCGCGGAATTACGCGACGAGCTTGACCGGCTGGAGCGACGGCGCAGGCGAATTGCCTTTGTCGATCCGGTCGATATCCGATTCAACCGCTTCGACGCCCGGCCGGTGCCGAATGCCAATGCCGTCATGTTCTGCCTTATGGACGTGTCCGGATCGATGGGCCAACGCGAAAAGGACTTGGCCAAACGCTTCTTCGTGCTGCTGCACCTGTTCTTGAAACGGCGCTACGAACGCACGGAGATCGTCTTCATCCGCCATACCCATGAGGCGCACGAAGTGGATGAGGACACGTTCTTCTACAACACGCAGAGCGGCGGTACGATCGTCTCCACCGCGCTCGACGAAATGCACCGCATTATCGACCAGCGCTATCCTGCCAGCGAGTGGAACATTTACGCCGCGCAGGCCTCTGACGGGGACAATTTCACCACCGATTCCGAGCGATGCATAGAGCTCATGAACGGCAAGCTCATGCGCCTGTGCCAGTATTTCGCCTATGTCGAGATCATCGACGAACGCGAGAGCCACATATTCGGTGCTACCGAAAACGGGACGTCGCTTTGGCGCGCCTACAGTACGATCGAGCTGAAATGGCCCAACTTCCAGATGAGCCGCATCGCTGCTCCCGCGGATATTTACCCGGTCTTCCACCGGCTCTTCGCCAGGCAGCCGGCGGCCATCAAGAGCGCTTGAGAGAGAGATGGTCAGGCGAGCCAACGAAACGAATTTGTTGTTTTCCGGTTCTGACTGGAATTTCGAGAAATTATCGCGGGCTTTTGAAGAGATCGAGGCGATCGCGGTCGACGAGTTGCATCTCGATACTTACCCGGTCCAGATGGAGATAATCTCCTCCCAGCAGATGCTCGACGCCTACTCATCTATCGGCATGCCACTGATGTATCGGCATTGGTCGTTCGGCAAACATTTCCTTCACCAGGAGCTTCTTTACCGTAAGGGTGGTCGGGGGCTGGCCTATGAACTGGTCATCAACTCCAATCCCTGCATCGTCTACCTCATGGAGGAAAACACCATGGCGTTGCAGGCCCTTGTGACGGCCCACGCGGCGCTTGGCCACAATCATTTCTTCAAGAACAATCATCTGTTTCAGCAATGGACCGACGCCGGGGCAATCCTGGGTTATCTGGACTTCGCCAAGGGCTACATCGCCCGGTGCGAGGAGCGGCACGGCCTTGCAGCAGTGGAGGCCATTCTCGATTCCGCCCATGCGCTGATGGAACAAGGGGTGTTCCGCTACCACCGGCCGCCAAAGCTCTCGTCGGAGCGACAGCGCGAAGGGCTTCGCGAGCGCCTCGAATACGAAGAGCGCTCCTACAACGATCTGTGGCGCACGCTGCCGCCGTCGCAGAACAAAAACAAGTCCGGCAATGAGGATCAAGGGATGGCGGAGCGCAAGAGATCGCTCAACCTGCCCGAGGAAAACCTCCTGTATTTCCTCGAGAAGAACAGCCTGATCCTGGAACCCTGGCAGCGCGAGATCATCAGGATCGTCCGCGTCATCGCGCAATATTTCTACCCGCAGCGACAGACTCAAGTGATGAATGAAGGGTGCGCCACCTTCGTGCATTATACGCTCATGAACATGCTATTCGATCGTGGCCGGATCGGCGAAGGTGCCATGCTCGAAATCCTGCGCAACCATTCGAACGTGATCTTCCAGCCGGCCTTTGACGATCCCCGGTTTTCAGGCATCAATCCCTATGCCCTCGGCCTCGACATGATGCAGGACATACAGCGCATTTCGACCGAGCCGACGGCGGAGGACCGCGACTGGTTCCCGGACATTGCAGGACATGGCAACTGGCGCGAGGTCCTGCTTGAGGCCTGGGCCAACCACCGCGACGAATCCTTTATCCGCCAGTACCTCAGCCCGAGCTTGATCCGAAAATGGCGGTTCTTCGTGCTTGGCGATGGAGCCGACAAACCGCATTTCGAAGTCGCGTCGATCCACAACGAACGTGGCTATCACAAGATACGCGCCCAGCTAGCCCACAGTTACGACCTTGGAGCGAATCGGCCGGACATCCAGGTGATTGATGTCGACCTGCTCGGCGACCGGCAGTTGCGGCTGCAACACAGGGTAAAGGATGGTGTTGTGCTCGAAGGGGCCAGCCGTGACGCGACGCTGCGCCATGTCCGCAGCCTCTGGGGCTACGAGGTCAGCCTGGTCGCAGTTGACGCTCAAACCGGTGCGACCATCCACGAACGGTCTACGAGCCAGATCGCGGCATAAGCTCGGCAAAGAGCGTCATGTGGCGGGCCTGCTCGGTACCTTTAAGATTCGCCCGCCGGCCTGATCCTGATTCTGGCGATCCGGTTTTTGTCGCGCTTCATCACCACGAAGCGCTTGCCGTGGAAGGTGAAAGCCTGCTTTTCCTCGGGGATCGACTGCGTCTCGTGGATGACCAGGCCGGCAATGGTGGTCGCTTCCTCGTCAGGCAGGTTCCAGTCGAGCGCCCGGTTGAGATCGCGGATCGGCACGGTGCCGTCGACGACCACGGAACCGTCCGCCTCCTGCTTGACGCCCTGAATGTCGGCATCGTGCTCGTCGGCGATCTCGCCAACGATCTCCTCGATAATGTCCTCCAGCGTCACCAGCCCTTCGACCTCGCCATATTCGTCGACGACGATAGCGAAATGCGCCTTGGCACGCAGGAAGGCGTTGAGCTGTTCCTGCAGCGTGGTGGTGTCGGGCACGAACCAAGGCTTCGACGCGATCTTCATCACGTCGATCCGGGAAAAGTCGTTGCCGACCTCGTTCAGCGCTCGCAGCAGGTCCTTGGCGTGCAGCACGCCGACAATGTTGTCGAGAGAGCCTTTCCACAACGGCATGCGGGTGTGCGGGCTCTGCAGGATCTCGCGCACCACGGCTTCCGGCCCATTGTCGGCATTGACCGAGCGCATATTGGTGCGGTGGACCATGATGTCGGAGACTTCGAGCTCGGCGAGATCGAACAGCCCGCCGACACGGTCGCGGTCCTCACGCACCATCTGGCCGTCGCGGCGGAAATCGTCGACCGCGCCGCGCAACTCGTCCTGGGTCGAGCGCTGCGGCTCGATGCGCGACAACTCATAGCCGAACATGGCAAGCAGGCGCGTGCGCACGGCCAGGACAAGCAGGATGAGGATGGCAAGGACGGCGACGACGGTCCAGCCGGGCTCGTTGATCATCGCGGCCGGCTTTCCTGGCCCGGGTGGTTTTCGCTGAGGAACGAAAGCACTTCCGACGCCGGTACATCCTTGGCAATAAAAGCCTGGCCAACGCCGCGCGTCAGGATGAAGGTCAGCGCGCCGCGCGACACTTTCTTGTCCTGGGTGATGAAGCCAAGAAGCGCCTCGGCATCGGGCAACTCACCAGGGATGTCGGCCATCCGCCAGGGTAGACCGACGGCGCGAAGATGCGCCTCGACCCGCGCCGCGTCGTCCGGGCTGGCCAGATTGAGCCTTGCGGAAAAGCGGTGCGCCAGCGCCATGCCGATGGCGACGCCTTCGCCATGGACGAGGCGGGCGCCGTCATACTGTGTGGCGCCTTCCAGCGCATGGCCGAATGTGTGGCCAAGATTGAGCAGTGCGCGGTCGCCGGTTTCGAACTCGTCGCGGGCGACGACATCGGCCTTGGCGCGGCACGCCTCGGCAATGGCCTCGGTCCGCTCCGGTCCGCCAGCGAACACCTTTTCCCAGTTCGCTTCCAGCCAGGCGAAAAACGCCGGTCGGTCGATCAACCCGTATTTGGCAAGCTCGGCATAGCCGGCGCGAAATTCGCGGATCGGCAGCGTGTCGAGCACTTCGGTGTCGGCCAGCACCAGTTTCGGCTGGTGGAAGACACCGACCAGATTCTTGCCGCGCGGACTGTTGATGCCGGTTTTCCCGCCGACCGAGGAATCGACCTGCGCCAGCAGCGAGGTTGGAATCTGGACGAAATTCATGCCGCGGCGCACGATGCCGGCGGCAAAGCCGGTGAGGTCGCCGATGACGCCACCGCCGAGCGCAATGACGACATCGCCGCGCTCCAGCTTGGCGGCGAGCACGCCGTCGACCACCTCTTCGAGATGGGCAAAGCTCTTGGTCTTTTCGCCGGCCGGCAAAGTGATGACGGCAGGCTGGATGCCGCCTGTTTCCAGACCGGCCTTCAGCGCGTCGAGATGTGCCGCCGCGACATTGTCGTCGGTGACCACCGCCGCTCTCGTGCCGGGCAGGCGGCGCGAAATCTCGGCGCCGGCGCGCGCCAAAAGGCCGGGACCGATCAGGATGTCATAGGCACGCTCGCCAAGGCCGACCTCGACAGTGACCGGTTCGCTCACAGCCGCACCTCGC
The DNA here is from genome assembly GCF_057766425.1 of Mesorhizobium sp. P160187. NCBI lineage: Bacteria > Pseudomonadati > Pseudomonadota > Alphaproteobacteria > Hyphomicrobiales > Phyllobacteriaceae > Mesorhizobium > Mesorhizobium sp. P160187. Next base: position 1,127,605 of record NZ_JBYMDX010000003.1, read on the forward strand.
CCGGCGCAGTCGGAGCCGGAATGCCGAAATGCCCGCACAGCGCGTCGACAACCTCGGTCGCAATGACCTCCTTGCGGTCGTCGCGTGTCGGCACCGTGATGTTGGACGTGGCATAGACCGGGTAGCGCTCGCCCATCAGCCGCTCGAGCACGGCGCGCGGATCGGCGCTTTTGAGCAACGGCCGGTTCTGCTTCTTGGACACGCGTTCCATCAACAGGTCGATCTCGGCCTTCAGCCACACCGACACGCCATGCCCGGCGATCGCTTCCCGCGTCTGCGCATTCATGAACGCGCCGCCGCCGGTCGACAGCACCTGCGGCCCACTCTCCAGCACGCGCAGGATGACGCGCTGCTCCAATGCCCGGAATTCGGTCTCGCCATAACGTTCGAACAGTTCCGGCACCGTCATGCGCGACACGGTTTCGATCTCCTGGTCGCTGTCGACGAAGGGCAGCGACAGCATCGTCGCCACCTTGCGGCCGATCGCCGTCTTGCCGGCGCCCATCAGGCCGACAAAGACGATCGAGCGGCTGCCCAGCCTGTCGAGCAGCGCGGCATGGCTATCGCCGGGAGGATTTGCTGGTAACGCGTTCATGAGACCATGCTGTTTCTAAGCCGTCTTTGCCGGCGTATCGACATCAAAAGCCCGTTTGCGTCAAGCATAGCGCCTTTCGCACGCAGAGCCCTTCGTCCTTGAATTGACGGAATTAGCGTCCCATAAGGACACGGGCTTGGAATCGCAGAGCAAGAAGACGGGCGAAGATTGATGCCGACACTGTTCCGCTTTGTCGTGACGATGATGATTCTTGCCGGCATTGCCTATGGTACGATGGTGGCGCTGGCGATGTTCGTCGAGCCGAAAAAAGCCGAAATCACCGTGCGCATCCCACCGGAAAAGCTGAACCCCAAGAAAAACTGACCCAAACTGACCCCTGGAACATGAACAGCGCGGCTCGCATCGAAGCCTTTCTCGAGATGATGAGCGCCGAACGCGGTGCCGCTGCAAACACGCTGTCTTCCTACCGCCGTGATCTCGAAGACGCTTCGCAGCAGATTGCCGGCGGGCTTGCCGCTGCCGCCGCAGCCGACATCCGCGCCTATCTCGACGATATCGCGGCGCGCGGCTTTGCGTCGACGTCGCAGGCGCGCAAACTGTCGGCGATCCGCCAGTTCTTCAAGTTTCTCTACGCCGAGGGCTTGCGCGGCGACGACCCGACCGGCACGCTGGACAGTCCGAAAAAGGGCCGGCCGCTGCCCAAGACGATGAGCGAGGCCGATACCGGTCGGCTGCTCGACCGTGCGGCGCTTGAGACAGGCGATGGCGTCAATGGCGACCGGGTGGCGGCACTGCGCCTGCACGCTTTGGTCGAGGTGCTCTATGCCACCGGCCTGCGCGTCTCCGAACTTGTTGGCCTGCCGGTGACCGTCGCCCAGCGCGACGACCGCTTCTTCATGGTGCGCGGCAAGGGCGACAAGGAGCGCATGGTGCCGCTGTCGGCCAAGGCCCGCATGGCGATGCGGGCATGGCTCACGGCCCGGGCGTCGGTGCCGGCTTTCGCCGACAGCCCGTTTCTGTTCCCGGCCGCCGGCGACAGCGGCTTTCTCTCCCGGCAGGTCTTTGCCCGCGACCTCAAAGGCCTTGCCGCGCGGGCCGGCATATCGGCGGCCAAAATTTCGCCGCATGTGCTGCGCCATGCTTTTGCCAGCCATCTCCTGCAGAACGGCGCCGATCTCAGGGCAGTGCAGCAGCTGCTCGGCCACGCCGATATCTCGACCACGCAGATTTACACGCACGTGCTGGAAGAGCGGTTGGTGCGGCTGGTCAACGATCATCATCCGCTTGCCGACTAGGCCTCATATCGCTATGTGAGGGCAACGTGCCCGCGCGGAGCCTACATCTGCGCGATGTTTGCCTTCCGACGCATCGGTCCGCTCAAGAATGTACAATTACCTCGATTTCGAAAAGCCGGTGCAGGACCTTGAACTCAAGATCCTCGAGCTGAAGAAGCTTGCCGAGAATGGCGAGGCGGTCGACGTCGGCGACGAAATCAGCCGGCTCGAGAAGCGCGTGCGCGACGCGCTGCGCGACATCTACAAGGCGCTGACGCCGTGGCAGAAGGTGCAGGTCGCGCGCCACACCGACAGGCCGCATTGCCTCGACTACATCAAGGGTCTGTTCAGCGATTTCACGCCGCTCGCCGGCGACCGCAATTTCGGCGAGGACCAGGCGATCATCGGCGGCTTCGCCCGCTTCCGCGGCGAACCGGTGGCCGTCATCGGTCAGGAAAAGGGCTCCGACACGGCGAGCCGGCTCAAGCACAATTTCGGCTCGGTGCGCCCTGAAGGCTACCGCAAGGCCGTGCGGCTGATGGAACTTGCCGACCGTTTCCAGATCCCACTTCTGACGCTGGTTGACACCGCCGGCGCCTACCCCGGCGTTGGCGCCGAGGAACGCGGCCAGGCTGAAGCCATCGCCCGCTCAACCTCGGCCTGCCTCGGCCTCAAAGTGCCATCGATTTCGGTTGTAATCGGCGAAGGCGGTTCGGGCGGCGCCATTGCGATCGCCACCGCCAACCGCGTCTACATGCTGGAACACGCCATCTATTCGGTGATCTCGCCGGAAGGCGCTGCCTCGATCCTGTGGCGCGACACCACGCGCTCGAAAGATGCGGCGACCAACATGAAGATCACCGCCCAGGACCTTCTGGAAATGAAGATCATCGACGCCATCATTGCCGAGCCGCTCGGCGGCGCCCAGCGCGCGCCCGAAACGGTGATCGCCGCCACCGGCGACCTCATCGCCAAGACGATGAAGGATTTTGCCGGCGCCAACACCGATTTTCGCGAACAGCGCCGCGAAAAATATCTGGCGATGGGCCGCAGCCTCTGATTTTTGCCGGCAGCGCACCGCAATGTGGCGTCAAGGAGCAATTTCGCCACAAAAATGCCGCCGCATTCGGCTCAATAAAAAATCCGTGACACCGAGCGAATTGCCGTGGGGGGCGCCTTCCGATGCTTGCGGTAAGGAATTTTCAAGGTTAACGGGCTTAGGGTCCGTCGGTGTTCAGCATGCAGGCCCGGGCGCTATCCGGCCGTGACGCGAGAAAAAGACATAGCCGTATCCATGTTTACCAAGCTTGCCCGCACTGGACTTCTGATCGCCGCGCTTGGCGTTGCCGGCTGCAACGATTCCTCGATGAAGAATTTTGCGCCGGAAGCCAGCAAGCCGCTGCCGGACAAGATCCTGGCCGACATGAAGGCCAAGGGCATGATCCGCACCTCGTCGGTGATGGCCCGCATCTTCAAGGAAGAAGGCAAGCTCGAAATCTGGAAGGCCAAGACCACCGGCCGCTACGAGATGGTCGCCAGCTACGACATCTGCAAATGGTCGGGCAAGCTCGGCCCAAAATACACCGAGGGCGACCGCCAGGCGCCGGAAGGTTTCTATACGGTCCGCCCGTCGCAGATGAATCCGCGCTCGAACTATCATCTGTCCTTCAACATCGGCTATCCCAACGCCTATGACCGTGCCAATGGCCGCACCGGCGCCAATCTGATGGTGCACGGCGCCTGCTCGTCGTCGGGCTGTTATTCGATGACCGATCCGCAGATCGAGCAGATCTACGCTTTTGGTCGCGATGCCTTCCAGGGCGGCCAGACCGAGTTCCAGATCCAGGCCTTCCCGTTCCGCATGACCGCCGCCAACATGGCGCGCTACCGCAACGACCCGAACTATGAGTTCTGGAAGATGCTGAAGGTCGGTTACGACAATTTCGAGATCACCAAGGTGCCACCGAAGGTCGATGTCTGCGACAAGCGCTATGTCTTCAACCAGGTGGCCCCCGAGGGCACGACATTCGATCCGACCGGCGCCTGCCCGGCGACCACGCAGCCGGATTCGCTGAAGAGCGCACTCAACGCCTATCAAAGCAGCTATGACGCGGCCTTCACCGGCGCGGTCAAAGCCAGCGTGCCGGCGCCCAAGCCGACCATTGCCGGCATCAAGGAAGCCGCCATCGTTTCCGAATGGTCGAAGCGCCGCGCCCGGGGCGAGCGCGTGCCGATCGAACCGCCGTCGCTGAATTCCGACGGCACGCTGACCGAGACGGCGCGCATGGGCCGCATCGATTCGCCCGCCGGCCGCAAGATGGCGGCGCTGGACGCAGAGAAGGAAGCCAAGCGCAAGGCCGAGGAACAGCGGGTTGCTGCCATCGAGGCTGCGAAAGCCGCCAAGGCCCAGGCACTGGCTGAAAAGCAAGCCGCAAAGGCCCAAGCGCTGGCCGAAAAGGAAGCAGCCAAGCAGGCCCCCCAGCAGCCGGTCGCCACTGCGAGCGTCGAGGCGGTGCCTGCAGAACCGCCGGCGGACGAAAGCCGGATGTCGAAGATCAAGAACAAGCTGCTAGGCATGTTCGGCGGCTGAGGTTTTTCGCCTTGCCGATGCATGTCGCCCAAAAGTGCGCAGCGGTTTTGGGACAAAGACATGCATGAAGACAAACAAACAAATCACACCGCGATCTATGACCTCAAGGGCCTGAACTGCCCCCTGCCCGTTCTCAAGGCGAAAAAACGCTTGGCGGCAATGCAGCCGGGCAGCCGGCTTTGGCTGGAGACCACCGACCCGCTGGCGGTCATCGACATCCCCGCCTTTTGCGCCGACGCTGGCCACCAGCTTGTTGAAACATCAGCCGTCAGCGGCGGCCACCGCTTCCTGGTCGAACGCGGCGCATAGCGAGCCTGACAATCAGCCCCCGGCTATCGCCAGCGGATTGCTCTCCAACGCCGCGCGATCCGGCGTGTCGATCGACGGCCGGTTGGTGAAGGCGGAAAACAGCCGGCGCACATAATCTTCCGGCATATCGAGCGTGATCAGCACCAGCCTGGTGCCGCGTTGGCCGTCCGGCCAGGCCAGCAGCCGCGCCGGCGGATGCAGGATCTTCTGCACCCCGTGGACGACAAGCGGCCGCGACGGGTCCTCCGCAAGCTCGATGACGCCCTTCATCCGCAAAAGCTTGTCGCCATGCGCAGAACGCAGCAGGTCGAGGAACATCTCGATCGCCGAAAACGGCACCGGGCCGTCATGGACCAGCGAGTAGGAGCGCACGCGGGAATCGTGGCGGTGGTGGTGCTCATGCTCGCCGTGGTCATGATCATGATGATGGTGGTGCTCATGGGCGGCTTCTTCGCCGAGCCAGCGCCGGACATCGGCGGATTTGGTCGCCGGATTGTAGAGGCCGCAATCGAACAGCGCCGTGACGCCGGTTCGGCCGTCGCCGGCGTCCAGCACCACGGCGCCTGGATTGAGCTGATGGAGTCGCGTTCGCAAAGCATCGACGTCGCCGGGATCGCTGGCCAGATCGACCTTGGTCAGCACGATGCGATCGGCGACCGCCACCTGCTTGACCGCCTCGACATGGCCGTCGAGCGTCGCATTGCCGTTGACCGCGTCGACCAGCGTGATGACGCCATCAAGTCGGAAGGCCTGCACAAGGGCGGGATGCGCCATGATCGACTGCAGCACCGGCGCCGGATCGGCGAGCCCGGTGGTTTCGACAACGACGCGGGCAAGGCGGGCGATACGGCCGGTCTGCAGCCGGTCGACGAGGTCAGCCAGCGTATCGACCAGTTCGCCGCGCACCGTGCAGCACAGACAGCCGTCGGACAACTGGATGATGCCGTCCGAGGCCTGCTCGACCAGCAGGTGGTCGATCGCCACCTCACCGAATTCGTTGATGATGACGGCCGTGTCGACCAGTGCCGGATCTTTGAGCAGCCGGTTGAGCAATGTCGTCTTGCCGGCGCCGAGGAAGCCGGTGACCACCGTGACGGGTATCGGAAAGCCAACCATCGCCTAGTTCGCGGCTTTGACCAGCTGGTCGCCCTGCACCGCGGTTGCCTGACCCACCACGGCCGGTTCGGCGCCCTTTGGCGCCGGAATGTCTGGCCGCCAGCTCGGCAGCGGCACATCGGCGTATTCCTGGCCGCCCTGGTCGCGCATCGCCTTCGGCGCCGGCCCGGTGGCGCCGCCGAGGCCGACTGCAACCAGCGTCGGCACGTGGTCGAGCTTTTCCTGATAGGGCGATTTCGGCACGTCGGCGCCCTTCGCGGCCACCGGCGGAGCCGCCTCGGACTGCTCGTGCGGCGCCTTCTTCCTGCAGATCTCATCATGCATGTCGTTGGGTGACATTGTATCGCCATAGGAAGGCATGGCCGCGACCGTGAGCCAGTTCGGGTCGGGCATGGCAAAGCCCTGGTCAAGCAGCCTGGCGGCGGTCTCGGCACGGCTGATCGCCGATTTTTCGCCGAGCACGACCGCGACCAGCGTGCGGCCATTGCGTGTCGCCGAGCCGATCATGTTGAAGCCCGAGGGACAGACGAACCCGGTTTTCATGCCGTCGGCGCCTGGATAGCGCCCGATCAAGAGATTGTAGTTGGAGATCGCCTTCTTGCCGACGGCAAGGCCTTCGATCGAGAACCAGGGGGCGTATTGCGGGAATTCCTTGCGGATCGCCATCACCAGCAGGGCAAGATCGCGCGCCGTCGTGTACTGCTCCGGCGAAAACAGGCCGTTCGGATTGACGAAATGCGTTCCGGTCATGCCAAGCCGCGCCGCCTCCGCATTCATGCGAACGGCGAATCCGGCCTGCGAGCCGCCTATGTTTTCGCCGATGGCCATGGCGATATCGTTGGCCGATTTGACCAGCATCATCTTCAACGCATTGTCGAGCCGCATCACCGAGCCCGGCTTGAAGCCCATCTTGCTCGGCGGTTCGCCCGCCGAATGCTTGGTCACCTTGATCGGTGAATCGAGCTGGACCTCGCCGGCGGCAATCGCCCGGAAGGTGACATAGGCGGTCATCAGCTTGCTCAGCGAAGCGGGATACCAGCGCTTGAAGGCGTCCTGGTGCTGCAGAACCTTGCCGCTGTTGAGGTCGAACAGGATCACCGGATTGGCCAAAGCTGGCCCAGCCAGCATAGGTAGCGCCAAGCCGCCCGTTAGCAGTAATTTGAGGATATGGCTGTGCCGCATCATGGAATCCGAAATCGCCTCTTGCCGTAGTCGCCCCTGGCTCCGTAAGATTTCGTTACGCGATGGCCAGCATGACCTGATCCGGCCCTCAATTTCCGGATCACATTGTCTGGGGTGCTATTTACCCTATGTGACGCCAAGATGGCAAAGTGCCAAGATGGCAACAAGCATGGCAATCACAATTGCAATCAAGCAGGCCAGATCGTCTGCTCCAACAGCGAGATGGAACCATTATGCCGATTCTCAACCGCGCCGCCGAGATGCAGGATGAAGTTGCCGGCTGGCGACGCCATCTGCACCAGACGCCAGAACTGAATTTCGATGTCTTCAAGACCGCCGCCTTCGTCACCGAGAAGCTGAAGGAATTCGGCTGCGACGACGTGGTGACGGGCCTCGGCAAGACCGGCGTGGTCGGCATCATCCATGGCCGCAAGGGGCAAGGCGCGACCATCGGCTTGCGCGCCGACATGGACGCGCTGCCGATCAACGAGATCACCGGCAAGCCCTATGCCTCGACCGTTCCCGGCAAAATGCACGCCTGTGGCCATGACGGCCATACGGCGATGCTTTTGGGCGCCGCCAAATATCTGACCGAAACGCGCAATTTCGCCGGTTCGGTCGCGGTTATCTTCCAGCCGGCCGAAGAGGGCGGCGGCGGCGGCAACGAGATGGTCAAGGACGGCATGATGGAGCGTTTCGACATTTCGCGCGTCTTTGGCATGCACAACATGCCGGGCCTGCCGGTGGGCCAGTTCGCCATCCGGCCGGGTCCCATCATGGCGGCGACCGCCGAGTTCACCATCACGGTCAAGGGCCGCGGCGGCCATGCGGCGATGCCGCACGGCACGATCGACCCGATCGTCATCACCAGCCAGCTGGTCGGCGCCCTGCAGACGGTCGCTTCGCGCAGCACCGATCCGGTCGAGGCCGTGGTGGTTTCGGTGACGAAGTTCCACGCCGGCGACGCCTACAACGTCATTCCCGAGACCGCCGAGATTGCCGGCACGGTGCGCACACTGAAGAAAGAGATCGCCAAGAAATCGGAAGAGCGCATCCGCACCATCTGCGAAGGAATAGCCACCGCCTTCGGCGCGACGATCACTGTCGACTATGACGCCAACTATCCCGTGACCTTCAATCATCCGGAAGAAACGGTCTTTGCCGGCGATGTCGCGGCAAATGTCGCCGGCGACACCCAGGTCCACCGCGCCATCCAGCCGGTGATGGGCGGCGAAGACTTCTCCTACATGCTGGAAGCCCGACCTGGCGCCTTCATCTTCATCGGCAATGGCGAGACCGCCGGCCTCCATCATCCGGCCTACGACTTCAACGACGAAGTCATACCGCACGGCATGAGCTACTGGGTGAAACTGGCCGAAACGGCGCTGGCAGCCTGACCTGCCCCGACGAAAGGCCGGCCGATTAGCCTTCGGCCGGCCTCTTCATTGCCTTCGGCGAGCCTCTTGGCGAAACGATCGGAAGCGGCTATGTGTCGGGCCGCGTGGTCCCGTAGCTCAGTAGGATAGAGCGGCAGATTCCTAATCTGTAGGTCACAGGTTCGATTCCTGTCGGGATCACCACTCAACGAAACCAATCAGTTCTGGTGATCATGTCGCTTCCATGTTGCAAGCGGCTACCGTTGATTTCCAAGGGTTTCCTGCGAAACTCGGCCATTCCACGCGACATGTGGTGCGACATCAGAAGAGTAGTATGTCAGCGCCGCCGAACTGGCCGCAGCAGAGAGCGTCGTTTTTCAGTGATCTCAACCTATCCTATCATCGATATTGAAGCCGAGGCTGAGATCCCGGAGAGCCTAGGCACGAAAGAGAAATTCTGGGTAGCCCACGGCGAGAAACTGTGCCTTGTGAAATTTGGACGCCCGGATACCGGCGAGGATTGGGCGGAAAAGGTGGTTTGCGAACTCGCAACGCTCTTGGGACTATCCCATGCGCACTACGATTTGGCGACATTTGAAGGCAGACGATGCGTCATCACACCATCCCTCGTAGAGGAAGGCGGTCGTCTAATCCTAGGGAACGAACTGATCAACCAATCCACAAAAAGCGGAGATGGAACCCGAGAATACCTGCAGCGCGAGCACACTGTCGGGCGCGTGCTTGCTGCGCTCGCCGTTAGTCTCCGGCCCTTTTTTCGCACCGCATGGCACAATTTCATTGGCTATCTGCTTCTTGATGCTTGGACAGGCAACACTGATCGCCATCACGAAAATTGGGGTGTTATTCGATCTAGCGATGGAACAGTTCGTCTCGCACCGACATTCGATCATGCCTCCAGCCTGGGCAGGGAGTTATCGGACAAAGAGAGAGGAAGGCGTCTTGCGACCAACGACACCCGATACACGGTCGAAGCTTTCGCAAACCGAGCTCGCTCCGCCTTATTCGCTGAGGTGACGGATCGACGACCGTTGAGCACGATTGATGCGTTCGCGCTGACTGCTAGAGCAAATCGGAGCAGTCGCAACTATTGGCTTAAAAAGCTCGAATCCATTTCTGAAGCCTCCGTCACCGAGATTCTCGACATGGTGCCATCGCTTGTCATAAGTGATGCTCAAAAAGTGTTCGGCCTTCGCCTATTGTCAGCTAACAAGCGTAGACTGCTCGAACTGCGGGAGCGTGCCGGTGAGTGACGTTTTCTTCATCAATTGGCAGGACCCGGTCACTCGGCGATGGTATCCGGTGGCTAAGCTTCAACGAGCTTACGGGCAGTACATTTTTGCCTACACATTCGGAGCGTTGCACTCCCCTAACTTTTCGCCGTTCGCGGGGCTGACCGACCGAAACGCGGTCTATATCTCGAGTGAGCTTTTCCCGATTTTTGCGAACCGTGTGATGAACGAGCGAAGGCCCGAATTTGGCCAATACGCGCGTTGGTCCGGAATTCATGTTGATCAGAGTGCTGACCCACTGTTGCTCATGGCACGGATGGGAGGAGAACGAGCCACAGACACGCTTGAGGTTCATCCCGTCCCGGAGTTGAGTCCCAAAGGACACTACGAAACTGTCTTTTTTTGTCATGGTATGCGGCACGTGCTTGAGCAAGCTCAAGCTCGCACGCTCGCGCTTCGCCCTGGCGAACATTTGTTCCCAATGCTCGACATGCAAAATCCGTTCGATCCTAATGCTATCGCACTCAGATCGAGCGACCCGGCCGCCATGATTGGCTACTGTCCCCGCTATCTCGTTGGTGATCTGAAGAAGCTCGCCGCTGCGACTCAGAACTCCGTAAGACTCTCGGTTCGGCAGGTGAATGCAGATGCACCGGTTCAATTTAGACTTTTGTGCGAGCTAGTGAGCTGGTGGCCGCCAGGCTTTACGCCATGCGACGACGAGGAACATCGAACCATCGCACGCTTCCAGATCGAAGATCTGGACCCCGACCTCCATAAGCGCCTTCGCAATTTCTAGGCTTTGACCGTAGCTCGGCCGAAACGACAATCACGGGTACACTGAAGGGGCGTCTGATCGGAATGGATTTTGATTGGCAAAGCATCAACGCTTCAGGTTCGTTTGCCGAGCGCGACTACGTGACGAACAAGCTTTCGACGTGGATGCCCATTCTTGAACCGCTGCGGGACACGCCCCTTTCGGTTCTGGAAATTGGCTCCATGGAAGGTCGCTCTGCGCTTTTCTTTGCCAGCTATTTGCGAAAGCCGTCATCACCTGCGTCGATCCTTTCCACAAACGGGAGAAAAGGTTCGACAACAATCTGAAGCGCTTCGCCGATCGGGTCACGAAGGTTCGGGACTTCTCGCTGCCCGCGCTGATCAGGCTGCGCCAGGTAGGAGCGGAATTCGACTTGGTTTATATCGATGGTTGCCACCAGCGCGAAAGCGTCTTGATGGACAGCGTCCTGGCATGGGGATGCTCGAGTTTGGCGGCATGCTCATTTGGGACGACTACACCGACTACAAGGACGACAAGGCAAATTGGGAGCGTCCCACGTCCGCCGTCGATGGCTACCTGGTTGCCTACAGCCAGGAGTTTCAAGAGATATCGCGCACCAAACAACTCATAGTAAGGAAGACCGCCGATACACCGCGCTGCCCGGTAAAGGGGAAAGATCGGCTCACGCCGCCTCAGGAACTTTGTGCAATCCTTCCGGGGCTGGCTTTGAGGGCCACACGCCCGAAACCAACCACTCCAGCCACGTTCAGTCCGTGAGGCGCCCACGAAACAACGTGGTGCCGTCGGTCAGCTGCGACCTGGAGATATCCCGGAATCCAGCCTCGGTCATCCACGCGCGATACTGACCTTCTGTGTACGATTCGCCTGCGCGATAGAGGTTCAGGAAGGTGAGATTGAGAAAGACACCCTCAGGCGGGCCGAGGCGGTCGTCATCGACGACACCCCACCCCGCAATTGCGATCTCGCCTCCTTGGGTGAGGCAACGCGCCGCGTTCAGGATCGAACTCCGCGCCTGGTCCGGCGGCAGGACCTGGACGACGGCCTTCAGGATTGCCAAGTCATGCCGGCCGGTCGATGGCGCGACCGTTATGTCGCCTTCTTCGACAACCACATCGCCGGCACCGTATTCCGACAGGATCGCTGGTGCGACCGCCGCGACCGTCGGGAGTTCCATCAAAGTCGCCGCAATATGCGGCCATCGCTCGCGAAGACCGACCAGAATGGTCCCGGCGCCGCCGCCGATGTCGATCACCGAACTGACCGCCGAGAAGTCCAGTTCACGGGCGAGATTTCGGCCGAAAATCACCCCTCCCGGTGCGAGCATGCGGCTGAAGGCCGCTGCGGATTCTGGCCCCGCTTCGGAAAAGTCGTGCAGCGCGGCCGGCCGGTTCTGCCGCAGCGACTCTGCGGTCAAAAGGTCGGCTCCCCAGAGTTCGCGCAGCAGCACATGATCGCCGCCGCGATAGGTCGGCTTGGACGCGTCAAGAAACTCCGACGCTTCGGCTCCGTTGCGAAACTGACCATCCTCGACCTCGAGGAGACCGATGCTGGCGAGCGCGTAGAGGAGCCGCGACAGACGAGCGGGCTCGACTTTGAGCGCTGCCCCAAGGCTGTCGGCAGTCGCAGCATCGCCGCCGAGCCAGGTGAAGATGCCAAGGTCCAGCCCGGCACGAAGCGCCAAGGCGGGGGGCACCCCTGCGATCAGCTTGTCGATCCGATCGGAATCCACCATGTCATATCCCGTTGTGCGATCCAGGATCGACTTTGAACAGCTCGGCCAACCTCGTCAAATCAGTTCGCCAGCGCGCCGCTCTCCGCGTCGAGCAGGTTCAGCTTGGCGGTATCGGGTTCGACGTAAAGGGTATCTCCGGGGCCAGCGCTGATCCTACCAGCGCCCGCGACCGTTGTGCGCCGGCCCGGCATACCTCAAAAATCCGGCTGTGATAATGGCTGGTCGCGCCTTCGGACGCTACGCAGGCAAGGCCAGCAGCGCCAGTCCGGCCAGCGCCGAGCCGGCCAATGTCGGCAGCATGCCGATCCTCAGTTTCAGCATCGCGACCATAGCGGCTGCCGCCAGCAGCGCGGCACGCCAATCCAGCGACGACAGCACCGGCACCTCCATGCCCAGGCCAACGCGGTGCACCGCGCCGAAGACGACATGCAGTGCGAACCACAGCGCAAGGTTCATCACCACGCCGACGACAGCCGCCGTGATCGCACTCAGCGCCGCCGACAGTGCCTTGTTGCCGCGCAGCGCCTCGATGTAGGGGGCACCGAGAAAGATCCAGAAGAAGCACGGCACGAACGTCACCCAGAGCGTCAGCAATGCGCCGAGCGATCCGGCCACAAGCGGTCCCATCGCACCGGCGTGACGATAGGCGGCGACGAAGCCGACGAATTGCAGCACCAGGATCAATGGTCCCGGCGTCGTCTCGGCCAGGCCAAGCCCATCGACCATTTCACCCGGCGCCAGCCAGCCGAACGAGGTCACCGCTGCCTGCGCGACATAGGAGAGTGCGGCGTAGGCGCCGCCGAATGTGACCACCGCCATCAGGCTGAAGAAGCCGCCAAGCTGTGCCCAAACACTGGCAGGGCCGGTCAGCGCCAGGATCAGTACGACCGGCCCGAGCCAGATCGGCAGCCAGATCGCGATGGTGCGCGGCGCGTGCCATTTCGTCGGCTTGGTGTGAGCGAGTTCGCCGCGTTCGAACATGACGTCGACGGCGCCCCTGACATCGGGCAAATTGTCCTTGCCACGTGCGGCTCCGGAAAAACGCGCCGGTGCCAAGCGGTTGCCGATCCAGCCGGTCAGCCCTGCAACCAGGATGATCAGCGGAAACGGCAGCCTTATGACATAAATGGCAAGGAACGCGGCCACCGCGATCGCCATCACCACCCGGTTCTTGAGCGCCCGTTTGCCGATGCGGAGGACCGCCTCGACGACGACGGCCAGCACCGCCGCCTTGATGCCGAAAAACAGCGCCTCGATGACGGGCGCATCATTGTAAAGCACGTAGAAGATGCTGAGGCCCAGCATGACAAACGCACCGGGCAGCACGAACAGGATGCCGGCAACGAGGCCGCCGGCGGTCCGGTGCAGCAGCCAGCCGATATAGATGGCGAGCTGCTGTGCCTCGGGGCCTGGCAGAAGCATGCAGTAGTTGAGCGCATGCAGGAACCGCTGCTCGCCGATCCAGCGGCGATCCTCGACCAATTCCTTGTGCATCAGCGCGATCTGTCCGGCCGGCCCGCCGAAGGAGAGCAGGCCGATCCTTGCCCACAGTTTCGCGGCTTGGCGGAAGGTCGGGACCATCGGAGCCTCGGTAGCCTGTGCATCGTCGTCCGCGGCGAGGGCGCTCATGGCGCTTTGCCCGCGCTGGGCCAATTGTGGGTTTCGTCAGTGGCATCGCGGCACCATCTGAAGAACGCATCGTAGAGCAGCATGCCGGCATCAAGCTGTTCGAGATCGTCGCGGAACATGCGCGACAGCCCGAGCGATGCAGCGAGGAACCCGGCCGCCTGCGGTACGAGATCGAGGCGCGCCGTATCGGCTGCACGCACGATCAGCGCAAGGCGATCGAGCGCTTCGGACCGCAACCCGAACTCTTCGATCATCGTGTCGAAGGTGCAGCGCTCGCCGCGATGGCTCCAGAACACGTCGTCGATGTCGAAGGCAACCGCCCCAAACCGATCGGCGGCCGCCAGCACTTCAGACGGCTCGACAAACAGGAACACCGCCGAGGGATCGACGAAGCGGCGGATCAGCCAGGGACAGGCAATGCGGTCGACCTTGGGGCGGGCACGCGTCACCCAGACCGTGCGGCCCTTGTCGTCGCGGGGCGGTATCTTGTCGGCCTTGACCAGAAGTCCCTTGGCCGCCTGCCACGCCTCGAAGCCGCCTTCAAGGGATTCGGCAGCAATGCCCTCATGGCGCAGCCATGCGGCAACGCCTTGCGAGAGCTTCAGCCCCTTCTGGCAGATGACGACAGCATGAGCCCCCGTGAACTCGGCCGCCCAGCTCGAAACAGACTTGAAGTCGCGCCGGCACGAGGCCGGAAGCAGCCGCGGATCGGCGTCGTAGTCTTCGTCGATGCGGACATCGACAAGAACAGGCGCGTCGGACAGACCGACAAGGCGGGAAAGCTGCGCTACGGTGATTGCGGTTGTTGACGGCATGGCGTCCACCTCCAGAGTGAGAGTTTGGACGCGATCATTGGGCTGACGCCTCACGGGGTCGTCGCGAAGGAACCCCTTGCCACAATGCTGGATTGATCCTTCGTCTTTGTCAAGGAAAGAGCGGCGCCGGGGGACCGCGCCTACTGCGCCGTCCAGCCGCCATCCATCGGCAAAGTCGTGCCGGTAATCTGCCTGGCCGAGTCCGAGCACAGAAACAGCGTCAGCGCGGCGAGCTCCTCGACGGTTACGAATTGCTTCGTCGGCTGTGCCGCCAGGAGCACGTCGCGCTTGACCTGTTCCTCGGTCATGCCGCGCGCCTTCATCGTGTCGGGGATCTGCTTTTCGACCAGTGACGTCCAGACATAGCCGGGCGCGATGGCGTTGACGGTGATGCCGTCCTGCGCGACTTCCAGCGCTACCGTCTTGGTCAGACCCGCTATGCCGTGCTTGGCCGAGACGTAAGCCGACTTGAACGGCGAGGCGACCAGTGCGTGCGCCGACGCGGTATTGATGATGCGGCCCCATTTGCGCGCCTTCATGCCGGGCACCACCGCCTTGATCGCGTAAAAGGCGGCCAGCAGATTGATGCGGATGATGGCTTCCCACTTGTCATCGGGAAACTCCTCGATTGGCGCGACATGCTGTATCCCGGCATTGTTGACCAGAATGTCGAGGCTGCCCAAGGCCTGCTCTGCTTCGTGCACCATGGCGGTCACCGCTGCGCCGTCCATCATGTTGGCGCCGGAGTAGCGGCACCGGACGCCGAAATCCTTCTCGATGCCGGCGCGCTCCTGTTCGATCGCCGCGGCTTCGCCAAGGCCGTTGATCGTGACGTTGGCGCCCTCGGCGGCAAGGGCGCGCGCAATGGCCACACCAATGCCGCTGGTCGATCCGGTGACGAGCGCATTCTTCGAAGACAGGGAACCCATGGAGATCTCGCGACTGTTGTGAGGACTACAAAGGCACATAGTTTGTGCGCCGCAACATGACAATGCCATAACCATATGTCGGCGCCATCACAGCCCTAAAACGCGCTTTGCCGGCCTCGCCGAGCGCCGTCTCAAGGCTGACACGGCAGTGTTATGGTGCGGCGCAACATAGTCGGCCGCGCATTCGCGCAGTCATTCCTGAACCATCAATCCAACGAATCAGGGGGCTGTAGCTTGAAATCGCCGATGTCGTGATGCGTGCCTATGCCATGCCGCTCACCAACCGTCCTTTCCGCCCGGCCCGTATCGCTTCTTCGACCCGACGCCTTGAGCTATCCCGCAATCTCCAGCAGGGCCGATACCAGCAAGCGGCGTTCGTCGGCGGAAAGCACGTCGGAATCGAAGAGGTTCATGCTGCGCAGCCCTTCGATGGCCAGAAAGCAGACCAGCAGCGTCTTCAGGTCCGGCGTCTCGCTCTTCAGCCGCTGCAGCAGCTGCGACTTGAAGGCTTTTATCGGCGTCAGGAAATCCGGATCCTCGGCGATCGCCGAGAATATCCACGAAGCCGTCGGCTTCGGCTCCTCGCAATCATCCGCCGAGAGCCGGATATAGGTGGCGAGCAGGTTCTCACCGCTGGCGCCGGCGACACGGCCCGATTCCAGCGCCAGCTCGAACGCGCGCAGGTAATTCTCCACCAGGCCCTGCATCAGTTTGGCCTTGGTCGGAAAGTTATATAACAGGCCGCCTTTTGACACGCCGGCGCGGCTGGCGACGGCGTCAAGCGACAGGCTGCCGGGACCGGCCTCACGTGCGACATCGGCGGCGGCGGCGAGTATCTTGTCGCGCGAATTTGCCCTTTGGGTCTTCATCGATCCCTTCCCCCGCACCAGCCTAGGCGGAATTGACAAGACCGTCCAGACGGTACAGTAAGTTCGCCGTCATTTGTAATCGGGACCTGGCGTCGATAAGTGTCCCGCTATTCGGCTATTTTGCCGGAAACCGGCCGAGGGGACAGTTCGTGAAGCGCTTCATCTCTATCACCGCAATTCTGCTTCTGCTCGCTCTGGTGTGCGTCGGCGTTGTCGGCTTCAACCTGTTCCGCGACAACGCTATCAAACAGTATTTCGCCACCATGAAGCCGCCGGCGACGACCGTATCGACGGTTGTCGTCAAGCCTTCCGACTGGACGCCGGGCGTCGAGGCGATCGGCACGGTACGCGCCGTGCGCGGTGTCGACCTTACCGTCGAGACCAGCGGCATCGTCAAGGACATCCTTTTCCACGCCAACCAGAAGGTGCCTGTCGATTCGGTCCTGCTGCAGCTCGACGATGCCGTCGAACGCGCGGATCTCGTCGCGGCCAAGGCGCAGTCCGTGTCCGACAAGACGGCGCTCGAACGCGCGCTGGAACTGCAGCGGCGCGGCGTCGGAACGGATGCCACGCTCGACACCGCTCAAGCCGCTGCATCGGCCTCCGCCGCGCAGGTCAACAAGCTGCAGGCCGTGCTTGATCAGAAGCAGCTGACGGCGCCTTTCGCCGGCACCGTGGGCATCCCCAAGATCGACCTCGGCCAATATCTCTCGCCCGGCAACGCAGTGGTGACCTTGCAGGATCTGGACACCATGCGGGTCGATTTCTCGGTACCCGAACAGCAGCTGCCGCTGCTCAAGATAGGCCAGGCCGTGCGGCTCGGCCTCGGCGGCACCGGCGGCGGCGCCGACATGCCGTTTGCCGGCTCCATTCGCGGCATCGATCCCAAGATCGACGCTTCAAGCCGCCTGGTGTCCGTGCGCGGCGAGGTCGCCAACCCCGACGGCAAGCTGACGCCCGGCCAGTTCGTCCAGGTTCGCGTCGAGCTGCCGCAGGAGAAAAACATTCTGTCCTTGCCGCAGACGGCATTGACGTCGAGCCTCTATGGCGACTTCGTCTTCGTCGTCGTTCCGGCGAAGCCGGCGGAAGGCGCCCCAGCCGCGAAACCCGAGGAAAAGCCTGCTGCAGGGGCCGACGCGGCAAAGCCGGCGGCAGATGCAAAGCCGGCCGGCGCGAAACCGGCTGCCGAAGACGCCGCGGCGAAGCCCGCGGACAAGCCGGCTGTCGACCCCGCGAAGCCCGCGGCAGAACCGGAAAAGCCGGCGCTCGTGCTGTCGCAGGTGTTCGTGAAGCCCGGCCGCCGCAACGACGGCATGGTCGAGATCATCGAGGGCATCAAGGCCGGGGACGAGGTCGTCACCGCCGGTCAGAACCGTCTCTTCAACGGCATGTCCGTCGCTGTCGACAACACCATTGATCCCAGCAAGTCGGCTAACCAGCAGGCTCAGCAATGAACTTTTCCGACATCTTCATTCGCCGGCCGGTCCTCTCCACCGTCCTCGCCTGCATGATCCTGCTCCTCGGGTTCCAGGGCATCTTCAACCTGTCGATCCGGCAGTATCCCAAGGTTGACGAGACGGCGATCACCATCACCACCGCCTATCCCGGCGCCAGCGCCGACCTGATCCAGGGCTTCATCTCCGCCCCGATCGCGCGGGCCGTCGCCTCGACCGAGAACATCGACTACGTCACCTCGTCCAGCCGGCCGTCTTCGAGCACTGTGGTCGTCCAGATGAAGCTCGGCTCCAATCCGGATGTCGCGCTGACCGAGGTCCTGTCGAAAGTGCAGGGCGTACGCGGCACCTTGCCGGATGCATCCAAGGACCCGGTCATCGTCAAGGGCACCGGCCAAGAGTTCGCGATGATGTACATCTCGATGCAGAATCCGAACATGAGCAAGGAGCAGCTCACCGAATATATCGAGCGTGTCGTGCGGCCCCGCATGTCGACGGTCGAAGGTGTCGCCGACGTGCAGATCTTCGGCGCCGAGGAATATTCGATGCGGGTCTGGATCGACCCGGTCAAGCTTGCTGCGCGTGGCGTCACCGCCGCCGAAGTGCTGGCGGCGATCAACAACTCCAACTTCCTGTCGGCGCCCGGCAACACCGAGAACGAATATGTCGTCTCCTCGATCACGGTTCGCTCGACGCTGCAGACGCCTGAGGCCTTTGCCGAGCTTCCGCTGCGCTCGACGGACGGCCAGGTGGTGCGCTTGCGCGACGTGGCGCGAGTCGAGCTTGCCGCCGAGAGCACCGACACGAGGGTGAGCTTCAATGGCAAGCCCGGCACCTTCCTCGCCATCTTCCCGACGCCGGCCGCCAACCCGCTGACAACGGCGGAGGCGATCCACAAGATCGTGCCTTTGATTCAAGAGACGCTGCCGAAAGGCATGACCATCGAAATCGTTTACGATTCCACCGAACAGATCAGCGCCTCGATCGATGAAGTGTTCAAGACCATCGCCGAAGCCGTCGCCATCGTCGTCGTGGTCATCCTGTTGTTCCTCGGCTCATTCCGCTCGGTGATGATGCCGATCGTGACCATCCCGCTGTCGCTGGTCGGCGTCTGCTTCCTTTTGTTTGCGGTCGGCTATTCGATCAACCTTCTGTCGCTGCTGGCCATGGTGCTGGCCATCGGCCTTGTCGTCGACGACGCTATCGTGGTGGTGGAGAACATTCATCGCCACATGGAGGAGGACCACATGTCGCCGATGCAGGCGGCCTTCAACGGCATGCGCGAGATTTTCTCCGCCATCGTGGCCATGACCATCACGCTCGCCGCCGTGTTCGCGCCGCTGGCCTTCACCGGCGGCCTGACCGGCGCGCTGTTCCGCGAGTTCGCGGTGACGCTCGCCGGTTCGGTGGTGCTGTCCGGCCTCATAGCCGTCACCATCACGCCGATGATGGCGGCGCGTCTGCTCAAGGCGGGATCGCACAGTCGCTTCCAGCGCGTCGTCGACGGAACCTTCAGCCGTGTCGAGCATGTCTATGAGCGGGCGGTAACCGCCTCCTTGAGAAATCGACCGGTGACGCTGCTGATGGTCGTGGCGCTGGTTGCGCTCACCGGCTTCATGTTCACCAAGACCTCGAGCGAACTGGCGCCGGAAGAGGACCAGGGCTTCCTGTTGTCGATCGTGACGGCACCGCGCTACGCGACCTCGGACTACACCGAGACCTACGTCAACCAGATCCTCGGCCTGGTGAAGGACATTCCCGAAACCAGGGCGCAATTCTCCGCCGTTGCCTTTGGCGGCGCCACCAACGGCGCCTTTGTCGGCTTCGCCTTCAAGGATTGGGCCGAGCGCCAGCGCAACTCAAAGGAGCTTCAAGCCGATATCCAGGGACGCCTCGGCAAGGTGGCCGGCGTCGAGGCCTTCGTCTTCGCGCCGCCGACGCTGCCGGGCTCCGGCGGCGGCCTGCCGATCTCCATGGTGGTGCGCTCGACCGGTGGTTCCGCCGAGGTCTACGAGGCGGCCGAGCAGATTAAGAACAAGGCGCAGGCCTCCGGCCGCTTCATCGTCGTGCAAAACTCGATGTCCTTTGACGCTCCGCAGGTGACGGTGACCATCGACCGCGACCGCGCGGCGGCTCTCAACCTGCCGATCGCCGACATCGGCCAGACGCTGACGCTGCTGGTCGGCGGCGCCGAAGTGGCTCAGTTCGACCGCGACTCCAACAGCTACGACATCATCCCGCAGGTGCCGAAGGAATTCCGCGACAATCCCGAGAAGCTCGGCGAATATTTCGTGCGTAGCGTGACCGGCGAAATGGTGCCGCTTTCAGCGGTGGTGAAGATTTCGACCAACGCCGCGCCGGCCGCGATCGAGCAGTTCAACCAGCTGAACTCGGCGACGATATCAGCGCTGCCGCTTCCCGGCGTCACCACGGGCGACGGGCTGCAGACCCTGGAGAACCTTGCCAAGGAGAGCCTGCCCGATACCTTCTTCATCGATTATTCCGGCCAGTCCCGGCAGGAGAAGGAGCAGGGCAACACGATCCTTATCGCGTTCGCAGCCGCCGTAATCGTCATCTATCTGGTGCTGGCGGCGCAGTTCGAAAGCTTCCGCGACCCGCTGATCATCATGATGGCGGTGCCACTGTCGATCTTTGGCGCCATCGTGCCGCTCAATCTGGGGCTTGGAACGCTCAATATCTACACGCAGGTCGGCCTGATCACACTGATAGGTCTGATCACCAAGCATGGCATTCTTCTGGTCGAGTTCGCCAACCAGCAGCGCGAGCTGCATGGCATGAGGCGGCGCGATGCGATCGTCGCCTCGGCCAAGGTGCGCTTGCGGCCGATCCTGATGACGACAGCGGCGATGGCGCTCGGCGTCGTGCCGCTGATCGTGTCCAGTGGTGCTGGTGCGGCGGCGCGCTATTCGATGGGCCTCGTGATCTTCACCGGCATCCTGGTCGGAACCATGTTCACCCTGTTCGTGGTGCCGATGTTCTACACCTTCATCGCCAGCAAGGACCTGCCGCACCACGCCGAAAAGCCAGACCCGAAGCTGATGCCGGTGCACGCGGACTGAGCTGCGAACGGCGTTAGCGAACAAACGAAAAGAGGCCGGAAATTTCCGGCCTCTTTTTTGACTGGATTGATTTACCGCGAAGCTCTGATGGAGCTTCAGGCGGGAACTTGCGGTGCGGCATGACCTGGCCGGCTGCGCTGCACCATCGCTCCAAACGCAGTCTGCTACTTGACGATGACGATGCTGGTGTTGGTCGGGCCGAAGGTTTCGACCAACTGGTAGAAGTCGGCGGCATTGTCGGGATGCAGCCGCACGCAGCCATGCGACGCCGGCCGTCCCAGCCGCTTGATGGCGTTGGTCGCATGCACGGCGTAGCCGCCGCTGAAGAAGACCGAGTGCGGCATCGGCGCGTTGTCGTATTTCTTCGAATGCCACATCTCGTGCATGCGGGTCGGCTTGAACGAGCCGGTCGGCGTGACATGCGCACTGTCGCCGGTCGAGACCTTCCAGGCGAAAGTCGGCCGGCCATCGACCAGCACTTCCATGGTCTGCTGCGACAGCGAAACACGCGCGACGATCTGGTTTGCCGCGGCATGGGCGGTGCTATTGGCAGCGCCAAGCAGAAGCGCGGCGCCGGCAGCGGCGGCGGCGACGTTGATGAGTTTGGCGGAAATGGCTTTGTACATGATGGCTCCCTTTGCCGGTCCTGCCGGCGTCAATTCGGTGGCCGCCTTATCCCTGCGCCATGTTTCAGACTGACTTCGCTGAGGCTCGTTTGTGTTTCGAATCTGTTTCCTCTGGTTAACAAGCAAGGTGGACAAGGAGCGTGCTCCCGTCTTCGCTGCGCACTCCCGATCACCCACCGCCCCCCAAACGAAAGTGCTGATGTCCTCATATGAAAGAAGATTGGCTTCGCTCGAAACCGACTTGCAACAAAGCGCGGCCTGGGCGGCATGATCTGGTTACAGGCTCGCGGCACAGTCATCCCAACGAGAACAGCCGGCGCCAACGAAAAATGAGCATCAAATCGACAACCCTGTCCTGGCTCTTCAGGATAAGCATCGCCGCATTTGTCGTCGGCGGCATCGGCACAGTAGCCGGCACCCCGATGACGAAACTGGCGGTGATGAATTCGGGTGAGATTTCGACGCTGCATGCCGCGCTGTTCATAGCCTTGGTCTGGATTGTCTCCAGTCTGCGCATCAACCGTCTCAGGGCCCTCTGGCGGGTCGGCCTCGGGTTGAAGTGGATGCGCGGCCCCTCCGGCAACTTGCTGCCGAGAGGACCGAAGGCCCGCGTCGCAACGGGGGGCTCCGTGGGCGACGCGGGCACTTCGGGTTTATCCTGAAGCACCCGCGGTTCTGATTTTTGGGGACACCGATGAAGACGAAATCTGCAGCCTCCGTGCTTTCGGTACTGCTCTATGCACAAGGCCTGCTCGGCTTTGCCGGTCTCGCCACGGTTCTCCTGAAGGACCGCGCGCATGCCGCCAGCGAAATCGTAGTCGCCAGCGAATTGCCGTCGGGACCATCGCTTCTGGTGGTGCGCTGACGCCTATGCATGGCGCCCGAGATTGCGCAGCTTTTTTGGGCGAGCCGAGGAACAATCCAGCCTCCCGACCCTCAGTCGGCGCGCTGCGTCGGCGGGTCGAACCGGTAGCCTGCGCCGCGTATAGTTGTGATGGTTTCGGTGTCGAGCTTGCGGCGCAGCCGCACGATGCGCGAATCGATCGAGCGGTCGAAGGCATCGGCATTTTCGGCGGGCGCCGCCGCAATGATGTCGTCGCGCGTCAGCACCTTGCGCGGGCTGGCCAGAAACAGCCTGAGCAGCGCCACCTGGCCCGGCGACAGCTGTTCTTCCGTACCCGAACGGTGCATGACGATGGCCGACCGCAAATCGACGGTGGCATTTTCCAGCACGATCAGTTCCTGGGCGGACCTGCCGCGCCGCGTCAGCAGGCCGCCGATGCGCGCGGCAAGCTCCCTGACATTGAGCGGACTTTCGACGACATCTGCGGCGCCAAGCTCGAGCGCCAGCACCTTGTCGACCAGATCGGCCGGCCGGCAGATCAGGATGAAATCCGGCCCCGCCTTCCCGTCCGCGCTCTGGCCGCCGCCATAACGCCTGAGCAGGTCCCGCCCTTCCGCCTGGCTGAGGCTGTCGCCGACGATGACGATATCGATGCCTCCGGCCGAAAGCAGGGATTCAGCTTCCCAGGGCTGCCGCGCCTCGCGCACGTCATGGCCGCGCCGGTCGAGATGATCGGCAAGATCGCCGGCCACCACATCGGCGACGGAAACCAGCGCGATGACGGATCGTGCAGCCATGTTTTTCTTCCCGTTCCCCCGCAACCGGATATGAGTGCTGGACATCATGTTTATACCCAATCTACTTTCCGCTGAAAGCGGGAGCGAGGCCATAGTGCGGGCACGGATTGTCATCGTCGAGGACGAGCCCGATCTCCGGGACGCGGTCGCCGAGTATCTCGGCGCCAACGGCTACGATGTGACCCAGGCCGGAAGCGCGGCCGAGGCGCGCGCCTTGCTGGAGACGGAATCGTTTCATTTGGCCATTCTCGACATCGCCATGCCGGGCGAGGACGGACTGTCGCTCGGCCGCTGGCTGCGCTCGAAAATACCGGTCGGCATCATCTATGCCACGGCTGCCGGCACCGCACTCGACCGCATTGTCGGGCTGGAGCTTGGCGCCGACGACTACATCGTCAAGCCCTACGAGTTGCGTGAGGTGCTGGCTCGTGTGCGCAGCGTGCTGCGCCGCGTTCCGCAGCCGAGCCCGCCCCAGGCGGCGAAGACACAAGCCGATGGCGGCCGCCGCCTGACCTTCGGCCCGTTCCAGGCCGACCTCGACGGCAGGCTTGTCACCGGCGCCAACGGCGCCGTCATCGACATGGCCAAGAGCGAGTTCGATGTGCTGGAGGTTTTCCTGACCCGCGCCAACCGGCTGTTGACGCGATCGGCGATCTCCGAGGCGATTGGTTTTGTCGAGGATCCTGAATCGTCGCGCGCCGTCGACATTCGCATCATGCGGCTGCGCAAGAAGATCGAAACCGATCCGGCCAATCCGAAATTTTTGCGCACAGTGCGCGGCGAAGGCTATATCTTCTCGCTGCCGACCGGTGACGGGCACTAGAGCAATTACAGGAAAAGTGTACGCGGTTTTTCCGCCCGGAATGGCGTAAAAACAAAGAGATAGAGCGCTTCTCCGTTTCCGTGAAACGGTGAAACGCTCTAGCAATTCCAGGAACAGTACGTAGCGATTTTCCGTTCGGGATTGCATTGAAACATGGAGCGTTTCACCTTTTTCGTGAAATGCTCCATAGCTGCCTAATCCGACGGCCCTTTACTGATGGCTGACATGACCGCTGAACCAGCACCACGCATGGACCCGCAAGGCGCTCGCCAGAGCGCCGCGATGACGGCTGTGCGAGTCGTCCGCCGGTTGCGCGATGCCGGCGACTGGCAGCGCGAGATGGAAACCATCCTCGAAACGCTCTGCAGCGCCATGAATTGCCAGCGCGGCATCCTGTTCAGGCTGCGCGAATTACCCGGCCAGGGCTTCGCCCAATCGGTCGCCGCCTACTGGATCGATCCTCGCTTCGGCGGCGAACTGGCTTCGCCGACGGTGATCATGCAGTCGATCGTCGATACCGATCCGCTGCTGGAGCGGATTGGAGAGGACGAGCGGCAAGGCAAGATCTTCGCCGGCCATACGCGCGATCTCGACGGGTTCCTCAGGGCCGATTTCGAAAAGCAGCACATCAAGTCGTTCCTGTCGGTATCGGTGTTCGCGCACGGTCATCTGTGGGGCACGTTCGCGGTCAACGACTGCCTAAACGAGCGCGAATGGACCGAAGAGGAAGAGGCGACGATGCACATCATCGCGCTCGCCATCGGCGACGCCATCGAGCACTCGCCGTCCGACGCCCATGCCAGCGAAGTCATCCGCCGCACCATGCTGCAGGCGTCGCTCGACGCCATCATCGTCATCGACGAGACCGGCTCGATCATCGAATTCAATCCGGCCGCCGAAAAGATGTTCGGCTATCAGCGCAGCGACATCCTCGGCAAGGACCTGCTCGATACCGTGGTGCCGGAATATTACCGCAAGGGCTATGTCTCGGGCGCCGAATACATGTCTGGCCGCGGCGCGCCGATGGTTGGCCAGCGGCTTGAGACCGTGACACAGAATGCGGCCGGCGAGGTGTTTCCCATCGAATTGACGGCGACCGAGATGCGGGTGGCCGACCGTCAGCTCATCTTCGGTTCGATCCGCGATCTGCGCGATAAGCTGCGCGCCGAAGAAGAGATCAACCGCCAGCGCGAAAAACTGCACCAGAACGAGAAGATGGCGGCGATGGGTTCGCTGCTGGCCGGTGTTTCGCACGAGCTCAACAATCCGCTCGCCGTGGTCGTTGCTCAGTCGACGCTGCTGCATGAATTCGCCACCGACCCGCAGACCAAGGTTCGCGCCGAGAAAGTGCGCGCCGCTGCCGAGCGCTGCGGCCGCATCGTCAAAAGCTTCCTGTCGATGGTGCGCCTGCATCCGGCGGCGCAGGCCGAGACCGATCTCAACCAGGTGATCCGCGCGGCACTCGAAGTGACCGCCTATGGCGCACGCTCGAGCGGCATCATCATCGACACCGATTTCGCGCCCGGCCCGCTGCTGGCGATGGCCGATGCCGACCACGTCACGCAGGTGGCCGCCAATTTCCTGATCAACAGCCAACACGCTCTGGCCGGTATCGGCGGCGACCGCCTGATCAAGGTGCGGACATTCCGCAGCGATCGCGGCAACCCCGGGTTTTCGGTCGAGGACAACGGACCGGGCATTCCCGAGGCGATCCGCAGCCGCATCTTCGAATCCTATTTCACCACCAAGCCGGTCGGCGTCGGCACCGGCATCGGCCTGTCGATCTCGAAATCGATCGTCGAGCGCCACAACGGCAATATCTGGTTCGAGGAGGTGCTGCCGCGCGGCGCGCGCTTCGTCGTCCAGCTGCCGGTAATCACCGGCGGCGCGGCAGCAGCCGGCGACAGCCCGGCTCGTTCCAGCGGCTTGCGCTATGCGCTGATCATCGACGACGAACCCGACGTCGCCGGCTCCCTCTCCGACATCCTGGAACTGATGGGTATCAAGTCGCGGGTTGTGCCGGCCTGGACGTCGGCGGCGGCGACCTTGACCGGCCACATGCCGCCAGACATCGTCTTTTCCGACTTGCGCATGCCCGGCACCAGCGGCATTGCCATCTACCGCGAATTGCTCGCCGACAACCTGGCGCTGGCCAAACGCTTCGTGCTGGTCACCGGCGACCTGATCGGCGCCAAGGCCGAGATCGAAGCCTTGCCGGCGCCGCAGCGCCCGCAAATCCTGGAAAAGCCGTTCTCGACGCTGGACGTCCGCGGCGTACTCTCGGCAATAGCCGACCAGGTCGCCGCCGCCGGCTAAGTTTTCGAAGCACCCACGTAGGGTCTATCGAGATTCGGGTCAGGCCGAGTCGAGAATGGTGGTTCCCGAGAACCGGAGCGGAGCGTACTTGAAGTACGCGAGCACCGGAAGCGCAGGGAACCTCCATGCGCAGGCCGGCCTCACCCGAATCTCGATAGACCCTAAAAAAGAGGCTCCCGACCGAGGGAAGCGGCGGGAGCCAAGAACGAGCGCGGGAGGAAGCGCTCGGGAGGTTCAGAAAACGTTGGGTGTCGTGGTCAGCGGCGCTGCGTTGGCGATCATGCGGACGGCACGCGCCTTGTGCACGCCGGACTGGGCGGCGATGACGCGCAGGCACTCCGCGCTCTCGGCGCCCCAGGCCTGGCCCTGGCAGGCAAAATCGATTTCCGGCTCCGGCAGCCGGGCGGTCTTGATGGTGGTCAGCGCGCCCTGGACGACATTGGCCGGCGGGTTGAGCGAAGCGAAGGCCGGACCGGAAGCCGGTGTCAGGAACATGACGGCCAGAGCGCAGGCGCCCAGCATGGAGAACATCGCAACCGGATGGTCGCTGGCGCGCTGACGCAGTGCCGGTTTGGCGCGCCGTTCGTTGCTGGTGATCTCGATTTTCGTATGCATTGCTGCTCCCCTTCGTTTTCTTATGAAACGAACCTAAGCGCGCCTGGTAACGGGCGAATGATGCGCTTGGCTTGCCCGCGTAACAGGTTTGAAACAAGAAATTCGGGCATATCCGGACAGATCCGGTCATGTGCCGACGGCAAGATGCATTTGCGAAGCTGTTTCATGCGCGCAATCAAATGTTGACGACAGGCGGGCCGCGAACGCACCAAGCCCGCTTCCTGTCGGCCGCACTATGAACAAGCTCACACTGCGGATCGAATTTGCGGACGCCAGGTATTTTTCGTCTCGGAGCGGGCCGTGTTTGCAAGCTCGGCACGGCCAAATCCGCATGCCGGACAGCTATTTCACGACCCCGGTTAACGCCCGGATATTCCGGGATTTTCTGGCTTTCAGCCGGCCCTGTTGTGCCGACTTGAAAAGTTGAGATTTCTACAAGCCATTGCATTTCAACGCAAAATATGGTTTTATTGAATGAGTATTCAATAAAAGAAGAGCTTTTTTATGAACCCGCACCTCCGTGACGTGGCGATCCCCAATGATTGGGACCGGCGGGGTCTGCCGGGCTGGAGTTATCACTCCGACGCGCTTCTCGAACTTGAGAAGGAATACGTCTTCCGCAACCATTGGCAGATCGCCGGCCATGTCTGCGACGTGCCGAATGCCGGCGACTATCTGACTATGGACGTGGTCGGCGAGCGGGCGCTCATCGTGCGCGGCAAGGACGGCGTCTTGCGCGCCTTCAACAACATGTGCCGGCATCGCGGCAGCCGCGTCGTCGCCGACAGCCAGGGCACCTGCAAGAACGCGCTAGTCTGCCCGTTCCATGGCTGGGTCTACAATCTCGACGGCACGCTGCGCGGCGCCGCCCGGCCGCGCTCCTTCCCCGAGCTCGACAAGACCGAATTCGGCCTGATGCCGCTCGACCTTGAGATATGGATGGGCTTCATCTTTGTCCGCTTTCGCAAGGGGGACCCGCAGCCTTCGGTGGCCGAACTGTTGAAGCCGATCGAGGCCGAGATGGCCCACTACAATGCGGCCGAGATGGTGCCGTCCTGGGGCATCTGGACACAGAAAACGCCGGTCAACTGGAAGTCGGTGCGCGACGTCGACAATGAAGGCTACCACGTCGCCATGGCGCATCCGGCGCTGCAGGATCTCTACGGCTCGACCTATTTCGATGAGCCGTTCATCAACGGCGTGTCGCGCTCGTTTGCCACCTACAATCCGCATGCCGGCCGGCGCTGGAGCGTGCGCGAATACATCAAGCTCACGCCCGATGCCTCACACCTGCCGGAGCATCTGCGCAGGGCCTGGATCTATTACGGCATCTTCCCCAACAACGCGCTGTCGATCATGCCGGAATCGGTGCAGTTCTATCAGGAGTTCCCGCTGTCGACCGGCGAGACGCTGCTGCGCGGCGCCATCTACCGCTACCCCGACGAGACCCGGGAACAGGCGGCCGCCCGCTATCTCGCCTACCGCATCGACCGCGATACCATGAACGAGGACGTGCAGCTTTCCGTCTGGTCAAACGAGTCCATGATCTCGGAGGCCTTCGAGGGTTTTTATCTCTCCGACCTCGAATACGGTGTGCGCACCCACCACGACCATCTGCGCAAGCAGATCCCGGTGCTGGGCCTGGAGACGGCGCCGGAGGAGAAGGACATGTGGAACCTCAATGAGGCTATGCGCTCGCAGGTGTAGGGGCGGAACTGCCAGTCACCCCTGCCACACGCCCTCTTTGCGCAGATCGTCCATGGTCCGCGAAATGCCTTCGCGCAGGATCGCCACCATGTCGTCGATCTGCTCTCGCGTGATGATCAGCGGCGGCGACATCACGCACATGTTGATCAGCGGCCGGACCAGGAGGCCGAGTTCGTGGCAATGCGCGTCGATGCGCTTGCCGACATCCTTGTCGAGCTGCAGCGGATCCTTGCTTTCGCGGTCGGCTACGCACTCGACGCAGCCCATCAGGCCCATGCCGCGGACTTCGCCAACCAGCGGCAGTTCCTCCAGCGTCTTCAACTGCGCCTGGAAATAGGGCGCGACATCGCGCGTGTGGGCCAGCACGCTGTCTTCCAGGATATCGAGGTTCTTCAGCGCCACCGCGCAGCCGATGGGATGACTGGTATAGGTCAGGCCATGGCCGAACATCGCATCGGGATGGTTGGAACGGCGCATTTCCTGAAGCAGCCGCTCCGAGATGATGACGCCGCCAAGCGGGAAATAGCCTGATGTAACGCCCTTGGCGAAGGTGATCATGTCGGGGTCGATGCCGAAGCCATAGCCGGAGGCAAAGACATGGCCGAGCCGCCCGAAGCCGGTCACCACCTCATCGGAGATATAGAGGATATCGTTGTCCCTGCAGATTTCGCGAATGCGCTTGAGATAGCCATCCGGCGGCACGACGACGCCGCCGGATGCCTGCACCGGTTCGCCGACGAAAGCACCGATCTTCTCTGCGCCGACGCGGGCGACCGCATCGCGAAACTGATCGACCAGGAAATCGCAGAAGGCGGCGATGTCAATGCCTTTCGGCCGCCGGAACGGGTCTGGCGAGGACAGTTTGACGACCAGATCGTCGGCGCCGTCCATCCAGTCGCGGTCGCGCGGCCGGCCGTTGAGCGAGGCCGACAGATAGGTCGAGCCGTGATAGGCGCCGCCGCGGCTGAGGATCAGCTTCTTTTCCGGCCGCCCGCGCACATTGTTGTAGAACTGCATGAAGCGCAGTGCCGTCTCGACAGCCGACGATCCGCCGGTGGTGAAGAAGGTATGGCTGAGATCGCCCGGCGCATGATCGGCGAGGCGCTTGGCGAGCTCGGCCGACGGCGCATTCATCGTATACCAGGGCGTGTTGTAGGACAGCATCATCGCCTGGTCGTACATCACCCTGGCCAGCTCCTCGCGGCGGTGGCCGACATTGATGCACCACATGCCGGCCGGCCCGTCGATCAGTCGCTTGCCTGTTACATCGGTGATGTAGATGCCATCGCCCTCGCCAATCAGCGCACGCGCTTCATTGCCGACCGAGCCGGCATAAGGCCAGGGCTGGATGAGATGGCGCTTGGCCAGCTCGACCGCATCGCCACCGTCAGCTATTTCCATCGCTCTTAGGTCTCTTGCAGCCGCCATCATTGCCTCGCATCGTCTGAGCGTAATTTCACCGGACAGAAAGCGAAGCGCCAAGGGCAGGAAAGCCGGCATTCTTCACTTCATTTTGAATGTCCGTTCAATCAATATTACAGAAATAGCGCTTGATTTCAATGCACGGATGCGCTCATGATGAAAGAAAGCCGGCAAGCTTGGAGCGCGCAACCAGCAAAGCGCGCTCCGCAAAAATTGGGAACAGGCAGCCGGCCCGGTGAATGGGAGCATCATGGCGGAACAGTTCGAGCCAGCAACCGAGATCACGCCCGGGTCGCTGCAATGACGGTAGCTGCCGAAGGGGTGCCCACGCGACGCATGACGCGAGCAAGGCGAAACGCCCTTCTGCAGTCCGAATCCGTCCAGGGCCTTGCCCTGATCAGCCCGACCTTGGTCTACGCTTTGATCCTGCTGCTGGTGCCGATCCTGGTGGTCTTCGCCCACTCCTTCTGGACGCAGAACTACCTCACCATCGACCATACATTCACGCTGGAGAATTATCGCATCGCGCTGACCGAGCCGATCTACCGCGATCTTCTGTGGCGCTCGCTCTACATTTCCCTGACGGTGAGCTTTTTCACCGTCATCCTCGCCTATCCGATCGCCTATTTCATCTCGTTCCATGGCGGTCGCCACAAGAGCCTGTGGCTGTTCCTGATTACCATCCCGTTCTGGACCAGCTATCTCCTGCGCGTGATGTCATGGAAAGTCATCCTCGGCTATAATGGCGTGCTGAATTCCGGCCTGATGGGCCTCGGCATCATCGACGAACCATCGACCGCGCTACTCTACAATTCCAGCGCCGTCATCATCACGCTCACACACGCCTGGGCGGCCTTCGCCATCCTGCCGATCTTCGTTTCGCTCGAGAAGGTCGACCGCACCTTGGTCGAGGCTGCCACCGATCTCGGCGACGGCCCGCTGCGCTCCTTCCTGCGCGTGACGCTGCCGCTGTCGGCGCCGGGCGTCATCTCGGCCGCTCTCATCGTCATGATCCCCACCGTCGGCGACTACGTCACCCCAAGGCTGGTCGGCGGCAAGGATGGCGTGATGATCGCCAATGCCATCGAGTCGCAGTTCCATAAGGCCTCCAACTGGCCACTCGGCGCGGCACTGTCCGTGACCACCATGCTGGTCGTGACGCTGATGGCGGGCGCCACCGTGCTCATCATCCGCGCGCTGCAGAGGCTGGCGCGATGACAGCGAGGCGGCGCCTTTTTCCCGGCGGCTGGCTGTCCGCCTACGCCTTCCTCTACGTCGCCTTTCTCTATCTGCCGGTGATCTTCCTGCCGATCTTCTCGATCAACACCGCGCCGACGCCAAAATTTCCTCTCACCGGCTATACGCTGAAATGGTACCAAGACCTGCCGAAGACGCCAGCGCTGCTTGACGCCGCCTGGAACAGCCTGATCGTCGGTATCTCGGCATCGGTGCTGTCGACGCTGCTCGGCATCCTCGCCGCCCGCTCGATCACCCGCTACCGCTATCCCGGCCGCCGCACAATCAATGGCCTGATCATGGCGCCGCTGGTGCTGCCGGAAATCATCCTCGCCATCTCCATGCTGCTGGTCATGCTGCAGTTAGGCCTGAGCCTGTCGCTGTTCACCGTCGTGCTCGGCCATGTCCTGATCTGCATTCCCTATTCGATGACGGTGCTGACCGCCGGTTTCGAGGGCTTCGACCGCAGCCTCGAAGAAGCCTCCGCCGATCTCGGCGAGAGTGCCTTCGGCACCTTCCGGCGGGTGACGCTGCCGATGGTGGCGCCGGCGATCATTTCCAGCCTCCTGGTCTGCTTCACCATCTCGCTCGACGAGTTCGTCATCGCTTTCTTCCTCACCGGCACCGAGACGACGCTGCCGATCTATATCTGGGGCCAGTTGCGCTTTGCCGCCAAGCTGCCGGGTGTGTTGGCGCTGGGCACGCTGCTGCTGGTTGCCTCTTTCGTTTTGATGACCGTTGCCGAGATCCTGCGCCGCCATGCGGCCAGACGCACCCAGAGCGAGGGAGGCCTCTATGCCTGAGCAGTCCCGGGCCGAACGGCCTCAGGATGAGCCATCCAAGCAAGATAAGTCCGAGCGGGCCCAATCTGATCGACCCCAAACCGACCGAGCAATGATCGAAATCCGCAGCGTTACCCGCAGCTATGGGGCGTTCAAGGCGCTCGACGACGCCTCGCTGACCATCAAGGAGGGCGAGTTCTTTTCGCTGCTCGGCCCTTCCGGCTGCGGCAAGACCACGCTGCTGCGCATGATTGCCGGTTTCGACAACCCGACCAGCGGCTCGATCTCGGTCGGCGGCCAGTCGATGGAAGGCATCCCCGCAAACCGCCGGCCGACCAACATGGTATTCCAGAGCTACGCCATCTTCCCGCATCTCAATGTCGAGCAGAATGTCGCCTATGGGCTGAAGCGGCTCAGGCTGGGCGGACCGGAAGAAAAGCGCCGCGTCGAGGAAGCGCTGGCGCAGGTGTCGCTCACCGGCCTCGGCAAACGCCTCGCCACCGAGCTTTCCGGCGGCCAGCGCCAGCGCGTGGCGCTCGCCCGCGCCTTGGTGATGCGGCCCAAGGTGCTGCTGCTCGACGAGCCGCTGTCGGCTCTCGACAAGAAATTGCGCGAGCAGATGCAGGTCGAACTGCGCCGCCTGCAGCAGGCGGTCGGCATCACCTTCGTGCTGGTCACCCATGACCAGTATGAGGCGCTCGCTATGTCCGACCGCATCGCCGTAATGTTCGGCGGCAAGATCGCCCAGGTCGCCTCGCCCAAGGAAATCTACCAGCGGCCGGTCAACCGCCAAGTCGCCGATTTCCTCGGCGGCATGAATTTCGTAAAAGCGCAGATCGTCGAGGAGAGCAGCGCCTCGCTGGTCGTCGACACGCTGGGCTTCGGCCGGGTCAGGACCGACAAGCCGAAGGCCTTCGTGCGCAATGGCGGCGGCGCCACTCTGGGCATCAGGCCGGAGCGATTGCGCGTGCTGTGGGACAATGCGACGGCGAAATTCGAAGTGGCCGGCAAGGTGGTCGAACGCCACTATTTTGGCGAGATCACCCACCTGATCGTCGAGATACCCGGATTGGAAAAGCCACTGTCGGTCACCGAGACCAACGACTTCGGCGCCGACGATATCCCCGTCGGCACTTCGATCCGCCTCGGCTACGATCCCGAGGCCCTGGTGGCGATGGCGGACTGAGCATGATCCCGAAAAGTGGGAACCGGTTTTCGGAATAAGATCATGCTCCACTAACTAAGAATTTTAAGTTCCGTCGCGATCTGTTTGGCTGCGATCCGCCCCATCACGATGGCGCCTTCGACATAGCCCGGGAATGACGGCGACAGTTCCGACGAGGCGAAATGAACCGGGGCAGCGCCGGCACGGATCGTGCGCTCGGCATCCCGTGCCGTCACATCGACAATAAGGTCGCTGTAGGCGCCGCCGCTCCAGCGGTCATCGATCCAGTCGCGCTGGCTGAAATCGATAATATCGGCCGCCTCCGGGCCAAGGGCATCAACGAGCCTTGCCGTGACCTCCGCACGCAGCGCCGCGTCCGCGAGCGGACGCCAACGCAACGCCAGTGGTCCGCCGACGAAGACGACCAGCGCGGCATGTTGCGCATCCTTGCTGGCGTCACAGGCGAACAGGCCCGGCAGGTCGCGCCACATCACCATGCCGCACAGGTCGCGCTCGCGCCAGAACGGCGTGGGATAGCGCACCAGGATCTTGATCATCACACCGCTTTCCCAGACGCCGAGCGCCTTTGCGAGAGCCGGCGGCAGAGCGGGCGCGAAATCCAGCTTCGCGGCCGTCGCCGGCGGCAGCGCGACCAGCACTTTTCGCGCTTCGATGGAGCTGCCTGCCGAGACGGCACGAACCCCTTGCGGGCCGTGCTCGATGCGCGTAACCGGCTCGTTCAGCCAAACCCTGTCGCCGAGATCTCCGGCCATATCCTCGGCCAGCGACTGCATGGTTTCGAGCAGCGAATATTGCAGCTCAGGCACCTCGTTGGTGATGCGCCGGTCATTGTCGATGAGGTACCACAGCGGCACCTTGTCCATCGCCAGGCACCACAGGCCTTCGATCATCGAGCGGAAAGCCGTCTTGGCGTCAGTGGGATCATGCTGGCGTTCGAGCCAGGCGGCAGCGCTCATGCCGGCGATCGAGGGATCGTCCGGCTCGATCGCATTCATCCGCTCGCGGATTGCCATCGCGCCATGATAGGTCCGTTCGGCCTCTTCGACCGACAGCGATGGATGGGTGATGAAATCGCCATTCACATAAGTTTCGACGAAGGCCTTGCCACGGGACGCGGCCAGCGCCGTCACCTCCGGCATGTCTTCGCAGAAAAACTGGCCGCCGCTGTCGATGCGCTCGCCAAGCCCGTTGCGAATAGCCTCGACCCTGCCGCCGACGCGGTCGCGTGCTTCGAGCAGCACGACATTGATGCCGGCCTTTCTCAGCTCAAGCGCAGCCGACAGGCCGGTGAAACCGGCGCCGACGATAACGACATCGGTTCTTTCAGTCCTGTCGCTCAATAGCCGGCCTTGATCTTCTCGAATTCCGTGACCATGCGCTGCTTGAGCTCAGGCGGCACCGGCTGCTGGAACAGCGTCTTGTCCAAGAACTTGTCGAGATTGTCGAAGCCACGGTCGCTCAGCACCTGATGGTCGATCGCGGCCATCCCGGCGCTGTTGCCGTGGCCGTAGCCGAAGGTCTTGACCAAGTAATCGGACACGGCATGCGCGTTGACCGCACTGAGGAAATCATAGGCCTGATCGAGCTTGCCCGGCGCATCCTTCATCAGCACATAGCCGCACACCCAGGTGGATATGCCTTCCCTGGTGTCGCGGTTCATGGCGATCGGCATGCCTTGGCCCTTGAGCGTCACGAAGGTCTCATTCCAGCCCCAGACGAGGTCGACCTCATTGCCGGTAAAGGCCTGGTTGAGGTCGGTGTCGTCGGTCCAGTAAAAGCGGATGTTCTTGTGGACGTCACGCAGGAAGGCGGACGCCTCCTGGAACTGCGCGTCGGTCATCTTGGTCCAGTCCTTGAGGCCGATGACCAGGCTGGCCAGCGCATAGGCGTCATCGACATTGTCGCCGATGGTGACGCGGCCCTTGAATTTAAAATCGGCGAAAATCTTCAGCGACTGCGCTTCCTCCGCCGTGACCTTGTCGGTGCGGTAGAGCAGCGAAGTGTTGCCCCAGTCGAACGGCATGAACCAGGCCTTGCCGTCGGCGGTGACGGCGAGATCCTTCATCGCCATGATGCCGGGATTGAGATCCTTCCAGCCGGCGATCCGGGAGGTGTCGAGCGGTTGCAGAATGCCGGCCGCGCGCCACTTGGTCACGCTTTGCGAGCAGGGGTGGGCGATGTCGGCCTTGAAGCCGGCGCGCATCTTCTGGAACGCTTCCTCCTCGTCGCCGAAGAAAGCAAAGGTCGGCTCGGCGCCGTATTTGGCGGTGTAGTCGGGGTGCAGCAACGGATCTTCATAGCCTGACCAGTCGAACACGACGAGGTCGCCGCCGCCTTCGGCATAAGCAAGCACGGCGCCGGCGCCGACTGTAAGAGCAGCGGCAAGGGCGAGGCGGCGAAGCATGGAATTCATGGCGCGAAACTCCTCATCGCGAAAAGCGGCCGGGCGACGTTACGGAATTTCAGCGGCCTTGGCGAGACCGTCTGCCCGGCGCACTGACAGGCAGACGGAGGAGGCCGGACAGAGCTTTAGTAGCCTGCCTTGATCTTCTCGAATTCGGCGATCATCTTGAGCTTGAGCGACGACGGCACGGGCGATTGGAACAGGGTCTTGTCGACGAATTTCTGCACGTCGTCATAGCCCTTTTCTTTCAGGATCGCCGGGTCGACGCCGGCCATGCCCTTGGCGTTGGCCTGGCCATAACCCCAGTCCTTGACCAGCACCTTGGCGGTCTCGGGATCGTTGATCGCATTGAGGTAGTCATAGGCCTTGTCGACATTGCCGGGTGCGTCCTTGAACAGCACGTAGCCGCAGACCCAGGTCGAGATGCCTTCGTCCGTATCCTTCTTGGACTTGATCGGCACACCGGCAGCGACGGATTGTACCGTGGCATCGTTCCATGCCCAGGCGAGATCGACCTCGCCGCCGCTCAGCAACTGGACGACGTCCGTGGTGTCGGTCCAGTAGGAGCGGACATTCTTGTGCACTTGGCGCAGGAAATCGGACGCCTGCTTGAACTGGTCGTCCGTCATCTTGGTCCAGTCCTTGAGCCCGATGGCAAGGCTGGCCAGCGCATAGGCGTCGTCGACATTGTCGCCGATCGAGACCCGCCCCTTGAACTTGGGATCGGCGAAGGCCTTCAGCGACTGCACATCCTTCGCGTCGATCTTGTCGGAGTTGTAGGTGAGCTGGGTGTTG
The DNA here is from genome assembly GCF_057766425.1 of Mesorhizobium sp. P160187. Lineage (NCBI taxonomy): Bacteria > Pseudomonadati > Pseudomonadota > Alphaproteobacteria > Hyphomicrobiales > Phyllobacteriaceae > Mesorhizobium > Mesorhizobium sp. P160187. Next base: position 1,164,118 of record NZ_JBYMDX010000003.1, read on the forward strand.
CCCCAGTCCCACGGCATGAACCAGGCCTTGCCGTCCGAAGTGGTGGCCAGATCCTTCATCGCCATGATGCCGGGATTGAGATCCTTCCAGCCGGTGATCTTCGAGGTGTCGAGCGGCTGCAGCAGCCCCGCCTCGCGCCACTTTGTCACGCTCTGCGAGCAGGGATGACCAAGATCGGCCTTGAAGCCGGAGCGCACTTTCTCGAAGGCTTCGTCCTCGTCGCCGAAGAAGGCGAAGGTCGGCGAGTCGCCGTTCTTCTCGACATATCTGGGGTGGAAGCTCGGGTCCTCATAGCCCGACCAGTCGAACACGATCAGGTCCTTGTCGGCGGCGACCGCAAGCGCAGCGGCCGAAGCCGCCAGCGTCGCCGTCAGCGCCAATGTCAGTGTCAGGCGTCGGGTTATTCTTTTCATGCTGTTCCATCCTCTTTGTTTTTGATTGTTCGCTCCGGCTTGGATCCGCCGGTTGTTGTCAACGTCCGCTGTCTGGCGGGTAGTGCTTCGGAAAGGCGGCCGACAGGAATTCGTTTGCCGCCTGCAGCGCGCTCTCACGGGTGACGTCCTCGGTCCCCATCATCAGCCGCAGCCACAAGCCCTCCAGCATGGCGCTGAGCGCCAGCGCCATGACCTGCGGCTCATAGGCATAACCACCGCCCTGCTTGAGCGTGGCACAGAGGTCGATGAAGATCTTCTGGTAGGCCGCGTCGCGCGCGCCGCACAGCGCCTGGTAGGTCGGCCGCGACTTGGCCTCGCCCCAGAACGCGCACCACGCCGCGAGCTTGCGCTTGTTGCAGATCGAACGGTCGAAATCGGCGGCGACCAGCGCCCGCAGCTGCCGGGCTGGATCCTCGCCGGCCTTGGTCAGCGCGACGCGCCAATGCGCCGCATATTCGTCGGCCATATAGGCAAGCGTGGCGACGAGCAGCTTCTCCTTGCTCTCGAAATGGAAGTTGACGATGCCGCGCGACAGGCCGGCGCCGTCAGCGACATCGGCCATCGTCGTTTCCGAATAACCGCGCTTGGCCAGCGAATCGATGGTCGCTTCGATCAGCTGCTGTTGCCTGACCTCCTTCGACGCCTTGCGGCCGCGTTTTTCCGGTTCGGTTTTTCCAGACGTGTCGGAGGATCGCTCTTCGCGCGCTGCAGCTTTCATCGGTGCCGTCATGCTCCACATTGCCGGCTATCCCACCACAGCCGGCTTCCACCCGCGAAGATGAGTGGGACGGTGCTCGCCACTGTCAAGCACCTTCTGCATGGCTTCCCAGGTCTTGATGTTCTTGTCGACATAGGCCGCTCCGACCGCGACTGCCGCCGTCTCGTAGAGCGGGCCTTTCAGCCTTTCCAGTTCGCCGCGCGCGACCTTGCGATACCAAGAATTGCGGTCTCTGACGGCGACATCGGCAAAGCCGGCGCTGCGCATCGCTTGCGCATAGCGTGCCGGCGAGGCCATGGCGAAGGACAGGCCTTCGGCCGCGACATAGGCCTTCATCTCAGATGACGGCTCGCCGTCATGGCCGATCAGCCAGTCGGAGGCGGCAAAGACGCCGTCCGGCTTCAGCACACGGAAGATTCGGCAAACAGCGCGTCCTTGTCGGGCACGTGCACCAGCGCATCCTTGGAGAAGACGACATCGAACGAAGCGTCGGCAAAAGGCAGCGGCCCCGGCGGCGCCTGGACGAAGCTGGCGCGGTCTGAAAGCCCTCGTACAGCGGCACGCTTTCTGGCCGCCTCGATCACCGGCCGCTCGATATCGAAGCCGGTGGCATGAGCGGCACCGTGGCGCTCCACCAGATGCAGCGCGATGCCGCCGGAGCCGCAGCCGATGTCGAGGATCGTCTTGCCCCTGAGCGACAGCCCTTCGACCACCCGGTCGACCTCGTCTGGTCCGCCGGGCGACAGATAACCCTCGCCCCACAGCGCCTCGAGGAAGCGGATCGCGGCGTCGTCATATTCCGGCTCGCCATCTGCCGTTTCGATCATCAGACCTTAAGTCCCGTCAGCCGAATTGCGAGGTTCGAATGCCGGCAAAGCGTAGCGTATTAACAGGAAAACGCAATATCATTTGTTGAACATTCATTCAGAATGGCTGGACAGAATAGCCGCTGCCGTGCCAAATTCCGCGCATTCGGCGACAAATCACGCGAAAATGAAGGGTCGAGCACCATGAAGGCTGGGCGCGAATGAAAGCTTGGGATGCGATCGTCATCGGCGGCGGACACAACGGCCTGGTCAACGCCTGCTATTTGCAACGCGCCGGGCTCGACGTGCTGGTGGTGGAAAAGAACGACTGGGTCGGCGGCGCCGCCACCAGCCGCGAGCTGACGCCGGGCTTCCTCTACTCCAACTGCTCCTATGTCTGCTCGCTGTTTCGCCCCGAGATCATGCGCGACCTCGAACTGCCGCGTTTCGGCTTGCAGGTTATTTCCTATGAAGGCGGCGCCGTGTTCACCCGCGACGGCGACTACCTCGCCAACTACCGTGACCACGATGCGCACCGGCGCGAATTCGCCCGCTTCTCCAGGCGCGACGCGGAGGCCTATGACCGCTATTCGCGCGACGTGACGCGGCAGTGCCGTTTCATCCAGCCGCTGCTGATGCGCACCGCACCGGACCCGGCCAGTCTCAAGCCGCGTGACCTCGGAGAGCTTCTCTATCTCGGCAAGAAATTCGCCGGCCTGTCATCAGAAGAAATGGCGCTGACGCTGCGCTTCTGGACCATGTCGATCTCGGAATTCCTCGACGAATATTTTGAGACCGATGTCATCAAGGCGAACTTCGCTTTGTCCGGCATTATCGGTACCGCGCTCGGGCCGATGTCGCCCGGCACGGCCTACGTGCTGCTGCACCACTATATGGGCGAGGTCGACGGCTCGGTCGGCGCCTGGGGCTATGCGCGCGGCGGCATGGGCGCCGTCACCAAGGCGCTCGCCGCTTCCTTCAAGGGGTCCGGCGGCACCATCCGTACCGGCGCCGAGGTCGGCCATGTGCTGGTGAGCCGAGGCAAGGCCAAGGGCGTGGTGCTGGCCGGCGGCGAGGAGGTCTACGGCAAGCTCGTCGTCTCCAACGCCGACGTCAAACGCACATTCCTGAAACTGGTCGAGGAGAAGGAACTGCCCGACATTTTCCTGCGTCGGGTCAGGAACTTCAAGATCCGCGGCTCCTCCGGCAAGGTCAACATCGCGCTGGATTCCCTGCCGGAATTCCCGGCACTGCCGAAGGATTCACCCGTTTATCGCGGCGACATGCATTTCACCGATTCCATGGAGCGCATGGAGCGCGCCTATGACGACTGGAAGGCCGGTCGCTGGTCGGCCGACCCATTCCTCGACATGGTCATCCCAACGACGCTCGACCCGACCATGGCGCCGCCGGGCAAGCATTTCATGAGCTGCTTCGTGCAGTACGCGCCGCCCAAGGTGAACGGCTGCGACTGGACAGATACCGACCGCAACGGCTTCGCCGAAAGCGTGGTCGCGCAGATCGCGGAATACTCGCCGGGCTTCCGCGACCGCATCGTTCACATGGAGGTTCGCACGCCGCGCGAGATCGAAGCCGAGGTCGGCCTCACCGAAGGCAATATTTTCCAGGGCGAGCTGACCTTCGACCAGCTGCTGTTCAACCGTCCCGTGCCGGGCTATGCTCAATACCGCTCGCCGGTCGGCGGGCTATATATGTGCGGCTCCTCGACCCATCCCGGCGGCGGCGTCATGGGCGCACCCGGCCGCAATGCGGCAGCCGAGATCCTGCGCGACCTCGCCAAATCGACCTCCCATATGAGCCCGGCCCATGACGTCATTTGATGCCATCATCATAGGCGGCGGCCATAACGGCCTTGTCGCTGCCGCCACTCTGGCGAAAGCCGGCCGCAAGGTGCTGGTGCTGGAAGCGGCCGGCGATGTCGGCGGCGCGGCGCGCACCGAAGAGTTTGCGCCGGGTTTTCGGGTCTCCTCGATCGCCCATGTGCTGAACCGCCTGCACCCCGACGTGGTGAAGACATTGGAGCTGGAGAAACACGGGCTGCAGGTCACCCGTACAGACTTCATGCCGTCGGTCGCCTTGGCGAAGGACGGCCCGCTGCTTGTCCTGCATGGCGCCTATGGCGAAGTGCTGACCGGCTCCACTCCGTCCGAGCAGTCCGCCTGGAAGGAATTGCGTGCGCAACTCATGCGCTATGCCGGCATCCTGAAACCGTTCCTGTCGCGGCGCCCCCCCGATCTCGGTGGCATGTCGCTGCTTGAAACCGCAGCGCTCGGCCAGACGGCCGCGGCGCTGAAAAAGCTCGGAAAGGAAGACATGCGCGACTTCCTGCGCGTTCTCCTGATGAACGTCGCCGACCTGCTCGACGAGCAGCTTGCCGATATCAGGCTGAAGGGCCTGCTTGCCTTCGACGCCACGCTTGGTAGCCATCTCGGTCCGCGCTCGCCGACCTCCCTGCTCGGCCTCTACTATCGGCTGGCCGGCGAGACCGGCGGCAAAACCGGCGCGCAGATGCTGCCGAAAGGTGGGATGGGTGCAGTCGTCGCCGCGATCCGCGCGGCGGCGGAGAAAGCCGGCGTCACCATCCGCACGGCAGCGCCCGTGGCCAGGATAGTCGTCGAGAAAGGCCGCGCCGTCGGCGTGACCCTCGACGGCGGCGAGGTGCTGCACGCCAGAACGATCGTCTCCGCCATCAACCCGGCGACCACCATGCTCGGCCTGGTCGGGTCACGCGAGATCGACACCGGCTTCGTGCGCAAGGTGAAAAACATCCGCATGAGGGGCGACGCGGCGAAGCTCCATCTGGCGCTCGATCGGCCACCGCAATTTTCCGGCGTCGACGCCGCCAGCCACAAGGGCCGCCTGGTCATCGCGCCCTCGCCCGACCATGTCGAGCGCGCCTTCAACCCTTCGAAATATGGCGAGTTCTCAGCCGAACCGGTGATGGAGATCACACTGCCCTCGCTCTCCGACTCGTCGCTCGCGCCAAGTGGCGCCTGCGTGCTGTCGGCGATCGTGCAATACGCGCCTTACGCGCTGAAAGAGGGTTGGGATGCCGGCAAGCCGAAATTCCTCAAAGGCTGTTATGGCGCAGCTCGAAGCCTACGCGCCCGGTATCGGCAAGTCCGTGCTGCATGCCGAGCTTTTGACGCCAGCCGGTATCGAAGCCAACTACCGCATGCCGGGCGGCCATTGGCACCACGGCGAATTGCAGGCCGACCAGATGTTGATGTCGCGGCCCGTCTCCGGCTGGTCGGGCTACAACACGCCGATCGAGGGGCTGTTCCTGGCCGGCGCCGGTTCGCATCCGGGCGGCGGTGTTTCGGGTGCTCCCGGTTTGAATGCGGCGCGGCGCATCATCGCGATGAAGGGATGATCGGATGTTTCAACCAGTCAACGCCGCACTCTACGGCGAAGGAATGCCGTCATGACGAGTCCGATCAACAACGCCGCCCGCACCACAGCGCAGTCGCATTTCCGCACACTGCGTCTCGGCACGCCGTTCCAGCCGCGCATCGATGCGCTGGCCAGAACCCAGGACTGGTACAATTGGGCCGGCTATCGCGCGCCGCATTCGCTGTGGGACGAGGAACTCGAATATTTCGCCATTCGCAGCCAGGCGGCTTTGTTCGACATCTCGCCGATGACGAAATACCGGATCGAGGGTCCGGATGCCGAAGCCTTCCTCAACCGCGTCACCTTGCGCGATGTCACCAAGCTCAAACCCGGCCGCGTCCACTACACCGCATGGTGCGACGACGAGAGTTTCGTCCTCGATGACGGCACGCTGTTCCGGCTGTCGCCGACCCGCTTCCGCCTGTGTTCGCAGGAGCGGCACCTGCCCTGGCTGCTCGACAGCGCCATCGGTTTCGAAGTGACCGTCGAGGAAGAGACTGAAAGCGTCGCTGGTCTCGCGCTGCAAGGCCCAACCTCCTTCGCCGTGCTGCGCGAGGCGGGTTTCGCCGGCGTCGAGAAGTTGAAGATATTCGACCTCGCCGAGTTTCCGCACGACAGCGGCACCGTAACCATCTCGCGCACCGGCTTCACCGGCGATCTCGGCTACGAACTGTTCGTGCCGGCCGAAAAAGCGCTCAGCCTCTGGGACCGCCTGATGACGGCAGGCGAACTGCGCGGCATCTGCGCCATCGGATACGCCGCCCTCAACCGCGCCCGGCTGGAAGCCGGCCTGATCGTCGCCAATGCCGACTTCACCACCGCAGACCATGCCATTCGCGCCGACCGTCTGCGCATGCCGGACGAGATCGGCCTCGGCTTTATGGTCGATTTGGGAAAAGGCCATTTCAATGGCCGCCGCGCCATGCTCGAAGCGCGCGCCAAACGCAAGCTGCGCCATGTGCTGGTCGGGCTGGAGATCGAAGGCAACATCCCGGCCGAACACGCCATCGTCTATCACAAGAAGCATCAGGAGGTCGGGCTGGTCAGCGCCGCCATCTGGTCGCCGATGGCCAAGCGCAATATCGCCATCGCCTCGCTGACGCGTCCCTATGGTGATACGATGGTGGAAGACCTCTGGGTCGAGATCTACGCCATGCGCGAGTTGCAGTACCAGAAGCTGATGAAGCGGGCCAAGGTGGTGGCCCGTCCTTTCATCAAGCTCGACCGCCGCACCGCCAATCCGCCGGCGGATTTCTGATCATGGCCAACGAACCGGATGATGAGACGGAAGCCGCCGAACAGTGGCAGCTGGTCAACACGCCGCTCGGCGAAAAATGGTCGGGTCGTACCCGCTATGCCGCCGCCATGTACTTCTACAAGCGCGGCGAAATGAGCGCCGAGACGCTCGAAGTCTACCGCATCTGCGCGCGGCTGGACTGGGAGAACCCGCTGCCGATGATCAGGGATCGCGGCGGCCAGGATTGGCTGAAGCGCATGGGCGCTTAAGCCTCAGCCTATGGTTCTTTCGAGAACGTTCAGCCAGTTGCGATAGGCGATCTTCTCGATCAGCGCGCGTCCGAAGCCGCGCGCGGCCAGCGCATCTACCAGCTTTGGCAGACCGGCAACGTCGCCGATGACCGCCGGGATCATGGCGCCGTCGAAATCGGAGCCGAGACCGACGCCGTCCTCGCCCAGCGCCTGCAGCAGCGAGTCGACATGGCGCACCATGATGTCGAGGCTGGTGTCCGAGTTCATCCGTCCGTCTTCACGCAGGAAGCCGGTTGCGAAGTTGAGCCCGACCATGCCGCCGGTCTCGCGGATGGCGCCGAGCTGCCAGTCCGTCAGGTTGCGCGAATGGGTGCACAGCGCATGCACGTTGGAATGAGTGGCGACCAGCGGCGCATCGCTGAGCGCGGCGACATCGCGAAAGCCCTTTTCGTTGAGATGTGACAGGTCGATCATGATCTTGAGCTGATTGCAGGCCTTGACCAGCGCCTTGCCGGCATCGGTCAGCCCCGGTCCGGTATCGGGCGACGACGGAAAGCGGAACGGGACGCCATGGCCGAAGGCGTTGGGTCGGCTCCAGACAATGCCGAGCGAGCGCAGGCCGGCTTCGTAGAGCACGTCGAGCAAGGTAAGTTCGGGATCGATCGCCTCGACGCCTTCAATATGAAACAACGCCGCGATCGACCCTTTCGCCATCGCCTCGCGAATGTCACCGGCACTGCGGCAGACGGTCAGCGCGCCCGCGCGCTCCAGTCGAAACAGGATCGAGGCCATGCCGATGGTGGAATTGAGCGCATCAGCGCGTGGCAGTTCCGGCGGCAATGGCTCATTGTCGCTCGGCGCCGGCGGCACCGCAGAGCGTTTGCTCTTCTCGACCGGCGGTGGAAAGATCGCGAACATGCCGCCGGCAAAGCCGCCCTTCTTGGCGCGCGGCAGATCTATATGACCGCCCTGCGTCCCCTCGATGAACAGCTTTTCGACCTCTGTGTCTTTCGACTGGTACAGTCGCAGCAGCGTGTCGTTGTGGCCGTCGAAGACGGGGACGAGATCGGGTTCGGTCATCAGGAAGCCATTCGGTCAATTGGCAGGAGCGGACGAACCGCGGCGAACTGTGTACTTAGGCAAGAAGGCCGAACTGCGCAAATGCCAGAGAGGTGTTCGCTCTTGTGGCTGAGCGACTCCGACCACCTGCCGGTCCCCCGCTGCTTCGCAGCGTCCCGGCGTTCGCCGGCCTTTCATCATGCCACCGGCACGATGAATTCGCCTGCGGCGAACCGGCTGCTCACCCCACAAGGGGAGAAGGGAAAAAGGTCTATTGCTTCAGCACATCCGCCCATTCCGGATGGCGGCGGAACTGGGCGTTGGCGAAGGGGCAGAGCGGGATGATCTTCTTGCCCACTGCCCGCGCGTCCTCGACGGCGCGTGTGACAAGCCGAAGGCCGGCGCCCTGGCCGCGAAACACGTCCGGCACTTCGGTGTGATCGATGATGATCTGGTGCTCGCCGACCTTGGTGAAGGTCATTTCCGCCTCGGCGCCACCGGGCCCGCGCAGGACATAACGTCCCTTCGAGCCGCGGTCCTCGAGTTCGATCTCAGGCAATTCGTCAGGCATCGCTTGCTCCTTCAACCGGCGCATCGGCAAAAAGCCGCCTCGCCGCTTCGATCTCGTTTGGTCGAATTTCGTGGCCGCCATCGTGCCACTCCACTGTGACATCGGCGCCATCGGCGCGCAAATAGGCCTCCAGCCGGGATGTCAGGTTGGGCGGGCAGATCGGGTCGCGCTTGCCGGCGGTGACCAGGATGCGGCGTCCGGCAAGGCTGCCCTGCACCTGCGGTTCGAACGGGATCAGCGGGTGCATCAGCACCGCCGCATCGAACAGCTCGGGCGCGGCGAACATTACGGACGCCAGGATGTTGGCGCCGTTGGAATAGCCGAGACCCAAGACCGAAGATGGCCTTGCCGCTATCACCTGCGCCTTGATGAAACCGGCCATCTTGGCGGTCGCCCGCGCGAGGTCGTCCATATCGTAGACGCCCTCGCCGGTGCGGCGGAAGAAACGCGCCGCACCATGCTCGGAAACATCGCCGCGCGGCGATACGATCGTCGCCTGTGGCGCGAGGTCGCGCCCGAGCGACAGCAGCTGGCTCTCGTCCGCGCCGGTGCCGTGAAAGACGAAGAGCAGCGGGCCGCCGGGCGAACCCGGCAGCGCCTTATGGATGTAAGCTTCCTTGCTCATCGTCTCAGCCTTCCAGCTTCTGCAGATGCTCTTCAAGATAGGGCCGCAGATGCTGGTGCTGCGTCGGCAGTTTCAGGGCTTCGCCGAGATGGGCGGTGTCCTCGTCGCGGTCGAAGCCCGGCTCATTGGTAGCGACTTCGAACAGCACGCCGCCCGGCGTTCGGAAGTAGATCGCCCAGAAATAGTCGCGGTCGATCACCGGCGTTACGCCATAACCCGTATCGATCAGCGCCTTGCGCACTTCGAGTTGCTGGGCGCGGTTCTCCACCGCGAAGGCGACATGGTGGACCGAGCCGGCGCCGAGATTGGCAAAGCCCGCGGTAGGCAGCGATTCGATATCTACGACATCAGCGCCGTTGCCGTTCTTGATGGCGAGCCGGCTGACACTGCCGGACTTGTCCACTTGCTCATAGCCCATGAACTTCAACAGCTCTTCCGTGGCGCCACCATCCTTCAATCTGAGCGAGACCGAGTGGAAGCCGCGTATCGCCTCATCAGCGGGAATGCCGCCTTTCAACCATGGCGCGCGGCTGTCCGCCTTGTCTTCGACCAGCGCGAAACCGTCGCCGTCGGGACCGGCGAAGGCCAGCCGCTTCTCGCCGAACGTCTCTTCGCGGGAGACACCCGCAACGCCTTCATCGGCGAAGCGCTTTTCCCAACAGCCGAGCGTGCCGGCCGGCACCGAATAGGCCGTGGTACCGACTTCCCCGACGCCATGGCGGCCCCTGGCAATGTCCGGGAACGGAAAATAGGTCATCACCGAGCCGGGCGTACCGTGCTCGTCACCATAATAGAGGTGATAGACATCTGGCGCGTCGAAGTTGACGGTCTTCTTGACCCGGCGCAGGCCGAGCTTGTGCGTGAAGAAATTATTGTTCTGGCGCGCATCGCCTGCCATCGACGTGACGTGATGCAGGCCCTTGATCTGGTCGAGCATTGTCTTGCTCCTTCCCTTGGGTTTGCGGCCCTTGCCGCTGTCCACGCCTATATGAGGGGCCGCCCGGCAACGGCAAAGGAGGCAAACTCAGAATGGACTGTATCCTAATAATGAACAGCACGAAATTTTCGTTCACCGTTTAAGCAAGACTGAGAGGCTTGCGCCGCCGCCAAATTCCGGTTCATTGAACGTCTTCCCGACGTGACAGGATAGAGCATTGGCCGCGAAAAGCAGACACCCAAACATCCTATTGATCTCCTGCGACCAATGGCGGGGCGATTGCCTGTCGGCTGCCGGCCATCCCGTGGTGAAGACGCCGAATGCCGATGCGCTCGCCGCCGAAGGCGTCCTTTTCAAGCGGCATTACGGCGGCGCGGCGCCCTGCTCGCCAGCCCGCGCGTGCCTCTACACCGGCCTTTACCAGATGAACAATCGCGTCTGCCGCAACGGCACGCCGCTTGACGCCCGCCACGGCAACATGGCGCTTTCGGCCCGCGCCCTCGGCTATGATCCGACTTTGTTCGGCTACACCGACGTCTCGCCCGATCCGCGCACGATGGCGCCGGGCGATCCCCGGCTGAAAAGCTATGAGGGCGTGCTGCCCGGCTTCAGCGTTCGCCAGTTCCTGCCTGAGCATCAGAAACCATGGCTGTCATGGCTGAAGGCACGTGGCGTCGACACCAGCGCGGGCTCTCCCGGCATTCACCGCCCCGTGGGCGGGGAAGCGGGCGACGCCGTGACCAGCGCGCCGCCTGTCTATTCCAGGGATGAGACGCCGACCGCTTTTCTTGCCGGCGAATTCATTCGCTGGCTGGACGAACAGGATTCGCCATGGTTCGCGCATGTCTCCTTCATCAGCCCGCATCCGCCCTTTGTTGTACCGCAGCCCTACAACACGCTGTATGATCCGGCGGACGGACCGCCCTTCCGCCATGTCGAGACTTGGCAGGCCGAGGCGCAAAGGCATCCCTATCTGGCTTACGGCCTTGGTCGCCAGAAGCGGAGAAGCTTCCGCCCCGGCACCGACGGCCACGTGCGCGACTGGGGCGGCGACAACATCCGGGCCATCCGCGCGATCTATTACGGCATGATCTCGGAGGTCGACGCGCAGCTTGGCCGCATCTGGCAAGCGATCAAGACGGCGAATGCATGGGATGACACCATCATCGTGCTGACTTCGGACCACGCCGAGATGATGGGCGACCATTTCATGCTGGGCAAAGGCGGCTTCTTCGACGGCAGCTATCACATCCCATTGATCGTGCGCGACCCACGACGCGGCAATGCAGCCGGCTCGATCGTCAACCACTTCACCGAGGCAGTCGACATCTTTCCGACTTTGCTCGATCTGCTTGACGCCGACGCCCAGCTGCATCTCGACGGCCGCTCGCTAAAACCGTTCCTGCAAGATGAACCGCCTAAGGATTGGCGCGACGCGGCGCATTGGGAGTTCGACTTCCGCTCGATTGCCAGCGGTGAGGCCGAACGGCATTTCGGCATCGGCTCGCGCCAGTGCAACCTCGCCGTCATCCGTACGGAAAAATTCAAATACGTGCATTTCGGCGGCGGCCTGCCGCCGCTGCTCTTCGACATGGAGAAGGATCCGGGCGAACTGGCCAACGTTGCCGCCGACCCGGCCTATCTCAGCGTGCGGCTTGAATTTGCCGAGCGGCTGCTTGCCTGGCGCGCCGAGCATCTCGACCAGTCGCTGGCGCTTGCAGAGCTGACGGACGAGGGGGTGGTGGGTAGGGCAGTAGGCGGTAGGCAGTAGGCGGTAGGCAGTAGGCAGTAGGCAGTAGAATGTTCCTGGCGGCCTGGTGCTTGATCGCCTAGTTTTCGCCTACTGCCTAATCCCTACCGCCTATTCCCTTACTGTACCATCATCCGCTGCTGGTCGCGCTTCTCGGCATAGCTGCCCTTGTCATAGGCGGCCTGCGCCTGCAGCTGCTCCTTGGTGAAGTTGGTGTAGAGATATTTGTTGCCGTCCTTGTCGGTCATGAACTTGAGCTTGTCCATGCCGACCGCGACCTCCTTGGCGCCGATGCCTAGAAAGCCGCCGACATCGATGATGACGGCATCCGGCTTGCTGTCGGGCGTGAGCACGACGTCGCCGATCTCGCCGACCTTGGCGTCGTTGGCGCCATAGACGGTGGTGCCCTTCAGGTCGTCGCCTCTGATGTTACCGACCGGCATTTCGGTCAATGTCGACTTGTCGATCGCTGCCGTTTGCGTCGGATCGGTAGCCTTTGTCGCGGCCGGAGCTTCCGCGGTCTTGTCCGCTGGCTGAGCATTGTCAGCCGGTGCAACGGCCGTCGGGGCGGCCGGAGCAGTCGGCTGCGTCGCGTCGGAGGTTGTCGTCACGGGCGCCGGATCATAGGGCTTGCGGTCGAAATCAGGCTGCGCCTGCAGTTCCTCCTTGGTCGTCTGCGCCACCAGCCAGCGATCGCCGTTCTTTTCGGCCCACCGCGCCTTGGCGAAATCATAGGTGACGTTCTTTTCACCCATGCCGAGGAAGCCGCCGACGCCGATCACCAGCGACTGCGCCTTGCCATCCTTGGTCAGCACGATGTCGTTGACGTCGCCGATATTCTGGGCATCGTCGCCAGTGCCATTGTAGACATTCTCGCCGATGATGTTGGTTGCGAGATTGCCGTCAGCGCGTTTCACCGCGGGTTCTGACGGCGCGGCGTTGAGATCAACCGGCTTCTGCGGGTCGTTCTGCGCCGTGGAAGCAGGCGCCGAGGCCGGATCGTAGGGCTTACGGTCGAAGTCGGGCAGCGCCGTCAACGCTTCTTTCGTCGTCTCGGCGACGAGCCAGCGGTCACCATTCCTCTCGACCCATTGCAACTTGCCGTAGTCGAAGGCGACGTTCTTGCTGCCTATGCCGAGGAAGCCGCCAACGCCGATAATGGCGGATTTCGCCTGGCCGTTTTCATCGAGGACGACGTCGCTGACGTCACCGATCTTCTGCGCATCGTCGCCAGTGCCATTGTAGACGGACTCGCCGATGATATTGGTCATCAGCGCGCCGTCGGCCTGTTGCGGCGCCGGCGCGATGGTAGCAGGGGCTTCAGCCGGCGCTGGGGTCGTCGCCGGGGCCGTCGTTGACTGCGCAAACGCACCGGTAGCGATCAGCGTTGCGAGTGCGGTCGTCGCGAACAGTGTGCGGATCATGATTAAGTCTCCTCTTGCGTGATCTCGTGCGCGCCGCAATCGGCAAACCACTTGCCGGGAGACCGAAGGCGGCGCCTCCAATGGCATCACAACGTTGTGACAAGGCGCTTGTTCCGAAAAAACGGGAGCATCGAAACACCCCGGGCAAGTCCGTGGAATCGCCGGACTTTCCACCCGGCCGATGGAACCTTTCCCAAGCTTGCCCGTTTCAGCCTGCGGCTGGCATTCCGGCCACTAAAAAAGAACACGGAGCGGGGCATGCGATTTGCAGCGGTGCTGAACCGGGACGGCGGCACCTTGCGGACCACCGATCTTTCCGCGCTAACCGACCGCATGCGCCAGACGCTTGAGACGGCTGGTCACTCCATCGATATCGACATCGTCGCCGGCAAGGAGATTGTCGCGGCGCTCGACAAGGTCGCCGCGCGACGCGACATCGACGTCGTGCTGGCCGGTGGCGGCGACGGCACCATTTCGGCCGCCGCGGGGCGGCTGATGAATGGCAAGAAGGCGCTGGCCGTCCTGCCTGCAGGAACCATGAACCTGTTCGCCCGCGGCCTTGGAATTCCGCAGACCATCGATGGCGCGCTGAAGTCCTTTGCCGACGGCGAGATCATGGCGGTCGATATCGCGAGCGCGAATGGCCGGCCGTTCGTGCATCAGTTCTCGATCGGCCTGCACGCCAGGATGGTGAAGCTGCGCGACAATATGGAATTCGCCTCGCGCCTGGGAAAGATTCGCGCCTCGGCCAAGGCCGCTTGGACGACGATCAACAATCCTCCAGCCATGAAGGTGACATTGACGGTCGGCGAAGCCGAAATCGTGACCCGCATCAGCGGCATCGGCATTTCCAACAATCTGTTTGGCGAAGGCCATCTGCCTTATGCCGACAATCCTGCCGGCGGCGTGCTCGGCATCTATGTAACCGTGGCGCGGCAGCGTGGCGAGCTGGTCAGGGCGCTCTTCGACATGGCTCGAGGCAGGTGGCGCGACAGCGACCATGTCGAAACTCATCAGGCCGACAAGGCAATCGTGAAAATCCATACAGGGAGCAAGAAATTCGGCGCCGTCATCGACGGCGAACTGGTCAAGCTGGAGCGTGAAACGACAATCCAGACCCACCCTGGCGCGCTGAACGTCCTGGTTCCGGCGCAAGCCGCCCAGGCAAAGGCCGCCTGATGCGATTACGAATGACGAGGAAAACCCTAGCCGCCCGACTGCCCCTCGCCGGCTGGCGCACTCTGGTCGGCCGGCGCGGTCTGGCCGGTGGGCTGCCCCTGGCTTTCAGGGGTATCTGGATCGATCTTTTGGCCATAAATCTCGGCCGCTCCCCAAGCAATGAAAGCCAGGAGCAACGCGGCGACCAGTATGCGCAAGCCGTGCCAACCCCAGCGCCCCTGACGGGCTTTGTTTTCAGGGGCGATCTTGGTCATCGGCGGCGTTCCTATCGTGCAACCGGCATGGTGGATAAAACCATCGCTGGCGAAACATGGTGGGGTAACGATTGCTTGCTACAAAAGTTCCGGCGCGCGACGGCCGCGCAAGGTGCGCGCCACCGAGGGTGGGGCCTGCAAGCGAGGGGGCTTGGTGGATAGCAAGGTGACGAAGCAGGCTGGTTTGCCGGTTGAGGTCCGCCGCGCCGTGGCGGCGCCGGAGCGGCTTGCCGTACTGCACGGGCTTGACGCGATCGACACCGACTCCGATGCCGACTTCGATCGCATCACCGGCCTTGCCGCCGCCGTGATGCGGGCGCCGATCGCGCTCGTCACGCTGCTCGACACCGAACGACAGTGGTTCAAATCCTGTGTCGGCTTCAACGAGACCGAAACCGCGACCGACATATCGTTCTGCGCCCATACCATTGCCGCCGGCGACGAGCCGATGGTGGTGCCGGATGCCAGCATCGACCCTCGCTTCTCCCGCAACCCGCTGGTCACCGGCGAACACCATGTCCGCTTTTATGTCGGCGCGCCGATGGTGGTCGCCGGCGCGCGCGTCGGCACGCTGTGCGTACTCGACCGGGAGCCGCATGAATTTCCGTCCGCTGCCGCGCTCGATCATTTGAAATCGCTGGCCAGCCTCGCCGCCAGCCTGTTTACCCTCAAGGACGCCACCCGCAGCGGCGCCATTGCCACGGCTGCTTTGGCGCAGGAGGAAAAGCGCCGAGCCATAGCGCTCGATGCCGCCTCGCTCGCCAGTTGGGCCTGGGATATCCGCACCGACATGATCGAATGCGACGTGCGTTTGTCGGAGCTGTTCAACCTGCCGCGTTCGAACCGGCTGCGGGCGCGCGACATTCTGGCCGCCATCGACCCGCGCGACGTCTACCAGACCGAGACGCGCTTTCGCGATGCCCTGACCGGCAGCGACGACTATTTCGGCGAATACCGGGTCAAAGGCTTCGATCCGCCGCGCTGGATAGTCACCCGCGGCCGCGTCATCGAGCGCGACGGCGAAGGCAAGCCGACGCTGATCTTTGGCGTCAACTACGACATCTCGGAACGCAAGCTCGGCGAGGACCGGCAAAGGCTGCTGCTGCGCGAGCTCAACCATCGGGTCAAGAACACGCTGGCGACGGTGCAGGCGCTGGCGACGCAGACCGTTCGCCACGCTCGCCGCCCAAGCGAATTCCTGGAAGCCTTCGGCGCCAGGCTGCAGGCGCTGGGCGCTGCTCATAACCTGCTGTCGGATCGCGAATGGCGCGGCATCGGTATTCGCGAACTGATGCAGATCGAGGTCAAGCCGTTCGATTCGGCAGAACGGCCGCGCATCGTGATCTCCGGTCCGGATCTGCTGCTTTCGCCCGACCAGGCGGTGGGGCTCGGTTTGATCATGCACGAACTGGCCAGCAACGCGCTGCAATACGGATCGCTGTCGGTTGGCTCGGGGAAGGTCGATGTCGACTGGAAGGCGGCGGGCAAGAAAGGCGCGCGCCGCCTTGTGCTGACCTGGAGCGAAAGCGGTGGGCCGAAAGTCGACCCGCCGGAACGCCAGGGCTTCGGCTCTATCCTGATCCGCCGCAGCCTCGCCAAGGTTTTGTCGAGCGAAGTGACCCACGAATTCCGCAGCGAAGGCGTGTTCGCCGAAATATCGATGCCGCTTGAAGATCTGCCGGCTTAAAGCAATTTCAGAAGTGCGAAGCGGTTTTCCCGGGAACAGCGTATCAGCGCGACGCGCTTTAGTCGGCTTCGCTGTCTGGATCGCCCGGATCCGGTTTGACGTTCTCGCGGTAGATGGCATAGGCCGCGAGCGCGATCATCGGGCCGAGAATGACGCCCTTCCCGCCTTTCCCCTTGAGCAAGGCCGGCAGCACGGCAAGCGCCGCGGTGATACCGAGCGCCTTCAGGTCGGCATTGCGCCTTCGCGCACGTCGGCGTGCACGCGTTCCAGCCGCAAGTTGATGAATGAGCACGATAAGCCCGGCCAGTACCAGGAAACCAGCGGCGAAGCCAAGACAGGCGGCCATCGAGCCATAACGGTCAGCCGCCCAGATGTAGGCCGCCCCCAGGAGAAACCCGAGGCCGCACAGGGCAGCCACGGCGGCGAGCCCGTAGACGATTGCCGCCGTGCGCGCGCGGCGCATGGCGGCAATGGCTTCACCCGAGGCCAACGCCGAGATAAGCGGTGCCAGCATGCCCATCTCTGTCGAAACTAGCGCCGGGCAAGAAGCGCAAACAGGAAGCCGACGCCGGCCGCGATCGCCAGTGAAGTGACCGGCTTCTCGCGCACATTGGCCGTGATCTGGGCCTCAAGATCCTTGGCGTTGCCACGCAGGGTGTCGAAGACGGCTTCACCCTGCGCGCGCAACTGGTCGACGCCTTCGGCAGCAGCGCGCCGCGCCGTGCCGTAACCATGTTCGCCGGTCTTGGCCAATTGCTTGGTCAACTTTTCGATATCCGCCTTCAACTGCCGAATGTCGGCTTCGAGGTCGGCGTTCGTCTGACTTTCGTTGGCGGTTTTTCCTGCGGCAGTTGCCATTCTAAACTCCTTGCGTTTGCTTGGCTTCAAACGCCCGACACACGTCATGGTTCCGAAATCGGAGACCGTATCCATGAAAGGGTGTTTGCAAGTGCGAGTCCAGCCCCAGTTGGAGGCCTGCCTGTCAGATCAGCGGCCGACGGCCTTCACTTAGGCCCTCCCAACGCGCGAGATCCTTCAGCCCCTCCCTGTCTATCACTTCGCAACCGCCGTCGCGCCAGGCGATCAGCTTGCGATCGATGAGCTTGCGGATCGTCTTGTTGGTGTGGACCAGCGACAGGCCGAGCGTATCGGCGACATGCTGCTGGGTAATCGGGATTTGCACCGGCGCTTTGCCGTTGAGCCCGACTATCGCCGCGCGGCTGGCGATGAAGGCAATGAGATAGGCGGTGCGCTCGACCGCCGTGCGCCGACCGACGCTGAGCAGGTTCTCGTCCAGCATGCGCTCCTCGCGCGACGCCAGCCAGGTAATGTCGTAAGCAAGGCCCGGATGGTTGCGGTAGAGCTCGTGCAGGTTTTCACGCTCGAAGACGCACAACAGCATGGGCGACAGCGCCTCGACCGAGTGCTGCATTTCGCCCATCAGGCTGCCCTGCAGCCCGATAAGATCGCCGGGCATGGAGTAGTTCAGGATCTGGCGCCTGCCGTCCGACAATAGTTTGTAGCGGAAGGCCCAGCCCGAAAGCACGGTGTAGAGATGAGCACTTTGGCTGCCTTCGACCAGCACTGTGGCGCCCTTGTCGACGGCCAGTTCGCCCTTCTTGAACATGCTGACATAGGCAAGCTCCTGCTTCTCGAATTCCCGGAACACCGGCAATGGCCGAAGCGGGCAGATCTCGCATGGGTACTGACGGCTGGAAAACGAACGACCATTCTGGCCAGACATTTCGATCCCTCTTTCGAAAGTCTCTTGCCAGAGACTGAGTGCTACGCCTTTGCAAGGCCGCGGTTCCGCTGCCGATGGCATGTCTTTTTTAAATGACAGGATGGCAAATAGCGATCATGACTCGCTACACTCCACTGAGGCGAATTCGAAGCTCGCTTGTGGAGTAGAGCCGGTGGGCGAACTTTTCGGATTAAGGCCTGACCGATCCCCCAAGGTCCGCGATGCGGTTGACTGGAGTCACTGTACCCGATGCTGCAAGAATTGAGGAGAGATTGCCAAGTGCCGCCATTGCTTGAGGGATTGCGAATTCTTGTCTTGGAGGATGAATTCCTGATCGCCATGGATGTCGAGCAGCTTTGCCGCGACCATGGCGCGAACGACGTAGTGATTGCCCGCGCTCTGGCCGAGATCGATGAGCAGAAGGTCGTTGGCGAGTTCGACGCCGCTATCGTGGACCTCATGCTGGGCGGAACGTCCACACTCGATTTCGCCGCGCGGCTGCGCCAATTGGGCCTGCCGTTTGTCTTTGCCTCCGGCTATTCGGACCCGGATGAGATCAAAGTGTCTTTTCCCGGCATCCGCCTGGTCACCAAGCCTTATTCGGGGACCGATCTCGTCGAGGCTCTGGCGGCGGCCTGCGGACGCGCGCCAGTCTGAGATATCTTCGATGCGTATGTGTAGAGAGCCCGGGCCCGAGACGGGCCTCCGCTGTCAGGCAGCGTTTGAACCCGTCACCTGGGACGAGATTGCGTCCGGCCCGTATTCGTCTTCACCGGAGATTTTCAGGATCTCCTGCAACCGCGTGCGGGCCCGGCTGACCCGGCTTTTGATCGTTCCGACCGCACAGCCGCAGATTTCGGCGGCCTCTTCATAGGAAAAGCCTGAAGCGCCGATGAGGATGATGGCTTCGCGCTGGTCCTCGGGGAGTTGCTCGAGCGCGCCGCGGAAATCCTTGAGGTCAAGCTGGCCGTGCTGAGCCGGATGAACGGCAAGCCTGGCCGTCATGATGCCGTCGCTGTCCTGCACCTCGCGGCCGCGCTTGCGCATCTGGGAATAGAACTCGTTGCGCAGGATGGTGAACAGCCATGCCTTGAGATTGGTGCCGGGCTGAAAGCTCTCATGCTTGTCCCAAGCCTTGACCAGCGTCTCCTGCACCAGATCGTCGGCCTTGTCGGCATTCTGCGTCAGCGACACGGCAAAGGCCCGCAGGCTCGGGATCGAGCCGAGCAGGTCGGTCTTGAACCCTTGTGAGACAGCTGCCATGCCTCAGTCCTTCTTCTGTGCAGGTTCGGCCTTTTCCAGTTGGCTGAGCAACTGGGCAAAGCGATCCGGCACATTGTCCGAGACCAGCTCGTCATAATATTGTTTGAGTTTGCGGCCGATTTCCGAATTCGCCCCGAGCGGGTCGCCGGAATTGGCCCGGCGCCTGTCAGCGGCGCCAGCCAGCGTTTCTTTATTCATGTCCTTCATTTCGCCCTTAAATCCAGCGCCCCGAGCCGCCCCATTACACAACGCGAAGCGGCCCCCTCGTCTGGTTGCCCATCGCACCACAAACGTCGCCCGTGCAGTTTCGTTCCACAAGTCTCGGAACTTTTTCGCAAAACCCGCGTTTGGGTGTTGGGGCTTGCAATCAGCTTGACCTGCAATCTATGCAATCACGTCATCTGAGGGAGACGTCTACCATGAGCCTTTCCGCAACCATCGCTCCGCACCTGCCGTTCCTGCGCCGCTTTTCACGCGCCGTATCCGGATCGCAGGAGAGTGGCGATGCGCTGGTCGCCGCGATGCTCGAAGCCATCATCGCCGACGTCGACATCTTCCCCCAAGCGTCAAGCGACCGCATCGCGCTCTACAAGGTATTCGCCAAACTGTTCACCTCCATTGCCATCCGCGTTCCGCAGGAGCAGGCGCAATCGGCATGGGAGCAGCGCGCCGCCGCCAATCTGAACGCCATTGCGCCACGGCCACGCCAGGCTTTCCTGCTGGTCGCGGTCGAAGGCTTCGGTGAAGACGAGGCAGCTGAAATTCTCGATGTCGACGCCAAGGAATTCTCCGAACTGCTTGCCCAGGCGAGCAACGAGATCTCTCGCCAGGTGGCGACCGATGTGCTGATCATCGAGGACGAGCCGCTGATCGCCATGGACATCGAGGAAATGGTCGAGAGCCTCGGCCACCACGTGGTCGGAACCGCGCGCACCCATACCGAGGCGGTGGCGATGTTCGGCAAGACAAGGCCGAAGATGGTGCTGGCCGACATTCAGCTTGCCGATGGCAGCTCGGGTATCGATGCGGTCAACGAAATCCTGTCGTCGACTTCGGTGCCGGTAATCTTCATCACCGCCTTCCCCGAACGTCTGCTGACCGGCGAGCGGCCTGAACCGGCCTTCCTCGTCACCAAGCCGTTCAATCCCGACATGGTCAAGGCGCTGATCAGCCAAGCGCTGTTCTTCGACCGGCAGGCCAAGGCCGCCGCGTGAAGTAGGGCCTTCAATCTCCAACTTTTCGCCGCCTCGCAGCGTTGGCGGCACTGGCGATCGCCTAACCCGGCGATCGGCGGCTGCCCGTCGCGCCGTATGGCGCTCCCGCGCGCGAATCAATTCGCGTCCGGGCCTCTTCCAAAGACCTTCTTTTTCGGCAAATGGTGGAACAAACAGCAATCACTCACGTTCTTGATCCAGTATTGGAAGGAGACAGATCATGCTCTACTGGGCGCTCGTATTTCTCGTCGTGGCGATCATCGCCGGCGCGCTTGGTTTCGGCGGCATCGCCGGTACCTCGGCCGGTATCGCGCAAATATTGTTCTTCATCTTTCTCGCCTTCCTCGTCATCTCGCTTCTGGCCGGCCTGTTCAGACGGGCATCGTAGGAGCGGGCGAAGAACACTGGAAGCCGCACCCCTCAAACGGTTTCCAGCCACCGCCGGGCGATGTCCTCCAACGGGACATCGTCCGGCGGACCTTTTCTGGGGACCTACTCAGGAACTGAGTCCAAGTGAATCGTTCGGTCCTGATCAGGTGGACAGGTGATTGATGCGTTCCATTGGCGGAGGCGAGAGCGGACAGGGCGACGAGGTGATCGCACTGCACCCGGCTGAAAGCGGAATGCAGCTTGGCCGGGCCTTGCTTCACGCTCTGCACAATGCCGGCATTTCCGTCCTCTATCAGGATCGTGAATTGAAGACTGTATGGGCCCGCAACATGCGTGCGCCGTGGGTTTCCGACACAGCCGACAGCAACGGCGCGTTGCCACCGGCGCAAGCTGAGCAAATCGCCGCCGCCAAAAGCAATGTGATCGCTTCCGGCAATCCGGAACGCCTTGAACTGAGTGTTCCCACCGGTGATGGCATGCGCTGGTTCCAGGTATGGGTCGATGCCGATCGGGGCCATCGCGGCGACGTGCAGGGCGTCGTCACCACGATGGTGGAAACCACCGAGCAGAAACGCCGCGAACAGACGCTGAAGACGCTGTTGCGCGAAGTCAGCCACCGCTCCAAGAACCTGTTGGCCATCATCCAGAGTATTGCCACCCAGACCGGCCGCTATTCCGAGACACCCGACGATTTCCTGAAGCGCTTTCGCGGCCGCCTGCAGTCACTGGCTTCCTCCCAGGATCTGGTAACGTCGTCGAACTGGCGGGGTGCAGCACTTCGCGAGCTTATCCGCGGCCAGGTCGTTCGCTACGGCGCCGATCCCGCGCAGAGCCTGCGCTTCAATGGCGTCAACCCCTACCTCAATCCCAACGCGGCCATTCATATTGGACTGGCAATGCACGAACTCGCCGTCAATTCATTCAGCTACGGCGCCCTGGCGCGGCCGGACGGCTTTGTCGAGGTAACCGCCGATCTGTCGAACGTCGCAGAGGCCGCAGACAAGCCTGCTTTGTCGCTGACCTGGGTCGAGGCCATTGTCGCCAATGATAACAGGCGCACCGAGAAACGCTTCGGCAGCGTTGCCCTCGAACGTGTCGTGCCGGCATCGCTGAACGGCACGGCGACGCTGGAGATCACCAGTGACCGCCTCGAATATCGCCTCGTCGTTCCGCACGGCAATTTCGAAACCGAATGAGCGGCGGGATTCCTTAACCGGCTGTTCACCATAAAATCCGATGCTGTGGTTGCCAGAGATTGCTGGATCTTGACCGATTCAACCGATGTTTCGGCCGCAGCCTGCAACGCGAGTATGGGAGGAATGATCATGACGGTTGCCGATATAAACAGGCTGGAGCAGGCCGCCCGGGTGTCGATGAGCGGCTTTCAGGATCCTGACGCTTCAGCCTCGCCTTTGCAGCACGCCTGGCGTCCCTTGCTTCGCGTCGCCGCTGTCGCGCTCGTCGCCGCTGTTGTGCTGATCGTGGCGTCGCAATTGGTCTGAGCCAGATGCTCAGGTTCACGCTGCTCCCAAGCAGCCTGGCTCAGAAACTGTCCAGCTCGTAGCCGACCAATTATTAACGCCCCTTTCGGCACAGGAACTTTGACGGCTGTGGACCGTTCTTATGGCGAGAGGACGTGTCGCCGTGGAACACATCGCCGCTTTGCTTTTGGTAATTGGCTGTTCGAACAACATGACCGAATGCCGTGAACTGCCGGTGCCGGTCAGTGTTTTCGAAACCGCCGAAGCATGCACGGCAGAACGTCCATTCGCTGCCGGAGACGTGCAGGGTCAGGCCGAGCACGTCGTTGCCAAATGTCTTACGGTCGACCCCGCGCTGGAAGATGATTACGACCAGATCGTCTGGAACGTGCGCCCGGACGGCACCCTCGACGCGTCTTTGCAGATTTCCAGTGTCGTGGTCGCGTCGAACGCCACGCGCCGCGAAAAAGACTCTCTTAGCCAACAATAAGATCGAGCGGGCAAAGGCTGCTGTTTCGTGCTAAATAGCGGCTGGAGCTTACTAAAGTGAGGACAAAAGTGAGGAGAGATTCTATGCGGAAATTGATTATTGCCATGGTTGCGGTGGTCGCCGTCAGCGGCTGCAGCACGACCGAGCAGGATGTCGGTGTCGGCGCCGGTGTCGGTGCTTTGGCCGGCGGACTGATCGGCGGCGGCAAGGGTGCGCTGATCGGCGCAGCCGTTGGCGCCGGTTCCGGCCTGCTGGTGCGCAACCTGCGCAACGGCTATTGCCAGTATCGCGACAATCGCGGCCGGCTCTACACCGCTCGCTGCTGATCCGCTTCAAAAGCGTCAGACAATCGCGACGGAGACCGGTCAGCCGGTCTCCGTTTGTTTGACTGCATCAGGCTGCGGGATCCTGATTTCCACCGTAAGCCCATCGGCGCGAAAATCTCGGGCAATCGTGCCGCGCAATTCGCGCGTGACATTGAGGTCGATCAGCTTGGTGCCGAAGCCGGTCTTCGCCGGCGCTTCGAGTTCCTTCTGCCCGGCCTCGCGCCAGTTCAGAACCAGCATCCGCTCGGACCCGCGCCCCTCGAACGACCAGTCGACCTTCAGCGCACCCACGGAATTGCCGGCCTCGCCATACTTCAGCGCATTCGTCGCCAGTTCGTGAAAGGTCAGGCCAAGCGCCTGCGTCGTCCTCTCGTCGAGCAGCACCTGAGGCCCTGACAATATCCCTTCCGGAAGCTCCTTGCCGAACACCTGGCCGAGCTCGATGCGCAGCAGGTCGCCAAGATCGGCCTTCTGCCAGCGCGAACGCGTCAGCATATCCTGGGAAGCCGCCATTGCCTGCAGGCGGGCTGAGAAGGAAGTTGAGAACTCCTTCACGTCGGTTGCTTGCGCTGCCGTCTGGCGCGCAATCGCCAGCACCCGCGTGATCGAATTCTTGATCCGATGCTTCATCTCCTGCAGCATCAAATCCTTTTCGAGCAGGCTTTTTTCCGTCGTTTCATGCAGCAGCGACTTGGCGTCGTAGGCGCGCTCCTGGTAGCGGGCCACCAACGCGATGGCGCCGGCCAGAAGCAGGCCGAACAGCCCGAGCATGACCGGAATGGCGCGCGAGGACGGTTGCGAAAATGCACTTGTCGGCCGAAACAGCACCGTCCACGGCCGACCGGCGACGATGATCTTGCGCGTCACCAACAGCCTGTCGCCAAACCTCGCAACCGGCGGCGTTTCGGACTGGAACAGAAGATTGTCGGCGTCCGCCGTGCCGTCATAGACCGCGGTGTTGACCGGCAGCAAAGGCGTGCGGCTGAGCGCGGTCTGGAACAGGTCGCGGGCGCGGAAGGCTGCGTAGAGAAGGCCTGATGTCGATGATCTGGACGCATTGATACCATCCGGCGCGGTTTCTACATTGAGCCTGACGAAGACCAGGAAACCGGTAAAGGTCTGCGCCGCGCCAGTATCCTGGCCGAGCTGGACCAGACCGCTTGCGTGCTGTGCGTCATCGGCCATCGCTTTTTCGATCGCCTCGCGCCGCACCGGCTCGGTGAACATGTCGTAGCCGATGGATTCGTTGGCAGGGTCGAGCGGCTCGAACAGCACGACGGGCGTGCGCCACGGCTGTGTCGTGTCCGGATAGACCGTGTGGGCGGCGCCGCGGTCGCGCAACATGTCGCGCTCGACCGCCGCTTCGTCACCGGTCTTGGCCAGCCTGAGATAGCCGATGCCGCGCAGGCCGGCGAAATTGTTATCGACATCGAGGGCGCTGAAGAAGGCCTTGAATTCGCTACCTGAAATCTCGCCATTGCGGGCGTCGAACAACGCCTGCGTCGAGCGCAGCAGTGACAGATGCAGATCGATACGGCTTTCGATGCGGTTGAGCGCGTCGTCGGCCGTCGCCTCGAACTTGATGCGCGCCGCTTCCTGGGTCGCGAAATAGGCGAAGCCCGCCATCGTCAGGCTGATCAGTGCAACGGCAATGAAGGCAAGGATCGGGAAAAACTTCTTCAACGCAGGCCCATGGACGGTTCGGGACCTTTATGGGCAAGTCGCCGCGGCAAGACAATGGCGCGGCCAAGCCATAATGACAGCTGGCATATCATGCATATTTAGCCGGCTTATCGATCGAACATCCGTGAACATGACAGCTGACGATAGCGTGGTCTCAGGCCGCGATCTTCAGCGCACCCGGACCGGGAATGGCGCCGGGCGGGCACTTTCCCAGGATGATCATGCCGAGCACTTCGTCCTGGGTCACATCGGTGGTGCGCGCGGTGCCGACGACCTGGCCGTTCTTCATTACGCAGACCCGGTCGGCAAGCTCGAACACGTCGTGAATGTCGTGGCTGATCAGGAAAATGCCGATGCCGTCGGCCTTGAGCTGCTTGACCAGTTCGCCGACCTGCGCCGTCTCCTGCGGCCCAAGCGCGGCCGTCGGTTCGTCCATGATCAGGATGCGGGCGTTGAACAGGATGGCGCGTGCGATCGCCACCGACTGGCGCTGGCCGCCCGACAGCTTGATCACCGGCTCCTTGAACCGCTGGAAGCGCGGATTGAGTCGGCCCATCACCTTGCGCGCCTCGGCCTCCATGGCGACATCGTCCAGCGTGCCCCAGGCGGTCATCAGCTCGCGGCCAAGGAACAGGTTGGCGGCGGCATCGACATTGTCGGCCAGCGCAAGCGTCTGGTAGATCGTTTCGATGCCGTATTTCTTGGCATCGCGCGGGTTGGAGATCGAGACCTCCTGGCCGTTGACCAAGATCTGGCCGGCATCGCGCTTGTAGGCGCCCGACAGGATCTTGATCAGCGTCGACTTACCGGCGCCGTTATGGCCAAGCAGCGCCACTACTTCGCCCGGGAAAAGATCGATGGACGCATCGTCGACGGCGCGAATGCCACCGAACGCGATCGAGATGTTGCGCATGTCGATCAGTGGCGTACCGGTGGGAGCAGTTTTTTCCATAATCGTTCCTCCCTAGACGCGCTTGCGGTAGACGGTGTCGAGCCAGACGGCGATGACCAGGACAGCGCCAACGACAATGCTCTGCAGCGGCGAGTCGATGCCGAGCAGCACCATGCCGGATTGCAGCGACTGCATCAGAAGCGCGCCGAGCATGGCGCCCATCACCGTTCCGGCGCCGCCCGCGAGCGACGTGCCGCCGATGACGGCGGCCGCGATCACCAAAAGCTCGTCCAGTGTGCCCAGCGCATTGGTTGACGCATTGAGACGGGCCGACGAGATCGCCGCGCTGATTGCAGCCAGCACACCCATGATCATGAACACCTTCATGGTCACCCAGCGCGTGTTGATGCCGGCGAGTTCCGCTGCCTCCGGATTGCCCCCGATGGCGAAGACATAGCGGCCGAAACGCGTGCGCTTGGTGATGAACGTCATGATGATGCCGACAATCACCGCCATCAGCACCGGTATGGCGATGCCATGCGCGATGAACAGCCCGCCTTCGGGAACGGTGATGCCGTTCTGCTGTGCGTACTGGCGCACGATGCCGATCGGCCATGGATAGGAATTGGCGATCCACACGGCGCCGAGGATGGCCGCGCAAGTGACCACGCCAAGCAAGGTCTCGGCCCAGACGGGGCGCAGTGGAAAGCTGAAGCGCTTGCGCTGCGAGCGACCGTTGAGCAGCGCGAAGGCGACCGCCGCGCAGGCGACGATGCCGACGATCCAGCTGGCAGCGGCGCCAATCGAGCCGCGTGGTCCGCCGCCCATCAGCTGGAAGGTGGCGTCGAGTGGCGCGACCGTGCGCCCGCTGGTGATGAGCCATGCCATGCCACGCCAGACCAGCAGGCCACCAAGCGTCACGATGAAGGCCGGAACCTGCATATAGGCGATGATGAAGCCCTGGAACGCGCCGATCAGCAGACCAAGCACCACGCCGGCGGCAAGCGCGACGACCCAGAGCCAGGGGTTTCCAAGCTGGAAGCCGATGACGCGAATCAGGAATTCGGCCTGTGCCACGCCCATGATCATGCCGATCACGCCTTCGACGGAGCCCACCGAAAGGTCGATGTTGCGCATGACGATGACCAGTACCATGCCGGTCGCCATGATCGCGACCGAGGACGTCTGCACCGACAGGTTCCAAAGATTGCGCGGCGTCAGGAAAAGCCCACCCGACAGGATATGTATGCCGACCCAGATGACCAGCAGCGCGCCGACCATGCCGAGCATGCGCGTGTCGAGCTCGGTCGCTTTCAGGAACCGGGCGACCGCGCCGAGTTCAGACGCTCGTGCCGTATCGGCCTGCGGATTTGAGGTCGTGTCGGTCATGATGTCCTCCAGCGGCTTGCCGTCTGGCGCGGATGCCGGACCACAGCCTAGAAGTTTGCCGCCGATGGCGGAAACACACAATTCTCGTAGAGAAAACGCCGCGGCTTGACAGCCGCGGCGCCTCATTTCTTCAAGTCGTCGAGATCAGTTGCAAGCCGCGACGCTGCCGGCGGCGACGCCTGTGCAGACTTCGTCCTTCTTGATCCAGCCGGCGTCGATGACGACGTTGAGGTTGTCCTTGGTGATCGCGACGGGGGTCAGGAACAGCGACTTGACGGTGTTGCCGCCAGGCGTGGTGAAGTCCTTGGCGCCGGCAATGTCGCCCGTCTTCTTGCCATCGGCAAGCTGCGAGGCGATCTCGGCGGCGTTCTTGCCGAGTTCGCGCGCGTCTTTCCACACCGACACCGTCTGCGTGCCGAGCGCGATGCGGTTCAGGGCGGCATGGTCGCCGTCCTGGCCCGAGACCGGAACCGTTCCGGCAAGGCCCTGCGCCGTCAGCGCGGCGACAACGTCGCCGGCGGTGCCGTCATTGGCCGCAACCACGGCATCGACCTTGTTGTCATTGGCGGTCAGGAACTGTTCCATGTTCTTCTGGGCGTTGGCCGGCAGCCAGCCATCGGTATAGGCCTCGCCGACATTCTTGATCTTGCCCGAGTCGATGGCTTCCTTGAGCACTTCCATCGAGCCCGAGAACAGGAAATCGGCATTCGGATCCGAGCCCGAGCCCTTGATGAAGACATAGTTGCCTTCGGGCTTCGCCTTGAACACTTCGCGGGCCTGCATGCGGCCGACTTCCTTGTTGTCGAAGGTCAGGTAGAAGACGTCCTTGTTCTCGATCAGGCGATCATAGCCGACGACCGGAATGCCTTCATCCAGCGCCTTCTGCACCGCCGGGCCGATGGCCGAGGCGTCCTGCGCCAGGATGATCAGCGAGTTGGCGCCCTGCGAGATCAGGCTTTCGACGTCGGTCAGCTGCTTGCCGGGATTGGACTGCGCGTCGGCCGAAATGTACTTGTCGCCGGCAGCCTCGATCGCCGTTTTCATCGCCGCCTCGTCGGTCTTCCAGCGCTCTTCCTGGAAGTTCGACCACGACACGCCGATGACCTTGTCCTTCGCCTGCGCGACCGACATCAGCGCCAGCGACATGGCGACACCCGCCAGCATGGCGGCTGCAAATCTGTTCATCATAATCCTCCCTGCGCCGCGTGCGGCGCGACAAAACTGGCCCGAGGGCCGGCACACAGCGGCCCTATTTTTTCGAGCCTCGAAAAAATACTGGTTCAATGATAAGGCGCTGTCAACATCGATTCTGATGGATTCTGATGGCCTTGCCGAATTTTTTCGAGGTCCGCAATAAACAATGACAGGGCTGCCGGCGTCTGCCAATATTTGGCTGGTGCCGTCGAACGCCTTCACTATCATGAGGCGCGAGGAGGCCGGGAGGAAACAAATGTCGGTTGGAATCCGCCACGACGATCTGCGCCGTCGCAACCGTGCGATGGTGATTTCAGCCGTGCGCCGGGCCGGCCAGCCGTCGCGGACCGAGATTGCGGCGACCACCGGCCTCAGCCACTCGACCATATCGGCAATCTCGTCTGATCTGATTCAAGAAGGCATCCTGATTGAAGGCAAACCTGGCGAGACCGGCGCACTGAAACGCGGCCGGCCGCAGGTGGGCCTTGGTCTCAACCCGGAAGCGGCGGCGGTGATGACCGTCGTGCTGTCGCTCAATTTCCTGTCCGTCACCGTCATCGACTATGCCGGCCACGTCGTCGCCGAGGAACAGCGCCGGCTGGACACGCTGACCAAGCCGCGCGACGAGCTGATTGGCGAATGCGTAGCAATCGTCCGGCGGCGGCTTGAGGATCCCGACCTCGATGTCCAGAGCATCGCCCGCATTGCCATGGGCATCCAGGGCATCACCGATTCGCAGGCGCGCGCCATGCTGTGGTCGCCGATCACGCCACTGACCGACATTGCCTTCGCCGACATGTTGGAAGCGGAATTCGGCATTCCTGCCACCATGGAGAACGATTGCAACATGATGGCGGTGGCGCTGCAATGGCGCCAGCCCGAGCGCTACCGCGACAATTTTATCGCCATCCTCTTGTCGCACGGCATCGGCATGGGCCTGGTGCTGAAAGGCGAACTGTTCACCGGCACCCATTCCTCGGGCGGCGAGTTCGGCCACATGATCCACCGTCCGGGCGGCGCGCTCTGCCGCTGCGGGCGGCGCGGCTGCGTGGAAGCCTATGCCGGAAACTACGCCATCTGGCGGAGCGCCAAAATGATGGGCGAGGATGCCGAGCCGGTCGATATCGGCGACGCTGATATGCGCGCACTCGCCGCGCGCGCCCGCGAAACCGACGGCCCGGAGCGCGAAGCCTATCGCAAGGCCGGCGAGGCGCTCGGCTTCGGCCTCGGCAGCCTGTTTGCGCTGATCGATCCGGCACCCGTCGCCATGGTAGGCGTCAGCGCCGCCGCCTTCGACCTGATCGAACCGGCATTGCGCGAAGCGATCGCCCAGACCGCCGGCGGCCAGCACTCGAAATCGATCTCCTTCGACACCGAGCCCAACGAGCTGCCGCTGATCCGCGAAGGCTGTGCCATGCGCGCGCTCGGCTTCGTCGACCAGGAGATTTTCGCGCCGGGCATTCAGGCCAAATCCGGCAAGCATGTCGCCTGAATGGCCGGCAACGGCGCGACGCGCAGCATCCTAGTCTTCCCTGATCGCGTAGCCGGCGCCGCGAATGGTACGGATGACATCCGGCATGCGGCCGTTGTTGACCGCTTTGCGTAAGCGCCCGACATGCACGTCGACGGTTCGCTCGTCGATGTAGATCGTCTCGCCCCAGACATTGTCGAGCAGCTGGCTGCGCGAGAACACGCGGCCGGGATGGCGCATCATGAATTCGAGCAGCCGGAACTCGGTCGGTCCGAGCCTGATCTCGCTCTTCTTGCGGTAGACACGGTGCGACTCGCGGTCGAGCACGATGTCGCCGACCTTGAGCACGCTGGACAGCACTTCCGGCTTGGCCCGGCGCAGCAGCGCCTTCACGCGCGCCATGAACTCCGGCGTCGAGAATGGCTTGACCAGATAGTCGTCGGCACCGGTGGACAGGCCGCGCACGCGATCGCTTTCCTCACCGCGCGCGGTCAGCATGATGATCGGCAGCCGCTCGGTTTCGGGCCGCACTCTAAGCCGCCGGCAGAGCTCGATGCCGGAAACAGCCGGCACCATCCAGTCGAGCACCAGGAGATCGGGCACGTTTTCCTGCAGGCGGATCTCGGCCTCGTCGCCGCGTGTCACCACCTCGACCTGATAGCCTTCGGATTCGAGGTTGTAGCGGAGGAGCACGCCTAGTGGCTCCTCGTCCTCCACGACCATGATGCGTGGCGCGATCATAGGCAGTTCACCCTCATCAGGCCGGCGTGGCCATCGCCGTCTCGTCCTGCTTCGGACGATTGGCGGGCAATTGCTGGCCGGTCAGCACATAATACGCATTTTCGGCGATGTTGGTGACATGATCGCCGATGCGCTCAAGATTCTTGGCGCAGAACAAGAGATGCGTGCAGGCGGTGATGTTGCGAGGGTCTTCCATCATGTAGGTCAAGAGCTCACGAAACACGGACGTGTATTTGACGTCGATGCGCTCGTCGTCATTCCTGAGTTTTGCAAGCGCTGCCGCATCGGTGGCGGCATATTCCTCGACGACGCCTTGCACCTGGATCAGCACCAGTTGCGCCATGGCGTCGATGGAGTGCGAGAGGTCGCGCGGCGTGACGCTCAAGCCCACGGTGCCGACGCGTTTGGCGATGTTCTTGGCGAGGTCGCCGATGCGCTCGAGGTCGCCCGCCATGCGGATCGAGCCGACCACGGCGCGCAGATCGTTGGCCATCGGCTGGCGCTTGGCGATCAGCGTGATGGCGCGGTCGTCCAGTTCGCGCTGGCGCGCATCCATGATGGCGTCGTCGGAAACGACACGCTGTGCCAGCGCATTGTCCGAATTGAGCAGCGCCCTGGTCGAGCCGCTGACCATCGAGCCTGCCAGATCGCCCATGTCGCGGATCAGCTTGCTGATCTGCCCGAGCTCTTCATCGAAGGAGGCGACGGTATGTTCACCCATGATCTTGGTCCTCGTGCCTGAAAATTCACCCGCCGGACGGCTCAGCCGAAGCGGCCGGTAATGTAGTCCTGGGTGCGCTTGTCGTCGGGGTTGGTGAACATCTTGTCGGTGGCGCCCTCCTCGACGAGATAGCCGAGATGGAACATCGCCGTGCGCTGCGACACGCGCGCCGCCTGCTGCATCGAGTGGGTGACGATGACGATCGTGTAGTTCTGGCGCAGTTCGTCGATCAGCTCCTCGACACGGGCGGTGGCGATCGGATCGAGCGCCGAGCAGGGCTCGTCCATCAGGATCACCTCCGGCGACACGGCGATGGCGCGCGCGATGCACAGGCGCTGCTGCTGGCCGCCGGACAGGCCGGTGCCGGGCTCCTGCAGGCGGTCCTTGACCTCGTTCCAGATCGCCGCCTTCTTCAGGCTCTGCTCGACGATCTGGTCCATGTCGGACTTGCGCTTGGCCAGCCCATGGATGCGCGGGCCGTAGGCGACGTTCTCGTAGATCGACTTCGGGAACGGGTTGGGTTTCTGGAACACCATGCCGACGCGGGCGCGCAGTTCGACGACATCGATGTTCTTGTCGTAGATGTCGTCTTCATCGAGCGTGATCTTGCCGGTCACCCGCGCCAAATCGATGGTGTCGTTCATGCGGTTGAGGCAGCGCAAGAAGGTCGACTTGCCGCAGCCGGACGGGCCGATCAGCGCCGTCACCTGGTTCTGACGCACGTCGAGATTGACGTCGAACAACGCCTGCTTCTCGCCGTAGAAGACGCCGACCTTGTCGCCGCGCATCTTGATGACTTCGTTCGACTTGGCGTTCATTTTGTCGCCCACTGCATTCTCAAGGGACTGTTCGGTCATGATGTTCATACCAAATTGCCTTTTTTCTACCAGCGCCGCTCGAAGCGGCGCCGGAGCACGATCGCGGTGATGTTCATGGCCATGAGGAAGACGAGCAGGATGATGATGGCGCCGGACATGCGCTCGACAAAAGCGCGCTCAGCCTCGTTTGCCCACATATAGATCTGAACCGGCAGCGCGGTCGCCGGATCGAAAGGCGTCGTCGGATAATCGGCGACGAAAGCGACCATGCCGATCAAGAGCAGCGGTGCTGTCTCGCCGAGCGCACGCGCCAGGCCGATGATGGTGCCGGTAAGGATGCCTGGGGCGGCAAGCGGCAGGATGTGATGGAACACCATCTGCATCTTGGAGGCGCCGAGGCCGAGCGCCGCCGAGCGGATCGACGGCGGCACCGCGGCGAGGGCGGCGCGCGTGGCGATGATGATGGTCGGCAGCGTCATCAAGGTCAGCACCAGGCCGCCGACGAAGGAAGCCGAGCGCGGCATGCCGAGGAAGTTGATGAACACGGCAAGGCCAAGCAGACCGAAGACGATCGACGGCACCGCCGCGAGATTGTTGATGTTGACTTCGATCAGGTCCGTAAAGCGGTTCTTCTTGGCGAACTCCTCCAGATAGATCGAGGCGGCGACGCCGATCGGCAGCGCCAGCAAAAGCACGATCACCATCATGTAGAACGAACCGATGATGGCCACGCCCATGCCCGACGTCTCGGGCCGGCTGGAGGCGCCATAGCTGAACAGGCCGGTGTTGAAATGCTCGGCCATCGCGCCTTCGGCTTTGAGCTTGTTCATCCAGTCGATCTGCTGGTTGGACACCTTGCGGCGCGCTTCATCGACGCCGAGGTCGATCTGGCCCTTGAAGGCCGAGTCGAGATTGGCGGCGGCCAGGATGTCGACGTCACGCGTCGTGCCGATCACCGACGGATCGGCGGAGACGATGTCGCGCAGCTGGACGCGGGCGCCTTCCGACAGGAAGCCCTTGAGCTTCAGCATCATCGGCTTGTTGGCCGGATCGATGCCGAGCTTGGCCACCAGCGCGTTTTCGGCGAGCTTGGGATAGTTCGCCTTGATCAGCACGGTAGGGTCGGTCGCGCGCTTGCCGGAGGGATCGATCACCTTCTCGTCGAAGGTGACCGGCAGCGTCACCGTCGTCTGCCAGAAGGCGGTGTAGCCTTTCGAGACGATGGTGATCAACATGATGGCCAGGAACGCCAGGCCCACCGAGATCGCAATCACGCCATAGATGCGGAACCGGCGTTCGGCGGCATAGCGCGCCTTCAGCCCGATGTCGCGGCGCGGACGCGCGACGGCACCCGCCATCGTGTCCAGGGGGATGTCGGTCATTCGTACTGCTCCCGGTACTTGCGCACGATGTAGAGGGCGACGATGTTCATCACCAGCGTCAGCGCGAACAGCGTCAGGCCGAGCGCGAAGGCGACCAGCGTCTGCGGCGAGTTGAACTCGAGATCGCCGGTCAGCTGGTTGACGATCTTGACGGTGATGGTCGTCATCGCCTCGAACGGATTGGCCGTCAGATTGGCGGCGACGCCCGCCGCCAGCACGACGATCATAGTCTCGCCGATGGCGCGCGACGCCGTCAACAGGATGGCGCCGACGATGCCGGGCAGTGCCGCCGGCAGGATCACCCGCTTGATCGTCTCGGAGCGCGTGGCGCCGAGGCCGAGCGAGCCGTCACGCATTGCGCGCGGCACCGCGGTGATGATGTCGTCGGCCAAAGAGGACACGACCGGGATCAGCATGACGCCCATCACCAGACCGGCGGTGAAGATGCTCTGGCCCTGGATGAAGGGCGAGCCGCCGGTGAGTGCCGCCGACAGGTCGCGCAAGAACGGTCCGAGCGTGACAACGGCGAAGATGCCGTAGACGATGGTCGGAATGCCGGCCAGCAGTTCCAACGCCGGCTTGACCACCGAGCGCACACCGCGCGAGGCATATTCGGACATGTAGACCGCCGACATCAGCCCGACCGGCACTGCCACCAGAAGGGCGACGGCGGCGATGTAGAGCGTGCCGGCAAGAAGCGGGATCAGGCCGAACTGACCCTGGCTGCCGCCGGAACCGGCGGCGGCGAAACGCGGATCCCACACCGTGCCGAAGAAGAAGCTCATCGGCGACACGCTCTCGAAGAAGGTGATGGTCTGGAACAGCATCGACAGCACGATGCCGACCGTGGTCAGGATGGCGATGGTCGAGGCCGCAAGCAGCCCCCACAGCATCAGCTTCTCGACGTTGTTGCGCGCCCTGGCGCGCGGCGCGATCTGCCTCAGCGCATAGAAGGCGCCGGCGACCGACAGCGCGAAG
This sequence comes from Mesorhizobium sp. P160187, assembly GCF_057766425.1. Lineage (NCBI taxonomy): Bacteria > Pseudomonadati > Pseudomonadota > Alphaproteobacteria > Hyphomicrobiales > Phyllobacteriaceae > Mesorhizobium > Mesorhizobium sp. P160187. The sequence continues at coordinate 1,198,641 of NZ_JBYMDX010000003.1, forward strand.
GTCAGCACGGCGCTGAACAGGCCGAGCCGGTCCTGGACCTGGTTCGCCTCGACCGCGATCGGGATCATATAGTCCTGGGTGTCACTGGCCAGTGCCACGCCCTTGGCGGCGAGCAGCGGCTGCAATTCGGCGAAAGTAGCGGGAAGTGCGGTATCGCCATCGAGCCGGCGCAGGCCCTTGGCCAGGCTCTTCACCAGGCTGGCGTCGAGCGCTTCGCTGGCCACCTTTGTGTCGGCGGTGCGCTCGGGCAAAGCGGCATGGATATGCCGGTCGAGATAGAAGGAAGAGCCGATATCCCAGACGGCGAGCAAAAGGACGGCAGGCAGGACCGCGAGCAGAAAGGCCCACCAGCCATGATAATGCGCGCGCGAATGCGGCTTGACCTTGCCGGTATCCTGCGCCGCGGCGCGCTGGCGGCCGACCACAAAAGCGACCACGCCTATGGCGATGACTATGGCGAGTACGAGCAAGGACGACATAACCCACCCCAGGGAAAATTCAGATCGCCGCCGCCGTTGCGGCAAGCGGCGAAATCAGGGCGCGGATTTGGTCCGCGCCCTGATCCGTCCGTTGATTACATTGTCTTTCCAGCGGCGAAGGCGTCGCGCTGGCCCTGACGTTCGGCGTCGGGAGCGGAAACCAGGCCGTACTGGGCGAGCGGGCTTTCCGGGCCGATCATCTGGTCATCAAGGAAGAACTCGACATATTCCTTGAGGCCGGGAACGACGCCCAGATGCGCCTTCTTGACGTAGAAGAACAACGGCCGCGACACGGGGTACGTGCCATCGGCGATGGTCTGCGTCGAAGGCACGATGCCTTCCACGGTAGCGACCTTCAGCTTGTCGGCATTGTTCTCGTAGAAGGCGAGGCCGAACACGCCAACGCCGGTCTTGTTGGAGTCGATGCGGGCCAGCGTCTCGGTGTAGTCGCCATCAATGTCGACAGCCTTGCCGTCCTTGCGGATGGCGATGCAGGTCTTGCCGATTTCCTTGTCGTCGGCGATGCCGGCAGCCTTCAAAGCGGCCTTGTCGCAGCCGGCGTCGAGCAGCTTGGTCTCGAACACTTCACGGGTGCCGTGCTTCTCACCCGGGATATAGGCGGCGATATCCCAGTCGGGCAGCTTCGGATTGACCTGGTTCCACTTGGTGTTCGGGTTGTCGACCAGCTTGCCGTCGACCACCAGCTTGGCGGCGAGCGCCTTGTAGATGTCGGCGGGAACCAGCGCCCAATCCGGACCCTTGATGTCGGTGGCAAAGACGATGCCGTCATAGCCGATGCGGACTTCCTGGACGTCCTTGACGCCGGCGTCGGCGCAGGACTTCAGCTCGTCCTTCTTGATCGGGCGCGAGGAGTTGGCGATGTCGATCGTGTCTTCGCCGACGCCCTTGCAGAACTCCTTGATGCCGGCGCCGCTGCCGCCGGACTCGACCACCGGGGTCTTGAAGTTGGTGAAGGTTTCGCCGAACTGCTCGGCGACGATCTTGGCGTAAGGCAGCACGGTCGACGAACCGGCGACCTGGATCTGGTCACGCGCAGCGGCGACACCGGACGATGCGGCGAACGCTACCGCCACGGCCGATGCCGTAACGAGGAATTTCTTCATGTGGCCTGCTCCTGTTCGGAAGATGGTCTCTTGGCGCCCTCTTCAAACCGGCGCCCGCTGAGGCCAATAGCCTTCGATTATTACAGTCGCATGACAGTTTCGTGTCAGCCCGGTAACGTCGCACAGACGTCTTGTGGGCCGCCCCCTTTAAGCCGGTTTGTGGGAATGGAAGTTGCCGCTGGAATCAGACGCTTGCGCGATCCGTGCTGGCATCAAGTCCCGGCACACCGCAGGCCGCGATGCCGAGAAAGAAAAACCGGACGGGAGCGCGTTGCCCGTGGCCAGAGCGAATCTTGGCCGAGCCATCGCCAAAAACAGGTCCGTTGGGGTAGATTCGACGCTGTTTCTTGTCGGCGGTCGCTTGCTCCCGCCCGTAACTGAATGAGCGGTTTCGTTGCGACCATTGTCCTGACTGGGCGCCAGCTTTGATATGGTGCGATCGCACCATATCCTTGGCTGTTGCGGCGCGGCCGAATCCCGGCCGGCGCCGCAGGTTGCTATCCAGCGTCTCGTTGGGCTTCGCTTGATATGCCGACCCAGCGCTCGACCTTTTCGAGCAGCGCCCTGGGGCTGATCGGCTTGGGCAAATAGTCATCCATGCCGGCTTCCAGGCAGCGCTCACGGTCGCCCTTCAAAGCATGCGCGGTGACGCCGACGATCGGGATATGCATACCCGTATGTTCTTCAAGCCGGCGAATTGCGGCGGTGGCCTCGAGCCCATTCATCTCCGGCATCGAGACGTCCATCAGGATCATACGCGGATTGAGCCTGCCGAAGGCGTCGAGCGCCTTGCGGCCGTTGCCGACAATTTCGAAACTATAACCGGTCTCGCCGATTATCTGGGTGAACACCATCTGGTTCACCTCATTGTCCTCGGCAACGAGGATGTCGAGCCGGCTTTCATCCCCGGCGGCCCGGGCGCGGGCGCGAACCGGCGGCGGTTGCAGCAAGGCGCGTTCCGATGCAGCGAGCGGCGGCTTTGCCGGTGACGGTCCGTTCCTGTCGTTGCCGGACCCGCTGCTTGCCGCCGGGAGCACGCGGCTCCCCGTGATATTGTGATGGTGGCGCTGGATGGTAGCGACCAGCGTTTCCAGAAGCACCGAGGAACGCGCCGGCTTGATCAGCTGGGCGTCGATGCCGAGATCGCGATAGCTGGTGTTGGCGAGCGACTGGTCGACCGAAGTGAGCATGATGATCGGCGTGTCGGCCAGCCCTGCGGTGCTGCGCACGACGCGCGCCATTTCGGCGCCGCTCATCCCCGGCATCTGATAATCGAGCACGACGCAGTCGACCGGCACGCCGTAGGCAGCCGCGGCGACCAGCACCTTGAGCCCTTCGGGTCCGCTTTCGGCGGCGCAGGAATCGAAGGTCCATGACGCCATCTGCTCGCTCAGGATCGATCGGTTGACGGCATTGTCGTCGACGATCAGCACCCGTGAGCCGGTCACGTCGACCGGCATGATCCGCCGTCCGGTCCGTTCCTCGGCCCTGGGCAATGTCACGGTGAACCAGAAGGTCGAGCCCTTGCCTTCGGCGCTCTCGACACCGATCTCGCCGCCCATCAACTCGACCAGCCGCGAGGTGATGGCGAGCCCGAGCCCTGTGCCTTCGTGGCGTCTGGTCGACGAGGTGTCGGCCTGACTGAATTTTTCGAAGACGAGCTTCAGTTTCTGCTGCGGAATGCCGATGCCGGTATCGGTGACCGAAACGGTCAGCTTTGTCCCCGTCGGCCCCCTTTGTCCCGTCACGTCGACCAGCACGTGGCCTTCGTCGGTAAACTTCACCGCGTTGCCGACCAGATTGGTGACGATCTGCCTGATGCGACCGACATCGCCGACGAACAGGCTTCCCAGGCCCGGCTCGACGCGCACGATGAGCTCGAGGTCCTTCTCCTTGGCGCGGGTCGATATCAGCGTCGCCACATCCTCGATCGCTTCGGGCAGGTTGAAGGGCGCAGGGTCGAGCACCAGCTGTCCGGCATCGATCTTGGAGAAGTCCAGTATGTCGTTGATGATGGTCAAGAGCGCGTTACCCGATTTGACGATGATGTCGGTGAACGTCTTCTGCTTGGGATCGAGGTCGGATTTGGCCAGCAACTCGGCCATGCCGAGTACGCCGTTCATCGGCGTGCGGATTTCGTGGCTCATATTGGCCAGGAATTCCGACTTGGCGCGGTCGGCCAACACGGCGCGCTGCCGCGCCTCGCGCAGTTCGGCCTCGCGCAGCTTCAGTTCGGTGATGTCGGTGGTCGACCCAATCAGATAGAGCGAACCGTCGGACGCGATCATCGCGCCCTTGCGGGCGAACTGGTGGCGCACGCTGCCGTCGGCAAGCGTCACCGTTTCCTCGATCTCCTGTGTATCGCCTGTGCGCAGCACGGCGAGATCGCTGTTGACGAAGGCTTCGCCGTCCTCGCCGAAAATCTCGATGTCCGTCTTGCCGATCGCGTCTTCCCTGCGGAGGCCGGTGAGGTCGCACCAGCCCTTGTTGACGTAGAACTGCCTGAGGTCGGAGCGCTTGGCGTAGATCGACACCGGCACGTTGTCGATGAGATTGCGGAACACCTCGTTCTCGCGCATGCTCTCTTCCAGCGCCTGCTCGCGCGCCTTGACGTCGGTGATGTCGGTGCTGGAGCCGACAAGGTGCACCGACCCATCGAGCGCCACCAGCCGGCTCTTGCGCGTCATCAATTGCCGCACCGTGCCGTCGCGATGGGTAACGGGCTCCTCGATCTCGCGGCCGCGCCCGGTGACGACGACCTCGGTGTCGTCATGGGTGTAGGTTTCGGCGTCGTCGATGCCGAAAAGCTGGAGATCGGTCCGGCCGATGACCTCCTCCTTGGGGATGCCGGTCAGCGCGCACCAGGCTTTGTTGACGAATTCCATGCTCAGATCCTGCGCCTTGATGAAGGCGGCGACCGGCAGTTCGTCCATGACGTGGCGGAACAGGTCGATCTGGCGCATGCTTTCCTGCAGCGCCTTTTCGCGGCTCTTGATCTCCGAGATGTCGACGCGCACGCCGATAAAGGTGCCGTCCTCGGTGCGCATATCGTAGACCTGATACCAGCGGCCGTCGGGATTGCACCGTTCATAGGAGGAGTTCGGCAGGCGGTAGCGGGCGAGAATGGCATCCAGCCAGATGTCTCGATCGCCGTCATAGAGCTTGTCGGTCTCCGGATCGCCACTGAAGCGGAAATATCCCACGGAATGTCCGAGTTCCAGGGCCTCGCGGAAGCTGCGGCCGGGCTGCCATGCCGGTTTCAGCGCCGGCAGCGTGTCCTGCAGCTTGCGATTGGCAAAGATGAACTTGTCATCACGGTCATAGATGATGACGGCCGCCGGCAGCGACTCCAGCACCGTGGCGAGGTTCTTGCGGGCGTCCTCGGCCTCGGTCTCGCGGCGCTTCATGTCGGAAATGTCGAACAGGAAACCGGCGACATAGTTGCGGCCACTGGGCATGCCGACGCGGTTCTTGCGCACGATGCGCGAGCGGCTGGCGCCCTCGGCGTCGAAAGTCTCCTCGACCTCGTAGGGCGTGCCGGTCGCCAGCACGGCGCGTTCGCTGTCTTCGAACTGCGCGGCGTCCTTTTGCTTGAGGAAGTCGCCGCCGGGCCTGCCCAGCATCGCTTGCGGGCTCTGTCCGAACAGTGCCGAAAACGCCTCATTGACGAAGACGAAACGCAGATTGTCGTCCTTGACGAAGATCGGGTCCTTGACGCCGTTGATCACCGCCTCGGCCAGCCGCGATTTCTCCAGCGCTTGGGCGAGTTCAGCCTCGCGATCCTTCATGTTGGTGACGTCGATATAGGAGATCAGCCTTTTGCCGCCGGCGAGCGGCGCCAGCGAGGCAATCAGCGTACGGCCGTCATTGCGTGGCAGTTGCCTTGAGCCCACCAGGCCGGCCGAGATTTCTGCTTCGCGCTCGGCGATGTGGCCCTGCCATTCGGCATCGTCAGCACCGTACGGGTCCATATCGCGGCTGGCCTGCATCAGTTCGCGGAAGCCGCAGCCGATGCCGGCGCGTCGGGGATCGATTTCCCAGAAATCATAGAAGGCGCGGTTGATCACCTCCGCGCGCATGTCCGCATCAAGGACGAGCACGCCGATCGGCATCTGGTCGACCATCGTGCGAAGATTGGCGAAGGTCTCGGTGATTTTGGCGTTGGCACTCTCGATCTCGGCGTCGCGACGCTTGAGCTCGGAGACGTCGTAGTAGGTCAACAGCCGCTTGCCGCCGGACAACGCCGTCACGGAGAACATCATCGTCCTGCCATTGGCATGGAGAAATTCGCGTGGCGCAACCGAGCCGGCGCTGATCTCCTCGATGCGGGTGGCTAGGTAGTGCTGCCACTGCTGTTCATCGAGATCGCCGTAGATGCCGTTGCGGCGGTTGAGTTCCATCAACAGGCTGAACGGCGCGCCGACCGTGACGGCGCCGTCGGGAATCCTGGAGAGCTCGCGATAGGCCTTGTTGACGATGAGCGTGTCGAACTTCGCGTCAAGCAGCACGACGCCCATATGCATGGCATCCATCGTCCGCTCGAGATCGGCGAGGTGCTGCGTGGCCTCGCCGGCCGGCGGATCGCTCTCCTCCTCCCGCAGTTCGTCCAGCGCACCGGCCAGTGCCGTGACGTTGCGGCCGATGCCGCGATAGCCGATGAATTCGCCTTCGCCGTCGAACCGCGGGGAACCGGTGATCGAAACCCAGCGGCAGCCGGGACGGCCGCCCTTCAACTCATAAACAAAGTCGCGAAACGGCCGATGCGCCTGCAGATCCTCCAGATGCGCGGCGGCGTGTCGATTGCCGTGCACCATCTGCTTGAGGAAATCGAAGCGGAAACGGCCAAGAATGCTGGCCGGATCGATGCCGGTGGCGGCCTGGTAGTTCTCCGAAAGCCAGGAAAAGCGCAGCTCGGCGTCGGTCTCCCAGACCCAGTCGGCGCCGGCCCCGACCAGTTCGCGCAGCGCTTCGGGCGAAACCCCGACGGACGTATCCTCGCCGTTCACCACCCCTTTTCGGGAACCGCGTCCGCCGCGTGTTCCAACAGTCCCGTCAGCCATCCCGTTCCCACCCCGAAAGCCAAGGCCGAACCCCCTCAGCGGTTCGCCGGCGGAATGTGCCCGAGAAGCATTAATGATCCGCTAACCATAACCAATCCAGACTGCGGCCAGAGCCACATTGCCCTGCGGTATTCCGCCGGTTGTCGGCGGAACCCCGGCCGGGCTATAAGTCGGCGGGGGTGTTGCTGATGACCGGTTGGATCGTGCCTTGTTTCCTGTGCCTGGCGCTGCTTGCGGGCAGCGGCTGCGCACGCAGCTATGACGGCACGGTGGTGATCCCGAAGCCGCTCGATATCAGGCGGGTCTGGGATCGCGATCCGTCGCAGACCGAGGCCAGCCGGATGCAGGCGGCAGCCGGTGTGTTTCCGACGCCGCCGCCGCAGGAGCCCTACCGGCCCGCGGCACGCAGGCACACAACACAAATAGCTGCGCCAAGGCGGCACGTCAGGTCCAGCCCTCCCAGCATGGCTTCCGAACCGGCCAATCCGCTCACCTGCAAGAATGTCAGCGAACCCGGCAAACGCTACAGGATGGTTTGCGAATAGCTGGTACTAGAGCAATTCCAGGAAAAGTGTGAAACGGTTTTCCGTCCGGAATTGCGTAAAACAAAGACATAGAGCGGTTCGCCGTTTCGGTGAAACGGTGAAACGCTCTAGGAGCAGGTTACTCCGCCGGGAAGAAAGCCGGCCCGACCACCCTGACCGGCCGCGAGCCGGCCAATGGCTCGACCGACTGTCGCTGGGCGGCGCCCCTGGCCTCTGCAGCGTCTGCGCCAGGCTGGGGAATTTGCGCCACGGTGCCAAGATCCGGCTTCGCTGACGGCAAAGGAATGATCGCGTTGGCCATATTGGCTGGCGTCACCGTGCGCGCTCTCAGCTCGGCAACGCGCTGGTGATAGCGCTTGAGGTCGCAGGCCCTGAAGTTCGCATCATTGCGATATTTGAAGGCCGTCGGCAGGTCCTTGTAGGATGTGCGCGTATCGAGCGCGACCATCTTTTCGGTTTCAAGGCTTGGGTCCCTGAGCGTGTACAGGTCGACGCCGGCATCGTCGCAGATGTAGCGGCACTGGTCGACCATCTCCTTGACATCGCCGCCTTGCACGAACTGCGATTTCGGCGCCGGGAAGAAATAGCCGTCGGTGAGACGAACGCAAAACAGCATCGAATTGCTGCCGATCATGGCGCCAGCCGGACGCTGTCTTTGTTGCCCGGCGGCGGGCGTGCAGCCGAGCGCGACGAGCCTGGCCTGCAGTCCGGACGCATCCCGGCGCGAAATCGCGGCGCCGGCGATCTGGCGTTGCACCTGTGTGCGGCTTTTGGCGAGGTCGGCGCAAGCATTGAAGAAGCCCCCCACCGCACTTTGCGCCGTGCACCGTCGTTGCCTCTCCAGCCCCTGGATCGCCGCAAGCTGGCGACGTAGCTGCGCAAGCTCGGAGCTGATCCCGCCGCTGCGGCCGGACGGTGCCAGCTGGCTCCTGAGCGCGGCGCATGGATCGGCAAGGGAAGCCGAAATGCCGAGGACGCTTGCCGACACCAGTGCAAAGGTCACGACAAGCCACAAACGCATCATCGGCGACACCTGGTCCTTGTACCCCTGTGGAGCCGATCGCCGCTCCAGCCGATTGAGCCTCAATGCGTGAGGCAAGTCTAATTGAAGAGACGCCAACAACCGCCAGGTATTTTATGCCGAGTGTATTATGCCGGTTCCTGTAAATTCGCTATTACACTTTTGTTTCAAGATTGAGACGTAGCCAGGCTTGGGCGAGCCCAGGCCGCCGCAATCATCGATCCCGCGTTGTCGGCCCTTGCGGATGAAACCTTTCTCCGGTGTCTCGCGTTGTGTCGGGCAAAGGAGACGAAGATGTCTATTCACTTCACTGTCTCTGGCCTGACCAGGAACCTGTTCCACTCGCTGGGGCTGGACCATGAGCGGGCGCCGAGAGCGCTCGATCCCGAACAGAGCCTGTTGCTGGAATGCTATCTGGCCGGACAGATTCCGGAATCCGCCTGGGCCGACTACGTCTTCGAGACGCCGGAACTGCAGCGGCATGTCGATATCAGACGCCCGCACAACTGATCAGAGCAACTTCAGGAAAAGTGTGAGTCGTTTTTCCGGGAAAAGCGCGTAGCGCTTTCCCCTGGGAATTGCGTCAAGACAACGAGAGAGGGGGTCGCCGTTTCTGTGAAACGGTGAAACGCTCGCCCGCTCGCCTACTGCTTGGGCGAAGCGAATTGCACGGTGAAGACATTGCCCGCGACGCCTTGCGCCAGCGTCGTCGAGAAGCTCAACGGCAGGCACTTTTGCAGGGCAGTGGTTGCGGCGTCGACGAACGACTTCCTGGTATCCGCATCGCCATCGACCTTGATCGCCGTCGGCCGCGGCGGACCGATCAGCGTGCCGTCGCGCTTGAAGCTGAAGCTCAAGGTGACGCTGGCATTTCCAACACCCGCCGGCGGCGTCCAGCACGCCTGGATGGCATCGCCGATCTCCGCCATCGTGTCGAGCGGCGCGGCATTGCACGGGTAGCCTCCGACCAACACAACACCGGCAATCGCAAACACTCTCGCTACGCCCTTCATCGCAAAGCTCCTCGTGTGTCGTCCGCCGACCATGATGGTAGGGTCGAAGCAGACGATGGCAATATGCCTGATGTCGGACTTTACGGCATGAGACGGGCCTGATGGCGCATCGGCGAAAAGCAAAAGGCCGGCATTGCGCCGACCTTTCCCTTCACCCTTGCGCCAGTACATCCGTGGTCGCGCGGTGCCTTCAATAGACAGCGTTTTGGTTAACGAATCCTTAGTTTTGCGCGCTGGCCTGCGACTTCACATAGGCGATGTAGCCGCGCACGTCGCCGGCCGGCTCGGCATAGGCCTTGCCGAGTTTCTTCTCCATCGCCGCGACATACTCCTTGGCCCATTTTGGCAGCGCATAGTCGATGACGGCCAGGAACTCCAGCGTCGATGCCAGGCGTATGTCGGCGATCGACGGGTGCTTGCCGCCGATGAACGGCTTGCCGTCCCTGAAGAAGGAGTGAAACACCTCCAGCGGCTCGGCAATCGCCGCCATGGCGGCCTTCTGCGCCTCGGACTTCTTCTCCGGATGAGCGTCGCTATGGCCGACCTCGCCGGCATAGTGCGGGAAACCCAGCGCCGGATAGGTGGCGCGCGCCACATACGGGTAGAGCGTGCCGATCAGGTAGAACATGGCGCTGTCGACCATCGCCCGCTTGGCCGGTGCCTTGGGATAGAATTTCTCCAGCCCGTGCTTGTTGGCGAGATACTGCATGATGGCACAGCTCTCCCACAGCACGCCGCGCGGCAGCCCCTTGTCCTCGATCATCGGCGTCAGATGCGCCGGATTGCGCGCCATATATTCGGGCGAGCGCGTGTGGCCCCAGGCGTCGGTCTCGGCGGCGTCGAACCCGGCCGCACGGGCAAACACCCGGACGGTCATGTTGTTGACGCTTGGCTTCAGCATCGAGAGCTTCAGCGCCGGTTTTTTCGCCGCCTTGGCCTTCGGCGCGGATTTCTTGGCAGCCGGCCTCGTCGCGGTTTTCGCGGCCGGCTTTGCGGCTGCCTTCGGCGCGGCCTTTACCGCCGCTTTTGCCGCCGGCTTCGCAGCCGCTTTTGCCGCAGGCTTGGGCGCTGATTTGCCAGCGCTCTTAACTGTCTTTGCCATTGTGGTCCTCCCCTTTTGCTGGCCGTCAGTATGGATTCTTCGGCGTCCGGTCGTCCGACAAGGTCGCGCGCGACCGTTCGACCAGCGTCTGGATCGCGTCGGCAAGGTGCACTTCGGCGATGTTGTAGTCGCCGCGCGCAACGCGCAGCTTGTGCGCCTGCATCAAGACGTCGGCATGGGTGAAGCCGGCCGGCGGCTCGAAGCGGTAGGACGCCAGCTCGATCAGAAGGCCGAGCGGATCCTCGAAATAGATCGAATCCATGAAGCCGCGATCCTTGACGCCGCTGTGCTTGATGGCGCGCTCGTCGAGCCGGGCGACCGCCTGCAGGAAGGTCACGCGCGACACCGAGAACGCAATATGATGGACGCAGCCCGGTTCGGTGGGCGTGCGCCGCTTGACCGGCGTGCGGCTCTCGTCGGTGAAGACGGTGATCAACCTGCCGTCGCCGGGATCGAAATAGAGATGACTTTCGCTTGGCTTGTCGAGGTTGGGCTGCTCGAAGATGAACGGCATGCCGAGCACGCCCTCCCAGAAATCGATCGAAGTCTGGCGCCCGGCGCCGACGAGGGTGATGTGATGGACGCCCTGCGACTGCAGTTTTTGCATCGGTCTCCTCCTCGCCGACCCTCGCCTATGTTCCCCGGCGTCTTGCGCGCCGCAACGCCCTTTGGCGAGGCTTCGTACATGATGCTAGTGCAATTGGCAGCGCCGCGCCAGAAGCTCGCGGAGACTGCCGGCGCTGGATGGTGAAAGGGGTTTGAGTTGCATGACCTGAGGCTATGCAACGGCTCTGAGATCGGCTTCCGCCAGCGTTCCCAGGCCCGCGCATTCGGCGCATGCCATCGTCTGCCCGGGACAGCCGGCCCGGTGCGTGCCTTGCGGGCAGCAATGCCCTTTCGACTCACGCCATTTCAAGCAATCGAAAACCTGCCCGCTGCCGTGACAGCACGGGCATATCATTTTTGCCGAATTCATGCCTGCTATGCCAAACCAAATCCGCGTTGCCGCAGATGCTATCCCCGCACCGCAAGTAACAGAGATCGCTACGCTTTCAAGCGTCGCGGCCTGACTTAAATTGGGTGTATTCGGGTGCGCGGACTTGCCGAATTTCGCTGATGCGCCGACCCTCGCGGTCACACGCGATCCGCGCGGCTGCTGCCCGAAATTTTCGATGATGCGGAAGGAAAGTCGTTGCTTGGTACGCCCAAGGGGAATCGAACCCCTGTTCCCGCCGTGAGAGGGCGGTGTCCTGACCGCTAGACGATGGGCGCGTTCAAGAACCGGCGATATAGGCTGACGGTTTGGAAAAAGCAACTGGGCTTGGAACGGCCGGACCGCTTCTGTGTAATGTCGCTTCGCGAACCTAGCGTTTCGGCTCGATCAGGTCCCACAGATTGCCGTAGAGATCGGCGAAAACCGCCACTGTACCGTAAGGCTCATGGCGTGGCGTTTCGTGGAAGTCGACGCCGTTTTCCAGCATGGTCGCATGGTCACTGTCAAAATCATCGGTTTCGAGAAACAAAACCACGCGGCCTCCGGTCTGGTCGCCGACGCGGCTCTTCTGCACATCGTCCAATGCTTCCGCCAGAAGCAGCCGGGGCCCTTGCCCGACCGCCGGCGTTACCGTCACCCAGCGCTTGCCGTCGCCGAGCTCGATGTCGTCGCAGAGGACAAAGCCAAGCTTGCCGACATACCAGGCGATCGCCTCGTCATAGTCGGCGACGACGAGCGTGATGGTTGCGATGCGGCGATGTTCGGCAAACCCGGTCATAGTTTCGGCCCGGCTATTTGTTGCGGATGGCGAAGCGGCCGATGATACGGCGCTCGGCGATGTCGTAGACGAAGATGGTGCGGCTGCCGTCGCTGAGCTCGGCGTCGATCGAAATGCGATTGCCCGACAGAGCCTGGCTGATCACCTTGGCTCCGACCGGGAGCACTATGTCGGCCGCGAGCGGCTCGCCGGGCGGAACTGGAATGTCGTTGGCGAGCGGCGGGTTCGCGGGCGGCGCCTTGCGCGATTTGTAGACAATGGCCGCGATCACCACCATAAGGGCCAGCAAAAGCAGGCCGAGATTGATGGCCATGAAGCGGATGAGCCTGCCGCGCACCTTTTCGATCTCGGGATCGAGCGGCTTTTCTTCTTCATCGGCAACGGGCCGGGCCATGGCAGAACTTTCCGGAACTTTTTCGATGAGCGCTCATAACGAAGAGACCCCTGAATTGATAGAGGCTGGACAATTCATAGAGGCGGCGCCGACCGTGCTCGAAGCCGGCGCGGAAGCGGCCGGCCAGCGCCTCGACCAGTGGCTGGCGAGCGCCCTCGGGCCTGACATGTCGCGCAGCCGGGTGCAGATGCTGATCCGGCAAGGTGCCGTTTCGATCGACGGCAAGCCGGTCGACGAGACCAAGCGCAAGATGAGTGCCGGCGAGCGCGTATCGGTCGTCATGCCCGAGCCGGAACCGGCCGAACCGCAAGGCGAGGCCATCGCGCTCGACGTGCTTTATGAGGACGACGAGCTGATCGTCATCAACAAGCCGGCCGGCCTCGTCGTCCATCCCGGCGCCGGCAACTGGACCGGCACGCTGGTCAATGCCCTGATCCACCACTGCGGCGACAGTCTTTCAGGCATTGGCGGCGTCAGGCGGCCGGGCATCGTCCATCGGCTGGACAAGGAAACCAGCGGCGTCATGGTGGTGGCTAAGACCGACCGCGCCCACAAGGCGCTGTCGGAGGCCTTTGCCGACCACGGCCGCACCGGCGACCTCGAACGTGCTTATTTGGCGCTGGTTTGGGGCATCCCTCCACGGCCGACCGGAACGGTCGACGCGCCGCTTGGCCGTGCCGCCGACCGCGTGCGCCGCGCCGTCGTGCCGGAAGGCCGTGACGATGCCCGCCACGCCGTGACCCATTTCACCGTCAAGGAGCGTTTCGGCGAGGGCCAGCAGGCGTTCGCCACCGCCAGCCTGGTCGAATGCCGGCTGGAAACCGGCCGCACCCACCAGATCCGCGTTCACATGGCTCATATCGGCCATCCCGTCATCGGTGACCCCGATTACGGCCAGGCCTTCCGCACCAAGGCCAACCGGCTGCCCGAACTGCTGAAGGGTCAGGTCAAGGCATTTTCCAGGCAGGCTTTGCATGCCTGGCTCCTTGCATTTCGGCACCCGGCTACCCATTTATCGATGAGGTTCGAGGCGCCGATGCCGGGGGACATGGAGGAACTCGTCGGCGGCTTCCGCAAGCTCTGAACCCGAGCAATTCCAGGAAAAGTGTGAAACGGTTTTCCGTCCGGAATTGCGTCTAAACAAGCCAGCTAAAACCTGAGCAGCATTGTTCACTTCAGCGTGACACACTGTTTCGTGTTGAACAAATGCCTGTCTTTTCTGGTTTTGTTCCTATATAAATCAGTTGTCGCGGGCGAGCCTTTTGGTGCTCGCGTCACATGCCCGCCGCGTTTCGGGGGCATCACTCCAATAGAGAGGGGGCGCAATCATGGCCCAGTCACTACCCAGTATTGTTTCCGGCGAAGGCGGCCTCAGCCGCTACCTGGAAGAAATCCGCCGCTTTCCGATGCTTCAGCCGCAGGAAGAGTACATGCTCGCCAAGCGCTACGCCGAGCATGAAGACACTTCCGCTGCGCACAAGCTCGTCACCAGCCATCTTCGGCTTGTTGCCAAGATCGCCATGGGCTATCGCGGCTACGGCCTGCCGATCGGCGAAGTGATCTCGGAAGGCAATGTCGGCCTGATGCAGGCCGTCAAGAAATTCGAACCCGAGCGTGGCTTCCGCCTCGCGACCTACGCCATGTGGTGGATCAAGGCCTCGATCCAGGAGTACATCCTGCGCTCGTGGAGCCTGGTCAAGATGGGCACGACCGCCAATCAGAAGCGCCTGTTCTTCAACCTGCGCAAGGTGAAGGGCAAGATCCAGGCGCTGGACGATGGCGACCTCAAGCCCGACCAGATCACCGAGATCGCCACCAGGCTGAACGTGTCGGAAGCCGAAGTCGTGTCGATGAACCGCCGCCTGTCGGGCGACGCGTCGCTGAACGCGCCGATCCGCGCCAGCGAGGGTGAATCCGGCGAATGGCAGGACTGGCTGGTCGATGACCACGAAAGCCAGGAAGACATGCTGATCGAGCAGGACGAGCTGGAAAACCGCCGCGGCATGCTGTCGGGCGCTCTGGCCGTGCTCAACGATCGTGAGCGGCGCATCTTCGAGGCCCGCCGCCTCGCCGAGGAGCCACTGACGCTGGAAGAGCTGTCGTCCGAGTTCGACATCAGCCGCGAGCGCGTGCGCCAGATCGAGGTGCGCGCCTTCGAGAAGGTGCAGGACGCGGTCAAGGCCGCCGCCAAGCGCCAGATGCAGGCGCTGCGCACGATCGAGGCGCAGCCGGCGGCGTAAAGCCGGGTTCGGCTAAGAACAGAAGGCGGCGTCGGGAAACCGGCGCCGCCTTTTTTATGTCTTACGCTTACGCTGGCGATTGGCGAAAGCATTCTTGACATCCAATCTCCCCCCTTGCGGGGGAGATCGGCAGCTTCGCCAACTGCCCTCTCAAAGCCCATCAAGCGGAAACTTCAGATACCGCCTCCCATTGGCCTCCGGTTCCGGCAGCCGTCCACCATTCATGTTGACCTGCAGCGCTTGCAGGATCAACCGCGGCATCGGCAGTGTCTTGTCGCGCGCTTCGCGCAAGGCGACGAACTCGGCTTCGCTGCGCGCCGCAACGAGGTGGATATTCTTTGCCCTCTGCTCGGCGACCGTGCTCTCCCAGCACGGCTCGCGGCCGCCGGCCTGATAGTCGTGGCCGACGAACACGCGCGTATCGTCCGGCAGCGCCAGAATGCCCTCAATCGAATGCCACAGCCGCGCCGCACTGCCGCCGGGAAAGTCCGTCCTTGCCGAGCCGCTGTCGGGCATGAACAGCGTGTCGTGGACGAAGGCGGCGTCGCCGATGACATAGGTGATCGAGGCGAGCGTGTGGCCGGGCGAGAACAGCACCTTGACCGGCAGGTTGCCGATCATGAACGTTTCGCCTTCCCCAAACAGCCGGTCCCACTGCGAGCCGTCTGCGGGGAAATCCGGCCAGTTGTAGATCGCCTTCCACAGCGCCTGGACTTCGATGATCCTGTCGCCGATCGCCGTCGGCGCGCCGGTCTTTTCCCGGAGATAGTGCGCCGCCGAGAAATGATCGGCATGCGGATGGGTGTCCAGGATCCACTCGAGCTCCAGCCCGTTTTCGCGGATAAAATCCAGCAAGGCGTCGGCATTCTTCGTCGCCGTCGCGCCGGATTTTTCGTCGAAATCGAGGATCGGGTCGATGACGGCGCAGCGTCTCGTCACCGGGTCGGTGACGACATACTGGATGGCGCCGGTCGGCTTGTCGTAGAACCCGGCGACCTCAGGTTTGGCCGAAGCGATGTCCAATGTCCGGCCCCCCTGCCCCTTGCCCGACAGGAACCGTTTTCTCCGTCGGGTTGAACAAGAGCATGGTCATCTGGCAAAGCGCGCCGGTCAAGCACGCCTTGCCACAAATAGGACTGAAGCCCCAAATAGCTCCGACGGAGAAAACCTAGGCTGACGGCTGCTTGGTCTTCCTGAGATAGGGCAGGATCGTCTCGAAAGCGCCAAAACGCTTGACCGCATCTTCGTTCGAAACCGCGGCGGTGATGATCACATCCTCGCCCTGCTTCCAGTTGGCCGGCGTCGCCACCTGGTGCTTGGCGGTCAGCTGCATGGAATCGACCGCGCGCAGGATCTCGTCGAAGTTGCGGCCCGTCGTCATTGGGTAAGTCAGCACCAGCTTGATCTTCTTGTCCGGCCCGACGACATAGACCGAGCGCACCGTGGCGTTGTCGGCCGGCGTGCGGCCTTCCGACGTCTCGCCGGCGCCCGCCGGCAGCATGTCATAAAGCTTGGCCACCTTGAGATCCTTGTCGCCGATCAGCGGGTAGTTCACCGTCTGGCCGGTCGCCGTCTTGATGTCGGCCTGCCACTTGTCGTGGCTCGCAACGGGATCGACGGAAATGCCGATGACCTTGACGTTGCGCTTCTTGAACTCGCCTTCGAGCCCCGCCATCGTGCCCAGCTCGGTGGTGCAGACCGGGGTGAAATTCTTCGGATGGCTGAACAGGATCGCCCAGCCGTCGCCGATCCAGTCATGAAACTTGATCGGCCCTTGCGTGGTCTCGGCGGTGAAGTCAGGCGCGATGTCGTTGATACGAAGGCTCATGGCATTATTTCCCCAGCAACAGATTTCGTCAGGAGCGGCCGTGGACGGCGTCAACGCTCCGGCATTGCCGCATCTTAGCGCAAAAATCGCGGCTGCAGGACAATAGGAAACTATTATTGGCGACGGAACGAGCACTTTCGTTCTACGGACCGACGTTGGGCCGACAATCTTTCGTTTGTGCGGGAAAGGCTCAGGCCTTGTTGACCGCCAGCGACGTGGCCAGGTCTTCCATGCGCTGGGCGAGCGCGCCGAGCGCGCTGGTCAGCACGGTGTCGTTCTTGTCGGCCTTGGTCAGCGCTTCGTCGCGCGTCTTGCGCAGCGTCTGCACTTCGGCCTCCATGCCCTTGACCCGCTTCTGCAGCTCCGAAAGCTCGTCCATCACCATGATGCCGGCCATCACCGTCAGCCGCTGGTCGCCGATCTCGCCGAACGAATCCTTCAGATGCGAGACATAACGGTCGAACCGCTCGGCGAGGTCGATCAGGTGCTCTTCCTGACCCTCGTCGCAAGCCATGCGATACTGCTTGCCGTCGATGGAAACCGTGACCTGTGCCATGGCCTGCAGCTCCTACCTGTCCAGCACCGCGCGGATGGTTTCCATGGCGGTCACCAAGCGGCGCGAAACTTCCTTGTTGGCATCTTCCAGCCGTTCGGCGCGGGCTTCGGAATTGTCGAGTTCCTGCGCCAGCCGTGAACGGTCGGCGTTCATGCGCTGCACCTCAGCCTCGGCTTCGGAATAGTCGCGCTCGTGCTCGAGCTTGGCCGCGACGGCGTTTTCCAGCCCCTCGATGGCCTTGCCCAGCCTGTGGATGACTTCCTTGAGTGTGGTTTCGCCGGTCATGGCCTTCGTCCTGTGCCCTGCCCATCACCGAATCGCTTCGCGTTCAGAACGCGTTAACAAGGAAACATTAGGCACCGGGTGAAGGCAACGTCAACAAAGCTCTCGCGACTGTCCCCCGCTAACGCTAATGTAGGTCGCCCCATAAGGTCTCAAAGCCATCACAAGACCGGCAAATGTGCAGCCGATTTGTTGACTAAAAGCCCGTGGCTGCTATGTGTCGCGCACTCTTTCCTGGGCTCTGCCAAGCCCACAAATCCCCACCCGGAGGTACCATGACGTCGCGTGAACAACATGACCGGATGGCCAATGCGATCCGTTTTCTCTCCATGGACGCCGTCGAGAAGTCCCAGTCCGGCCATCCCGGCCTGCCCATGGGCTGCGCCGACATCGCCACAGTGCTGTTCACCCGCTTTCTGAAATATGATCCGAAGAACCCCCATTGGCCGGACCGCGACCGCTTCATCCTGTCGGCCGGCCATGGTTCGATGCTGCTCTACTCGCTGCTGCATCTGACCGGTTACGAGGACATGACCCTCGACCAGATCAAGCATTTCCGCCAGCTGGGTTCCAAGACTGCCGGCCATCCCGAATACGGCCATGCCACCGGCATCGAGACGACGACCGGCCCGCTCGGCCAGGGTCTCGCCAATTCGGTCGGCTTCGCGCTCGGCGAGCGCATCATGAACGCCGCCTTCGGCAACGACCTCGTCGACCACTACACCTATGTGCTGGCCGGCGACGGCTGCCTGATGGAAGGTGTTTCCCAGGAAGCCATCGCGCTGGCCGGGCACCTCAAGCTCAAGAAGCTGATCGTCTTCTGGGACAACAACAACATCTCGATCGACGGTCCGGTTTCGCTTGCAGACAACACCGACCAGGTCGCCCGCTTCCAGGCCTCGGGCTGGAACGCCAGCCACATTGACGGCACCGACCCCGAGGCAATCGCCTACGCCATCGAAGCCGCCCGCCATTCCGACAAGCCGACGATGATTGCCTGCAAGACGACCATCGGCTTCGGCGCCCCGACCAAGGCCGGCACCAACAAGGCGCATGGCTCACCGCTCGGCGCCGACGAGATCGCCGGCGCGCGGAAATTCTTCAACTGGGACTCCCCGCCCTTCGAAATTCCGGCCGACATTCTCGACGCCTGGCGCACCGCCGGCAAGGCCGGCGTCAAGCCGCGCACCGACTGGGAAGGCCGGCTCGCCAAGGCCAAGCCCGAGCTGAAGGCCGAGTTCGAGCGCCGCCTCGCCGGCAAGCTGCCGTCGAATTTCGATGCCGTCATTGCCGACTACAAGAAGAAGCTGTCGGCCGACAAGCCGAAGGTCGCCACCCGCAAATCGTCGGAAATGGCGCTGGAAGTCATCAACGGCGCCGTGCCCGAGACCATCGGCGGCTCTGCCGACCTGACGGGCTCCAACAACACCAAGACCAGCCAGACCAAGAACATCACGCCGGACGATTACGGCCAGCGCTATGCCCACTACGGCATCCGCGAGCATGGCATGGCGGCCGCCCTCAACGGCCTGACGCTGCATGGCGGCCTCATCGCCTATGGTGGCACCTTCATGTGCTTCTCCGACTATGCCCGTCCGTCGATGCGGCTGGCGTCGCTGATGGGCATCCGCTCGATCTTCGTCATGACCCATGATTCGATCGGTCTGGGCGAAGACGGCCCGACCCACCAGCCGGTCGAGCACCTGGCGGCGCTCCGCGCCATCCCCAACCACAATGTCTTTCGCCCGGCCGACGCCGTGGAAACCGCCGAATGCTGGCAGATCGCCATTGAATCGGAAAAGACCCCGTCCACCCTGGCGCTGACCCGCCAGAACCTGCCGACGGTGCGCACCGAGCACTCGGCCAGGAACCTCTCGAGCCAGGGCGCCTATGAGCTGGCCGCGGCGAGCGGCGAAGCGGCGGTGACGATCTTCGCCACCGGCTCCGAGGTCGAGATCGCTCTCGGCGCCCGAGACCTCCTGGAAAAGCACGGTCACCCGACCCGCGTCGTCTCGGTGCCTTGCTTCGAACTGTTCGACCAGCAGAGCGACGCCTATCGCAAGGAGACGATCGGCAACGCGCCGATCAAGATGGCGATCGAGGCCGGCATCCGCCAGGGCTGGGATCACCTGATCGGCTCCGACGGCATCTTCATCGGCATGACGGGCTTCGGCGCTTCCGGCACCATCGAGCAGCTCTACCCGCATTTCGGCATCACCGCCGAAGCCGCGGCCAAGGCAGCGGAAGCCCGCCTGCACGGCAAGTAAGATCAGGGTCAGTCCCGCGCACCTCCGAGGCGGATTCGCGGGGCTGGACCAACCTAATCGATTTAAATTCGGCCTTCTGCGGCTGGATTCTTGTGCCATCCGCCGCTATGAAGCTGCGGACCCATCTGCCGCCTCCAGCTCCCAGGGAGAGTAAAATGACCGTCAGAGTTGCCATCAACGGATTTGGCCGCATCGGCCGCAACATCCTGCGCGCCATCCATGAATCCGGCCGCAAGGACATCGACGTCGTCGCCGTCAACGACCTCGGCCCGGTCGAGACCAACGCGCATCTGCTGCGCTATGACAGCGTGCACGGCCGCTTCCCGCATGAAGTGTCGGTCTCGGGCGACCAGATCACCGTCGGCAAGGAGACCTTCAAGGTCACCGCGATCAAGGACCCGGCGCAACTGCCGTGGAAGGAACTCGGCATCGACATCGCGCTCGAATGCACCGGCATCT
Organism: Mesorhizobium sp. P160187; assembly: GCF_057766425.1. Taxonomy (NCBI): domain Bacteria; kingdom Pseudomonadati; phylum Pseudomonadota; class Alphaproteobacteria; order Hyphomicrobiales; family Phyllobacteriaceae; genus Mesorhizobium; species Mesorhizobium sp. P160187. Next base: position 1,218,783 of record NZ_JBYMDX010000003.1, read on the forward strand.
TCACCGCCCGCGACAAGGCTGCCGCGCATTTGACTGCTGGCGCCAAGCGCGTCGTCGTCTCCGCGCCTGCCGAAGGTGCCGACCTCACCGTCGTCTACGGCATCAACCACGACAAGCTGACCAAGGACCACATCGTCATCTCGAATGCGTCCTGCACCACCAACTGCCTGGCGCCGCTGGCCGCAGTGCTGCACGAGACAGTCGGCATCGAAAAGGGCATGATGACGACGATCCACTCCTACACCGGCGACCAGCCGACGCTGGACACCATGCACAAGGATCTCTACCGCGGCCGCGCGGCTGCCCTGTCGCAGATCCCGACCTCGACCGGTGCGGCCAAGGCGATCGGCCTGGTGCTGCCCGACCTCAAGGGCAAGCTCGACGGCATCTCGATCCGCGTGCCGACCCCCAACGTCTCGGTTGTCGACTTCAAGTTCATCGCCAAGCGCGCCACCACCGTGCAGGAGATCAACGAAGCCGTGATCGCCGCCTCCAACGGCAAGCTCAAGGGCATTCTCGGCGTCACCCATCACCCGAATGTGTCGATCGACTTCAACCATGACCCGCGCTCCTCGATCATGGCGCTCGACCAGACCAAGGTCATGGACGGCAACTTCGTTTCGGTGCTGTCCTGGTACGACAATGAGTGGGGCTTCTCCAACCGCATGGCCGACACTTCGGTCGCCTTCGGCAAGACCATCGCCTGATCGCAGGCTCTCTTCTCGCAACTCAAACGCCCGGCTTTGTCCGGGCGTTTTTCGTTGGATCGTCCTGTAATGCGCCCTGAGCCGCCAAATGCCGGAAAATCAGCGGCATAGGGCAAAAAGCCGCCCTCCCGCCTTGCACTGGCCATGCCTTCGCCCCACTCTCCCGTAAATCGGAGAGGCAGAGGAATTCGAGGGGCAAATCACGGATGGAGCATGCGATCTATCTCGTCACGCTGGTCGGCACAGCGCTAGTCGTCGCCGCCGCGTTCTCGAGCCTGATCGCCTTTCGCTTCGGCGCCCCCCTTCTGCTCTTGTTCCTTTGCATCGGCCTGGCCAGCGGCGTCGATGGTCTCGGTATCGAATTCGACAATGCGCGGGTGGCCTACTTTGCCGGCTCACTGGCCTTGGCGGTCATCCTGTTCGATTCCGGTTTCGGCACGCCGCTCAACGCGCTGCGCCAGGCGGCCGGGCCGGCGCTGTCGCTGGCAACTTTCGGCGTAATCCTGACCACTGGCCTGTTCGGGGCAGCCGCCTATTACCTGCTCGACCTCAGCTGGCTGGAATCCTTCCTGCTTGGAGCTGCCGTCGCCTCGACCGATGCGGCTGCGGTGTTTTTCCTGCTGCGCGCCGGCGAAATCAATCTGCGCGAGCGCGTGCGCGCCACGCTCGAAGTCGAATCCGGCACCAACGACCCCATCGCCATCTTCCTGACCATCACGCTGGTCGAGATCATCGCCGCCCACGCCAATCCCGAGGCCCATGTGCTGGTCACCGACCTGATCCTCGGCTTCCTGCTCAATATGGGGCTCGGCGCCGTCGTCGGCGTGCTTGGCGGGCTCGGCATCGTGCGCCTCGTCGACCGGCTCAACCTCGACCATGGCTTGCTGCCGATCTTCGTGCTGACCCTGTCACTGATGGTGTTCGCCGCCGCCGGCGCCATTGGCGGCTCGGGCTTCCTGGCGGTCTATCTCGCCGGGCTGATTGCCGGCAACTCCGACATCCGCGCCGTCACCATCCTGAAGCGCTTCCAGGACGGCATGTCGTGGCTGGCACAGATCATCATGTTCCTGATCCTCGGCCTGTTCGCGACACCCTCGCAGTTTCCGGCGATCATGGTGCCGGCGGTGCTGCTCGGCCTGTTCCTGATGTTTGTCGCGCGCCCTGTCGCCGTCTGGCTCTGCCTGATCCCGTTCCGCCTGCCGCGTCCCGAGATCGCCTTCGTCTCCTGGGTCGGCCTGCGCGGCGCCGTGTCCATCCTGCTTGCCATCACCCCACTGCTCGGCGGACTGGAGAACGGCCGCACCATCTTCAACGTCGCCTTCATCATCGTGCTGGTATCGCTGGTGGTGCAGGGCTGGTCGGTCGGTCCGCTGGCGCGCCGGCTCGGCCTGATCGTGCCGGCGAGACTCGGGCCGCTCGACAAGGTCGAACTCGAACTGCCGGGCTCCGCCCATCACGAACTGCTCGCCTACCGCGTCGCGCCCGGCAGCCCGGTGGCGCGCGGCGAGCGCATCCCGCGCTGGGCACGGCCCTCGCTGGTGCTGCGCGACGGCCGCTCGATGCGTTTCCAGGATATGGGCCGGCTCGCGGCCGGCGACCAGGTCTACATCTTCGTGCCCGACCGCTATCCGCGCCTGCTTGACAAGCTGTTTGCCAGCCGCGCCGTAGTCGACCCCGAGGATGCCGACTTCTTCGGCGCCTTTGCCGTCGATCCCGCCCGCTCGGCCGCAGAGCTCGAGGCCGCATACACTCCGGGATTGAGCGAAGCCGAGCAGAAGCTCACCGTCGGCGCGCTGGTGACGGCGCGGCTCGGCGGCCATGCCGAATATGCCGACCGGGTGCTGATCGGCCCGATCGAATTGATCGTCCGCGACGTCGACGACAAGGGCAAGATCACCGGTCTCGGCCTCTCCTTCGAGCCGACCGCGCCGGTGGCGCGGGTTCCGGTGTTCCTGAGCGCCGGCGAGATCGGCGATCGTGTCTTCGCCTTCATCCGCAACTGGCGCAAGCCGACCGAGACGCAGACTGCAGAGGCGACAGCCAATGAGAAGGCCCTTGAGCCGACGGCGGAAAAGATAACGACCGAAGGCTGACAAGCGATCGGTTCACGCTGACGTCCCGCATCATCACGACAGCCTTCGCCTTGATCTCAAAATTTAGCTCGCACCCCGGCTCAAGCCTTGCATCGTCATCGATGCGAGGTATGGTCCCGGCGATTTTCCACGGAAAGGAACCCGCATGGCCGCCTTCAAGACACTCGACGATATCGGCAATATCAGCGGCAAGCGCGTGCTGGTGCGCGTCGACCTCAACGTGCCCGTCGCCGACGGCAAGGTCACCGACGCCACCCGAATCGAACGCATCGCACCGACCATCGCCGAACTGTCCGGCAAGGGCGCCAAGGTCATCCTGCTCGCGCATTTCGGCCGCCCGAAGGATGGTCCCTCGCCCGAATTCTCGCTGAGGCCGATCGCCAAGGCTACCGCGGAGGTGCTTGGCCGCCCGGTCGGCTTTGCCAGCGATTGCGTCGGCGACACGGCGGGCAGTGCGGTCGCCGCCATGAACAAGGGCGATGTGCTGCTGCTGGAAAACACCCGCTTCCACAAGACCGAGGAGAAGAACGATCCTGATTTCACAGAGCGGCTCGCCGCCAATGGCGACATCTTCGTCAATGACGCCTTTTCCGCCGCCCACCGGGCGCACTCCTCGACCGAAGGCCTGGCGCGGCTGTTGCCGTCCTATGCCGGCCGCACCATGCAGGCCGAGCTCGAGGCGCTGGAGAAGGGGCTCGGCAATCCGGTCCGCCCTGTCGTCGCCATTGTCGGCGGCGCCAAGGTGTCGACCAAGATCGACCTGTTGATGAACCTGGTGAAGAAGGTCGACGCGCTGGTGATCGGCGGCGGCATGGCCAACACTTTTCTCGCCGCGCGTGGCACCGCTGTCGGCAAGTCGCTGTGCGAGCATGACCTTGCCGCGACCGCCAAGCAGATCATGATCGAGGCCGCCGAGGCCGGCTGCGCCATCATCCTGCCTGTCGACGGTGTCGTCGCCAAGGAATTCAAGGCGGGTGCGGCCAGCGAGACCGTTGCCATTTCGGATGTCCCGGCTGACGGCATGATCCTCGATGTCGGCGAAAAGACCGTGAAGACGATCGGTGAATGGATCGACCGCGCCGCGACGCTGGTCTGGAACGGCCCGCTCGGCGCCTTCGAGATCGAGCCTTTCGACCACGCCACGGTGGCGGCGGCCAGGCACGCGGCGGCCCGCACCAGGGCCGGCAAGCTGGTCTCGGTCGCCGGTGGCGGCGATACGGTGGCCGCCCTCAACCATGCCGGCGTCGCCGACGACTTCACCTATGTCTCGACCGCCGGCGGCGCTTTCCTCGAATGGATGGAAGGCAAGCCGCTGCCCGGCGTCGACGTGCTGAAGAAACAAGCCTGACCGGATCGGGGGCGCAAAAACGGACGCCAGGAACCTTCAATCGATTCGAGCTTTCCGATCCCATTCCTTTGGCGGTAGACTTCCGTTACGCGCGGAACGTACCCCCTTAGGAGAAGAAAAATGAGCGAACGTCTCGAAGACATTGCCGCCGCGATGGTGGCCGGCGGCAAGGGCCTGCTGGCCGCCGATGAGAGCTCCGGCACCATCAAGAAGCGCTTCGACGTTATCGGCGTCGAATCGACCGCCGATAGCCGCCGCGACTACCGCGAGATGATGTTCCGCGCCAAGGACGCAATGACGAAGTACATCTCCGGCGTCATTCTCTACGACGAGACCATCCGTCAGAAGGCTGCCGACGGCACGCCTCTGGTCGACATCATCAAGGCGGCGGGCGCCATTCCCGGCATCAAGGTCGATGCCGGCGCCAAGCCGCTCGCCGGCTTTCCCGGCGATACCGTTACCGAAGGCCTCGACGGCTTGCGCGAGCGGCTCGCAGATTATTACAAGCTCGGCGCCCGCTTCGCCAAATGGCGCGCGGTGATCGACATCGACACCGGCAAGGGCGTGCCCTCGGTCAATTCGATTGCCTCCAACGCCCATGCGCTGGCCCGCTATGCCGCACTGTGCCAGGAGGCTGGCATCGTGCCGATCGTCGAGCCGGAAGTGCTGATGGACGGCGCGCACGACATCAACACCTGCTACGACATCTCGAAGGCAACGCTGATCAAGCTCTATGACGAGCTGCATGCGGCGCGCGTTTTGCTGGGAGGCACCATCCTGAAGCCGAACATGGTGCTGGCCGGCAGGAAGTCGGGCAAGGTGAGCAGCCCCGAAGAGGTCGCGGAAAAGACCATAAAACTGTTCCGCGAAACCGTACCGGCAGCGGTGCCGGGCATCGCCTTCCTTTCGGGCGGGCAGTCGGACGAGGAGGCGACCGCCAACCTCAACGCCATCAACGCCATCGGCCAGCATCCGTGGAAGCTGACCTTCTCCTATGGCCGCGCCTTGCAGGCCGCCCCGCAAAAGGCCTGGAGCGGCAAGGCATCGAACGTCGCCGCCGGCCAGGCCGCCTTCACCCATCGTGCCCACATGAACCATCTGGCGGCGCTGGGACAATGGACGGCGAGCCTCGAACAGGCCGCCTGAGCGCAGTCCTCCCGTTGTCATACAACCCGGGCCGATGCGCCCGGGTTTGTTTATGCAAAGCCCGGCTTGGACGGAGTTCGTCCATCCTTATCTCCTTTTCGGCAAAAGCTGACGGCGATGTCGGTTTCTGCCCACCCCAAACGTCCTTGGGTGAACAGACAGGGAGAACTTCATGACTCGCAGCAAAGTGGTTTCGCGTGAAGACTGGTTTGAGGCGCACAAGGCGCATCTGGCGCGCGAGAAGGAATTGACACGGTTGCGTGAGCGCATCGCCGCCGAGCGACGTGAACTGCCCTGGATGAAAATCCGCAAGGATTATGTCTTCGAGACCGAGCAGGGTCCGAAGAACCTGGCCGGACTGTTCGGCGCCAACAGCCAACTGATCGTCTACCACTTCATGATGACGCCAGGATCGAACCACCGCTGCGAAGGCTGCTCCTTCCTTGCCGACCATATAGACGGCGCCGATCAACATCTGAGGCACCACGACGTGTCGCTGGTGGTGGTTGCGCGCGCGCCGCTGGCGGAACTGCTGCCTTACAAGCAGCGTATGGGGTGGAAATTCGACTGGGTGTCGTCCTACGCCTCGGATTTCAACTTCGACATGCAGGTCTCCTTCACCGACAAGCAGATCGCGGCCGGCGACACCACCTACAATTTCGAGACGCGTCCGCGCACGTCAAAGGACCTTCCCGGCACCAGTGTTTTCTACAAGGAAGAGAACGGCGACATATTCCTTACCTTTATGTCGCGCGCCCGCGGCGGCGAGGCCCAGATCGGCACTTACGACTATCTCGATGTGACACCGAAGGGCCGCGGCGAAAATGGCCCTTATCATAGCCTGATGGACTGGGTGCGGCTGCATGACGAATATCAGGACAAGCAGGCGGACAAGCCGAACTGCTGCGACTAGAAGCTCGTTCACCTCAGGCGAAACTTGCGCTAAGGCTGCCGCTGATCTCTAAACGGTATCGCCATGCGCTTCCCGGCCCTTCTTACCTGGCTCGCCTACCCCGTTTATGTCTGGCAGGGCCTCGGCGTGCGCCGCCGCACCACCCGCATGCTGCCGGCACAAGGGCCGGTCATGCACGAAATATCGGGCAAGGCGCCGGCCATCTCGCTGCTGGTGCTGGGCGATTCCTCGGCCGCTTCCGTCGGCATCGGCAATTCCGAGAACGGGCTTGCCGCGCAGCTTGCAATGCTGGTCGCAAAACGAACCGGCCTTGCCGTGCGCTGGCGCGCCGCCGGATTCAACTCGGCAACGTCGGGCCAGATCCGGGACCATGTGCTGCCCAATCTGTCGGCCGATCGGTGGACGCATATAGTGCTGGCCATCGGCACCAACGACACCAAGAATTTCCACTCGGTGCCGCGCTTCAAGAAAGAGTTCGGCGGCCTGCTTTACGCGCTGCGTGCCAAATGGCCGGAGGCCCGCGTCGTCTGGTCGCCGGTGCTGGAATTCACCCGCGCGCCGGCCATGCCGCCGCTGCTCGGCAAGATACTCGAAATCCGCGCTACCGCAATGAACCGCATGGGCGAGCGCCTCTGTTTCGAGCGCGGCGCCGTGCCGGCGCCACGGCTGCCGATCACCAACCCTGAGGCCGGCTTTGCCTCCGATGGCTTTCATGCCTCGGAAGCCGGTTACCGCGCCTGGGCCGAACATCTGGTCGGATGGGTGCTCGCCGATTGACCTGAGGGGGCACAAGCTCGGACTGGTGGGCTTCAGAGAACTGACACGAGTATTTCCAAATACTGTTGATTGCAGCCTGCTTCCAATGGATCTGAGCCAGAATATCATCCAGCAGCAATGGATGAGCTACGGCCTGGATTCCGAAACCGGCAACGACACCTGCACGCTGACCGGCAACCGCGCCGAATCGAGCAAGCATGTCATTCCGGCCGGTCCGGCCAACGCCACGCCCTCTATTGCGGCGAACCTGCCGAAATTCGTGACGACGCGCGGTGGCGATTATTTCTTCGTGCCCAGCCTCAACGCCATCCGGATGATTGCCGTGGGAACGGTGGACCCGACCTGACCCTCAAGGCTATGTCCAGTGCCCCAGCGCACCCGCCAGCGCGATGGCCGCCATGGCGAGCAGGGCCAGCTTCCAGAAATCGCCGCGCCGCTTCAGGCCCGGCCAGCCGAGCGGCTTGATCAGCTGAATGGCCATGATGCCGATGATGACGAGCGCGAGGAGTTTCGACATGCCCGCCTTTGAGCAGCATCGCGACAGGCTGTCAAAGCGGTTCTTGCATGGTCTCGGTCGACTTGGCCATTCCTGACAAAAGGCTCGTTTCCGAACCGACCGCGAAGCACCTCGCAGCTTTCTTCAACGAGCTGACATGCTCCTGACAGACTGCTGTCAGGAGGGGTATGCGATAGTGTCTCCATCAGAGAAGAGGAGATGGTCATGAACAGCTTTGGTATTTTGAACAGCGTACAGCACTATGTCGGCAAGATCCGCACGATGCGCAATGAAGTCCGTACCCAGCGCTTCCTGAACTCCTTGCCGGCGGACATCCGCAAGGACATTGGCTGGCCGGATATGTATGAGGGTCACAGCCGCATTCGCGAGATCTGAGGCGTTTTACATGACAATGCTTGGATGCGAACCCCGCAAGGCCCGGATCATTGACATGGCCCCCCCGGGCGGCGACCCCTCGGGCTGGCGCAAAAACTTTGGCGCCTGCTACGGACAATGCTGAAGGCTCCTGACAGAATGCTGTCAGGAGCACCATGCCATAAACGTGTCAGGAGACATGAATGGTGAAAAGCTGGAACGACAGGCTGAACACGCCGGGCGTCAACGGCGTGAAGCCGACGCCACGCACAATGGGCGACGTCGTCGAGGGCCAGCCGATGCTGGTGCCGACGCCCCGTCAGGTCGATGATTTCATCCGCACGATCCCCAACGGCGTCGAGATGGATGTACGCGCCTTGCGCACCGCGCTCGCCATCGAGCATGGGGCGCAAGTGACATGTCCGGTCACCATCGGCTATCATCTGCGCACCGTCGCCGAAGCCGCCAATGAGGATCTCGAACGCGGCATGACGCTGAACGATACCACGCCGTACTGGCGTGTGCTCGACGTGAACACGCCGACAACGAAGAAATTGTCCTTCGGCGCGGAATTCGTCGCCGTGCAGCGCAAGCGCGAAGGACTTAAACCATAATGCGTGTCGCCCAAAAGTGCGCAGCGGTTTTTGGGAGAACGACAAGCATAAAACAGGAGATGGATGTCACCCGGAACCGGTTTCGGGACCGTGACATTCATAGAAAAGCAGCCGAGGGACCATACGATGCGACGTGCCGACAGGCTCTTTCAGATCGTGCAGCACCTGCGTGGCGGCCGGCTGGTCACCGCCCAGAAGCTCGGCACATGGCTCGAGGTTTCCGAGCGGACCATCTACCGCGACATCGCCGATTTGCAGTCGACCGGAGTGCCGATCGACGGCGAGGCCGGCGTCGGCTACATGATGAGGGAGGGTTTCGACCTTCCGCCGCTGATGTTCACGCGTGACGAAATCGTCGCGCTGGTCGCCGGCGCCCGCATGGTGCGGGCCTTTGGCGGTGCGGCCATGGCGCGTGCGGCCGACGAGGCGCTGGTCAAGATCGGCGCCGTGCTGCCGGACGCCGAGAAGGACCGCATCGCCCGCACCGAGATCCACACGCCGATGTGGGTGGTGAGCGACGCCGCGCGTGAGGCGATCGACGTGATCGAGCGCGCTGTCGAGAAGCGACAGGTGCTGACCATCGACTACCGCGACGAGGCCGGCCGCGGCACCGGGCGTGACATCCGTCCGCTCGGTCTGTGGTTCTGGGGCAAGGTATGGACGCTGGTTGCCTGGTGCGAGATGCGCGACGATTTCCGCGCCTTCCGCATCGACCGCATCGCCTCGGTGGTCATCGCCGGCCGCATCTTCAAGCCTGAGCGCGGCAAGCAGCTTGCCGACTTCTACCGCGCCGTCGAACGCTCGGAGGACTATGGCATGACGCCGGACCGGGCGGCGCGCAGCTGAGACTTCGATAATCAATGAAAAAGCCCGCTCGAAGCGGGCTTTTTTGATGAACTGTCGCAAACCTTACTCGTCGTCCGCATCTTCCTTCTTGGACTTGAGCGCCGAGAGCTTGGCGAACACGGCGTTTGCGTCGAGCTCGGCATCCTCGTCCTTCGGCTTCTCCGGCGCCGGCACCAGGCGCTCGGTCACGGCAGCCGGCAGCAGCGTGTCGCCGACAGGCTGCGCCTGCTCGCGGCCGCGCGAGGCGCGGTTGACTTCCATGTCGAGGTCGATCTGCGAAGCGAGACCCAGCGTCACCGGGTCCATCGGCTGCAGATTGGCCGAATTCCAGTGCTTGCGCTCGCGGATCTGTTCGATCGTCGACTTGGTCGTGCCGACCAGGCGCGAAATCTGCGCGTCCTTCAATTCCGGATGGTTGCGGACCAGCCACAGAATGGCGTTGGGCCGGTCCTGGCGCTTCGACAACGGCGTGTAGCGGGGACCCTTGCGCTTGGATTCCGGCACCCGCACCTTGGGGTCGGACAGTTTCAGGCGCTGGTTCGGATCCTTCTCGGCGCGCGCGATCTCGTCGCGGGTCAGCTGTCCGGTCATGATCGGGTCCATGCCCTTGATGCCTTGCGCCGATTCGCCGTCGGCGATCGCCTTGACCTCGAGCGGATGCAACCCGCAGAACTGCGCGATCTGCTCGAAGGAAAGCGCGGTGTTGTCGACCAGCCAGACGGCGGTCGCCTTGGGCATCAGCAGCGTATTGGCCATTTCAAAAATCCTTCTCGTTCGCCCGCGTTCCCGCGCGGGCGGTGGTTTAGAGCCACCAAAATGGGAAATTCGCGGCCTGTATAACCGCTCCGCTGCCGTTTCGCAATGTTTTTGGCGCAGGGCGCAGCCGTCGGACACCGGACAGCGGGGGAGGCCAGGAGGACCTCGGCTCCGGCGATCATTGATGCCGAGTTGTACAGGGGGTCCAAAACGACAAAACCCGCCGGACAGGGTCCAGCGGGCTCGGAACCGGCGACGGGATACCGTCTGCGGCGGCTCTTGCTTCTGCCGCGTGGTCAGGCCTCATCGGCCGACCAGGCTTCGAATTAGATGGCCTTGCGGGCAATCCTCTCGATGTCGCCGCGGCTGATGCCGAGGTCGCTGAGCTGACGGGCGTTGAGCTTGTTCAGCTCGCGCACGGTTTCGTTGTACATACGCCAGTTACGGAAAGCGCGGATCGGGTTCATGGTTGTCCTCCAGTTGTTGGATCAAATCGTTTCGATGACGCTTAGATAGGCAGTGCTGCCCACGAATTGAACAGACGTCTTTGCATAGCCGCAATGCAAATGCTGCATTGCAGCATCAAGCTTCTGTTCATCTTGCCGACAGGCTGAGCGCGGAGCATGGCGCGAGGTTCAGGTCAGGCCGAGCAGAGAATGGCGGCTCCCGAGAACCGGAGCGGAGCGTACTTCAGTACGAAGCACCGGCCTACGCCGGCCGTAGCCTTAACTGCCGCAACCCCTCATGAGGGCTTCGGCCGGCGAAGGCCGGAAGCGCAGGGAGCCGCCATTCGCAGGCCGGCCTCACCTGAATCTCGCCCCATCTAGCCGACGTCGAGAACGATCTTGCCTATATGCTCGCCCTCTTCCATGCGCTCATGCGCCCGCCAGGCGTCGGTCAGCGGGAAGATCATGTCCATCACCGGCGCTACCTTCCGGGTGCCGAGCAGCGGCCACACCTGTGCTTCCAGTGCGGCGGCGAGCGCCGCCTTGAACTCGACCGTGCGAGGCCGCAGCGTCGAGCCGGTGTGGGTCAGCCGCTTGACCATGATTTTCGAGAAATCGGCGCTCGCCACCGCGCCGGCCTGGACGGCGATCTGGACGATCCTGCCCTCGACCGCGGCGGCGTCGTAGTTGCGCGCGATATAGTCGCCGCCGACCATGTCGAGAATGACGTCGGCCCCCTTGCCGCCGGTCGCATCCTTGACCGCCGCGACGAAATCCTCCTCGCGGTAGTTGATCGCCCGGTCGGCGCCGAGCTTCAGGCAGGCGTCGCATTTCTCCTTCGAGCCGGCGGTGGTGACGACATACGCGCCGAAGGCCGACGCCAGCTGGATCGCCGTGGTGCCGATGCCCGATGAGCCGCCATGGACCAGCAGCGTCTCACCCTTTTTCAAGCCGCCGCGCTCGAACACATTGTGCCAGACGGTGAAATAGTTTTCCGGAACCGCGGCCGCCTCCGTGTGGGTGAAGCCGGCGGGCAGCGGCAGCACGCTGCCGGCATGAACCTTGACATATTCGGCATAACCGCCCCCCGGCGTCAGCGCGCAGACCCGGTCGCCGATGCGCCAGCGCGATATCTCGTCGCCAAGGGCGGCCACTTCGCCCGATGCCTCGAGACCGAGCAGGTCGGAGGCGCCGGGCGGCGCCGGATAGGCGCCCTTGCGCTGCTGCACGTCGGGGCGGTTGACGCCGGCCGCACGCACCCGGATCAGGATTTCGCCGGGACCAGGCACCGGCACGTCGCGCGTTTCCGGTTTCAGCACCCGCGGCCCGCCCGGTTGCGAGATTGCGATGGCCGTCATCGTGGCTGGAATTTTATGTCCGCTCGCCATGAAATTTCCCGTCTCGGTCCGCCGGTCTGTCGCCGGCTGCCAGCTTCTTGCCGGCTGTTTGCATCTGCGCCCCTGCCCTATGTATGCTGATTGCCGGATCAGGCAAATGGCCAAATCAGCCCAATACTGAATAGGGAGGAGCGACGATGGCGATCTTCGACGACGAACCCAAAAAGAAAGCCCGCCCGCATGAGATCGGACAGGATCTGTCGCTGCTTTCGGTCGGTGACCTTACCGAACGGATCAGCATCCTGCGCGAGGAGATTGCCCGGCTGGAAGCCGAGCTCCAGACCAAGGGCAGCACCAAATCGGCGGCCGAAGCCCTGTTTCGCCGCGGCTAGTTTTCGCGTTAGTTTCGGCGTTGAGCATCCGCCGCCGAAAAGCCCGAATGCGCCTGTCTTCAGACCCCGCCACCGAATCTCCAGACGGATCAAACAATGTTTGCAAGCTACAGGCCGATCCTCTCGCTGCTTCGCGGCACCGCTTTCCTGCTCGCGGCTTCGGGACTGCACGGCCTGTTGTTGCCGTTGCGCGGCCAGCTCGAAGGGTTTTCGACCGCATCGCTCGGTCTGATGGGCACGGCCTGGGCCGGTGGCTTCGTCACCGGCTGCTTCTTCGCACCGCGCCTGGTACGCCGCGCCGGCCACGTCCGGGCGTTCGGCGCCTTTGCCGCTTCGGGCGCCATCGTGGCGTTGCTTACCGGGCTGATCATCGACGAATATGTCTGGATCCTGCTGCGTGCCTTCACCGGCTTCACCATGGCCGGAGCCTTCATGGTCATCGAAAGCTGGCTGAACGAGAAGGCCACCAACGAGAACCGCGGCACCGTCTTCGGCCTCTACATGATGGTCACCTATGCCTCGATCATGGGCGGCCAGATGATCGTTGCCGGCGGCGACGTCAGATCGGCGTCGCTGTTCATGATCACCGGCATATTGTTCTGCCTGTCGCTGATCCCGACCGCGGTGTCGTCGGCTTCGTCTCCCAAGCCTTTGCAGGACGTCAAGCTCGACGTCAAAGGTCTCTACGCCAACTCGCCGGTGTCGGCGATCGCCTGCCTGTTGGTCGGCATCGCCAATGGCGCCTGGGGCACGCTTGGCGCCGTCTACGGCGCCCGTATCGGCATCTCCACCGCCCAGATCGCACTGATGATGAGCCTTGTCGTTATTGCCGGCGCGGCCATGCAGCTTCCGGCCGGACGCCTCTCCGACAAGACCGACCGCCGTTTCGTGCTGGCGGGCGCGGCTTTCGGCGCCGCACTGTTCGCCATCCTGATCTTCCTGTTCGAACCGCGTTCCGCCGTCCTCGTCATTGTCTTCGCCGCCGCCTACGGCGCCTTTGCCTACACGCTCTATTCGATCGCCGTGGCGCATGCCAACGACCACGCCCGATCGGAGGATTTCGTCAAGGTCTCGGGCGGCCTGCTGCTTCTGTATGGCTTCGGAACCATGATCGGGCCCTTGCTGGCTGCCGCCCTGATGGGCTGGCTCCGCCCCGAAGGCCTGTTCCTGGCCACCGCGCTGGCGCATCTCAGCCTCGCCGCCTACACGTTGCTGCGCATCAGCCGCCGCGCGCCGGTGCCGATCGAAGACCGCGATGCCTTCAAGACCCAGCCGGCCGATCGCTCGGTCACCCCTGAAGCACTGCGGCTCAGAAAAGCGGAAGCCGACGGTTGAGATTTGAAAAGCTTTGCCCCACAAGTATAGGCATGATCTTTTCTGACGCCTTCATGGCGATTGCCGACCCCAACCGGCGCTATCTTCTGGAAGAGCTCCGGCGTGGCCCGAAAACCGTCAACGAACTGGCTTCGGGCCTGCCAGTCTCCCGCCCGGCCGTGTCCCAGCATTTGAAAGTGTTGCTGGACGCCGGTCTGGTTCAGGCCAGGGCCGAGGGCACGAGGCGGGTCTATACAGTCAGCAGTGCCGGCTTCCTCAAGCTCAATATTTGGCTTCAGTTCTGGGAAGCATAGGCCGCGATTCCAGCTCGCCTCCCTGGCTTTCAAGTGTCCGTTGCCAGCGCCTTGCCCAGCGCATCGAGCAGGAATCCGGTACCATGCTCGCGCGATGACGGTGTGTCGTGCCTATCGAGAAACGCGCCCTGCTCGGTCAGCACCAGACGCGTGCCCGTGCCTTCCGGGCGAAGCTCAATTGTCGCCAGCGAAACCGAGATTCTGACATCACCGAACAGCATGTCGTAGCTGTAGACGATGCGCTGGTTGGGCACGATGTCCTGATAGGTGGCGGTATAAGTGTGGATCGGCCCGTCCTTCGGCCCGCCGGCATTGACCTCCTGGCCGCCGACGCGAAAATCCATTTCGTGCCTGTGGGTCATCGGGTTGTCGGGGTCGGCGAACCAGCGCCGCTTGGCGGCCGGATCGCTGAGCGCGAAATAGACTTTCGCCGGTGCAACTGGATAGAGGCGCTCGAGGACGAAGGTGGAGTGGACGACGGATCGTTCGGCCATGTCAGGTCCTCGTGGTCAGCTTGATGGTTTCTGCGCGACGAAGACGCCGTCGCGATAGGACGCGCCGAAATAGACTTCGACGGCGCGCAACCTGTCGTCATGGAACAGATGCAGTTCGGTGTTGCGGAAGGTCTTTCCGTCCGCCGTCTCGCAGCGATAGAGGACAAAGGCGGCGTCCTCGTCCTCGCATATCCGTTCGATGACGATCGAGCTGAAGGCCGGGCTGTCCGGCCAGCAGCGCTCGAAATAGGTCGCACGGTCGATGGCGTCGTCATAGGGGCTGGTGAAGGTGAAATCGTCGGCGAGCACCGCCGCGACGGCAGCCTTGTTATTCGCCTGGTAGGCGGAAAAATAGCCGCGGATCAACTCCGCTCTGCTTTTGCCGGGCATGGTCATTTCTCCTCTGCTTCAGGTCATTCGGTCCCGGCGAGAAAATCGCCGAGCCGGTCGAGCCGACGCTCCCATGTCAGCCGCCGTTCGTTGATCCAGTGTTCTGCGCTGCGCAGCGCCTGCGGCGCGATCTGGCAGGTGCGAACGCGGCCGAGCTTTTCCGAGCGCACCAGCCCGCTTGCTTCGAGCACGTTGAGATGCTGGACGACGGCCGACAGCGACATCGCCAGCGGTTCGGCCAACTGGCTGACCGAGGCCGGCCCACGCGACAGCCGTTCGACCATGCTGCGCCTGGCCGGGTCTGCGAGCGCCTGGAACATCAGGTCGAGCTGGGCGGGATCGTGCAGCATCGCGATCAGCCGTTATTGTAGGGAAAGAACTTGAAGTAGGGCTGCGCCTCCTCGACCACCCGGGCGAAGGACGGCCGCTTGAGCAGGCGGTCGTGGTAGTGTTTCAGGGCCGGATAGCTGTCGCCGAATGGCTCGACCTTGTTGGCGTAGAACAGCGCCGGCGAGGCCGCGCAGTCGGCCATGGTGAAGGTAGGCCCGGCCGCCCAGAGTTTCGAGCGCATCTCCTCCTCGATGATCGCATAGGCGTTGCGCAGTTGCGCGCGCGCCTCATCGACCCCGAACGGATCGGTCTTGTCCTGCGGGCGCAACCTGTCGCCGACGATCTTCTGCATCGGCGCCTGCACGTAGAAATCGTAGAAACGGTCGGCCTGGCGGACCTGGAGGGCAAGATCGGCCTCGGCCGGGATGAGCTCGACCGGCCCGGGATAATGCGCGGCCAGATATTCGATGACGATGGTCGATTCCAGCACCGTGCGATTGCGTGCATCGTCACGCAGCGCCGGCATCTTGCCGGTCGGCGACACCTTCAGGAATGCTGCCCGCGACTGCTCGTCGCCGAGGTCGACGATAACCGGCGTAAAGGGCGTATCGTTCTCGTAAAACGCAATCAGCGGTTTCCAGCAGAACGATGCCAGCGGATGGAAATGGAACGTCAGGGACATTTTTTGCTCGTCTGTTTGCGGTTCGTCGATCCTGGAGCGGTGCCAGCCAGCGCCAACACTGAAGCATTTACTTAACTATTTCCGTGAGGCGAATGTGTCAAGGTTCGAGACTGCCTTCAGGGCTTGGTATGCGTGACGATGGCGGCAACGATCGTGCCCCAGTCGTCGGGATGCAGTTCGTGGCCACCGCCTTCGACGCGGACAAGCCGCCCGCCGGCAACAGCGTCGGCAAGGGCTGCGCCATGCTCGACCGGAAAGATCGGATCCGATGTCCCGTGAATGACGAGCAGCGGAACCTTGATCTCGCGCAGGCGTCCTTTCAGATCCTCGCAGCTCTTCAGCATGAAATGGTTAGTCGCGCTCAGGAAGCCGCCGGATCGGTCGTAGTCCTGTTGGACGAACGCCCGCATCGCCTTCTCGTCGAACGGATGCGCGGTGCTGGCGATCGCACGCGCATCCTTGACGACGAAGCCGATCACCTGGTCGCGGTCCGACCAATCGACCTTGGCGCCATCGGCCGAGTGCTCCATATAGGCCTCGGTCGTCGCCGGCAGGTGCGATGTATCGATCCCCACCGGCGAACTGCTGATCACCGTCAGTGTGATGACACGCGAGGGATGTCTCAACGCCAGTCGTTGCGCGATCATGCCGCCCATTGACATCCCGAACACATGCGCCTTGCCGATGCCGCAACCGTCGAGGACGCGCACCGCATCGTCCGCCATGTCGTCGAACGTATACGGCGGCTCGCCCGTCGCATATTTGGTCGACAGGCCGGTATCGCGATTGTCGTAGCGGATCACGAAACGGCCCTCGCCGGCGAGTTTTTTGCAGAGCGCCTCCGGCCACCACAGCATCGAGGCCATGGCGCCCATGATCAGCAGAACGGTTGGATCGCCGGGATCCCCAAACGTCTGGGAGACGATTTCGGGTGCTGCGGCCCGTGTCATGGGACTCTCCTCGCATCGGCCAATCAAAGGCCAACCAAACTGATTGCGTTTTGCTATCGGTTGCACGATAATAAAACTGATACGATAATGCAACTGGTTTTTGAGGAGAGTCGGATGAAAACCGAACACCGCTCGGGATGCCCGATCAATCTGTCGCTGGAAGTGTTCGGCGATCGCTGGAGCCTGATCATCCTGCGCGACATGATTTTTGGCGGCAAACGCCACTTTCGCGAACTGCTCAACGGCTCGATCGAGGGCATCGCTTCCAATATCCTGGCCGACCGGCTGAAGCGGCTGATGGAACTCGGCATGCTGACCAAGGCCAACGACCCCTCGCACAAGCAGAAGGCGATCTACAGCCTGACCGAGATGGCCATCACGCTGGTGCCGATCATGGCGCATCTCGGCGCTTGGGGCCGCGTCTGGCTGCCGGTGAGCGAGGAGCTTTCGATCCGCGCCGAACTGCTGGAGAAAGGCGGACCGCCAATGTGGGAGCAGTTCATGGACGAGTTGCGCCACGACCATCTGGGCACGCCTGTCGCCACACCCGCGCGGCCTTCCGTCCGCGCTACATTGCAGGCCGGATATGAGGCGGTGGTCGCCCGCAAGGCGTCGAGCGGCATCGAGGCCCCCGCCGCTTGACCAACTTATTTCCCCATTATCAGGCCGGCTCTGCTATCAAGGGGCTGAAAAACATAATTTACGGGATTGGATAACGCTCTTGGTCGAGAACTCTAAGGATACTGCCCGCGCCCGGGCGGATATGCGTTTCAAGAAGCAGGAAGAGGCCGCCACGGTGCGGCAAAAGGCGATGGCGGAGTATGTCGCCGAGGCCGACGCCCGCCAGGCCAAGACCAACAAGCTCCGGGCATTGCGCCTTGCCAAGGAAGCGGAAGACCTCGCCAACGCCCCTGCCGTTCCGGTCAAGAAAGCGCCCCGAGCCAAGAAAAAATAGCGCGGCCTTCTTCATCGACGCCCGATCTGGATGCCGGCGGATCGTATCCGCCATGTGCCACGATCAGCAATGCCCGCCATTTCCGCTTTCCCACGCGAAGCAATTTCAACCGCAACCGGGATTTCGCATCCCGCATGTCAGGTCGATGATTGACGCGTTTTGATCAGGAGACAGCCATGACCGCACTGACCCTCGAAAAAGCCAAGCACATCATCGACGCCGCCTTCGCCAAGGGCGCCGAGCTGAAGCTCAAGCCGCTCGGCGTTTCCGTGCTGGACGCCGGCGCGCATCTCGTCGCCTTCCAGCGTCAGGACGGAGCCTCGTTCCTGCGCCCGCAAATGTCGGCCGGCAAGGCCTATGGCGCGCTCGCCATCGGGATGGGCTCGCGCCGTGTCGAGGCTTTCGCCAAGGAGCGGCCGCATCTCGTCGCCGGCATTTCCGACGTCTCGGGTGGACGCGTGTTGCCAGTCGTCGGCGGCGTGCTGATCCGCGACAAGGCAGGCGCCGCCATCGGCGCCGTCGGAATTTCGGGCGATACGTCGGACAATGACGAGGCCGCCGCCATCGCTGGCATCGAAGCCGCCGGCTTCACCGCCGATCCGGGCTGAGGGGGAGCTTCGTGATCCCAGGGCGAAGCAGGAGCGAAGCTCCGTCGCGAAGACCCCGGGATCCTGTGTGTAAGCGGAGCAGAATTCTGAACCGTTGCAACGCCTTAGCTTCACGGAATGGATCCCAAGGTCTGCGCCGCGTCGCTTCGCCCCAGGAGGACCAGAAAGAGCAGCCACGCCAATCGCGAACGGATGCGACCATCCAACGAAGGCGGCTAGTTCAAATTTATGTCTCTACTCGCCGACCGCATCGACACCGAAAACCCGGCCAGCACATCGAACAGGGCGATCACCATCAGCGTGAAGAAGACGGAGTGCGCCGCGCCCTTCACCAGCAGGAACTCGACCAGGAACGCCACGAAGACCAGCGTCGACAACAGATGGTCCATGATCGAGGCGTTCGTGGTGCGCACCGACTTCACCATTTCGAGGAACAGGAAGATCAGCCCGATCACCACCATCAGGTCGCCGAGCGTCATCGAGAACACCCCGCCCGACATCATGCTGAACGAGAAGATCTCGGTCGCCCACGGATCGTCGCCGCTGCCGAATATTCCGAGGAGTCCGAGATTGTAGGCCACGAAGGGCACGATCAGCAGCGGGATGGCACCGAACATCAGGCGTCTCCTCTAGCAGTTCCAGGAAAGCGGTTTCCCAAGGAATTGCCTAAACAATGGGGGCACCTTCTGTAGAATGCCCCGCAGGCACGCCGTCAAGATTTTTCGCTAGCGCCCGCAAACACGGAAAAAGACCGTGCGAAACAACCCTGTCAGCCACAGTTGCCCCGGCTGACCACCGACACGCCGGATTCAGCGCTTGAACTGGCCTGTCCGCACGGCGGCGCCGATAGCGTTGAGGATGAAAAGGCCGGCGGTCATCGAGGTGATCTCGTTGACGTCGCGCGCCGGCGCGATCTCGACGATGTCGATGCCGACGACACGTCCCTTGGCGAACAGCCCCTTGATCAGTTCGATCGTCTGCCGGTAGCTGATGCCGCCAGGCGCCGGCCCTTCGACCGCCGGCATGACAGCGGGATCGAGACCGTCGGCATCGATGGTCAGGTAATAGCGGCCACGGTCCGGGATGCGCTTGAGCAGCGCCGCCGTACCGATATCCTGCCATTCATTGGCGGTGACGATGTTGGAGCCGTAGGCGCGGGCCGCCTCGACCTCCTCGAGCCGGGCGCTGCCCTGGCCGCGGATGCCGAGCTGGAAAATCCCGGCTATATGCGCCATCTCCGAAGCGCGGCGGATGGGGCTGGAATAGCCTTCCCTGACCCCGTTGACATTGTCGCGCCAGTCGAGATGGGCATCGATCTGAACCAGGGTGATCGGCCCTTCGCCGTCCAGCGCCCGCAGGATCGGGATTGGAATGCCGTGATCGCCGCCAATGGTGATCGGCAAGGCGCCGGCGACGCGGATCTTGCGGATCGCCGCTTCGGCCAACCTGTAGTGGCCGCCGGCGGCATCGCCGGGGACATCGCCGACATCGACCACCTTGACGTCCTGCCCGTCGAACAAGGTTCCGCCAATGTCGAAATCATAGCGGTCGAGCCCGAGGCTGATGCGCTGCGAGGCGCGCCGCACCGCGGTCGGCGCGTTGGTCTGGTCGTTGACCAGCTCGTCTATCGTGTAGGGACTGCCGTAAGGCATGCCGATGATGGCGACATCCGCCTTCAGCGCATCGAGGTCCTCGACCAGCGGGAAGTTCATGAAGGTCTGGAAGACATCGCGGGGTGCTGTGGTGAGTTTGGTCATGCGGTCCCTCTGAAGCCGGTCGATCATCGCGCGGAAGCGCCGCGACAAGGCATGCGGACTCAATACAGCACCGCCGCCGCAGCTTGTATCGCCACGGACGCCCGGTCTTTGGCATAGTTGGCGGCGCGGCGCACCAAACGCAAAAAAACCGGCCAATGGCCGGTTCTTTTGGCATTCAAACCCTTCGAAAGTTGGTCTCAGCTTTCCTTGGGCATCAGCACCTGGCGACCGCGATACATGCCGGTCTTCAGGTCGATATGGTGCGGGCGGCGCATTTCGCCGGAATTCTTGTCCTCGACATAGGTCGGGGCCTTGAGAGCGTCGGCCGAGCGGCGCATGCCGCGCTTGGACGGAGAGGTTTTTCGTTTCGGAACGGCCATGGATATGCTCCACTACATGGTCAAAATGCCCCGATAGCCCTCGTGAAAGGGCCGCGTCAGGGCCATAATCTGAGAAGTCGGGTGCCTATACACGCCCTGCGCCGTTTTGGCCAGCACCGTGGCGATTTTTTTTGAGCCGGCAGCGGTTCGACCTAATCAAGACAACCGACGTACGCGCCCGAACGGCCGGCGCGGCGTTCGATCAGCGACGCCAGGCGCCGCAGACCCGGACCGGGCTTGGCCGGATTGCGGGCGATCGGATTGGGCAACGAGACGGCGAGCAATGCCGCCTGCCGCCGCGACAGCTGTTTGGCCGAAACGCCGAAATGATGCTGCGCCGCCGCCTCGATGCCGTAAACGCCCGGCCCCCATTCGGCGATGTTGAGGTAGATCTCCATGATCCGCCGTTTCGACATCACCGCGTCGAAATAGACGGCCAGCGGCAGTTCGACCACCTTGCGCACCGAGCCCAGCGGCCGCGACCACAGGAAAAGGTTCTTCACCGTCTGCATGGTGATGGTCGAGGCGCCGCGCGTCGCCTCGCCGGCCAGCGCATCGTCGACGACGCCGCGCAATTCGCCGAGATCGATGCCGCGATGGAAGCAGAACTGACCGTCCTCCGACATGATCACCGAATTGGCCAGCACCGGCGACACATCGTCGATCGACACCCAGCGCCGGTCGTAGCCGGAAAATGTCGCGAGGTCTTTGACCATCAAGGTCGATATCGGATGCACGAAGGACGGCAGATAGAGGAAGGTCAGCCCAACGGGTATCGCCGCCAGCACGGCGGCGACGACCAGGCAACGCCGGGCGAGGCGCTTCAGACCGGCGCGGTTCACGCGCCTCGGTCGCGCCATCTCAAACCCCTCGGTTTCATGATCGACGATCGGTTCCGTCAAGCCGCCCCACCCGCGCCATTCTCCCGCCTCCGGCATAATGGCGCGGGGCTTCTTGCGCAACGTCTGAGTGTCGGCTACCGCTCCCGGCCATGACGAAAGACGAGCAATTGGCCTTTGAGGCCGCACTTCTGGGGCGGGCGGCGGCGATCGAGGCCGGGCTCAGGCTGCTGCTCGACGGCCGCACGCTTGCCGGCGAGATCGCCCGACCGGAGCGTCTGATGGCGGCCATGCGCCATGGCGTGCTGAACGGCGGCAAGCGGCTGCGCCCCTTCCTGGTCATGGAAAGTGCCGCCCTTTTTGGCGCCTATGGCGAGGCGGCGATGCGCGTGGCGGCGGCGCTCGAATGCGTGCATTGCTATTCGCTGATCCATGACGATCTGCCTGCCATGGACGACGACGATCTGCGCCGCGGCCAGCCGACCGTGCACAAGGCCTTCGATGAAGCTACCGCCATACTTGCCGGCGATGCGCTTCTGACGCTTGCCTTCGATGTCCTCGCCGATGAGGCGACGGCGCTGCCGGCGGAGCGCAGGGCGGCGCTGGTGCTGGCGCTGGCGCGCGCGGCTGGCACCGGGGGCATGGTTGGCGGGCAGACGCTCGATCTCGAAGCCGAGCGCAGCAGGCCGGACGAAGCCGGCATTATCCGGCTGCAGGCGATGAAGACCGGCGCGCTGATCCGCTTCGCCTGCGAAGCCGGCGCGATCATTGCCGGCGCCGCACCGCAGGACCGCGACCGGCTGGCCGAATTCGGCTCGGCGGTCGGGCTTGCCTTCCAGCTTGCCGACGACCTGCTCGACCTGACCGCCGAGGCCAGCCAGATGGGCAAGGCGACCGGCAAGGACGCAGCCGCCGGCAAGGCGACGCTGGTGGCGCTGCATGGCGCGAACTGGGCGCGCAGCCAGCTCCATGGGCTGGTCAAGCAAGCCCATGAATTGCTCGAGCCTTACGGTGAACAGGCAGCCTTGCTGAAGGCAGCGGCAAGCTTCGTTGCAATCCGCAACAACTGAGGTTTGGGCGATCGGATGCCGAACCGTTTTCGGAATTTGTCGGCCTTGCGCTGCCTTGCTTTGGTGTCTCTCAAATGCCCCAAAGCAACTGCGCGCTCTATCTGACCTTGACGACGACCTTGCCCTTGGCGCGTCCTGTTTCGACGTAAGCCAGCGCCTCATTGGTCGCTTCAAAAGGAAAGACCCTGTCGACGACCGGGCGAATCGCCCCATCTTCGATGAGGGACGTGATTTTGCTCAGTTGCTCACCTTGCGCCGACATGAACAGGAACGAAAATCCCACCCCCCGGCGCTTGGCTTTGGTCCTGATACCACGGCTCAGCAGCCGCAGCAGCAGCCTTAGCACCACGTTCAGTCCCTGTTTCCTGGCAAATTCGGGATCCGGAGGACCGGAAATCGAGATGAGCTTCCCACCCGGTTTCAGCACAGTCAGGGATTTCTCAAGCGTCTTGGCGTCCTGGCTGTTCAGGACGACGTCGTAGCCCGACAGGATTTTCTCGAAGTCGTCCTTCCTGTAGTCGACGACGACATCGGCGCCGAGATCCCTGACCAGATCGTTGCTTGCCGCGCCCGCTGTTGTCGCAACGATCGCGCCGAGGTGCTTTGCCAACTGGATGGCGAATGTCCCCACGCCGCCGGAGCCAGCCTGGATGAAGATCTTCTGGCCTGTCTTCAGACCCGCCCTCTCGATGAGAGCCTGCCAGGCGGTCAGACCGACCAGCGGGATCGAGGCCGCCTCTTCCATGCTGAGGTTCGCCGGCTTCAGCGCCACGTCGGCTTCATCGATTGCGATGAATTCGACGAATGTCCCGATCCGGCCGTCGGGCGGCCGCGCATAGACGGCGTCGCCGGGTTTGAATTTGCGGACTTTCGAGCCCACCCTGACAACCCTTCCAGCAACGTCGTGACCGAGAATGAAGGGCCGGCGATAGGGAAGGATGAGTTTGAATTCACCGGTTCTGATTTTGGAATCCAGCAGGTTCACTCCTGCGGCATGGACCTCGACCAGGACGTCATTGTCCAGCAGTTCCGGCTCCGGCATCTCGGCGAGCCGCAAAATGCCTTTCTTGTTATATTTGTCGACAACGAATGCCTTCATGGCAGTGACTTTCTGAAGTGCCTGTTGGTGTGCCGTTTGTGCGTGAAATTCTCCGTCCCGCCGTTGTTCAGACCGGCAAGCGGAACTGCTTGCGCAAGGTCTTGTCGAACATCTCCGCGGGAGCGAAGCGGCGCAGCAGGCTGACCTGGCGCGCTGCCTTCCCTGCGGTATAGCGCCGTCGCGGACGGGCGTCGGTCGCTGCCTTGACGACCACATCCGCCACCACTTCCGGCCGATCGGCTTTGGGCATCACATCGGCAAGCAGCGCCTTGAGACCGGCGCGCGCCCGATCGTAGTCCTTCAACAGGGAATCCGGCTCGATGCCGTTCTGGTCGAAGACGGTGCGCACGAATGCCGGCTCGATGACCGAGACGCGAATGTTGAAGGCGCGAACCTCATGATCGAGCGATTCCGAATAGCCCTCCAGCGCGTGCTTGACCGCCGAGTAGTGCGCTGAGTATGGCGCGGGCACCAATCCTAGAATCGAGCCGATGTTGACGATGCGCCCTTGGCCGCGGCGCCGCATCGACGGCAACACCGCATTGGTCATGCGCATGACGCCGAACAGATTGACGTCGAACAGAACCTGCACCTGTGCGACCGAAGATTCCTCGGCGCCGCCAAGCAGGCCGACACCGGCATTGTTGACCAAGAGGTCGATGCGGCCGGTCTGGGCCAGCACGGTTGCAACGAGGGCGCTGACGGACTCCCCGTCGGTCACGTCGCAGGTCAGCATGGACACCTTAGCCGGGCCGTTGCCGGCCTTGCTGCGGCTTGTCCCGAAGACGGTATACCCCGCCCGCGCCAAGGCCTCGGCACTGGCGCGGCCGATGCCCGAAGAGGCTCCGGTCACGACTGCGGTCTTTCCAGAGTTCGCATTCATTTTTTATGCTCCAAAGCCACTGGGGCTAGCTTTCGTTCGCTGGTTGAATTATGATCATAATATCAAATTACGACCGTAATGCAATAGCAGAAAGGAATAGCAGCCATGCGCTACGAAAAGGGCCGAAAGGACGCCTCCCGCGATCGCATCGTGGAGGTCGCAGCCCAGCGTTTTCGCGGTGACGGCATCGCCGCGTCCGGACTGGCAGCCATTATGGGCGACGCCGGACTGACGAACGGAGCCTTCTATCCGCATTTCCAGTCCAAGGCGGAGCTCGTGCGTGAAAGCCTTGTAGCGGCACTGGAGAGCCAGGTGCAGCAACTGCAGGAGGTATTGGCCGCCGGTGGTCCGGAGATGGGCATAGCGGCGTATCTGTCAGCTGCGCACCGGGACAACCCGGGAACGGGCTGCGCCAACGCCGCGCTGCTCCCGGAACTCGCGCGTCAGCCGCTCGAAACGCGACAAGTCTATACCGAACGCTTGCTGGTTCTGGTGCGCCAGTTGTCTGCAGCGCTTCCGCAGGCCAGGGATCCGGAAGGCGTTGCCATGGGCGTCTTTGCGACCCTCATCGGCGCGCTTCAACTGGCCCGCGCGGTGGCAGGGACCGAATTGTCGGATCGCTTCCTTGCGGCAGGAGCAGATGCCGCGCGCAGGCTGATCCAGCCACGTGACGGGGAGAAGGCATCCTAGAGGTCGGTGGCGGCAGCGGCAAAGGGCAGCCCTGACATCGTCCTGCGGGTCGCACACAGGAAGGGCCGGCCTTTGGAGGCAAGCCGAACCGCTATTTCGCCCGATTCAATCTCAGGTCTAGTGCAGATGCCTGAGCTTGTCGGGATTGCGCATGACATAGACGGCCGCGATCTTGCCGTCCTCGATGTCAAGCGCGGTCGTCTGCAGTTCGCCATCGGCCTCCCGCGTGACGAACCCCGGCAGTCCATTGACGAAGCCGATGCGCACCAGCGTCGAGCGATTGTCGCGCAGCCAGGCCGCGACTTGCGCGTATTGCTTCATGACGGCGTCGAAGCCCAGCACCGGCGCCAAAGCCGCCGGACGCTTGCCGCCGCCATCGGCATGAGCGCTGACATCTTCCGTCAGCAGCGCGCCGAGCGCCTGCATGTCGCCGCTGCGCGATGCCGCGAAAAAAGCTTCGGCGATCTCCAGGCCACGCTGCTTCTCCACCTTGAAGCGGGGCCGCGCCTGGCGGACATGGCCCCGTGCGCGAGCGGCAAGCTGGCGGCAGGCGGCTGAATCGCGCTCGATGGCGGTCGCGACCTCCTCGAATTCCAGCCCGAACACATCGTGCAGCAGAAAGGCCGCCCGCTCGAGCGGCGAAAGCCGCTCCAGCGCCAACATCAGCGGCAAGGTGACATCTTCAAGATCGTCCTCTTCGACGATCGGCTCGGGCAGCCAAGGGCCGATATAGGTCTCGCGCTGGCGCCGCGTGGATTTGAGC
This sequence comes from Mesorhizobium sp. P160187, assembly GCF_057766425.1. NCBI lineage: Bacteria > Pseudomonadati > Pseudomonadota > Alphaproteobacteria > Hyphomicrobiales > Phyllobacteriaceae > Mesorhizobium > Mesorhizobium sp. P160187. The sequence continues at coordinate 1,244,547 of NZ_JBYMDX010000003.1, forward strand.
TGGTCAAGGCAAAGCCGCGTCACCGTGCGGCGCAGGAACGCTTCTGGCTCGCGAACCTGCGAGCGGTCGGTCCCCATCCAGCGGATGAAGGCATCCTGCACGACATCCTCGGCGTCGCTCACCGAGCCCAGCATGCGATAGGCGACCCGCATCAGCTTCGGACGCAGCGGGCCGAAGCCCGCTGCCGCGTCGTCGGGTGCCGCGTCAGCCATCACGCCGCCTTGGCGCTGGCGCGTATCGTCGCCGCATCGTTATAAAGACCGAAGCCGACGGCGATGCGGTTCCAGCCATTGATGACGTTGATCAACACGGTGAGCTTGACCTGCTCTTCGTCGGTGAAATGCGCCTTCAGATCGGCATAAGCGCGTTCGCGGTCCTGTCCCTCCGACAGGCGCGTCAGCGCATCGGTCCAGCCGAGCGCAGCACGTTCGCGGTCGCTGTAGCAGGGCGCTTCGCGCCAGGCCGGCAGCAGATAGATGCGCTGCTCGGTCTCGCCATTCTCGCGCGCTTCCGTGGCATGCAGGTTGATGCAGTTGGCACAGCCATTGATCTGCGACGCCCGAAGCTTCACCAGCTCGTTGAGGCTGTGCTCGAGCCCGGCGGCGACGGAGAGCTCGGTCGATGCGCGCTGCCACTGCTTGATCAGCGCAGGGGCGGCGGCGAAGAGGTCGATTTTGGCGGTCATGATTGCAGTCCTTGTGTTGGGTACGCCATCATGACGAGACAAGACCGGCCGGTGTGACATTCAGGCTTTATTTTTTCGAAGGTGCTTTCCCGGCGCGTTCAATTGTCTTTGATCAGCACGATCTTCGCCGGATCGAAATCGATCCCGACCATCGTCCCTTCCGCCACGGCGGGTGTGACATCAGGCGATGTCGCGAACAGTTCGACCGCCGGATCGCTGATCGCGATCCGGTATTCCATGTGGTCGCCGAGATACGAGCTCTTGACCACCTGGCCCTTCATGGTGCCCGCTGGCTGGCCGGGCAAGATGCGCACGGCATTCGGGCGCACAGCGAGCATCGCCGGCCCCGGAGCGTTACCGCGACCCGGCATGTCGAGCAGCAAGGGTCCGACCTTGACCCTCGCTCTGGTTGCATTGCTGGAAAGCACCTCGACGTCGAGCAGATTGGCGTCGCCCATGAAGTCGGCGATGAAACGGTTGGTCGGCTCGTTGTAGAGGTCGCGCGGCGTGCCGTCCTGGGCGACGCGAGCGGCGTTCATGACGATGATGCGGTCGGAGACGGCGAGCGCCTCTTCCTGGTCATGCGTTACATAGACCATGGTCAGCGCCAGATCTTGCTGGAGGCCGCGGATTTCGTCGCGCACGCGCCGGCGCAGCTTGGCGTCGAGATTGGACAGCGGCTCGTCGAACAGCAGCACCTTCGGCTCCAGCACGATGGCGCGCGCCACCGCGACGCGCTGCTGTTGGCCGCCGGACAATTCGCTCGGCTGGCGCTTCTCGTAGCCGGACAGGCCGACAAGCGACAGCTTTTCGGCGGCGCGCTCGGCTGCCTGCGCCTTGCCAAGCCCCATCGCCCGCAGGCCGTAGCTGACATTCTCCATCACGTTCATATGCGGAAACAGCGCATAGGACTGGAACACCATGGAGACATCGCGCTCGGCGGCGGACAGCAAGGTCACATCCTTGTCGTCGATCAGGATGCGCCCGGTGCTGGTCTGTTCCAGCCCGGCGATCAGCCTGAGCGTCGTCGTCTTGCCGCAACCCGAGGGCCCGAGCAGCGTCACCAGACTGGCCGCCGCGATGTCGAAGCTGACGTTGTCGACGGCGGTCACCGCGCCATATTTCTTGGTGACGCCCTCGAACCGCACCGCTGGCCTGTCCGTCGCAACCGGGGCAGCAGTCTTCGCCGTCTGATCCACGCCGCTTCTCCCCATCAGATTGCTGCCACAACGGCTTCCGGACCAGGCCGGCGCCGGCCGAGCCGGCGTTCGCCGACCAGCAGCTGGATGCCGATGAGGATGACCATCATGACGACGATCATCACCGCCGAATAGACAATCGCGATGCCGTATTCGCCGACATCTGCGCGCCCGACAATGTAGACCGTGGCGAGGTTGAACCGGCCGCTCGCCAGGAAGATGACGGCGCTGACCGCCGTCACCGCGCGCACGAAACTGTAGATCATCGCGGTCACGATCGCCGGCTTCAGGATCGGCAGGATCACCCGCCGCAAGGTGGCGAAGGATCGCGCCCCAAGCGTCAGCGATGCCTCGTCCAGGCTCTTGTCGATCTGTCCGAGATTGGCGAGCCCGGCACGGATCGCCACCGGCATGTTGCGGAAGATGAAGGAGATCACGATGATCAGCCCGGTGCCGGTCAATTGCACCGGCGGCACGTTGAAGGCAAGGATATAGCTGACGCCGATTACCGTGCCGGGAATCGCGAAACTCATCATGGCCAGGAACTCGAACATGGTGCGCCCGGCGAAACGCTGCCGGTCGAGCAGATAGGCCGTCAGGATGCCGAGCGCCGCGGTGAACGGCATCGCCACCAGCGCCAGCCCGATGGTCATCAGCAGCGACGGCCAGGCCGAGCCGCTGAAAAACCAGCCATTGACGCCTTTCTCGATCGAAAAGGCGGTGAGGAAATATTCGAGCGTCGGCGTGTTGTCGCGCCCGATCGATTGCACGAAACCGCCGCTCAGGATGATGCCGTAGACCACGATGGTCAGAACCAGCCACGGAACGACGGCGGCGTAGCAGCCGATCCGCAAGGCCTTGGGCAGCGTCGCCGGTACGCCGCCATCGCCCTTGCCTGCGACGGTGACGTAGCTGCGGCTGCCGATCCAGCGGCGCTGGATGACGAAGGCTGCCAGCGTGAACATCAACAGCACGATCGCCAGCACCGCCGCGCGGCCCTGGTCGTGCGCCGCGCCAACCACCGCGAAGAATATATCGGTCGACAGCACGTTGAAATTGCCTCCCAGCACCAGCGGATTGGCGAAATCGGCCATGCTCTCGATGAACGAGATCAGGAAGGCGCTGGCCAGGCCCGGCCGGATCAACGGCCAGGTGACGGTGCGAAACGTCCGCCAGCGACTGGCGCGCAAGGTCTGCGACGCCTCCTCCATGCTCGGGCTGACCCCTTGCAGCACGCCGACCAGAACCAGGAAGGCGATCGGCGTGAAGGCCAGCACCTGCGCGATGGTGATGCCGGCTATGCCATAGATCCAGCGGCTGCGCGGAATGCCGAGATGCACCGACATGAGGTTGGTGACGATGCCGGCGCGGCCGAACAGCAGGATCAGCGCCAGGCCGATGACGAAGGGCGGCGTGATGATCGGCAGGATGGACAGGCCGCGCAGCAGCCATTTGGCCGGCAGCTTGGTGCGAAGCGCAATCAGCGCCAGAGCCAGCCCAAGCGCCGTGCAGAAAAAGCCGACGAGGACTGCGATCGCCACCGTGTTCCACGCCACGCCGCAGGAGCCCTCGCCATAGAGGCAGCGCAGGCTCCATATGTTGGCGCTGAAGATCTTTTCGACGAACAGCGCCGGCACGACATTGCCGTCATTATCCTTGATGGCCGAGGTGAGGATCGACAGCAGCGGATAGGCGACGAACAGGATCAGCGAAGCAATCACGATTGAGAGCGAGCCGACGACGAAACGGTCGCCCTTGCACCAGCCGCGCGCGGCGAGCGCCTCGGCGATGAACATCAGCATCGCCACGGCATAGAGCGCCGCACCCCAGCCGAGCCCCGGCTGTATCGGTCCCGGCGTGCCGGCGACCTGGGTAAGCAAGCCAAATCCCCAGCCCGAATGGATGATGGAAAAGCCTTCGATGGCCAGCCACAGCAGGCCCGCCGCGCCTGCAATCGCAAGGCTCTTGGGTTTGTTGCGCGCCACCAGCCAGCTCGCCAGCAGAAGCGGCAGGACAAGCGGCAACAGCCAGGGCCGGCCACCGAGCGCCAGTATGATGGCCGGCGTCGCATCCGCCGGCTGTGCCAGCCAGTCGAACGACAGGAAGCCGCCTTCGACCTTGTACCAAGGCAAGAGCACGAAGCTCGCCCACGCGGCCATTACCCAGGCGAGCGCGCTGCGTCCAGGAGCGGAACTGACCATGGAACCGGCCGCGGCCATTCAATGTCTTTCTGTGCCAAAGGATGGTGCGCCAGCTGCCGCGAAGGGCAGCCGGCGATCAGATGCTAGAGTGAGCACGAAAGAACGCGCTCAGCCGCCATTGCGGACCTCGTCGGTGAACTTCTTCAACAGCCGCTTGCGTTCGGCCGACGAGCCGTATTTGGCGAAGTCGTAGTCGATCAGCTTGATCTTCGAGAGGTCCGGCGCCTCGGGCGGCACCGGCGTGGCGGTGTTCGACGGAATCTGGAAGCTGCCGTTCGGCGCCGCGAGCTTCTGCGCATCCGGGCTCAGCGCCCAGTCGTAGAATTTCTGCGCCTCTTCGGCATGCTTGGCGCCCGTCACGATGCTCATCGAGCCGATCTCGAAGCCGGTGCCTTCGCAAGGCGACACCACCTTCACGGCAGGGTTCTGTTTCGCGGCATTGATCACGTCGTGCTGGAAGGAGATGCCGATCAGCGTCTCGCCCTTGCCGACGGCGAGCGCCGGCGCGGCCCCTGCCTTGGTGTATTCGGCGATGTTCTTGTTGAGCTGCTTGAGATAGTCGAATGCCTTGTCCTCGCCCATCAGCTGGACGATGGTGGCAAGCATGGTCCAGGCCGTGCCCGATGAATTCGGGTCGGCCATCTCGATCTCGCCCTGGAATTCCGGCTTGACCAGATCGGCCCAGCACGCCGGCGCGGTCAGCCCGCGCTGCTTCAGATCTTCCTCATTGTAGCCATAGCCGAGCGCACCGAGATAAATGCCGACCGTGCGGTTCTTCGACCTGTCGGCCTGCTTCAGCGCCCAGTCGCGCAAGTTTGCCAGTTGCGGCGACTTGTATTCCTGGGTGAGGCCCTCTTCCGCCGCCTGCAGATGCGGGTCGCCGGTGCCGCCCCACCAGATATCGGCTTGCGGATTGTCCTTCTCGGCCCGGAGGCGGGCGTAGATTTCGCCGGCGCTCATGCGGGTCATGTCGACGCTGACGCCCGTCTCCTTCTGGTAGGTGGTCGCCATCGCCCGGCACCAGGCCTCGTCGACGGCGCAATACATTGTGAGGCTGCGGTCGGCCGCCTGGGCGGCACCCGCCAATCCGAACATGGCCAGCGCCGCGCCAAGGCCAAGCCAGGCGGCGCGCAAGCCTTGCTTACTGTCAAATGTCTTCATCGATATTCCTCCCTGTCTTCTCACTGGAAACGATCTACCCGTCGTCGAGCGGCACTCCGATCACCTGGGACAATGTCGCCGCGACACCGGGTGCTGCCGCAAGCACGGGATTGCCCTTCGCCATGCCGTCGCCGTCGAGGAACCGGTTCACCCGGCCGCCGGCCTCCTCCACCAGCAGCAATCCGGCCAGGCAGTCCCACGAATTGATGTGCAGCTCGGCATAGGCATCCGAGCGGCCGTCGGCCACATAGGCCAGCCCAAGCGCTCCGGAGCCGGAGCGGCGTACATTGGCGCCGAGCGCCCACACCAGGCTCACCTTGTCGAGATACTCACGGTTCGGAATCCTCGGCGACCAGCCGAACTCCACAAAGGCACGGTCGAACGCTTGCGTCGGCGACACATGGATCGGCGCGCCATTGCGCGTCGCGCCTTGCCCGCGACGGGCAAAGTACGTTTCGCCGACGGCCGGATTGGCAATGCCGCCGATCTCGCTGCGGCCGTCCTCGACGAAAGCTATCGAAATGCAGAAATGCGGAATACCGCGCATGAAATTGGCGGTGCCGTCGATCGGGTCGACGACCCACATGCGGGCAGAGCCGATGCCGCCGCCTTCCTCGCCCAAAAACCCGTCCTGCGGAAAAGCCTCTGCGAGCGTCGCGCGGATGTGCTCCTCGACCTTGCCGTCGGTTTCAGTGAGAAAATCCTGCGGGCCTTTCATCGCCACCGGCTGGACGGCGCCCTGCCGGGCATAGCCTTCCATCGCCAGTTGCCCGGCCGTGACAAGCAGTTTCCGGCAGACCTCGGCACGCCTGTCCATCTCGGCCTCGGACAGCCGGTCCGCCTTCGGATGCGCCGCCGCCCTGCTCATGCAGCCGGTCCGGACAGTCGCGCCCTCAATGCCGTCTTCGGCGAAATGGACAGGGTATTCCTCCGATGCCACTCTTGAGCCGGCTTGTATTGCACGGCTGTGCAAAGCTGTTGCATTCGGCCATGCCTGTCAAGTGCGGTGGGTGGCAATGGCAGAAGAGTTGCATTACATTGCACGGGCGTGCAAAGAATCACGAAAACAGCAGCGAGAGCGTTGGCTTGAAGGTTCCGAGAATCCGCACCGGTTTTTCCAGCGCCCAGCAGGTTGCCGACCTCGCCGGGGTTTCGCGCTCGGCCGTGTCACGTACCTTCACGCCCGGCGCTTCCGTTTCCGGGGAAACCCGCGAGCGGGTGATGCTGGCGGCCGAGCAACTCGGCTATCACGTCAACCATCTGGCTCGCGGCCTGATGCGGGCCTCGACCGGCATTGTCTGCCTCATCGTTGCCGATGGCGACACGCCCTATCATGCCCGCCTGCAGAAGGCGCTGACCCAACATCTGCGGGACGCCGGCAAAATGGCCATGGTGTTCAACACCTCCGGCCCCAGCCACCATGTCGACCAGGCGCTGCGCAACACGCTGAACTATCGCGCCGATGCGAGCATCGTTCTGTCCGGCTCGCCGCCGCAGTTGCTGATCCGCACCTGTCTTGAGAACGGCCAGCGGCTGGTGCTGATCAATCGCGATGACCGCTTCGACGGCCCGCACAATATCGGTGTCGACAACGCTGCAGCCGCAGAGGCAGCGCTGCATGCCTTCATCCGCGCCGGCTGTACCCGCCCCGCTCTGGTGACCTCGGCCGCCGGCACGCCCAGCCTGCTCTCCCGCGAAACCGCCTTCCTTACCGCCGCGCAGAAGGAAGGGCTGGAGGTGACCGTGTGGCGCGAGGGCCGCACCGGCTATGCCACCGGAGCCGATGGCGCCAGGCGGCTCTTTTCCGGCCGGCAGCGGCCGGATGCGGCGTTCTGCGTGACCGACCTGATTGCGTGCGGCTTTCTCGATGCGGCCCGCCACGAGTTCGGCATCAGCGTACCCCGCGATCTCTGCGTCATCGGCTTTGACGACATTGAACAGGCCGACTGGGCCTCTTACCGGCTGACGACGTTCTCGCCGCCGATCGAGGAGATCGCCAGGCGCGCCGTGCGGCTCGCGACCGGCGCGCGGGAGGAGGCTGGCAGCCGCCTGATCTGCCATGCGCCCATGGTCTGGCGCAGCACGGTGAGGCCGGGGCCAGGGCTGATGCGAAACATGTGTCGGTCAAGACGGGAAACGTACTGATGTCCAAGAAAAAGGCCAGGAAGACCCGCCAGGCGGCAAGACCGGTGGAGATAGCTGTAGGCCCCGAAATCCGGAGCATGATGCGCAAGTTTGGCCTGACCGAGGAAGAAGCACTGCGCATGATGCGCGAATGCGATGCCACCCTCTATGGCGCCAACTCCGGGCACGTGCAGCCAGGATCTTGACGGCCCGCCAGGCGCGAACGGAATTTTAATGTAAATCAAGCGTAATCCCGACCGTTAAAATGATGCGTATGTGTTGGGGTTGCGCATGCCGGAATATTCTTTCTTCATCCGCTCGATCCGGATCCGCTACATCTCGGGATTGCTCATCTTTGCGCTGGCTTCCACCGCGGTGATGTTTGCGCTCAATCGCGTCAATTCCTTCCGCCACGACATCGACGCGCTGAGCAGCAATCTCGTCGTCTTCACCCGCGACCTGCGCAACGCCTCCAGCTTTGCCGAAACCGCCAGCACGGCCTGGCGCACCGAAACCCGTGACGGCCTTGCCGCCGCCGCGCGCGGCCATTCGCAACGCCTGACCAGCGAGATCGAAACACTGTCCGCGGAGCTTGCCGCGATCAAGCCGAGCCTGTCGGCCAAAACGCTGGACGAACTCTCGTCGGCCGCCGTCAACGGTGACCTGTTCTGGTCGTCGCGCGACATCGTGCGCAACTTCAACCTGATGTCGGCGGCGCAACAGACCGACGAATGGAGTTCGCGCGAAATCCTCAACCAGAACGACCTGTTCGTCCAGCCGATGCTGGTGCGTGTGCGTACCGCCATGGATGGCGAACGCCATCTGGCCGACGCCTCCAGCGACAGGCTGCTGTTTTGGGCAAGCGGCCTTCTGTTCGCGGTTCTTGCCATCGTTGCCCTCTGGATCTTCCGGCCGATGGAAAAGGCGATCCGCCGCGCCTTCACCGAATCCGCCGCATCCTTGTTCAAGGCCGAAGCGGCCGACCGTGCCAAATCGGAATTCCTGGCCAATATGAGCCATGAGATCCGCACGCCGATGAATGGCGTGCTGGGCATGGCCGAACTGCTCGCCAAGACCGAGCTTAACGCGCGCCAGAAAACCTTCACCGAAGTCATCGTCAAATCCGGCAATGCGCTGCTCACCATCATCAACGACATCCTCGATTTCTCCAAGATCAATGCCGGTCAGCTGACGCTCGATCCTGCACCCTTCCGGCTTGCCGAAGCGGTCGAGGACGTGGCCACACTGGTGTCGGCGCGCGTCGCCGAAAAGAACCTCGAGCTAATCGTGCGTGTCGACCCGCGCCTGCCTGCCCATGTCGTCGGCGATGCCGGACGGTTCCGTCAGATCGTCACCAATCTGCTCGGCAATGCGGTGAAGTTCACCGAGAAGGGCCATGTGCTGATCGATGTCGGCGGCGAGGTGGTCGACGGCCTGGTCCAGCTCAAGGTCCGCGTCGAGGACACAGGCATCGGCATTCCTGCCGAGAAGCTCGAGAACGTGTTCGAGAAATTCGCGCAGGTCGACGGCTCGTCGACGCGCCGCCATGAAGGCACCGGCCTCGGCCTTGCCATCGCCGCCCGCCTCATCGATCTGATGGGCGGCAAGATCGGCGTCGAAAGCGAGATCGGCCGCGGCTCGGTGTTCTGGTTCGCCGTGCCGCTGCCGGCGCATCAGCAGGACACGCGCAACGAGGTCGTGCCGGTCGATGTCACCGGCGCCCGCGTGCTGGTCATCGACGACAACCCGGTCAACCGCGAGATCTTGCTGGAACAGCTCAGAAGCTGGAGCTTCGACTGCGCGGCCGCCGAAAGCGGCGCCGTCGGCCTCGCCTTTCTAGACCGGGCCAGCCAACTCGGTGCTGCGGTCGACTGCATCATTCTCGACTACCAGATGCCCGGCATGAACGGCGCCGATGTCGCCAAAGCGATTTCCGCCGACAGCCGTCTCTCCGCCATCCCGGTGGTGCTGCTGACCTCGGTCGATCAGGTCGATTTCGGCAAGATGGTCATCGATTTCGGCATCGCCGCGCATCTCACCAAGCCGGCGCGCTCGGCCATCCTGCTCGGCACCGTCATCTCGGCAATCCAGAAAGCGCGGGCCCAGATCGGCAAGGCCCAGTTTGTTCGCGAGCCTGTTGTTCCGCAGGCGGCACCCGTGACGCCACCCGCCTTCACCGTCATTCGCGGCCCGGCAATTCCGGCGGCCACAGTGCCTGAATCGATCGCCACGCCAAACGGCCCGATCGATATTCTGATCGCCGAGGACAATGACGTGAACCAGCTGGTGTTCGGCCAGATCCTCAATGGGCTTGGCCTCAGCTACCGCATCGCCAGCAATGGCCGCACGGCCGTCGAGATGTACCGGGCGCTGCGGCCGAAGCTGATCCTCATGGACGTCTCCATGCCGGAGATGAACGGCTACGAGGCGACCCGCGCCATCCGGGCGGCGGAGGCAGCGAGTGGCAATCACACACCAATCATCGGCGTCACCGCGCACGCACTGAAGGGCGACCGCGACAAATGTATCGAGTCCGGCATGGACGACTATCTGCCCAAGCCGGTGTCGCCCGACCGTCTCGGCAGCAAGATCGGCACCTGGCTCAGCGAAACGGTAGCGGTAAAGAGGGCTTGATCAAATCGCCGCGTCCAGATGATAGCGGCGCATCCAGTCGAGGCTGGTCTCGTCGGAGAGCTTGGCGACGCCCGGCTTTACGTCGGCGGCATTCGGCGCCGGAACGCCCAGGGCCTCGCAGATGGATGCCAATGCCGCTGCCGGATCGGCTGACAGGCGCTCATAGCCGATGCGCAGCGGGACGATCCCCTGCTCCGCGAACCAGACGTTCCAGCCCGCGTCATAGGCTTCGAGTTCGGCAAGCTCGCGCTGGATCCGCTTGAAATCGTAGCGGGGTTCCTGCGGCGGTGCGACTCGTTCGATCTCGGTTCCGTCGGGCGCGATGTGCCAAAGCCCGGTCTGCTCGGCCTTGATCAGCGACACCGCCTGCGCCAGCTTGTTTTCGCGCGAAAGATGGATGTAGAGGATACGGCCGAAGGCCTTTTCAAAGCGTGCTTTGTCCGATGGCAGGTCTGGGTAGATCCGGTCGAGGATGGCCGAGAGTTCACCCAGGTTCTCCCGCATCAGGCGCAAGCCGAAGACGGCTGTTCCGCCCTTTCCCGCGCTGATTGCCGCCTTGAGGTAGGCGACATCGAAGTCATGCGCGCTCATCGTCTCGGGATGCGGCAATTTCCACTCTTCGGCCCATTCCGCTTTGTCCTGCCGCCGGTAGAACGAGTGCGGATCGCCGGCTGTTTTCGTCGAGGCCAGAAGGCCGCACAGCAAGGTGCTTCCGGTTCTCGGCGTGCCGCAGATTATGTAGCCGTCACGCATCTCGGGGCTCTGTCGCTTGTCATGGATTGGGCTAACCTCGCCAGGCGCGGTGACACGCGCGCTTCGCGAAGGACTCCAGTCTAGCCGCGCCGGAAGGGATAGAGGAATTGCTGCCAGTATCCGTTCGGAACGGGATGTCCGTGAATGCCGTAGCCGTTCGGCCAGCGCCCTTCGGGCATATGATGGGTGCCGAACAGCCGGTCGAGCAGCGGGAAATGGATGGCGAAATTTACGTCGATCGCTTCTTTTTCGAGGCCGTGATGCCAGTGGTGGTAACGCGGCGACACCAGCACCTTTTCGACTGGACCGAAACTGGTTCCGATGTTGGAATGGATGAACGACGAATAGACGTAGACGATCAATATATACGTCTGGATAGCCGATTCATCGAACCCCAGCACGAACATCGGGGTGGCCGTCAGGCTGCGCAGCACGATGATTTCCAGGAAATGCATGCGCGCACCGGCAATCCAGTCCATCGACTTGGCGGAATGGTGCACGGCATGGAACTTCCACAGCCAGGGAATGCGATGAAAGGCCCGATGCACCCAATACTGGGCAAGGTCGGTCAGGAACATCACCGCCAGCAGTTGCACCAGCCACGGCAAGCCGTGGACCCAGGCGCGCACCGAACCAAGGGTGCCCTGTGAATTGACGAAGTTGGACGGCGCCAAGGTCAGGTAGGTCAAAATCTGCACCAGCAGCGACGAGACCAGATAGTAGAACAGGTCCTCGCGCCATTCGTCGCGGAACACGGTCTGATCCTTGTTGCGCGCGAAAAGACGTTCGAGCGGGACGAACAGCACACCCATGAACAAGGCGTTCAGGATGAAGAAATCGAGCCCGAAGAACACCCCGTCGATGTGCAGTTGATGGCGCACCGGAAGCATGCCGACCAGCGACGCCAGCAGCACAGTGAACATCGCTGCCGCGCCGAGCGTCTTTTGCCTGCGCAGCGTCATGCTGAGGATCGCCAGGATATAGCCGGAGATGAGGACGAAATAGAGCACCGGCTTGAAGAACAGCATCTGGTGGATGGGGGCCAGATCCGGCATCGATGTAAGCGACGGGTAGCGCAGCACGATGACCATCAGCAGGGCGGTGACCCCGGCAAGCAAGCCAATCGAGCCGGACAGCCAGCCAGAACCGAACGGCCGTTTGGCGCGCGGCGTTTCAAGTTCACCGACGACGCGTCCAAGGAAATTTGTCACCGGCATGATTTCCCCCGTTAACGGCCCCAAAGGTCTCGCCAGAAATTTCGACCTGTCTTACTACAGCAAGGCTCATAAATATTTAATCGACACGACTTTGCAGGCCAGAGACGGCTATCGGCGTTTTGGGCAATTGGTAAAAGCTGCGATCGTGTTAAAGACACCGGCCACTATAGTCGGAATCTTTCCTGGATGCGACGGGCGCATTCAAGCGGCGTCAGCCGGCTGGTGTCGACTTCGAGGTCGTAGTCCATGCCCTTGTGGACGCGTCCATATTGCCAGCGCGCCAGGCCAGGCAGCCTGTCGGCGCGCGCGGCCTCGCGCGCTTCCAGCACCTCCAGCGGCGCCATGACGCCGACCAGATGCAGATCGAAACCCGACAGCAGCATGCGGTACTCCGCTATCTCTTCATTGAAGATCACGTCGTCGACGATGAGATTGTTGCCTTGCCCGGCCATGGCAGCGATGGCATGGCGCATGCCGCGCATGGTTCGTGCGCCGACCGGTCCGCTCCTGATCACCACCGACGGCCTGCCGTCTTCCAGCACCGTCTCAAAGGAAAACCCGTCGGCATGATCCTGCAGCGCCGGCGGCAGCATGTCGATGAAAGCATCCATCTGGACATGCAGGAACGGTTCAGCGGCGATTGTTTGCAGCGCCCTGGCGATCGAGCTTTTGCCGGCGCTGCCGACGCCATTGAGCAGGACGATTTTGGCCGTCATGTCGCCCCCTATCGGTTGCGCACGACGATACAGGCGCCGCCGACGCTTTGCAGTTTCTGGCAGATGACGTTGGCGGCGCTACGGTCGTCGACACCGATCCTGACGGCGTAGATGCCGCGTCGGCCGATCGGCGTGCGCACCCGGCTGACCACCGGGTCACGACCGGAAAGCAGCGCCGGAAACCGGCTCCTGACCCGCAGCCACTGATTGATCGCAGCGCCCCTGCGGAAATTGCCGGCCACCTGGACGCCCCATGGCTTCACATTGATCGACGCCATGGCCACGGTTCTCGACATGATCACCGGCAGCTTGCGGCAGGCGACGGCAAAGCTGGTTTTCGCGTCGAGCGGCTCGATCGTTCCGGCGTAGGCGCTGTCGGAGAACTTGTCGGCCGGTTCGCCCATGATGTCGAAGACGTAGCTCTCGGTCTCCATGGGCAAGAAGCCGCCCGAACCCAGCCAGCGCGAAACGCGGCTCTCGCCGGCATTGTAGGCAGCCGCCGCCAGGCCGAGATTGCCGAAGCCGGTCTTCATTTCGGCGAGATATTTCGCCGAAGCCGGGATCGCCTGGTCGATGTCGAAAGGATCGGCCAGCCCGCGCATCTTGGCGGTGCTCGGCATGAACTGGGCGATCCCTTCGGCACCGACCGGGCTAACCGCATTGGGATCGAAGCGGCTTTCTTTCCAGATCAGCCGGGCGAAGTAATCCTTCGGCAGGCCGTTCCGCTCGGCATGCGTCTCGATCAGGTCACAGACACGGCCGATCAATCGTTTCGCCGCCGAGCGCGATTGCGGTGGATCGGCAAGTGCCTGTCCGGCACTCAGCCCGCAGAGCAGGATCACACCGGCTTTGAGCAGCCCCCGCATGGCTCATTCGGCCGCGGCTTTGCCGTGCTGGCCAAACCGCCGCTCGATATAGTCGGCAACCATTTTTTCGAAATCGGCGACGATCGACGGACCGCGCAGCGTCGCCGACTTCTTGCCGTCGACGAAGACGGGTGCGGTCGGCGTCTCGCCGGTGCCGGGCAGCGATATGCCGATATCGGCGTGCTTGGATTCGCCGGGGCCGTTGACGATGCAGCCCATCACCGCGACCTTGAGGTTCTCGACGCCGGGATATTTCTCCCGCCAGACCGGCATGTTCTTGCGCAAATCGGCCTGGATGTTCTGGGCGAGCTCCTGGAACACGGTGGAGGTCGTGCGACCGCAGCCGGGGCAAGCGGCGACGATCGGCACGAACTGACGGAAGCCCATGGTCTGCAGCAGTTCCTGCGAGACCTGCACCTCGCGCGTGCGGTCGCCATTCGGCTCCGGCGTCAGCGAGATGCGGATGGTGTCGCCAATGCCTTGCTGCAAGAGGATGCCCATGGCAGCCGACGAGGCGACGATGCCCTTGGATCCCATGCCGGCTTCGGTGAGGCCAAGATGCAGCGCATGGTTGGAGCGCGTGGCAAGCTCGGCATAGACGGCGATCAAATCCTGCACGCCGCTGACCTTGGCCGACAGGATGATCTTTTCGCGGGCGAGGCCTATCTCTTCGGCCATTTCGGCCGACAGGATCGCCGACTGCACGATCGCTTCGCGGGTTACTTCCTGCGCCGTCAGCGGAAAGCCTTGGCGCTGGTTTTCGTCCATCAGCCGGGTGAGCAGCTCCTGATCGAGCGACCCCCAATTGACGCCGATGCGCACCGGCTTGTCATGCCTGATCGCCATTTCGACGATCGCGGCGAACTGGCGGTCCTTCTTGTCCTTGAAACCGACATTGCCAGGATTGATGCGGTATTTGGCCAGCGCCTCGGCACAGGCCGGATGATCGGCCAGCAGCTTGTGGCCGATATAGTGGAAGTCGCCGACCAGCGGCACATTGATGCCGAGCCGCTCGAGCCGTTCGCGGATGCGCGGCACGGCGGCGGCGCTCTCGTCACGATCGACGGTGATGCGCACGATCTCGGAGCCGGCGCGATGCAAAGCCGCAACCTGCGCGACGGTCTGGTCGATATCGGCCGTGTCGGTGTTGGTCATCGACTGCACGACGACCGGCGCGCCGCCGCCGACGATCACGCCGCCGACATCGACGCCGACCGATGTCCGGCGCGCAAAGGGGGAGGAAAAATACCCGGTCATGCCGGCAGCCTCTTGATCAACCGAGCGACACACGTCCACGTCGACGCACGCTCAATCAGCTATCAGCGCATAGCGCTGAGGTTCGGGCATGAGGTGGAGGAGCAAAGATGGCTTGTCAATGGCGACAGACAAGCAGAGCCGCCAAATCGCAGCAGCGCGGCGACCCCACAGACGGGTTTCGCCGGCCAACAGTATCGGAATCAGTAGCAAAAACAGGCCTCCGGCGGCATGTCGCCACCGGAGCGATAGTCACGCGCCAAGGCGGCGCGTCTAATCCTGGAAGGGCGTCAGTGTCTCGTCGGTTTCGCCTTCAGTTTTTCAATCTCGTCCTTGAGTGCCAGCTTGCGTCGCTTCAGATTCACGATTTCGAGGTCGTCGACCGATGGATGGTTCATCGCATCGTCGATCTCGCGTTCGATATCACCGTGTTTCCGCTGCAACTCATCAAGATGGGATGCAAGAGACATGATTGGTTCTCCCTTTCATGGTTTCCTCGATTGCAGCCGTCAAAGGCACGTCCACCGCAGGTCGCATCTGTGACGGCACCACGATAGTCTGCCACCATCCGGCTGCGATGTCGAATGCTGCGTGGTAGCATTCCACGACAATGTGATATGTGATATTGGCTGCGCGCCGGCGGCAATTGATGCCGCCCCCGCCCAATCATGCCCATTGCCGGGCGCCGCAGACATGCAGACGGTAGAGAATGTCCGACCAGGAAAAGGCCGATGTCCGCCTCGAATTTTCCCGCCTGAAGCAGGAGCATGCCGATTTCGACGCGGCCATCAATGCGATGATCGCCATGGGCTGCGACCCCTTGCAGATCCAGCGCATGAAGAAGAAGAAGCTTTTCCTCAAGGACCGGCTGATGGCGCTGGAAGACAAGATCATTCCGGACATCATCGCTTAGCCGACGGCCTCGGGGCCTAACTGCTCACCCCGCTATCGACAGCCGCGCCGCGCGATGGCGCAGCAACGTCAGCAATTCGTCGGTCTTCTCCGCTGAAGTGTCGATCGGCACCACCAGGCACATCGTCGCCTCGACCTTGCCGGCGGCCGCGAAGACAGGGGCGGCCAGGCATTTGGTGTAGGCGTCGACCAGCCCCGAAGTGATGCAATAGCCGGTCGTTCTGGCCGTCGCGATATCGGCAATGAAGTCGTCGAACTGCAGCCTGCGGCCGTCGGGCAGCAAAAGGTCGTCTTCCGAGACCATGTCCTGGATGGCGGCCCTTTCCAATCCGGCCAGAAGCAGCCGCCCCGATGCCGTCCATGGCAGCGGGATCTGCAGGCCAGTGGCCGAGCTGATGCGGAACGGCCTGGTGCCGGGGCTGGAATGGACGATGGTATAGCGCCCGCTTTGCAGCATGCACAATTCGGAGGTCTCGCCGGTCTCGCGCGACAGATTGTCGACCTCCTGCCGGCCCCGCCTAAGCAGGTCGTTGCCCCTGACATAGTCCATCCCATAGAGGTAGAGCTTCTTGCCGAAATAGACCCGGTTGCCGTCGCCCTCCATCTCCAGGAGACCCGCATCGACCAGCGAACGCACCAGCGTATAGGTGGTGGAGCGCGGCGCATTCACCCCCTTGGCGAGATCGCCAATGCCGATGGCGCGCTGCGTGACATGCAGGAATTCCAGGATCTCCAGCACCCGGTTGAGGCCCTTCTCGCGCGAGCCGGAGGTCTTGTCGGGCGTCGGGCTCTCGGCTGGACCAAGCTCCGCCCGATCCGTGAGTCCATTGCTGTCTTGCATAACTGATTCCTGATGTTAGTATCTGTCTTGTATAGGATACATGTGTCTATTGTAAGAGACAATTCAGGTCGGCGACACGTGTGTCTGTAAGGGGAACTCAAACAACAGGAGGTCGCAGTGAACGACGCATCCAAGCGAGATTTTCTGAAACTGGGCATGGCCGGGCTTGCAACGGCGGGCGTGATGACCGCTGTCAGCGCCGAAAAGGCGGCGGCACAAGCCGCATCCGACAGCGTTCTGCGCACCGCGCTTGACCGCGGCAAGCTGATCGTCGGCACCGGCAGCACCAACGCGCCATGGCATTTCGAAAACGATGCCGGCGAGCTGGTCGGCATGGACATCACCATGGGCCGCATCCTGGCCAAGGGTCTGTTCGACGATCCGAGCAAGGTCGAGTTCGTCATGCAGGATCCGGCGCAGCGCATCCCCAATGTCACCACCAACAAGGTCGACATTACCATCCAGTTCATGACCATGACCGCGCAGCGCTCGCAGCTGATCCACTTCTCCAGGCCATACTATGTCGAGGGCGTCGCCCTGCTGACGCTGCCGACGGCGGAAAACAAGACCTTCGACAAGCTGCTCGCCGGTGGTTCGGCGACGCGCATCTCGATCCTGCAGAATGTCGATGCCGAAAGCTCGGTCCATTACGCCCTGCCGGAGGCGCAGGTGCTGCAGATCGACACCCAGGCCAATGTGCTGCAGGCACTGGAATCGAAACGCGCCGATGCCGCCGCTGTCGATCTTTCAACCGTGCGCTGGCTGGCCTCGCGCAACCCCGACAAATATTTCGATGCCGGCAAGAGCTGGTACTCGATGCTCTACGGCGCGGCGGTCAGGCAGGGCGACCTGGACTGGCTGACCTTCGTCAACCAGACCTTCACCATCGCCATGTTCGGCCATGAGACCGCACTCTACGACGCCGCCTTCAAGGACTATTTCGGCCAAGAGCCGCCGGCCCGCCATCCCGGTTTCCCGGTTGTCTGACAAGTGCTGGCGGAAGGGTTAGCCCTTCCGCCTTCTAGTTCGCATCCCCTTGGTTATTGCGGGAGACGCATGGGCTATACGCTCAACTTCAACCTGATCTGGCGTCATTTCGACAAGCTGTGGGGCGGCCTTCTGCTCAGCCTCGAGCTTGCCGTGATTTCGATTGCCATCGGCGTCGTCATCGGCCTGGTGCTGGCGGTCTGGTATGTCTCGGCCGGACGCGTGGTGCGCGCCATCATTGCGGCTTACGTCGAATTCATCCGCAACGTGCCGCTGATCCTGCTCGTCTATCTTGTCTTCTACGGCCTGCCGACGGTGATCGACGTCGCCTACGACGCGCCGACCTCGTTCGTGCTGACGCTGTCGGTCTATAGCGGCGCCTATCTGGTCGAGGTGTTCCGCTCCGGCCTGGAAGCCGTGCCGCGCGGCCAGCTCGATGCCGGCAAGGCGATCGGGCTGACGCCTTGGCAGCGGTTGGTTCACGTGCGCCTGCCGACCATGCTGCGCATCACGCTGCCGGCGCTGTCCAACACCTTCATCTCGCTGTTCAAGGACACGTCCATCGCATCGGTCATCTCGGTGCCCGAGCTCACCTTCGGCGCCCAGTGGATCAACTTCAACACCTTCCGCATCGTCGAGGTCTATCTGGTGACGACGGCGATGTACCTGGTGACCGGTTACACCCTGCTCTTCGGGCTGCGGCTGGTCGAACGCCGGTTCAGGGCTGCGCGCTGACATGCTGAGCCAGATCCTCTACGCCGTACCGTTCCTCGCCCAGGGCTTCGCCATCACCTTGTGGGTGTCGCTGCTGGTCGTGGTGCTGTCGCTGATTGCCGGTGTCGCGCTCGGCGTCGGCCTGGTCTACGGCCCGGCGCCGCTGCGCTGGGCGGTGCGTATCTTCTCCGACACCATCCGCGGCATCCCGATCCTGGTGCTGATGTTCTTCGTCTATTACGGCCTGCCAGCCATCGGCCTGCATCTGCAATCCTTCTCGGCGGCGGTGCTGGCGCTGACCTTGTTCAAGACCGCGCAGGTCATTGAGTATCTCCGGGGCGCCGTCGGCTCCATTCCCAAGGGCCAGTCAGAAGCGGCGATGGCCATTGGGCTGACTTTTCGCCAGCGGCTCACCTACGTCATCTTTCCGCAGGCCTTCCGGCGCTTCCTGCCGCCCTGGATCAACGGCGTCACCGATGCGGTCAAGGGCAGCGCCCTGGTCTCGCTGCTCGGCATCACCGACCTGATGCAGGCGATCAACCAGGTCATCGGCCGCACCTATGAGGCGATGCCGCTCTACATCCTCGGCGCCTTGATCTATTTCGCCGTCAACTATGCGCTTTCCTACGCCAGCCGGCGGCTGGAACGGCGCTTTGCCTTCATCCGGGACTAGCACGATGGCCACAAGCTCGAACGACAATGCTGCCCTTCTCGACATTGCCGGGGTCTCGAAAGCCTTTGGTTCGGTCGAGGTGCTTCGCTCGGTCAGCCTCAAGGTGGACAGGGGCGAGGTGGTCACCGTCATCGGCCCTTCCGGCAGCGGCAAAACCACCCTGCTGCGCTGCGTCAACTTTCTCGAAAGCTACGACTCAGGCTCGATCCGCATCGACGGCAAGGAGGTCGGTTTTCGTGAGGCCGGCGCGCGCCAGCGGCGCAGCGAGCGCGACCTTGCCAATATGCGCGCCGAAACCGGCATGGTGTTCCAGAGCTTCAATCTGTTTCCGCACCTCACCGCCGCCGGCAACATCATGCTCGGCCTCACCAAGGTGCGCGGCAAGAGCAAGGCCGAGGCGCGCCAGATCGCCGAGCATTGGCTGAGCCGCGTCGGCCTCGCCCACAAGGCCGACAGCCTGCCGGCGGAACTCTCCGGCGGCCAGCAGCAGCGCGTCGGCATAGCGCGGGCAGTCGCCATGGAGCCGAAGATCCTGCTGCTCGACGAGATCACCTCCGCGCTCGATCCCGAACTGGTCGGGGAGGTGTTGGCCGTTGTGCGCAGCCTGGCCGAAGACGGCATGACCATGGTGATGGTCACGCACGAGATGGCCTTTGCCCGCGACGCTTCGAGCCGCATTGTCTTCATGGCCGATGGCGGTGTCAGCGCTGTTGGCCCGCCGAAGGAGATCCTTGCCGAAGAGACCACCAATGAGCGCCTGCGCTCTTTCCTGGCGCGCTTCCGCGCCTCGCATTTCTGACATGGGCGGCCCAAAGCAATTCCAGGAAAAGTGTAAGCGGTTTTCCCGGGAAAAGCGCGAAGCGCTTTGCCTTGGGAATTGCGTAAAACAACGGGCCGGCCCAAGGAGAATTCTTCCATGACGCCTTACATCCGGCTAGCCGAACTCGGCCTGACGCTGCCCGAGCCGCCGACGCCGATCGGCAATTTCGTCACCCATGCGGAAAGCGGCCGGCTGATCTTTCTTTCGGGTCAAGGGCCGTTGCGCGCCAACGGCACGCTGTGCACCGGCAAGGTCGGCGAGGACGTCACCGTCGAGCAGGCCTATGAGCATGCCCGCCTCACCGGCCTCAACCTGCTCGCCGTCATGCACGCCGCCGCCGGCGATCTCGGCCGCATCGTGCGCGTCGTCAAATTGCTCGGCTTCGTCAATGCGACGCCGACCTTCAGCGACCACCCGAAAGTGGTCAATGGCTGCTCGGACCTGTTCGCCAGCGTCTTCGACAAGATTGGGGGCCATGCCCGCTCGGCGATCGGGGTCGGCTCGCTGCCTGGAAACATCACCGTCGAAATCGAAGCGGTCGTCGAGATCGCTGCCTGACAGTCAAGGGATATGCTCCAAATGAAAACCTATTCCGACACCGGCTCCAACACCACGATCCGTGAACGGCTGGGACTGAGGCCGATCATCAACGTCTCCGGCACGATGACGACCCTCGGCGCCTCGATCATCGTTCCCGAGGCGATCAGCGCCATGGCCGAGATCGCCTCGCAATGGGTGGAGATGGACGATCTGCAGCGCGCCGCAAGCGTGACCACCGCCCGCCTCACCGGCGGCGAGGCCGGCTTCATCACCGCCTGCTGCGCCTCAGGCATCACAATGGCGATCGCCGGGGCGATGACCGGCACCAATTTGCTGGCGATCGAACGGCTGCCCGACGATACCGAGGGGCTGAAGTCCGAAGTCGTCATCCAGCTTGGCCATATGGTCAATTACGGCGCGCCGATCGACCAGTCGATCCGCGTTGCCGGCGCCAAGGTCATTTCGGCGGGTACGGTCAGCGTCACCCAGGATTATCACGTGCGCGAGGCGATCAATGAGCGCACGGCGGCGGCGCTCTACGTCGTGGCGCACCACACCGTGCAATACGGCATGCTTTCCCTCGAGGAATTCTGCGATATCTGCCACGCCATGGGCGTGCCGGTGATCGTCGATGCGGCTTCCGAATATGATCTACGCAGCTTCCTGGCGCGCGGAGCCGACATCGTCGTCTACAGCGGCCACAAATTCCTTTCGGGGCCAACCAGCGGCATCGTCGCCGGCCGCAAGGATCTCGTCCGCGCCGCCTATCTGCAAAACCGCGGCGTCGCCCGCGCCATGAAGGTTGGCAAGGAAAGCATCGCCGGCACGATGGCGGCGCTCGAAGCCTGGGAAAAGCGCGACCATGCCGGCATCCGCCAGCGCGAGGAAGCGGCGCTCAATCTATGGAGGGATTCGCTGCAGGGAATACCCGGCATCGTCGCAAACATCATTCCCGACCCGACCGCCAATCCGCTCGACCGGCTGCAGATCTTCGTCTCCCCCGAAAGCCGCTTCAGTGCCGCCGGCCTCGCCTCGGCATTGGCGGCCGGATCGCCGCCCATCATCGTGCGCAACCACGAGGTCGAGCGTGGCCATTTCTTTCTCGACCCCTGCAACCTGCACCCAGGCGAGGCCGAGATCGTCGCCGAACGCCTCCGCGCCGTGCTCACCGCGGCCGACAGGCCGGCGGATGCGATGAGACAGCCGCGAAAGGATTCATCCGGCGCCCTGCGCTGGCCGGACTAGGCTGCGGCGGCCGCCATCCTTGCGGGCCAGCCCGAATTCCGCTAAGGCGCGCCTTTACCGCCGGGAGCATGCGCTTGACCGACCACCGCGCCGACGTCGCCATCATCATGGGCAGCCAGTCCGACTGGGCGACGATGCGCCACGCCGCCGAAACGCTGGAGGCGCTGGGCATTCCGCACAAGCGGCTGATCGTCTCCGCCCACCGCACCCCGGACCGCCTCTATGATTTCGCCAAGGGCGCCAAGGCGGCCGGCTACAAGGTGATCATCGCCGGCGCCGGCGGCGCCGCCCACCTGCCCGGCATGACGGCGGCGATGACGCCGCTGCCGGTGTTCGGCGTGCCGGTCGAATCGAAGGCGCTGTCCGGCCAGGATTCGCTGCTCTCCATCGTCCAGATGCCGGCCGGCATTCCGGTCGGCACGCTTGCCATCGGCAAGGCGGGTGCGGCCAACGCCGCCCTTCTGGCGGCCGCCGTGCTGGCGCTGAACGACGAAGAACTTGCCGCCCGCCTGGATGCCTGGCGCACCGCCCAAACCGCCAGGGTCGCCACCGAACCGACGGACGCGCCATGAGCCTGCCCGCGGGATCGAGCATCGGCATCATCGGCGGCGGCCAGCTCGGCCGCATGCTGGCTGTTGCCGCAGCGCGCCTCGGCTACCGCACAATTATCCTCGAACCGCAGGCCGATTGCCCGGCGGCTCAGGTCGCCAACCGCCAGATCGCCGCCGCCTATGACGATGCGGACGCCCTTGCCGAACTGGCGGCAGTCAGCGCCGTCGTCACCTACGAATTCGAGAATGTGCCGGTAGCGGCTGCCGGCGCGCTCGCCGCCAAGGTCCCGGTCTATCCGCCGCCCAGGGCGTTGGAAGTCGCCCAGGACCGGGTGGCGGAGAAGCTATTCCTGAACGGCATCGGCATCAGGACAGCGGATTTCCGCTCCGTCGACAATGACGACGAGCTGACGGCGGCGCTGAGAGAGTTCGGTGGCAGCGGCATCTTGAAAACCCGCCGCATGGGGTATGACGGCAAGGGCCAGCGCGTCTTCCGCAACATGGAGACGGGCGGCTTTGCCGGCACATGCGAGACCATGGGCAACGTGCCGCTGATCCTCGAATCCTTCGTCGCTTTCGAGCGCGAAATCTCGGTCATCGCCGCGCGCGGGTTGGACGGCGCGGTCGCCGCCTACGATCCGGCTGAGAACGTCCACCGCGACGGCATCCTGCATACCTCGACCCTGCCGGCCCAGATCAGGCTGGAGACGGCGGCAACGGCACAGGCCGCGGCGGCGAAAATCCTGTCGGCCCTCGACTATGTCGGCGTCATCGGCGTCGAGTTCTTCGTTCTTGCCGATGGCACGCTGCTGGCCAACGAAATGGCACCGCGCGTGCACAATTCCGGCCACTGGACGGAAGCCGCCGGCATCGTTTCGCAGTTCGAGCAGCATATCCGCGCCATTGCCGGCCTGCCGCTGGGCAACCCTGGCCGGCATTCAAACTGCGTCATGGAAAACCTGATCGGCGACGATGTGCTGCGCGTACCCGCTTTGCTCGCCGAGCCCGATCTGATGCTGCATCTCTACGGCAAGGCGGAAGCGCGCCCAGGCCGCAAGATGGGCCATTTCACGCGCATCAGCCGCCGTAGCTAAGCCATTCCGGCACTTTGCGCGAGGGCGTGGCTCGAGCCCTATTGCAGCTCGTCGTTCAGATCCCCGTCCTCGTCGGGGCTGGCGCAACTCGCATCGCCTTCCCTACAATTGGCGCCCGCGGTGAGCTGTTTGATTCGCTGGTCCGTCAGTTCGGTCAGGCATTGTGAAACCTCCATCGGATGGATGGAGCCGCCTTCGCTGTCTGTCGTCGTATAGGCGCATTCGGCGTTGCGGAAGGCGATCCAGGCGCGTTGCGCGACCTGCAGCAGCTTCCTGCTCTTGTCGTCGTTGCGACCGACGAGATCCTTGTAGGCCTGGTTGAGCTTGGCATCGGCCGCCTGATAGTCCTCGCCGGCGCAGATGTTCATCATCTGCTGGCTGTCGTCGTTGCGGTCGCATTCCTGCGCCTGCGCGGTGGATGCCGCTGCCACAACGGCAAGGCAGGCGGACACAAACAACAGGCGCATGGAGGTCTCCAAATCGGCTTGCGGGTGCCGCACCATTCCAGCCCGCCTTCGGCCGCGCAATGGCGTGGAGCCGAGATGGCGGATATTTTGATAGCCAAAGCCATTCTCGGCCTCTATCCAGCACGCTTGCGGTTGACACGGGCAAGGCTCCTCGTTTATGAGCCACCGCAAGTTCAAAGGCGCGCTTTTCAGGCGCGCCTTAATAATTCGGCCCGGACAGGGCCCAGACCGACGGGCAAGACCATGAAGATCAAGAATTCGCTCAAGGCGCTGAAGGCGCGTCACCGCGACAACCAGTTGGTTCGCCGCAAGGGCCGCGTCTACATCATCAACAAGACCGCTCCGCGCTACAAGGCGCGCCAGGGCTGAGTGTTCGGCCGGGGGCTCGTTGCCTCCGTCCATATGATGGTAATTGCCTGGTTCCAGGCACTTTCACGCTAATTTCAGTTTGACGATCCGCCGTCCGGGGTTAGATTCCGGCGATGCGGATTCTTTTTGCATTTTTGGCCACCCTGTTTCTTTTCGGCGTCGCTCCGGCGTCGGCGGACGATCCGCCGGCAAAGCCGCCGGTTGCCCTGACCAGGGAAGCCAGGCTCGACCAACTGTTTGCCGAGCTGAAGCGCGAGCGCAACGAAAAGGCGGCCGAGCGCATCGCCGGGCGCATCTGGGGCGAATGGTTCCAGTCCGGCAGCGCCTCGATCGACCTGATGATGCAATGGTCGCAAAAGGCGATGGACGACCAGAAGTTCGACGTCGCCCTCGACTTCCTCGACCAGGTCGTCATCCTTCAGCCAAAATATGCCGAAGGCTGGAACCGGCGCGCCACCGTCCATTACATGATGAAGAATTTCGGGAAATCGATGTCCGACATCGACCAGACGCTGCAGCTGGAACCACGCCATTTCGGCGCGCTTTCCGGCCTGGCCCAGATCATGGCCGCCACCGGCCACAAGCAATCGGCGCTCGAAGCCTGGCAGAAGGTGCTTACCATCTATCCGATGATGCGCAGCGCCCAGGACCAGGTCGCGGCAATTTCGGAAGAGCTTGCCGGCGAAGGAATTTGATTAGGCAGTAGGAATCAGGGATTAGTCAGTAGTCAGTAGAGAAGATTGGTGAGACGCCACCTCCCTACTCCCTACTCCCTACTCCCTACTCCCTACTCCCTACTCCCTACTCCCTACTCCCTACTCCCTCCACCCCGTATCTCCGCGCATGAACCTCATTTACGCCGCCTGTGCTTTGCTCCTCGCGCTCGTCTTTGCCTTGGCCGGTGTCACCCGCGCCGGCGCGTGGCTGATCGAGTGGCGAAACCCGCCGGCCGGCGAATTTGCCGACATCGACGCCACCCGCATCCACTATGTCCACGTGCCGGCGCCTCAAAATGCCGAGCTGCCGGCGATCGTCTTCATCCATGGCGCCAGCGCCAACCTCAGGGATCAGATGCTGCCGATCAGGCCTTTGCTCGAAGGCCGCGCCGAGATGGTCTTCCTCGACCGGCCGGGCTTCGGCTGGTCGGCGCGCGGCCCCGGCAATGAGAGCCCGTCGGGGCAGGCCGACACCATCGCCAGGCTGATGGACCGTCTCGGCATCCACAATGCGATCATGGTCGGCCATTCCTTTGGCGGCGTGATCACCGCCGCCTTTGGCCGCGAACACCCGGAGAAGACGCTCGGGCTGGTCTTTCTGTCGCCGGTCAGCCACCCCTGGCCGGGCGGCGCGACCGCCTGGTACTACAAGCTGACCGCCACCCCCATCATCGGCTGGCTGTTCTCGCAGACATTGACCTATCCGGCAGGCACGCTGCAGATGGACGGCGCCACGGCCTGCGTGTTTTCTCCCAACAAGGTGCCGGAAGGCTACGTCGACAATGCCTCGATTCCGCTGGTGCTGCGTCCCGGCGCTTTCCGCGCCAACGCCATCGATGTCGCCGGCCTCTACGACTATACGCTGAAGGCCGCGCCGCATTACCGCGACATCACAGCGCCGACGATCGTCATCTCGGGCGATCGCGACAAGGTGGTCTATGCCTCGATCCATTCGGTCGGCCTGGTCAGGGACATCCCCGGCGCCGAACTGATCTGGGTCCACAATCTCGGCCACAAGCCGGATTGGATCGCCTCCGACCTCGTCGTCGGCGCGATCGAGAAAGTCGCCGGCAAGGTCGTCGACCTGCAGGCAATGGCAAAAACCGTGGAAGCACGCATCGCCGGCGATGCGTACAACGGTGCACAGTGCCCCGACATTACGGTGCCCGACGCGCAACTCGCCCCGACGTGACGGCCGCATGTATGTCCTGAAGCACGGAATCAAGAAAAACCCCGAAGCGTTCTGGGCGCTACCGGATCGCATCTTCTTCGGCTACGGCGCCTGCCACATCCTTGCGGGCACCTTCCTCAGCCATCCTCCCCTGGACGGATTCTACGGCGAACGGATCATTCCGGGCGAGGATTTCTACGGCAACCATATCTATATGACGAACGGCGTGATCGCCTTCGACTATCACGGCTATTCCAGCCGAGCGCGGCTTCTGCAGCACCATGGAAGGGGATGGGCTTCGCATAGCGCAGGCTGGCACTGCACGCTGGAAAGGGTCGATTTCGACCTGCTCGACACCGCCGACCTCAACCGGCGAAAGATGCGCGCCCCAGATCAGTATCTCTATGACCCAATCCCTCGCGCACACCGCTTCCTTCGGCGCATCGATCACGCCGAAGGTGCGGCAAGAGCGCTGCGAACTGTGATGAGTTGAAGCCTCTGTCAACCTATGTTGCGGGTGGCCTGCACGTCCGACCCGACATAGGCGATGCGCAGCATGTTGGTCGAACCCGGCGTCCTCAGCGGCACGCCCGCCGTGATGATGACACGGTCGCCCGGCTGGCCGAACCCCTCTTCGAAAGCGATGCGGCAGGCGCGGTCGACCATGTCGTCGAGGTCGCTGGCGTCGGGCGAGACGACGCAATGCGTGCCCCACAAAAGCGACAGCCGCCGCGCCGTGTTGAGGATCGGCGACAGCGCGATGATCGGCACTTGCGGCCGCTCGCGCGCGGCGCGCAGGCCGGTGGTGCCCGACGCCGTATAGGTGATGATCGCCGACAGTTTCAGCGTCTCGGCAATCTCGCGGGCCGCGAGCGAAATGGCGTCGGCGCCGGTTGCTTCCGGTTCCGAGCGCTGCGCGTTGATGATGCCGGCATAGGTCGGGTCGGTTTCGACCTTGGTGGCGATGCGGTTCATCATCGCCACCGCCTCGACCGGATAGGCGCCGGCAGCGGATTCGGCTGAAAGCATGATGGCGTCGGCGCCCTCGAACACGGCGATCGACACGTCGGACACCTCGGCGCGGGTCGGCACCGGCGCGGTGATCATCGATTCCAGCATTTGCGTGGCGACCACCACCGGCTTGCCGGCGCGGCGCGCGGCGCGCGTGATCTGCTTCTGGATGCCGGGCACCGCTTCCAGCGGCATTTCCACACCGAGATCGCCGCGGGCGACCATCAGCGCGTCGGAGAGTTCGATGATTTCGGCCAGCCGGGCTACCGCCTGCGGCTTTTCGATCTTGGCCATGATAAGCGCCCGGCCGCGCGCGATCTTGCGGGCTTCCGCCAAATCCTCCGGCCGCTGCACGAACGACAGCGCCACCCAGTCGACGCTTTCCGCCAGCACCGCATCGAGGTCCTTGCGGTCCTTTTCGGTCAGCGCACCGACCGGCAGGTCGGTGTCGGGCAGGCTGACGCCCTTCTTGTCGGAAATGGTGGTGCCGGCGACGACGGTGCAGGTGATCGATTTGCCGTCGCTCTTCACCGCCCTGAGCTCCAGCTTGCCGTCGTCGATCAACAGACGGTGGCCGGCCTCGACCGAACTCAGGATTTCGGGATGCGGCAGGTAGACGCGGGTCGACGTGCCGGGCTCGGGATTGTTGTCGAGGGTGAAGGTCTGGCCCGGGGTCAGCACCTCCTTGCCGTTGGCGAACTTGCCGACGCGCAGCTTCGGTCCCTGCAAATCGGCCAGGATGCCGATCGGACGGCCGACCTTTTCCTCGACCGCGCGGATGCGGCCGACCAGCGTGCGCATCAGCTCGTGATCGGTGTGGCTCATATTGATGCGGAAGACATCGGCGCCGGCTTCGAACAGCTTCTGCAGCATCTCCTCGGACGAGGAGGCAGGACCGATGGTGGCGAGGATCTTGACCTTGCGGCTACGTCTCATTGACTGTTTGTTCCCGGGGCGGCTGGAGCGCCTCCCGTTGTGGACTCATCGGTCAGCTGGACCATCCAGCTTGCCTGCTCGCCCGTGTCATATTCCTGGAATCCGGCGCGCTGGAAGCCCCGGGCGACGCAATCGGTAACGCCGGCAATCTTGAATTCTTTTTCGGCCACGCACATGTTGATCGGGCCATCCCAGCGCCCGCCGCGCTCGGCGTCTTCTGCATAAAGATAGTAAAACCTCGATGACAGCGGACCTTCGATCAGCGTCTTGCAGCTCGATCCTTCGATGTGCCACCACCCCTCGGTGATCCAGCCTGCCTTGGCGCGGTAGCCGATGCCGACGCCGACCAGGTTCTGCGTGGCGTTGCAGACGCGGAAATCGGCGCGGGCGGGCGAAGCCGCGACCAGCGCGGTGAGCCCTAGCGTCAGGGTCAGGAGCGGCACGGCAAAGGCGGTGCGCGCACGCGGCCTGCCGGCGGAACCCATCCCGAAACCCCTCAATAACGTCATCTGCATCTCTCAGCGCCCCTTTTCGGAAAAGTCCGGGCGCATGTCAACGCGCCGTTCTGTCCAATTCCAATCGATTTAGAAAGGCCCCCGACACGCGATCTGCCGCGCGTCACAGGATTTTCGCAGAAACCGTGGCCAAACAACGGCATTGCGCAACAGTCCTCTTCGTGGGAATGACGATACCACCCTCCCCGGAAGCCAGCGAACAGACCTTTCCAGCCAATGACCCGATCCACAGTTTTCGCGCCTTTCGATATCGTCGAAGGCGACCGCAAGCGAGGCATCGTGCTTGTCGCCGACCATGCCCGCCGCGACCTGCCGGAGGAGTATGGCAGTCTCGGCTTGCCGGCGGCGGAACTCGATCGCCATATCGCCTACGACATCGGTGTCGAGACGGTGACGCGCGAACTGGCCGCAGCGCTCGACGTGCCGGCGGTGATCGCCAATTTTTCGCGGCTGCTGATCGATCCCAATCGCGGCGAGGACGACCCGACGCTGATCCGCCAGCTCTATGACGGCACTGTCGTGCCGGGAAACTACCCTATGGCACCGGCCGAACGCGAAAGGCGGCTCGACGGCTTCTACCGGCCTTATCAGGACGCGGTCGGCGCCATGATCGCGTCGGTGGCGCACGCCTCAGGCAAAGCGCCGCTCATCTTCTCCGTACACTCCTTCACCCCTGTCATGCAGGGCTTCATCCGCCCTTGGCATGTCGGCATATTGTGGGACCTCGACGACCGCGTGGCGCGGCCGCTGATCGACATGCTGGCGCAGGATAAAAACCTCGTCGTTGGCGACAATGAACCCTATGACGGCGCGTTGCGCGGCGACACCATGTTCAAGCACGCCATCGTCAACGGCTTTGCCCATGCGCTGATCGAGATCCGCCAGGACCTGATATCAGACCGCAAGGGGGCGCTGGCCTGGGCGGAACGGCTGGCGCCGATCGTTGACGCCATCGACCGCCGTCCCGATATACATCAGGTGAAGATGTTCGGCTCGCGCACCGGGCCGCTGTGAGGACCCAAGGCAATGACCGAACTCAGCGATGACCAGAAACGCGATTTCGAGGCCGCGGCCTTCCGCCGGCTGGTCGAGCATCTGCGCGAGCGCAGCGATGTGCAAAACATCGACCTGATGAACCTCGCCGGCTTCTGCCGCAACTGCCTGTCGAACTGGTATCGCGAAGCGGCCGAGGCTGAGGGCGTCGATCTCGGCAAGGATCAGTCGCGCGAAATCGTCTACGGCATGCCCTATGCGCAATGGCAGGCGCTGAACCAGACCGAGGCTTCGGACGCCAAGAAAGCGGAGTTCGAGGCAAGACGGCCGAGGGATCACTGAAGTAGCGCGCGGTTCACAGGATTGACGTCGGCGGGACAGCGCCTAACGGTTTCCCCTTAGATGTGGCCCACAAGCTTTTCGCAGCCAAGCGCTTGATGAGAAATTGAATCGATCTAATTTGCCGCGCAAAGCCATTCCTTGACCGGATTCGGGCCATGAACGCGCAAGACACCATGCAGAGCGCCCTTCAGGGGCGATGGGCCGTAGCCGCGATCTTCCTCGCCAACGGCTTCCTGACCGGCAGCTGGGCGCCGCAGATTCCGGTGTTCCTGACCCGGCTCGACATCTCGAAATTCACCCTCGGTCTGCTGATCCTGCTGTTCGGCGTCGGCGCGGTCGCGGCCATGAGCTGGTGCGGCCATCTGATCTCCAGGCATGGCTCGCGCACCGTGTTGCGCTGGTTCGGCCTTTGCGGCAGCCTCGGCCTGCTGATCGTGGCGCTGGCGCCCAACGTGCCGCTGGCGGCGATCGCCATGATCATCTTCGGCGGCTCGATCGGCGGCATGGATGTCGCGATGAACGCCAATGCGGTGGTGGTCGAGCGCCGGCTGTCCCGCGCCATCATGTCGTCCTCGCACGGCTTCTGGAGCCTCGGCGGTTTCGCCGGTGGCGGTCTGGGCGGTTACGCCATCCAGACTTACGGCCACCTCGCCCATGCGGCTGTGGTCACGGTCATAGCTTTTGCCGTCATTGCCGTGGCGGTCGGCTACCTCATCGCCGAGGACAAGCCGCAGGCCGCCGAGCATCACAGATTAACGCTGCCGGCCAACCCGCTGGTCTATCTTGTCGGGCTGATGGCGCTGCTGACGATGATTTCCGAGGGCGCCGTGCTCGACTGGGCAGCGCTTTATCTCCGGCAGGAGCTCGGCGCCGACCTCGCCATCGCCGGCCTTGCCTACGCCGCCTTCTCCGGCGTCATGGCTGTCATGCGCTTTTTCGGCGACGGCGTGCGCAACCGCTTCGGCGCGGTGGCGACGCTGCGCGGCTCGGCGGTGGTCGCCGCCGCCGGCATGCTGGTCGCCGGCCTGTCGCCTTCGCCCTGGATCGCCATCGCGGCTTTTGCTCTCTGCGGCTTCGGCATCGCCAATATGGTGCCGATCATCTTCTCGGCCGGCGGCAACCAGGAAGGCATGTCGTCGGGCACCGGCATGAGCGTCGTCACCACCATGGGCTATTCCGGTATATTGGTGGCGCCGTCGGCGATCGGCTTCGTTGCCGAGCGTTCGAGCTTCGGCCCGATTTTCGTCGCCATGTCGGCGCTGCTGACCGTCGTGCTCTCGATGGCCGGGCTCGCTCACCGCGCCGAATTCGCGGCCGCCCCCGCCGAATAGCGCTTCAGCTCCTCATAGAGGAAATCCGCGACGCGGCGGATGCGCACGCTGGTGCGCACGTCGCGATGCATGGCCAGCCACACCGGCAGGCTGGGCAGTGGCAGGCCGGGCAGCAGTTTCTCCAGCGACGGGTCGCTGTCCGTCAGCGGCTCCTGGCCAAGACCGACGCCGTTTCCCGCCCGCAGCGCTTCCCACAGAACGATCTGGTTGTCGGCCCTGAAGCGGAAGCTGCTCCGGGTGACGGGGATGCCGGCCTGGGTAAAGCCCCGGATCATCTCGTCGCTGCGGTCGAAGCCGATCAGCGGATGGTCGAGAAGATCGGCGGGCTTGAGCGGGCGGCCGTGCTGGTCGAGATAGGATTTCGCCGCGCAGCAGCAGAGCTTGATATCGCAGACCTTGCGCGCCGTCAGCTCGTTCTGCGCCGGCTTGACCATGCGGATGCCGAGACCGGGTCCGCTCGACGAGCCGGCAATCGCCTTCCCGAAAGCCGCGGAATAGCTGCATTCGACCAGTCAGACAAAAGGCCGTCCGGAACAACCGGGCGGCCTTTTGCATTGTCCCCTCGTATCCGACCAGCAAGGCGAGGGACTCTTAATGACCGTCAGCACCATCCTCATCATTGTCTTGATCCTGATCCTGATCGGCGCCGTACCGGCCTGGCCGCATTCGCGCTCCTGGGGCTATGGGCCATCGGGCATCGTCGGCATTGTGCTGGTGGTGCTGCTGATCCTGGTGCTGATGGGCAGGGTTTGATTGGGGCAAGAGACCTCTGCGATCAGCGGGTCCTCGCCCGATGAAGTGCTGGCAATAGGCATACGGCGGCGCCCGCCCCCACTCCGTCCGCTTCGCGGCCACCTCTCCCACATGTCCATGGGGGAGAGGAAATGCCAAGCTTTTCAAGGCAGCGATCTTGGCGATTAGCATTTCCTCTCCCCCACGAATGTGGGGGTAGAGGTGGCTGGGCGAAGCCGAGACGGAGCGGGGGAGCTCCATATGCGATTGGCCCGAAATCGAGATGACGAGCACACGCTGTGCCCCCCTTGGCCACCCCGCCCCCTTGCGTATACGCTGCCCGCACCATAATCGCCGAGGGAGCCATCAAGGTGAACACCGCCAACCCGCCAAGGCCGCTCGCCGAGATCGCCAGCTATCACGCCCACATCTACTATGACGGCCAAGCCGAGCGGCAACACGCCGAATGGCTGCGCCTGCGCATCGGCGAACGTTTTCGCGTGCGCCTGGGCAACTGGCGCGACGAGCCGGTCGGCCCGCACGAGCAGGCCATGTACCAGGTCTCCTTCGCCACCGAGATCTTCGCCACGCTGGTCCCATGGCTGATGCTGAACCACGGCGGCCTGAGCATTCTCATCCACCCCAACACCACCAACCCCAAACGCGACCATCTCGTCGATCCGATCTGGATCGGCCGGCCGCTGGGGGTGCATGGGGAGGTGCTCGGCGAGGAAGATGAGGCGGAAGAGGCGCTGGAGGTGAATACGGAGCCGACGTTGGGGGCGTAGGGAGGCGTTCTGCAAAGTAGAGACTTGGCCTTGGAGACGCGTTCACCAGTAGCCTAGCTCAGGCATGCCTCAGGTCTTTGAGCTGGCCCCAGCGGAATCCCAAAGGCAGAAATTCGAGCGTACAGGCGGACCGGCACGATCCACCCCAGAAAAGTACGCCCAGCAGTCATTAGCGATGAGTGCAATCTCCAGCCGCAGAGTCGGCGAGCTGGTGGGCATGGCGTCAAAGCAGCGGGGGTAAGGTGGTCGCGGAAGCGCTACCGCCTTTCCCCGACAGGTCGGCGGCTCGGCCCTCAACGGGATGAACGTCCGCCAAATCTTGTCGACCGGCCTGGCCGCACTGCCTGAAAACGCCAACGGCGTTTCCCTTCAATGCTTCGCATCCCTACGCCGGCGGCAATCTTGCGCAGATATGGTCGCAAACGTCACTGCGGAAGGAAGTGGCCGCGTACTTGCTACCCGCCTGTACAACATGACCAACGATCCCGGCATGAAGGACATCGTGTCCTTCCTTATTGCGCGCGACACCATGCACCCACAGCAGTGGCTCACGGCCATTGAAGACATGGGCGGACTTAACGCGTTTCTGCCGGTCCCAACTCCTTCCCGTGTGTATCAGGACGTATCCTATGCCTTCATCAATTGCTTCGTCGAAGGTATCGAACCAGCGCGGGGCCGTTGGAGGATGGACCGTCGATGGACGGCAAGGGAGAGTTCTCCCTGGTCGCCGGTACGCCGAGGCGGGGCCGCCGAATAGGCAAACATTGCAATACAGGAGGCAGCCGGCACTCGGCTCCTGCCCACGAGGGACAGGTCAACTCACTGTTGACTGGGTGCGTGCCTGACGAAGCTCTTCGTTTCGGCTGAGATAAATGCTCTCACTTACGGAACATCGCAGGTTCGTCGAAGTTGGAAAGCTACGGAGGACGTGCACATGAACAGTGTAATCTATCTTATCGGCCTTATCGTCGTCGTGCTCGCGGTCCTCTCCTTCCTCGGTTTTCACTAGGTGGCCTCATGCAGCATGAGAAGGATCAGGGTGGACAGCCCACCGATTTCGACAAGGCGAAAAGCGACGTCTCCGAAAGACTTCGCCAGGAAAATGAGCGTGCCAGCGAGTTGCTTCACGACGCGCGGGACGAGGTGACCCGTAAGGCTGGCGACTATGCATCTGAAGCCACGCAGGTCATCTCCGACAAGGCGGAGGAGGCGCAGCGCGACATCGGATCGAGCTTGGCGGCGTTGGGTGGTGCACTGCGAGCGGCCAGCGATCACCTTGCCAGCAACGATGAAAGGAACGCATCGAAGTTCGCTTTGGATGCTGCCAGTGGCCTTGAGCGGCTTTCATCGTCCTTGAAACAGAAGCCCTTTAGCCAAGTCCTTGATGACGTGCAGTCCTTCGGCCGGCAAAATCCCGGTGTCCTGCTTGCGGGATCGGTGTTGGCCGGATTGGCTCTCGGGCGGTTCATCAAGGCTTCTCCGCCGGCAAGGCCCGATTCTGAGGCCGCTCCGGGAGGCCTCAAATCACACACCGATCAGCCACAGGGTTGGTCCGCTGATCGTCCACAAGATTTTGGCGTGGTCGGCGATGATGGGGCCACGCAGATCGCGGAGCAGGACAGATGAACAACCAGGACAATCCCAGCCTTGCCGGGCTAGTCACCGATTTGGCCCAGAATGTCACCACTCTGGTGCAAACCGAGGCGAGGCTGTTTCGGGCCGAGCTCTCTGAAAAGCTTACCAAAGCCGGAGCAGGTGCCGCGGAAGTGCTGGGCGGCGCGATTTGCCTGCTCGCCGCGCTCTTGGTGTTGCTGCAGGCGCTCATTATCGCACTGACGCGAGCAGGGCTTGGCGCGGGGTGGTCTTCCCTGCTGGTCGGTGTGGTCGTGGCGGTCCTCGGCGTCATCCTGCTGCGGACGGGGACGGCCAGCATGGCGCCTTCGGAACTTACCCCCGACCGGACTCAGGGACAGCTCAAGCGCGACGCGAGCGCGATTAAGGAGCAGGTGAGATGAACGAGAAATCCGCAGCCGAACTTGAACGCGAGGCCGAGGCTGCTCGCGCTCGGGTGATGGAGACCGCCGAATCCATTCGAGGCAAGATGACGCCGGGACAATTGCTGGATGAGTTCACCGGGTTGTTCTCGGGAGGGGAGAGCGCGGCCATGCTCAGCAATCTCAGAACGCAGGTCCGAGACAATCCTTTGCCGGTCACCATGGTGGGCGCAGGTCTGGCCTGGCTGATGTTCGGCAGCGGTACCTCAAACACCGCCCACCGTTCGGCTGGCTATCCATTGCCTTCAGCGCCGGGACGACATGATGCAGCAGGGGAGCGCGGCGGCTTGGGCGGCACGCTCTCCGACGCCGCGGAATCGCTCTCCTCGAGCGCTACCAGCGTCGGCGACACCATATCGAACGCCGCAAGAGCCGCTGCGGCGGGCCTGACGGGAAGCGCTGCCAATGCAAGCTCGACGACTGGGGACATGGCGGCGAAAGCCAGCCGCTCCGCGCAAGATCTGTTGGAGGATCAACCCTTGGCCGTAGCGGCCGTCGGTCTCGCCATCGGCGCCGCTATAGGTGCAATGCTGCCCCATACCGCAACGGAGGACGAGCAACTAGGCGCCTATGGCGACAAGCTTCGCGATTCCGCCGAAACTTTGCTCAATAGGGGCCTCGATGAGGCCAAGCAGGTCGCCGCCGACGCCTATGAGACCATCAAGCAGGAAGCTGGCCGGCAAGATATGGAAGCAGACACGATAGCCGATCAGCTCGGCGAGATCGTGAAGTCCACAGCAGACAAGACCGAGCATGCCGTGCGCGAACGTATTTCCGATACGTCTCAGCGCCAAACCTAGCTTGATGATCCTGGATCAACGATAGCCGGCCTCTCCAGAAAGGGGCCGGTGTTGTCCGTCAAACGGTGACCCGCTCGAGTCACTTCAGAGCGGTGTGCGGACTGATGTCCCTTGCCGATAGTAATCCAGCGGATCAGGTTCTCTGGATTGTTGGCCAACCCGCCGCCGATAAGACGCGGTCAGCAAAACTGGTATCTAGGCGAGGACCGACCTGCACTTGAAGGTCGCAGACCGAGGATGCCGGTCCGCTCTGGGACGTAGGGCGACACCCCACTTCACCCCCCAGCCAGCCGCGGCAGCAGGAAAATCTCGGCCCCCGGCGGCAGTTCCTTCGACCACGTATCGCGATAGATCGTCCCGTCGATCGCCACCGCGATGCCCTTCTCGATCCAGGGCTCGATGCCGGGATACTGTTCAGCCAGTTTCCTGAACAGCTCCCTGATGTCCTTGGCCTCGACCTCGACCTTGCTCTGGCCGCCGGCGAGCTGGCCCAGCGCGCCCCAGAGCGTCACTTCGACCACTAGGGCAAGAACCTCATTTTTGCCCTAGCCTCCCCGTTCCGCCTCGATCGCGGCGAGGACCCTTGGCGGCGACATCGGGATGTGGGTCATGCGCACGCCGGCTGCGTTGGAGACGGCATTGGCGATCGCCGCCAGCGGCGGCACGATCGAGGTTTCGCCGACGCCGCGCACGCCATAGGGGTGGTTGGGATTGGGTATCTCGAGGATCTGCGTGTCGATCATCGGCAGGTCCGAGCAGACCGGGATGCGGTAGTCGAGGAAGCCGGCGTTCTGGAGACGCCCATCCTTTCCGTAGATGTACTCCTCGTTGAGCGCCCAGCCGATGCCTTGCGCCGCACCGCCCTGGTACTGGCCCTCGACATAGGTGGGGTGCACCGCCTTGCCGGCATCCTGGATCACCGTGTAGCGGATCACCCTGGTCGAGCCGGTATCGGGGTCGACCTCGATGTCGCATATATGGGTGGCGAAGGAGACGCCGGCGCCGTCGGCGACGAGCTCGCTGTGGCCGGCGATCGGCCCGCCGGTCTTGCCGGAAGCGGCGGCGATCTCCTTCAGCGACAGGGCTGCAAGGTTGCCGTATTTCTCGCCCTTGGCGATGGCGTGGCCGTTTTCCCAGACCACGTCGTCGACGGGGATGTCCCACGTCTGGGCGGCGCGCTCACGCAGGATCTTGATGGCGTTGCGGGCGGCCGAGATGGTCGCCATCGAGGACGAGAAGGTGCCGCGGCTGCCGTCGGTCATGTCGTTGTAGCCAAGCGAGGACGTGTCGGCGACCACCGCCTTGAGCTGGGCATAGTCGATGCCGAGCTCCTCCGCCGCCACCAGCGACAGCGACGCGCGCGAACCGCCGACATCCACCGTGCCGACGGCCAGCGACACCGAGCCGTCCATGCCGATGTTCAGGTCCACGCAGGTCTGGCCGCCGAAATTGAACCAGAAGCCGCAGGCCATGCCGCGGCCCTGGTTCTTGCTCAGCGGCGCCTTCATGTGCGGATGGTGCTTGGCCGCCTCCAGCGTCGGGCCGATGCCGATCGGGCCGTAGACCGGACCGTAGGAGGAGCGGGTGCCTTCCTGCGCGGCGTTCTTGATGCGGAACTCGACCGGGTCCATGCCGAGTTCCTTGGCCAGCTCGTCGACGGCACTTTCCACCGCGAACGCCGCCATCGGCGCGGAAGGCGCGCGATAGGCCGCGGTCTTTGGCCGGTTGACCAGCACTTCGAAGCCGACCGTCTGGACGTTGTCGAGCTTGTAGCAGGCGAAGGCCGTCATGGCGCCGATCTCGGCCCAGGTGCCGGCATAGGGGCCGCTGGTGTAGCGCAGCGTCGCCTCGGCGGCGGTGATGGTGCCGTCCTTGCGGGCGCCGATCTTCACGTCGATCGAGGTGGCACTGGTCGGACCGGAGGCGCGGAACACCTCGTCGCGGGTCATCACCAGCTTCACGGGCCGTCCCGCCTTGCGCGACAGCGCCAGCGCCACCGGCTCGGCCCAGACATGGGTCTTGCCGCCGAAGCCGCCGCCGATCTCCGAGGAGGTGACGCGCAGCTTCGAGGCTTCCAGCCCGAGCAGTTGCGCACAATGCTGGCGGTAGACGAAATGGCCCTGCGTGCAGACCCAGAGGTCGGCGGTGCCGTCGGACGAGACGCTCGCCACGCAGGCATGCGGCTCGATATAGCCCTGATGCGTCTGCTCGGTCTTGAAGGAACGCTCGACGATGACATCGGCGTGCCCAAAGCCCTGATGGACATCGCCATGGCCGAACTGGCTGCGCTTGGTGACGTTGGACGGCTTTGCCGGCTTTTCCTCGAGACCCTCGGTGAAGATCGTGTCGTTGATCAACGGCGCGGTGTGCTTCATCGCCTCGTCGACATCGGTCACATGCGGCAACAGCTCGTACTCGACCTCGATGAGCTTCAGCGCCTGCCTTGCCGTGCGGGCATCGACGGCGGCGACCGCGGCCACGGCGTGGCCGTCATAGAGAGCCTTGCCGCGCGCCATGCAATTGTCGAGGACGTCGTACATGGCGGCATCGCCATCGGTGAGATCGGGCAGGTCGGCGGCGGTGATCACCGCTTTCACGCCGGCCAGCTTTTCCGCTTTCGAAGTGTCGATCTTGAGGATCCTGGCATGCGCATGCCGGCTGCGCAGGACACGCCCGACCAGCTGTCCCGCCATGTTGAAGTCGGCGCCGTAACGGGCGCGTCCCGTCACCTTGTCGACGCCGTCGGGACGGATAGGCCGCGTGCCGACGGAGGAGAATTTGCGGCCCGAAAAGCGTGGATCGAAGTTCATGCGTGCGCTCCCTTCATCACATTGGCCGCATCCTGGACCGCGCGCACGATCTTGTCGTAGCCGGTGCAGCGGCAGAGGTTTCCGGCGAGGCCGAAGCGGATTTCTTCCTCGGTCGGATCGGGGTTCTTGGCCAAAAGGTCCTTCGCCGCGATCAGGAAGCCCGGCGTGCAGATGCCGCATTGCAAGGCTGCATGCTCGAGGAATTTCTGCTGCAGCGGATGCAACTGATCGCCATGCGCCATGCCCTCGACGGTTTCGATATGCCGGCCTTCGGCTTCAGCGCCAAGCACAAGGCAGGAGCAGACCAGCCGATTGTCGAGAATGATCGAGCAGGCGCCGCAGTCGCCGGTGCCGCAGCCTTCCTTGGCGCCGGTCAGCCCGAGCCGATCGCGCAGGACGTCGAGCAACGTCTCGTCGGGCTGGCAAAGGTATTCGACGTGATCGCCGTTGATTGTCGTTGAAACTGCTACACCGGCCATCATTTGCCTCCTGCGCGTGCGTAGGCGGTCGTCGCGGCCCGTCCGGCCAGCACGCCCGCAACTTTTCGTCTGAACTCGATGGTGCCGCGCTTGTCGTCGATGGGGCGGCAGGCCCCAGCGCAGATCTTGGCGAGCCGCTCAAGTGCCGCCTCGTCCAGCTTCCTGCCGATGAGAGCCTCGGCTGCTTCTTCCACCAGAAGCACGGTCGGGGCCGCGGCGCCCAGCGCGACGCGCGCGGCCGTGATGACGCCATGCTCGTCGAGCGACAGCTTCACGCCGGCGCTGACCACGGCGATGTCCATCTCGGTGCGCGGAATGAACCTGAGATAGGCGTCGCCCGAACGCGGCTCCCGCTTGCCGAGCAGGATCGCCTCGACGATCTCACCCTTGGTGAGCGAGGTCTTGCCGGGCCCGATCGGCACGGCCTCGACAGGAATGGTGCGCTTGCCCGAGGGACCGGCAACCACGGCCTTTGCGGCGGCGGCCACCAAGGCCGGGACGCTGTCGGCGGCCGGCGAGGCGTTGCACAGATTGCCAACGATGGTGCAGCGGCCCTGGACCTGCTTGGAGCCGATCAGCTTCGACGCTTCGACGACACCGGGCCAGGCCTTCTTCAGAACCGAGCTCTCGCCCAGGACGGCGCAGGGGACGGTGGCGCCGATGCTGAAGCCGTCGGCCGTCTCCCTGATCTCGCTCAAGCCCTCGATCGCCTTGATATCGACGATCAGGTCGGGATCGACAAACCCGCCCTTCATCCGAACGAGGAGGTCACTGCCTCCAGCGAGAATGGCTGATGTGCCGGAAGCGTCGGCCAGCAGGCCAACGGCGTCTTCGATTGAAAGCGGACGTATGTAACGCATCGTCTCCCCTTGGTGATGGTGATCTCGCCGACCGTTATAAACAGTCTCCTCATAATGACCATCCGGTTGCTGATTTCCAGCGATTGGGCCAGCACTGCGAGAGAGATTTTTGTCTAAAGTCTTTGTTTTGATGCATGTCGCTGTCCCAGAACCGCGCACACTTCTGGGCGACATGCATTCAAGCGGCGTCTTTTGCATTGTCGAGGCTGATGCCGATGTCCTTCAATGCCTCGGCCACGGCCTCGTCCAGCGGCGTGTGCGGGACTTCGCCGATGATGCCTTCCAGCCGGTCGGACACGAGCCGGTGCGGTTCGAAGCGCAGATAGGACATCGAGACGATCTCGCGCCACATCGCCACGAACGGGCTGCCGGCGCGCAGCACCCACCAGGGCATGAAGGTCAGTTTCAGCGGACGGCCCAGCGCCTTCTCGGCCGCGGCCTTGATGTCCATGTCGGTGACGGCGTGGCCGGGGAAGTTGAGCGCCTCAAAGAAGCCGAGCTTGCCCTGATTGCGCGCCAGGCCGACGAAGCCGATGGCGAAGTCCGGCAAATAGGCCCATTCATGCACGAGGTTGGCAGGGCCGGGCGCGGTGTAGACACCGTTGCTCATCTTGGCGGCGACGACGAGGTCGAACCATGATCCGCTGCCGGTGCCGCCGAAGAAATCGCCGGCGCGCAGGATGATGGTGCGGACGCGGCCGGCATCGGCCTCGCGGCGAAACAGCGCTTCCATGGCGCAGCGGATGCGGCCCTTCTCGGTCGTCGGGCGGAACGGCGTGTCTTCGGTGACGAGTTGAGGCATCGGTGAGCCGTAATTGTAGACAGTGCCGGGGAAGAGA
Organism: Mesorhizobium sp. P160187; assembly: GCF_057766425.1. Classification (NCBI taxonomy): domain Bacteria; kingdom Pseudomonadati; phylum Pseudomonadota; class Alphaproteobacteria; order Hyphomicrobiales; family Phyllobacteriaceae; genus Mesorhizobium; species Mesorhizobium sp. P160187. The sequence goes on from NZ_JBYMDX010000003.1 coordinate 1,284,947, forward strand.
TGCAGCGCGCCATTGGCATGGCAGGCGGCCATGACGTTCTCCGCCATCGGCAGGCATTTGCTCCAATCGGTGTAGATCGGGTTGAGACCGTTGAAGATGATGTCGACACCCTGCGTGGCGCGGATCAGCGCCTCGCGGTCGAGCGCATCGCCGGCGACGGCGGTGGCGCCCTTGAGTTCGGCCGGGACCTTGCCGGTGCGGGTGACGGCGCGGACATCGAAGCCGGCGTCGATGAAGGCTTTGCCAACCACGCGGCCGAGCCGGCCATTGGCGCCTAGAATTGCGATCTTGGTCATTTTTCTTCTCCGTGTCTGTGTTTGCACGGTGAATATGATGCGTTCATACGCGAATGAAAATTGACTATGGATGCAGATTTGTTATTCATAAATGAATGGAAGACATCGACTGGAACCTGATCAAGAGTTTCGTCACCGTGGCGGAGACCGGCAGCCTGTCGGCCGCGGCGCGCAAACTGTCGGCCAGCCAACCGACGCTCGGGCGTCACATCGGTGAGCTCGAACAGGCGTTGGGCATCACCTTGTTCCGGCGCGGGCGGCGCGGCTATGCGCTGACGGAAGCAGGCGCCACGCTGTTCGAACGCGGCAAGGCCGTGAGCGAGCAGGCGAGCGCGTTCTCACTATTGGCATTGGGCTCGGTCGAGGCGATCGAAGGCACGGTGCGCATTGCCGCCAGCGAGGTGGTGGCGGCCTATGTGCTGCCGAGGATGACGGCGCGGCTCGGCATCGAGGAACCCGGCATCGAGGTCGAGATCGTCGCCTCGAACCAGGTCGAGAACCTGCTGCGAAGGGATGCCGATATCGCCCCCATAGGCGCATCGGGCTTCTTGTCGCGGCCGAACAGCCGGCGGAAGAACGCGTAGAAGCGGCTGTTCTTGCTGCGCGTGAAGATCATCAGCATGGACGGCGTCACCACCAGCGTCAGCAGCGTGGCGAAGGACAGGCCGAAGACGATGGCCGAGGACAGCGAAATCCACCATTGCGTCGACGGCGCGTTGATCGTCGTCTCGTGATGGAAGATTTCCAGCCCGAGACCAAAGGCGATCGGCAGCACGCCGAGGATGGCCGATACCGCCGTCAGCACCACCGGGCGGGCGCGCTCGCGGCAGGTCTGCAGCACCGCCTCCATCTTGTCCCAGCCCTCTTCGCGCAGCCGGTCATAGGTGTCGATGAGCACGATGTTGTTGTTCACCACCACGCCGGCCAGCGCGATGACGCCGATGCCCGACATGACGATGCCGAAGGCCTCGCCGGTCAGGAGCAGCCCCAGGAACACACCGATCGTCGCCATGACCACGCAGGACAGCACCAGAAGCACGCTGGTGAACTTGTTGAACTGCATCAAGAGCACCAGGAAGATCAGGAAGATCGCCGCGCCGAAGGCCTTGCCGAGGAAGGCGCTGGCTTCGGCGCTGTCCTCGTTCGACCCCGCCAGCTTCCAGCGTATGCCGTTGTCGAGCTTCATGTCGGTGACCGCCTTGGTCACCTCCGCCTGCACCGCCGCAACCTGGTTACCGGCGGCGACGTTGGCCTGGACGACCACTGTGCGGGCGCCATCGATGCGGTTGAGGATGCCGACGGTCGGCTCCGGCTTGCGCACGACGAAGTTGGAGATCGGCACCGAGCCTTGCGCAGTCTGCACCCGGAGCTCGTCGAGCGTCGACAGCGTGCGGCGGTCTTCAGGCAGCCGCAGCCTGATGTCGACGGCATCGTCGGCGCCGGCAGGCCTGTACTCGGACAGCTTCAACCCGTTGGTCACCAGTTGCACCACCGTGCCGACGGCGGTCGGGCTGATACCGTATTGCGCCGCCTTGGCGCGGTCGACCTCGAGCGCCCAGTCGACGCCGGGCGGCGGCAGGCCGTCGGAAACGTCGATGACACCGGGCACCTTGGCAATGCGCGCCGCAACCGCGCGGGCCTGGTCGTCGAGCCCTTTGGGGTCGATGGCCGAAAGCCGCAGCTGCACCGCCTTGCCCGTGGGAGGACCGGCCTCCGGCACGCGCACTTCGACATCGACGCCGGGAATGCCGGCCATGACGGTGCGCAGCTCATCCAGGATATTGTTCGCCGATTTGCGCTCGCGCCAGTCGATGAACTCATACTGGATGACGCCGACGACGTCCTCCGGCACGTCCTGTCCGCCGCCCTGCGTCTTGCCGACGCGGGTATAGACCGATTTGACGCCAGGCCAGCCAAGCAGCCGGTTTTCGGCGATCCTGGTCGCCGTGTCCATTTCGGCCAGCGAGAGATTGCCGCGGGCATGCACATAGAGCAGGCCGTAATCGGGCTCGACGCTGGGGAAGAACTCGACGCCGGCGCCATATTTCGAATAGGCGAAGCCGACGCCGGTGAGCAGCACGGCGGTGAGCACCAGCACGGTGATGGGGAAGCGCACCGCCTGTTTGACCAGCGCCATGTACCAGCCGTCGCGATTGTGTTCCTCGTGATGCTCCGGCGCCTTGGCGAAAAGCGCGCCCAGCGTCGGCGCGAACACCAGCGCATAAAGCATCGAGGCCGACAGCGTGACGATCAGCGTGATCGGCATGTATTTCATGAAGTCGCCGATGATGCCGGGCCAGAACAGCAGCGGCGAAAACGCCGCGATGCGGGTCATGGTCGCGGCGATGACCGGACCGGCCATGCGCTTGGCGGCCAGCGTGAAGGCTTCCGCCTTCGGCATGCCTTCGCCCATGCGCCGTTCGGCAAATTCGGTGACGATGATGGCGTCGTCGACCAGCATGCCGACCGCCAGGATAAGGCTGAACAGCACGATCATGTTGATCGTGTAGCCCATCATCGCAAGCAGCAGGATGCCGATCAGGAAGGATGACGGAATGGCAAGCCCGATCAGCAGCGAGGCGCGGCCCGACAGCGCATAGAGGATGACGATGAACACCAGGATGACGGCGATCATCACGTGGTTCTGCAGGTCGCCCAGCAGCTGGTTGACGAAGACAGACTTGTCCTGCGTGTAGGTGATGTTCATGCCTTCCGGCATCGTCTTGACGTAGGCGTCGGACACTTCCCGCACCTTGGCCAGCGTGTCGATCAGGTTGGCGCCGATGCGCTTCTTGACTTCGATGGCGATGGCCGGCTTGCCGTTGAGGCGAGTGATGGTCTCGGCGTCGGCGAAGGTCGAACGCACCGTGGCGATGTCCTTCGCCTGCACGACGGCATTGGGGCCGGCGACCACCGGCAAGGACGCGACATCCTCGGGTGTCTCGATCAGCGACGGCACCTTGACCGCGTATTTGCCTTCCGAACCCTCGATATTGCCGGCGGCGACCAGGCTGTTGGAAGCGCCGACCGCGCCGATCAACTGGTCGAGCTGCAGGCCGTAGGAGGACAGCTTCATCGGGTCGATGACGACCTCGACGAGATCGTCGCGCGCGCCTTGTATGGTGCCCTCAAGAACGCCCGGGACTTCCTCGATGCGGTCGCGCAGTTCGCGCGCCGCCGCCGTAAGCACACGCTCGGGCACATCGCCGGACAGCGTGACGACCAGGACGGGAAACTCGGAAATGTTGACCTCGGTAACAACCGGTTCTTCTGCCGCTTGGGGAAGGTCAGCCTTCGCGTCCTGAACCTTCGAGCGTGTATCAGTCACCGCGGTGTCGACTTTTATAGACGGCAGAAACTCAAGGAAGACAAAGGCACCGCCCTGATAGGCGGATGATTTCATCTCCTTTAACCCCTTGAGACTCTTAAGCTTTGCCTCCAGAGGCCTAAGCAGAAGTCTTTCAGCGTCTTCGGGCGCGATGCCTTGATAGGCAACATTTATATAAACATAAGGGGTAGGAACGTCGGGTTCCGCTTCCTTCGGTGTCGACTGATAGGCGACCCAGCCCGCCAGCAGCAGGAAGACCAGCACCGCAATGGTCAGCCGGGCATTGTTGATCGCGAGTTTGACGATATCCATGGCCTGTTCTCAAGATTTCAGGAGCCGCATGGCGGCCGGTTGTCCCCGCCCGGGGCCACCCGGCGCTACTGCGTTGTCGCTTCGCCCAACAGTTTCTGGATGGTCGCCTGGTCGGCCTCGACCGGCTTGACGACGTCCCCTTCCTTGACGAGCTCCTGGCCGGCGACGATGACGCGGGCATCGGCGGGAATGCCGCCAAGCACCAGGCCCTTCGGCGAGTCATCGACCAGGTCGATCGGGAAGAACACCACCTTGTTGTCCTTGTCGACGGCGCGGATGCCGAGGTCTCCCTTGTCGCCCAGCGTCACCACGGAGCGCGGCAACATGACGGCGTCGGTCGGCTGCGCGCTGAGCGCAATCTCTGCCGTCATGCCGGCCGGCACCGAGCCGTCGGCATTGGGGACGGCGATCTCGACGCGGAAGGTGCGCGTCGCCGACGAGGCGTCGCGGCTGATGTAGCGCACGGTGCCTTCGACGGTCTGGCCGCTGACCAGCCGCACAGCAGCCTTGTCGCCGAGCTTGAGATAGCCGAGGTCGCGTTCGCTGACTTCACCGCGCGCAATCACCGGATCGAGCTTGAGGATGGTTGCCACCTCGCCGCCCTGCATGACGGAACTGCCGAGCTCCACCGGCACCCGGTCGATGACGCCGTCGAAGGGCGCCTTGACCAGATTGCGGTCGAGTTCGGCCTGCGCCGTTTCCAGCTGCGACTGCGCAGCGGTCAGGTTCGAACGCGCCGTGTCGAGCTGCAGCTTGGGCAGATTGCCGGTCTTCATGAGCCGCAGCGACGCTTCGAGTTCAGCCTGGCGCTGCACGACGAGCTGCTTGGCATTGTCGACCATCGAGATCTTTTCTTCCGCCGCAAGCATCAGCACCAGATCGCCGGTCTTGACGTGATCGCCCTGCTTGACCGGCAGCTTTTCGATGACGCCGGCGACACGCGTCGCCAGCACGGCGCGCTTGTCGGCCTCGGTCAGCCCGGAAATGCGGATGGCGCGGGCATAGGTCTTGCGCGGCGGCGTCACCACCGCGACGGTGCGCAGCGGCGCCTTCGGTTCGGCCTCGGCTGCCTTAGGCCCAGTGGTCGGGGGCTTGGCTGCGTCCGGCGCCTTGGCCTGATCGCCCGGCTTGGCCTGGTCGCCCGGCTTGGCAGCGCCTTCGACAGCGGCGCTGCCGACGGACGAGAACGCGCCTGTTCCCATCCAGGCGGCGAAGCCGATGAGCACGACAATAGCGGCAAGCTTGTGAAACCTGATCTTCGGCATCATTTTTTTCCACTGCGGGGTTCGGCCAAGTCGTTATCCAACAGGGTGTCCGTCGTCTAACAGCTACCGTGTCTTCCAACTCGGGCGCATCGCCGATATGGGTGCGCGCCAGGCCGTGTTCAATTTGCCGTGAACGGCGAAGCCGCGCTTCTACATCAAAGTTGCATCGCAATACAGTCGAAAAGTTGCAGGGGCATTGCGCAAGGCAGGCGTAGTGTGGCCAACGGAAACGGTTTTATCGGCGCCCCGTCAGGCGGCGGAACCACAGTCTCGGAACCATACGGATGTTGGAGGCGCTTTGTTTTCAAGGCGTTTTGGGCACTGACATCCCCTGTGCCCGCACCAGTTTTTGACGCTCAAATGTGGGCGCGCCCTGCGTCGTCGCGACTTGAATGGCAGTAGGCGTCAGTATGATTTTGTATACCGTCACACGCAGAAGTTGCGCCGCATCGGGAAAGCCGCCGGCGCTGCTCCGAAAAACTCAGGCCCGCCGGCGTTCCGCCTCCGGCTTCTTGCGGGCGGCGAGAAATTCCTTCACCCGCCGTCCCGGTGCCGGCCCGCGCACCGGTTTGAAGCCGTCATCGAGTTCGCCGGAAAGATCGAGCGTCGGCCGCTTGCCGACGGCGTCGTAATTCTCCTCCAGCCAGTCGCTGGCCGCTATACGGCCAAGGTCTCTGAGATAGCTCAGGAAGGCCCATTCCGCATTGACCTTGGACGACGCCGACAGATCCTTGAACGCCTCGTCGGCATCGATGCGGTGCATGCGGATGTCGCGGTATTCGCCAGGCGGCAGCCGGCCGGCGGCGATCAGCTCCTTGACGAAGGCGATCGAGCGGAATTCGTTCAGCAGCCCGGCATTGAAGGTGATCTCGTCGATGCGGTTCTGGATTTCGTTGGCGCTTCTCGGCGTGCCTTCGCGCACCACCGGATTGATCTGCACCAAAAGCACATCCTCGGTCGCCGCCGTCTTGAAGAACGGGAACAGCGCCGGATTGCCGCCATAGCCGCCATCCCAATAGGGCACGCCCTTGATCTCGACGGCGCGGAACAATTGTGGCAGGCAGGCCGAGGCCATCACCGTGTCGAGGTCGATCTCGCCATCGGAAAAGACGCGCAGCTGGCCGGTCTCGACATTGGTCGCCGAAATGAACAGCTCCATCGACTTGCAGGCGTGAACATTTTTGAAATCGATCTCCTGCTCGACCACGTCGCGCAGCGGGTTCAAGCCCAGCGGATTGGCGACATAGGGCGAAAACACTCGGGACATGGTGTCGAAGAAGAAATATCCGGGCGTGTTCTCGATCGACCAGTTGCCCCAGGCGACGTCCCACGGCATGCGCTGCACCGGGCTGAAGCGGCCCTTGGCCGCCACCGCGCGCCAGAAATCGTCGAGCTTTTGCCGTGCACCCTCGACGCCGGCGCGCACAAACCCATCGGCCAGCGCCACCGCATTCATGGCGCCGGCGCTGGTGCCGGACACCGCCGCGATCTCCAGCCTGCCATCCTCCAGCAGCCGGTCGAGCACGCCCCAGGAGAAGGCCCCGTGCGAGCCGCCGCCCTGCAGCGCGATGTTGATCTTCTTCGTTTCCTCCGCCTTGCCGTTTTTGGTCATGGCGTTCCTGTTCGGTTTGGTCGCTGCTGCCTCATTCCGCCCGGGGATCGGGCGGGTTCGACTGCAGCGGACTTATATTGCAGCGCAGCATATAAGGGATGACCAAGGCAAGAACACGAACACGGTCGCGTGATCACATGAAATTTTGGTCATGGGGAATGGTCCTCCACGCCCAGGTCTTCGCCCTACGAATACCCCCACCCTTGATCCCTCCCCACAAGGGGGAGGGAGACTTGGTAGACGCTGATCTCAGCAAACCACCGACGTTTCGGCGGCGCGCGCCAGCTGCCCTCCCCCTTGTGGGGGTCCGAAGGACGGGCGAGACCCGTGGCTCGCCCCGGCAAGCTAGGGTGGGGTCCTCTTCGCAACAATCTGAACTTGGAACCTCAGGCCACGAGGTCCGGCACCGGCCCGACATAGCGCGATTGTGGACGGATCAGCCGCCCCGTCGTCTGCTGTTCGCGCGCATGCGCGATCCAGCCGGCGACACGTCCGGCGGCAAAGACATTGCTGAACGCCTGTGGCGGAAAGCCAGCCGCCTCAAGCACAAGCGCTGTGTAAAACTCGACATTGGTCTGCAGCGAGCGCTGCGGCTTGGCGATCCGCAGCACTTCGAGCGCCGTCTGCTCGACCTGTTCGGCGAAGGCCAGGCGGCGGCCGGCTTCGCCCTCGCTGCCGAGCTGCCGCACGACGGCTTTCAGTACATCGGCGCGCGGATCGCGCACGCGGTAGATACGATGGCCGAAACCCATGATGCGCTCGCCATGCGCGACCTTCTCGCGCAGCCAACCGGCCGCGTCGCCATGCGCCTGGATTGCATCGAGCATCTCGATCACCGGGCCGGGCGCGCCGCCGTGCAGCGGCCCCTTGAGCGCGCCGAGCCCGGCCAGCACCGACGATGTCAGCCCTGCCAGCGTCGATGCGACGACGCGGGTGGCAAAGGTCGAGGCGTTGAGGCCGTGATCGCACACGGTGACCAGATAGGTGTCGAGTGCCCTTGCCAGCGCCGGCGACGGGACGGATCCCTCGAGCATCCTCAGCATGTCGGCGGCATGATCGGCCTTCGCGTCAGGTGCGATCGGCTGCTCGCCACGCGCCAGCCGCAGCAGAGCCGGCGTCAGCACGGCGGGCGCCGCGATCAGCCGCAAGGCGTCCGTCAGCGTCTCGCCATCCGGCAGCAGCGCCATGCCGGCGCGCATGGCGCCATAGATCTCAATCGGTGCGAGCAGCGGCAGCGAGGGTGCAAGCCGCTCGAACAGCTCGACGCGAGCCTTGCCCAGCCTCGCTGCCAGTTCGGCATCGCCGGGAAGGCCGTCGAAGAAGCCGTCGAGCAACAGGCGAACCACTTGCGCATAGCGCCAGCGTCCCGCCAATTCCGGCAGCGAATGACCGCGGATCGTCAGGCGGCCACCAAGGCCATCGACATCGGAGAGCACGGTCTCCGCCGCCACCACATCATCGAGCCCGTTCGCCATATCTCATCTCCTTGCAGCTTTTCTGCATGGGAGATAAGGGTTAGGCTGCGCCTCGATCAATCTTGATCAATATAATCAATGTATGGGCTAAAAATGTCCGAATGGCTGTCGCGGGAAGAGGCGCTGGAAAGGCTCAAGGTGCGGCCGCAGACGCTTTACGCCTATGTCAGCCGTGGCCGCATCGGCATGCGGCCGGATGAGAGCGACCCGCGCCGCAGCCAGTACCGCGCCGACGACATCGCGGCATTGGCGACCCGCCGGGCGCGGGGCCGCAGTCCCTCGGCCATCGCCGAGAGTGCGATCGCCTGGGGCGAACCCTCGATCGCAACAGCAATTTCGACCGTTCTGCACGGGCGCCTCATCTACCGAGGGCAAGACGCCGTTGCGCTCTCCAAATCGGCGACGCTGGAGGAAACCGCCGCTCTGCTGTGGGCCTCGGCCGAACCAGTGACGTTCAAAGCTCCGTCACCTGAAGCGCCTCATCCAGTCGGCCGCGCCTCGGCTTTTGCGCAGCTTGCCACGCTTGCCGGCCATGGGCGGCCTTCGCTTGGACGCAGCGCCGCCTCGCTGTGCACCGAGGCCGCGCACACAATAGCAGCGCTGGCGCAATCGCTGGGCGCCGGAACCGGCACAGCGCCTGTCCATAAGCGCCTGGCGCAGGGCTGGTCGGTGGATGATGCCGGCGCGGAAGCGATCCGCTGCGCCCTCGTCCTGCTCGCCGATCATGAACTCAACGCATCGACCTTCGCCGCCCGCGTCGCAGCGTCCACAGGCGCCTCGCCTGCCGCATGCCTCCTGGCCGGCCTGGCAACGCTGTCCGGCCCGCGCCACGGTGGTGCCGGCGAAGCGGTGATGCAACTGGCTGAAGATGCAGCAGCCCACGGCGCGGATGCGGCGATCCGGCGCTGGCTCGGCCATGATCGGCCCTTGCCGGCGTTCGGCCATCCGCTCTATCCCGACGGCGATCCCCGTGCCACCGCACTTCTGGAAGTCATCCCTGTCGACGAGACGCTGCAACAGCTGCAAAAAGCCGCCATGGCGGCGGTCGGTGCCCAGCCCAACATCGACTTCGCCCTGGCCACACTAACGCGCGGCCTTGGCTTGCCGCGCGATGCACCGTTCCAGCTGTTTGCGCTCGGACGCAGTGTCGGCTGGGCCGCGCATATGGTCGAACAGATCATTAGCGGCAGCATCATCAGGCCGCGTGGCCGCTATGAGGGACGCGTGACTTAAGCCGACCTGGCCGTGTTCCCGAACCGCGCACGGTACGCGACGGGCGTCGTGGCGAACTGCTGACGAAAATGATGCCGCAGCGTGCCTGCCGCGCCAAAGCCGGCGTTCTCGGCAATCCGTTCGATCGGCATGGCGGTGTCTTCCAGTAGCGTGCGCGCCCGCGAAAGCCGTTCCGACAGCAGCCAGCGCGACGGCGTGACGCCGGTCGCGGCCGCGAACCGGCGCAGGAATGTCCGCTCGCTCATCCCGGCAAGCTCGGCCAAGATGGCGACGGGATAGTCGGCAGAAATATCGGCGCGCATCCTGTCGATCAACGGTCCAAGCCGGCTGCGCTCATGTGGCTCGGGTACGGAACTCTCGACATACTGCGCCTGGCCGCCGTCGCGATGCGGCGGCACCACCAGACGGCGCGCCACCATGTTTGCAGCCTTGGTGCCGAAGTCGCGCCGAACCAGATGCAGGCAAAGATCGATGCCCGCGGCACTGCCTGCCGATGTCAGCACATTGCCCTCATCAATGTACAAAACGTCCGGAATCACGGTGATGTCGGGGTACATCTCCGTCAGCTTCTCGCTGTAGCGCCAGTGCGTGGTCGCCCTTTTGCCCGCAAGCAGGCCGGCCGCGGCAAGCACGAACACGCCCGAACAGATCGAAAGAATGCGAGCGCCGCGCTCGCTCGCCTTCCGCAGCGCCTCGATCAGCGCCGGCGGCACCGGAGCCTCCGTTCCGCGCCATCCCGGTACGATCACCGTGCCGGCCTGGCCGATCAGATCGATCCCGCCGTCGGCAACAATACGCACGCCGCCCAGCGCGCGCATTTCACCGCCATCGATCCCGGCAACGGCAAAACGGTACCAATCCTCACCCATTTCCGGCCGGGGCAAGGCGAAGATCTCAACCGCCACGCCAAACTCGAACGTGCACAGCCCGTCATAGGCAACGGCAACGACAAGAGGGTTGGCAGGGCGCGGATTGGCAGAGGATGGCATGATCTTGACGATATATGGCAAAGCTGCCAGCTGCAATCGCTCTGCTTCCTGTCTTATCTCTCCGTCGCATCAGCAATGGAGATACGAGGATGAGCTACGTGACAGACATTGCGGCGGCATCGCCGGATATCGCCCGCGACCATTTTCTGCGCCGGCTTTCCGTCGAGACCGACTGTTCCGACGTCGCCGCCGCAGTGCGTGCCGGAGAGCCGGACTTTATTCTCCTGCATGTGGTCGGTTCGCCGGAAGCCTATGGACGCCGCCATGTGCCGGGCGCGCTGCATCTGCCCCACCGCGAAATATCGGCCGAGCGGATGGTGCAATGGCCCGAAAAGACGCTGTTCGTCGTCTATTGCGCGGGACCGCATTGCAATGGCGCGGATCAGGCGGCCTTCAAGCTGGCCAGCCTCGGTCGTCCCGTGAAGATCATGATCGGCGGCATAACCGGTTGGCAGGACGAGGACCTTCCTTTCGCTTCAGGCAAGGAGCCCGGTGTCTTGCACGCGTGAGGCCAAGGCCAGGCTGCCGCGGCAGCGTCCACGCGATATGGTCCGGCTGGAGCAAGCATGCAGAAGGCGATGGTTAGAATTCGTCCATTCGTGCGCCAGGATGTCGGTGCGGTGCTCGCCCTCATGCGGGCGCTAGCCGTCTTCGAGGGTTATGACGACAAGCTTCGCGTCACCGAAGCGAACCTCATCGAGCACGGGCTGGGGCCATCGCCCCGGTTCGGCGTGTTGGTGGCGGAGCGAGAGGGCGCGATTGTCGGCATCGCCGTCCACTACCTCATCTCCTGGACCTACGACCTGAAGCCGGTTGTCTGGCTGAAGGAACTCTACGTCACTGAAGCGACGCGCGGCATGGGGGTCGGCCATGCGCTTGTTGAACAGCTTCGCCAACACGCTTTGAGCATTGGCGCCTCCGCCATCAAATGGACGGTGCTGAAATCCAACTCGCCGGCCAAAGCCTTCTACCGCTCGCTCGACGGCCAGCCCGACGAGATCTGGGAACCGTGGCAGCTGAAAATCGACCCGTGACGGCCGCCTCAACCAACTGAGGGCGTCGACCACGCGGCGGTCGCTTACGACATGGTGTCGAGCTTGCGCTGCATGGCGGCGATCTGTTGCTTCAGTTCCTGAAGGTCGTCGCCGCTCTTTTCCGGGACGTCCTTGCGGGCCGGCTCGGGTGCAGCCGCGGCCGCAGCATTTGTGGCGGCGGTCGGGAACGGCGTGAACAGGCGCATCGCGTTCTGGAACATTTCCATGTTGCGGCGTGTCTGCTCTTCCAGCGCCTTGATCGGCGTGGCGATCTTCATCACATCCAGCGGCGACTTGCCGATCGCGCCCTTCATCTGCTCGCGGAACCGCTCCTGTTCCTTGGAGAAGGCCATCATCGACTGTTCGAGGAAGCTCGGCACGATCTGCTGCATCTGGTCGCCATAGAAAGCGATCAACTGGCGCAGGAACGGGATCGGCAGCATGTTCTGCCCATCCTTGTTCTCCAGTTCGAAGATGATCTGCGTCAGCACCGGATGGGTAATGTCGTCACCGGTCTTGGCGTCCTGGACGGTGAACTCCTCGCCCTTCTTGACCATCTCGGCCAGATCCTCGAGCGTCACATAGGTGCTGGTGCCGGTATTGTAGAGCCGGCGATTGGCATATTTCTTGATAATGATAGGGTCGTCTTTCGCGGCCATCAGCATCCTCCCGGGACACCGGCGCGCCTGAGTAAGCCGCCGGTAACGATTGCGCCATTTTTAAGGATATGCGCAAAAGCTCTATAATTCCAAGCGCTTTGTGCAGTGCGGCATCATTTATTGCTGCATGGCGGGCTAATTATGCTGCGCAGCAAAGGTTGGGCGATCCCGCCGGCCGCTCACGCCCTGCTTGCGGCGCCTGGCCGGCATGCCATTTCCGGTTTGACTTGGGGTGCGGAACGGGCAAGAAAAGTCCCAACAAGCCCCAAGAACACGACACCTCGAAGTCTGGAGAGAAAAATGTCCGCTTCCAATTCAATCGTCGTTGCCAGCGCCGCACGCACGGCTGTCGGCTCCTTCAACGGCGCCTTCGCCGCCACCCCGGCGCATGAACTTGGCGCCGTCGTGATCAGGGAGCTTTTGGCGCGCGCCGGCGTCGAGCCGGGCGAAGTCGACGAGGTCATTCTCGGCCAGGTGCTGACCGCCGCGCAGGGCCAGAACCCCGCCCGCCAGGCGTCGATCAATGCCGGCCTGCCCAAGGAGACCACCGCCTGGGGGCTCAACCAGGTTTGCGGCTCTGGCCTGCGCGCCATCGCGCTCGGCATGCAGCAGATCGCCGCCGGCGACGCCACTGTGATCATCGCCGGCGGCCAGGAATCGATGTCGCTGTCGCCGCACGCCGAGCACCTGCGCGCCGGCGTCAAGATGGGCGACTACAAGATGATCGACACCATGATCAAGGACGGGTTGTGGGACGCCTTCAACGGCTACCACATGGGCAACACCGCCGAGAACGTCGCCCGCCAGTTCCAGATCACCCGCGACGACCAGGACCAGTTTGCGCTCGCCTCGCAAAACAAGGCCGAGGCCGCGCAGAAGGCCGGCAAGTTCAAGGACGAGATCGTGGCCTTCACGATCAAGGGCAGGAAAGGCGACACTGTCGTCGACCAGGACGAGTACATCCGCCACGGCGCCACCATCGACGCCATGTCCAAGCTGAAGCCGGCTTTCGACAAGGACGGCACGGTGACCGCCGCCAACGCGTCGGGCATCAATGACGGCGCCGCCGGCGCGCTGCTGATGAGCGAGGCCGAAGCCACAAGGCGCGGCATCACCCCGTTGGTGCGCATCGCATCCTGGGCGACGGCTGGCGTCGATCCGGCGATCATGGGCACCGGACCTATTCCCGCCTCGAAGCGGGCGCTCGAGAAAGCCGGCTGGTCGGTCAAGGACCTCGACCTTGTCGAGGCCAATGAAGCCTTCGCCGCGCAGGCCTGCGCCGTCAACAAGGGCATGGGCTGGGATACGTCGATCGTCAACGTCAATGGCGGCGCCATCGCCATCGGCCATCCGATCGGCGCGTCGGGCGCCCGCGTCTTCAACACGCTGGTTTTCGAGATGCGCCGCCGCGGCGCCAAGAAGGGCCTTGCCACGCTGTGCATCGGCGGCGGCATGGGCGTCGCTCTGTGCGTGGAAGCGCTGTGAACAAGAAGTGAGTAGTGAATAGGGAGTAGTGAATAGGGAAGAAGGAACAGCGCGGCGGGATATCCATCCCTACTCGCTATTCCCTACTCCCTATTCCCTTCTTCCGACCAAAGGGAGGAAGAACTTTCAATGACCAAAGTAGCGCTCGTCACCGGTGGATCGCGCGGCATCGGCGCCGCCATATCGATCGGCCTGAAGAATGCCGGTTACACCGTTGCAGCCAACTATGCCGGCAATGACGAGGCAGCGGGGAAGTTCAGCGCACAAACCGGCATCAAGGCCTACAAATGGTCGGTCGCCGACTACGACGCCTGTGCCGCCGGAATCAAACAGGTCGAGGCCGATCTCGGCCCGGTCTCGGTGCTGGTCAACAATGCCGGCATTACCCGCGACGCCATGTTCCACAAGCTGACGCGCGAGCAGTGGAAGGAAGTCATCGACACCAATCTGTCTGGGGTCTTCAACATGACGCATCCGCTGTGGGGCGGCATGCGCGACCGCAAATTCGGCCGCGTCATCACCATCTCTTCCATCAACGGCCAGAAAGGCCAGGCCGGCCAGGTCAACTATTCCGCCGCAAAGGCCGGCGACATCGGCTTCTCGAAGGCGCTGGCGCAGGAGGGCGCGCGCGCGGGCATCACAGTCAATGTCATCTGCCCCGGCTACATCGCCACCGAGATGGTCAAGGCGATCGACGAGAAGGTGCTGAATGAACGCATCATCCCGCAGATTCCGGTCGGCCGCCTCGGCGAACCGGAAGAGATCGCGCGTTGCGTCATCTTCCTCGCTTCCGAAGACGCCGGCTTCATCACCGGTTCGACCATCACAGCCAATGGCGGCCAGTACTTCGTCTGAACGACAGCATTTCGCCCGGTAGAACGGGCCGGCTTATGGCCCGTTTTTTCATCGCCGGCCGGCGATGTTCCCGGGCTGCGCGCTAGACATTGACCCGTTCCGGCACGCAAAGATTAACGATTTCCAGGCGCCCTGTGCAAAACCCGGTTCGCAAGCTGTGAATTCTCGGTGGACAAGCTGTGGACAACACAACATGTTGGGGTGAACAAACCAGGAAAATCCCGCCATCGCCGATTCGTCACCCATTCGTCCCGGCTTTGAGCGCAACGTTAACGACCCCAGCCGAAAACCATCGGAAACTGGTTAAGGCCGATTAAAAAAATTTAACAATTTCATGATGTTGCCGAGGCGTATCGGATCACGACGATGCCCCGCCGGCAAAGGTTAACGCCAATGGTCGCCTTGCAGGAATCGGGCCAGTTTCCGCGATTCAGCATATGGTGAGACTCAGGCTCGCAAAATCCACATGTAGCCGTGAACAAAAGCTGAATCTGCAGGAGTCACTGATTCGTCGCCGATTCGTTCCAGACTCGTTCCAACTGTTAATCGGGAGCGAATCCTGACCTCAAAGACGAACCGTGGGACTGCCGGCCGGAACATTCCGCTTTCGCTTCGCGCCTGAAATCCCTATGTGTCGCCTGTCATACGCGCCACGCGAGGCGCGCTCCCGACAACACGATGCAGAAAGCCTCATCTCCAGGCCGATGAACATCCAGCCGAAACACACCGAGCCGCTGATCCTGTCGGGCCGCGACGTGACTGCCGTGCTGGGTCCGACCAACACCGGCAAGACCCATCTCGCCATCGAGCGCATGGTGGCGCATGAGAGCGGCATTATCGGCCTGCCGCTCCGCCTTCTGGCGCGCGAGGTGTATGCCCGCGTCTGCGAAAAGGTCGGCGCCCACAAGGTGGCGCTCATCACCGGCGAGGAAAAAATCCAGCCGCCCGGCGCGAAATATTCGGTCTGCACCGTCGAAGCCATGCCGCGCGAGACCGACGTTGCCTTCGTCGCCATCGACGAGGTGCAGCTCGCCGGCGACCTCGAGCGCGGCCATATCTTCACCGACCGAATCCTGCACCTGCGCGGGCGCCAGGAAACGCTGCTGCTCGGCGCGGCCACCATGCATGGCATCCTGCAAAAGCTGCTAAGAGGCGTCTCGGTGGTGACGCGCCCTCGCCTGTCGCACCTGGCCTATGCCGGTTCGAAGAAATTGACCCGCCTGCCGCGGCGTACGGCGATCGTCGCTTTCTCCGCCGACGAGGTCTATGCCATCGCTGAGCTGATCCGCCGCCAGCAAGGAGGAGCGGCGGTCGTGCTCGGCGCGCTGTCGCCCCGCACCCGCAACGCCCAGGTGGCAATGTTCCAGGCAGGCGACGTCGACTATCTCGTCGCCACCGACGCCATCGGCATGGGCCTCAACCTTGATCTCGATCATGTCGCCTTCGCCCAGAACCGCAAATTCGACGGCTACCAGTACCGCAACCTGACGGCGGCCGAGCTCGGCCAGATCGCCGGCCGCGCCGGCCGGCATCTGCGCGACGGCACCTTCGGCGTCACCGGCCAGGTCGATCCGCTGGACGAGGAACTGGTCAAGCGCATCGAGGGGCACGAGTTCGATCCGGTGAAGGTGCTGCAATGGCGCACCGCGCATTTCGACTTCGCCAGCCTCGACGCGCTGAAGCGCTCGATCGAGGCCAACGCGCCGGTCGAAGGCCTGACGCGCGCGCTGCCGGCGGTCGATGCGCAGGCGCTCGAACATCTCTCCCGCGACGAGGACATCCGCGCGCTGGCTACCAATGCCAAGCGCGTCGCGCTGCTGTGGGAAGCCTGCGCGTTGCCGGACTACCGCAAGATCGCGCCGGCCCAGCACTCCGACCTGATCGCTTCTATCTACACCGACCTCGCCAAACACGGCCATGTCGACGAGAACTACATGGCCGAGCAGGTGCGCCGCGCCGACACGACCGAGGGGGACATCGACACGCTGTCGCACCGCATTGCGCAGATCCGCACCTGGACATTCGTGTCCAACCGGCCGGGCTGGCTGGCCGATCAGGCACACTGGCGGGAAAAGACGCGCGAAATCGAAGACAGATTGTCGGATGCGCTGCATGAGCGGTTGACGAAACGGTTTGTAGACCGCAGGACTTCCGTCCTCATGCGGCGCCTTAGAGAAAATACAATGCCTGAAGCCGAAATCAGTCCTACCGGAACCGTCCTTGTCGAAGGCCATCATGTCGGCGAGTTGCAAGGGTTCCGCTTCACCGCCGACCAGAGCGCCGGCGGCGAAGACGCCAAGGCCGTGCGCACGGCAGCGCAAAAAGCGCTGGCCGCCGAGTTCGAGGCACGTGCCGAACGCTTCGGCGCCTGCGCCAATGGCGACCTTGCGCTCGGCTCCGACGGCACGCTGCGCTGGATCGGCGCGCCGATCGGCACGCTGGTTGCCGGCGAGGACGCGCTGAAGCCGCGCCTGGTGCTTTTGGCCGACGAGCAGTTGACCGGTCCCGCCCGCGACAAGGTCGCCGCGCGCGCCGAGCGCTTCGTCAATTTCCAGATCGAATCCTTGCTGAAGCCGCTGGTCGACTTGAAGAATGCCGAGCAGATCGCCGGCATCGGCCGTGGCATCGCCTTCCAGCTCGTCGAGCATTTCGGCCTCATCAACCGCCGCGACATCGCCGAGGAAATGAAGTCGCTCGACCAGGAGGGTCGCGCCGCCTTGCGCCGGCTCGGTGTGCGCTTCGGCGCCTACCACGTCTTCGTGCCGGCGCTGATCAAGCCGGCGCCCGCCGGACTGATCACGCTGTTGTGGGCGCTGAAGAACGACGGCAAGGACAAGCCCGGCTTTGGCGACGTGGTGCACGCGCTGGCCTCCGGCCGCACATCGGTGGTCATCGACCCGGCCTTCGACAAGAGCTTCTACAGGCTCGCCGGCTACCGCAATCTCGGGCGCCGCGCCGTGCGCATCGACATTCTGGAACGGCTGGCCGACCTGATCCGGCCTGCGACCAACTGGAAGCCCGGTCTGGGACAGCGCCCCGACGGCGCTTATGACGGCCAGTCCTTCATGGTGACGCCGCCGATGATGTCCATCCTCGGCGCCACCGCCGACGACATGGAAGAGATCCTGAAAGGTCTCGGCTATCGCGCCGAGCCGAAGCCGCCGGCAGAGGTGAAGGCGCGGCTCGAAGCGCAGGACAATGCCGCGCGGCAAGCGGCTGCGGCCAAGCTGGCGGAAGCCGCAGCAAAGGCCGAGCAGGCTCAGGCGGCGGAAGCCGTGGCAAGTGAAGCCGTCGCTGAGGCGCCGGCCGTTGGGTCGGAGCCGGATGCAGCCACCGAGATTACGGCTGAGGAGCCCGTCGCCGAAGTCGCAGCGGCCGTTGCTGCGGACGCTCAGCCGGGCGCGCCTCCCGAGGGTTCGGAGCCAACTGCGGCCGTTGAAGCCACCGCCGAAGCTCCAGCCATCGAGGAAGCAACGGCGGAGCCCGTCGCGGAAGAACAGGTCGAAGCTCCCATAGAAATCGCGGAAGAAGCTCCGGCTGTTGCAGAAGCTGACGACACCGTCGCCGAAAACGCCGACGCCCTTACCTCCCCCTCGATGGGGGAGGTCGCGGCGCGAAGCGACGCGGGTGGGGGTGACAGCGTTAACGAAGCAGGTGCAGACACAGCAGACACTTCAGGCGCAACCGCCGACGCCGGCGCTGCCCCCACCCCGGCGCTGCGCGCCGACCCTCCCCACGAGGGGGAGGGTGGAAGCGCTGAGCCTGTCCCCGAGGCCGAAGCGCCAAAGCCCATCTTGCTGTGGCGGCAGGGTCGTTTCGAGCAGCGCCCGCGCCATCGTCAAGGCCGGGACAATCGCCCGCGTAACGGCCAGGCTGCCCGCGCCGACGCGCCGGCCGACGCTGCCGGCGGACAGCCCGCAACGGGCGAGCGGCCGGCCTACCAAGGCCGGCGCGACCAGCGCGACGGTGCCGCCAAGCCACGCTTCGACCGTTCGAAGTTCAAGCCCAAGCCGCAGGCCGAGGGCGAACAGCGCCGCGACGGCAAGCCGCAAGGCGAGCGTCCGCGCGAGGGCCGGCCTGACTGGAAGGGCGGCAGGCCGGAAGGCAAAGGCGGACCGCAAGGCGCCAAGCCGGCCTTCCAGGCCAAGCCACGCGAAGAACGGCCGGTGCGCTTCGATCCGGACTCGCCCTTCGCCAAGCTCGCCGCCTTGCGCGACCAGCTGAAGAAATAAGCCCCAGGTTCGCTGCGATGGTTGCTGAAGGTCGTCAGCGCATCGACAAGTGGCTGTTCTTTTCGCGCGCGATAAAATCGCGCTCGCTGGCGGCCAAGCTGGTTGTCGCCGGACGCGTCCGCATCAACAGCGACAAAGCAGCGCAGGCCTCCGATCTGGTCAAGCCTGGCGACGTTTTGACCATTACGCACGAGCGCCGTATTTTCATTTGGAAGGTGCTTGGCACCGGCGTGCGGCGCGGTCCGGCCGAGGAAGCGCGCACGCTCTACGAGGACATGTCCCCGCCGCCGGCCCCAAAAGGCGAGGCTGTTGCCGATGCCATTCCGGCGCTGCGCGACGCCGGCAGCGGCCGGCCGACCAAGAAAGAGCGCAGGCAAACCGACCGGCTGTTCGGCGAAGACTGAAGCCTTGGCCGTCTGCGCCATGCCGGCGGTCTGGAATCTCATTCCGGACACGCGGGCCCCGCCGGCAATGGCTGCCCTTGCAAGCGGCAGGCAAAGGCGTTACCTCACCAAAAAAGCCGCCGCATCGGCCCGAAAATCTGAAATCGATTTTTCGGAAGGCACGATGCGCAGATTCAAAGTGTCAGAGCGTACTTTGTGCGTCCAATTGGACGCACGTCGCTCTAGCAAGAACGGGACGTCCCGGAGCCGACCAATGACCTATGTCGTGACCGACAACTGCATCAAATGCAAGTACATGGACTGCATCGAGGTCTGTCCGGTCGACTGCTTCTACGAGGGCGAGAACATGCTTGTCATACATCCCGACGAGTGCATCGACTGCGGCGTCTGCGAACCGGAATGCCCGGCCGATGCAATCAAGCCCGACACCGAGCCGGGCCTCGACAAATGGCTGCAGGTCAACACCGAATACGCCGAGAAATGGCCCAACATCACCGCCAAGAAGGAGCCTCCGGCAGATGCCAAGAGCTTCGACGGCGAGGCCGGCAAGTTCGAGAAATATTTCTCCGCCGAGCCCGGCGAAGGCGACTGAGCACATGACGCTGGAATCGGAATCGATTTCGGAAAGGGTGATGCGCAAAGCAAAAAAGTGCGGCCTATTGGATCGTCATAACGCTGCGTAACGCGCATCATACATTAACTGCCTTGACAGGCGGCGATGGCGCTCGACCTTCGCGTTTGCAGCAAAACCTTGATTCTTCCGACTTTTTGTGCTACACCAGTTGAAACATGCCGGTGACACAACGTCGATTTATGGCGCAAGCGCCCCAAATCACTGAAAGGTGAAATCCCCAATCGGACCAGAGCGATCTGGGCCAGGCAGTCGCTATGTATGCGGTTTGCCGGTCCCGGCTTTTTCCGATGGGTTCATCTGTTGTGCGGCTAACGATCGGTGTCCCCGGTCGCATGCGTTCGGACCGGCAGGCCGCCGGTGCCACAACAAGGAGTTCAGGGCGTAATGGCAACGATCACCCCGCAGAAGAAGTCCACCTCGGCACGCCACGGTTTCAAGACCGGCGAGTACATCGTCTATCCGGCACATGGCGTCGGCCAGATCGTCTCGATCGACGAGCAGGAAGTTGCGGGCCACAAGCTGGAACTGTTCGTCATCGACTTCCAGAAGGACAAGATGCGCCTGAAGGTTCCGGTCGCCAAGGCGACCTCCATCGGCATGCGCAAGCTGTCGGAAGAGGATTATGTCGAGCGCGCGCTGAAGGTCGTCCAGGGCCGCGCCCGCGTCAAGCGCACCATGTGGTCTCGCCGTGCGCAGGAATATGATGCCAAGATCAATTCGGGCGACCTGATCTCGATCTCGGAAGTCGTGCGCGACCTCTACCGTGCCGACAACCAGCCGGAACAGTCCTATTCCGAGCGTCAGCTCTATGAGGCGGCACTCGACCGCATGGCGCGCGAGATCGCGGCAGTCAACCGCATGTCGGAAACCGAAGCCGTGCGCCTGATCGAGGTCAACCTCAACAAGGGCCCGAAGCGCGGCGCCAAGGCCGACAATGAGGAAGCCGAGCAGGAAGAAGCTGCCTGATCGCTTCACCGTCGAAATCATGAAAAACCCGGCCTTGTGCCGGGTTTTTGTTTTTACCCCCTTGTGGGGTTCCAAGGACGGGCGAGACCCGTGGCTCGCCCAGGCAGGTGGCTGCGAAGCAGCGAGGATGGGGACGACACCAGACCGCACCCGGACCTTCCGTCCGACCTCTTCACAAGGGGAACGTAGAAGGCTCAGCCGCCGGCTTCCTTCTCCGCCTCCTGCTTCAGCGTCGCAATAAAACGCTTCGTCCGTTCACGCTCCGGGTTGGAGAACACCACGGCGGACCGCCCCTTCTCGACGATGACGCCGGCGTCGAGGAACACCACCTCCTGCGCAATCTTGGAGGCAAGGCGAAGGTCGTGCGTGGCCATCACCATGGTCGTGCCTTCGCTGGCGAGCTTTCCCAGCACGTCGACCACTTCCTGCGCCAGTTCCGGATCGAGCGCCGAGGTCGGCTCGTCGCAAAGCAGAACCTTGGGCGACGGCGCCAGGGCGCGGGCGATGGCCACACGCTGCTGCTGGCCGCCCGACAGCGTTGCCGGCCAATCGTCCGCCTTGTGCGCCATGCCGACCTTCTCGAGCAGCGCCAGTGCCCGCTCGCGCGCCTTTGCCGTCGGCCATTTGAGCACCGTCACCAGGCCTTCCATGACGTTCTCGATCGCGGTGCGATGCGGGAACAGCTGGAAGTTCTGGAACACCATGCCGGTCTGCAGCCGCAGGCGCTGGATGTCGCGGCTGGGGATCTTGACGCCGGGACGGAATTCCAGCGTCTCGTCGCCGATGCGCACCATGCCCGAGGTCGGGATCTCCAACAGGTTGATGCAGCGCAGCAGAGTGCTCTTGCCACCGCCGGAGGGACCGACAAGCGCGGTGACGCTGCCTTCGGCAATGGTGACCGTCACGCCCTTCAGCACCAGATTGTCGCCGAAGCGCTTTTCGATATCGGTGAGGCCGATCATGAGCGCGCCTCCAGGAAGCCGCCATAGCGGTTGAGCCGCTCCTCCAGCCGCGTCTGCAAGGCCGAAAGCACCGAGCTCATCGCCAGATAAAGGATCGCCGCCTCGACATAGAGGATCAGCGGTTCATAGGTGGTGGCGACGATGCGCTGCGCCGCCTGGAACATCTCCGGCACGGTGATGGCGGCGGCCAGCGACGTATCCTTGACCAGCGAGATGAAGGTGTTGGACAGCGGCGGCACGGCGACGCGGCCGGCTTGCGGCAGGATGGTGCGCCGCATCGCCTGGCTCCAGGTCATGCCGATCGAATAGGCCGCTTCCCACTGGCCCTTCGGCACCGAGCCGATCACGGCGCGGATAATTTCCGAACTGTAGGCGCCTATGTTGAGGGTGAAGCCAATCAGCGCCGCCGGAAAAGCATCCAGCAATATGCCGACCGAAGGCAGGCC
The DNA here is from genome assembly GCF_057766425.1 of Mesorhizobium sp. P160187. NCBI lineage: Bacteria > Pseudomonadati > Pseudomonadota > Alphaproteobacteria > Hyphomicrobiales > Phyllobacteriaceae > Mesorhizobium > Mesorhizobium sp. P160187. The sequence continues at coordinate 1,307,134 of NZ_JBYMDX010000003.1, forward strand.
GTAAAAGATCAGGAACAGCTGCACCAGAAGCGGCGTGCCGCGAAAGATCCAGACATAGAAGCGGACCACGGCAACCAGAGGCTTGGGGCCGAACAGCCGCACCAGGGCGACAACCAGGCCGACGAACAGGCCGAGTGCGAACGATAGCAATGTCAGCGGTACGGTGAAGATCAACGCCGCCCACAGCAGTGTCGGCAACGAGTCCAGCATCAGGTGTAGCCAGTGCGGCACGAACGGCTCCTCCCTCACAGACCGCCGCGGTGACGGCAGTGCGATTGTGTGCTTCTCATATCATGCGAATAACGGCGAGCCGTCAAAGACGGCCCGCCGCTATTTGTCATTGCCGGCAAACCGCCGGGAGATGGTCTTTACTGCGAGACATCCTGGCCGAAATAGGTATCGGCGATCTTCTTGTAGGTGCCGTCGGCCTTGATGTCGGCCAGCGCCTTGTTGATCGCCGCGACCAGCTCCGGATCACCCTTGCGCACGATGACGCCGGAATAGTCGGCGTTCTCTTCCTGCGCGGCGATCTTCACATTGGCGTCCGGCTTGTGCTTCTTGAAGTCGAGGAAAGACAGGCTGTCATTGATGGTGGCGTCGGCGCGGCCGGTGAGCAGCAGCTGGATCGACTGGTCGAAGCCGTCGGTGCCGACAAGTTCGGCGCCGTTGGTCTCGGCGAGCTTGCCGAAATTCGATGTCAACGACTGTGCCGACTTCTTGCCCTTGAGGTCGGCGAAGGTCTTGATGTCGGTGTTGTCGCCGCGCACGATCAGCACGGCCTTGGAGGCGATGTAAGGATCGGAGAAATCGTACTTGGCCTTGCGCGCGTCGGTGATGCCGACCTCGTTGATCACGGCGTCGTAGCGGTTGGCGTCGAGGCCGGCGATCAGCCCGTCCCATTTGCCTTCGAGGAACTCGACCTTGACGCCGAGCTTGTCGCCGATCGCCTTGGCGATCTCGACGTCGAAGCCGACCAGCGCGCCGGAAGCATCATGATAGGTGAAGGGCGCATAGGTGCCTTCGGTGCCGACCTTGAGTGTGCCGGCCTGCTTGATCTGGTCGAGATTGGCGCCGGCGTGGCCTGATGTAACAGCCAGAACCTGCAGCGTTCCGGCGATGATGAGCGAATTGAGCCATTTCATTTCTATGTGATCCCGTCCTTGGCCGGTGTCCGGCGCTTGTGAGAGCCGGAAACTGACAGATACAGCGCAGCAAAATAAGGAACCAGATTTCAAAAAAACGGCGATCCAGAAATCAGATTCTCAAAGCAGCTCCGATCGGTGCCAATAGTCCCGATCTGCGGTGTCGATGCGCCCTGTCGGACCGCACAAAACAACCGCCCTCGGCGGCGGAACCAATCCCCGGTATGGCACGTTCATGGCTTGTTGTAGGGCGCCGCGTTTCCATTTCAAGAACCCTTGGCTGCGCTAGGCCCGAAGCAATTCCAGGAAAGTGGGAAAGCGGTTTCCTTCGGAATTGCGTCAAACAGAGATAACGGCCGCCAGGCCGTCCGAAAATGTCCGGGAGCAGGAGCGCGGCATGATCGAAGACACGGCAGGACGGACCATGGTCCGCACGGCAATGAAAGCCCCCTACCTCGAGCGCGATGAGGAACATGTTCTCGCCTTGCGCTGGAAGGAGGACCAGGATCAGCAGGCGCTGCATCAGATCACCGTCGCCCATATGCGGCTGGTCATCTCCATGGCTTCGAAGTTCCGACATTACGGCCTGCCGCTCGGAGATCTGGTCCAAGAGGGCCATGTCGGGCTGCTGGAAGCAGCCGCGCGTTTCGAGCCGGAGCGCGAGGTGCGCTTCTCGACCTATGCGACATGGTGGATCCGCGCTTCGATGCAGGACTATATCCTGCGCAACTGGTCGATCGTTCGCGGCGGCACCTCTTCGGCGCAAAAGGCGCTGTTCTTCAACCTGCGGCGCCTGCGCGCCCGTCTTGCCAATGGCGTCGAGCCGATCTCCAACGCCACGCTCTACCGCGAAGTCTCGGTAGCCCTAGGCGTCTCCGAGGCCGATGTCGCGAAGATGGATTCCAGGCTTTCAGCACCTGACTCTTCGCTCAACGCACCGCTCGCCGACGAAGCTGGCACCACCGAGCGGATGGACTTCCTGATTTCGGACGATCCATTGCCTGACGAGGTCGCCGGCGACACCATCGACGTCGAACGGCGCCTGATGTGGCTGAAGACGGCGCTCCGCGCGCTCAATGCCCGCGAACTCAGGATCATCGAGGAGCGCCGGCTGAGCGACGAAGGTGCGACGCTTGAGGCGCTTGGCGAGACGCTCGGCATTTCCAAGGAGCGTGTCCGGCAGATCGAGGCCCGCGCCATGGAAAAGCTCAAGCTCGCGCTGGTGAAGCAGAATCCGGAGTTCATGGCGGCCTGAGATTGCCAGGAACGGGGTACCCCGAGTTATCTCAGAAAAGTTATCTCAGAAAAAAGCACTACGAAGGCTGGGGTTTCTGACGAAGACCGGCGCTATCTGTCCGTGACGATCTTGACCTTGTCGCCGGCCGAAACCGAGGCGCCCGGCGACATCGCGTTGAGCACGCGGAACAGATCGAGCTTGCGGTCGACGCCGACCATCTGCGCCGAAAGTGTGCCCATCGTCTGCCCGGCCTGTACCGTGACGACGCGGATATGCAGCGGCTTCAGTGCCGCCTTCTCGGCGGGGCTGAGCACGCGGAACGAACCGCTGACCGAGCGTGCCACCGGATCGAGTGTCGTGCTGGCCGAGGGGGCCGCTGTCAAAAGCCGGTAGACCTGACCGCCGGCGCGGATCACCTCAATGTCGAACTGCCAGCCATCGGCGCCGGCGTGCGCGGTCGCCGCCTGGTTGCCGTCGATCGTCTCCTGGCGCACACTGGTCTCGTCGAGACCGGCCACCCAGCCGCTTCTGATGTAGTCGGTCAGCGCACGATCCTTGTCGATCGACACACCGTCGAAGCGGATCGCCATGTCGCCGGGACCGGTCGCCGTCACCGCCGCCGCCGAATTGTCGATGATGAAGCCGTCGGGCACCGTGAACGAAACGCCGAGGCCCGGATGCAGGAAGGTCTGGCCGCGCACATAGCCCTCTTCCGGCGTGTCGCCATAGAGCAGGCCGTCTATCCCGGCCAGGAAGGAATCGCGGTCGCGGGTGCCGATGCCCGGCGCGCCGAACTGGCGGGCGTGGCGCTGCGCCAGATCAATTCGCTGCGGCGTGTTGGGGTGCGTGGCCAGGAAGTCGAGGCTGGCGTCGGTGGCGCCGCTGATCGAGCGGAAATCGGTGTAGGCCGACATCGACTGCAGGAAACGCCCGGCGGCATAGGGATCGTAACCCGCCTCGCCGATCGACTTGATGCCGATGGCGTCTGCCTCCAGCTCCTGGTTGCGCGAGAACTGCGCCAGCCTCAGCTTGCCGCGGATCAATGCCTGCTTGGCGGTCGGGCTGTCGCCCAGCACATCGGAGACCACCTTGGTCGCCAGGCCTTCCTCGGCCTCGAGCTGCTGTCGCTGCAGACCGTGATTGGCGGTGACGTGGCCCATCTCATGCGCGATGACGGCGGCGAGTTCGGCCGAATCATTGGCCAGCGCCAGCAGGCCGCGGGTGACGTAGAGATAGCCACCCGGCAGCGCGAAAGCGTTGACGTTGGGCGAATTGAGGATGGTGATGCGATAGGTCTGGGTCGGATTGGCCGACACCACGGTCAGGCTGCCGACAACCTTGGCCACCATGCGCTCGAGCTTGGGATCGGAATATTCGCCGCCATAGGTGGCAAGGATGCGCGGATGTTGCGCCTTCGCCAGTTCGGCAAGCTTGCTGTTGGCGGCGACATTGTCGACCGTGATCGGCTTGTCGGAAGGCTGGAAGCCGGATTCCTGCACTTCGGGAGGCGTGAACATCTGGCAGCTGGCCAGCGCCACGGCAAGGCCGGCCAGCACGAGGAAGCGCACCAGCGGTCTGCGTTTCAAAGTGTCAGTGCCGGTCGGCAGCACGGCGTTCCTTCAGCTCTCGGCGCATGATTTGGACCGGGGTCCGCGCCAGCGAAAAATCGGTTTTCGTTGGCAATCCTGCACACATCAAAAAACCTACAGCGTTTACGCATCCGGCCGGGTGCGGCGCTGTAGGGGCAAATCACGGCTCGTGCCGGACCAGTACTAAGCGGACCTAGCCACATCGACTGGACCATGGCAAGCAAGCGCCACATCACCTGTAGCCGGTTTGGTCGTAAATTATGTCCGCTTCCGGGCAATATCGCGTGATCCGCCCGAACTTGCGCCGATATAGCGCCGAAACGCTTCAGGGCCAGTGCCGTCGAAAAAATCGGCGGCAGGTCCCGTCGCGGCAACCCTGCCATTGTCCAGAAAAACCATCTGCTCGCCGATACGGCGAGCGTCTTCCGGCTGATGCGTGACGAACAGCACCGTCATCGCCCGCTCGGCATGAACGCCGGCCACCAGGTCGAGCATGTCGTCGCGCAGCGCTGGCCCGAGCGAAGCGAACGGCTCGTCGAGCAGCAGCACCGGCCGGTCGCGCACCAGAACGCGGGCGAGCGCCACGCGCTGCCTTTCGCCGCCGGAGAGTTCGCGCGGCAGGCGCATTTCCTTGCCGGCCAGGCCGACGCGGTCAAGCGCCTCGGCGATTGCGGCGCGATCGGCGTCGGTCAGGTTGAGCGATGGCGAGCGGCCGAGCCCGACATTCCTCTCCACCGAGAGATGAGCAAACAGATTGTTTTCCTGGAATACCATCGACACCGGCCGCACCGAAGGCGGCTCGGCGCCGACATCGGCGCCGCCGATCAGCACACGACCGGACTCTGGCGTCTCGAAACCAGCCACCAGATTGAGCAAGGTCGATTTGCCCGAACCACTTGCCCCCATGATGGCGGTGATCTTCGATGTATCGAATTCGACATCGAACAGGAATGACGTTTCGCCATAGCTGAACGAGACCGTGTCCAGCCGGACAGTCGTGCCTTTCTCCACAGCGGACGTCACGATCTCTCTCCCCGTCCCAGCCAGTCTGCCGCGACCACCAATGCAAGGCAGACCGCCCCGAGCAGCAAAGCCAGCCCGGCAGCATCGGCCGTGCGATAGCTGCCCATGCGCGCCAGCAGGAGATAGGGCAAGGTCTGCACCGAATCGCTGCCGAACAGCGCGATGACGCCGAGATCGCCGAGCGACAGCGCCATGGCGAAGGCAAAGCCGGTGGCCAGCGGCCGCCGGAGCGACGGCCAGTCGACCAGAAGCAGCCGGTTCCAGCCCGCAATCCCGAGCTGCGCGCACAGCCTCTCATGGCGCTCGCTCGCCGCATCATAGGCCGGGCGCATCGCGCGGATGGCAAAGGGCATCGCCATCACCGCATTGACGGTGACGACCATGACCGGCGCGATGGCAAAGACATCGCTGACCGTGCGCAGCAGGAGAAACCAGCCGGCGCCGATGACGACGGGCGGCACGACGAGGACGAAGCCGGCGCCGGTGTCGGTGGCATGCTCGAGCAATGAACGGGCACTGGACCGGCGGCGCAGCGACAATGCCCGACGCGCCATGATCAGCGACAGCGACAGCGCCACCGAAAGTAGCGCCGCCGAGAAGGCGAGACCGGCGCTGGTCAGCGTCGCCTGACGCACGGCACTCTCGCCCGCCAGCCGGCCGAGATCGGCGTCGAGGCCGGACGCGACGGTGGCCGCCATTGGTCCGGCGACGAACAGCAAGGCGAGCACGATCAGGACGGCGTTGAACGCTGTTTCTGCTTTGCCGGCCAAGTGATAGCGGCGCGGCGCGACAGGCAAATTGGCGTCGCCGGTCACATTGGCGCCGAGCCGCGTCAGCGACAGCATGACGGCAAAAGTCAGCGCGATCTGCAGCACCGTCAGCGTCACCGCTCGCGCCGGATCGAAGTCGAAACGCAGCGCCTGATAGATGGCGACTTCCAGCGTCGTCGCCGCCGGCCCGCCGCCGAGGATCAGCACGATGGTGAAGGAGGTGATGCAAAGCATGAAGACAAGCCCGGCGACGCCCGGCAGCGCGGCGCGCAGCACCGGCCACTCGATCAGCCGGAAGGCTGGCCTCGCCCCCATGCCGAGCTGGCTCGCCAGCCGCCATTGATCGGCCGGCACCGTTCCCAGCGCTTCGAGGAACAGCCGGGTGGCCAGCGGCAGGTTGAAGAAGACGTGGGCGACGAGGATGCCCGGCAGCCCATAGATGTCGGGCCAGCTCTGGCCACCGATCGCGGCGAAATAACCGGCGCGGCCATAGAGCGCCAGTATGCCCAGCGCTGCGACAATCGCCGGCAAGGCAAGGGGCACAGTAAACAGCTGCAGGATGAAGCCGCGTCCGAAGAAGCGCGGATGCCGCGACAGCGCCCGGGCGACGAAGAGCGCCGGTACGGCGGAAAGCAGCATCGAGAGCGCAGCCTGCCAGAGCGTGAAGCGGACAACGCGCAGGAGATAGAGGTCAAAGGCGGACGCGGCGCCGGAAAGGTCGTGCGCGCCTTCGCGGATAAGGCCGGCGAAGGCGCCACCGATCAGCAGCGCGATTGCCGCAAGCGCGACAATGCCGGCCGTGATGCGGGGGTCAGAGCGTTGCACTCTTTACCGGGCGTCGCGTTCCTTCGCGCCCCCCTCTGTCCTGCCGGACATCTCCCCCACGAGGGGGGAGATTGGCGGTTTTAGCGCTCCGCTCATTCCTGCAGCTTCGGAGATTGGCGAAAGTCAACGTAAAGGCCAATCTCCCCCCTCGTGGGGGAGATGTCCGGCAGGACAGAGGGGGGCGCCGTAGAGCACTCATCTTTTGACTATACAGCCAAATCTACTTGCTCATCACCGCCAGCCATTCATCCACCCAGGCCTTGCGATTTGCCGCGACCTCTTCCGGGCTGAACAGCAAGGTCTTCGCCGGCTTGACCAGCCTATCAAAAGCCGGATTGAGCGGCTTGTCGGTTTTCCCGGCAGGGAACATCCAGTTGGTCTCCGGAATGACATCCTGGAATTTCGGCCCGGTCATGAAGGCCAGGAACTTCGCCGCCAGCGGATTCTTCGCGCCCGTGGTGGTGATGCCGGCGACCTCGATCTGCAGATACTCGCCTTCCTCGAACGAGGCCGCCTGGTAGCGCCCGGTGTTCTCCGCCACCATGTGGTAGGCCGGCGACGTCGTATAGGAAAGCACCATCGGCGCCTCGCCCTTGGTGAACAGGCCGTAGGCCTCGCTCCAGCCCGGCGTCACCGTCAGCACTTTGCCCTTGAGTTTCGCCCAGGCTTCCGGCGCCTTGTCGCCATAGACCGACTTAACCCACAGCAGCAGGCCAAGGCCCGGCGTCGACGTCCTCGGATCCTGGATGACGATCTTGTCGGCGGCATCGCCCTCGACCAATTCCTTCAGGCTCTTCGGTGGGTTCTTCAGCTTCTCGGTGTCGTAGACGACGGCGAAATAGCCATAATCGTAGGGCACGAAAGTGTCGTCGCTCCAGCCGCCCGGCACGTTGTTTTCAGCCACCGCGCCATGTGGGACAAACAGGCCGGAAGCCTTGGCTTCCGCGGTGAGGTTGGTGTCGAGGCCAAGCACGATATCGGCTTTGGTCGACGCACCTTCGAGCTTGACGCGATTGAGCAGCGCGACGCCGTCGGCCACCGAGACGAAGTCGACGCTGCAGCCACACTCGGCCTCGAATTCCTTCTTCACCTGGGGGCCTGGACCCCAGTCGGCAGTGAAACTCTCATAGGTATAGATCGTGAGTTTTTCCTGCACGCACGCAGGGCTTGCCAGTAGCGAAACAGCAAGCCCAAGCGCTGGGACAAGACGGGACAAAAAAATGCGCATCGGCGCCTCCTTCATTCGTGTTGAAAGGAATTGAGGCGTCGGGCTGTCCGAAGCGTCTAATCCCTCCGCCGGTACAAACCGGATCAGGTTCAGCGGGTTGGCGAGACTGCCTCTCAGCCGGTCCGCGAAGATCGCGTCCGGCACCCCGTTAGAGCGTTTCGACACATAGGCCCGGCCAAGGTGCCACGCAAGTGGAAGTTTGCCCGAGCGTGATCCCGGAAAGTGGAATCCGTTTCCGGAAAAAGATCATGCTCCAACAAAGAGTGACGGTGCCGCTCGGCCTTCCGTTTCGTCGGCGGGGCTGGTAAGGGCCAGCGGATATGAGCACATTCACCATCCTGCTTGGCGGCGATCTCGTCCGCACGCCGCGGCTCGACCGCCAGGTCGCGGGCACGCGCGTCATCGCCGCCGACGCCGGCATCGATCATGCCCGCCTGCTCGGCGTGATGCCGGAGCTGTGGGTCGGCGATTTCGATTCCGTGCCGGCGGACCTGCCTGCCGATCTCGCCGCCGTGCCGCGGGAGGTGTTTCCTCCCGAAAAGGACAAGACCGATGGCGAACTGGCGATCGCGGCGGCATTGGAACGCGGCGCCACCAGCCTGGTGCTGGCCGGCGCTTTCGGCGGCAAGCGCGCCGACCACGCCTTCCTCCATCTGGCGCTCAGCCTGCGGCTGGCCGAGGCCGGCACAAAATTGCTGTTGACCAGCGGAGCGCAGGAAGGCGCCCCTCTGCTGCCTGGCAAGGCCGGCTTCGACTATGCCGACGGAACGCTGTTTTCGGTGCTCGGCTTTTCCGATCTTTCGGGCCTCACCGTGTCCGGCGCGAAGTGGCCGCTCGACCATGTCGAGGTCGTGTTCGGCTCGTCGCTGACCATCTCGAACGAGGTCAAGTCCAACACGACCGGGGGCGGCCTCGAAATCGCGCTCGGCCATGGCCGCGCGCTGCTGCTCGCCCACCCCTACCCCTTGCCTGAAAGCTGACATGGCCCCGCCCCTTCTCAACCTCGACGGCATAAGACTGACCTTTGGCGGCACGCCGCTGCTCGATGGCGCCGAACTGACGGCGTCCGCCGGTGACAAGATCGCGCTCGTCGGCCGCAACGGCTCCGGCAAGTCGACGCTCCTGAAGATTGCTGCTGGTCTGATCGAGCCGCAAGACGGCGAGGTCTTCCGCCAGCCTTCGGCAACGGTGCGCTATCTCCCGCAAATGCCCGACATGGACGGCTTTGCCAATGTGCGCGCCTATGTCGAGGCCGGGCTTGGGCCTGCCGACGATCCCTACCGCGCCACATATCTGATGGAGCATCTCGGCCTCGCCGGCACGGAGAACCCCAACGATCTCTCCGGCGGCGAGGCGCGCCGCGCAGCACTTGCCCGCGTCATGGCGCCCGAACCCGATATTCTGCTGCTTGATGAGCCGACGAACCATCTCGATTTGTCGGTCATCGAATGGCTGGAAGAAGAGCTTGTCCGGACGTCTTCGGCGCTGATCGTCATCTCGCACGACCGTCGCTTCCTCGAACGCGTCTCGCGCGCCACTGTCTGGCTCGACCGTGGCCAGACCCGCCGCCTCGACAAGGGCTTTGGCCATTTCGAGGAATGGCGCGACCTTGTGCTGGAAGAGGAAGAGCGCGAACAGCACAAGCTCGGCCGCCAGATCGTGCGCGAGGAGCATTGGCTGCGCTATGGCGTGACGGCTCGCCGCAAACGCAACATGCGCCGCCTGGGCGAACTGCAGACCATGCGCCAGCGTTTTCGCGGCCATCGCGGCGCCGAGGGCTCGGCGACCATGGTGGCCAGCGACGCCGCCGAATCCGGCAAGCTGGTGATCGAGGCCAAGAACATCGAGAAGAGTTTTGGCGACCTGACCGTGGTCAAGGGCTTCTCGACCCGCATCCAGCGCGGCGATCGCGTCGGCCTTGTCGGGCCGAACGGCGCCGGCAAGACGACGCTGTTGAAGATGCTCACCGGCGAGATGAAGCCCGATGCCGGCTCGGTGCGGCTCGGCACCAATCTGGAAATCGCCACGCTCGACCAGAAGCGCGAGGCGGTCGATCCGGCCGAGACCCTGGCGCAGTATCTCACGGACGGGCGCGGCGAAAACCTCGTCATCAATGGCGAGCAGCGCCATGTCGTGTCCTACATGAAGGATTTCCTGTTCAAGCCGGAACAGGCGCGCACCCCGGTGCGCGAGCTGTCCGGCGGCGAACGGGCGCGGCTGCTCCTGGCGCGTGTTCTGGCGCGGCCGGCCAACCTTCTGGTGCTCGACGAGCCGACCAACGATCTCGACATGGAGACGCTGGAACTGTTGCAGGAACTTGTCGCCGGCTTTGCCGGCACGGTCATCCTGGTCAGCCACGACCGCGACTTCCTCGACCGCACCGTCACCAGCATCATCGCCCCGGACGGAGGCGGCCGCTGGATCGAATATGCCGGTGGCTATTCCGACATGCTGGCGCAGCGCGGCGGCACCCGGCTCGACGACCGCAAGGCGCGCGCCAAGGCCGAAGCCAGCGATGCGCCGGCGCCGGGCAAGAGCGAGCCGGCAGCGCCAAAAGGGCCGTCGAAGAAACTGTCGTTCAAGCAGAAATTCGCCCTGGAATCGCTGCCCAAGAAGATCGAGGCGGTAATGGCCTCGATCTCGCGTTTGGAAAACAACATCGCCGATCCCGCCTATTACGAGCGCGACCCGGCCTCGTTCCAAAAGACCATCGCCGCCCTCGACAAGGAACGCGCCACGCTGGCCGCACTCGAGGAAGAGTGGCTGGAACTGGAAATGCTGCGTGAGGAGATGGAGGGGTAGCATTGCCTGCGGTCTTTTATGCGCGTATATTGTGCGCATGAAAGGAGGCATCTCCGTGCTTCAATCGACGCCAAAAACTCAGCGGACCTCTGTCAACACGTCCATTGACTCTCAGTTGATCAAGGACGCCAAAGCGTTGGGCATCAACATCTCCCGCGCTGCCGAAGCAGGGATCGCGAAAGCGATTGCGGCGGAGAAAACGCGTCGATGGCAAGAAGAAAACAGGGAAGCCATCGAAAGCTCCAACGAATATGTCCGAAAGAACGGACTGCCATTGGCTAAACACCGGCCGTTCTGATGGCGCGTTACGATTTCTATCGGAGTACCGAGAGCGACGGTTATCTTCTCGACGTGCAGTCAGATATGCTTGAAGGGCTGAGCACGAGGGTGGTCGTTCCTTTGATGCCGCCCGAGATTGCCCCGCTTCCTGGCCGCCGCCTGAACCCGACCTTCGCTATAAACGGCAAAGATCTTGTGATGGTCACACAGTTTGTGTCGGCCTTCAGCGCGTCCGAATTGCGGATGCCAGAGGGAAACCTTTCTAGACATCACGACGACATCGTCGCCGCCCTCGACATGCTGTTCCAGGGCTTCTGAGCGAAGGCAGCCGCTACTGCCGCCCGTCAACCTGCCGTCTTGGCCTGCCAGGCCTTCAGCGCCTCGTCGAACACCTTCTCGCCCGGAATGCCCTTTTCCATGGTCAGCAGCGCCCGGCGTCCGGTCTTGTAGACCACCGGCACGTCGATCCAGTCCTGGCCTCGAAGCAAGGTCATATTGGCGTCCTCGTCGGCCTTGGTGTCGTTGAGCGCCACCAGGAAGAAGCCGTCGGCGATCTTGGCCGGAATGCCGATCAGCGGGCTGCCGGCATCCTGTTCCGAACTCTTCATGGCGACGCGCAGGATGTTGTCGACGCCACCGCCGTCAAAGCCCTCGGGCGTCAGGAAGATCATCTCGATGATGTGGCTGGCCGGCAGCGTCTGGTCGGTATTGCGGCGGATGGTCATGCGCAGCTGGATGTCCTTGCCGGGAATGGTCGCCTCGGCGCGGATCGCCGGCTCGGGCGGCAGGTCGCCGCCGGGCGATTCCTGCACCAGCGACCAGACGATGCTGCCGGGTTCGGCCGAACCTTGCGCGGTCGAGGTGCGTTCCTCGTAGAAGATCGCCTTCTGGCCGACCGCAACGGTCGGCGCGGGAGCGGCGGCCGCCGGCGCAGCGGGCGGCGTGCCGGCCGCGGGCGGCGTGGCGGCGGCATCAGCCGGTGCTGCCCCGTTGGCCGGCGGAGCGACGCCATCGGCGGGCGGCGTTGCCGTTGGCGTGGCGGAAGCGTCGGGCGCCGGCGTGGCGGGCGCGCCCGTGGCTGCGGCGCCGGCGGCCGGCGGGGTCGCAGGCGCTGGAGCCGCAGGTGGCGCTGGAGCCGGGGGTGGCGGTGTGGTCAGCGCGGCGACGGACTCGCCCTCGCCGATGCCGCTTTGACCGGCCGCGGGACCGGGGTCGGTTTCACCGCCTTCGGGCGACAGGCGCTGGGTGAACTTCGTTCCCTCGCCGGCAGCGGCCGGTGCCGGTGCATCGGCCGCGGGCTTGGCCGGCGCCGGCTTTACCAGCGGTTCGGTCGAGACCGTCTTGGTGTCGCCGCCGAGGCCCAGCATCGAGCCAAAGGCATCCTTGTTCAGCCAGATGCCATAGCCGCCGCCGGCGACCACCAGAAGCGCGACGACAGCCGCGATCAACCCGCCATAGCTGCGCCTGCGCTCGGCTGGGCGCAGGCGCTGGAACGTGTCCGCGACCGGCTGCTCGTCATTGGCGAACACATCGGCGCTGTCGTCGTCGGCGTCCAGCTCCACGGCTTGCTTGTCGATGGTTTCTGCACGCGCCGCAGGCGACGGCGGTGTCGGCGCGGGCCTCTGCCAGCTCGGCTCTGTCCTGGCGGTCGGCGCCGGCTGCACGGGTTTCGCCGGCTGCCAGGCCGGCGCAGGCGTGGCGGAAGGCTTTACATGACTGGACTGGTTCTTGTTGCGGTCTATGGAGGAGAAGATGTGCTCCAGCTCCGCCAGCGGATCGGATGCCGGCACCGCCCTGGCATAGTCGCGCTCGACGCTCGAGATGGCATCTTCCAGGGATCGCTTCTGCGTGCTTATGGCTTCGGCGGCGAGCGGCGGCGAATACTCCGCAAGCTTCTTCGCCAGCATGGTACGAACGCTTTCATAGATCCGCGTACGCTTTTCGGGCGTTTCGTCGCCGTGCTTGTCGAGCGCCTTTTTCAGAATAGCAACGAAATCTGCCATGCTTCAGTCGACCTGTATTTTGTTTCCGCGCCGGCCCCCGCAAATCGGCCGCGATGCCCGGAAAGGCTTCAGAAAACTAGTCTTGAAACGGATCGGTCACAAGTATCGTGTCGTCCCGTTCCGGGCTGGTGGAAAGGAGCGCGACGGGTGCCCCGATCAGCTCCTCGATGTAACGGACATATTTGACGGCCTGCGCCGGAAGGTCGTTCCAGCTGCGCGCGCCGGCTGTGGTGCCTTTCCAGCCTTCGAGCGTCTCGTAGACCGGCTCGACACGCGCCTGCGCGCCCTGGCTGGCCGGCAGATAGTCGATCGTTTCGCCGTCGAGACGGTAGCCGGTGCAGACCTTGATCTCATCCAGCCCGTCGAGCACGTCGAGTTTGGTCAGGGCGATGCCCTTGATACCGTTGACGGCGACGGCCTGGCGCACCAGCACGGCGTCGAACCAGCCGCAACGGCGTTTGCGCCCGGTGACGACGCCGAATTCGTGGCCACGCGTACCGAGAAATTCGCCGATCTCGTTCTTCTGCTCGGTCGGGAACGGGCCTTCGCCGACACGCGTCGTATAGGCCTTGGTGATGCCCAGGACATAGCCGATGGCGCCGGGGCCCACCCCCGAGCCGGCGGCTGCCTGGCCGGCAACGGTGTTGGACGAGGTGACGAACGGATAGGTGCCGTGGTCGATGTCGAGCAGCGTGCCTTGCGCGCCCTCGAACAGGATGCGTTCGCCGGCGCGGCGCTTGTCGTCGAGGATTTTCCAGACGCGGTCCATATAGGGCAGGATCTCATCGGCGACCGAGGTCAGCTCGGTCATGATCGCCTCATGCGTGACTTCGCCATGGCCAAGCCCGCGACGCAGCGCATTGTGATGCGTCAGCAGCCTGTCGACCTTGAGAGGCAGCGTTTCCAAATCCGCCAGATCCATCACCCGAACCGCGCGCCGGCCCACCTTGTCTTCATAGGCTGGGCCGATGCCACGACGCGTCGTGCCAATTTTCGTCCCGGAATTGGAGGCGGCGTCCTCGCGGAATCCGTCCAGCTCCCGGTGCAGCGACAGGATAAGCGCCGTGTTTTCGGCTATTTTCAGGCGGTCCGGCGTGACCTCGACGCCTTGCGCCTTGAGTTTTGCCACTTCCGCGACGAAGGCGTGCGGGTCGAAGACGACGCCATTGCCGATGATCGACAGCTTGCCTTGCCGCACCACGCCCGACGGCAGCAGCGACAGTTTGTAGACCTTGCCGTCGACGACCAGCGTATGGCCGGCATTGTGGCCGCCCTGGAAGCGCACGACCACGTCGGCGCGCTCCGACAACCAGTCGACGATCTTGCCCTTGCCTTCGTCGCCCCATTGCGAGCCGACGACCACCACATTGGCCATGTTTCTTTTCCCTTGAGATGCCGCCCTGGCGGCCTGGATATGGTTCGAAACGACAGGCCTCTATAGCGTCAAGACCTCGCAAGCGCGACCTTTCTTTGCCGCCGAAAATGCCCTGAGGCACAACAATTTTCGGCTTTGACATCATTTACTTGCGTCGGCGGGGGCAATAGGCCGGCAAACACAACTTCCCAGGCGGCCGGAATCCCGCAATGCATCGACGCGCCTACCTGTTCCTGCTGCTGACCACCCTGCTGTGGGGCGGCAATTCCGTCGCCGGCAAGCTGGCGGTCGATCACGTCTCGCCGATGACGCTGGTCTTCCTGCGCTGGGTGCTGGCCGTCGCGATCCTGCTGCCGATCGGCTGGCGCACGATCAGGGAGGACTGGCAGGTGGTGCGCAAACACTGGTTCGTGCTGGCTGCACTTGGCGCCAGCGGCTTCACTCTGTTCAACACCATTTTTTACACCGCGCTCAACTACACGACCGCGATCAATGTCTCGATCGAACAGGCGGCAATGCCGGTCTTGATCATCATTGCCAATTTCTTCTTCTTCCGCCTGCGCGTGAGCTGGGCGCAGATTGCGGGCGTGGTGCTGACCATCTTCGGTGTCATCTTGACTGCCTGCCACGGCGATCCGCGCCGGCTGCTCCCATTGGAACTCAATTTCGGCGACGCCATCATGCTGGTCGCGGTCGTCCTCTACAGCGGTTATTCGGTCGGGCTGCGGCTGAAGCCGGTGATGCGCTGGCAGAGCCTGATGTTGTCCCTGGCGATCGCTGCCCTCATCACCTCGCTGCCGTTCTTCCTGTGGGAGGTCGCCGCCGGCAAGGTTATCGTCCCCGATATCAGCGGCTGGGTGGTCATCGTCTATACCGCGATCGGCGCTTCGGTCATTTCGCAGATCACTTACATCAGGGGCAACGAACTGATCGGCGCCAACCGTGCCGGGCTGTTCATCAATCTGGTGCCGATCTTCGGCACGCTGCTGTCAGTGCTGATCGTCGGCGAGACATTCCAGCTCTACCAGGCGCTGGCGCTCGTCCTGGTGCTGGGCGGCATTTCGCTCGCCGAATACAGCGGGCGCAAGATGGCGGCACCGAACCGCCGCGGATAACATTTGGCTGCTGCCGCGCTGCGCCGCCGTCGCGATAACTGCTGCCGCGCGCCGACCTGGAACATTTTACCTCTGGCGGAGTTTGCTGGGGAGGGAGGCAACAAGATGAGCCACAACCCTCGCAGCACGGCAAGCATTGCCGGTCACCCCATTCATCCAATGCTGATTCCGTTTCCGATCGCCTTCTTTGTCGGCACCTTCGTTTGCGATCTGATTTTCTGGCAAACAGCCGATCCAGGGTGGGTCACCGGATCGCTTTGGCTTCTCGGCGCCGGCCTGATCATGGGCGCCTTGGCCGCTCTTACCGGCCTGACGGATGTTCTCGGCGATGTTCGGATCCGCAATCTCACGACGGCATGGCTCCATGCCGGCGGCAACGTGCTCGTTGTGCTGATCGAGCTTTATAACTGGTACTCGCGTTATGTCGCTGGAGCGGCGGCCGTGATCCCGACCGGCTTTATCTTGTCGCTGATCGTGGTTCTGGTCCTGCTGTTTACAGGCTGGAAGGGCTGGGAATTGGTCTATCGGCATCGCGTGGGCGTCTCCGACGGCTCAGACGAATTGACCTGAACCGGCCTCTGCGACGGCCGCCCCAATGATGGGGGGAGGACCGCCGCATCCGCCACGCCGTCAACTACATTGCGTTGACGTCGAACTGCAGCCGCTTGGCCGAGTCGATGGACTTGTGCGCCTTGACCTGTTCCAGCACTTTCTCCGGGAACGGCGCGTCGAGATAGAGCAGCGCGATCGCATCGCCGCCCGGCCGGTTGCGGCCGAGCTGGAAGTTGGCGATGTTGACGCCGTTCTCGCCGCACACCGTGCCGAGCAGGCCGATAATGCCGGGCGCATCGGCATTGGTTGTGTAGAGCATGTGCTGGCCGACCTCGGCGTCGAGATTGATGCCCTTGATCTGGATGAAGCGCGGCTTGCCGTCGGAGAAGCAGGTGCCGGCGATCGAGCGCGTCATGTGCTCGGTCTTCACCGTCAGCTTGATGTAGCCGTCGAACACGCCCGACTTGTCGCGCTTGACCTCGGCGACGATGATGCCGCGCTCCTTCACCATGATCGGCGCCGACACCATATTGACGTCGGCGACCTGCGGCCGGATCAGTCCGGCAAGCGCGGCACTGATCAGGGCACGCGTGTTCATCGTCGCGGTCGAGCCATCGAACAGGATCTCGACCTCGTTGATCGGGTCCTCGGTGACCTGGCCGACAAAGGCGCCGAGCACTTCGGCGAGCTTGACGAACGGCTTTAGCCGCGGTGCTTCCTCGGCCGTGATCGAGGGCATGTTGATGGCATTCGAAACCGCGCCCTTGATCAGATAGTCGGCCATCTGCTCGGCCACCTGGAGCGCGACATTTTCCTGCGCTTCCGCTGTCGAGGCGCCCAGATGCGGCGTTGCCACTACATTCTCCATGCCGAACAGCGCGTTGTTCTCCGCCGGTTCGACCTCAAACACATCGACGCCGGCCCCCGCCACCTTGCCGCTCTTCAGCGCCGCGACCAGGTCGGCTTCGACGATGAGCCCGCCACGCGCGCAATTGATGATGCGCACGCCGTTCTTCATCTTGGCGATCGCCGCCGCGTCGATGATGTTGCGCGTCTTGTCGGTCAGCGGCGTGTGCAGCGTGATGAAATCGGCGCGGGCGAACAGCTCGTCCAGCTCGACCTTGTCGACGCCGAGTTCCTCGGCGCGCTTGTCCGACAGGAACGGGTCGAAGGCAACGACATGCATCTTCAGGCCGACGCCCCGCGTGGCGACGATCGAGCCGATATTGCCGCAGCCGATAACGCCCAGCGTCTTGCCGGTGATCTCGACGCCCATGAAGCGGTTCTTTTCCCATTTGCCGGCATGGGTCGAGGCATTGGCCTCCGGGATCTGCCGTGCGAGTGCAAAGATCATCGCCACCGCATGTTCGGCCGTGGTGATCGAATTGCCGAAAGGCGTGTTCATCACGATGATGCCCTTGCGGCTCGCCGCGGGGATGTCGACATTGTCGACACCGATGCCGGCGCGGCCGACGACCTTGAGTCTTGTCGCGGCGTTGATCAGTTTTTCCGTGACCTTGGTCGCCGAGCGGATGGCAAGGCCATCATACTGGCCGATGACTTCGAGCAGCTTTTCCTTGTCCTTGCCGAGATCAGGCAAATAGTCGACCTCGATACCGCGGTCCTTGAATATCTGGACGGCGGTGGTGGAGAGTTTGTCAGAGACGAGAACGCGGGGCGCCATGGCGGCCTCCTTGAACTGGATTGTCGGGAAAGGGCGGCCCGCAGGCCACCACGAAATCTCAGGCTGCGGCCTTCAGCGAAGCCTTCTGCGTGGCGAAGGCCCAGTCGAGCCAAGGCAGCAGCGCCTCGAGATCGGATGTCTCGACGGTGGCACCGCACCAGATGCGCAGGCCGGAAGGTGCATCGCGATAGGAGCCGATGTCGTACGCGACGCCTTCCTTGTCGAGCACAGAGACGATCGCCTTGGCGAAAGCCGCCTGCCCGTCGGCGTCGAGCGCCGCGACATCGGCGTCGGTGAAGGACAGACATACGGACGTGTTGGACCGTGTCGCCGCATCGACCGCGAGATGGCCGAGCCAGGACGATTTGTCGACAAAGCCATCGAGCACGGCGGCATTGGCATCGGCTCTGGCAATCAACGCATCGAGACCGCCGATCGACTTCGCCCAATGAAGCGCATCGAGATAGTCCTCGACGCACAGCATCGACGGCGTGTTGATGGTCTCGCCCTTGAAGATGCCTTCGATCAGCTTGCCGCCCGAGGTCAGGCGGAAGATTTTCGGCAGCGGCCACGCCGGCTTGTAGGTTTCCAGTCGCTCGACGGCGCGAGGCGACAGGATCAGCATGCCGTGTGCGCCCTCGCCGCCCAGCACTTTCTGCCAGGAGAAGGTGACGACATCGAGCTTCTGGAAATCGAGCTTTTGCGCGAATGCCGCTGAGGTGGCATCGCAGATGGTCAGGCCCTTGCGATCCGCCGGGATGAAATCGCCATTCGGCACGCGCACGCCTGAGGTCGTGCCGTTCCAGGTGAAGACCGCATCGCGGTCGAAATCGATCTTGGTGAGATCCGGCAGCTCGCCATAGCCTGTCTCGATCTTTCTGATATCGACTAGCTTCAGCTGCTTGACCACATCGGTCACCCAGCCGGAGCCAAAGCTTTCCCATGCCACCATGTCGACACCGCGTTCACCGAGCAGCGACCACAGCGCCATCTCGACAGCACCCGTGTCCGACGCCGGCACGATGCCGATGCGGTAATCGGCCGGAACCTGGAGAATCTCGCGCGTCAGCTCGATCGCCTGTTCGAGCTTGGTCTTGCCGATCTTGGCGCGGTGGGAACGGCCGAGCGCAGCATTCTTCAGTGCCTCGACCGACCAGCCGGGGCGTTTTGCGCAGGGACCTGAGGAGAAATTGGGGTTTGCCGGACGGAGTCCGGGCTTCGTATGCGTCGTCATCGTGGTCTATCCTTCCAGATAGTGGCCCCTCGTTGGGGAGGGGTGGCCCACGGACGGCGATATGCGTTCAGCCCTCAGGCGTCAAGAGGAAAGTTTTTGTCGCTGGCGGGATACCGGCGATACGGGATCAGCATGTCGTGGGCTAAAACGCAAACAGCGGATCGAAGAGATCCGCCGTTGGGCTTCCGAACAGCAAGCTTCCTACCAGAGGTCGTAGCGCAGGCCGAGCTTGACCTGATGATTGCTGATGCCCTTGCGGATCGGATAGGAGGTCAGGCTCTCGGCCGTGACATATTCGGCATCCGGCGCGGAGAAGTACTGGTAGCCGAGATCTACAGAAACATTCTTGGTCACCTGATAGGCCAGGCCCGCATCCAGCGTGTAGGCGAGGGAATACTGGGTCTTGTTGTCGTTCCGGACGAAATCATCCGTAGGGTCGACATTGTCGGTGAAGTAACTCGCCGACAGCTTGTATTTGCTCCGGACCAGCCCAATGCCGGCGCCGAGGTAGGGCGTGATCCCGACATAAGTGCCGAGATCGACATAGCCATTGACCATGCCCGACAGGGAATAATTCTGCAGCGATGCCGACGCGATGGTCGCACCACCCGGCGGCGGCGTCGCCGAATCGTCAAAGCCGACGCCGATCTTGTTGCCGGGCAGATAGCCAAGATTGACGTCGCCGCGCAGATAGTCGTTGAAGTGGTAGCCGAAGCCGATGCTGGCAAAGGCCGGATCCTGCTTCTCGCTGAAGCTCGCGGGGGCGAAGGTGAAATCCTGATCCTCGTAGCTCTTCTGCGCCAGATAAGAGACGTCGCCGCGCAGATACCAGCCCGAGCCGACCTCGACCGGTTGATAGTCCGGCGCCTGATCGACATAGATCGGCGGATCGTAGTCCGCGGCCTGCGCCGGCGTCAGCGGCACAAGGACGAGTGCGGCGAGCGCCGGCGCTGTCAGCGATTTGAAATTCATGGGTCCCCGGCTCCTGAAATTGGCGCCCGTCATTTTGATCGCAAGCGCCGTTTCACCGAGCATTGTTAACCATAGTGGTTAAGTCAGGGTTAAGGATAACGCGGCGTACCGAATTGATTTCAATTGGGTTTCTTCGGCACACGCGGCCGGTTGAAAACGCGCAAGCATCGGCAAACGAAAACCGCCCGGCAAGACCGGGCGGTTCGCGAATTCCTGGATTTCGAAGCGACTACTTGGTGTAGATCGGCTCCGGCTCTGGAACGTAGGGCTCCGGCGATGTGCAACCATTATTGCCGCCGAACTGATAGCGCAGACCGCCTCGTACCTCATGTGTGTTGATGCCATGGTCGAAGCCGGGCCCGGAACTGCTCACGTCGAAGTCGAACATGCGGCCCCCCTCAATGTGAGAGTAGCGATAGCCGGCATCCAGGATCACCCTGTCGGTAAGGCAATAGGACGCGCCGGCCATGAGCGCGTAGGCAAAGCGCCAATTCTTCGACCCGGGGTTGGTCTCGGTTGTGTTCGGGTCGTGGACGGTATCCCATTTGACGTGCGCGCCGCCGATGCCAGCGCCAACATAAGGCGTGATGCCGTGCCAGGTGCCGATATCGTAATAGGCGTTGGCCAAGAGCAGCAATGCGCTCATTTTCGACACTTCGACCGAGGTCGTAACGCCATCGTTGGTTGATCCGTTGAAGTCCGAAGCGAACCAATAGTCGGCTGTCAGGTCGGTACGGAAATGATCGTTGATCTTGTAGCCAATGCCGGCGCCGAGTGAGAAGCCGCCCTTAAGCTCGCCGGAATCGAAAACATTGCTGCCGGGAGGCGGCCCGTAGGTGATATAGTCGATGCCGCGCAAATCCGATTTATGATAGTCGATGTCGCCGCGGATGTACCAGCCGCCGAAATCGGCCGGCTGCTCGTAGGCGATCGGCGCCGGCGCCTCTTCGACCACCGGCGGCTCCGCCAGATCGGCGGCGAATACTGGCCCGGCCACACCTGCGAACAGCGCGGCAAGGAGGGCCTTTTTTGCTGTATTGAACATGTTTGTCACCCCTGAGAACCGTCGGGAAAGTCCAACTTGCCCGAATGTGATTGACCTCAGTTGTGGATAATGAATTGGAAAAGTTAAAAGGCGTTTAACCCTGTCGATTAACCACGAATTCTCGACATTTTAGCAAACAGTCTCCGCCGGCATAACGCTTGGGACCAACCCTGGCCGAAACAAAAAGCCCGCCTGCAGGCGGGCTTGAAGTCTTGAGCCGGCAGTTCGCCCCTGCCGTTGGACGCAGCGCAATCAGGCGGCGCTGCGCGTTTCCGAAATAATGTCGACGATGTCGTTGACCACGGCCTCGACCAGCTGTGGGTCGTCGCCCTCGGCCATGACGCGGATCAGCGGCTCGGTGCCGGAGGGCCGTATGACCAGGCGGCCGGCCTTGCCGAGACGGTTGCGCGCGTCTTCGATCACCGCCTTGACCGTGGCTTCCTCAAGCGGCTTGCCGCCGGCGATGCGGACATTCTTCAACAGCTGCGGCACCGGCTCGAATTTCTTCGACAATTCGCTGACCGGCCGGTTCTGCCGCTTGATGCAGGCCAGCACCTGCAGAGCCGAGACCAGCCCGTCGCCAGTGGTCGAGAAATCGGACAGCACAATGTGGCCCGACTGCTCGCCGCCGACATTCAACCCGTGCGCGCGCATATGTTCCACGACATAGCGGTCGCCGACCTTGGTGCGATGCAGCTGCAGCTTCATGTCGCCAAGGAAGCGTTCGAGGCCGAGATTGGACATCACCGTCGAGACGACGCCGCCGCCGGCCAGTCGCCCGCTCTGGTGCCAGGACTCGGCGATCAGCGCCATGATCTGGTCACCGTCGACGATGGTGCCGTTCTCGTCGACGATGACGACACGGTCGGCATCGCCGTCGAGTGCGATGCCGATATCGGCGCGCACTTCATGCACCTTCTTCTGCAGGCCGGCCGGATGGGTCGAGCCGCATTCCTTGTTGATGTTAAAACCGTTCGGATCGACATTGATGGCAATGACCTCGGCGCCCAGTTCCCAAAGTGCTGCTGGCGCCACCTTGTAGGCCGCGCCGTTGGCGCAATCGACGACGATCCTGAGACCCGACAGCGACATTGAGCGCGGCAGCGTGCGCTTGGCGAATTCGATGTAGCGGTCATGCACGCCGTCGACGCGCTTGGCGCGGCCAAGTCCGTCGGAATCGGCGAGCGCCAGTTCGATATCCTTGTCGAGCATGCTCTCGATGCGCTCCTCGATCTCGTCGGAGAGCTTGTACCCGTCGGGACCGAACAGCTTGATGCCGTTGTCGTAATAGGGATTGTGCGAGGCCGAGATCATGACGCCGATATCGGCACGCAGCGAGCGTACCAGCATGGCGACCGCCGGTGTCGGGATCGGGCCGAGCAGGAACACATCCATGCCGGCCGCGCACAGGCCGGACACCATGGCGTTTTCGATCATGTAGCCGGACAGCCTGGTGTCCTTGCCGAGCACGACGCGGTGGCGATGGCTGCCGCGCTGGAACGACAGGCCGGCGGCCATGCCGACCCGCATCGCGATCTCAGCCGTCATCGGAAACTTGTTGGCGCGCCCGCGAATGCCGTCGGTGCCAAAATAACGTCCTGCCATGCTTGCCAGAATCCCCGTCGGTTTTCAGCCGGCTCGTAATGCCACAATTGGTCCGAGCCCGACTATCACATTGTGTGATTGTATATTACCAATTCTTAGAAAATCATTGTAGCAGGCTGTTCGGAGCGTTGGCAGCGTATCATGACACGGTGTTGCCGCAATATAGCATTCACACTGGGCCACACTGCGCAGATTGGGCCGGTAAGCCGGACTGTTGGAGCGGCAGATCGCAAGGGTCCATCACCTTATCGGGAGAACGCCGTTTAGCATCTGGCGCAGCCTAGCGTTGAGAGCTATTGATTGACACAGGTACAACCTATGGGCGCAGCAACGGGAGAACGCCATGCTCATCCACCGACTTGCAACTTTGACGGGTCTTGCCGTCGCAACCTTGTTCATGGCGGCGCCCGCCAGCGCGCTGACCATGGCCCAGTGTAGTACCAAGTATAATGCCGCCAAGGACGCCGGCACGCTGAACGGGCAGACCTGGAATCAGTATCGGAAGGCCGAGTGCGGCACCGACGCGGCGGCCACCACCGAGACCGCAAAGCCGGCGGCCAAGAAGGCCGCTGCGGCCAAGACGGACACGACCAAGGCCGCCGCCGCTGCTGATGACGGCGCCAAGGGTCTGACGGCCAAGGAATGCAGCGCTAAATACCAGGCTGCCAAGGCCGCCGGTACGCTCAATGGCGCAAAGTGGAACGACTTCCGCAAGACCGAATGCGCCGCCGGCGCATCCGCCGCGGCAGAACCCGCCAAGGCCACGACCAAGGCCGCAGCCACAACCGACGATGGCGCTAAGGGCCTGACGGCCAAGGAATGCAGCACCAAGTACCAGGCGGCAAAGGCCGCCGGTACGCTCAATGGCGCAAAGTGGAACGACTTCCGCAAGACCGAATGCGCCGCCGGGGCCTCGGCCGCGGCAGCACCCGCCAAGGCAACCACCAAGGCAGCTGCCGACAGCAGCGGCAAGGGCCTGAGCATGGCCGATTGCAGCGCCAAGTACCAGGCTGCCAAGTCTGCCAATACTCTGGGCGGCAAGAAGTGGAACGACTTCCGCAAGGCCGAATGCGGCGCAGGCGCAGATGACGACGACACCGTGCCCGCTCCGAGCGAGGCGACCTATACCAGCGAGCCCGAGAAGCCCTCGGTCACCGCTCCCAAGGGTGTGAAGTTCCCGGCCGCGATCTCGAAGAAATACGCCGGCGAGACGCCGGCCAAGGGCCGCATGCACACCTGCCTCGAGCTCTACTACGCCAATAAGGATGCCAACACGCTGAATGGCCTGCGCTGGATCCAGAAGGGCGGCGGCTTCTACAGCCTCTGCAATGCCAAGCTGAAGAGCTGATCGCGTAGCCATATTCTCCAGACAGAGGCCCGCGCATCGCAGCATGCGCGGGCCTTTTTATTGCGCTCGAACACACCCGGCGTTGATCGACGTCTACATATCGCGGAAGCTGTCGGCATCATCTATTCGCCCACACTGCCCACCCCAGACATATCGGTGGTTCGCAAAGATTCCAATTGAACATATACAGAACAAATGGTATACAAAAGGACATCGAACTTTTGTCAACCAGGAGAGTCTTATGTCCAGATTGAAATTGGCGGCATTGGCTGTGACGGCATGGATTGCGTGGAGCGTCGCCCCTGCAAGCGCACTGACAATGAAGGAATGCGGCGAGGCTTATCGCACAGCCAAGGAAGGCGGCACTCTGAACGGCATGGATTGGACCGCTTTCCGCACCGAGAAGTGTGCGACGTCAGCTGCGGAGAGTGCCAGTACGGATGCGGTCAAAACCCAGCCGCAGCCGAAGAAGGAAACCAGCGCGGCGGTCGCCCCCGTTGTAGCGCCGACGGGCGTGACATTCCCGACCACCCTCGCCGCCGAATTCAAGACCGAGAAGCCCTCGAAGGCGCGTATGAAGACCTGCCTGCAGGGCTACCACGGCAACAAGGACGCGGGTACGTTGAACGGCCTTCGCTGGATCCAGAAGGGCGGCGGCTATTACAGCCTCTGCAACGCCAAGCTGAAGAGCTAATCGACCAGCAGCGTTTGAAGATCGAAGGCCCCCAACCGCAAGGTTGGCGGCCTTCTCTTGAGTCTTGCGCCGTCAAGCGCCTTGTTTCGAAAGCTGGAGCAGTGCGACCAGGCTTGTAAGATCGGCATTGGCCTGGCCGGCAGCCACCCCGCGCTTCAACAGGCTTTGCATCGGCAGGACGAGTTCGGTGCTGACATCAGCCGACCTGCTGGCATCGATGAGATTGACGTAGGCATCAGCCTGCATGCCCAGGTTGGAAACGACATTGCTGGTGTGATCGCCATTGTCGATCTGTTCGGCCCACTTCGGCAGCAGGCCTTGCATCGACTGAAGCCAGGAGGCCAGCAGCGGCATGAACTCGCCGGCCGGGATTCCTGCTGCGCCCGTCAATGCCAACGCCTGCAGAACGCCCGCGAACATGCCGTACATGCCGGTCAGAAGCGAGATATCATAGAGCGGCGCGAGGCCAGCATCCTCACCGAGGAATTTGCTGGTGCCGAGCGCTCCGAGCTGCCCCGAACAGGCATCGAACGCCTGGCGCGAACCGCTGTAGAGAATCAAGGCGTGCGGCCCGCCGATCATCGGCGGCACCGCCATGACACCGCCGTCGATATAGCTGGCGCCCTGGCTCACCGCCCAGCCCGACATCGCCCGCGCCTGCTCGGGCGTGCCGTTGGTGAGATTGACCAATGTGCGGCCCGACAGCGCCGCTCGGCTTGGGTCGAGCACCTCACCAACGGTGTCATAGACAAGCAGGCACGCCACGATCAGTGGACTCGATCTAACGGCTTCCTCGACACTCTTGGCCACAATGGCGCCCTTGGCTGCCAAAGCCTCAGCCTTTGCCGGAGAACGGTTCCACACCGTCACCGCATGTCCCTGGTTCAGAAAGGCTTCGGCAAGCGCAGTGCCCATGGCGCCGAGACCGATTACTGTTATGTCGCTCATTCTGCTTCTCCTTGGTTTGTTGCGCGGTTACGCCGGTGTCGGGCTCAGGTCCTGGCCAAGGCCACCGTCCACGGTCAGCCGCGCGCCCGTGGTGAAGGTCGCGTCGAACGCCAGGAACAGCACTGCGCGCGCCACCTCCTCCATCGTGCCGTGGCGCTTCATCGGTGTGACCGCGTCGCCGATCGCCATGAAGGCGGCCCGCTCCTCGGCCGAGGCGTCGGCCACACCCATCGTCGGCGTATCGATGAAACCAGGGCTGACCACATTCACGCGGATGCGGCGCGGCAGAAGCTCGGCCGCCAGGACCTTGGCGAAGGCGCGCAGTGCCGCCTTCGATCCGGAATAGACGCTCATGCCGCCGGTGCCGGATTCGTCGGCGATCGACGAGGTGAAGACTATGGCGCCACCATCCCTGATGAGGGGCAGCAGGCGCTGCGCGGTGAAGAAAGCGCCTTTGGTGTTGATGTCGAAGGTGCGATCGTAACTGTCCTCGGTGACCCGCTCCACGGGTTCGAGATTGGCCACCCCGGCATTGACGTGAAGGAAGTCGATCTGGCCAAGCTTCTGCCCCACTTCGGCACCGAGCGTGACGATATCGGCCATGTCTGAGATATCGGACCGCACGACATGAGCTCGCGAAAGCAGCTTGGCTCGCGCGGCCTCGATGTTGCGCTGGTCGCGGCCGGTGACCAGGACCTCGGCGCCGCTTTCGATCAGGGCTTCGGCAACGGCGAGCCCCATGCCGTGCGTCCCGCCGATGACAACGGCCTTCTTGTTTGCGTATCGTGTCATGATCCATCCCTTTTTGACAAAATCCGGCCGCCGACGGCCTTTGCAGGTCGAAGCGAGGTACCGATATGAAGTTGTGGTGTTCGCCGATGCCGGCGAGCTGGTTTGAAGCTATGGACCGGCTTGGTTTTTCTCAAGTACCGACAAAAATGTAAGCTACCCACCGATTGCTCAGAATTGGATGAAACATGGGAAAGAAACAGCCAGATAGTTGCGGATTGGGACCGGCGCTGGAGGTCATCAGCGGCAAATGGAAGGCGCTACTGCTCTGGCAGATTCACAAGGCGCCGGCACGATTCGGTGAGCTGAAGCGGCTGGTGCCTGACATCAGCGAAAAGATGCTGATCCAACAGCTGCGCGAAATGGAGGCCGACGGCATCGTCCATCGCGAAATCTTTCCCGAGGTGCCGCCGAGGGTCGAATACTCGATTACCGAATTCGGCATCGAGCTGGACAATGCCCTGATCCCGCTGGCCAGATGGGGCAAGCAACATGCTGGCCGGACTGACGGTGTGCGCCCCGGCCAAGCAAATGCATCCGTCCCGCATGCTCTTTGAGAGACCCTGAATAGCAAAACGCCGCGGATTGAGCCGCGGCGTTTTCTTGCATCAAGTGATGTCAGCTCAGCTCGATGGCTGAGGCTCCATGCCGCCTTCGGGCTCGGGACCCTTCTTGCGGCGGCCGGACTTCGGCACAGCCGAGCCGCGGCTTGTGGGGGTGTCATCCCCCAAATCTCGCGCGGGCTTCTGCCCGGCGATCAGCTGCTTGATCTCTTCGCCCGAAAGCGTCTCGTATTCGAGCAGGCCCTGCGCCAGAGCGATCCATTCCTTCTTCTTCTTGGTCAGAATGGATTTGGCCGTGACATAGGCCTCGTCGATCAGGCGGCGTACTTCGGCGTCGATGATCTGCGCAGTCTCTTCCGAGACGTTCTGCGTGCGCGCCACCGAATGGCCGAGGAAAACCTCTTCCTGGTTGTCGCCATAGGCGACGTGGCCGAGCTTGTCGGAGAAGCCCCAGCGCGTGACCATGGCGCGCGCCAGCTTTGTCGCCTGCTCGATGTCCGAGGACGCGCCGGAGGTGATGTTCTCCTTGCCGAACTTGAACTCCTCTGCGACGCGGCCGCCCATCATGATGGCAAGCCGCGAGATCATGTATTTGTAGCTCATCGAATAGCGGTCGCCTTCCGGCAGTTGCATGACCATGCCGAGCGCGCGACCGCGCGGGATGATGGTCGCCTTGTGCAGCGGATCGGCCGACGGCACGTTGAGCGCCAGGATGGCGTGGCCGGCCTCGTGATAGGCCGTGAGTTCCTTTTCGGCCTGGGTCATGGCCGACGAGCGGCGCTCGGCGCCCATCATGATCTTGTCCTTGGCGTCCTCGAACTCGGCCATGGTGACAAGGCGCTTGTTGCGGCGCGCCGCCATCAGAGCGGATTCATTGACAAGGTTCATCAGGTCGGCGCCCGAGAAGCCCGGCGTGCCGCGTGCGATCACCTTGAGGTCGACATTCGGTGCCAGCGGCACGTTGCGCACATGCACCTTGAGGATCTTCTCGCGGCCGACGATGTCGGGGTTCGGCACCACCACCTGGCGGTCGAAGCGACCCGGACGCAGCAGCGCCGGATCGAGCACGTCGGGCCGGTTGGTGGCGGCGATCAGGATGATGCTCTCGTTGGACTCGAAGCCGTCCATCTCGACCAGCAGCTGGTTCAGCGTCTGTTCGCGCTCATCATTGCCACCGCCGAGGCCGGCGCCGCGATGGCGGCCGACAGCGTCAATTTCGTCGATGAAGATGATGCAGGGAGCATTCTTCTTGGCCTGGTCGAACATGTCGCGCACACGGCTTGCGCCGACGCCGACGAACATCTCGACGAAGTCGGAACCCGAAATGGTGAAGAACGGCACATTCGCTTCGCCGGCGACGGAGCGGGCGAGCAGCGTCTTGCCGGTGCCGGGAGGTCCGACCAGAAGCACGCCGCGCGGGATCTTGCCGCCGAGGCGCTGGAACTTCTGCGGATCGCGCAGGAACTCGACGATC
The DNA here is from genome assembly GCF_057766425.1 of Mesorhizobium sp. P160187. Lineage (NCBI taxonomy): Bacteria > Pseudomonadati > Pseudomonadota > Alphaproteobacteria > Hyphomicrobiales > Phyllobacteriaceae > Mesorhizobium > Mesorhizobium sp. P160187. The sequence goes on from NZ_JBYMDX010000003.1 coordinate 1,335,430, forward strand.
TCCTCCAGATCTTCCTTGGCCTCGTCGACGCCGGCGACATCCTGGAAGGTGACGCGGCCATGCGCCTCAGTGAGAAGCTTGGCCTTCGACTTGCCGAAACCCATGGCGCGGCCGGAGCCGGACTGCATCTGGCGCATGAAGAATATCCACACGCCAAGGATCAGGATCATTGGCAGGTAGGAGATCAGATAGCTGAACAGCGAGTTGGAACCGTCCGACTCAGGCCGCGCATTGATTGTGACGTTCTTGTCCTGCAGCCGCGAGACCAGCTGCGGATCGCCAGGCGAATAGGTCTGGAAGCCATTGGCGTTGTCGGCGTAGGTGCCCGTGATGCGGGCGCCGGCGATGACCACCGTCTTGACCCGGCCGGCCGCGACCTCTTGCAGGAACTGCGAATAGGGAACGTCGGTCGAGGCCCCGCGAGTCTGCGGCGTCTGGAACAGATTGAAGAGAGCAATGAGCAGGACCGCTATGATCGCCCAGAGCGCGAGATTGCGATAATTCGGATTCATCAATTGTCCCGTTGGTGCCCGCTGGGACACGCGTCATGAGAGGAAACTTGCGCCTAACATAGGGAGAGCGCCCCCCCTTGCCAAGCATAACAGCACGTCTGGGTTAAGCTTTCGCGCCATGATCAACCGGCACTGTGGCGGCCAAAGGGCAAGCCGAGACAGGCGGTGCGCCGATCAACTCGGCCACGGCCTGCGCCAACACCAGATCGAAGCACGGCAGAAAACGGGCAAAGGGCGCAACGGCGGGACTGACGGCGATTGCCGCCGCCGCCGCTACATCCCCTGCAAAACCAAGGCATTCGCCGCCGCGCCATAGCGCCGGTTCCGCAGCCAGGGCGGCGCGCACAAGGCTTGGCGGCGCGCCATCCCCGGCAATCGGCGTTTTGGCGGCGGCAGCAGCGCCAAGCGGCGCGATCAACCATGCACCCGAACTGTTGCCCAATGTGATCGCCCCGGCTTCGATGTCTGGCGTGATCCGCCGGCGACCGTCCCAAAGCAGAGTGCCAGCTATCGGCGCGGAACGCGGCAGGTCGCGCGATTCACGGCGCAGGAAGATGCCGTTTCGCCTGATTTCGACGACCGCCCGCGACAATGTGGCGCAAAGCCGACCGGCCCGCATTTGCTCGAACAGCGCTTCGCCGCGCGCCTGGTCCGGCAACAAGGCGGTGCCGCCCGTCGCCGCCAGCAGGACACGCAGCGCATAGACCGCGGCTCGCGTGTCGTCAGCTTCGGCAAGACCGGGATCGAGACGGATGAGACCCCTCGCCGGCCGGCTGGCAAATTCACCGATCAGGGCGGCGGCGCGGCGACCGAGTTGTTCGCGCTCGCCGGCGGCCCGCCTGGCCAGGCCGATCGCTTCGGCAAAACGCTGCCCGCTCCGGTCTTCGCCGAGCACGGCGCGGATGCGCGGGCGTTCGAAATTCGTGTCGATGTTGGTCGGATCCTCGACCCAGCCGACATGTTCGCGCTGCAGGAAGGCGCGCAACGCCGCGCGCCGAGCGCCGAGCAGCGGCCGCGCGATCCAGATCCGCCAGTCATAGAGGGTGGCAGGCGCCATGCCGGCGAGACCTCGGCCTGCAAGCTCTCGCCCGTCATTCCGCGCGGCTCGCATCAGGACGGTCTCGGCCTGGTCGTCGGCGGTGTGGCCGGTCACGATCACACCAATGCCTTGCGCCTGCGCTGCCTCGGCCAGCAACCGGTAGCGCGCCTCGCGCGCCGCCGCGGGCAGGCCGGCCGACGGCTTGGTGCCGGACCAGTTGAGCGTCCGGTGCGCGATGCCGCGCTCGGCACAAAGCTTTGCCACGCTGCGCGCTTCGGCTGCTGCTTCCGGACGCAGGCCGTGGTCGATCGTCACCGCCAGCAGCAGGGCTGTCGGGGCGCTGCGGTCGAGGTGAGCCTTGAGGAGAAGAAGGAGGGCGGTCGAGTTGCTGCCGCCGGATACGGCCGCAAGCGCGCCGTTGGTAAAGTCGATCTGCGAAAAACTCGAAAGGTCAGGCTCGGTATCGAGCATCAGTGCATGTCGCGTAAAAGTGGTCCCGGTTCTGGGACAACACGGCAAAGACTAGCACGCCGCCAGCGCCCTCTCCTGCTTGACGCGTTCCTTGAGCGCGGCCGAAATATCGGGATAGCGCTTGCCGATCTCGCCGAAGGTGGCGCAGGCGACATCCTTCTGCTTGAGGCCGACCAGCGACACGCCAAGCTTCAGGAGCATGTCAGGCGCCTTCTTGGCCTTCGGATAGTCCTTGCTGGCGGAGAGGAAAACCTCGGCAGCGTCATGATACTTCTGCTGGCCAAGCAGCGATTCGCCAAGCCAGTAATGCGCGTCCGCCGCCTTGGCGTCCTTCGGGAACCGGGCGATGTGGTCGCGAAAACCCTGCTCGGCGGTGCTGTAGTCGCCCGACAGGATGAACTGGTAGGAGTTGCGGTAGATCTCTTCCGGGTTGTTGGTGGCAGGCAGCGCCGCCACCACCGTGCCGTCGGACTTGCCGGTCTTAGCCCCGGTAGCCGGCGCCTCGGCGGCGGGAGCCGCACCTTCCGCCGGCGCGGTTGCCTGCGTGTTACCGCCGGCGTCGATTACATTGCCGTTCTTGTCGACGGTAATGGTGCCGAAGGTCTTGGGCGGCGTGCCGTTGATCACCTTGCCGGGATCGCCGGTCTGCGATTCGACGATGACCTCGCCGACGCTCTGGCCGCCATCCGGCTGCGCGCCGGCATCGGCCGGCGCCTGGTCTGCCGGGGCCTCGGCGACGCCGGTGCCCGCGCCACCGTCCTGCGGCGCGGCCTCCGATTTCTTCTGGGCCGGCGGCTGCCCGCTGGAGCCGCCTTCCAACTGCTGGAAGCGGAACTCGTTGTCTTCCTGCTGCTTGCGCATCTGCTCCTGCATCTGCAGGATCTGGAAGTTGAGTTCCTCGAGCTTGCCGTTCATCTGCCGGAGCTGATCTTCCAGCCCCGCGGCGGCGGTGCCGTCCTGCTGCTGCGCGATCTGTTGCTGCTCCGGCTTCTCCTTCTTGCCGAAAATGCCGAGCGTCGGCAGATGGAAGGAAAAGCCGCTATCCGCGGGTTGTCCGGTGCCGCTCGCAGAAGCCGCGAAGCCTGATACGAGCAGCAGCGCAAGCGTGCCGCTCAAGACCGATCTGAAATGCATGTGCCTCTCGCCGTGAAAATCGTGAGCCTGTTCGCGCCTTCCGATCAAAGTGGGACCGGCACGACGCCCTCGGCTCTTAGCAGGAGGCGAGACTTCGGCCAAATTTTGTTTCCGGGTTTGTTTCCGGGGCCGAAAGTGAAAAAGGCGGCCACAAGGCCGCCTTTCGCATGGAGGTGTTGCAATTATGCGACTAAGGCGCCGCCGTCTTGCCTATCAGGAGCCGGCGCCGGAGAGCGTGGTGACCGCGCGGCGATTCTGCGACCAGCAGGAGATGTCGTCGCAGACCGCGACCGGACGTTCCTTGCCGTAGGAAATCGTCTTCAATCGGCTCGCCGAGACGCCCCTGGCGACCAGGAAGTCGCGAGTGGCGGCGGCGCGGCGGGCGCCGAGAGCCAGATTGTATTCACGTGTGCCACGTTCGTCGGCATGGCCTTCGACGACAATGGCGTACTGCTTGTACTGGTTGAGCCACTGCGCCTGGCGCGACAGCGTCGTCTGCGCATCCGCGCGGATTGCGGTCGAGTCCGTGTCGAAGAAGATGCGGTCGCCAATGTTGACGGTGAAGTCCTGCGCCGAGCCCGGCGTTGCGGCACCCGCGCCATTGAGGCCGAGATCGGCAGCGTTGTTCGGGGTTTTCTTCGAGGCGCAACCGGTGATGGCGAGCATCGCGATCAGGGCGATCATCGCCGGGTTTCTGGTAAGTGCTGCGATACGGCCCATGCCGCCTCTCCTTCGTATTCGAGTGATCGTATTTCGAGTGATTTCGTTGATCACCCAGTAACCACGTTTGGGTTAACCGGCATTCAAGAAATACGGTTAATGTTTGGTTTCGATGGTCCGTCCACGACCTTCAAATCCACGGTCACAGTTGGCGCGGACCCTAGGCGGAAATGCGGCCGAAACGCGACTAATGAATGGAAAAGGGGCCAAACGGGCCCCTTTTTAGCAGGTGTGGCAATTCGGCCGAACCTACTCCAGCAGCGGCGACCAGGCGGGATCCGACGCGAAATTCGCGGTCGGGATCGACTGTTCGTTGCGGCCGGTGAGATCGACGGAAACCAGTTTTGGGCCGCCGGCGGAGTCGCGGAAGAACATCAGCACGCGGCCGTTGGGCGCCCAGGTCGGTCCCTCCTGCTGGAAGCCCGAGGAGAGGATGCGCTCGCCCGAACCGTCGGTTTTCATGACGCCGATCTGGAATTCGCCGCCGGTCTGCTTGGTGAAGGCGACGAGGTCGCCGCGCGGCGACCACACCGGCGTCGAATAGACGCCGTCGCCGAACGAAATGCGGGTCTGGCCCGAGCCGTCGGCGCCCATCACATAAATCTGCGCACGGCCGCCACGATCGGAAGTGAATACCACCTTGCTGCCGTCGGGCGAATAAGAGGGCGAGGTGTCGATGGCGGTCGAGTTGGTCAGCCGGGTGGTCGAGCGGCTTCGCAGATCCATGGCGAAGATGTTGGAATTGCCGTCATCGCGCAGCAGGCTCATGATCACCTTCTGGCCGTCGGGCGAGAAGCGCGGCGCAAAGGTCATGCCGGGAAAGTTGCCGACCAGTTCGCGCTGTCCGGTCTCGATCTGCAGCAGATAGACCCGCGGCTGGCCGCTTTCGTACGACATGTAAGTGATTTCCTGCCGGTTCGGCGAGAAACGCGGTGTCAGCACGATCGAGCGGCCGTCCGAGAGATAGCGCACATTGGCGCCGTCCTGGTCCATGATGGCGAGCCGCTTCTTGCGCGCATTCTTGGCGCCGGATTCGTCGATGAAGACGACGCGGGTGTCGAAATAGCCCTTCTCGCCGGTGAGCCTCTCGTAGATCGCATCGGCGATGATGTGGGCGACGCGGCGCTGATTGGCATCATTGGCGAAGAACTGTTCGCCCGACATCTGTTGGCCGGCAAAAGTATCCCACAGTCTGTATTGGGCGCGGATACGGCCGTCCGCCTCCTTTGCGACACTGCCGGTAACCAGCGCCTGCGCATTGATCACCTTCCAGTCGTCGAAGCGCGGCTGCGCATCCGGATTGGCGATCTTCTCGATGAAGGCGTTCTTGTCTATCGGTGCGAACAGGCCTGAGCGTTTCAGGTCGGCGCTGACGATATCGGAAATCTGGGCGCCAAGCTCACCTTGAAAATCGGTGATTGCGATCGGCAACGGTTCGACATTGCCCTTGTTGACGTTGATCTCGACGAGTGCTCGCGCCGGCAAGGTGGCAACGGCAGTCATGCCCAGCGCCATGGCTGCAATCGTCAGGAGCGGCTTGAGGATGGATTTCATGTCTTCTCGCTTCTCGTAACTGATTTTGTGGATACCAGGCCTAGAGCCCCAGCATCTCCCTGGGGTCGAAAGTGACTCGAACCTGGGCCCAGATATCATGCTTGCCGGCAGGAACTTGCAGGCCAGCCATGTTTGCCTTCTGGACGGCACGTACCGCACTCTCGTCGAATTGGCGGTTTCCGCTCGATTTTTCGACGGTCGGACGGCCTTCGAGCTTGCCGGAGGCATCGAGATTGAACACGATCACGGCGACGAAGTTTTCCGAGCCCTCAACCCCCACCGGAAGGGTCCAGCTATTGCCCAGCTGATCCGACAAAGTGCCCATTTCGGCCTGCGACAGTTTCTGGCCCTGGGTCTTGTCGGCGCCGAGCGACGCCTGCGGCGTCGAGCGCTTGGCGCCGCCGCCAGAAGGCTTCTGCTTGTCGAGCAGAGCAGTGATCTCACCTTCATTGAACTGCTTTTCCTCGGACTTCGGCTTCGACGAGGCTTCCTTGACTGGCTTGTCAGCGTCCTTGCGGTCCGGTGCCTTGGCGCTTTCGGCCTGCGCCGGCTGCGGCTTCTGCCGTGCTTCGGGAGCAGGAGCGGAAGTCGGAAGCTGCGCTTCTTCCAGAGGCTGCTGATCCGATATGGCTTCGGCGACCGCATCGGGCTTCACGCGTGGCTTCGGCTCTATGGCGGCGGTCGTGTCCGGCTGCGGTGTTGGTGCAGGCTCCTTCACCGGGGTCGGCTTCGGTTCAACCTGCTTCACCGGCTCGGGCTTGACCTCTTCCTTCGGCTGCGGCTCCGGCGCCACCTCCGTCGCAGGTGTCGGCTTCGGCGCTTCCTTTGGCTTCGGCGTGTCCTCGGTCTTCGGCTTTTCGGTCGGGGTCGGCGCCGGAGCAGCCGTCGCTGTTTTCTCCACCGGCTTCGGCTTGGGCTCGTCCGTCACCGGCTTGTCGGTATCAACGCTGTTCTCGCCGATTTTCTGTGCATCTGGCACGATGTCGGGACGCTTGGTCGGCATCGGCGCCGGCTTTTCGTGCATCACCGCCTTCTTGTCGCCCTGCAGCGTCTGCGCAATGGCTTCCATGGGAACGATGTCGACCGCTATCGACTCCACATCCGTGGACGGCAGCGCGGCCGGCGCCGACAGGGTGAACAGGCCGAAAGCCAGTGCCACCGTATGCAGTATCACCGATGTGGTGAGGCCGGTCTTCATCGTGCGTCTACTGATCCTGTTGCTGCAGTGAAATCAGGCCGATATTCTTGTAGCCGGCGGCCTGGATGAGGGCCATGACCTCCATCGCGGCGCCATAGTTGGTCGCCTTGTCGCCGCGGATGAAGATGCGCTCTTCGTAGCCGGTCTTGGAAATCGCCTGCAGTTTGGCGACCAGCTCTTCCCTTGGGATTTCGGTCTCCTGCAGGAAAATCTTGCCGGCCGCGTCGATCGAAACGGTGATCGGCTGGGTGTCGGCGTTCATAGCCTTGGCCTTCGTCTCCGGCAGGTCGACCGGCACTCCGACCGTCAACATAGGTGCGGCGACCATGAAGATAATCAAGAGCACCAGCATCACGTCGACCATCGGCGTGACGTTGATTTCCGACATCAATGCATGGTGGCGGCCGCGCCGCCTGTGTCCGCGCCCGCCGCGTCCTGCCATGCCAACCGACATACCCATCTTCTTACCTCAGCCCTTAGGCGCTACTTTTTCATCGATTTGGCGCGAGAGTATGGCGGAGAACTCATCCGAGAACCCTTCCATCCGCACCGCGATCTTGTTCGCGTCGGATGACAGCTTGTTGTAGGCGATAACCGCCGGTATGGCGGCGAGAAGACCGATGGCCGTCGCCAGCAGCGCTTCGGCAATGCCGGGTGCAACAACCGCGAGACTGGTGTTCTTCGAACCGGCAATCGCCTGGAACGAGGTCATGATGCCGATGACGGTGCCGAACAGGCCGATGAAGGGTGCGGCCGAACCAGTGGTGGCGAGAAAGCCGAGACGGCCCTCCAGCTTCTCCATCTCGCGCGTCAACGCCAGGTCCATCGCCTTGTCGATGCGGGTCTGCAGGCCGAGCGGCGATTTGGCCCCCTTCTCGAAGCTCTTCTTCCATTCGCGCATGGCCGCAACGAAGATCGCACCCATGCCCGTGGTCTTGCGGTCGGCAAGCGTGCGATAGAGCTCTTCCAGCGACTGCCCCGACCAGAACACCTGTTCGAAGCGATTGAGCGACAGACGCATGCGGGCATAGCTGACCAGCTTGTCGACGATGATCGCCCAGGTCCAGACCGAGGCGCAGAGCAGACCGATCATGACCAGCTTGACCACCCAGCTGGCCTGTGTGAACAGCGCCCAAATCGACAATTGCGCTGCCGGATCGGCGAGTGCGGTAGTTTCCATGCTTCAGTCCTTAAGATTTTCCGGGCATCGCTGGCGGCTGGCCCATGGGCATCCCTTGTGGTCCGTTCGCGCTTGGCTTCCGGATTAACCCCAAAATGCACCGTTGGCGGCCTTTTCAGGGCAAATATTGGTGAAAGGAAGGCGCGCGGATTCTTCCAATCTTCACCGATCTCTTCATGAACCGTTATGGTTAAGGATGGGTTAGGAAATATGGCGCGGCGCATTGCCGCGCCAAGGCACGACGCGGGCCATCCATCCACAATCGAATGCGCTGCCGATTGGCCGCTCGTTGCCGGCCGGCAGGCCTGGATATCAGCTTGCTCCTGGTAGAAAGGCCGCGATCCATTCTTTCGGAAAGCGCTTCGGCCGGCCGTTCTCGCCGATGATCGCCGCCTCGACCTTTGCTTCGACCAGTACCTCTGTCCCGCGTTTCAATTGCTGCGCCATGACGATGCGAGCGCCGGAAATATCCTGCGTCGATGTGTCGATGGTCAGGATGTCGTCCATGCGGGCAGGCGAGCGGAAATCTATCTCCATCCGCCGCACCACCCAGACGATCCGTTCGCCGTGCTTGCCTTCCTGAAGTTCTGTGTGGTGGACGCCCGCCAGCCTGAGATAGTCCGAGCGGCCGCGCTCGAAGAATTCGAGATAGCGCGCGTGGTAGACGACGCCGGAGAAGTCGGTGTCAGCATAGTAGACCCGCGCCATCAGCCGATGGCCGAATTCCGTCAAGGCTCCGGAAAGCCCGCCGGCAAGCGCCGCCGATTCACCATGATCGTCCATCGCGCTTTCCTTTTTGCCCCCGGCGGGGCACCTGTCTTGCCAAAATCACCAGCGCAGCAAACCGGATGGCACTGTTGACGGCGAGGATCAAGACCTTGATGGCAGCGCTGCTGGTGCTGGCGGCGTCTGCGCTTCCCGGTCAGGCCGCGAGCTTTTCGATGAAGCGCGGCCTCAACCTCGACCAGTGGACGACCTGGGTCGGGGAAGACAAATGGAACGACCGACAAGCCATCCTGCCCTATCCGGAATGGCGCAAGTTCCTGAACGAGGATGACCTCAAGGCGCTGAAGGCCGCCGGTTTCGACTTTCTGCGCATGCCGGTCGATCCCTCGCCGTTTATGTCGGATCAGACACTGGCGCTGCGTGACGACCTTTATGCCAGCGTGCGGGACTCGGCGCGCATGATCAACCGGGCCGGTCTGAAAGTGATCGTCGACATGCACCTGATCCCCGCCGGCGGCGGCCGCGAGATCGGCATGGGCCAGGTGATGGACGATCCCGCAACCTTCGACGCCTATGTCGAGGTGATCCGCAGAATGGCGCGCGCGCTGGCCACCGAGGACCCGGCGCAGGTCGCTTTCGAGCCGATGAACGAGCCTATCGTCGACTGCGACAGCGATGGCACCAGCCTGTGGCCGGAGCGTCAGCAAAAGCTGTTCGCCGCCGCGCGCGCCTCGGCCACCAGGCTGACGCTGATCCTGACCGGCGCCTGTTATTCCAATGCGGCTTCGCTGGTCAAGATCGACCCAAAGTCGATCCCCGACGACAACCTCATCTGGACCTTCCACTCCTACGACCCGTTCCTGCTGACGCATCAGGGCGCGACCTGGGCCGGCGATTTCATTCTTTATGTTACCGGCCTGCCCTATCCGCTGACCGCGGTGCCGCGCGCCGAGCTCGATGCGACGCTGGATGCGATCCGCGCCAAGATAAAAGCCGAGGCGCCATGGACCAGACGGAACGGCCTGCTCGCCTATCTCGATGAACAAGCCGCCAGCATGGACACGGACGAAAAGCTGCTCGGCGTCATGGATGCGCCGTTCGAAAAGGTCGAGGCCTGGGCGAAGGCCAACGCCATCAAGCCGGAAAACATCACGCTGGGCGAGTTCGGCATGATCCGCCAGGAGTATGGCAACCCCTATGTGATGCCGCCCAAATACCGCGCCGCCTATGTCAAAGACATGATCGCGCGCGCCGAGGCGCATGGCTTCTCATGGTCGGTGTGGAGTTTTGGCGGCGCCTTCGGCATCGTCGATGCCTTCAACGGCGAAAAGGCCGAACCCGCCGTGATGGACGCAATCCGCTCGCTCCATTAGCCCTAGGGCAAGTCGAGATCCAGATCAGGCCGAGTCGGAAATGAGGGGCCCGAGAACCGGAACGGAGCGGACTTTGGTCCGTGACTACCGGAAGCGCAGGAACACCTCATTTGCAGGCCGGCATCACCTGAATACCGGCATGCTCTAACCGAGGTCGATCTGTAGGATCTCCGGCCGCATGCCAAAGCGCACCGGCGCGATGCTGAAGCCGAGCCCGCCTGACACGATCAAATTGCGGTCATTCTCGACGACATGGCCATAGGCAAAGCGGTTGCCGAAGCGGGACGGCACCACCGGTGAATAGCCGAACAGCCTGACCTGCCCGCCATGTGTGTGGCCCGACAGCGTTAGCGAAACCCGCCACGGCACTTTCGGGAAAATGTCAGGCTCATGCGCAAGCAGGATGATCGGTGCCTGGTCGGTGATCTTGGCCAGCGTGCCGTCGAGATCGTCGAGGCCTTCAAATTTGTCGCGGCCTGCGGCCTTGTTCGGTAACAGGGCCAGCTGGTCGGCGAGTCCGGCGATCCAGAAGCCGTATCCATTCTTTTCCAGACGCACAGCGTCGTTCTCCAGAACCGAGATGCCGGCTTCCTCCAATGCCTTGCGCGCCACAGTCGGCCCCGCTCCGGCCTGCTGCGCGAAAGGATCGTGCCACCAGTCGTGATTGCCGAGGATCGACAGGACACCAAGCGGCGCCTTCAGTCCTGACAAGGCCGGCGCCCATTCATGGGCCTCCACCCGGTTCGTCACCAGGGACATGCCTGAGATATAGTCGCCGATCAGTACGATCAGATCGGGCTGCAGCACGTTCGCACCCTCGACGAGCGAAGCGATCCGCTCAGGCGTCATCCAGGGGCGGCAGGCGTGAATATCGGCAAGTGCTACAACGCGCAGCTTCAAGCCCGCCGCCCAATGCGGCGGCGTCAGCCGGTAGCGCTTCACATGGGTCAACAGCATCGGCTCGATGCCGACCGCATAAGCACTGAGCGACGCCAGCGAGAGGAACGAACCCCCGACGAATTTCAGGAACCCGCGTCTGGTGATCACTTTTCTGGCTCCGACGCTTGATCGGAGCAGTTCGCGCCGACACTACGACGCCCGATAGCATCCAGGAATGCGCCTTCACGCTGGCAGGCTTGAGGAAATTCTGCGCAGACAGCCCGTTCCGGAGGACAAATCTCCGTTACTCTTCCTGGAACAGGTTGATCTGCTGCTGCGCCAGATCCTTCGGTGCGTCGAGGCCGAGATGGCGCCAGGCATTGGCGGTCAGCACGCGGCCGCGTGGCGTGCGTTGGATGAAACCCTGCTGGATCAGATAGGGCTCGATAATGTCCTCGATGGCGTCGCGCGGCTCGGACAGGCCGGCGGCGATGGTTTCGATGCCGACCGGCCCACCACCGAAATTGCGCGCGATCATCGAGAGATAGCGGCGGTCGAGCGCGTCGAGGCCGAGCGCGTCGACCTCCAGCCGCGTCAGGGCTTCGTCGGCAACCTGCTTGTCGACGTGACCGTCGCCGGCAACGGAGGCGAAGTCGCGCACCCGGCGCAGCAGCCGGCCGGCGATGCGCGGCGTGCCGCGGGCGCGACGTGCGATCTCCAGCGCGCCATCGTCGCCAAGCGGCATTTGCAGGATGCGGGCGCCGCGCCGCACGATCTGCTCCAGTTCCTCGACAGAATAGAAATTGAGCCGCACCGGAATGCCGAAACGGTCGCGCAGCGGGTTGGTCAAAAGGCCGAGCCTGGTGGTGGCGGCGACGAGCGTGAAGCGGGCAAGATCGATCTTGACCGAGCGTGCCGCCGGACCTTCGCCGATGATCAGGTCGAGCTGGAAATCCTCCATCGCCGGATAGAGGATTTCCTCGACTGCCGGATTGAGCCGGTGGATCTCGTCGATGAACAGTACATCGCGGTCTTCCAGATTGGTGAGAAGTGCGGCGAGATCGCCGGCCTTGGCGATCACCGGACCGGAGGTCGAGCGGAAATTGACGCCGAGCTCGCGCGCCATGATCTGCGCCAGCGTTGTCTTGCCAAGCCCCGGCGGCCCGACGAACAGCACATGGTCAAGCGCCTCGCTGCGGCCCTTGGCGGCCTCGATGAAGACTTTGAGGTTGGCCCGCACCGCGGCCTGGCCGACGAAATCGGCGAGCGTCTGCGGCCGCAAGGTCTGCTCAGCATCCTCGCCGCGCTTTTCCGGGGCAATGAGGCGGGGTGAAAGGCTCATGCGGCCTTCCTCGCACAGGGCAAAGGACCGGACAAGCAATCACTCACCGCGCCAGTTCCTTCAGCCCGAAACGAATGAGCTTCGAGGCATCGGCGTCCTCGCCGGCCGTCTTCAGCGCCGCCGCGACAGCATTGGCTGCGGTGTCGCGCGAATAGCCGAGATTGACCAGCGCCGAGACGGCGTCGGTGATCGGCGCCGACGCCACGCCTTCCCCGAGTTCCTGCTTAAGGCCGATGGCGCCGGAGGCGGTTCCGGCATAGGCCGGCGCCTTGTTCTTCAATTCGGTGACGATGCGCTCGGCCACCTTCTTGCCGACGCCGGGCGCGCGGCTGACCATGGCGATGTCGCGCAGCGCGATCGCATTGGCGAGGTCGGCCGGCGCCAGCGTCGACAGGATGGCCAGCGCCACCTTGGCGCCGACGCCTTGCACATTGCTCATCAACAGCCGGAACCATTCGCGCTCAAGCACCGATTGGAAACCGTAGAGCCGGATCATGTCCTCGCGCACATAGGTCTCGATGAACAGCACCACCGCCTCGCCGGGCGAAGGCAGCGCGGCCAGCGTGCGCGCCGAGCAATAGGCGACATAGCCGACGCCGTGCACATCGACGAGGCAGAAATCCTCGTCGATCTCGTCCAGCGTGCCTTTCAATTTGCCGATCATGCGTGATCCCTCATGCCAGCGCCATCCTGTAGGCGACGCTTTGCCGGTGATGCGCGTGGCAGATGGCGATAGCTAGCGCGTCGGCGGCATGTTCGGTGTCGAAAACGGCTTTCGGCAACAGCACCTTGACCATCATGTGGATTTGCTTCTTGTCGCCATGGCCAACGCCGATCACCGCCTTTTTGACGGCATTGGGGGCATATTCGGCGACGACAAGGCCGGCGAGCGCCGGCACCAGCATGGCTATGCCGCGCGCCTGGCCGAGCTTCAGTGTCGCCACCGCATCCTTGTTGACGAAGGTTTGCTCGACGGCCGCTTCCTGCGGCATGGCCGCATGCAGGATCTCGGCCAGCCCGTCATGCAATTGGCAGAGCCGTGTCGCCAGCGCCGCCTTGTCGTCGGAGCGTACAGTGCCGGAACTGATAAAGCGCAGCGAGTTGCCGAGGCTCTCGACGATGCCCCATCCGGTGCGCCTCAGCCCCGGATCGATACCGATAATGCGAATCGCTTCCCTCATGCGCGAAGTCTACCTCCGGCGCACAGCGATGTCAGGGAAATGTGAACAAACCGGAAACGGGAAGCGTTTAACCTCGAGCGAAAGCCGTATTCAGCAGCGTGATCTGGTCGGAAACCGGATTGGCGCGGCGGCCTGTTACCGGCGTCTCGGCAAACGCGCCGCCATAGATCTCTTCGTCCATGCGGCGCACCAGCGCCTGCAGGCGCAGCGAGCGGGTGACGAGGTCGAGGAAATCCTTCGGCAGTTCGCCCCAGCCGACCGCTTCGTCATGCGCCGAGGCGGTGTCGAGACGCACCTTGGATTTTTCCGAGGCGACCTGGTCGCGGGTCATCTCGCCGGAATTTGCCGCCCGCTGCAAAAGCAGCCAGGAGGCGACCTGCATCAGCCTTGTGGTCAGCCGCATCGATTCGGCCGCATAGAGCGTCGCCGCCAGTCTGGACAGCTTCTTGGCCTCGGCCCGGCCCTTGCCGTCGAGATATTCCGCTGCTTGCTCAACCAGGCCCATGCCTTCCTGGTAGAGCGGTTTGAAGGATTGGGAGAAAACCCGGCGTTCCGCCAGCTTGATGGTTTTCGCGCTGCCCTTCGAAGGCTCGTTCATCGATACGCCCCTGCACTGCCCCGTCGGCTGATTCGGCTTCATCGCCGTCACGCCGGCACCCTAGATGACTGAAGCTTGAAAATGCGCTTCGCCGCCGGCGAAGGCAAGCACATGTTTAACAAACGGTTAACGCCTGCGCAGGGGCGCCAAGCGGACCAAAAGCAGACAAAAAAAGAGCCGCGGATAAGGCGGCTCTCAGGAGTTTAACAGGGAGGCGTCAAACGAAGTGGCTCCAACCACTCGGTAAGAATCCAGATCACTGGATGGACATAGTAAACACCTGTAAAGCTTAATGAACCCTTAACGGCGCGGATATTTCTTGATCGGCCGCTGCCCTTCTGTGCCGTCTCAGCACAACGGCCCCCGAAGCCTGATCGTCAGCTTGTTCATGCCTTCTTCCACACAGCCGGCAAGGAAATGAAGGCGAACAGCAGCATTGCCGCATAAAACCCCATCGAGGAGGAAGCCAGCACCGGCTCGATCTCCGGATGGCCGGTAAGTTCAAAGTAAAGCCCGATCATCAGTGCGATGCCGCAGATTGCCGTCAGCCAGAAATGCACGACGGCAATCGTCTTTTGCCCGACCGCTGGAAACAGGTGGTAGAAGAAGGCAAACACCGCCGACATCAGCCAGCCCGCCACCATGGTGTGCGCGTGGGTCGGCATCTGCCCATGGTCATTGGAGATCGCCATATGCAGGCCGAGCGCCATGCCGCACAGGGAATAGATGACGGCCAGGGTGAAGAAATTTCGTGCTACGCCTTGCATGGGATACCCTCGATGGTTGTTGCAGACTTGGTCCGACCGCGCGCGGCCAAAATGGAGCGTCGGTCGCGAGCGGCTTAGTCCCCGCAGGTTTCAGGATCATGCCGCGAAACCAGCCAATGCCGACACGGCGTCCATCCGACAAATGCCGGGTATTGTGCGGGCTGCGGTAAAATCCGGCGACGGCGCCACCGCAACAAGCCGGCACCCACGCGGCATCTTCTGGATACATGTACGGAGATAATCCGCCCTCCTTCGGAAGCAGACGCGCGAAAGCAGCGTTTACCCCCGGAACGATGCACAAGGAGCGGCAATGGACTGGTATTCTCTCTTCAAATTCCTGCATGTCATGGCAGCGATCCTCTGGCTCGGCGGCGGTTTCGCCATGCTGCTGGTTTCGATACTCGCCGATCGCGCCGGCGACGACGAGACGCTGATGGTCATGCTGAGAACGACGGACAAACTCGGCTTGCGTCTGTTCGTGCCGGCGTCCGTCGCGACCCTGGCTTCTGGCCTGGTGCTGACTTCGCTATGGACCGGCTTCTCCGACCTTTGGGTCGTCATCGGCCTTTGCGGCTACGCCGCCGCGTTTCTGACCGGTATCCTCGTGCTGAAGCCTTCGTTCGAAAAGCTTGCCACAATGCTTGCCGCGGACGGCATGACCCCGGCTGCCATAGCGTTTGGGCGCCGCATGATACGGATCGTCAAGTTCGATTTCGTCATCATGATCGTCGTCGTCGCCGACATGGTGCTGAAGCCGACCGCGCACGACATCGCCACTCTCGGCGCAATGGCGGTCGTGGTCATGGGTGGTGCATCGCTGACCTTCGCGAGCGCCCCGCGAACCAAACCGGCAGCCGCCTGAGCGGGATTTAGAGCAGGCCGGCGATCCCGTCCCAAAGCAGCTTGACCGCGACCACGGCCACGGTCGCGTAGGTGAAGGGATAAAAAATCTCCGGCCGCATGCGCCGCACCAGCCAGGCGCCGGCGATGGTGGCCAGCGGCGCCAGCGGCATCAGCACGGCCGACGCCGTCAGGTTGGCGGTGTCGAACTGGCCAAGCGCGAAGTAGGGGATCAGCTTCAGCGCGTTGGTGGCGGCAAAGAAGATCGCCGATGTCCCCGACAGCACCTTCGGATCGAGCCGGATCGGCAGCGCATAGACCTGGAAGGGGGGCCCGCCGACATGGGCGACGAAGCTGGTGAAGCCGGCGACGGTGCCCCAGAAGGCGGCGGCGATGCGGTTGGGCGCCGCCGCATGGTCGGAACCGTGGCGGAACTGGAGATAGAGCCAGCGCAGCACGAAGATCAGCGCGACAGCGCCGACGATCAGCCGCACCATCTCTTCGGTTACGAGCGCTGCCGTCAGCCAGCCGAGCCCAATGCCGATCACCGCGCCCGGCATCATGTCGACCAGCATCTTTCTGTCGTAGACGCCCCACCACGTCCACACCGAAACGATGTCCATCAGGCACAGGATCGGCAGCAGGATGGCCGCCGCCTGCACCGGCGGCATGGCCAGCGCCATCAAAGGCACGCCAACGAAGCCGACAGCGCCGCCGAAGCCGCCTTTCGACAGCCCGACAAGTATCACCGCCGGAATGGCGGCGGCATAAAACCACGGATCGGGGAGCAGACCTGACATGAACTGGAAAAGCTGGAGGGAAGACGGTTGCCCTGCAATAGCCCAGAAACCCTTGCGCCGCGACCGGGAAAATGCCGGCCGTGTCGATCAACTGTGCGTAAAGCGACGGTTCCGGATTTACGGCAAGATCGCCGCCGATGCATAAGGGCGCCGTCCGATGCATCAGGTTTTGACCCCAGGTTTTGGTCCCAGGTTTTGACCCCAGGTTTTTGACCCCAGGTTTTTGACAATGAGCGAACCCCACATCCGCCGCGCCGAAGCGGCCGACCTGCCTGCCATCGTAGCCATGCTCGCCGACGATCCGCTTGGCCGCAGCCGCGAGGATGCGACCGAGCCACTCGCCAAGGCCTATCGCGACGCCTTTGCCGCCATCGACGCCGACCCCAACCAGTTTCTTGCCGTGATGACGGATAGCGGCCGCGTCATCGGCACGTTGCAGATCAGCTATCTCGCCGGGCTGTCGCTGCAGGGCGCCTTGCGCGGCCAGATCGAGGCTGTGCGCGTCGTCGCAGACCGCCGCGGCGAACGGCTGGGACAGCGTCTGCTGGAATGGGCGGTCGAACAGTGCCGTGAACGCGGCTGCAAGATTGTCCAGCTGACCACCAACAAGAGCCGCCAGGACGCGCATCGCTTCTATGACCGGCTCGGCTTCAAGGCCAGCCACATCGGCTACAAGCTGGAGCTTAATTCAGTGGCGGCGGACGGCGCCGGATCGGCTGCGCCTTGATGATGGCGGTGCTGGTCTCCGCCTTGTCGGCGATGCGGTCGAGAAGCTTGTCGAGCTCGCCGATGGAGCGCACGTAGAGCCGGGCCACGAAACAGTCGTCGCCAGTGACCTTGTCGCATTCGCCGAATTCCGGGATCTCCTCGATCAGCTTCTGGACGATATGCAGCTTGCCCGGCAGTGGCCGCACCCGCACGATCGCCTGCAGCGGAAACCCCAGCGCCTCCGGGTCGATCTCGATGGTGAAGGCGCGGATGACGCCGCGTTCCTCGAGCCGCCGCAGCCGTTCCGAGACGCTCGGCGACGACAGCCCGACCTGCTGCGCCAGATCCTTCAACGAAGTCCGCGAATCCAGGATCAGGATGTCGAGAAGCTTTCTGTCCAACTCGTCCAGCATTTTCATCTCCTCGCAAAAGGGCAGCGCGCGCCTTATTAAATAAGGTGTTGCCCCCTTATCACCTTTCATAGGGCATATAAACCCTCAAGACGGCATGAGATTATGGCCTCAACAGATAGAGGTATTGTCATGGACAACACGGTACGCGGCACGATCGAGATGACGGCGGCGATGACGATCGTCGGCACGATCGGCTGGTTTGTCGTCATGTCGGGCCAGCCCGTTATGGACGTGGTGTTCTGGCGCTGCGCCTTCGGCGCGGTGGCGCTGCTGATCACCTGCGCGGCACTCGGGCTGCTGCGCGGCAGGCTGACGCTGCGCATTGTTGCCATCGCCGCTCTTGGCGGCGCGGCCATTGTCATCAACTGGCTGTTGCTGTTCAGCGCCTTCTCCCGCGCCTCGATCTCGATTGCCACGGCGGTCTACAACACGCAGCCCTTCATGCTGGTCGGCTTCGGCGCGCTGTTCTTCGGCGAGCGGCTGACCCTGGCCAAGCTGACCTGGCTCGGCATCGCCTTCGCCGGCATGCTGCTGATCGTGCAGACAGGGCCCGATGCGGGTGTCGGTTCCGGCATAACCGGCACAGATTATGTCATCGGCATCGTCATGGCGCTCGGAGCGGCCTTCTTCTGGGCTGTCGCGGCAATCGTCGCCAAGAAGCTCAAGGGCACCCCGCCGCATCTGATCGCGCTGATCCAGGTCTGCGTCGGCGTCGTCATGCTGGCGCCCTTCGCCAACCTCTCGCATTTGCCCGCCGATGCCTGGAGCTGGGCCATGCTGGCCACGCTTGGCGTCGTTCACACCGGCCTGGTGTACATATTGATGTACGCCGCCATCCAGAAACTGCCGACGCATCTGCAGGGGTCGCTGTCCTTCATCTATCCTGTCGTGGCGATCCTGGTCGATGTCATGGCTTTCGGCCACCGGCTGCATCCGGCCCAGCTCGTCGGCGCCGCCGCGATCCTGGTCGCCGCCGCCGGCATGAACCTCGGCTGGACTTTGTGGAAAGCCAAACCAACGGTCGAAAGCCCGCAAGCCGTCAAATGAGCCGCAGAGCGTCGGCTCGCCGGCGATCGTAAACCAAAGCCAGCGCATCGTTCCCCGCCCGCCTGTTCAAGGCGGGCGCTTTGTTCTATGCCGCAATGCAACCATCTTCGCCCGGCATAGGCGAAACCCGGGATCGAAAGCCATGAACGACGCAACACCCCCCAACCGCTGCCGCATCGTGCTGATCGCACCCAAGGACGCTCCGGCCGAGCGCATTGCGGCTGCCTTCGACGGCGGTGATATCGCTTCGCTGATCCTGCCTGAGAGCGGCATGGACGAGGCTGCCTTCCAGGCCTTTGCAGAACAGATCGTACCGGCCGCGCAAGCGGCCGGCATCGCCGTCATCATCGCCGGCGATACCCGCATTGCCGGCCGTGTCCAGGCCGACGGCATTCATGTCGAGGTTTCCAAGGACGCGCTCGCCGAGACCATCGAACACTTCCAGGGCAAGATGATGGTCGGCGCCGGTGGCGCCAAGACGCGCGACGACGCGCTGGAACTGGGCGAAACCAGGCCCGACTACATCTTCTTCGGCCGCTTCGGCTACGACAACAAGCCCGAGCCGCACCCGCGCAACCTGTCGCTTGGGCAATGGTGGGCGGACGTGATCGAGATCCCTTGCGTCGTTATGGCCGGTTCCGCCATCGCTTCGGTAGAAGCGGTGGCCGCCACTGGCGCCGAGTTCGTGGCGCTGTCCAGCGCCGTCTTTGCCGAAGGCGCCGATCCGAAGGCGGCGATTGCTGCCGCCAATGCGCTGCTCGACGAAACCGCGCCGCGCTTCGAGGGCTGACGTGCGCCGACCTGGACTTCCTCTCGCGGTTCTCGTTGCGGCCTTGATGAGCGGGGCAGCGATCGCGGCGGAGACCGTTCCGCTGCCGCAGCCGAGGCCGGACACCAGCGCGCCCGCCCTCAGCGTGCCGGATGCGGTCGCCCCCGATGCGGGTGCCCCAAAAGCCAGTGCCACGGATTCCGGCGTCCATATCGACAAGCCGATCGACACCCCGCTGCCGCAGCCGGCGACAACCGCGCCGCTGCCGTCGGCCGACGCGATCAACCCCGAACGTTTCGGCGCCAAGCCGGCGGACCCCGCCTATGGCGCTTTCCAGCGCGGTCTTTACAAGACCGCCTACAATCTGGCGTTGGTGCGGGCCAAGAATGGCGACCCGGCGGCGCAAACGCTCGTGGCCGAGATTCTGTCGCGCGGGCTGGGCGTGCCGCTCAACCCGGCTGAGGCCGCCAAATGGTATGCGCAGGCCGCCGAGCAGGGGATTCCTGAATCGCAGTTCCAGTATGCGCTGATGCTGCTCGACGGCCGCTACGTCAAGAAGGACGAGAAGGGAGCCTATGCGCTGATGCAGGCCGCCGCCGAGGCCGGCAACCGGCTGGCGCAGTTCAACTTCGCGCAATTGCTCGTGCAGCAGGATCCGGGCGATGCCGGCATCGCCCGGGCTGTGCCCTATTATGAGCGTGCCGCGGCGACAGGGCTTGCCGACGCCCAGTATGCGATGGCGCAGGTCTATGCCAATGGCGTCGGCGGCAAGACGCGAGACGATGGAAAGGCGCGCAGCTTGCTGGCACAGGCTGCCAGGCAGAACTACGACACCGCGCAGATCGATCTTGCCGCCTGGATGATCGAGGGCCGGGGCGGTGTTCGCGACCTGAAATCCGGCTTCAACTGGATGAAGCAGGCAGCTGAAGGCGGCAATGTCGCTGCCCAGAACCGGTTGGCAAAGCTCTATATGGGCGGCATCGGCACCGACCCCGACCTGATCCTGGCTGGGGCCTGGTATGTGGTCGCCCGCCGCGCCGGCCTTATCGATCCGGAGAT
Organism: Mesorhizobium sp. P160187; assembly: GCF_057766425.1. Taxonomy (NCBI): domain Bacteria; kingdom Pseudomonadati; phylum Pseudomonadota; class Alphaproteobacteria; order Hyphomicrobiales; family Phyllobacteriaceae; genus Mesorhizobium; species Mesorhizobium sp. P160187. Next base: position 1,355,740 of record NZ_JBYMDX010000003.1, read on the forward strand.
GGACGATTTCCTGCAAGGGCTGACCGACGATCAGACAAAGCAAGCCTTGCAGAAGGCCAACCGCCTGCCCTGACACGCAACGTCACTCTGTATGATCCAGCACGACCTTGCCGAAGGGAGAGCCGTGTTCGAGATGGCGAAAGGCCTGCGCTGCCTCTGCCCATGGGAAGACCCGGTCGATCACCGGCCGCAGCCGATTGACGGCGAGCGCCCGGTTCATCGCTTCGAAGGACTCGCGCGAGCCGACCGGTATGCCGCGTGCTTTCACCTGGCGTCGGAAGATGTCGAGCGGATTGATCACCCCTTCGCTGCCGCCGAGATAGCCGATGACGTTGATCTGGGCGCCGCGCGCCGACGCCTTGAGCGACTGCGCGAAACTTTGGGGACCACCGACTTCGATGATGTGATCGGCGCCGCGGCCATCGGTCAGCGCCAGCACGGCCGACGACCAATCCGGATTGTCGCGGTAGTTGACGCCATCATGCGCGCCAAGCCCCTTCGCCCGGGCAAGCTTCTCATCGCTGCTCGACGTAACGACGACCCGCGCGCCGGCCGCCTTCGCGAACTGCATGGCAAACAGCGATACGCCGCCCGTGCCGAGGCTGAGCACGGTCTCGCCCGGCTTGAGGTTGCCTTCCGTAAACAAGGCATGCCAAGCGGTGACGGCGGCGCAGGGTAACGTCGCCGCCTCTACGTCGCTGAGCTGCGCCGGGGCGATGACCGCCGCCTGTTCGTCCAGCCGGGCGAATTCGCTTAGCAGCCCATCGATGGGGCCACCGCGCTGGTATGAGGGTTCGGCCATGGCGAAGCTGCCGCCGACCCATCGCTGCCAGAACGTGCCGCAGACCCGGTCGCCGACCTTGAAGCGGCTGACCTCGGAGCCAACCGCAACGACCTCGCCGACGCCGTCGGAAAGCGGCACCAGCGGCAAGGGGAATGTCGTGTGATAGCTGCCGCGCGCGATCTCGACATCGCGGTAGTTGAGCGCCGTCGCCTTGACGCGGACGATCATCTCCTGACGGCCGGGTTCCGGCGTTGACCGTTCGACCATCATGAGATTGTCGATGCCGCCTGGGCTCTGCAGTTCGATTGCCTTCATTGTCATTGTCCTTCCGTTTGAAAGGAAAATCGCTTGCCAGGCGGTGGATTTCAAATTCATAATGTTCAGAATGATTATGCTTGCAAAACATCGTTCTGACTATGCTTGAGGAATTGCGCACGCTCGCCCTGTTTGCCGAGGAGGGCTCGATCCAGAAGGTCGCCCGGCGCCTGCCGCTGACGCAGCCGGCTGTGACCCGGCAAATCCAGCGGCTGGAGGACATGCTTGGCACGACGCTGCTCGACCGCCGGCAAAAGCCGCCGCGACTGACGCCGACGGGGCTGGAAGTGCTGGCGCGCGGCCGCGATATCATCGCTTCCGTAGAAGCGCTGAAATCCTTCGCCGGAAAGACCGAGCCGGAAGGTCTGTTCCGCCTTGGCCTCGCCCATGGCCTCTCGGACCGCGACATCGCTGGGGCCATCGCCAACGCCGCGGCGGCGTTCCCGAAAGTGTCGCTACGGCTCAAGACCGGCTGGAGCGCCGAACTGATCGATCAATTCGAACGCGGCGAGCTCGATGTGACGATTGTTCTGCGATCGTCGGACAAGCCAGGTCCGGAAGCGCTTGGCACTGAACGTCTTGGCGTCATCGCTGCGTCCACCGTCGCCGATCCGGAAGACGGTGGCCGGACACCCATGCCGTGGGTGCTTAGTCCGGCACCTTGCGACGCGCGCCAGAAGCTCACGTCCGTTCTGGTCGGCGGAAGGCGTTATTTCGAGATCGCGGCGGAGATACAGGATCCGGCCTTGCAGATGGAATGGGTCCGTCGGGGGCACGGCCTTGGGCTAGTGCCGTTGCGTCTTGCAAGGCGCGGACTTCCCGACGGCCTCATGCTGGTCAACACGGAAGATGTCGACCTTTCCTTGCAGGTCGCCGCACTTCGTTCGCCTCATCTCAACCGGCTGACTGAGGCTGCGGACGCCATCGTCAAGGCCGTCGGCAAAGTCATTGCGGCCCAGGTTTGAGGCTACCAGCCCTTGTCGGGCGATCTGGCATCCCTTGCCTCTCCTGCCGATTTGTGGTCTTGGGAGCCCGAAATCGCTTATCCAGCGACCATCCTCATATCAACGGCCAAGCCGTTGGTAGCATCCCGGATCAATCTCATCATGGCCAAGATCAATGGCAACGAAATCCGTCCCGGCTATGTCATCGAACACGATGGCGGCCTCTGGGTGGCGGTCAGGACCAACACCGTCAAGCCCGGCAAGGGCGGCGCCTACAACCAGGTCGAACTGAAGAACCTGATCAACGGCACCAAGCTCAACGAGCGCTTCCGCTCGGCCGAGACCGTCGAGCAGATCCGGCTCGATCTGAAGGATTTTTCCTTCCTCTACGCCCAGGACGACGCGCTGGTGTTCATGGACACGCAGAGCTACGAGCAGCTCGAGCTGGCGAAGGATTTCGTCGGCGACCGCGCCGCCTTCCTGCAGGACGGCATGATGGTGACGGTCCAGCTCTATGAGGACAGGCCGATCGGCATTTCGCTGCCCGACCAGGTGACGCTGACCATCACCGAGGCCGACCCGGTGGTGAAGGGTCAGACGGCCGCGTCCTCGTACAAGCCGGCGGTGCTGGAAAACGGCATCCGCGTGCTGGTGCCGCCATTCATCGGCGCCGGCGAACGCATCGTCGTCGACACCAACGAACTCACCTACATGCGCCGCGCAGACTGACGCGTAGGCAGGAACAGATACGATGGCACGCTCCGCACTTCTCAATGTCATGGTCCAGGCCGCCATGAAGGCCGGCCGCTCGCTGTCGCGCGACTTCGGCGAGGTGCAGAACCTGCAGGTGTCGATGAAGGGACCGGGCGACTATGTCAGCCAAGCCGACCGCAAGGCCGAGGACATCCTGTTTGCCGAACTGTCGAAGGCGCGGCCGGGCTATGCCTTCCTGATGGAAGAGCGCGGCATGATCGCAGGGGACGACGACCAGCACCGTTGGATCGTCGACCCGCTCGACGGCACCACCAATTTCCTGCACGGCATTCCGATCTTTTCCATCTCGATCGCGCTGGAGCGACAGGGCCAGTTGGTCGCCGCCGTCATCTACAATCCGGCAATGGATGAGCTCTACACCGCCGAGCGCGGCGGCGGCGCCTTCATGAACGATCGCCGGCTGCGCGTTGCCGGCCGCAGCAAGCTCACCGACTGCGTCATCGGCTGCGGCGTGCCGCATCTCGGCCGCGGCCAGCACGGCAATTTCCTCGTCGAGTTGCGCAATGTGATGGCCGAGGTCTCGGGCGTGCGCCGCCTGGGTTCCGCCGCGCTCGATCTCGCTTATGTCGCCGCAGGCCGCATGGACGGCTTCTGGGAAACCGGCCTGTCGGCCTGGGACATTGCCGCCGGCCTGCTGCTGATCCGCGAGGCCGGTGGCTTCGTCTCCGACATGGATGGCGGCCAGGATATGCTCGAGGCGGGTTCGCTCGTCGCTGGCAACGAGGTCATCCAGCGCGCGCTGCTCAAGGCGGTGAAGAAGCCGATCTCGGCGCGCTGATTACTTGGCATGCCGGCGCGGCGCGCTGAAGCGCCGCAGTCGCAAAACGGCAATCAAAGCTTGAAATACTGCCCGGCGGCCGCCCAGATAAGGGTGACGCAGGATTTTTTATGACGAGCATACCTTCACTACCCTCGCGAGAAGCGCAGCCAGACCAGCCAGTTGAAATCCCTTATGTCGGGCGTTGGCACTACTCGCGTGCGGAGATGATCGCCGATGGCATCGTCCATGCGGTCGGCATCGTGCTGGCGATAGCAGCCGGCTCGGCCTTGCTGGCACTGGCCGCCTTCCATGCCGGTCCCGGCGAATACATCGCCGCCGCCTTCTTCGTGGTGTCGCTGCTGACTGTGCTGTCGATTTCGCTGACCTACAATCTGTGGCCGGTGACGTCGCCGGCGAAGTGGATCTTGCGGCGCTTCGATCATGCGGCGATCTACCTCCTGATCGCCGCGACCTACACGCCCTTTCTGGCCCAGCTCGACGGCTCGCCGCTGGCGCTGCCGATGATTGTGCTTGTCTGGACCGCTGCTTTGACCGGCATTGCCATGAAAGTGTTCCTGCCCGGCCGCTTCGATCGTCTGGCCATTGTCTTCTATCTCGCCATCGGCTGGAGCGGCGTCGTCCTGGTCAAGCAGCTGGTGGCGACGTTGCCGACGACTTCGATCGCGCTGATTGTCGCCGGCGGCATCGTGTACTCCTGCGGCGTCATCTTCTTCGCCTGGAAACGCCTGCGCTTCCACAATGCCCTCTGGCACGGCTTTGTCGTCACCGGCGCCGGGCTGCATCTTGCCGCCATGGTCGACTGCCTGGTCGTCAACCGCCTCTGAACGGCGTGGTGCGGCCCGACAGTCGGGCAATATTGCCAAGCGCCATTCAATTTGGTCACAATTCCGTTTAGAGTCGCGAATTACGTGATCGGCGGCAATGGAGCGGTTCCAGGGAAGTATGAGCGGCTTCCCGTTCGGAATTGCGTCAAGGCAAATAGAGCATCGGAAACGGGGCACGGATGGCTTTTCTCAGATCCTTCGGCGTGGGCAGGCGTTCTGATGTCCTGATGTACGATCCGCACAAACTGTCGAGCCCGCAGGTCTTCCTCCTGACCATGGTCATCTTCCTGGTCATCGTCGCCTTCATCGCCGCCATCCTTACCCGCCAGATCTCGACCGCTTTCGGCAGCAATCCCGGCCTCAACGGCCTGATCGTCGGCGTCCTTGTGGTCGGCATCCTGCTCGCCTTCGCCCAGGTCGGACGACTGTTTCGCGAAGTGCGCTGGGTCAATTCCTTCCGCGCCGGCTCCGAAACCACCGAACCGGTGCTGCTGGCGCCGATGAAGGCGATGATCGGCCGCTCCTCGACGGTCGCCTTCTCGACCTCTTCGATGCGCACCATGCTGGATTCGATCGCCACCCGCCTCGACGAAAGCCGCGACACCTCGCGCTATCTCGTCGGGTTGCTGGTGTTCCTCGGTCTGCTCGGCACCTTCTGGGGCCTGCTCAACACCATCGGCTCGATCCGCGAAACCATCGAATCGCTCGATCCCGGCACTGGCGACGCCGCCGCCGTGCTCGATTCGCTGAAACAGGGGCTGTCGGCGCCGCTGGCCGGCATGGGCACGGCCTTTTCGTCCTCGCTGTTCGGCCTTTCCGGGTCGCTGGTGCTAGGCTTCCTCGACCTGCAGGCCGGCCGCGCCCAGACCCGTTTCTATACCGAGCTTGAAAACTGGCTGTCCTCGGTCACCGATCTCTCCTCCGACATCGCCGTCGCCGACCCGGCCAAGACTGAATCCTCCGACGAGATTCGGGTCCTGTCGGAACGGCTGCGCAGCATGCAGGAAAGCGGCGGCGGCTCCAATCCGCGCGTCGCCACCGCCATGGCCAATCTCGCCGACGGCATTTCCGGCCTGGTCAAGAACATGCGCTCCGAGCAGCAGATCATGCGCGACTGGGTCGAGGCCCAGTCGGACGAGCAGAAGGCGATGCGCAACACGCTGGAAAAGATCGCCGACGCGCTGAAGAAACCCGGGGTCCACTAGCATGGCTCTCGCCAGGGGCAGGCGCACCGATCGCCGGATCGACTATTGGCCGGGTTTCGTCGACGCGCTGTCGACGCTGCTGCTGGCCATCATGTTCCTGCTCACCGTTTTCGTGCTGGCGCAGTTCCTGCTCGGACGCGAACTCTCCGGCAAGGATACGGCGCTCACGCGCCTCAACTCGCAGATCAACGAACTGACGCAGCTGCTGGCGCTGGAGCGCTCGAGCGCGCAGGACAAGGACGATTCGCTGGCCAATCTGCAGGCGTCGCTGTCGGCGGCGGAAGCTGAGAAAAGCCGGCTCGAGCAGTTGCTGGCGCAAGGCGCCGGCACCGGCGACGCCGCCAACCAGCGCGCCGCGGAGCTCGGCGGCGAACTCGACAGCCAGCGCCAGATCAGCCAGCAGGCGCTGAGCCAGGTCGAGATCCTGAACCAGCAGATCGCAGCACTGCGCAAGCAGATCGGCGCGCTCGAGGACGCCCTCAACGTGTCCGAAACGCGCGACCGCGATTCCAACACCAAGATCGCCGATCTCGGCCGTCGGCTCAACGTCGCGCTGGCGCAGCGCGTCCAGGAACTGAACCGGTACCGCTCCGACTTCTTCGGCCGCCTGCGCGAAATCCTCGCCGATCGCGAGAACATCCGCATCGTCGGCGACCGCTTCGTCTTCCAGTCGGAAGTTCTGTTCCCGACCGGCTCCGAAGTGATCAACGATGCCGGCAAGGTCGAGATGAAGAAGCTCGCCGACGCCATCATCGAGTTGCAAAAGGAAATCCCGCCCGAGATCAACTGGGTGCTGCGCGTCGACGGCCACACCGACAACAAGCCGCTGTCCGGCGCCGGCCGCTATCGCGACAATTGGGAATTGTCGACGGCGCGTTCGACCTCGGTGGTCAAGTTCCTGATCGAGAACGGCGTGCCCGCCAACCGGCTGGTTGCGGCCGGCTTCGGCGAATTCCAGCCACTCGACCCCGCCGACACCGAAGACGCCCGCAACAAGAACCGACGCATTGAACTGAAGCTCACCGAACGGTGATTTTCAGTCACGCGAAATTGTTTGCCGGCTCAACTCTAGGGCGCAACGCCAAGCCGGCAAGGCCTGAAAACATTATCTTTCTTTAATTACACTTCGCTTTTCCGGGCTCCTACTTTGACGCGCAGGGCCGAGAACCGCCGGCGATGCCTCCCATCGCGACGCGACGGAACCGGACGGCCCGCTTCCGGAAGGCGGAGCGAAAGCGCTTGCCCCTTCCACAGCAGGAGGAGACGCACATCATGCGCTCTTTGAAGGCTCTCAGGACCGCAACCCTCACGACACTTCTGATCACTGTTCCACTCGCCGGCGCCCATGCCGCCGGACATCACAAGGGCGCCCTCGACGCCAGCGACCCGACCGACATGACCGGTCCGCGCGTGACCGGCCTGATCAAGCAGGTGCGGGGCGTCGAACAGGGCATCACGGATGCGCGCGAAACGAAGGGCATCTCGACCTCGGAAGCGCGGTGGCTGCATCTGCGTGCGGCGCATATCGGCCAGGCCGCCGAACGGGTCGCCGCCTCGGACCATGGCCGGATCCCGGCCGCGCAATATCACGATCTGCTGCGCCGCCTCGACAATGTCGATCAGAGGCTGATGTCTGACACCGGCAGCGGCTTCATGACCGGTGATGGCTCCGACGGCGGGAATTATCCGAACGGCTGAGATCCGCTCTGATATCTCCAGGAATGAGGAAGGGACTGTCTGACGCCCCCGGATCTGGCTCCGAGGGCGTCTTTTTTGTCACCAGCCCAGCCACAGCGCAGCGAGGCCCAGCACCGCCGGCACGGTCTGAATATAGAGGATCTTCCGGCTGGCAGTCGCCGCGCCATAGAGGCCGGCGACGGCGATGCAAAGCAGGAAGAACACCTTGATCTGGAATCCCGCCGCGCCGAGATAGAGGCCCCAGATCAGCCCCGCGGCAAGGAAGCCGTTGTAGAGCCCCTGATTGGAGGCGAGCACCTTCGATGCGCTGGCGAAGTCCGGCTTGAGGTTGAACGCCCTGTGCCCGCGCGGTGTGTCCCACGCCACCATCTCCAGATAGACGATATAGAGGTGGATCAGGGCCACCAGCCCGACCAGGATATTGCCGATCATCTTAGTCTCCCCTCCATGGCGGTGTTCCACCGTCAGCCAGCATTCCACGCACAAGCTCATCGACGCAAGCTGCATCGGCGAAAGCCACATTTGAGGGTTGCCAATCCTGGCGCGTTGGTATCTTTTCCCGCGGTCCAAAACGCGGAACCTGCCATGTCTTTTCAGAAGCTCGATGATCTCGGCCACAAGCTCGAAGCGCTGGAACATGCGCTCGCCATCCTCGGCGCCGACGAGGCGACCCACATGGCCGTCGGCGGCGGCGAGAAGCGCGCCGAAGCCATGTCGTCCCTGGCCGGGATGCTGCATATCAGGGCAACGGCGCCGGAGATCGCCGACTGGCTCGCCGCCGCCGAACAGGAGGCGCTGAACGAGGAGCAGCAGGCGGCGATCCGCGAACTGCGTCGCCAATACACCAACCTGACCTGCCTGCCGGTCGAATTCGTCGAGCGCCAGACGGTGGCGCGTATGCGCTCCGAGCAGCTCTGGCGCGACCTGCGCGGCAAGAGCGACTGGGCCGGATTCCTGCCGGCGCTCGAAGGTGTCATCGCGCTGGTGCGCGAGGAAGCCGCCCTGCGCGCCGACGCGCTCGGCCTCGATCCCTACGACGCACTGATGGAGCAATACGATCCTGGCAACCGCGCCGCCGACATCACGCCGGTCTTCACCGAGCTGAAGACATTCCTGAAGGGCTTCGTGCCGGAAGCCCTGGCCGCGCAGGAAGCGCGCCTGGCCAGGCATCCCGTGAAGCCGCTCTCCGGCAGCTATGCGATCGACCGGCAGCGCGAGCTTGGTCTCGCCATGATGGCTTCGGTCGGCTTCGACCTCACCCACGGTTCTCTGTCCGTATCGCACCATCCCTTCTGCGGCGGCGTGCCGAGCGACGTGCGCATCACCACCCGCTACAAAACGTCCGACTTCCTGTCGGCCTTGATGGGCGTGCTGCACGAGACCGGCCATGCGCTCTACGAGCAGAACCTGCCGAAGGCCTGGGCGCACTGGCCGCTCGGCAAGGCGCGCGGCATGGCGGTGCATGAAAGCCAGAGCCTGTTCGTCGAGAAACAGGTCGGCCGCAACCCCGAATTCTGGCGCTGGGCGCTGCCCGTGGTCGAAAAGCATCTCGGCGAAGCCTGGTCGCTCGACGACATCCTGCCGCATGTGCACCGGGTCGAGCGCGGCCTGATCCGCGTCGACGCGGACGAGGTAACCTACCCGCTGCATGTCATCCTGCGCTACGAGTTGGAGCAGGAGCTGGTCTCGGGGCGGCTGCAGGCGGCCGACCTGCCCGAAGCGTGGGACGCCAAGATGCGGGAGTATCTTGGCCTTTCGACCATCGACAACCCAGCCGACGGACCGATGCAGGACGTGCATTGGCCGGGCGCCGCCTTCGGCTATTTCCCGTCCTATACGCTGGGCGCCATGATGGCGGCGCAGCAATGGGCTGCGCTGACGCGCGACCATCCTTCAGCCGACAGCGATCTCGCCAGGGGCAATTTCGCCGCCATCAATGACTGGCGCCGCGACAAGATCTGGTCGCAGGGATCGCGCTGGTCGACGCCCGAACTGCTTGAGCGCGCCACCGGCGAGAAACTGAATGCCGCGCATTTCACCGAGCATCTCCGCAAGCGGTATGGTCCCGCCTGATTGCGGGTTGCTACTCCGCGGCACCCCTGAAGGCGCTTGCTCCGGTTTCGAACTGCAGCTTGGCCAGCCTTGCATAGATTCCGCCCTTGGCGACCAGGCTCTGGTGCGTGCCTTCCTCGACAATGCGGCCGCCATTGATGACCAGGATGCGGTCGGCCTTCAGCACGGTCGCCAGCCGGTGGGCGATGACGATGGTGGTGCGGCCCTGCATCAGCCGTTCCAGCGCCGTCTGCACCAGCGTTTCGCTTTCGGCGTCGAGCGCCGACGTGGCCTCGTCGAGCAGCAGGATCGGCGCGTCGCGCAGGATGGCGCGGGCGATCGCCACGCGCTGGCGCTGGCCGCCGGACAAGGTGACGCCGCGCTCGCCGACCTGGCTGTCGTAGCCCTTGTCGAGCCTGAGGATGAACTCGTCGGCCAGCGCGTCCCTGGCGGCGGCCTCGATCTCGGCATTCGTCGCGCCCGGCCGGCCAAAGCCGATATTGTCGCGCGCGCTTGCCGCAAAGATGGTGACATCCTGCGGCACGATCGCAATGCGCTCCCGCACTTCAGCCGGATCGGCTTCGCGCACGTCGACGCCGTCAATGGCGATGCGGCCGGTTTCTGGATCGTAGAAGCGCAGGATCAGCGAAAAGACGGTGCTCTTTCCGGCGCCCGACGGGCCGACGATCGCCACCGTCTCGCCGGGCTTGACCTGAAAACTCAAGCCGTGGACGGCGGCACGGTCCGGCCTTGCCGGGTAGGAGAAGGAGACGTCGTCGAAGCTGATCGCGCCTGTCGCCTTGGCGGGCAGCGGCAGCGGATTGGCCGGCGGTTGAATCGCCGGCGTCTCGTCGAGTATCTCGGTCAGCCTTTCGGCCGCACCCGCCGCCTGGGCAAGCTCGCCCCAGACTTCCGACAGTGCGCCCAGCGCGCCTGCGGCAAACACGGAGTAAAGCAGGAACTGGCCGAGCGTACCGGGCGACATCGTGCCGGCAAGCACGTCACGCGAGCCGAACCACAACACCGCCACGACCGAGGAAAAGATCATGAAGATGGCAAAGAAGGTGAGCAGCGAGCGGGAGAAGATCGACGAGCGCGCCGCTTGGAAGGCGGCTTCCACCGCGGCCGAGAACCGCCCGGTGACCAGCGTCTCGTTGGTGAACGCCTGCAGCGTGCGCACCGCGCCGATCTGCTCGCTGGCATAGGCGGTCGCTTGCGCCAGCGTGTCCTGCGCCTGCCGTGACCGGCGCCTCACCGAACGGCCGAACGCGACCAGCGGCAGCACGATGAGCGGAATGGCCGCGATCACCAGGCCCGACAGTTTCGGGCTGGTGACGACCATCATCGCCACCGCGCCAAGGCCGAGGATGACGTTGCGCAACGCCACGGAGGCGGTGGCGCCGACGGCGGATTTCACCTGCGTGGTGTCGGCGGCAAGCCGCGAGACGATCTCGCCCGACTGGGCGGTGTCGAAGAAGGACGGCGAAAGCGTCGTGACATGCGAAAACACGTCGCTGCGGATGTCGGCAACGACCCGCTCGCCGAGCGTGATGACGAAGTAGTAGCGTCCGGCCGATGCCGCCGCCAGAATGGCTGCCATCGCCACCAAAGCGGCGAAATATTCGGCGATGAAGACGGTGCCGGAAGCGCTGAAACCGTGGTCGATCATGCGCCGCACGGCCAGCGGCAGCGCCAGCGTCGTCGCTGCGGCGATGGCGAGCGAAATGAGGGCGCCTATGACCAGTTTGCGGTAGCGGAATATGTAGGGATATAGGCGCCTGAGCGGCCCGAGCGAGCGCCTGCGCCCGTCTTGCTCGCCGCTGATGTCCGCCATGACCGTTTCCTCTGGCCGCTCCAGGTGGGCGCGTTCAATATGCGCCTGCCGTGGCCTTGTGATTCAATTCCGGCTGATGTATAGGCTCGCCGACCGTTTTAGAAGCCGTGGCTTTTCAATAGCTGCGGCTTCGAGTTTTAAAAAGGGGCGCATCGACGCAGGCCGCGGGCCCGTCTGTAGCGCCGCAAGCCAGGAAGCACGACAATGAAGGCCGATATCCATCCCGACTACCACACCATCAAGGTCGTCATGACCGATGGCACCGAATACTCGACCCGTTCGACCTGGGGCAAGGAAGGCGATACGATGAACCTCGATATCGACCCGACCACGCACCCGGCCTGGACCGGCGGCCAGCAGACCCTGCTCGACCGCGGCGGCCGCCTGTCGAAGTTCAAGAAGCGCTTCGAAGGGTTCGGCCTTTAAGCCTATCGGCTTTCGCAGATCAGGAACCCGCCCTTGTGGCGGGTTTTTTGTTCAGCGGATCGTGGCGCGGACGAAATCGCCTTTGATGACGATCGAGGGTTTGGCACCGGAAGTGTTGGCAAGCGAACTGTCGACGAAGGACGCCGACGCGGTCACCGAGTAGCTGATTTGAACCTGCCTGCCGAAGGTCAGCGTGGCATCCAGCGCCTTGCCGGCAATGGCGACAGTCTCGTCCTTCCGGATGCTGCCATAGGCGAGATTGGCCCTCAGCGCCTCGCCCTTGAGATCGATGCGTGAAGCATGCCCTTCGAGCGAAACATCGGCCGCCTTGCCGGTAATGGCGATGCTGGAGAAATTCCCCGTCATACTGGCCAGCAAGGCCGCCTGGTCGATCGACACCGAACTCTCGGGCGCAATGTTGGCGTTGATCTCGACCCTGCAATCCGAAGGGTCCAGCCAGGACGACGGAGCGACATTGATGCGCAACGTCGAGGCCTCTCGCTTCATGTCGCTGGCGGTGCGGCAGTCATTAGCGAACCAGGACGAATACCAGCTGGCAAACCAGCCCTCGCGGCGGCTGCCGATCGTCGCCTGGTAGGGTTCTGCACCTGAAGTGGTCAGCTTGACCGAGCTTGCCTCGCCGGTGATGATGATGGCGGTAACACCGACGAGATCGAGCGTCTTTGCGGCATCACCGGCCACCGGCGGTGCCAGGGCAACTGCGGCAAAGGGCAGCAAGACGAGAATTGCGGATTTCATCATTGTCTCCGATCATGGGTGGGCGGTCGCGAAAGGACCGCGGCGTTGCCCAGATGATCCGAGACGTCGATTTTCGCGACCTCGATCACGATCCGGGACGACCGTGAACGCAATCCAGGTCATTGTCGGCCGCCCGGTCCATCGTCGGCCGCTTTGGAACCACGCTTGCGATCATGATCTTCATTCCCTTGCCATTCGTCGTTGCCCTGCTGCTCGTCATCCTGCTCGTGCAGATGATCCGCCGAAACGAGGCCGATCTGCGCGAAAACATATTTTTCATGCTGCTGATGGCTGCCTACGCCTTGCAGTCGGTGCTGATCGGTATCCGCTGGGGCTACGAAGTCAGGGCAATCATGCCTTTCCAGGCGGTGTTGGCGACATTGATCGCGCCGCTTGCCTGGATAGCTTTTAGCGGTCTGGCGAGGGAACGCTCGCGGCATCGCCTGGCTTCGCTGTGGCCGCATCTGTTGCCGGCCTGTCTTGTGGCCCTGCTGCTGATCTTCTGGCGCGAGCCGGTAGGCCCCGTGATCATGCTGGTCTTCCTGTGTTATGGCGTCACCCTTCTTTGGCTTGCGCGGGTCGGGCCGGACGGCCTTGCCGAGTCGCGTCTGGACGGTGTCTTGCGCTCCTACCGGGCGCTGCTGGTGACGACGCTGGCGATCCTGGCCTCGCCGGTCACCGACATCATCATCAGCCTCGACCTCGAATGGACCGGCGGTGCCCATTCCGGCGCGGTGATTGCCGCCGGCAATGTGCTGGCGCTGCTGCTGCTTGGCGGTGCAGCCGCGGTGGCCAGCGAAACCGCGCCTCTGGATGACGATGAAGACGATGGGCCGCAAGCCACGCCACGGGCGACGAGCGAGGATTCCGCGGTCGCAGCGGCCGTCGACGCGCTGATGCAGTCAAAAGAACTCTACAGGGACGTTGACCTCAACCTCGGCCGTATCGCCAGGCGCCTCGGCCTGTCGGCGCGGCAAGTGTCGTCGGCGGTCAACCGCATCCACGGATCGAGCGTGTCGCAATATGTCAACAACCAGCGCATCGGCGAAGCCTGCCGCCTGCTGGCGGCCAGCGACGAACCCATCACCCGCATCATGTTCGACGCCGGGTTTCTCAGCAAATCGAACTTCAACCGCGAGTTCCTGCGCGTGACAGGCTTGAGCCCGAAGGCTTGGCGGCTGGAGCATCGGCCGTCGAAGCGAAATCTCGCGGCCATGCCGTTGCCAGACGAGACAAAATGAAGGCGGGCGACACCGGTCAGGCGCCGACTAATTCCCGCAACGCCATGCGCTTGTAGGCGGCGACCAGCCTGTCGCCCTCCTGCCGGTCGACCGAGATCGCCAGCCGCACGGCAGCCTCGCCCATCTGCCAGACCAGAAACGCTGTGGTCTCCAGCGCCACCGGATCGGCGCCGGGATGCAGCCGCTTCAGCACCATGGTCAGGAATTCGGCATTCGCCCGGCTGTCGGCGAGTTCGAGCTGGCGCAGCGCCTTGTCGGCCTGCGTGCCCGACCAGATGTCGCGCATCACCGGCTCGGCCAGGAACAGCTGATAGTAGATATCCACCAGCTCCGAAAACGCCTGCCGCAGGCCCTCGGCGTCGACGACATCCTTGAGCGCCGAGGAGATGCAGGCCTGGCTTTCGGCGGTGTAGCGCTCGGCCAGCGCCCAGACGATCGCCCGCTTGTCGGGAAAGAACTGGTAGAGCGAGCCGATCGACACCGCGGCCCGCTCCGCCACCTCGCCCATGCGCATGGCGTCGCTGCCTTGCTCGGCAATCAGCGCCGAGGCTGCGGCCAGCATGCGCTCGACCCGCTCGCGGCTGCGCTGCTGGGTGGGCGCCCGTCGCGGCGATGCGACCTGCTCCTGGGCAGATGCGGGCGTTGCTGTGTCTTCCATGACGGCCTCCGGTCTCGACAAAATCTGCCAACAAACGGCTTGACTCCCAAAATACGAGGGTTTATCACATTTTGCAAATGTGAGGATTACTCATATTTGTAACAAAGGAAAACCACCATGACCGACACCAAACCAGTCCTGATTCTCGGTGGCACTGGCAAGACCGGCCGTCGCCTCGCCGGGCGGCTGACCTCACAGGGCATTCCCGTGCGCATCGGCTCGCGTTCCGGCAGCCCCCGCTTCGACTGGGAGGTTCCGGCGACCTGGGAGCCTGCCATGCAGGGCGTGGGCGCCGTCTACATCATTTACTATCCCGACATCGCCGTGCCGGGCGCCGCCGAGACCGTCGGCGCCTTCGCCAGGCTTGCGGTGGCAAATGGCGTCACCCGCATGGTGCTGCTCTCCGGCCGCGGCGAGACCGAAGCCCAGCGCGCCGAAGAGATGGTCAAAGCCTCGGGCGCTGACTGGACGATCCTGCGTTGCGCTTGGTTTTCGCAGAATTTCAGTGAAGGTTTTCTCGTCGAGTCCTTGCGGCAAGGCGAAGTGGCTTTGCCTGTCGGCCCTGTTGGCGAGCCCTTCGTCGATGTCGACGACATCGCCGATGCTGCCTTCGTTGCGCTGACCGAACCGGGTCATGTCGGCCAGCTCTATGAGTTGACCGGGCCGCGGCTGCTAAGCTTCGCCGACGCGGTTGCCGAGATCGCCAAGGCGACCGGCCGCGACATCCGGTATATCAAGATCTCGCATGACGAATTCACCGCCGCGACGGCGGCATACGAACTGCCGCCCGAAATCGCCTGGCTGCTCAACGAGCTGTTCACCGAAGTGCTTGACGGCCGCAACGAGACGCTGACCGACGGCGTCCAGCGTGTGCTCGGCCGCGCGCCGAAAGACTTTTCCGCCTACGCAAATGAAACCGCTGCAACCGGCATCTGGAGCAACTGAGATGATCAAGCTTCTTCCCACCCTCACCATCATCGCCGCCATCGGCTCGGGCGTCGTCGGCGGCGTGTTCTTCGCCTTTTCCGACTTTATCATGGCGGCGCTTGCCCGGCTGCCGGTCCCCCAAGGCATCGCAGCGATGAATTCGATCAACATCACGGTGATCACGCCCACCTTCATGACGGCGCTGTTCGGCACCGGCCTGCTCTGTCTGGTGCTTATCGCCGCCGTTCTCATGGGGTGGAGCCAGTCCGGCTCATACTGGCTGCTTGCCGGCGCCGTGATCTATTTGATCGGCAACCCGATCGTGACCATGGTCTTCAATGTGCCGCTCAACGATGCGCTCGCCGCCGTCGACCCGGCCAGCGCCAATGGCGCAGCCGTGTGGGCGAACCATCTGAATCAATGGGTGATGTGGAACCACGTCCGCACCATCACCGCCATCGTGTCGATGGCCTGCTTCATGTTCGCATTGCTCTGAAAAATGACACTTCGCAAACGCAAGGACCTCGCCTCAAGCGGGGTCCTTTTGCGTGTGACCCTTGCGGTCGGAATGACCGAGATCGCGGCCCGGATCGATGACGTCGCGCACCAGCTGCTTGAGCTTGGCGGCATCGGGAAAGCCGCCGTCGCGCTTGCGGTCCCAGACCAGCACATCGTTGCAGGAAACGGTGAAGATGCCGCCTGTGCCCGGCACCAGCGTCACTTCACCAAGATCCGTGCCGAAGGTGGAGAGCAGTTCCTGCGCCATCCAGCCGGCCCGCAGCAGCCACTGGCACTGCGTGCAATAGGTGATGACGATCCGAGGTTTATCAGGGAGGCTCATTCATGTGTCTCGCGGGTGCGAACGGTTGTGCCGGCAACCCGATCATGGATCGGCTCATTGCCCAACGCTATCGTTATTCCGATCCAGACCGGCCAGACCAAAGACAAGCCGATCGCGACCCAAGGCGGGCACGAATTCCAACCAGGCATTGCTCGGCGCAGGTCGCGGAAAGCTCCCCCAGGTCTGAAAGGCAAACCAGGCCCCTGTCAGTACGACGGGGAAAGTGCCGAGAAACTTGATCACCTGTCGACGAAACGCCTTTCGCAAGGGCAAGCCTCTTCTCTGCCAGTCATTCTCGTCATAAACGACGAGCACCAAAACCCGCTTACCGACTGATCGGCCCGAGGCCATCTCCATAAGAAGAAGATAGATCGCCAGAGCGGGTACTTGGAGGAAACCCAGATCCAACGCCGTAGGTCGAAAATTCCCCTTCGAATTAAGATCGATTGAAACCGTCTCGGGCTTCGCATACTGGGCTTCCTTCGCGGTGCCAACTGCCCAATCGGCTACTGGAAAGCCGAAGAGAGACGACTTGCACACCTGCCAATCGTACCGTCCAAGCGACGGACCGCCGTGCACCTTGGCCGAGCTGCATATTCTTAGGAAGAGCCAGAAGTGACCTTTCACCCCACCGTCGGTCAGCGCGAACAAGCCAGCCACCAGAAAATAGAGAGGTATCAACACGACAAGGTAGTCGATAAACGAAGCAAGGAACCGACGCCAGAAGCCACCGCGGCGAGGCCAAGCCATCGCAGCGGCAAGTGGAATCCCTTCGCCGGTCATCTCCCCTCCCGTCGATCACTGACTGATCTATACGTTGGGTGGGGAGTCCTTGGCTACGACGTTCGCCTACACTTCCGTGTGACGGTCAGAAACTCATGCCGCGCTGAGCTTGGCCATGGTCTCGTCGTCAACCTCGAAATTGGCGTAGACGCTCTGCACGTCGTCATCGTCCTCGAGCGTTGCCACCAGTTTCATCAGCGATTGCGCCCGCTCTTCGTCGACCGGGACATTGTTCTGCGGCTGCCAGATCGGCTTCACCGATTCGGCCTCGCCAAGCGAGGCTTCCAGCGCCTTCGACACTTCGCCCATACTCTCGAACGCACAGTAGATGGTGTGGCCTTCTTCGTCGGACTCGACGTCATCGGCGCCGGCCTCGATGGCCGCATCCATCACCTTGTCGGCGCTGCCGGCGGAGGCCGGATAGTAAATCTCGCCGGCGCGGTTCCACATGAACGACACCGAGCCGGTTTCACCAAGCGCACCGCCGGCTTTGGTGAAGGCGGCGCGCACATTCGAGGCCGAGCGGTTGCGGTTGTCGGTCAGCGCTTCGACGATCAGCGCCACGCCGCCCGGCCCATAGCCTTCATAGCGCACCGCTTCGTAATTCTCGGCATCGCCCATCGACGCCTTGTTGATGGCGCGCTGGATGTTGTCCTTCGGCATCGACACCGCCTTGGCGTTCTGGATGGCCAGGCGCAAACGCGGGTTCATCGATGGGTCGGGCGTCCCGCTCTTGGCGGCGACGGTGATTTCGCGCGCCAGCTTGGAAAACATTTTTGACCGCACCGCGTCCTGCCGGCCCTTGCGGTGCATGATGTTCTTGAACTGTGAATGGCCAGCCATGGCACCCCTGTCGTCTTCGGCTAGAGCATCCCGAAGCGAGGTGGTCTCACCTCGTCCTCCCGGGTACTCGAATTCAAATTTTCAGAGCCGTCCAAGGTGCAACGCGATGGATGCACGGCGTTCTCTGTCGGAATGGCCGGCTTATAGATAAATCGGCTCAATTCGTCCAGCCGCGCCGGTTCAGCCCTCCAGATCGGACTTCAGCCGGTCGATAATCCTGAGCGCATGGCCGGCATACTGGCTGATCCAGCGGTCATGAATGTGCTTGATCGGCAGCGCGTTGAGATGGTTCCAGCGCTCTCGCCCTTCGCGCTTTGCCACGACCAGCCCGGCCTCTTCCAGCACCTTGAGATGCAGCATGACGGTGCAGCGATCGATGTCGGGAAACGCCTCGCACAACATGCCGGTCGTCTGCGGCGCATCCTTCAGCTGATCCAGCAATTCGCGACGGCGCGGATGCGCCAACGCCTTGAAAACGTGATCGTCTGCGGTTTGGCTTGACATGTTATGTTTTTATAACATATCGTCGAGCCAATCAAGAAAGGAGCTGTGGATATGTCTCTTGGATTCAGAGTTTCCGGGCGCATCGGCAAACCGGTCGCAGAAGTCTTCGACGCAGTCGTCAATCCGGAGAAGCTCAGCTGCTATTTCACCACCATCGGCGGCGCCAGCGCCCCGCTGGAAGCCGGCATCGGTGTCGTCTGGTGGGGAAAAGTGCCGGTCGAGGTCGATGAAGTGGTCAAGGACAGCCGCATCGTGTTGCGCTGGGATGCCACAGATGCCGACGACAGGCCGGCCTACAAGACACGCATCGAGATGAACTTCGAGCCGCTGGACGATGGCGGCACCCTTGTGACCATTGCTGAATCCGGCTGGCCGGAAGGCGTGGTCGGCCTGCAGAAATCCTACCTCAATTGCGAGGGCTGGTCGCAGATGCTGGCTTGCATGAAGGCCTATGTCGAATACGGCATCAACCTGCGCGACGGCTACTACCGCGGCGAGATGAGGGGCGAGCCGGCCAACGAGACAAACAGATGAACCGCGCAACGGAGCCCGCAATGACCGCGAAGATCACCGGTGGCATCAACATCGCCATGAAGGTGCCGCCGCACCAGTACGAGGCGACGATCGCCTTCTATCGTGATGTCGTCGGCTTGAAGCCAGTCACCGCCAAGACGCCGGCCATCGGCTTCGAGCTTGGCCCAAACCGTCTGTGGATCGACGAGGCGCCGATGCTGAGCCAGGCCGAAGTCTGGCTTGAGCTTTTCACCGACGATTCTGCAGCCATTGCGGATCATCTCGCCAAGGCCGGCGTCGTCCGTTGCGACGCGGTCGAGCCCCTGGGCGAAGGCTTTCGCGGCTTCTGGATCGCCAACCCGGCCAGCATCGTTCACATGGTGCGCGAGCCTGACGCCTGGTGAGCGCAAACCGGACAAGAAGGAGCATCGATGGAAATTCACAAAACGCCGACTGCCGAAGCCGGCATGCTGATCAAGCGGCCGGTCGCCGAGGTCTTCGAGGCGATCGTCGACCCGGCCATCACCACGAAATTCTGGTTTACCCACAGTAGCGGCCGGCTGGATAGCCGCAAAGAGGTCCGCTGGGAGTGGCGCATGTACGGCGCCTCGGCGATGGTCAATGTCAGCGAGATCGTCGAGAACAAGAAGATCGTCATGCAATGGAGCGATCCGCCGACCACCGTGGTCTGGACATTCACGGAGATGCCAAGCGCCGAAACGCCTGACGGTGCGACCTTTCTTGAGGTCAGCAATTTCGGCTTCGCCGGCACCGCCGACGAGCAGGTCAAGCAGGCGGTCGGCTCGACCGACGGCTTCGCACTGGTGTTGGCTGGTGCCAAAGCATGGCTGGAACAGGGCCTGTCGCTTGGCCTGATCGGCGACCGTTATCCGAAGGGCGTGCCGGGGCGCTAGGATCGCCCCGATCGCCCAGCCTCAATGCCCACCGCTGGATTTCTTCCTTCGCCGCGCCAGCATGTTCAGGCCCTCGACCAGGGCGGAAAAGCCCATCGCCGCGTAGATGTAGCCCTTCGGCACATGATAGCCCATGCCGTCGGCGATCAGCGTCATTCCGATCATCAGCAGGAAGCCCAGCGCCAGCATGACGATGCTCGGGTTCTTGGCGATGAAGTTGGCCAGCGGCCCGGCCGCCAGCATCATCACGCTCACCGCCACGATCACGGCGATGTACATGATGGCAATCTCGTCGGTCATGCCGACGGCGGTGATGATCGAATCGATCGAAAAGACGAGATCGAGCAGCAGGATCTGGAAGATGGCGCCGGCAAGCGAGATCTGCAGCGTCTCGCCCATCATCGTATCCTTGTGGTCGTCGGGATCGACGGTGTGGTGGATTTCCTTGGTCGCCTTCCAGACCAGGAACAGGCCGCCGGCAATCAGGATCAGGTCGCGCCAGGAAAAGCCATGGCCGAACGCTGTGAACACCGGCGTCGTCAGCTGCACGATGATGGAGATGGTTGCGAGCAGCACCAGCCGCATGATCAGCGCCGCCGAGATGCCGAGACGCCGGGCGCGGGCGCGCTGCGCTTCCGGCAATTTGTTGGTCAGGATCGAGATGAAGATCAGATTATCGATGCCGAGCACGACCTCGAGCACGATCAGCGTCAGCAACGCGACCCACGCGGTTGGATCGGAAACAAATTGAAAATGCGGCGCAAAGAACTCGATCAGCTGCATGGAGGTCGTCCCCTCTTTAACGATCTAGAGCAGTTTCGTCGCCAGTTAGGTACTTTACTCGACTATATCAATGTCATGACCAGAAGGATGGCGCGGTTTCTTCAAGCCGCGGCCCGCGACGAAACGGCGCGATCTTTTCGGCCAGGCCCGTCCGGTCGGAAATGTCGACGCCGACGCCGCACAATGTCGCCGGTCCGGTGGCCGCCTCGAAGCGGCCTTTCGGCACTTTCGACAGGAAGCGGTTGAGCGGCTCTTCCTTGTCCATGCCGAGCGAGGAATCATAGTCGCCGCACATGCCGGCGTCGGACATGTAGCCGGTGCCGCCATTGAGGATCTGGTGGTCGGCCGTCGGCTGGTGCGTATGGGTGCCGATGACGAGGCTGGCGCGGCCGTCGACGAAATGCGCGAAGCACATTTTCTCCGAGGTCGCCTCGGCGTGGAAATCGATGACCACGGCGTCGGCCTGCTCGCCCAGCGGACAGGCGGCAAGCTCGCGCTCGCCGGCCTGGAACGGATCGTCGAGCTCGGGATGCATGAACACCCGGCCCATAATGTTGGCGACCAGCACGCGCGCGCCGTTTTTGGCGATATAGACGCCGGAGCCGCGCCCCGGCGTGCCCTTGGGGAAGTTGGACGGGCGCAAGAAGCGCTCCTCGCGCGGCGCGAAGATCAGTGCGTCGCGCTGGTCCCAGACATGGTTGCCGGTGGTGACGACATCGGCACCGGCGGCGATGGTGTCGCGAAAAATGTCTTCGGTGATGCCGAAGCCGCCGGCGGCGTTCTCGCCATTGACGATGACGAAGTCGAGTTTGAAATCGGAGATCAGGCCGGGCAGTTGTTCCCACACCGCCGTACGTCCCGATTTGCCCACCATGTCGCCGAGGAAGAGAAGTCTCATGCCCACTTCTATCCAGAGGCACGGACGCTAGGCAAGCGCTACCCAGGCGATTGGCGCTAACGCCGGCCGAAAGTACCACGCTGCCGTTGAGACGGCTTGGCGCTCGCGCCCGCGACGCGAACTGCCGAAGGCATCATCGGTGACGCCGGCGGTGCGGTGCGTCCGCGCAGCCAGAAGAACCACACGTAAAAAACAGTGAACCCACCAGTAGCGGCCAGGAGCAACAGCCCGCCGCGCCAGCCCTTCATCGCCGCGGTATCGAGGATCGATGGATTGGCAGGGTTGTAATACAACTTCACCGCGTCGCCTTTGGACGCCGTGTAGAGGCCGATGTCCTTTCCCTTGCCGGACCACGTCATCGGTGCATCGTTCGCGACATAGGTGACAGCGACGTTGATGCCTTTCGCGGTGAGGCCATTACCCTGGGCTTCGCTGTAGGAACTGACATCCGTCACTGTGGCAACCGTCTGATGCCAGGCGAACTGGTGGTGCAGGGCCGTTCCGGAAATGTGCAATGCCATCGCGAACAGCGTTACCGCGATGAGGACGAACGGCATCAGCAGGAAGCGTGCGAAGACAAACATGATGGCCGCCATCGGCTCGGACTGTGTTGCCGGAATACTATCCGGCACGTCTTGGAAACGCGTTAAGCGGGATCGCGGTCTTTTAAGCGATATCGAAGCGGCGCAAACCGCTCTCGGTGAGTATTTCCGGGATGATGACGTCGTGCGCCTCATCCGGCACCAGACCCACCTCCTGGCAATCGAAAGCGATGCCGATCAGTCGTGGCGGCTGGCCCTTGTCGATCAGCCTGGCGATGGCGCGGTCGTAATAGCCGGCGCCATACCCGATGCGATGACCGCGGCTGTCGAAGGCCGCGAGCGGCACCAGCATCACCGCGGGATCGAGAACCTCGGCCTCCGCATGCGGACCGACCGTGCCAAAACCCATCTCGACCATCGGCGCGCCGCGCACCAGTTCGCGAAAGACTATGGTGGTCTTGTCGAGGATGGCCGGCAGGCAAAGCCTGGCCCCCTTCTCGCGCAAGGCGAACATCAGCGGCCTGATGTCGACTTCCGATCGCATCGGCCAGAAAGCTGAAACGATCTGACCCGGCTCGATGGCGAGGTGGTCGCGCGCCGTCTCGGCCATTTCAAGCGCGATCTCCACCCGCCGCAGCGGATCGAGCGCATCGCGACGGCCGAGTGCCTCGAGGCGCAACTGCTTTTTCAGGTCTTTGGGAGATGTCATGCGCGGACGATAGAAAGGGTCGGATCTGGGTGACGTTTCATGAGCGACGTTTTCTACCACATCATCCGCCAAACTGGGCGGATACAGGTAAGTGACGATCCACACAACCGGTGGAGAGAGCGATCCCGGGAACCTACAAAGTAGGTGGGCGCCGTATGAGAAAACCCACGGGTCTTCCCAGGGACAGCTCCCTAAGGATCGTTAAGGCCCCGGGGAAAATGTTCTCCTGCCGGGAAGCGCAGACCGCCAAGCCCAATATAGGCGGCTGGTCGGTCAAGCGCTAGTGACATGAGGTAGTGTCTCAGTTTGAAATTTGAAATATGCGAAAGCGCCTATCCGGGTTTGCTCGCATAGGCGGAAACGCCTATATGCTTAGCGGAAAGCATGGAGTGGTTGTGTGGCGATCCGTTGCCTTGTTAAAATTGAAAACGAAGCGTCGATGTGGACCTTCGCGTCAACGCCTGTGATAGGCGACTGGGTGCACATGCCATCCGGCGATAGTCTGGCCATCTACGCGGTAACCGAGATACACATGTGCCGCAGCCGGCGGACGTGGAGAAGGTGCCGCTGGTGTTTGTCACTCTGGAAAACACATAGGAGTAGCAATGCCAACCGGACCTAAAGGCCAGAAGCGCCCCGCCGACGTGATCGGCAACGCCGTCCGTGTCATGCGCATTGCCACTGGCGATGAAGACGACACCGTGATCGACGACGGCAAAGACCCCGCTGCGAAGGCGCTGGGCGCCAAGGGCGGGAAGAAGCGCGCCGAGAACATGACGCCAGAGCGGCGCGCTGAAATTGCCAAGAAGGCAGCGGAAAAGCGGTGGGCTAAGACTTAATTTCGAGTTTGCGGGCCGCCTTCACTCTCTTTTCGACTACCCTGATCGGCTCGGCAACCGGAAGGTTTTCCGGCATCGTTGAGCCGTTTTCGCGCATCACCTTCCGCACGTCCTGCGCAATCTTCTTATTGCGGTCTATGACCCGGTATTCGCCTTTGATGCCTTCTTTTTTGATGACGTCAGCGGCCATGTTCATCTGAAATTCGTTTGCCGACAATTCCAGCGGCCCGGCGTAGTCGAAGGGGTTGTCTTCCCGCTTCAAACCTTTTCGCGCCATCACATCGCGTCTCGGCATATCATAGAGGCCCTGATACCGGGCATCGTGAAACAGAGCTTGCTTCGAATTGGGGACGCCAGCTTCCTTCGCCACTCCGCTGACAGTGCGGAACGCGGTCGTCACTTTGTCCCGCAGATTCAGCCGCTTCTCATCCTGGGTCAGTGCGTCTTCTGCTTCCATGCGATGGGTCTGGACAACGAAGTAAGCCTGAGCGGCGGCGATCTCGGCTTTGCTCGGGTCGCCGTTCATGGCGATGAGACGGCACGCGGCGCGACTGAGGAAGTAATCCAAGCCTTCTCGTTTTCCGCCCCCTCCGAGTTCCATCATTTTGCTTGCACGAGCAATATGATGTGACGGATCAATCGTGTTAGCCGTGAATGAGGAGGCGGCACGCTCAATCACTGGCTCGAACTTATCCCATACACGGTAACCCAACACTGGATGGATATCCCGGGCCATCCAGTATTCCTGCCCGTTCGAGCCTTCCTGTCTGAACTTTTCCAGTCGGTCGATGGTGGATCGGTAGGCAGGAAGTTCCTCAATCGCGGTTTCCATGTCGAATCCTCTTGCGCGTGATGCGTCCCATCACATACCATCGTCACATACAGGAGTCGATGGCATGACCGAACGGAAGAAGATTGAAGAGCGCCTTCGCAAAAAAGAGCAGGAGGTCGCGTCTCTCGAAGAGAAGACCAAGGTAGCTCGCGTCTATGTTCAGGCGTTGCGGGACATCCTCAAAATGTTGGCCACCGACGGCGACGACAACAATACCGATGCGGAAACCGTGCTGCGCACCGGAAGCGCTGTCGCAGATGCGCGGCATGTGATCCTAAAGAAGCGAGCCCCTGTCCATATCAACGAGATTCTGGAAGCGCTTGGCCGGGAAGCCACGCGGGAGGCGAAGGCATCGCTGACAAGCTCGCTCGCCGCATATGTTCGGCGCGGAGAGATTTTTACACGTCCAGCCCCGAACACGTTTGGATTGGCCGAACTAGGCCACGAAACAATCGAGGAGGAAGCGGCCGAGCCACCGCCGAACTTTGGAAGGCCAACGCCGCCTCGGCCATCACGACCACCGGAACCGGAACCGGACGAAGACATTCCGTTTTAAAGTGAGCTTTTGATGCTTGACACTAAGCATAAAAGTTCACATATGAGGGGCATGAACAAACTGCCTCTCAAGACCCGCGTCCAAATCCTCTCCATGCTTTGCGAGGGTTCGAGCATGCGGTCGATCTCGCGCGTTGCCGATGTGTCGATCAACACCGTTTCGAAACTGCTTGTTGATGCTGGCAAGTTCTGCGCCGATCTTCACGACAGCGAAGTCCGCAACGTGAATGCTAAGCGCGTCCAGTGCGATGAAATCTGGAGCTTCGCCGGCGCGAAGGCAAAGAACGTTTCGGCCATGAAAGCTCCGGTTGAAGGCGCTGGCGACGTGTGGACTTGGACGGCTTTGGACAGCGACAGCAAGCTCATCATTTCCTGGCTCGTCGGCGGTCGCGATGGCGAGTATGCGCTAGCCTTCATGGACGACGTGAAAGACCGTCTTGCCAATCGCGTCCAACTTACGACGGACGGTCACCGCGCCTATCTCAACGCGGTCGAGGAAGCCTTTGGAGCGGACATCGACTATGCGATGCTGATCAAGCAGTACGGCGAGCCGGAAGGCAAGAAGACCTCGCCAGAGCGCCGCTACAGCCCGGCTGTCTGCACTGGCGCGACCAAGACGCGGATTGAAGGCAATCCCGATCCGATGCATGTCAGCACGTCGCATATCGAACGCGCCAATCTAACCATGCGCATGGCAAACCGCCGCTTCACACGCCTGACCAATGCGTTCTCAAAGAAGTTCGAAAACCATGTCCACATGGTCGCGATTTACACGGTCTGGTACAACTTCATAAAAATGCACAAGACGCTGAAAATGACGCCGGCAATGGCGGCTGGCGTGTCACAAACTCTCTGGTCCATGGAAGATCTTTGCGAGAAGATGGACGCTGTTGCTCCGAAGCCGGGGAAACGTGGTCCTTATAAGAAGCGGGAACAGTGAGTTTCATGAAAGCGGAGTATAAGGGTCATAGGATTGTGGAAGCCGATAAACTCGCGTTCGATCTCTCTACATGGCGTCCGTCCGATCCAACTGATTTTTCGGTCACCATTGATTTCTATGCGGGAGAAGAGGGCAAAGAAGGCGCGGATGCTTTCACTGCCACGGTGTGTTCGCCGACATGGTTTCTTCGGTCCCACAAAGAAGCGGTATTTTCTGGTGAAAGCGTGATTTTCATGCGGACGTTCGATCACCTTCAACTGGAAAAATTTCTCATCGCTCGATGTGCTTCGGCTGAGGGCAATAGCTGGCATGAGATAGCCTTTGAGCTTTCGCGGGTCGGGCTATGGGAATTCGAATACAAGCTCTGAATTTCAAACTGACACACTACCTGACATGAGCCGATGTTTCCATTTCGATCTCACACGCTTTCGTCGCAGCCGGCTCGCCCTTGCACAGGTCAAGCAGCGTCCTTACGCTCGCGCTGACCAACCGAGGAGCAAGTATGCGTTTCGAAGGCACGGCGGCCTATGTCGCCGACAAGGATCTGATGGTGGCGGTGAACGCCGCGATCGCGCTGGAGCGGCCGTTGCTGGTCAAGGGCGAGCCGGGCACCGGCAAGACCGAGCTTGCCAGACAAGTGGCGTCAGCCCTCGGCCTCGATCTCATCGAATGGCATGTCAAGTCGACCACGCGGGCGCAGCAGGGACTTTATGAGTACGACGCTGTCTCGCGGCTGCGCGACAGCCAGCTCGGCGATGCCAGGTTCAACGACATCAAAAACTACATCAAGCGCGGCAAGCTCTGGGACGCCTTCGCGGCCGGCAAGAAGGTCGTGCTGTTGATCGACGAGATCGACAAGGCCGATATCGAATTCCCCAACGACCTTTTGCAGGAACTCGACCGGATGGAGTTCTTCGTCTACGAAACCGGTGAAACGGTCCGCGCCGCTGTGCGCCCCATCGTCATCATCACTTCCAACAATGAGAAGGAACTGCCCGACGCCTTCCTGCGCCGCTGCTTCTTCCACTACATCCGCTTTCCCGATGTCGACACGCTGCACAAAATCGTCGACGTGCACTATCCCGGCATAAAGCAGAATTTGGTGCGTGCTGCCCTGACCCAGTTCTACGAAATCCGCGACGTGCAGGGGTTGAAGAAGAAGCCGTCGACCTCCGAGGCGCTCGACTGGATCCGCCTGCTGGTCGCCGACGACATCGCACCCGAGGATCTGCGCGCCGACCCCAGGAACGCGCTGCCGAAACTGCACGGCGCGCTGCTGAAGAACGAGCAGGACGTGCATCTGTTTGAGCGCCTTGCTTTCATGGCCAGGCGGCAGGGATAAGGATCGGCGGGCGGGCTGAGCGCTATGAGCGGACTTCGGCCGATCACTCGGCCGCCGCAAGCCCTGTCTCCTGCGGCGCGACGCGCTTCGGCCCGAAGATGACGAAGCCGATGACCGACAGGGCGAGAACGCCGATCCCGCAATAGAGCGTGACCCAGCCGAAACCGTTGACCAGGGCGGCATGCACGATGGCGCCGGATGGGTCGAGGGCTGCGAGCTTCGGCGTCCCCTGCGCAAGGCCCTCCAGATTGCCGGTGGCGACCCTTTCCGCCAGTGCCCGCAACTCATCCGGCTCCAAAGCCGCGCCGAGTGTGGCCCGCAGGTGGGAAACGATACCTTGCGTCAGCAGCAGGCCGAGCACCGCGATGTTGATGGCAAGCGTGATCAGGCGTGCGCTGATATCGATGCCGGACGCCATGCCGGCGCGATCCGGCGATACCGCGCCGGTCGTGGTGTTTGTGGTCGGCGAATTGGTGAGACCGATGCCGATGCCGGCAATCAGCGTGCCGGGCAGCATGGTCAGCCAGGTGGCGCCCTCGAGCCCGGAGCCGATCCACATGGCGATGAAACCGATCCCTAGCGTCAGCAGACCGAGCGGGATGGCAATTCGCGCCTGATAGCGCGCGCGCAGGCGCTCGGCGATCGGCGGCATCACCATGAAGGGCAGCGTGTAGACGAGCAACAGCAGGCCGGTCGTCGTGCTGTCGTAGCCGAGAACGCCCGAATAATAGATCGGCAGATAGATGATGAACGGCCAGTAACTGAAATTCATGCCGATGGCGCCCATGATCGCGCCGGAAAACTGGCGGATGCGGAACGCGGAGAAATCGAACATCGGATAGGGATTGACCCTCTCGGCCACAAGGAAAGCGATGAACGCAGCCACGGAGGCTAATATCACGCCGATGCGGGCGCTGGTCCCGAGATCCGCACCTTGCGTGATCAGATAGGAAAAGCCGAACACCGCCGCCGACAGCGTCAGCATGCCGGCCCAGTCGAGCTTCTGGGCGTTGTGATCGCGCGATTGCGTGACACCGGCGCCGATAAAGGCGAGCGCCAGGATCGCCAGCGGCACGTGGATGAGGAACACCCATTGCCAGTTCGACAGCGCCACGATCAAGCCACCGATGGCGGGCCCGAAACCGAGCCCGATGCCTGAGACGACGCTCCAGGCGACGAAAGCCTTGCCGCGTTCGCGGCCGTCCTGGAACTGGTGAGACAGCACGGCGACGCTGCAGGTCAGCATCGCGCCGCCGGCGAGGCCTTGCAGGAAGCGGGCGGCTATCAGCAGTGCAGCACTCGGAGCCAGGCCGCACAGCAGCGAGGCGAGGCCGAAGGCGACGGTGGTGATCACCATCACGCTCTTGCGGCCGAAACGGTCGGCCAATGTCCCTGTCGCCATCAGCACTGTCGTGCAGGCGATGGTGTAGGCATTCATGATCCACTGCAAATCCCTGAAATTGGCGGCGAGCACGCTTTCCAGTTTCGGCAGGATCACCGGCACGCTGGAGATTTCGAGCCCGAACAAGAGCGACGCCAGGCACACGCCGGTGAGCGCGATGGTGTTTCGTTGAATCGGCATATCGATCTCTTTCCATCCGAGCATGAGGCGCTCTTCAAACCGCGACCAGTTTGAGATAAGGGAGACTCGACCATGAAAAAAGGCTATGCTCGGCTATATCAGAAATGACAAAACGGAATGATTGGCCCAATGGAGTGCTGCGATGACCAGTCTTGATGTGGACGCCGTACGAACCTTTGTGATGGTGGCCGATCTGCAGAGCTTCACCCAGGCGGCCACGGCGCTGGGCAGCACCCAGGCGACAATCAGCGTCAAGCTGCGCCGTCTTGAGGAAAAGCTCGGCGCGCGATTGATCGAAAGAACGCCGCGCCGCGTCAGCCTGTCGGCACGAGGCGCCGTCTTCCTCCCCGCCGCGCGCGACTTCCTTGCCGCGCACGAGCGCGCCATGGCGGAGTTTGCATCAGCACCGTGCCGGCTTGCGCTCGGCTTTGTCGATCATGCCGCCGGTCCGGCGCTGTCCATTCTGATTGCCCAGCTCCATGAGCACGATCCATCGCTGACGCTCAGTTTGAGGATCGATACCAGCACGGTGCTCAAGGAAGCTTTCGATCACGGCGAGCTCGATGCAGTCATCGTGCACCGCGAAGGCGACAGCCGTCCTGGCCGGACCTTGTCGCGCAACCACTATGGCTGGTTCGCCGCACCTTCCTTCGAGTGGCAGCGCGGAACGCCGTTGCGCCTCGCGCTCTTAAGCACCGTGTGCAACTGTCCGGATCGTGTGCGGGCGGTCGAGGCGCTGGACAAAGCAGGCATCGCCTGGGAGGAGGCCTTCGTCGGCGGCGGCGGCGCGGCCGTCAACATTGCGATATCGGCGGGCTTTGCCGTTTCGGCGCTGGCTCACTGCGTCGCTCCGCCCGGCCTGATCGAGGTTGGCCGCAAGCTCGGCCTGCCGTCGCTTGACCCCTCCGAAGTGGTCCTGCATTCGCACAATCTGGCGCCGCGGGCGCGTGACGCGCTGCAAATGCTGGCGACCGCATTTCGCGAGTACAATTCGCCGGTGGATTAGGCGATGGTGTTTCCGATCTGATTCCGCCGGAATCCGATAAGGCTTTGGAGGAACCGAAATGACCGGGATCACCGTCCGCCCGCTGGCGCTGGCCGACCATGCCGACTGGCGGCGGCTGTGGACTGCCTACCTCACCTTCTACGAGACCAAGCTGCCGGACGAGGTCTACGACATCACCTGGAAACGACTGTTCACGGAAGGTGAATTCGAACCGAAGGGGTTTATCGCCACGCTCGACGGCAAGGCGGTCGGCCTGACCCATTATCTCTATCACCGCTCCGGCTGGTCGGAGAAAAACAACTGCTACCTGCAGGACCTGTTCGCCGACCCTGATGTGCGCGGCAAGGGCATCGGTGCGGCCCTCATTGAAGCGGTCAAGCAGGAAGCCGGCAAGATCGGCGTCAAGAACGTCTATTGGATGACCCACGAAACCAACGCCACAGCGCGCAAGCTCTACGACCATGTCGCGCGGCGGACAGGTTTTATCGAGTATGATCTGCTATGATGCGAGCGCGATCGAAATAACGCGGAAGGAGCCGAATGATCCGCTATGTCGGAATCCTGGATGGCAGTGACGGCGTTTGGGCAGTGCGGATGCCCGATCTCGCCGGCTGCCACGGGGCCGGCGCAAACCCGGCTGAAGCGATAGCCGATGCCGCGTCGGCTATGCGCGAATGGGCGGAAGCCCGCATCGCAAAGCACTTGCCCATGCCCAACCCACGTACTGTGGCAAATCTTCTGCAATCCGGCGAAATCGACAGTGCCCGTGGCGACTCCGCCGTGACCGTTCGGCATAGATAACGGCCAACCATGTTCCTCCCCTTCTTTCTCGAACTGAAGGCCGCGCGGGTTCCCGTTTCGCTCAGGGAATATCTGTCGCTGCTGGAAGGGCTGGAGGCCGGGCTGGTCGACTATGACGTCGAGGGGTTTTACTACCTCGCGCGCGCCGCTTTGGTGAAGGACGAACGCCATATCGACCGCTTCGACCAGGTGTTTGCGCATGTCTTCAAGGGGATCGAGGCGCTCACCGGCCCCGATGCCGTCGGTGTCGCCAACATCCCTGAGGAATGGCTGCGCCGGCTCGCCGAAAAGCACCTGACCGAGGAAGAGAAGAAACTGATCGAGGCGCTCGGCGGTTTCGACAAGCTGATGGAGACACTGAAGCAGCGGCTGGAGGAACAGAAAGGCCGCCACGAGGGCGGCTCGAAATGGATCGGCACCGGCGGCACTTCGCCTTTCGGCGCCTATGGCTACAATCCCGAAGGCGTGCGCATCGGCCAGCATGAAAGCCGCAATCGCCGTGCGGTGAAAGTCTGGGACAAGCGCGAGTTCAAAAATTTCGACGACGCCGTCGAGCTCGGCACCCGCAACATCAAGGTGGCGCTGAAGCGCCTGCGCCGCTGGGTGCGCGAGGGTGCGGAGGAAGAGTTCGACCTGCCCGGCACCATCCATGCCACCGCCGAGCACGGCTATCTCGATGTGCAGACGCGCCCCGAACGGCGCAACGCCGTGAAGCTCTTGATGTTCTTCGATGTCGGCGGCTCGATGGACGACCACATCAAAAGCGTCGAGGAGCTGTTTTCGGCCGCCCGCGCCGAATTCCGCCAGCTCGAATATTTTTACTTCCACAACTGCCTTTACGAGGGCGTCTGGAAGGACAACCGGCGCAGGCCTGCCGAGACCATCCCGACCTTCGATCTGCTTCACAAATACGGCCCCGACTACAAGGTGATCGTCGTCGGCGATGCCTCGATGAGCCCTTACGAGATCGCGCATCCCGGCGGTTCGGTCGAGCATTGGAATCCGGAAGCCGGCAGTGTCTGGCTTGGCCGCCTCATCCAGCAATGGCCGAATGCGGTCTGGCTGAACCCCGAAAACCAGAAAAACTGGGGCTTCACCCATTCGATCGCGATGATCCGCGATCTCTTCGGCGGCCGCATGTTCCCACTGACGCTGGCCGGGTTGGAAGCCGCGACGAAGCAGCTCTCACGCAAGCATTGATATGAGAGGAAAACCGATGACCTGCTTTCTTTGCCCGCAATGCGGCGTCCAGTTCGCGGCAACGCAGACCCCTCCAGAAAATTGCCCGATCTGCGAGGACGAGCGGCAATATGTGCGCTGGGAAGGCCAGGCCTGGATCACTGGGGAAGAACTCTCTGCCGGGCATAGGCTTGTGATGAAGGACGATGCCGGCGTTCTCGCTTTCGGCATCGAGCCGCGCTTTGCTATCGGCCAGCGGGCGCTGCTGGCGCAGACGCCGCACGGCAATGTGCTGTGGGATTGCATCTCGATGGTGAGCGACGAGGCGGTAGCCGAAATCAACCGTCGCGGCGGCCTGGCCGCGATCGCCATTTCGCACTGCCACTATTATTCGGTGATGGTCGAGTGGAGCGAGGCGTTTGGCGGCGTGCCGATCTATCTCCATGCCGACGACCGCCAGTGGATCATGCGGCCGCACAACGCCATCGTCAGCTGGGCGGGCGAGACGCTGGCCATAAACCCGTCGCTGACACTCGTGCGTTGCGGTGGCCATTTTGCCGGCGGCCAGGTGCTGCATTGGAAACGCGATGGCGGTAACGCCCTGCTGTCCGGCGACATATTGCAGGTGACGCCGACGCGTCGCCATGTCAGCTTCATGTACAGCTATCCGAACTACATTCCGCTCAATGCGCCGGCCGTGCGACGCATCGCGGCGGCACTTGAGCCTTTCGAATTCGACGACATCTACGGCGCGTGGTGGCAGCAGAACATCATCGGCGGCGCAAGAACGGCATTTCATGCGTCGATCGCCCGCTATCTTCAGGCGATTGGGTAGGAACTCGGCTGAAAATGCGAGCAAAACACGTAACAAACGCCTATCTCTAAGCGAATATTGCTTGCAACCAACAACAAGCCGCCAAGGCTGAGGAGATCAAATGGACACCCACACCTACCCTGTCACCCGCACCGACGCCGAATGGCGCGCCCGCCTGACGCCCGAGCAATATGCGGTCATGCGCGGCCATGGCACCGAACGGCCCGGAAGCTGCGCGCTGCTCTACGAAAAGCGCGCCGGCACCTTTTCCTGCGTCGGCTGCGACCAGCCGCTGTTCGAATCCAAGCTCAAGTTCGAGAGCGGCACCGGCTGGCCGAGCTTCAATGATCCGGTGCCCGGTTCGGTCGAAAACACCGTCGACCGCAGCTACGGCATGGTCCGCACCGAATGCCACTGCGCCCGCTGCGGCAGCCATCTCGGCCATGTCTTCGAGGACGGCCCGCCGCCGACCGGCCTGCGCTATTGCATCAACGGCGTGGCGCTGAAATTCGAGCCGACGGCTTAAACCGCGGTTCGGTCATTGTCTCTTGCGAAGGGGCGGCTTTTGCCGCCCCTTTTCGTTCGACGATCGACTCAGGCGACGGCCGTCAGGATCAGCCAGAGCGCGGACCCCAGCATCATCAGCGAGGCCTTGGTGCCGCCGGACTTCTCGGCGGTTCGCCACACGGCCAGCGTCAGGAAGATGTTGTAGGGCACCGGCGAAAAATGCACGGCCAGAACCAGTGCCAGCGGCTGCTTCACCCCAAGCAGGATGAGTGCGGCCACCGACGATGCGATACTGATGGCGGTGCCGACGACAACCAGGTCGCGCCAGAACAGCCGGTCGAGCCGCACGGCACCTTGCCAGCGCGAGCGGAAGAAGGAGCCGACGGCGGACATCGGCGACCTACCTCTGTCCCAACACGTCGGTGACGGCGCGCTCGAAGCGCGAGCATTCCGTCACCAGCCAGTCGGCCATGGCCGGCCAGTTGTCCTCGGCATAGCAGTTCACCCGCCACATCGAATTGATGCCGAGGCCCTCGCAGCTCTGCTCCGGCCTGAGCTTCAGCCTGTCTTCGATTGCCGGTTGGAACGGCTTCAGCCGCGACCAGACCCCGGTCGCGCCGAACTTCCCGTTACGGCCGAAAAAGACGCCAACTTGGCTTTGCGCCGGCGCGACATACATGGACAGGACCAGAGCGAAGTCAGGCAGCCCGCGCTGCCAGAACCAGGGTCCGCGCCGCGCCATGGAAGCGCGTTCCTCCGGATGCCGTTCGGCGAACAGCGCCCAGAAGCTGCGTTGGCGAAATTCAGAGGCGCGGCGGGCGCCGAAGTCGAATTCGCTCATGGTTCGATGCCCGTTCCAGCATCATTCCTTGGCCCGAGACTGTTTCGAAATTCGCTCCGGCGATATCAACCGGAGTAGAATTTCCACACAGCCTTACACCATGCCGAGCGCGGCCTTGTAGAGATCGAGGATGGTTTCCTCTTCCTGGCGCTCGGCCTGGTCCTTCTTGCGCAGCCGGATGATCGACCGCATCGCCTTGGTGTCGAAGCCGGTGCCCTTGGCCTCGGCGAACACTTCCTTGATGTCGTCGGCGATGGTCTTCTTTTCTTCCTCGAGCCGCTCGATGCGCTCGATGAAGGCGCGCAACTGGCCGGCGGCAACAGTCTGGCTGGTATCTGTGATGTCGTCGGCCATGTTTTTTCTCCGCTACTTTTTAAGCACCGCGATTCTGGCGCGGTAAATTGGGAGCGGGTTCGATGCCCGAGCGGGCGCGGCGGGTCAAGCCATTATCGGCGCTTCGTGAACGGCTGCTGCCAGCCGTCCCCAGTGTGATGGATCCGCGCGTCAGCCAAACGCGATCAACAGATCCTTCGCATCGATCTGATCGCCGGCCTTGACCAGCACTTCGGCCACTGTGCCGTCGCGCTCGGCATGCAGGGCCGTCTCCATCTTCATGGCTTCGATCGACAACAGCACGTCGCCGGCCTTGACCGCTTGGCCGGCGGCAACCGAAAGGGCGGAGACCACGCCCGGCATCGGCGCGCCGACATGCGCCTCGTTGCCGGGCTCGGCCTTGCGCCGTGCCTTGGCTGCCGAGGCGCCATGCGCCCTGTCCGGCACCCTGACGCGGCGCGGCTGGCCGTTGAGCTCGAAGAACACGGTGACCATGCCCTTCTCATCGACGTCGCCGATCGCAAGGCAGCGCACCACAAGCGTCTTGCCTTTTTCGATGTCCAGGAAGATCTCGTCTTCGGACTTCATGCCGTAGAAATAGGTCGGCGTCGGCAGCACACTGACCGGCCCGTAGGTTTCCTGCGCGGCGGCGAAGTCGGTAAACACTTTCGGATACATCAGCCAGGAGGCGAATTCGTACTCCGAGAGCTTGCGCTCCAGCTTCTGCTCGATCTCCTTGCGGCTGGCCTTGAGGTCGGCTGGCTTGAGCAGCGAGCCCGGCCGCTCGGTGATCGGCTTGCTTTCCTTCAGTGCCTTCTTCTGCAGCTTCGCAGGCCAGCCGCCGGGCGACTGGCCGAGATCGCCGCGCAGCATCGAGACGACCGAGTCCGGGAAGGCGATGTCCTTGGCCGGGTTTTCGACGTCGGCAACGGTTAGATCCTGGCTCACCATCATCAGCGCCATGTCGCCGACCACCTTGGACGACGGCGTCACCTTGACGATGTCACCGAACATCAAATTGACGTCGTGATAGGCTTGTGCCACCTCGTGCCAACGCGTTTCCAGCCCGAGCGAACGCGCCTGCTCCTTGAGGTTAGTGAACTGGCCGCCCGGCATTTCGTGCAGATAGAC
Organism: Mesorhizobium sp. P160187; assembly: GCF_057766425.1. NCBI lineage: Bacteria > Pseudomonadati > Pseudomonadota > Alphaproteobacteria > Hyphomicrobiales > Phyllobacteriaceae > Mesorhizobium > Mesorhizobium sp. P160187. The sequence goes on from NZ_JBYMDX010000003.1 coordinate 1,390,994, forward strand.
TTCCGAGGCTGGCCCCTTGAGGTCGCTTTCGAAGGCGGCATACTGGTTGCGCACCGCTTCCCAGTAGAAGGAGATTTTGCGGATCCATTGCGGATCGAGGCCGGGATCGCGCTCGGTTCCCTTCAGCGCCTCGACGATCGAGCCCAGGCAAGGCTGCGAGGTGTTGCCGGAGAAGGAATCCATCGCCGCGTCGATGGCGTCGACGCCGCTTTCCACGCCGGCCAGCACCGTCGCCGCCGACAGGCCTGACGTGTCGTGGGTGTGGAAATGGATCGGCAGGTCGGTCGCCTCGCGCAGCGCCTTGAACAGCACGCGGGCGGCAGCCGGCTTCAAAAGCCCGGCCATGTCCTTGACGGCGATGATATGGGCGCCGGCTGCCTGCAATTCCTTCGCCAACCCGACATAGTATTTAAGGTCGTATTTGGCGCGCGCCGGATCGAGGATGTCGCCGGTGTAGCAGATCGCCGCTTCGACCAGCTTGCCCTCCGCGCCCACCGCGTCCATGGCGACGCGCATATTCTCGACCCAGTTCAGGCAGTCGAAGACGCGGAACAGGTCGACCCCACCGGCCGCTGCCTGGCTGACGAAATGTTGCACGACATTGTCGGGATAGTTGGTGTAGCCGACGCCATTGGCGCCGCGCAGAAGCATCTGCAGCAAAAGGTTGGGGGCGGCTTCGCGCACTTTGCTCAGCCGCTCCCACGGATCCTCGGTCAGAAAGCGCATGGCGACGTCGAAAGTGGCGCCGCCCCAGCATTCCAGCGACAGCAGCCGCGGCAGCGCCCGCGCATATGTGCCGGCTATGCCGGCAATGTCATGCGTGCGCATACGGGTGGCGAGCAGCGACTGGTGGCCGTCGCGCATCGTCGTGTCGGTGACAAGCACCTCTTTTTGCTCACGCATCCAGGCAGCGAATTTCTCCGGCCCCAACGCGTCGAGCTTCTGCTTGCTGCCATCAGGCACGTTGCCGTTGAGATAGGGCACGACAGGCGCTGCCGCATCGGCCTTGGGCATCGGACGGCCGCGGGTTTCGGGATGGCCGTTGACGCTGACGTCGGCCAGATAGTTGAGCAGCTTGGTGGCGCGGTCCTGCCGCTTCACCTGCGCGAACAGCTCCGGCGTCGTGTCGATGAACCTGGTCGTATAGGAATTGTCGGCGAAGCGCGGGTGGTTGATGATTGCCTCGAGGAAGGTGAGGTTGGTCGCCACGCCGCGGATGCGGAACTCGCGCAAGGCCCGGTTCATGCGGGCGATCGCCTCGGCCGGTGTCGGCGCCCAGGCAGTCACCTTCTCCAGCAGCGGATCGTAGAAGCGGGTGATGACCGCGCCCGAATAGGCGGTGCCGCCGTCGAGGCGGATGCCGAAACCGGCGGCTTCGCGATAAGCGGTGATGCGGCCGTAGTCCGGAATGAAACTATGCTCCGGATCCTCGGTCGTGATGCGGCACTGCAGCGCATGACCGTTCAGCCTGATGTCGGCCTGCGCCGGCACGCCCGACTCTTTCGTGCCGATGGCAAAGCCGTCCAGTATGTGGATCTGCGCCTTGACGATGTCGATGCCGGTCACCTGCTCGGTGACGGTGTGCTCGACCTGGATGCGCGGATTGACCTCGATGAAGTAGAATTTGCCGGTGTCGGCGTCCTGCAGGAATTCCACCGTACCGGCGCCGATATAGCTGGTCTCGCGCGCGATCTTGAGCGCATAGCCGCAAAGCTCCTGGCGCAATGCCTCGCTGAGATAGGGCGCCGGCGCCCGTTCGACGACCTTCTGGTTGCGGCGCTGGATCGAGCAGTCGCGCTCGAACAGATGCACCGCGTTGCCATGCGTGTCGCCGAGCACCTGGACCTCGACATGGCGGGCGCGCTCGATCAGCTTTTCGAGATAGACCTCGTCCTTGCCGAAGGCGGCCTTGGCCTCGCGCTTGCCTTCCATCACCTCGCGGGAGAGGTCGGCTTCCGCGCGGATGGCGCGCATGCCGCGCCCGCCGCCGCCCCATGATGCCTTGAGCATCACAGGATAGCCGACTGTCTTGGCGAGCTGCTTGACTGCTTCCATGTCGTCCGGCAGCGGTTCGGTTGCCGGCACCACCGGCACGCCGACCTCGATGGCCAGATTGCGCGCGGCGACCTTGTTGCCGAGCCGGCGCATCGTGTCGGGCTTCGGCCCTATGAAAGTGATGCCGGCCTCGGCGCAGGCATCTGCGAATTCAGGGCTTTCCGACAGCAGGCCATAGCCCGGATGGATGGCGTCGGCGCCGGACAGTCTGGCGACCCGGATCACTTCCTCGATCGACAGATAGCTTTCGATCGGCCCCATGTCCCTGGCCAGATGCGGCCCGCGCCCGACCTGGTAGCTTTCATCGGCCTTGAACCGATGAAGCGAATATTTGTCCTCCTCGGCCCAGATCGCCACGGTTTTGAGGCCGAGCTCGTTGGCCGCGCGAAAGACGCGGATGGCAATTTCGGACCTGTTGGCGACGAGGATCTTCGTGATGGCCAAGGAAGGAGACTCCGGACAGGGAGGGATGGGGCGGAGGCATGATTAACGCGAAAATGCTGCAGTGCAACCAAAATCGAGGAGAGATTAAACCGATTTAAATGCGATTCTAGCACCACGGCTCGAAAAGCTGCGTGCGATTGGCGCCGCGAGGTGACGCTAATTGTCGTGCCCGCACAAATTCGACCCCGGCTAACGGCTTGTCCAGCCACCCTCGCTGCCGCCCTGTCACCAACAAAAATGCCCGGCGCGAGCGCCGGGCATTCCATAGAGCTGCGTTCCGAATTACGACTTCGGGAACCAGGAGATCTTGCCGTCCGGACCCTTCTTCCATTCGTACATGATGTAGCCCGGGAGCTTCGGATCGCCCTTCGCGTCATAGGCGAGATCGCCCAGAACGGTCTTGAACGGGCCCTTCTCGTGCAGCGCCTTGGCCACTTCCACGGGGTCGTTCGACTTGGCCACGGCAGCAGCCTCGGCGATCACCTGCATGGCGGCGTAGGAGTAGAGAGTGTAGGCTTCCGGCTCGAAGCCCTGAGCGCGGAACTTCTCGACCAGTGCCTTGTTCTCGGGGATCAGGCGCGGATCGGGACCGAAGGTGTTGAGCGTGCCGATAACCGCATCGCCGGCGATCGCAGCCAGCTCGTCGGTGACGATGCCGTCGCCCGACATCAGGGTAGCCTTGAGGCCCTGGTCCGCCGACTGGCGGATGATCAGGCCGGCTTCGGTATGCAGGCCGCCCCAATAGATCAGGGTAACACCGGCGTCCTTCATCTTGGCAATCAGCGCCGAGAAGTCCTTGTCGCCGACATTGACGCCTTCGTACATGACTTCGGTCAGGCCGGCTGCGTTCATCGCCTTCTTGGTCTCGTCGGCAAGGCCCTGACCATAGGGGGTCTTGTCGTGGATGACGGCAACCTTGGCGTCCTTGAAGTTGGTCGCGATATAGCCGCCGGCGATGCCGCCCTGCTGGTCATCGCGTCCGCAGGTGCGGAACACGTTCCACAGGCCGCGCTCGGTGAATTTCGGGTTGGTCGCCGCAGGCGTCACTTCGACGATGTTGTTGTCGACGTAGACTTCCTGCGAAACCGGGATCGAGACGCCCGAGTTGAAGTGGCCGATCACGAATTTCACGCCGTCGCCGACGAACTTGTTGCCGACCGAAATGCCCTGCTTCGGATCCGAGACGTCGTCGCCGACTTCGAGCTTGATCTGCTCGCCGTTCATGCCGCCTGCTGCGTTGATGTCGGCAACGGCCGCTTCCGCACCCTTCTGCAGCTGCGCACCGAAGGCCGCATTCGGACCGGTGATCGGACCTGCGACGCCGACGATAACGTCAGCCCATGCATTGCCACCGAACGCGACAAGCGCGGTCAGGGCAACGGCGGACAAAAGTGATTTCTTCATTTAAACGCTCCCATTTACGAGGTGGGCGTGGATGAAACTTTCATGCGATGCCCACCCTTATCGCAGAAAGCGTACTTTGCCGATTTTCAGGCCCTTGTCACGCCGATTCATCCCCGGAACGGCGTTAATGATGAACGTCAACCTTTCGGTTTCCAGCTTAAGATCGAAGCCCGTTCGTAAAGCCAATTATACTGCGTCACCATCTGGTTCGTACGCGTGTATTGATAGCCGACAAATCCCAATATCATGAGCACGATTGTGTCCACGACATAGTATTGCAGCGAAAACATCGTGCCGCCGAACAAGGCATGATGGATGAACCTGATGCCTATGCCGAGACCCAGCAGATAGGCGAACAGCGCCGGCAGGCTGCGCCATGTCTGGGCGCTGGCCTTGCCGGTCATCCATGCCGCCCAGCCGCCGAGCAGACAGGTGACGAAGAAGAACTGCCAGATGGAAGGTTCCTCGTGAAGAATGCCTTGCATGATGAAGACTCCCTAGCATGATCCCGAAAAGTTGCAGACTTTTCGGACAAAGGTCATGCGACAAACAAACAAGTTGGAGCGGAATACCGTATGCATACATTCCGCTCCAAAATCAGTGATGGCCGCCTTCGAGATAGGCCGCCCGCACTTCCGGATTGGCGAGCAATTCCTTGCCTGTGCCGCTCATGGTCACGTTGCCGTTGACCATGACATAGCCGCGCGTGGCGAGTTTGAGCGCGCCGAAGGCGTTCTGCTCGACCAGGAACACGGTCAGCCCTTGCGTGCGGTTCAGCTCGCGGATGGCATCGAAGATCTGCTTGACGATCAGCGGCGCCAGACCCAGCGACGGCTCGTCGAGCAACAGCAGCTTAGGCCGCGCCATCAGCGCACGTCCGATCGACAGCATCTGCTGCTCGCCGCCCGACAGCGTGCCGCCGCGCTGGGCAATGCGCTCCTTGAGGCGCGGGAACAGCGCGAACACCTTCTCGGCATCTTCGTCATAGTGCTTGAGATTGTCGAGACCGGCGCCCATCTGCAGGTTTTCCATCACCGTCATGCGCGGGAAAATGCGCCTGCCTTCCGGCGACTGCGCAATGCGCATGCGGGCGATCTCGTGCGTCGGCATCTGGGTGATGTCGGTGCCGGCGAAAGTGATTGAGCCGGCACGAGCGCGCGGCGCACCGAAGATGGTCATCATCAGCGTCGACTTGCCGGCACCGTTCGCACCGATCAGCGCGACGATCTCGCCCTGGTTGACGTGGACATCGACGCCGTTCAGCGCCTTGATGTTGCCGTAGTAGGTCTCGACGCCCTTGATGTCGAGCAGCGTTGTCTCGGCCATCACTTACGCCCTCCGCGCGGCTTGCCTGTCGGGGATTTGGTGGCCGCCGGCTTGGACTTGGCTGTCAGACGCTCGGACGGTGCTCTTGGCGCGGAGTTGGCTCTTGTATCGTATTGGGTGGCTTTTGAAGCTCCCTTCGACACTGTGACCCGCTCGCCCTGGCTGTGGCCGATCGTGTCGCTTACCGGGCCGGCGAGATAGGAAGACGATGTGCCTGGTCCGTGAGCCGAATCCGGCCCGATGTCCAGCTGCTCGATGACGTCTTCATCGCCAACCTCGGTCAGCACCGTCTCGACCTCCTCGTCGTCGACGCCGAGATAGGCGGCGATGACGCGCGGGTCGGTACGCACCGATTGCGGGCTGCCGTCGGAAATCTTGCGGCCATATTCAAGCACCACGACATGGTCGGAAATCTGCATGACCACCGACATGTCATGTTCGATCAGCAGGATCGAGGTACTGCTCTTGATGTCCATCAGCAGCGAATTCAGCGCAGCCGACTCCTTCGGATTGAGACCGGCCGCAGGCTCGTCGAGGCACAGAAGTTCGGGCCCTGTGCACATGGCGCGCGCAATCTCGAGGCGCCGCTGCGCGCCATAGGGCAGGTCGCCGGCCGGATCGTCGGCGCGATCGACAAGATCAGCCTTCTCCAGCCAGTGCTTGGCAAGCTCCACCGATTCAGCCGAGGCTCTGCGGTAGCCGCCGATCCCGAACAGGCCCAGGATCGTATAGCCGGATGCCTTCATCAGCTTGTTGTGCTGGGCAACCAGCAGATTCTCCAGCAGCGTCATGCCCGAGAACAGGCGGATGTTCTGGAAGGTGCGCGCCACCTTGGCGCGCGCCGGGATCTCATGATTGGGCAGCCGTTCGAGCAGGAAGCTCGAGCCGTCGGCCCGGTTGAGCGTAATCATGCCTTCCGACGGCTTGTAGAAGCCGGTGATGCAATTGAAGACGGTGGTCTTGCCGGCGCCATTGGGTCCGATCAGAGCGGTGATCTCGCCGCGCTTGGCCTGGAACGACAGATCGCCGATGGCGATCAGGCCGCCGAACTTCATCGAAAGATGCTCGACCTGGAGGATGGCGTCTTTCATACCCGGATTGGTCTTCTGAATGGAGGTCGCGCTCATCAGCCGTGCCCTTCCTTGGTGAAGGAGGAGGAGACCGCTTTTCGTTCACTGAGGAAGGCCGTCGGTTCACGGCTGCCGACAAAGCCGCGCGGCTTCCACAGCATTACGATGACCATCGCCATGCCGAACAAAAGCATGCGGTAAAGCTCCGGCGTGAAATCTTTTCCGAAGACACTTTTCAGGAAATCGAGTTCGCGCAGTGCCTCGGTGCCGCCGATCATCACCAGCGCGGCGACCGCGATGCCGACCAGCGAGCCCATGCCGCCGAGCACCACGATGGCCAGGATGATCGCCGATTCCAGGAAGACGAAGGATTCAGGGCTGACGAAGCCTTGCCGTGCGGCGAAGAAGGCGCCGGCAAAACCGCCGAACATGGCGCCGGTGGCAAAGGCGGTGAGCTTGGTGGTGGTGGTGTTGATGCCAAGCGAGCGGCAGGCAATCTCGTCCTCGCGCAGCGCCTCCCAGGCGCGGCCGACAGGCATGCGCCTGAGCCTGATGGTGACGAAGGCGGTCAGCAGCGCCAGCCCGAGAATGAGATAGTAGAGGAAGATCTTGTAGTAGGCGCTTGACTGGGCGATGTGCAGCACCTTGCCGATATAGTTCGGGTCGGTCGAATTAAACGTCATCAGGCCGAAGAAGGTGACCTTCGGGATGCCGGAGATGCCGGCCGAGCCGTTGGTGACTTCACGCCAGTTGATCAGCACCAGGCGGATGATCTCGCCGAAGGCCAGCGTCACGATCGCCAGGTAATCGCCACGAAGCCTGAGCACCGGAAAGCCGAGCATAACGCCCCAGAAGGCGGCCATGGCGCCGGCGGCGGGCAGCAGGATCCAGAACGACAGGCCGTATTGCGAACCGAGCAACGCATAGGCATAGGCACCGACCGCGTAAAAGGCGACGTAGCCGAGATCGAGCAGGCCGGCGAGGCCGACGACGATGTTCAGCCCCCAGGCCAGCATCACATAGATCAGGATCTGGATGCCGAAATTGTCGACCCACTTCAACGAGCCCTGCAGGCCGCCGGTTATCGACCACGCGTAGATCGACAGCACCACGACGACGAGGATCGGGTATAGCACCAGCGCCGCAATCCCGAGCTTGGTGAAATTGGCGTGGATGAAGGAGCGGAAATAGAAGATCACGCAAGCGAGCGCGTAAATGACGGCCAATGCGCGCAGGAACTGAAGGTAGCCGGCCAGATCGGGTCCCACCAACACCGGCAGGGCGCTGCCGAACGCAACCAGGACAACCGCCAGCACAACGGCGACGATGAAGGCCGGAAGCAGGAAGAAGCGCGACGCGACGCTCGCCGGCAACAGGCCGGTGGCGACATTGGTGATCTTCTGATTGGCCATGAACGGCTGGCCATATGCAATGTAGAAGAAGCGGCCAAGCATGGTCAGCACGACCACGGTGATGAGCAGCAACCAGCGCTGCACCAGGATCAGCTGGTTGCTTATGTTCTGGTCGGTCTTCAGGCCGATGAAGAGAATGAACAACCCCAGCGAGATGGCGCCGGCATAGAACGCTTCGCGCAATGCACGCTGCACGGGGGAGGCGACGGTGTCGCGCTCCGAGGATACGGAAACCGCCATTGTCTCAGACCTTTTCGACTTCTGGCCGGCCCAAAATGCCGGAAGGCAGGAAGATCAGCACGATCGCCAGGATCGAGAACGCCGCGACGTCCTTGTAGTCGATCGAGAAATACGCCGACCACATGCTCTCGATGAAGCCGATCAAAAGCCCGCCAAGCACCGCGCCCGGCAGAGACCCGATGCCGCCGAGAACGGCCGCGGTGAAGGCCTTGACCCCCGGCACAAAGCCGTCGGAAAAGGCGATGACGCCGTAATACATCAGGAACAACGTGCCCGCGACGGCCGCAAGCGCTGCACCCATGATAAAGGTGATCGAGATCGTACGGTCGACATCGACACCGAGCAGCGCCGCCATCTTGCGGTCCTGCTCGCACGCCCTTTGCGCCCGGCCGAGGGAAGTCCTGTTGACCAGGTACCAGAACAGCGCCAGCAGCAGGGCGGTGACGACGACGATGATGATCTGCTTCAGCGACACGCTGATGCCGTTGATGTTGTAGACTTGGCTGACCATCGGCGGGATCGGCTTGTTGCGCGGACCTTGCGTCACCTGGATGAAGTTCGACAGCGCGATCGACATGCCGATGGCGGTGATCAGCGGCGCCAGCCGGAACGAACCGCGCAGCGGCCGGTAGGCCACCTTCTCGATCGTCCAGTTGTAGAGGCTGGTGAGCAGCATCGCCACGATCATCATGATCAGCAGCGCCAGGACGACCGGGACCGAATAGAACAAGGAGCCGAGGATGAGGAAGACAACGAGGGCGGCGAATGCCCCGACCATGAAAATGTCGCCGTGGGCGAAGTTGATCATGCCGATGATGCCGTAGACCATCGTGTAGCCGATTGCGATCAGCCCATAGATCGATCCCAGCGTCAGCCCATTGATAAGCTGCTGGACAAAGTACTGCATGTGTACATGGCTCCCCTGGAATGTCGCCCATGCAGACGCATTCCTTTTCGTATTTCCCCTAGTCGTAAAGTTTCGAGCCCGGATTGCAACGTGATTTTTCAAACGTCGAGCGTGTTTTGCCGGCACGCCTTCCGATTGCCCGTTTTTTTGCTCCCGACCCCTGGACTATCGCGGACCCTACCATTGGCATAACGCAATGTCTTTGACGATTCAGCCGGGCCAGCGACCTCATTTCGAAGAAATCCCGGTCAAAATTCGATGATGAGACGAATCCTTGCGTTGTTGGCGGGTTTCGTTTTTTAGCCACATTCCGTACTGACCAGCTGCAACATGGGTTACTTCCCGGCTTATGGCGGTGGATGCCTCGCCCAACGCGCTAACCTTTCGCTGACTGGTTTGCCAAGAGGTCCCGCTCTGGGTCCAAGTCCTGGTCTCGGTGGATGATCGGCAGCCTACCGTATCACTTAACCACAAAACCGTGCGCGAACGGATCGCGGTCGTCGATGAAGATGGTGTTCAGGCCGGTCATCCGCGACCAGCCGCCGATCGAGGGAATGATGGCCGGCTTGCCGGCAACAGTGACGTCCCTCTCGACCTTGCCCTTGAACAGCGAGCCGATGATCGATTCGTGGACAAAACTGTCGCCGGCCTTGAGCTTGCCCTTGGCATGGAGCTGCGCCATGCGCGCCGAGGTGCCGGTGCCGCAAGGTGAGCGGTCGATCGCCTTGTCGCCATAGAAGACGGCGTTGCGTGCGTCGGCCCCCTCCACTGTCGGCTCGCCCGTCCACAGCATGTGGGACAGCCGGTTGATGCCGGGGTTTTCCGGATGCACGAACGAGTACTTCTCGTTAAGCCGCTGCCGCACCACAGGGCTCCAGGCGATGAAATCGCCGGCGGAATAATCAGCCATGTCGCGAAAATTCGCCTGCGGCTCGACGATTGCGTAGAAATTGCCGCCATAGGCGACATCGACAGTGATCTCGCCAAGCTGCGGGCAGTCGACCGTCAGTCCCTCGGCATAAAGGAAGGACGGTACATTGGTGATGCGCACCTCCTCCACATAGTCGCCGACTTGCTTGTATTCGGCGATGACCAGCCCGGCCGGTGTGTCGAGCCGGAGCACGCCGGGTGTCTTCGGCTTGATCAGCCCATGTTCGATGGCCATCGTCACCGTGCCGATCGTGCCGTGGCCGCACATCGGCAGGCAGCCCGACGTCTCGATGAACAGGATGGCTATGTCGCAATCCTCGCGCGTCGGCGGATAGAGGATCGAGCCCGACATGACATCGTGGCCGCGCGGCTCGAACATCAGCCCGGTGCGGATCCAGTCATACTCCGCCAGGAAATGCGCCCGCCGCTCCATCATCGTCGACCCCTGAAGCAAAGGGCCGCCGCCGGCGACCAGCCGCACCGGATTGCCGCAGGTATGGCCGTCGATGCAAAAGAAGGATTTTTTGGCCATGATTTCCTCGAACTCAAAACCGTTGCGGGCTGAAGGGAGCAAGATCGATCGGCGAAGTTTGCCCGAGAACAAGATCGCGGATCAAGCGGCCGCTGGCCGCCGCCTGGGTCAGGCCGAGATGGCCATGGCCAAAGGCGTAGACGACGTTGGACGCGGTTCGCGCCGTGCCGATGACGGGCAACGAATCCGGCAGCGACGGGCGATAGCCCATCCATTCGCGGCCACGTGACGCGTCCAGCCCCGGAAGAAATTGTCTGGCTTTTTCCAGCATGGCCTTCGAGCGCGCAAAATTCGGCGGCCGGTCGAGACCGCCCAACTCGACGGCGCCGCCGACGCGCAAGCCCGTCTCGAGTGGCGTGATGACGAAGCCATGGCCGGAAAAGATCAGCATCCGCTGCACGTCGAAAGCGGTCTTCGGCAGTGTCGTGTTGTAGCCGCGCTCGGTTTCGAGCGGGATGGTGTCGCCAAGCGCCTTCGCCAGCAGATGCGACCATGCCCCGGCGGCCACGACAAGATGTCTTGCCTGCCTGGTCGTGCCGTCCGTCAGCGTCAGCGTCGCGCCATCAGGATTGGCGGCGACGCGCTCTATGCGAGCCTTTTCGAAACGCGCGCCCAGCCTTTCGGCATAGGCCCACACCCCCTTGCCGAGCAGTTTCGGATCGGCGACGGTCTTCCAGCCCGGCACGAAGGTGCCCTTGATGAAGCGCGGCGACAGTCCCGGCTGCAGCCGCGCCAGTTCGTCGCCTTCGACATGGCGAAAGCCGATGCCGAAGCGCTCGCGCGCCGCCCAGCCCGGCAGCCCGGCCCGAAATTCGGCCTCGCTTTCATAAAGCTCCAGCGAGCCGTCCTCGCGCAGCATCAGCCGCGTGCCGGAACGGTCGAGCAGGCCCATCCATTCAGCCTCGGCGAGCTTCATCATGCCTGCCTGAGCAGCAAGGCTCGCCTCATATTTTTCTGGTGCGCCAGCGCGCCAGAAGCGCAACAGCCAAGGCAACAGCTTCGGCAAGTAGGCCGGCGGGATGCTGAGTGGCCCGAGCGGATCGGCAAGCCATTTCGGCAAGTGCCGCATCATGCCCTTATGCGCCAGCGGCAGCACGTCGGAGAAGGCGAAGGCGGCGGCATTGCCGGAGCTCGTCTCCTCGCAGATGCCGGTGCGGTCGAAGACCGTGACGCTGCGCCCGGCCTCGGCCAGCATGGCCGCCGCGCAGATGCCGACAATGCCGCCACCGACAATGGCGATATCTACCCCTTCTCCCCGTTCACGGGGGTGAGGAGTGGTCCGCGAAGCGGTGGAAAAGCCGACTGCTTGGCTTTCCGAACGACGAACGCCCGGAGCGCCAGCGAAGGGCTGCGGGGCCCGAAGGGCGGATGAGGGGCGGCGGCCCTCCTCTGTGTCCCTGGAATTTCCTTGCACGTCGGCGCTGCCCCTCATCTGGCTGCCGCCATCTTCTCCCCGTGCACGTGCACGGGGAGAAGAAAGCCTTCAGAACTGCGGCAGCTTCGGCCGTACCGCCAGCGCGTCCTTGACGATCTTCTCGACCGCTTTGCGGCGCTCGCCCGACAGCGGCTGGCGCGGCATGCGCACGCGGTCATTTGTGTCGATCGCGAGCACTTCGGCAAGCTTGATGTTTTGGACCAGATAGGTCGAGACATCGAGATCGAGCAGCGGCCGGAACCAGCGGTAGATCGAAAGCGCCTCCTCGCGGCGGCCCTGCTTCATCAGCTGGTAGATGGCGACGGTCTCGCGCGGGAAGGCGACGACCAGACCCGCCACCCAGCCGATGGCGCCCACCGACAGCGCCTCGAAGGCGAGATTGTCGACGCCGGTGAACAGATCGTAGCGGTCGCCGAAGCGGTTGATGATCTCTGTCGAGCGGCGGATGTCGTCGGAGGACTCCTTGATGGCGACGAAGCGCTTGTCGGCGGCCAGTTCTTCCATCTGGTCGACGGTGACGTCGACGCGGTAGGCGAGGCGGTTGGAGTAGATCATCACCGGCAGGTCGCCGGCCTGAGCGACGGCGCGCAAGGCGGCGACCGTCTCTTCCGGGTTGGTGTGATAGATCGGGCTCGGCACCACCATCAGGCCGTTGGCACCCTCCTTTGCGGCGCGCCTGGCGATGCTCGCCGCCTCGCGGGTGCCCGCCTCGTTGACCGTCAGCAGCACCGGCTTGTTGCCTGCAACTTTCTGGGCAGTCTTCAGCACCTCGATCTTCTCGTCATGCGACAGCATCGGCCCTTCGCCGAGCGAACCGCAGACGATGATACCGTCGCAGCCTGCCTCCATCTGCAAAGCAAAGCAGCGCTCCATCTCGGCATGATCGAGGCGGTCGTCATCAGTAAACTTGGTCGTGACGGCGGGGAAAACTCCGGTCCACATGATCGTCTCTCCATCTGATATATCAGCCGTATATCTATTTGAAAACCGGCTGTCAACGCGGAATTCGTTATGATATATGTAAGATATATCAGGAGCCCACCTTTGATATCCAGTGAGACAGCATACCCCGAGCCGGTCGCCGCCAAGGCCTACCATGTACTCGAGCATATGATCGTGACGTTGGAACTGGCGCCGGCGAGCTTTGTCACCGAAGGCGCCCTCATCGAGAAGCTGGCGCTAGGACGCACGCCGGTGCGCGAAGCGATCCAGCGCCTCGCCTGGGAAGGACTGCTGGATGTCAGGCCACGCGCCGGCATCGCCATTGCCCCGCTTCATCCCGGCGACTGGCTGCGCGTGCTGGATGCCAGGCGCGGCGTCGAGGTGGTGCTGGCGCGCTCGGCCGCCCGCTTCGTCACCCGTGAGGCCGCCGACCTGTTTCATGAGGCAGCCCTTGCCATGCAGAAGGCCGTCATCTCGGGCAATGTGCTGGCCTTCATCCAGGCCGACAAGGCGCTCGACGAGGCCTTGGCGATGGCCGCCGACAACCCGTTTGCGGCCCGTCTGGCCGCGCCCCTGCAGACCCACAGCCGCCGCTTCTGGTTCCGCTACAAGGCCGACACAGGACTGGCCGAATCGGCTGAGCACCACGTCGCGCTAATCCGCTCGATCCTGGCTGGTGACGAAGAGGCTGCCGCCAAGGACGCCAAACGCCTTATGGCACTGCTGCGCGGCCATGCCGAAGTGGCCGCCACACGCTGAACTCCGTCTCTGCTCCAGACTTCCGGCCGGTTCTTTTATCAGGTGCCCGGCAAGACTGCTGCCATAGCCGCCCCGTCCCAGCCTTCGCCAGCCGTGATGATGCAGCTTTGGCCGCGTGTGTCGGTGGCCAGGATGGTCCAGGTGCCCTGGTCGGAGACGAAGATCTCAAGCACCACATTTGGGTTCACCAGGCCACGAGCGGCTTGGTTTTCGTGGAACTTCTCGCCGAGCGCCTTGACCAGGTCGGTCCGCGCCGCGCATTGATCGGCTTTAGCCTGGGCGATGCCGGACATCGCGAACACCGCAAAGAACATCGCCGCCACAAGACGTCGTGTCATCTGACACCTCCTTGCGCCAGACGAGAACCCCGGCTGCTACCGGCGCTATTTTGATGGCCTGCACCACGGCAGGAATGCAATTTAAGGCAGATGACCGGCTCTTGGTTCCATCGCTTGAACGTGATGGCCAATGTCGGTTTCGTACAAAGAAAGGCCCGGGACGTTGAACCCAGGCCTTCTTGCCGATCTTCGAAATCGTCCGGTCAGTTCATCGTCGGGATGACGAACTCGGCACCGTCCTTGATGCCTGAGGGCCAGCGCGAGGTCACCGTCTTGGTCTTGGTGTAGAAGCGGAACGCGTCCGGACCATGCTGGTTGAGGTCGCCGAAGGACGACGCCTTCCAGCCGCCGAACGTGTAGTAAGCGATCGGAACTGGGATCGGCACGTTGATGCCGACCATGCCGACCTGGACGCGCGAAGCAAAATCACGAGCAGCATCACCGTCACGGGTGAAGATGGCCACGCCATTGCCCATCTCATGATCGTTGGCGAGCTTGATGGCGCTCTCATAGGTCGGCGCACGCACCACCGACAGCACCGGACCAAAGATCTCTTCCTTGTAGATGCGCATGTCAGCGGTCACATTGTCGAACAGGCAGCCGCCCATATAGTAGCCATCCTCGTAGCCCTGCATGGAGAAGCCGCGGCCATCGACGACCAGCTTGGCGCCTTCCTTGACGCCGGTGTCGACATAACCCTTGACGCGTTCCAATGCCTGCGCCGTCACCAGCGGGCCGAAATCGGCGGACGAATCCGTCGACGGGCCGACCTTGAGGCTTTCGACACGCGGGATCAGCTTTTCCATCAGCCGGTTGGCGGTGTCGTTGCCGACGGGAACGGCAACCGAGATCGCCATGCAGCGCTCGCCGGCCGAGCCGTAGCCGGCGCCGATCAGCGCATCGACCGTCTGGTCCATGTCGGCGTCGGGCATGATGATCATGTGGTTCTTGGCGCCGCCGAAGCACTGCACGCGTTTTCCCGCCGCCGTGCCGCGCGAATAGATGTAATGCGCGATCGGCGTCGAGCCGACAAAGCCGATAGCCTTGATATCAGGATCGTCGAGGATGGCGTCGACGACGTCCTTGTCGCCATTGACGACGTTGAGGACGCCAGCCGGCAGGCCAGCCTCGAGGAACAGTTCGGCGATGCGCATCGGCACGCCAGGGTCACGCTCGGAAGGCTTCAGGATAAAGGCGTTGCCGCAGGCCAGCGCCGGGGCAATCTTCCACAGCGGGATCATGGCCGGGAAATTGAACGGGGTGATGCCGGCAACGACGCCAAGCGGCTGGCGCATCGAATAGACATCGATGCCGGGGCCGGCGCCGTCGGTGAACTCGCCCTTCATCATGTGCGGCGCACCGATGCAGACTTCGACCACTTCGAGGCCGCGCTGGATGTCGCCCTTGGCGTCGGCAATGGTCTTGCCGTGCTCGCGCGCCAGGAGATCGGCCAGTTCGTCATAGTCGCGGGCAACCAGTTCCAGAAACTTCATCAGCACGCGCACACGCCGCTGCGGGTTGGTCGCAGCCCATTTGATCTGTGCTTCCTTGGCATTCAGGACAGCCGCACGCAGTTCCGCCGGCGAAGCCAGCGCCACCGTGCCGCGCACCGAGCCGTCCATGGGCTGCATGACGTCCTGCTTGCGCCCGCTGGTCCCGGCGACATGCTTGCCGCCGATGAAATGACCGTATTCGATCATGGTTTCTCTCCCTGAGTTTGTGATGAAGCATTCAACGCCTTTGCAGGCGCGAAGGCAACGCGAGGGGAAACGCAACCGTTGTGCAAGAAATAGACAACGAAGGACGAGTGTGCATTAATTGCCGCAAATTACAGATTGCTGAAAGGCCCGAAGGTTGCGCTCCGTCACACCCCCCTCTGTCCTGCCGGACATCTCCCCCGCAAGGGGGGAGATCAGATGTGGCCGCCGCCTTCGCAAATCTTCAACGCAGCAAAAGAGACGCAGGTGGCGGAGCTGCCAATCTCCCTCCTTGCGGGGGAGATGGCCGGCAGGCCAGAGGGGGGTGGGCGGGAACGCCGCGTTCGCCGCTAGCCCGGACCACCCCCATGAACTGGGATGACGTCCGCATCTTCCTCGCCGTGGCCCGCGCCGGGCAGATCCTTGGCGCCGCCAAGCGGCTGGAACTCAATCACGCCACCGTCTCGCGCCGCATCGCAGCGCTTGAGGATGCGTTACGCACAAAACTGTTTCGCCGGCTTACCACCGGCAGCGAGCTGACGCCGGCCGGCCAGCGCTTTCTCGACATTGCCGAGCGTATGGAAGCCGACATGATCGCCGCGCGCTCCGCCGTGTCGGGCGAAGGCGACGATATCTCGGGCACCGTGCGCATCGGCGCGCCCGACGGGTTTGGCGTTGCATTCCTCGCCACGCGTCTTGGCGCGCTGACCGCGCTGCACCGCGAACTCACCATCCAGCTGGTGCCGGTGCCGCGCTCCTTCTCGCTGTCGCGGCGCGAGGCCGACATCGCCATCACCGTCGAGCGGCCGAGCGAAGGCAGGCTGGTGGCGGGAAAGCTGGTCGACTACACACTCGGCCTGTTTGCCTCGCGCGCCTATGCGCAGGCGCACGGCTTACCCGAGACCGCTGCCGAACTCGGCCAGCATACGCTGATCGGCTATGTCCCAGACCTGATCGTCAGCCCGTCGCTCGACTATGCGGCAGAGTTCAGCCCGGACTGGCGCACCAGCTTCGCCATCTCCTCAGCGCTGGGCCAGGCCGAAGCGGTGCGGTCGGGCGCTGGCATCGGCATCTTGCACACGTTTGTCGCCCGCTCGATGCCGGAGCTGATCCCCGTCGACATCGTGACGCCGATCCGCCGCGCCTACTGGCTGGTCTATCATGAATCGGTCCGGCCGCTGCGCCGCGTGCAGATCGTCGCCAACTTCATCACCAAGGCGGTCGAGAGAGAGCGCGGGCTGTTTGTCTGATGGCCGCACCGCCTTGCCCTCGCCACAAAATCGGCCAGTGTGGCAACAAGCGCGATGTCGCCTATCATTAAGGATTGGCTGCGCCGGGTGGGACACTTTTTTGCAAAGCTGGTGCGGATCAAAATGCGAGCGGTGCTCGCCATCTTGCCGCTTGTCGCGCTTTCCGCCTGCGCCAATCCATGGACCGAAGTTCCGGAAGCCGAATTGCCCAAGCCGGTCCGCATCGCAATGGCCCGCCCGTCGCCTTTCGTCTTCGGCAATTACTGCGGTCCCGGCACCCGCACCGGCGACCTCTCGGCTCGCCCTGTCAATCGCCTCGACAGCGCCTGCCAAATCCATGACGCCTGCTACATCGCGCGCCATAATCATTGCGACTGCGACGGCGCGCTCGTCGCCTCGGCAAAGGCGATCCGTGATGACAAGACAGCGCCGAAAAAGGAGCGCGGCGAGGCCGAGCTTTTGATCGCCACTTTCGCACTTCCCGTCTGCAAGGTCTTTCCGCAAGGCTTTATGCCGCCGCGCGACCCGGCTGAGCTGAAGACGATGAACGGGGCCACGGGATGAACCGCGCCATCTGCCTGGCTCTGGCCGGGCTGGGGCTGGCGGCCCTTGCCGCTTGCGCCGCCCCGATCCGGCACAGCTGCGATTTCTTCCCCGATGCGAAGGATTGCGGCCGGCCGTCGGTATCGGCCGGCACGCCCGGACCGCAGACTGCAGCAGCAGCGTTTTTCGGCGATGCCGGTGCCAGCGACTATGAAAGGCAGTTTCTGGCGCTGCTCGCCCACAACCAGATCGGCGCCATCGACAGGGCGAACGGCACCGGTCCGTTCGGCCATGACCGCCACGCCATCGCCAACCGCGATTTCCAGGCCACCTACCGGACGCTGGAACAGCTGGCGAAGCCGGTTAGCGCCGAACAGATGCCGGCAGGTAGGGGCACCGGCGAAGGCCATTTCAACGGCCGTTGGCGCGTGTCGCGGCAGACGCTCTATGTCAACGCCGCCGCGCGGCCCTCCGCGCCAAAGACGTTCAGCTTTTCCGGCCTGCAGGCGCGCTCGATCGAGATCGTGATGCGCCAGGCGGGAAAGCAGCCGGTTGAGATATCGGGCGGCTGCGACGGGGCGCTGGCGATTCGCGCCGGCGGTGGCTCGCGCAGCGTGGCGAGCGGTGCCGCCTTCCGCCTCCGCCTGTCGGCCGGGCAAACCGCCAGCATGTTCCCCAGCGATGGTTTGAACCGCTGCAGCCTCAAGCTCAGCTCCAGCCTGGCGCCGGCAGGCGCCCCGCTCACCATCCTGCGCGAAGAGGTTGCCTATCCGGCGATAGCCGCGCTCGACAGCCGCTACGAGCGTTGTCCAGTGCCCGATCCATCCGGCCTGGATGAACTCGCCCGCGTCTTCTATGCCGGCCGCTGGCTGTCGCAGACTTGTTCGCTGCCGCTCGGGTCACCGCGCCTGTTACGCAAGTCGCGCGACGGTTTCAATGCCAAGGTCGAAGCGCTGCTCGGCGCGCCTTTACCCGACAGCGCCTTCGACAAGGCCGACCCCGAACTGCCGCTCGATTTCTCGCGCGCGCCGAAACTCAAGCTGGTCTATCTGTCGTCGCTGGAGTTCAAGGCCGATTTTTCCGGCCGCGTCATCGAGCGGCTGATCCGCCATCACGCAGGCCTCGGCACCAAAGTGCGCATCATGGTCACAGACGTGCTGGAGCGCGACAAGGACGACGCTCTGCTGCACCGGCTGGCGGCCGATTATCCCAATGTCGAGTTGCAGGAATATCGCTGGCGGGCCGACCACGGCGCGCCGGTCGACGAGCAGCTGTCGCAGCTGCACAAGACCCATCACGTCAAGATGCTGGCGACACTTGCCGAGGATCCCGCCCGCTCGCGCGTCATCATCGGCGGCCGCAACATTCATGACGGCTTCCTGTTCCACAAGCCGATCGACTTGTCGCGCCACCCGAACCTGGAGCAATACGGCAAGACCGACGGCCTCTCGCTCAACTACTATTCGAACTGGAGCGATTTCGACATCGAGTTTGCCGACCCGGCCACGGTCGAGACGCTGGCCGCGCATCTCTCGACATTGTGGCTGCGCGACGCCGACACCAACATCGCAAGGCCCTTCTCCATTCCGGTGCGCTCCGATAGCCGGCGCCCGCCGGGCACGGTGCGCCATTTCATTTCCGTGCCCTACGAGGACAACCATGCGCTCGAGACCTATTTCGTCGAGCTGATCGACACTGCCCGGCACCATATCGAGATCGTCAATCCCTACCTTAATCTGACGCCGAAGCTCAGCCTGGCCATCGAGCGGGCGCTGGCGCGCGGCGTCAGGATCGACATTGTCGGCCGCATCGACCTCAAGGGCGATATTGGCGGCAAGCTGCTGACCGCGCTCAACAAGCTGTTCGTCGAGAAATATGGCGACCGCATCAACATCCGCGAATTCAAGGCGCCCAATGTCGTGCTGCACTCCAAGATCATGATGATCGACGAAAGGCTGGTGACGATCTCGTCGGTCAATCTCAACAACCGCAGTTTCTTCCACGATCTGGAGAACGGCATGACGGTGCTCGACCCTGCCTTCTACGCCAGGATGCAGCCGGTCTATGACGACTATGTCGCCCATTCGAACCCGGTATCGACCAAGGTGACGATACCGTGGGCCTACCGATGGCTGTTCTCGAAGGGTTGGGTGAAGGAGGCGTTTTGAGGGGCTGGCGAGGCTGAAGGAATGCCGTTCTGTAGCGATCCTTTACACCCCTCTGTCCGGTAGGACAGAGGGGGTGCTGGCCCGCCAGCTTTAAAAAGCACCCCTACCTCAAATACCGCTCCGGCCCCAGCTCCCGCACATCGATATCAGGCACCTTGCTGGAGATGATGTCGGACAGCACCTTGGCCGAGCCGCAGGCCATGGTCCAGCCAAGCGTGCCGTGCCCGGTGTTGAGATAGAGGTTGGAGAACTCGGTGCGGCCGACCAGCGGCGGCCCGTCCGGCGTCATCGGCCGCAGCCCGCACCAGAAGGACGCCGCCTTGAGGTCGCCGCCATCCGGGAACAGATCGCCGACCGAATGTTCGAGGGTGCGCCGGCGCGATTCATGCAGCCTGAGATCGAAGCCGGAAATCTCCGCCGTGCCGCCGACGCGGATGCGGTCGCCGAGCCTGGTGATCGCCACCTTGTAGGTTTCGTCCATTACCGTCGACACCGGGGCGGCGACCGCGTCCTTGATCGGAACGGTGATCGAATAGCCCTTGACCGGATAGACCGGGATCGGGCGCCTGAGCAGGCGCATGAAGCGCGCCGAATAGCTGCCCAGCGCCAGCACATAAGCGTCGGCCGCGCGCGAGCGCTGGTCGGTGCCGACGCTGACGATGCGATTGCGGTTCTTGGAGAAGCGCCGGATCTGCGTACCGTACTCGAACGTGACGCCGCGCGCCACGCAGAGCTCGGCCAGCCGATCGGTGAACATCTTGCAGTCGCCAGTTTCGTCGCCGGGCAATCTCAGCCCGCCGACAAACTTTTCCCGCACGCCGGCCAGCGCAGGTTCGGCGCCAATGCAGCCTTCGGGATCGAGCAACTCGTAGGGAACGCCATATTTCTTCAGCACCTCTACATCGCCGCCGGTGCCGTCGAGCTGCTTTTGCGTGCGAAACAGCTGCAGCGTGCCCTTGGTCCGCTCATCATAAGCGATGCCGGTCGCCTCGCGCAGCGCCTTCAGCGTGTCGCGGCTGTATTCGGCGAGCGGCACCATGCGCGCCTTGTTGATGGCATAGCGATCCGCGGTGCAATTGCGCAGCATCTTGATGAGCCATGTCCACATATACGGATCGAAGGCCGGCCGCACCACCAGCGGGCCGTGCTTCATCAACAGCCACTTGATTGCCTTCAGCGGAATGCCGGGGCCGGCCCAGGGCGAAGCATAGCCCGGCGAGATCTCGCCGGCATTGGCGAAGCTGGTTTCCAGCGCCGGCCCTTTCTGGCGGTCGAACACCGTCACCTCGTGGCCGGCCTCAGCGAGATAATAGGCAGTGGTGACCCCGATAACGCCGCCGCCCAACACGAAGATCTTCATCGCATCACTCTCCACGACGACTTCCGTCAGAGGGCCGCCGCCTCCTGTCTGCCGGATTCTGCGGCGTCCGCCAAGGGGCGGCGTGTCGCGGCTCTATTCGTTGATATAGCGGCGGTGGAAGCGGGGGCCGAGACTGGTCAGGATTTCATAACCGATCGTGCCGGCATGACCGGCGGCGTCATCGACGCTCTGCGAGGGGCCTAGGAGTTCGACAAGGTCGCCCTCGCGCAGCCGGCCGGCCGGCAGGGCCGAGATGTCGAGTATGATCGAATCCATCGACACCCGCCCGACGAAGGGCAGTCGCACGCCGTCGAGCCAGGCAGCCGAAGCCGCGCGCCGGTGCCAGCCATCGGCATAGCCGAGCGAGATCGTGGCCGCGCGCAAGGGACCGCTGGCCAAAAACGCATGTCCGTAGCCGACGCCCGCGCCCTTATCGATGCCGCGTGTCTGGATGATCTTTGCCTCGAGCCGCACCACCGGCAGCATCGGGTTCGCCTCATCAGGCGTCGGATTGATGCCGTAGAGCGCAGCGCCCGGACGCGCGAGGTCGTACTGATAGCGCGGCCCAAGAAAGATGCCGGAGGAATTGTCGAGCGACGCCGGCGCCTTGGGCAGCATTTTGCGCAGCCGTTCGAACTCTTTGAGCTGCGCGTCATTGGCCGGATTGCCCGGCTCGTCGGCGCGGGCCAGATGGCTCATGACGAGGACGACATCGACGCCGGCGAAAGCATCGGCCGTAAGCGCCTCGACCTCTGCCGGCGCCATGCCCAGCCGCGACATGCCGCTGTCGACCTGGATGGCGGCCTTGAGCTTGCGGCCGGCCTTTTGGCCTGCCTCGCTCCACGCCTTCAGTTGCCCGGTGCTGTTGATGACGGGAACAAGGTCGGCGGCCACCGCTTCAGGTTCCGAGCCCGGCGGCAGGCCGTTCAGCACATGGATTTCCAGCTTCGGTCCGAGTGCGTCGCGCAGCGCGACACCCTCGGTGAGATGCGCGACAAAGAAGCTGTCGCAGCCTTCGGCAACCAGTGCCGCCGCCACTTGCCGCGCGCCGAGCCCGTAACCGTCGGCCTTGACGACGCCGGCGCAGCGCGCGCCGCCGAGCTTTGCCTTCAGCCGCCGGTAATTCTCCCTGACCGCGCCGAGATCGATGGTGAGAATGGCGCCGGCCGCCGCTTCGCTGATGGTATCTTTGGCTTTATGCATCGCAGATCCGACGAAGTCGGCGCTGCCCCTCATTGTCCTGCCGGATATTTCTCCCCGGCCCTGTACGGGGAGTTGAAGAGCGGTCCGCGTAAGGCGGACGAAAAGCCAACTGCTTGGCTTTTCGAGTGACGAAAGCCGGCAGGCAGGTGAGGGGCAGCCCATACGCTGCGCTAAGAGGCCATTGCCCGGCGTCGTTCATATGGATCTCGTGGCTGCGGGTGTCCCGATCAATAAAGCACGAATCAGGTGCCGTGCGAACCGTCACATCCAGCTAGGCAAGATGACGGAACGTCGCCACCACATCCTCATAGACGTTGCGTTTGAACGGCACTATCAGATCGGGCAGGTCCTGCATTGGCCGCCATGCCCATTCATCGAATTCGGCGGTGTGGCCGCCGGGCGGCGGATTGATCTGGATCTCGCTGGCCTCGCCGTGAAAGCGGTAGGCGAACCATTTCTGCGTCTGGCCGCGATAACGCCCCTTGAGGGCTATGCCGACCAGATCGGGCGGCAGGTCGTAATTGATCCAGTGCGGCGCCTCGGCCAGCAGCGTGACCGAGCGCATGCCGGTCTCTTCATAGAGCTCGCGCCCGGCCGCCTGCAGCGGCTCCTCGCCCTCGTCGATGCCACCTTGCGGCATCTGCCAGAGCTGCGTGGTGCCGGCGAATTCGCTGTCCGGCTCGGCGATGCGGTGCCCGACCCAGACCAGCCCGTCGCCATTGAGGATCATCAGCCCGACACAGGGGCGGTATGGCAGCGTCTCGGGGTCGATCTTTTTAGCCATCGGAGTTTAAAGCCGTTCTGAGATTCGCTCCGGCGAGGCAGTGGCGAATGATTTCGAGAACCGGAGCGGAGCGTACTCAAAGTAGGCTTGCCCCGGAAGCGGAAAACTTGGGTTCGTTCCAGTCACTGCCACCCGGCCCCGTTGCCGCCGTTGCGGTCGAATGGCAGAGTAATCCCATGAAAAATATTCAAATCATCGACGGCGCCTTGAACGCAACCTTCAGCGTGTTCGAGGCAACAGAGGAGGAGTACGCCGCCATCTTCCCGGATGGAAGAGACATGGAACTGGCCGAAGATTTATTTGAGCGGCTTGGTGAAGACGAGGCAGGTCGCGTGCTGGCGCCGCTTTGGGGTCGTCCCATCCTGAAACGCGATGTGCTCGGAATCCACGGCACCCTGTTCTACAACAACGAATATCGGCGGAGACACATCCCGCAATCAAAGCGCGAGGTCGACTGGGATGATGGTTCAATCAATCAGGCCCAGAGAGAGCTCTTTTCTCGGCATCGTTGAAAATCGCCACAAGCGCCGGTCAGCCCTTTTCCGGGTCGATGGCCACCGCCGAGATCGGCACGATCTCGATGCCGCGCTTTTTCGCTTCGACCGCCCAGAACGCCACGGTGTCGACGGTGAGGTCGAAAGCCGAGCCGATGCCGACGGCGGAGCCTTTGGCACGCGCGGTCGCTTCCAGCGCGTCGAGCTTTTTCAGGATGGCGCCGCGGTCCTGCACGGCGTCGATTGCCGTATCGCCGGCGACGAACGGCACACCGTCCTTCAAGGCGAGATCGGACGCCAGGCTCCGCGCGGACGAGCCGTCATCGACATAGGCAAGGCCGCGCTTGCCAAGCTCGGCCATGAACGGCCCCATCGCTGTCGCGTCGGCCGAAAAGCGCGCCCCCATATAGTTCATGACGCCGGTATAGTTGGTGGTCCGCGACAGCGCCCAGCGCAGATTCTTCAGATTGTCGTCCGGGCTTGCCGCCACTGTCAGCGTGTTGCGGCCGGGATTGACGTTGGGATAGTCGAACGGTTCGAGCGGCACCTGCATGACCACCTCATGCCCGCGCTGCCGTGCCGCCTGCATCCAGCGGCC
The DNA here is from genome assembly GCF_057766425.1 of Mesorhizobium sp. P160187. Taxonomy (NCBI): domain Bacteria; kingdom Pseudomonadati; phylum Pseudomonadota; class Alphaproteobacteria; order Hyphomicrobiales; family Phyllobacteriaceae; genus Mesorhizobium; species Mesorhizobium sp. P160187. The sequence continues at coordinate 1,414,885 of NZ_JBYMDX010000003.1, forward strand.
GATGCTGTTGCCTTGCGGCGCAAAAGCCAGCGTCACTTCGGCCGGCAGCTTGGCGATCGCGGCCTGCGTGCCGGTCTGCGACACGGCAAGCCCGCCGATGACGATTGCCACTCGAGCGCCACGCGAACCCGACCACGGCCGCGCATAGACATCGAACGGCCGCCGGCCGTCAGCGGCGCGAACCGGGAGTGGGCCGGTGTCGCTGGCCTCGATCAGCGCCCTGTCGGGGATATGCGCGATCTTCAGGTTCTGGCCGATCGTCGACGGGTCGTGGATGACGATGGCTGCATTGGGCGGGCCGTCACCCTCCTGGGTTTGCACATGGATGATCTGCGGACCGCTGGCCTTGGGCGTTTCCGCCTTCGGCGCTGCCGCCGTCGCTTGAGCAGTGGGTGCTGCGGCCGCGGGCTCGGCCGCCGCCGTCACCTTTGGCGTCGAGACCGCGATTGCTTCCGGTTTGCGGAACGGCTTCTCGCGCAGCGCGATCGCGCCGGAGATGCCGACCGCGGCCAGCACGACCAGCGTCGCCGCGACGGCGCCAGCGCTGATCCCGCGCGACGCGGCACGCGGTCGGACGGTCTGTCCGAGCGGGCGTTCGATGTCCTTGCCGATGTCAGCCAAGCCGCATCCCCGGGCGCATGATCGGCGAAATCTTTTCGCCATGCGCAGATCCAAAACTGACGGCGCGTCCCCTGCGCCTTTTGAGGCGCAGCGCCCAGCGGTCCCCGAATCAAACTGCCGGAACCTCACGGTCCCGGCAGCATTGCATCGCTTCGATTGGGCAGCCAGAGCTACCAGTCGATTTCACTGGTTGAGCACTGCCTTCTCCGGATTCGGCGGGAATGCCGGATCGGTCTTCTGGCCGCGCAGCAGCTGTTCGGCATAGATCAGCTGCAGATCGTCCTTCGGATCCGGCGGCACATAGGCAGCCGAGCCCGAGCCGGTATCGCTCTCGTCGGCGCCCTTGATATGGCCCTTGAGGTCCGATTCGCCGCGCGTCAGGTCCCTGCCCTGCAGTTCGGGCGGCAGCGGCTGGTCGACCTTGATGTCGGGCGTGATGCCCTTGCCCTGGATCGACTTGCCGGACGGCGTGTAATAGAGCGCCGTCGTCAGGCGCAGCGCGCCGTTCTCGCCAAGCGGGATGATGGTCTGCACCGAGCCCTTGCCGAACGACTGCGTGCCGACCACTGTGGCGCGGCGCAGATCCTGCAGCGCGCCGGCGACGATCTCGGAGGCGCTGGCCGAACCGCCATTGACGAGCACGATCAGCGGCTTGGCGCCGATGTCGTCGCCTGCCTTGGCGTCGAAGCGTGTGACGTCCTTCGGGTCGCGGCCGCGGGTCGAGACGATCTCGCCACGGTCGAGGAAGGCGTCGGACACGCTCACCGCCTGGTCGAGCAGGCCGCCCGGGTTGAGGCGCAGATCGAGCACATAGCCCTTGAGCTTGTCGTTCGGCACCTGCTTCTTGATGGTGTCGATGGCGTTCTCGAGGTCGTCATAGGTCTTTTCGGTGAAGGAGGTGATCTTCATGTAGCCGATGTCGTTCTCGACCCGGAACTTGACCGCCTTGACCTTGATGATGTCGCGCACCACCGTCAACTCGATCGGCTTGTCGGCGCCCTGGCGCAGGATGGTCAGCTTGATCGGCGTGTTGACCAGGCCGCGCATCTTTTCGACTGCATCGTTGAGCGTCAGGCCGCGAACCTCTTGGCCGTCGATCTTGGCGATATAGTCGCCGGCCAGCACGCCTGCCTTGGCAGCCGGGGTGTCGTCGATCGGCGTGATCACCTTGACCAGATCGTTCTCCATGGTGACCTCGATGCCGAGGCCGCCGAACTCACCCTTGGTCTGCACACGCATGTCCTGCGCCTGCTCGGCATTCATGTAGGAGGAGTGCGGGTCGAGCGAGGTGAGCATGCCGTTGATGGCGTTTTCGACCAGCGACTTGTCGTCCGGCGGCGTCACATACTGCGCCCGCACGCGCTCGAAGATGTCGCCGAAGATCGCCAGTTGCTTATAGGTCTCGGAGCCTGCAGCGTTCGCCGTCGAGCCGGGCGCGCCATAGACCAGGCTCATCGCTGACGCGCCCATCAGCGCACCGGCAATAAGAAGCGACAGTTTCCGCATCATTTCACGTCCTTCCAGAGAAGCGGTCCGCCCACCATGGGGTCGGATCGACGGGTTTTCCATCCTTGCGGAACTCGACGTAGAGTTCCGGCGTGGCATTTCCATTCTTCGAGGCCGAGGTGCTTGCCACCCGGGCCTCTCCCATCGCGCCGACCGGCTCTCCTGCGAGCACCGACTGGCCAGACGCGACGCTGATTCTGCTCATCCCCGCCAGGACGACATGATAGCCGTCTCCCGCATTGAGGATCAAGAGTTGACCATAGGAGCGAAAAGGCCCCGCATAAAGCACATTTCCGTCCGCCGGTGCCGTGACGATGGCTCCCGATTGTGTCGCAACCATGTCGCCAAGCATCACCGCGCCGTTACCGTCATCGGCCCCGAAACGCAGCTTGATCTTGCCGGTGACCGGCAGCGAGACTTGTCCCTGAAGTGCCGAAAACGGCGCGGCGGCGGTGAGGCGGTTGCCTTCCGGCACGGGCAGCGAAGCCAGCTCCGTCGACGCGGTTGTGCCTGCATCGGCGTTATCGGCGTCCGGCTTATCGCTGTCGGCCGCTTTCTGTTCGCCTGCCTTGACGGCATCCGCCGCCTTGCGGCTCTTGTCGGCTTCAAGCGAAGCGATCAGCTCTTTCAGGCTGCCGGCCTTGGCCGCAAGCGCCTGGGACCGCTGCTTTTCAGCGGCCATCGCCGTCCACGTGTCCGCCTCGAGCTTCTGCTTGGCTTCGAGCAGCATGGAGAGGCGTTTCTTTTCCGCCGTCTGCTCGCCGACCGCCGCCGTCAGCCGCGTCCGCTCGGCCTCGATCGAGGCCGTCACCCGGGTCTGTTCCCTGAGGTCGGCCAGCAATTTGTCGGTCTGCTGGCGCAGTTCCGGAACCACTGCGCCGAGCAGGATGGCGCTGCGCACCGACGACAGCGCGTCTTCCGGCTTGACCAGGATCGCCGGCGGCGGATTGAGCCCCATGCGCTGCAGCGCGCCCAGCACCTCGGCCAGCACGTCGCGCCGCGCCGCCAGCGAGACACGGATCTTCTGTTCCTCGCCCTTCAGTCCTTCGAGCCTGGCGCCGATATCCTCGATGTCCTGGCCGAGCTTCTGCTCGGTCATAGCCGACTGGATAAGCGCCGCGGTGATCGAGGCATGGTCCTTCTTGACCGAAGCAATGTCGGCGGCGAGCTTGGCCAGCCGTTCGGACGACAGCGTGATCTCGGCCGACACCTTCTCATATTCGGCACGGCTCAGATCGGGGTCGGGCGCCACGTCCAGCGTATTTTCGGCCCGTGCAAGCCCGAGCGACAGCAAAACCACCGCCGCAGCGATGCCGCAGCGCGCGTGCCGGAAGCCCGTTCGTGATTTCCCGTTGTCAGCCATTGAAGCCCGACTCTATGCGTGGCTTCGTTAACGAACCATCAACCATGATCGAACCGAAGCCTAGCACAAAACAGCCGCGCATTGGGGCGGAAATCCGGACGATTGACCCTCGACCCACTGATTTACGAACGGTGGTAGGGATGTCCCGAAAGAATCGTTGCCGCCCGATAGAGCTGCTCGCCCAGCATGACACGCACCAGTTGGTGCGGCCAGGTCGCCGCGCCGAACGAGACCATCAGCTCAGCCTGATCGCGAATCGACTGGTCGTGCCCGTCGGCGCCGCCAATGGCGATGACCAACGCCTTGCGTCCGCCATCGCGCAGCTGGCCGATACGGCTGGCGAAATCGTCTGAGGACAGGTTTTTGCCGCGTTCGTCGAGCAGGAACAGCGCCGTGCCCGGCTGCAGCTGTGCCTGCAGCTTCTGGCCTTCCTCGCGGCGGCGCTCATTGGCGTTCTGGGCTCGTCCCTCGGCGATCTCGGCGACACCAGAGAATTCGAACCCGATCGCCGGGCCGCTCTTGGCGAAACGCTCGAAATAGCGGTCGGCGAGTTCTCTCTCGGGGCCGGCCTTCATCCGGCCCACGGCATGAACTGCTATCTTCATCCCTGCCTCGGCGAGCTTTCAATCCATGTCGCACCCCGGATGGTTACGACATGAGACGGAGCTCAGTGCAAGGTCTCTTCCTCGAGGTCCGGCGCCTGCCACATCTTTTCAAGATTGTAGAATTCGCGGACTTCTGGGCGGAAGACATGGACGATGATGTCGCCTGAATCGATCAGGACCCAGTCGGCGCCGGACAGCCCCTCGACGCGCGCCGTGCCGAGACCGGCATCCTTGAGCGCCTTGAGCAGGTGGTCGGCGACAGCCGAGACATGACGGTGCGACCGGCCCGACGCGATGACCATATAGTCGCCGAGGCTCGATTTCCGCTGAATGTCGATTGAGACAATATTTTCGGCCTTGGAGTCTTCCAGACTGGCAAGGACTGTCTTGATGGCACGGGACACGGCGTCATCTACGCTGATCCTGGCCGGCGAAGGCATGACGTCAGCCTTCTTCCGCAATGCTGTTCTCAGTGTATTTCCTTTCGCAGCAAGAACAACCAAATCACCCACGAAATCAGGTGACACCCTATAGATAGGCAGAGTTCCCTTGCAGTTTCAAGACGGGAGGCCCTGCCACCGCGAACGCAGTGCACGACTTCCGGTTCCGGAGCCTTGAGAAAAATCGGAACCCATGGCCGCGGCAGGGGTTATCGACACACCCCCAAACGGATTTTCCTGATGCCAATCGACCCCCAGAACACGCTGCTCACCGTGCAGGCTGGCCTTGCGCAACTCAGCACGCTGATCGTTTCCTATTCCTTCTCCGCCATCGGCGCCATCATCCTGCTGGTCGTCGGCTATCTCGTCGCCGGGCTCGCAGAACGATCGATCTCAGCCGGCCTCGGCCATATCCATGGTTTCGACGCGACGCTGCGCCATTTCTTCTCGAAGATCGTGCGCTACGCCATCCTGATCCTGGTCGTCATCATGGTGCTCGGCCAGTTCGGCGTTCAGACGGCCTCGATCATCGCCGCCATCGGCGCCATCGGGCTGGCAATCGGCCTGGCGCTGCAAGGCACGCTGCAGAACATCGCCGCAGGCATCATGCTTCTGGCGCTCAGGCCATTCCGCATCGGCGAATATGTCGAGGTCGGCGCCATTTCCGGCACCGTCGAGGAAATCGGCTTGTTCGCCACCAAGCTCCGCACGACAGACGGCGTCTATGTGCTGGCGCCCAATTCGACGCTATGGAACCAGCCGGTGCGCAATTTTACCCGTAATGGTGTGCGCCGCGGCGATATCACGCTGAGCATCGGCTCCTGGAACGACATCGACCTGGCGCAGAAAACCATGCTGGGCGTTGCCGGCGGCGAGCGCCGCGTCAAGCGAGAGCCGGCGCCGATCGCCTTCGTCGCCACGGTGGGCGATGCCAGCGTCGCCATCACCTTGCGCTACTGGACCACGGCGGCGGATTTCTTCGCCACCCAGATCGATCTCACCAAACGCGTCAAGCAGGCGTTCGACGCCGAAGCCATTTCGGTTCCCGCACCTCCGCCGGAGGCTCGACAGGAAACTGCCGCCACCAGGCAGTAGGAGCTGTGAAACCGTTCAGCGCTTATCTTCCGGGGCGTAGGCGAGCTCCACCGGCAGCGGCGCCTGCGCCGACATCGGCGCGAAACTGCTGGTCTCCGTAGCGGGGACGGCGCGCGTGGTGGCCACTCGCCACAGCACGAACAGGCAGAAGACAGTGGCGATGACGATGGCCACATAAATGAAGGCCTGCGTGCCATAGACAGCCGACAGGGCCGTCACGATACCCGGCACGATGAACCCCGACAGCGACCAGGCAAACAGCAACGAACTCGACAGCGCCACCATGTCGTCCTTGCCGGCGCGGTCGGCGGCATGCGCGCTGGCCAGCGAATAGATCGATTCCGAGGCGCCGTCCCAGATCACATAGATCACCACCAGCACCGCCAGAGCGCCACCGTCAAAGCCGATAGCCAGAATACCGGCAACGATGGCCAGTGCCGCAGCGCCGGCCAGCACGTAACGGCGATCGGTACGATCCGAAATCCAGCCGAGCGGGATCTGCAGGATCAGCGTGCCGACGGGCATGGCCGACAAAAGCAGCGCCACATCGGCCTGGCTGTAGCCTTTGGCCGTGGCGTGGATCGGCGCAAAGCCGGCGATCGCCATCGACAGACCGCCAACGGCGAGCATGCCGGCCACTCCGACCGGCGAAATCCGCCAGGCGCGACCGAGCGCCACGGAGGCTGCGCGAGGTGGCGGCGGTTGAGCCAACCGCGTCATGCCGACCGGCAGGATCGACACCGCGGTGAAGGCAATGCCGATCAGCGGCGCCTGCGCCGTCGCGATGTCGACCGCCGCCAGCAGGGCATAGCCGACGCCAAGTCCGGCGACATAGGCGACGTAAAACACCGCCATCACCCGGCCGCGAATGGCGTTTGCGACGGCATCGTTGAGCCAGCTCTGGGCGACGATGAACAGGCCGCATATGGCAAAACCGTAAAGCGCGCGCGCCGCGATCCACAGCAGCGGGTAGGTGCCGGCGCCAATGGCAGCATTCGACAGCGCTATCAGCGCCGACAGCACCATGAAGGCGCGGGCGTGCCCGACGCGGCGCACCAGCGGCCCGGTCAGGATACAGCCGGCAAGTCCGCCGGCAGACAGGCCGGTGATGATCAGCCCGGCCCAGGTCGGATCGAAGCGCTCGACGCCAAGCCGGACCGGGATATAGGCGAACATCAACCCGTTGCCGACCGCGATCAGCGCCATCGACATGATTACGCTGGCAATGGCGATCACGGGCGCCGGCGGGGCGCCATGATTGTGGTCGATGTCGGTCTGGTTCACTGAATTGGCCATATCCAGCGCAGCATCGCCCAGCGGATCGCGAAAGGCCGCCGTAAAAGCGACATCGGCGATCTGGCCTTACGAGTTACCCCTTGGCTTGCTTGCGAATAGCACTCGATGACAGCGACGAACGCGGGCCGTGAATAAAAGTCCAGGCCGGCGCCTTCATGCGGGCGAGCCGGGGCGCGTCACCCTCGTCGACGCGGGCATAGTCGAAGGTTTTGGCCACGACCGAGGACAGGAAGGACAGCGTCGCGCCCGGGCGGTCGATGACGGCGATCGGGAAGGTCATGACGATCTGGCGCCAGCGCTGCCAGCGGTGGAAATCGCGAAGCGAGTCGGCGCCCATGATCCAGACGAAATCGACGCCGGGATTGCGTGCCTTGACCAACGCCAGCGTGTCGGCGGTGAAGCGAATATGATGCGCCGCCTCGAAGGCGGTGACCTTGATCTTCGGGTTCTTGGCGATCTGCTCCGACTGCAGCAGCCGGTCGCTCAGCGGCGCCAATTCCCTCGTGCTCTTCAGCGGATTGCCTGGAGTGACCATCCACCAGAGCTGGTCGAGCGCGAGGCGCCGCAAGGCAATTTCCGCCACCAGCGCATGGCCGGCATGCGGCGGGTTGAACGATCCGCCGAACAGGCCGACGGCGAGGCCTTTCTCGGCATGCGGCATGCGGAGGTAGTGCGAGGGGATGGCGGGCTGAAGGGACGACAGCATGGTGCTAGGCACCCCCCTCTGCCCTACCGGGCATCTCCCCCGCAAGGGGGGAGATCAGCAGCTTCGGCAAAGGCAATTTTCTTGCAACGTTAGTGATTGGCGAAGGCGGAAGAAAAAGCTGATCTCCCCCCTTGCGGGGGAGATGTCCGGCAGGACAGAGGGGGGTGTCTGGGCTCAATGCCTCAAGCCCTGACGCGAATGATTCAAGGCCTCACCTGTCCCGACCCGCGCACGCGGTATTTGAACGAGGTCAGCTGTTCGACGCCGACCGGACCGCGCGCATGCATCTTGCCGGTGGCGATGCCGATCTCGGCTCCCATGCCGAATTCGCCGCCATCTGCGAACTGCGTCGAGGCATTGTGCAAAAGGATCGCCGAGTCGATCTCGTTGAAGAACCGCTCGACCGCTTTGGTATCCTCGGCGATGATCGCCTCGGTGTGGTGTGAGGAGAACGTCTCGATATGGTCGATGGCACCGGCAATTCCGTCTACCAGCTTTACCGCGATGATGGCCTCGAGATATTCGGTCACCCAGTCGGCATCGGTCGCCGGCTTGGCGTCGAAGAACAGCTTCATCACTTCCTGATCGGCATGGATCTCGCAGCCGGCGGCGCGTAGCGCGCCGAGGATCGGCACCAGATGCGTGGAGGCCACCGCGCGGTCGACCAGCAAAGTCTCTGCAGCGCCACAGACACCGGTGCGCCGCATCTTGGCGTTGACGGCGATCCTGACCGCCATGTCGAGATCGGCCGAGCGGTCGATGTAGAGATGGCAGATGCCTTCAAGATGGGCAAAGACCGGCACCCGCGCCTCGCTCTGGACGCGCCCGACCAGGCTCTTGCCGCCCCGCGGAATGATGACGTCGAGATTGCCGGAAAGCCCTTTCAGCATCTCACCGACGGCGGCGCGGTCAGTGGTCGGCACCAACTGGATGGCGTCTTCGGGCAGGCCGGCGGCCTTCAACCCCTCGACCAGGCAGGCATGGATGGCGGCGGACGAATTGAGCGAGTCCGAGCCGCCGCGCAGGATCACCGGATTGCCGGCCTTGAGGCAGAGTGCGCCGGCATCCGCCGTCACATTCGGCCGGCTTTCATAAATGACGCCGACAACGCCGAGCGGCGTGCGCACGCGCTCGATCTGCAGGCCGTTGGGGCGATCCCAGGCCGCGATCACATCGCCGACCGGGTCCCTGAGCTCGGCGATTTCACGGATGCCATCCGCCATGGCACGGGTGCGCGCCGGATCGAGCTTCAGCCGGTCCATGAACGAGCCGGACAATCCCGATTCGTGGCCATTCGAGACATCGATGGCGTTGGCGTCGAGAATGTCCTGCTCACGCGAAATGATCGCGTCGGCCATGGCGACGAGTGCGGCATTCTTGGCGTTGGTCGTGGCGATAGCCAGCGGTCGGGCGGCGGCGCGCGCATTGCGGCCTATCCGTGCCATCAAACTGGCTACATCTTCGCCTTGGTGTTTGTTCAACATCTGACCGCTCCGGTGAAGCCTGGTGGATTTACACGCGGCCGGCCTTCGCGGCAATGGCCGCAAATTCGGGAGAGCAGAATGAAGAGCGCCGCAGTCTTGTTTGCTTTGGCCACGATGCTGGCGCCCACCGGCCTTCGCGCAGCCGATTACTGCGATGACAAGATCGAACTCGGCGAGAGCCCCGATGGCCTGGCCATGACCATGGTAGGTTCGATGATGTCCCTCGTACTCGCTGAGCGCTATTGCGGCGCGCTACCGAAGCCGTTTTCCCAAATCTACGTCGTAGTTGAGGAGGGACATGGATGTGGGCCGCGTGTGAGGCTTGAAGCAGAATTCAAGAAAAAGATGGAGGAGGAAAAAGCGACAGACGCAATGATAGCCGACTCAGTCATGCACGACCTCATCGCAGACGGGACGGACCTCCCCCAAGCCGAAATGGATAAACGTGCCAAGGCTATCATTGAAGGACAGTTGGGAGGTTGCAGCAAGCTTCTGAAAATTCAACGGGACGTTCAGGAGAGGTACCGCAACCCGCCCAAATGGCCGCGTGAACCTGACAAGTAGCGCGCCGTCAATCGCAGGGCCGCGCCTCACTCGGCCGCGCCGCTCACCACCAGATCGTCGCGGTGAATCATCGCCGAGCGCGCCTCGTAGCCGAGCACGGTTTCGATCTCGGCGGACTTCAGGCCTGCGATCCTTACGGCATCGGCGGCATCATAGGCAACCAGCCCGCGCGCGATCTCGCGCCCTCCGGGCGACAGGATCGCCACCGTGTCGCCGCGCGAGAAATTGCCGCTGACCAGCCTGACGCCCGCCGGCAGCAGCGATTTGCCGGACAGCAGCGCACCGATGGCGCCGGCGTCGACGGTGAGCCGCCCGGCCGGTTCGAGCTGGCCGGCGATCCAGCTCTTGTAGCCTTTCACCGGATTGGCGCTCGGCCTGAAGAAGGTGGCGCGCTCGCCACGCTCGATCGCCATCAGTGGCGACAGCCTGGTGCCCGAGGTGATGATCATGGCGGTGCCGGCGGCGGTGGCGATCTTGCCGGCGTCGAGCTTGGTGCGCATGCCGCCGCGCGACAGTTCGGAAGCGGCCGCCCCCGCCATCGCCTCGATATCGGGCGTGATGCGGTCGACCACCGGAATGAATTTTGCATCGGGATCGCGCGCCGGCGGCGCCGTATAGAGCCCGTCAATGTCGGAGAGCAGCACCAGCAGGTCGGCGCCCATCATCGTCGCCACGCGTGCCGCCAGCCGGTCATTGTCGCCATAGCGGATTTCGGAGGTCGCTACCGTGTCGTTCTCATTGATGACCGGCACCGCCTTCATCTTGAGCAGCGTCGAGATCGTCGCGCGGGCATTCAGATAGCGTCGGCGCTCCTCGGTGTCGCCGAGCGTCAGCAGGATCTGGCCCGATTTCAGCGCACCCTTGCCCAGCGCATCCGACCATGCGCCGGCGAGCGCAATTTGCCCGACGGCGGCCGCCGCCTGGCTCTCCTCGAGCTTCAGCGCCCGTTTTCCGAGACCGAGAATGGTGCGGCCGAGCGCAATGGCGCCGGACGACACGACCAGGATCTCGGCGCCGCCATTGGCCAGCACCGCAATATCCTCGGCAAGCGAAGCCAGCCAGTCGCGCTTCAGGCCGCTGGTGCGGTCGACCAGCAAGGCCGAACCGATCTTGACCGTGATGCGCCGGTATTTTGTCAGCGACTGCGCCGTCATCGCTATCGGTCCCAGCGGGTCTCGACGGGAGCGGCAGCCCTGTCGCGCGCTTCGCCGACAACTGCCATCAGCGCGCGCAGCACCGCTTCGACGCCCTCGCCGGTGGCCGCCGACAGCAGCATCGGCGCGCGGCCGGCAGCGCGTTTGAGGGACGCAACCTTCTTCTTGCGCTCATCGGCGTCGAGGATATCCACCTGGCTGAGCGCGACGATTTCGACCTTCTCGATCAGCCCATTGCCATAGGCGTCGAGCTCGGCGCGCACGGTCTTGTAGGCTTTGCCCGGGTTTTCCTCCTGCGCCGAGACCAGGTGCAGAAGTACACGCGTGCGCTCGACATGGCCGAGGAAGCGGTCGCCGATGCCGACACCCTCATGCGCGCCCTCGATGAGGCCCGGAATGTCGGCGATGACGAATTCGCGCGCATCGATGCGGGCAACGCCGAGGCCGGGATGCAGCGTGGTGAAGGGGTAGTCTGCGATCTTCGGCTTGGCCGCGGTGACGGTTGCCAAAAAAGTCGACTTGCCTGCATTGGGCAGCCCGACCAGGCCGGCGTCGGCAATCAGCTTCAGCCGCAGCCAGACATTCATCTCTTCGCCGGGCTGGCCGGGATTGGCGCGGCGAGGCGCCTGGTTGGTCGAGGTCTTGAAATGCTGGTTGCCGAAACCGCCATTGCCGCCCTTGGCCAGCAGGAAGCGCTGGCCGACCACGGTCAGGTCGCAGATCAGCGTCTCATTGTCCTCGGCAAACACCTGGGTTCCGGCCGGCACCTTGAGCGTCACATCGGCGCCCTTGGCGCCGGTCATGTTGCGGCCCATGCCGTGGACACCAGTCTTGGCCTTGAAATGCTGCTGATAGCGATAGTCGATCAGCGTGTTGAGACCGTTGACCGCTTCCAGCCAGACATCGCCGCCGCGGCCGCCGTCGCCGCCATCCGGGCCGCCGAACTCGATGAATTTTTCGCGCCGGAACGACACAGAGCCGGCGCCACCGTCGCCGGAGCGGATATAAACCTTGGCTTGATCGAGAAATTTCATTGGACTACGCAGTTTCTGTTGGCCTTGCGGCTTTGCTCTAGATCTTGCGCCTTGCTCTAAACCAAGGCGCGGCCAAGGGCGAGGCCGTTTTGCGACTAAAGCGCCGGATGCCCTTTTGTCGGGGACGCGGTAGCAGTGTTCGCGGACGGAGCTTGAGGGGCGCGGGAATGAAGGTTGTGAGCTACAACATCCAGTACGGTATCGGTCTGGATGGCCGCTACGATCTCGGCCGCATCACCGAGGCGGTTCGCGGCGCCGACGTGATCGCGCTGCAGGAAGTGACCCGCAACAATCCGAGGAACGGCAACCGCGACATGGTCGCCGAGATCGGCGAGGCGCTGCCCGAATATTTTGCCGCCTACGGCAGCAATTTCGAGGTCAATGTCGGCTCGCGCCTGGAGGCCGGCCGCGCCATCACCACCACTTTCCAGCTCGGCAACATGGTGCTGTCGAAGACGCCGATCCATCTGTCGCGCAATCTGCTTGTGCCGCGCAGCCGCAGCCTTGAGGCGATGAACTTCCAGCGCGGCGCACTCGAGGCGCTGGTCGAGACCCCGCTCGGCTTCATCCGCTTCTATTCCACGCATCTTGACCATCGCAGTCCGGTTGAGCGCGCCAGCCAGATCAGGTTCCTGCGCCAGCGCCTGTTGAACTATGCCTTCGAGGGCGGCGGCCTCTCCGGCATTCCCGAGATCGGCCTGCCGGACCTGCCCTATCCCGAAGCCTTCATCGTCATGGGCGACTTCAACATGCTGCCCGGCTCGCCCGAATATGTCGAACTCGTCGGCCGCCCGGACCATGAATTCGGTATGCCGCTGACCGCCGATCTCGCGGTCGACGTCGCCCAGCGCCTGAACACAGCAGACGTCGTCACCTGGGTCGATCCCACGCGACCCGAAGACACAAGCCGCCACAAGCGCATAGACTACATCTTCACCTCGGCCTCGCTCGCCGGATCGCTGAAGCGCCTGTGGGTCGACCGTCAAGCGGTCGGGTCGGACCATCTCCCGATCTGGGTCGAGATGGGCTGAGTTGAGTCCGATCCACAACCAACGTTGCCAAACCTGTCGTTTGGAGGCACGCGCTAGGTGTGTTGAGATTCAGGTCAGACCGAGCCGAAAACACTGGTTTTCGAGAACCGGAGCGGAGCGTACTTAAGTACGTGCACCGGAAGCGCATAAACCCGCGTTTGCAGGCCGGCCTCACCTGAATATCAAAACACCTAGAAATGCACCCAGTTGCGCAGGCTGATCCAGGTCTTTCTGTCCAGCCGGTACCGCTCGACCGGCACCTGGCCGGCGACGATCGAGTTCAGCATGCCCTGGCCGGCATACTGGAAGCCGCATTTGTGGATGACCCGGCGCGAGGCCGGATTGATCACCCGCGCCGAAGCCTGCAGCACCTGGATCGACGTCCGTTGGAAGGCGAGGTCGACCAACGCGTGCGCGGCCTCCGTCGCATAGCCGCGCTTCCAATAGGGCTCGCCGATCCAGTAGCCGAGCTCCAGCCCGCGGTCGGTCATGTTGAGACCGGCGCAGCCGACGAAAATGTCGGTACCGGCCAGCGTCAGGGCATAGGCGATGCCGGCCCGGCGCGACCGGGTCATGGCCAGGAAGGCGCGTGCCTCGGCCTCGCCATAGGGGTGCGGCATGCGGGCCAGCATCTCGGCGACATGACGGTTGTCGGCAAGCTCGACCAGTTGCGCGATATCGGCTTCGCAGGGAGCGCGCATCACCAGCCGCTCGGTGGCCAGCACCGGGCAGTCTATCGCGTAACTTTCGTCCTCGGTGTCTTCCGCTTCGGCAACCATTCGACGTCCTCCAGGCAAGAAAAAAGGGGAGATGGAAAACCCATCTCCCCTGATCCTTTTCCTGGCTCCATTCACTGGTTTGGCCAGACACCGGTTCCCGAGATGGGCGCCGGTTTTATAGTGCGGAACCGGCTACTCCGCGGCTTTGGTAATCGGGTTGACCGATACGTAGGTTCGGCCGTTGGCTTTTTTGTTGAAGGTGACCGCGCCGGTCTCGAGCGCAAAAAGGGTGTGGTCCGTGCCCATGCCGACATTGACGCCGGGATGCCAGGTGGTGCCGCGTTGACGGATGATGATGTTGCCCGGGATGACGGCTTCGCCGCCGAACTTCTTCACGCCCAGACGCTTGGAATGCGAGTCGCGACCGTTGCGCGACGAGCCGCCAGCTTTCTTGTGTGCCATCTAACTAACTCCGATGCGCCCTGGGGCGCTTGAATGGTCTTATGAACGCGTTCGCGTTCCGTTTCAAGTCCGATCCGGCGACCTTGTCGCCGGTTCGTTTTACTTCTTCGCCAGTTCCTTGGCCTGCTCGCGCCAGTCGTTGATCTGGTCGGTGCTGAAGGGCATGTGCGCGTCGATCTTGGCCACGTCCTTGTCCGACAGCTTGGCAAGCTGGGCGAAGGTGGTGATGCCCTGCTCGTGCAGCTGGCCGGCGGCAACCGGGCCGATGCCCTTGATCACGGCCAAATCGTCCGGCTCGCCCTTCGGCGCCTTGAACAGCGGCGCGGCGACGGCGGTCTCCGTCTTGGCTTCATCCTTCGGAGCAGCCTCGGCTTTGGCTTCCTTCTTCGCCTTGGCTTCCTTCGGCGCGGCCTCGGCCTTCGCCTCGGGCGCTACGTCAGCCTTGACTTCCTTGGCTTCCACCTTGGCTGCGGCTTTCTTGGAAGGCTTGGCGCCACCCAGCAGGATCTCGGCGATCCGCACGGTGGTCAGAAGCTGGCGGTGGCCGATCTTGCGGCGCGAATTCTGCCGGCGGCGCTTCTTGAAAGCGATGACGGTGCGGTTCTTGCCCTGCTCGACGACTTCCGCCGTGACCAGAGCGCCATCGACGAACGGGGCGCCGAAGGTGACATTTTCGCCTTCGCCATGGGCGAGGACGCTGCCGATTTCGACGATATCGCCGACATTGGCTTCGAGCTTCTCGATCTTCAGGAGATCGTTGGCGGCAACGCGATACTGCTTACCGCCCGTTTTAATGACTGCGAACATTTTTTGCCTTTCGCTGTTCGGTCGGCCTCGATGAGCCGCGTCACGCGGTTCGGCCGTCTTTTTGTCAGTCTGCGGGTTCGAAAAACAAGCGGCGTGGAAGAACCCTCCACGCCGATTGCGCGCTTCCCCTAACCGAAGGTTCGGCACGAGTCAAGGCAAACGGGCGGAATCCTTGGCCACGCCGCCTCCTTGCCGCCCCCGATCTCTCCAGTCGAGGACCGGTTGGCCCCATCTGCCGACGTGGCCGCAACGCAGCCCTCCAGACAGAGCCCGCACAGGAAGCTGAATTCCCCCGCGGATTTGGCCTTGTAACCTGCCCGCCCAGCCGTTATCTAGTGCGCCGCGCCGGCAACGGCCGACCATGACCGCGGAGAGGTGGCAGAGTGGTCGAATGCACCGCACTCGAAATGCGGCATGGGTGCAAGCCCATCGGGGGTTCGAATCCCTCCCTCTCCGCCACCCTACGCCCTGCGGGCTTCGGGTGGCAGGCCACCCGGAACCGCATCTGGGCGTAGGAGTGTCGCCCGAAGCTACGAAGTAGCGTAGGGGGACCGGAACGAAGCAGGATGCCCTCCGAAGCTTCAGCGAAGGGGCTGCCGCTAGGCAACGAGGCCTTGCCTCATTTGGTTTACCTCTTCGATCGGGACTGGATGCCCGGTGAGGAAGCCCTGCATCAAATTTACCCCCAGGCGCTGCAGCAATATGTACTGCTCTTCGGTTTCGACGCCCTCGGCGAGCACGACATGGCCGAGATTGCGAAGCAGTCCGACCATGTCCCGCAACAGGCTCAAGCCGCGAGAGGTCTGGCAATCGTGGAGGAAGCTGCGATCGATCTTTACCACGTCGAATTTGAACCGGCGCAGCCATGTAAGGCCGGCAAATCCCGTTCCGAAATCGTCCAGCCAGATCTGAACGCCAAGTTTTCGCAACCGCTCCACGTTTCTGACCGCTTGCGCCTCCAGAAAGATGTCACTGCCTTCGGTGATTTCGATGGCCAGTTTCTGTGGAGCAAGGCCGTGCCTGCCAAGGATTTCGGTGATCCGGAGTGAAAAGTTGGGAGCCTTGAGCTGAAGAACGGATACGTTCACCGTCACGACCGAGCCCAATCCGTATTCCGCCATGTCACCGCAGGCTCGATCGATCAGCCACGTACCCAGTTCCACGATCGCTCCGGTCTGCTCGGCAACGGGTATGAATACGGACGGACTGATCATGGTGCCGTCGAAGTCGCATACCCGCATCAGACTCTCGTGGCCCAGCACGCGTCCCGACGCCAGCTCGCGAATTGGCTGGTAAGCGACAGAAACGAGCTGGTTGGAAACTGCCACCTTCAGCAGTTCTGAAAGATTTTCGCCGGAGCGATCCTGGCTGGTGGCGTGCGGGTCGTAAATCGTGAACGTAGCCCGACCGGCAAACTTGGACGCGTAGAGTGCGCGGTCCGCTTCCTGCAGCAGGATTCTAAGCTCTATGCTCTGATCGGCGCGCGTCAACGACGCTCCGGCACTGATCGTGACGATGTTGAGCTTGTCGCCCCGATCAGGGTGGTAGATATCCAAATCCTCTACAGCGCGACAGAATTTCTTCGTTATCTCATGAAGGTGAGCCCGCCCGGTGACCTTGCAGAGAATGACGAATTCTTCTCCGCCATAGCGGGCCGCGATGGCGTTGTTGGCAGCCGCCATCTCGGAAAGGACATGGGCGAGTTTGATCAGGCAATCGTCGCCGGCCTGGTGACCAAGTCCGTCATTAAACCTTTTGAAGTAGTCGACGTCGATCAGAATGAGGCCTATCTCGTCGTCGTCCGCGGCCCAGTCTTCGCGCAGCTCCGAGAATTCTCGAATGATCGCCCTGCGGTTCTTCATTCCCGTGAGCGGATCGGTGTCGGCGATTTCAGTTAGCTTTTGCCCCTTCTTGATAGCAGCCTGCTCCTGGAATTGTGCCCGAAGCGCGTGCAGGAAAGTCTGGTACCGCTCCAGACTCAGCCGCCAGGAAAGATAAAGCGACAAGACGAGGCAGTTCACGAAATAGGCCGACAACACGACCCGACCGGCGATGTCGGCCTGAAGGGAGAACATCGCGGCGTACACAAAGCTTGCGGCGACCGTCGCGGAGGCAAGGGCTGAAAGCCAAAAACGGAAGTTGAAGAACAGATTCGCACCCAGGATGAACACTGTGCCAAAAACCATGAAATGGGAGAGGGCATCCTGATGCTCTGTTCCAACAGCGGAGACGAGCCACCCAAGGGCACCGGAGACAATCGCCAGCGCTGCTACAAGGTGCAAGGTGGCAAGGGCAAAGCCCCGTCGGGCGACAAATTCGACAAGCGCCAGGGAAGTGACCCCTAGCGTAACGCGCGTCAAAACAAGCCGGCCGGCGACATCCGGAAAGAGAAACCAATCGAAAAGGCCATAGGCCACATAGCTGAATACAGCAGCCGCAATACCCCATCGCACAAGGCTGCGATTCTCATCGGCATCCTTCTGCAGGAACAGTGTCAGGAGTTCCGGATCGGCGGAATGCCACCGCGGACGTCCAATCGCTGCCGCCACCTTCTGGGCAACGTCCTCGCTCAGTTGCATCGCAACGCTCCTCCGCGATCTGCAGTAGCGAATGCAACAGCCGACGTCGCCTGCGGTCGGGGAATGAAGACGTCCCTGTCCGCAAGAAAAGTCAGATGTCGCTAACCGAGGGTAAACGGGCGGTTCGGATTTAGCCAGTTTGCAGGATTGATGGCCGTTCCGTTGATTAAAATTTTACTTAAATTTTATTAAAATTGTTAGCATTGGTTGGCGGCGCACCTATGCTGCTGGCCGGGGACCGGGGCGGTAAACCGGAGAGTAAACGGCATGCCTATCAAGCCAAAACTGCAGCTCGACCAATACAGCCTGGTCACCACCAGGCTGATGAAGAAACATGTTGCGACCTCCGAAGAGGCGGCTGACTCCGACGAGTTGAGGGACAGCACGGCCCAGCTCGCCCTGATACTGGACCTTGCTCATCAAGCCTTTGCGCGAAACAAACCGGCCGCCCCCGTCGTCCATCGTTTGGCGGGGCGACTCCACAAGCTCCGCCGGCAGGTTGCTACCGCGGTTTGGCAGAAACTCGTTCCTTTGGCTCAGCAGCATCGGGTCGCGGAATATTTGCTCCAGGACCCGTTCACGCGGTGGTCGGTCGAAAAACCGCGCGGGTATTCGGGCGATGCAGGCCTGCTGGATATTTACTACAAGCATCCGATCGCCGACGAGATCGTGGCCTCGTCTACCTTACTTGGTCGGCAAATCTATGCGTACACCAGTGAAGCTGCCAGTTCGGTGGCGGGGCGCGAGCGGCGGGATATTCTGGCCAGGACCGTGGACGAGACGGCCAGCAGTGTGGAAAAGGCTGAGGTGCTGGCGATTGCCTGCGGCCACCTCAGGGAAGCCGAACGCTCCGACGCGTTGGCCAGGCATAAACTGCAGCGTTGGATCGGCCTGGATCAGGACCCCGTCAGCGTAGCCACGGTGAACCACGACTTTGCCGGCACGGCAGTCGAGGCAGTCCAGGGTTCCGTACGCGGCATCCTGCGCCGCGCCTACGCCCTTGGCACATTCGATCTCGTCTACGCATCGGGGCTTTACGATTACCTGCCGCGTGCCATCGGCGTCCGCCTGCTTCAAAGAGCCATGGAACTCGTCAAGCCCGGTGGCGAATTCCTGTTTGCCAATTTCAGCGACGAGATAACGACGGATGGTTACATGGAGACTTTCATGGATTGGCCGCTCATCCTACGTTCGGCCGACGATATGTGGGACATCATCAATGCCGCCCTCGGCGGGAGTCCTTTCGACGCGAAAGTCTACTATGGCTCGAACCGGAATATCGTTTACGGCAAGGTGAGGAAGGGCGATCTCTAACTAGGCGCGGGAATCGCGCGCGCATCCCCGTAGCAAGGTAGGTCTGCCATGACGAGGCCATGCCTTCGCCGGCTTTCCGGCGACGGGCGAGCAGCTCGTCCGGGCTGCGGGCGGCCTACGCCGTGTTCGTTCTGCTTGCCGCCATACAGATGTGGCGGCGGTTCCAGCAGCACGACGGTGCTGCCCGCTCGGCGGGCTGCGTCTGGCCGTGTTGCTGGCACTGCCGCTGATCGCCAGGCTGTCGGTCGTGCAATGCAACGCGACTGGCCGGCCTGATCAGGCCTCGAAATAGCCGGGACGGTCGAGATCGGCGATGAGCCCAAGCCCGGTCGGCTGCCATCCCAGCGCAGTGCGGGTCTGCTCACTTGACGCCGACAAGTCCCTGCCGATGAAATGCCCGAGAAAGCCGAAATGCGCAGCCGCCTCCTCGGGGCCTATGGAAACGACCGGCAGGCCGAGCCGGCGGCCGATGATCTCGGCGATCTCTTTGCTCGCCACGCCCTGTTCGGCAACCGCATGATAGCTGACGCCGCCCGCCCCCTTCTCCAGCGCCAGCCTGTACAGGGTGGCGGCGTCGAACCGGTGCACCGCCGCCCAGCGATTTGCGCCGTCGCCGACATAGGCCGAGACGCCCTTTTCACGCGCAATGGCAATCAGCATCGGCACGAAACCGTGATCGCCCTCGCCATGGACGGTCGGCGCCAGCCGCACCGTCGATGCGCGCACCCCGCGCGCTGCGAGCGCCACGGCCGTTGCTTCCGAAGCGCGCGGCATGGAGACCGATGGAGGCGCAGGTTTGTCGTCTTCGGTTGCCGGCCTTCCCTGAGCAAAACCGGCGAGTCCGGAGGTGACAAGCAGCGGCCGCTCGGAACCCTCGAGCGCCGCGCCGAGCGTTTCGATGGCGCGCTGGTCAACTGCGCAACTGGCGGCGAATCTCGAAAAGTCGTGGTTGAAGGCCGTGTGGATGACGCCATCCGATTGGGCAGCGCCGCTGCGCAGGCTGTCGAAATCCTCGATATCGCCGCGATGCGCCTCGGCGCCCGCGGCCACGATCGACTCCGCACCTGCTTCCGACCGCGCGAGGCCAAGCACCTGATGGCCCGCCCCGAGCAATTCCCGCACAACAGCCGAACCGACAAAACCGGTAGCCCCGGTAACGAACACACGCATGATCATTTCTCCTTGGTTTTCGGCGAAGGCCGTACAGGCAGCCCGTTGCCGAAGGAGATAGAAGGTTGCGATCATACGATCTATACTGTAAAATCCGAGATATCTTCGCAATCGTCCGAGAACGCTCATGGATCCGCTGTCAGACGTGCTGTCGCTACTGAAGCCGCGCAATTACCTGTCGGCTGGGCTGGAAACCGGTGGCGACTGGGCGATCCAGTTCCCTGACCAGCAGGCCGCCATCAAATGCGGCGCCGTGGTGTCCGGCCGATGCTGGCTGTCGGTCGAGGGCGTCCCTGACGCGGTGCGGCTGGACGTGGGCGACTGCTTCCTGTTGCCGCGCGGCCGGCCTTTCCGCCTTGCCAGCGATCTCGGCCTGCCGACGGTCGATGCGCGAACGATCTTTTCACCGGCGCGGACCGGCGGCATCACCGTCCATAATGGCGGCGGCGATTTCCTCCTGGTCAGCAGTCGCTTCACGCTGTCCGGCGACCATGCCGGCATCCTGTTGCGGATGCTGCCGCCCATCGTCCATATCCGCGGCGAGAGCGACCATTCGGCGCTTCGCTGGCCGGTCGAGC
This sequence comes from Mesorhizobium sp. P160187, assembly GCF_057766425.1. Lineage (NCBI taxonomy): Bacteria > Pseudomonadati > Pseudomonadota > Alphaproteobacteria > Hyphomicrobiales > Phyllobacteriaceae > Mesorhizobium > Mesorhizobium sp. P160187. The sequence goes on from NZ_JBYMDX010000003.1 coordinate 1,435,413, forward strand.
GGATGATGCAGGAATTGCGCCAGCGGCGTCCCGGCGGCTTTCTCATCGTCGAGCACCTCGCCCACATGATCCTGATCGAGGCCTTGCGCCTGCATATGACGGCGCAAGGCAATGTCGGCTGGCTGTTCGCACTGACCGACAGGCAGATCGGCGCGGCGATCGGCGCCATGCACGAAGACCCGGCCCATGGCTGGACATTGCAGAAGCTGGCCGAGCGCGCCGGCATGTCGCGATCGACTTTTGCGCTCAGATTCAAGCAGACGGTCGGGGCCTCACCCCTGGATTATCTGACGCGCTGGCGCATGATGCTGGCCGGCGACCGGCTGATGCATTCCGGCGATCCGGTTTCCGTCATCGCCCTGGCGCTCGGCTACGAATCCGAAAGCGCCTTCAGCACGGCATTCAAGCGCGTCATGGGCTGTTCGCCGCGGCAGTACAGCCGCCGGGAGCCGGACCTGACTGCGCAGGCCGAACGCGAAGCCGCCTGAGGCGGCGATCCGATCGCCTTGATCACCTTGCCCTTAAAGGCTGTAGCGCGAACGAAACTCGGTGAACGACATCGCCAGATGGTTCTCGTCCACATGGCCGGTGATTCCGTCCACACTGCGCGAGTCGAGTTGTAGCGGGCGAGCCAGAGCGGACAATTGCCGAAGCCGCTCGGATTTCCCAGCGCGCTTCGACCGCTGCGGCCCTTCTGCTCAGATCGATCCCTTGCTTGCTCCATGGCATGCGCTTGACAATCGACTGATTCGCAACCCTTCGGGAATATAAGTATTTCTGTTAACTTAGGGATAATCGGCAGCAGGAACTAGATTTCAGACGCTCAATTGGCACGAGCAAAATCGCGTTTTTCATGCTTTCAGAATGACTTGCTCGCGTGCTGGCGGTTAACCGGCACCAACTTCTCCGATTTCCTTGCCTCTACGGCTGGGTAGCGCAATAGGGTTAATTGCGCGATTGCTAATATGCCTATATCTTAGGCGGCGCGGGGGCCTCATATCTCCCCGCAGTGGCCGGTGCGGTGAAGCCCCACAAGCATGCCCAACCTGCACCGGCCATTCCCTATGGCTGGGTATGGTCTTCGCGCTCGGCAACTTTTCCAAGAGCTTCCGTGAAGCCTCTAGGACGCGTCGCGTTTCGGCGATGGTCGATTGCAGGGAGTCCAGTTGGCTCTCCGCTCGGAGCTGGCTACGGCGGGCGCTTTCAATGAACTGGTGGTCAGGTTCCCACCGGTCTTTCATCAGGCTTAGCCTCTCTGCAGACGAACGAACTTGTCGAGATGCAGGCGTATCCGCTGGCCCTCAGCATAGGACAGCGCAAACGGTTCAATCACGAATGATCGGGTAATTTCCTGGTCTTCCTTGGCCACAGGAACGGACCATTCGCCGCCGGTTCGACCACTTCCACGCAAGGCAATGCTTTGCGGATTGGACCCACGTTTCCACCACAGCCTCTATACGAAAAGCAATGGTAACCTCGAGTTTTATACTCCCGTCGAAAGCGGGTTTTCAACAACAAAGATGGTCTGAATCATACCATTCGGCTCAGCGGATCGCGGCTGCCGACGTAGCGTCTCCAAGGCCGAGAAAACCGCCACCCGCGCGCAACAGCGGGTTTCCATAATCACGGCTACATCCGAGAATCGACCGCTTAGATTCAGGAATGTGTGGTTTGTCGTCACGGTTCCATACAATTTGGAAGGCCATTCCCCTACGGCAGGGTAGCGCCAAAATGAAAGGATAAGCGGGCGGGCAAGTTGAAGGCGTACTGATGCCGGATCGGGCTTTGGTCCAGCAACACCCTTTCAGCCTGGCGTCTCGGAAAGGTGCGCGGCAATGGCGCTGACAAAAATCGCGCCGAACTCCTTGAGCTTGGCGGCGCCGACGCCATTCACCCCGGCGAAATCGTCGAGGTCTTGCGGACGACGCTCGGCCATGTCGATCAGTGTACGATCCGAAAACACCACATAGGCCGGCACCTGGCGTTCCTTGGCCAGACGCAGCCGCAGCGTCTTCAGCGTCGCGAGCAGCGACGCATCTACATTTTCGCTCTGGGGGCTCTGCCCGGCACGAGCCGCGCGGCGCGCGGCGCGCGTACGCATCTCGACCCGATACTGGAACGGCACCTCGCCCCGGCCGAGTGCGTGGCCCTTGTCCGCGATGGCCAACCCGCCATGGCCGGCCGGGTCCGGCATCAGGAAACCGTTCGCGACCAGCTGGCGAATCATAGATTGCCAAAAATCCTTCTTGTGCGCGGTGCCATTGCCGAAGGCTGCCAACCTGTGATGCCCCCTTGCCGCGATCTTTTCAGTCTCGTGGCCGATCAGGATGTCGATGACATGGCCGGCGCCGAAGCGCTCGCCACTCTGCGCCACCGCCGCCAGGATGAGGCGCGCCCCGGCGGTGCCGTCGGCGCGCGGCGCCTGTTCCAGGCAATTGTCGCAATTGCCGCAAGGGACCGCCTCTTCACCGAAATAACCGAGCAGCACCTGGCGGCGGCACTCGGCCGTCTCACAATAGCCGATCAGCGTATCGAGCCGGCCATGCGAGCGGCGCTTGTGTTCGACAGCGGCGTCCTCGTCGTCGATGAACATGCGGCGCATGCGGATGTCGCCAAGGCCGTAAAGCATATGCGCCTCCGCCGCCCGGCCGTCGCGACCGGCGCGGCCGATTTCCTGGTAATAGGCTTCGAGGCTGCCCGGCAGGTCGGTGTGGAAGACATACGCGACATCAGGCTTGTCGATCCCCATGCCGAAGGCGATGGTCGCCACCATGACGACGCCCGACAGCGTCATGAAGGCGTTTTGATTCGCATCGCGCGCCTCCTTGCTCATCCCGGCGTGATAGGCGAGCGCGGTCACGCCGTTCTTTTCGAGAAACGCCGCCATCTCTTCGGTCTTCTTGCGCGAGAGGCAATAGACGATGCCGCTGCGTCCCTGATGGCGCCCGATGAAATTGAGCAACTGCCGCTTGCTGTCCTGCTTGGGCTCGATGGCAAGCTTGATGTTGGGCCGGTCGAAGCCAAGCACCTGCGTTTCGACACGCCCGCCAAACAGCCGCGTCTCGATGTCAGCGCGCGTCGTCTCGTCCGCCGTCGCCGTCACCGCAATGATCGGTACGTCGGGAAAGATGCCACGCAGCTGCGACAGGTCTTCATATTCGCGCCGGAACGCCGGCCCCCACTGCGAAATGCAATGCGCCTCGTCGATGGCGATCAGGCTGACATCGAGCCTGGCAAGCGCATCCAGCATCCGCTCGGTCATCAGCCGTTCCGGCGCGAGGTAGAGCAGCCGCGTCTGGCCCGACGCGACGCGGCGCCATGCCGCGACATTGGCATCACGGTCGATCGAGGAATTGATCGTATCGGCGGCGACGCCGGCGAGGCGCAGTGCCGCGACCTGATCCTGCATCAGCGCCACTAGCGGCGAAACGACAATGGTCAGCCCACCCTTGACCAGCGCCGGAACCTGGTAGCACAGCGATTTGCCGGCACCCGTTGGCATGACGGCCAGCACATGGCGGCCGCCAAGCAGCGCCTCCATCACCGCGGCCTGTCCGGGACGGAAATCGTCGAAGCCGAACACGTCCTTGAGGACGCGCCGTTTGGGATCGTGCGTCGGCACGCTTGTCGTCGATATCTGCATCACTGATGTTTTTGCGATCGGCCGCCCGAAGCAGCGGCGTGGACAGAACGATTAGCGCAGCCCCTGCGTGACCACAACAAGCAGCAGCAACACCCCACCGGCGATCGACCTGATTGGCATCGTTAAACCTATCTTCACCATGTTGCGGCACCGTCCAACCCTGCGGCGATGTTTCGAGTACCGCTGCGCCACGAGCGCACAGGCAACAGCCCGCGCCTCCCCAGGAGGCGCGGGTTTCCTGTTTCTGGAATTGCCGAAAAAGGTTCAGGCCAGGAAATCGGCGCGGTGCGGGGTAAAGCTGTCGACCAGGCGCCCGGCCTCCAGCGCCTTGACGCCGTGCACCAGATTGGACGGCACGATGAAGCTGCCGCCGGTCTCGATGGTCGCGGTGCGGCCGTCGATGGTCACCTCGAAGCGACCTTCGGCGACATAGCTGGCCTGGACATGCGGGTGCGAATGCAGTGCGCCGACGCCGCCCTTGTCGAAGCCGAACTCGACCATCATCAGCTCATCGGTGGAGACGAGAACGCGGCGTCTGTTGCCGTCCGGCGTCGGCGTCCAGGCGCTCTCGCCGGGCTGTGCGAAAATCTTGGCTTCAATCATGACCATCTCCTCATCGCGCCAGCCAGCCGCCGTCCACGGAAACCACCGCGCCATGCATATAGTCGGACGCTGGCGCCAGCAGGAACACGGCGGCATCGCCTATGTCTTCCGGCCCGCCCCAACGTCCCGCCGGAATGCGCGCCAGGATGGCAGCACTGCGGTCGGGATCGGCGCGCAACCCCTCGGTGTTGTTGGTTTCGATATAGCCGGGCGCAATCGCGTTGACGTTGATGCCTTTTGCCGCCCATTCGCAGGCCAGCAGCCGGGTTATGCCGAGCGCGCCATGTTTCGACGCGGTGTAGGAGGCGACGCGGATGCCGCCCTGGAAACTCAGCACCGAGGCGATGTTGACGATCTTGCCGCGCCGCCTCGGGTCGGTCAGCACGCGCCTGGCAAAACCCTGGCTGAGAAAGAACAGCGTCTTCAGATTGACGTCGATGACGTCGTCCCAGTCGGCCTCGGAGAAATCGGCCGCATCGGCGCGGCGGATGATGCCGGCATTGTTGACCAGCCCGTCGATCGGGCCGGTCTTTTCCCAGACCTGGTCGAGCATCGCCTTGGCGGCCGCATGGTCGGCCAGATCGCACCGCACCGCCTCGAACTGGCCACCGGCTTCCGCGACTTGTCTTTCCGTGTCGTCCATCGCCGAGCGGCCGACACCGATGACGGTGCCGCCGGCGCGCGCGATCGAGCCGGCGATGCCCTGGCCGATGCCGGTGTTCGCGCCGGTGACCAGGATACGCTTGCCGGCCAGGCTGAAGGAGGAAGGGCCGCTCAACGCAATTCACCCAGCGGCACCGGGTCGACATCGGTGTAGTCGACATTGTCGCCGGCCATCGCCCAGATGAAGGCATAGTTCGAGGTGCCGGCCCCCGAATGGATCGACCAGCCCGGCGACAGCACCGCCTCCTCGTTGGCCATCACCAGATGCCGCGTTTCGTCCGGCTCGCCCATGAAATGGAAGACGCGCGCCGTCTCCGGCAGATCGAAATAGAGATAGGCCTCCATGCGCCGGTCATGCACATGGCAAGGCATGGTGTTCCACACCGAGCCCGGTGCCAGCTGCGTCATGCCGACGACCAGCTGGCAGGTCTTGACGCCATCGGCATGGATGAACTGGAAGATCGAGCGCTCATTGCAGGTTTCCTTGCTGCCGAGGTCGAGCCGCTTGGCGTCGCCGATGCGGATCAGCCGGTTCGGATAGGCGTGATGCGCCGGGGCGCTGAGCAGATAGAATTTGGCCGGCGCTGCCTTGTCGGCTGACGCGAACGCCACGTCGGTGCTGCCCATGCCGAGATAGAGCATGTCGCGCGCCTGCAACTGGTGGATCTCGCCATTTGCCGTCACCGAGCCGGCGCCGCCGATGTTGACGATGATCAGCTCGCGGCGGTCGAGAAAATTCTTGGTGCCCGTGGGCTTGATCGTTTCCAGTGGCAGCGGCGCTGCCGCCGGCACGGCGCCGCCGACGATCATGCGGTCATAATGGGTGTAGGTCAGGCTGACGCGTCCCGGCTGGAACAGGTCGTCAATATGGAAGTTGTGACGCAGCTCGTCGGTTCCCATGGACGCCGCGGCGACCGGGCCGATGGCGAAACGCGAGGTGAATTCGGTATGCGGGTGACTTTGAGTCATTGCTGCTCCAGCTGAATGAATGGCTATTTGGTTGCCGACGCCTTGACCGAGTCGGCGTAGTAGACCTGGCGGGCGTGCAGCCGCTCGCGGTAGCGCTCTTGGCTGGCGGTGAGATGAGCGCGCATCGCCTCGCGCGCGGCTTCGGCGTCGCCTGAGGTGATCGCATTCAGGATCACCAGATGCTCGCGTTGCAGCCCTCGCTGATAGCTGTCGGATTGCACCAGTTCGGTCGACCAGGGCGAGGTCACGTCGCAAGGAATGGCGCGGCGTCCGAGCACATCGAGCATCTCGACATAGAACGGGTTGTTGGTGGCGCTGGCGATTGCCCGGTGGAAGGCGAGATCGGCCGGACCGGTCGGCTCGCTGTTAAGAAGCAGCCGTTCGAATTCGAAGAACGCTTCCTGGATCGCTGCTTCCTGCGCGGCGTTGCGGCGAATGGCGGCGAGCCCGGCCGATTCGATTTCGACGGCCAGGCGCACTTCGAGCACATTGAGCGCGATGGAATCCTTGCTGCCCATGTCGGCGGCGAGCGCGCCGAACATCGTTGAGATGTGCTCGGTGACGAACACGCCTGCGCCCTGGCGCGCCTCGACCAGCCCGTCGGCGGCGAGCTTGGCCAGCGCTTCGCGGATGACGGTGCGGCTGACGCCGAAGGTCTCGGTAAGTTGTCCTTCAGTCGGCAATTTGTAGCCGGGCAGGATCTCGCCCGCCTGCAGCTGCTTGCGGATCGCAGCGACGACGGTCTCCGACAGTTTGGGTTTTCTCTCGACCCTGAGATCAACAGCGCTATCCGATGCCATATCGCACCCCTGTTTGAAGACGTCTATTTGACGACGCCCTATTTGAACACGCTCGGCAACCAGAGCGAAATCGCCGGAATATAGGTGACCAGCCCCAGGACCACGATGCCCGCGCCATAGAACGGCCAGATCGAGCGCATCGCTTCCCAGACCGTAATCTTGCCGACGGCACAGGCGACGAACTGCACCGTGCCGACCGGTGGCGTGTTTAGCCCAATGCCGAGATTGAGGATGGTGATGACGCCGAAATGCACGGGGTCGACGCCGTAATGGGTGACCAGCGGCAGGAAGATCGGCGTGCAGATGATGATCATCGGCCCCATGTCCATGAAGGTACCGAGCAGCAGCATCAGGACGTTGAGCAGAAGCAGCACCACCAGCGGATCGGTGGAGATGGCGTTCATGCCTGCGATCAGCAGCACCGGCACTTTTAGATAGGCCATCAGCCAGCTGAACGAGGCCGCCGTGCCGATGATCAGCAGCACCATCGAGGTCGTGCGCACCGCGCCCTTTGTGGCATGGACGAAATCGCCCCAGGCCATCGACCGATAGACGAAGACGGTGACCAGCAAGGCGTAGATGATGGCGATGCAGGAGCTTTCCGTCGCCGTGAAAATGCCCGAGCGAACGCCGCCGAAGATGATACCGATAAGCAGAAGTCCGGGGATGGCGATGACCGCCAGCTCGCCGACACGCGAGAAGCCGGGAAAGGCCTCGACCGGGTAGCCTCGGCTGCGGGCGACGAAATAGGCAGTGACCATCAGCGAAGCGGCGAACAGCAGGCCAGGCAGGATACCGGCGGTGAACAGGTCGGCGATCGAAATCTTGCCGCCGCCGGCGATCGAATAGATGATCATGTTCTGCGACGGCGGCAGAAGCAGCGCGATCAGCGCCGCCATCGACGTCACGTTGACGGCATAGTCGGCGCCGTAGCCGCGCGCTTTCATCTGCGGGATCATCAGCCCGCCGACGGCAGCGGCTTCCGCCACCGCCGAGCCGGAAATGCCGCCGAACAACGTCGCGGCGATGATGTTGACCTGACCGAGCCCACCGCGGACATGACCGACCAGCGAGCCGGCAAAGGAAACGATGCGTTGCGCGATGCCGCCGCGCACCATCAGATCGCCCGCAAAGATGAAGAACGGAATCGCCATCAGTGAGAACGCCGACATGCCCGACTTCAATTGCTGGAACACCACCAAGGGCGGCAGGCCGAGATAAAGCACGGTGGCGAAGGACGCCGCACCCAGGCAAAAGGCGATCGGCGTGCCGGCAAACATCAAAAGCGTGAAGACGCCAAACAGGATCCAGAGTTCCATCTAGGCCTCCTGCACAGCCGGCATTTCCGGCACTTCCTCGAGATTGATATCCTTGTCGATGTCGGCGCCGGACCAGCGCAGCACGATGCGTTCGGCCGAGAACAGGCAGATCAGAAAGCCGCCGGCGACCAGCGGCAGATAGTCGAAACCGCCGGGAAGCTCGAGCGCCGGGATGATGGTCCGCCAGGTCAGCCCGACCAGCTTGCAGCCGTACCAGACCATGCCGATGCCGAAGCCGAACGCGATCAGGTCGGACAGGGTGCGCAGCGCCCATTTGCTGCCCTTGGGCAGGATATAGAGCAGCACGTCGAAGCCCATATGGTAATTCTCGCGCACGCCGACGGCAGCGCCCAGGAAAATGAACCAGTTCATCAGCATGATGGCGGTGACTTCGGTCCAGCTCGGTGACGCGTTGAGCACGAAGCGGGAAAACACCTGGTAGGCAACAAGCGCGGTCATGGCGACCATCCCGATGCCCGCGAGATAGAGCGCACCGTCGCAAATCTTCGAAAGCACCGCGCTGAAGCGCGGTGGCGCTCCGCTCCTAGCCGTTCCCGCAGTCATCCGATCCTCCCGGTCTTTCCGTCCCCTAAAAGCGATTGGCGGGGCGGCGCCATGCCGCCCCGCCAGAAAATCACTTGGTCGCCTGGATGCGGGTCGCGAGGTCCTTGAGCTCCGGCGTCTTCAGATACTTGTCGTAGACCGGCTTCATCGCATCGATCAGCGGCTGCTTGTCGATCTCGCTGACCTTGACGCCGGCCTTCTCGACGATCTCTCGCGACTTCTTCTCCTGCGCGTCCCACAATTCGCGCATCTTGACGACGCTATCCTTGGCCGCCTGCTTGACGATCGCTTGGTCTTCCGGCGTCAGTCTGTCCCAGCTCGATTTCGACATCACCAGCACTTCCGGCACGATCTGGTGCTGGTCGACGGTATAGTGCTTGGCGACTTCGTAGTGCTTGGCGGATTCGAAGCTGGGCCAGTTGTTCTCGGCGCCGTCGATGACACCGGTTTCGAGCGCCGAATAGACCTCGCCATACGCCATCGGCGTGGCATTTGCGCCAAGCGCGTTGACCATATCGACGAACACGTCGGACTGGATGACGCGGAACTTCATGCCTTTCAGATCGGCGATCGAGGTGATGTCCTTCTTGGTGTTGTAGAAGGAACGGGCGCCGGAATCGTAGAAGGCAAGGCCGACCAGATCATGCGTCTCGAAGGCCTTGAGGATCTCGTCGCCGATCGGCCCGTCCATGACATGGCGCATGTGCTCGACCGAACGGAACATGTAGGGCAGCGACGGCACCGCGGTTTCCGGCACGATGCCGTTGAACGGACCCATCGAGACGCGGTTCAGATCGATGACACCGGTCTGCGTCTGCTCGATCGTGTCCTTTTCCTCGCCGAGCTGCGCCGAATGATAGACCTCGACCGAATAGCGGCCGGCGGTGCGCTCCTTGATGAGCTCGCCGAGATATTTGACCGCCTCGACAGTCGGATACCCGTCCGGATGGGTGTCGGCCGAGCGCAGTACGGTCTGGGCGCCGGCAACGCCGATCATCAGCGAGCCGAAGGCGAATGTGGCTGCCACCAGTTTTGAAAAATGCAACATGACTGTCTTCCTCCCTTTTAAAATTCCACGCGCCCGGCTCACAGCCGGTACGCCTTCTTGGCAAGCGTGTAGGCAAGCTCCCGCGCCAGCTCATGCGCCTCGTCCTCACGCAGCCGGTGCTCGGCGACGAGACGGGCGAGAAAGGCGCAGTCAACCCGGCGCGCCACATCGTGACGGGCGGGAATCGACGGAAAGGCACGGGTGTCATCGTTGAAGCCGACGGTGTTGTAGAAGCCGGCGGTCTCGGTGGTCATCTCGCGGAACCGGCGCATGCCTTCCGGACTGTCGTGGAACCACCAGGCCGGCCCGAGCTTCAACGCCGGATAGACGCCGGCCAGCGGCGCCAGTTCGCGCGCGTAGCTGGTCTCGTCGAGCGTGAACAGAATGATGGAGAGGTCGCGCTCCAGCCCGACGCAGTCGAGCAAGGGTTTGAGCGCCGCGGCATAGTCGGTGCGGGTCGGAATATCGAAGCCTTTGTCGCGGCCGAATTTTTGGAAAACACCAGGCGAGTGGTTGCGCCATGAGCCGGGATGGATCTGCATGACCAGCCCGTCGTCGCGGCTCATCTTGGCCATTTCGGTCAGCATCTGGGCGCGAAACAGTTTGCGCTCGCGCTCGTCGTCCGAGCCGCGGCGGATGCGGTTGAACAGCTCTTCCGCCGCCGCATCGGAAAGATTGGCGGCCTCGGCCGTCGGATGGCCGTGATCCGACGAGGTTGCGCCGAAACTTTTGAAGAAGGCGCGGCGCTGGCGATGCGCGTCGAGATAGCCGACCCATGTGCCGGTGTCGCAGCCGGCGATCTCGCCCAGGCGATCGAGATTGGCAGAAAATCCTTCGAAGTCGGGATCGACGACGGCATCCGGCCTGTAGGCAGTGATGACGCGGCCCTGCCAGCCGCTGTCGCGGATCGTCTTGTGCCATTGGAGATCGTCGAGTGCGCCCTCGGTCGTCGCGATGACCTCGATGTTGAAGCGCTCGAACAGCGCGCGTGGGCGATAATCGTCGCGCTGCAAAAGCGCCGCGATGGTGTCGTAATGGCGGCTAGCGGTGCTGGCGTTGAGCGGCTCTTCGATGCCGAACAGATGCTCGAGCACATGGTCGAGCCACAACCGCGTCGGCGTGCCGCGGAAGAGGTAATAGTGCTCGGCGAAGCGCCGCCAGATCGCCCTGGGATCGGTCTCGACCGGCGAGCCGTCGAGGGTCGGGACGCCGAGATCTTCCAGCCGCACGCCCTGGCTGAACAGCATACGGAAAATGTAGTGGTCGGGCACCACCAGCAATTGCGCGGGATCGGGGAATGGCTCGTTGAGCGCATACCAACGCGGATCGGTGTGGCCGTGCGGGCTGATGATCGGCAGGTCCTTGATGCCGGCATGGAGATCGCGCGCGATCGACAGCGCGCGCCCTTCGGCGGCAAAAAGCAGATCCGGATCGGTCAGTCCCGCCACGTCGTTCCTCCCAGGGGCGATATCGGTAGGATTGGAAAGAAATAATGTCAACATACAAAAACTGGATTGTTGTATGATGACTTTTAGCCGGCGTCAGGTCATTGTGCGGCGGAAGAGCGGATGTTACGCCGCTAGCAGATCCCGCCCCGCACACCATCCAGCGACAAGCCGCGCCATGACCAGCAGACGCCTTTCCAATGCAACAGTGCAATCCTTGCCGGCCTCGGTCGCAGTCCCCCCCTATGATCGCGCCAGTGTCGCCCCAGGGATCGTCCATCTCGGCGTTGGAGCCTTCCACCGTGCCCATCAGGCCGCCTATGTCGATGACTGCCTGGCGGCCGGCGAGACCGGCTGGGGCATTGTCGGCGTCTCGCTGCGCAGCCCCGACACGCGCGATGCGCTGACGCCACAGGACGGGCTCTACACGCTGGCGGTGCGCGGCAGCGATGGCGAAGCGCTGCACATTATCGGCTCGATCCAGTCGATGCTGGTCGCGCCGGAAGACCCCGGCGCGGTGCTGGCCGCGCTGACCGACCCGCGCACCCGCATCGTCACCCTGACCATCACCGAAAAGGCCTATCTCAGGGCCGCCGACGGCAGCCTCGACGAAAACCATCCCGATATCGTCCACGATCTGGGCAATCCCGGATCTCCCAGGACAGCGCATGGATTCCTGGCGGAAGCGCTGGTGCGACGCCGGGCCGCCGGCACGCCGCCCTTCACCGTGCTTTGCTGCGACAACCTGCCGGCCAATGGCGCCACGCTGCAGCGGCTGCTGGTCGGGTTTGCAAAACTGCGCGATGCCGGCGCTGCTGCTTCAGGCGACGCTGCCCTCGCCGGTCATATAGCCGATGATGTTGCATTCCCATCGAGCATGGTCGACCGCATCGTGCCGGCAACCACCGATGCCGACCGGGCGCGCATCGCGGTCGAACTCGGCCTCGAGGACGCCTGGCCGGTGATGACCGAACCGTTCCGGCAATGGGTGATCGAAAACAGGTTTCCAGCCGGCCGCCCGGCCTGGGAGAAATTCGGCGTCACCATGGTCGAGGATGTCCGGCCGTTCGAGGACATGAAGCTTCGGCTGCTCAACGGCGCCCATTCGGGCATCGCCTATATCGGCCTGCTCAGCGGCCACGTCACCGTCGACCGCGCCTTCGCGGATCCCGCGATCCGCGCGTTCGTCGACCGGCTCTGGGCCGAGGCCATCCCGACATTGCCTGGGGATGCCGGGCTCGACACGTCAGCCTATACGGCCGAACTTGCCGAACGTTTCTCCAACACCGCGCTGGCCCACCGCACCGCGCAGATCGCCAATGACGGCAGCCAGAAATTGCCGCAGCGCATTGTCGCTACCGCCATCGAGTGCATACAGGCCGGCCTGGTCCCGGAGCATCTGACGCTGGTGATCGCCGCCTGGATCGCCGCCTGCGAGGCGCGCGGCAAGGACCTGCCGGAAGCCCACTTTACCGATCCGCTCGACGCCGCGTTGGCGGCGCTCGGAGCGCAGCCGACGCTGGAACGGGTGGTGACGGTGTTTGACCTCGCCGGCTTCGCCAGCGGCAGCCCCGAGCGCCAGACGCTGATCGAACTGGTTGCCGCCCATCGCGAGCATATCCTGCAAGGCGGGGTGGCGCTCGCGCTCGCGGCACTGGGTGTACCGGGAAAGACCAGGTGACCTGACGTCGCCTGGATACAAAAAGCCGGGCTTAAGCCCGGCCTGTTTCATACCTTTGCCCGACCATTACCCCTCGGATCACGTCCAATCATTCTGCGGCTTACGCCGGCAGCAGCGCGCCTTCGAGCGTGGTAAGCTGGCTAAGGAACTGCTCCGCCTTGCTGCGGCTCTGGTCGTCCTTGGCGTCGGCGGCGTCTTCCTTGGCTTCCTGGATGCGGCGGGCGAGATCGGCGCGGTCGATATCGCCGACGGCGACCGCCGATTCGGCCAGCAGCGTGCAGCCGGCAGGGACGATGTCGGCAAAGCCGCCGAACACCACATAGCGTTCTTCCTTGCCGCCGGCGGTCTTCAGCGTGACGACGCCCGGCTTGATCGTGGTCATGACTGGCGCATGGTGCGCCATGACTGTCATTTCACCTTCGGCGCCTGGAATGACGACGGACTCGACCTGCTCGGAAACCAGGAGGCGCTCCGGCGAGACCAGTTCGAACTTGAAAGCTTCAGCCATGTCAATTTAGTGAGTAGGGAATAGTGAGTAGGGAGTAGGGAGAGGACAGCTGTCCTGATCACCCGGCCGCTATTCACTACTGACTACTGACTACTCCCTATTGCCTTGATTACGCTGCTTCAGCCGCCAGGCGCTGAGCCTTCTCGACCGCTTCGTCGATGCCGCCGACCATGTAGAAGGCGGCTTCCGGCAGGTGATCGTAGTCGCCGTTGCAGAGGCCCTTGAAGCCCTTGATTGTGTCGGCGAGGTCGACCAGCTTGCCCGGCGCACCCGTAAACACTTCGGCGACGAAGAACGGCTGCGACAGGAAGCGCTCGATCTTGCGGGCGCGGGCCACCGTCTGCTTGTCCTCTTCCGACAGCTCATCCATGCCAAGGATGGCGATAATGTCCTGCAGCGACTTATAGCGCTGGAGGATCGACTGCACCTGGCGGGCGACGGCATAGTGCTCCTCGCCGACGACCAGCGGATCGAGCATGCGCGAGGTCGAGTCGAGCGGATCGACGGCGGGGTAGATGCCCTTTTCCGAGATCGCGCGGTTGAGCACGGTCGTCGCGTCCAGGTGGGCGAACGAGGTCGCAGGCGCCGGGTCGGTCAAATCGTCGGCCGGCACGTAGATCGCCTGCACCGAAGTGATCGAACCCTTGGTCGTTGTGGTGATGCGTTCCTGCAGCGCACCCATGTCGGTGGCCAGCGTTGGTTGGTAACCCACGGCCGAAGGAATACGGCCGAGCAGCGCCGACACTTCAGAACCGGCCTGCGTGAAGCGGAAGATGTTGTCGACGAAGAACAGCACGTCCTGGCCCTGGTCGCGGAAATATTCGGCGACCGTCAGGCCGGTCAGGCCGACGCGGGCACGCGCGCCCGGCGGCTCGTTCATCTGGCCATAGACCAGTGCCGCCTTGGAGCCTTCGCCGCCGCCCTTCTTGTTGACGCCGGACTCGATGAACTCGTGATAAAGATCGTTGCCCTCGCGGGTGCGCTCGCCGACGCCGGCGAAGACCGAGAAGCCGCCATGCGCCTTGGCGACGTTGTTGATCAGCTCCTGGATCAGAACCGTCTTGCCGACGCCGGCGCCGCCGAACAGGCCGATCTTGCCTCCGCGGGCGTAGGGCGCCAGAAGGTCGAGCACCTTGATGCCGGTGATCAGGATCTGCGCTTCCGTCGACTGTTCGACATAGGTAGGCGCCGGCTGGTGGATGGCGCGCATCTCGATGCCGTCGACCGGGCCTTCTTCGTCGACCGGCTCGCCGATGACGTTGATGATGCGGCCGAGCATGCCCGGGCCGACCGGAACGGTGATCGGCGCGCCGGTGTCATAGACGTCCTGGCCGCGAACCAGGCCTTCGGTGGAATCCATGGCGATACAGCGCACGGTGTTTTCGCCCAGATGCTGGGCAACTTCGAGCACCAGGCGGTTGCCGACATTGGAGGTTTCGATGGCGTTCAAAATGGCCGGCAGATGATCGCCGAACTGCACGTCGACGACGGCGCCGATGACCTGGCGAACCTTGCCGATGGCGCCGGTCTTCTTGACGGCAACGCTCGTCGTCTTCACTGCCGGAGCCGCGGCCTTGGCGGGCGCGGCCGCCTTCTTGGCCGGAGCGGCCTTCGCCGCTGCTGCCGGAGCCTTTGCGGCCGCCTTGGGGGCCGTCTTCGCGGGGGTCGCTGCTTTCGCCATCGTCTTTACCCTTCTCGTCCTTTGTTTCTCACGCTCCATCAGAAGGTCGATGACCTCCTGGCGGTCGCGCCTAGAGCGCTTCGGCGCCCGAAATGATTTCGATCAGTTCCTTGGTGATCTGCGCCTGCCGCTGGCGGTTATAGGTGATCGACAGTTTGTTGATCATGTCGCCGGCATTGCGCGTTGCATTGTCCATGGCGCTCATTTTGGCGCCCATCTCGCCGGCTGCGTTTTCGAGCAGCGCGCGGAAGACCTGGACCGAGATGTTGCGCGGAATGAGGTCGGTGAGGATCTCGCCCGGCTCCGGCTCGTATTCGTAGACGGCATTGCCACCCGCGGTCGCTTCGGCGGGAGCGGAGGCCACGCCGGCAGGAATGATCTGCTGCGCGGTCGGAATCTGGCTGATCACCGACTTGAACTGCGAATAAAACAGCGTGCAGATATCGAAGCCGCCTTCGCCGAACAGATGGATGATCTTACGGGCGATGGCATCGGCATTGACGAAGCCGAGCTTCTTGACATCGCGCAGGTCGACGCGGTCGATAATGAGCGAGGCATAGTCTCGGCGCAGAATGTCGAAACCCTTCTTGCCGACGCAGATGATCTTGACCTGCTTGCCGTCGGCCAGCAGCCGGCGGATATGGTCGCGGGCCAGACGTGCAATCTGCGAGTTGAAGCCGCCGCAAAGGCCGCGCTCGGCGGTGCAGACGACGAGCAGATGCACATCGTCCTTGCCGGTGCCGGTCATCAGTGCCGGGGCATCGCCGCCGCCGCCGATCGCCTGCGTGATATTGGCCAGCACCGCACCCATCCGCTCGGAATAGGGACGCGCCGCTTCCGCCGCTTCCTGCGCGCGGCGCAGCTTCGCCGCGGCGACCATCTGCATCGCCTTGGTGATCTTCTGCGTCGCCTTGACCGAGGCGATACGGTTACGAAGGTCTTTTAATGAAGGCATGCTTCAAACCTGATCCCGAGCGTCCGGCTTCTTCTCAAGCGAAGGTCTTGGCGAAGGCGTCGATCTCGGCCTTCAGCTTGGCGCGCA
Source organism: Mesorhizobium sp. P160187 (assembly GCF_057766425.1). Lineage (NCBI taxonomy): Bacteria > Pseudomonadati > Pseudomonadota > Alphaproteobacteria > Hyphomicrobiales > Phyllobacteriaceae > Mesorhizobium > Mesorhizobium sp. P160187. The sequence continues at coordinate 1,451,379 of NZ_JBYMDX010000003.1, forward strand.
GATCGTCCGACAGCGCCTTTTCCTTGCGGATGCCGTCCAGCACGTCCTTGCCGGCCGAGCGCATATGGCTGAGCAGACCATGCTCGAACTTGCCGACGTGGTTCAGCGCCAGCTTGTCGAGATAGCCGTTGACGCCGGCGAAGATCACCGTGACCTGCTCCTCGACCTTGAGCGGCGAGAACTGCGGCTGCTTCAACAGTTCGGTCAGGCGCGAGCCGCGGTTGAGCAGGCGCTGCGTGGCGGCGTCGAGATCGGAGCCGAACTGCGCGAACGCAGCCATTTCGCGGTACTGCGCCAGCTCTCCCTTGATCGAGCCGGCGACCTGCTTCATCGCCTTGATCTGCGCCGACGAACCGACGCGCGACACCGACAGGCCTACGTTGACCGCCGGACGGATGCCTTGGAAGAACAGGTTGGTTTCGAGGAAGATCTGGCCGTCGGTGATCGAGATCACGTTGGTCGGGATGTAGGCCGACACGTCGTTGGCCTGCGTCTCGATGATCGGCAGCGCGGTCAGCGAACCGCCACCCAGATCGTCGTTGAGCTTGGCGGCGCGCTCGAGCAGGCGCGAATGCAGGTAGAACACGTCGCCCGGATAGGCTTCGCGACCCGGCGGGCGGCGCAGCAAGAGCGACATCTGGCGATAGGCGACGGCCTGCTTCGACAGATCGTCATAGCTGATCAGCGCATGCATGCCGTTGTCGCGGAAATATTCGCCCATGGTGGCGCCGGTGAACGGCGCCAGGAACTGCATCGGCGCCGGATCGGAAGCTGTGGCGGCGACGATGATCGAATATTCAAGGGCGCCGCGCTCTTCGAGAACCTTCACGAACTGCGCGACCGTCGAGCGCTTCTGCCCGATGGCGACGTAGACGCAGTAGAGCTTTTCCTTTTCCGGCCCGTTGTCGTGCACGGCCTTCTGGTTGAGCATCGTGTCGAGGATGATCGCGGTCTTGCCGGTCTGGCGATCGCCGATGACCAGCTCGCGCTGGCCGCGGCCAACGGGGATCAGCGCATCGATGGCCTTGAGGCCGGTCGACATCGGCTCGTTGACCGACTTGCGCGGGATGATGCCTGGCGCCTTGACGTCGACGCGCTTGCGTTCGGTCGCCTTGATCGGGCCCTTGCCGTCGATCGGATTGCCGAGCGCGTCGACGACGCGGCCGAGCAGGCCCATGCCGACAGGCGTATCGACGATGGCGCCGGTGCGCTTGACGATGTCGCCTTCCTTGATGTCGCGGTCGGCGCCGAAGATGACGACGCCGACATTGTCGGCTTCGAGGTTGAGCGCCATGCCGCGGATGCCGCCGGGGAACTCGACCATTTCGCCGGCCTGGACATTGTCGAGGCCGTAGACGCGAGCGATACCGTCACCGACGGACAGCACCTGGCCGACTTCGGAGACCTCGGCCTCCTTGCCGAAATTCTTGATCTGGTCTTTGAGAATTGCGGAAATTTCCGCGGCGCGGATGTCCATCAGCCGACCTCTTTCAGTGCAAGCTTGAGCGAATTGAGTTTGGTTTTGAGCGACGTATCGATCTGGCGCGAGCCCATCTTGACCACCAGCCCGCCGAGCAGCGACGGATCGACGGTAACAGTGATGGCCACGTCCTTGCCGGCGACGCTTTTCAGCGCGGCCTTGAGTTCCGTCTGCTGGGCAGCCGTCAGTTCATGCGCCGAAGTGACCTCGGCTGATGTCTCACCGCGCTGTTCGGCAGAGATCCGGCGAAATGCCTTGATCATGCCGGGCACCGCGAAGAGCCGGCGGTTGCGGGCGACGACGCGCAGGAAATTGCCGGTCAGGCCAGTGATGCCGGCTTTGTCGGCGATCGACGCGATTGCCTTGGCCTGGTCCTCGCTGGAGAACACCGGGCTGTTGATGAGGCGCGTCAGGTCGGCGCTGTCATCCAGCATCTTGGCGAAACTGTTGAGGTCGGCCTCGACCTTGGCCACCGAATTCGACTGCCGCGCAAGTTCGAACAGCGAACCCGCGTAGCGTTCTGCGACACCCGAGATTGGCGATGACGATTGAGCCACGGACCGTCTTTTCTCTTGTCTGAGGGGCCGCAGATTGTTGGCGCGAGCAAAAACTCTGGCTAAATCTTTGACCTTACTAAGTTTTTCCAAGCACGGAGGCGCGGCTTCCGCTATCCCCGGCCGAAAGTCGATTGCCGTCTAGCACAGGCATTTTAAGACCGCAATGCGTCGTTCCGCATGCTTTTCGGGCACTATTGTCGCATCCGGCCGTAGAGTTCAACCGAAGCCTTTGGATTGGCTGCCGATTCAGGGCAGAAAGCCGAAGACGAAGGCGAGCGGCAACGCGGCCAGGACGAGTTCGACGACGATCGACGCCCAGTTGAAAGGCGTGTTGGCGCCGTCCGACATCATCGACAGCAAACGGCCAAAAGCGGTGAACAGCCAGGAAAAGCCGAGTGCCATATAGAGCCACGGCTGCGCCAACAGAATGCAGCACAGGCTGACGCCGAGATAGAAGCCCGACATCCGGCCGCGCCCTTCCGCGATTGCCGCTGCCCTTTCGGGCCGGACCTGCAGCCGCAGAATCCGAAATGCCAGCCCTGGCGCGAGGAAAAACAGCAGACCGAGCGCCAAGGTGACCACGGCGCTGGACCAAGCCAGCCATTCGCCTTCGCTGGTCGGCCACGGAAACGCAAATTCCATCTTGCTTTCATCCCCTCACAGCAATGCCGGATGCATTGAATGTCGCTGCAAAAAGAAGTCAAGCGCGCGGCAGTTTTGGCACGCAATTCGTGAAGGAGCGGAAGGCTGTTTAGGCCGCGCGCGCGTCCGGCCAGCATCGTGGCCAACCTGTATTATCAGGCGACGCCTCCCTCCTATCTGCAGGACCGGTTTTGCACAGCCAAAGGCCCCGACACCGATCGCCTTTATTTCCTGACCGGGCACCTCAATCTGGCCGGCACGGAAGCAGATCGATGGAAGCTGAAAGTGGTCGGCAGCGGCAATGTCGCCGTGGCCGCCCAGCCCTGATCTCTGTTTTGGCCCTTCAGGGCAGCATGAATGCGACCGCCGCCTCAGCATGGATGCGCGTGGTGTCGAACACCGGAATGTCGAAATCGCGCTCGCCAATCAACATGGTGATCTCGGTGCAGCCCATGATGACGCCATCGATCTTCTCATCGCGTCGCAGACGGGCCACCTCGTCGATATAGGCCGCCTTCGATGCCGCGCTGACGATGCCCTGGCAGAGCTCGTCGTAGATTACCTGGTGCACCATGTCGCGCCCGGCCTGGTTCGGCACCACGGGCTGCAGCCCGTATTTCTCCGTCAGCCGGCCTTTGTAGAAATCCTGCTCCATGGTGAAGCGGGTCGCCAGCAGCGCCGGCCGCTTGACGCCGGCGCCCTTGACCGCGACGGCCGTGGCGTCGGCAATGTGGATAAGCGGGATCGACACCGCCGCCTGCACCCGGTCGGCGAGCTTGTGCATGGTGTTGGTGCAGATCAAAAGCCCCTCTGCGCCGCCCGCCTCCAGCTTGCGCGCCGCATCCGCCAGCAGCACGCCCGCACTGTCCCAGTCGCCATGATGCTGCCGGTCGGCGATTTCGGCGAAGTCGAAGGAATAGAGCAACAGCTTTGCCGAATGCAGCCCGCTCAGCCGCTCGCGCACGATCTCGTTGAGCAGGCGATAATAGATCGCCGTCGATTCCCAGCTCATGCCGCCGATGAGGCCAAGGGTTTTCATGCGCTGAGCCTCCAGCAGGACCGAACGATCTCTCTCACAGAAAAGCTTTACGGGTCGATGTCAACCTTAACGCGCGCCGTACCACGCTCTTCGGCCCGCCTCCACAAACATCACCGCGCGCCCGATTCGGTCATCCTCGCATTGGCGCCGAGATGATGCAGGCTTTGTATCGTGTGCCTTGAACTCCAGGCAACCGGCGGATCGGGCAGATCGAGGTCGAACTGTGCCCGCCCGAGCAGCGAATTGACGATCTTGGCGCTGCGCCAAGCCATCAGGCTGAGCTGCGGCTCGGCTATGCCATGGCTGAGCCGGCCGGCATTGAGCGCGTAGATCCGGCGGTCGTCGGGCCCGTCCCATTCGACCTCGAAGCTGGCGTTGAGCCTGTAATGACCGCGCTCGTCCAGCGCGATCCTGTTCATGAGCGGCGCCATGCAATCAGGAATGGCAAAGGCATAGCCGGTGGCCAGAACCACCGCATCGACGGTGCGCGTCTCGATGGCGCCGTCGAAGCCGTTGCGCATGATCAGCCGGTATTCGCTGCCTTCCCGCGTCACGTTCAGCACTTCGCGGTGCGGCGTCATGTTGACCGCCGTCGTTTCCTCCGAGATGTGCCGCAGCGTGTAAAGCTGGCGATAGATCGCCTTCAGCGTGCTCGTCGATGCGCCGTCACCGGCAAGCAGTTGCTGTTCCAGGATCGTCTCACGCCGCCCTTGCGGCAGCCGATGGAAGCTTTCGACATAGCCCGGCGTGAAGAGTTCGTCGGTGAAGGGCGAGTCGTCCAGCGGCAGGAAATTCGGCCGCATCGAGATCCACTCGATTTCGCGACCGGCGAAGCGGTCGGAGGAGATCAGATGCAGCAGCACTTCGGCGCCGCTCTGGCCGCCGCCGATCACGGCGATGCGCTGTCCGCTCAGGCGGTCGAGGCGGCTGGCGGCCTGGGCGTTGTGGAAGCATTGGTCGGAGGCCGCCGCGCGCGCCCAGGCCGGCATGTTGGGCACCAGCCCGACGGCAATGGCGAGATTGCGCGCGTTCACCTGCTCGCAGCCGATACGCAGCCTGAAATTCGTTCCGTCGAAGTCGATCCGGTCGACGGCGCTGGCGAAGCGCAGCGAAGACAAGTTCTCGCCGACCCATCCGAGATAGCGGGCGAATTCCGGCCGCGGGATGGCTGAGAAATCCGCGTTGAGGAATTCATAGAACCGCTTCTGCGCGACCAGATAGGACATGAACGACCATGGGCTGGTCGGATGCGTCGCGGTGACGAGATCCTTGAGGAAGGATGTCTGCAGTTCGACGCCCGGCAGCATCATGCCCGGGTGCCATTCGAGCCGCGTCGCCCGATCGAAGAAGCGCGCTTCGACGCCGTCCACCGCATCGAGATGGGCGGCGAGGCTGAGATTGAACGGCCCGATGCCGATGCCTGCGAGGTCAAGCGTATGGGTCATGGCGAACTCCTTATGGAGCTGGCTGGGCTGATGGGAGATCGCCGGGCTGACTCGGGGTTAAGCGGATTGTCGAGCGGTGTGCCAAGGTCGGGCAGAGGGCGTTCACCGCTGTCGCCGTAGCCGATGGCGAAGCGCACCTTGTTGATGGCGATGCGTGGGATCTTCGGAGCAAACAGATCGAAGAGCGCGAACCGTTCCGACAGCTCAGGGTTCTGCGCCTGGTAGCGCTGGATGGCGGCGGCCAGGATGGCGTAGAAAGTCCTCTCGTCGAAGCGGTCATAGGCGGCCAGCGCCTCGGATAGGAAGCGCAGAACGCTGACGATGTGTCCCGTTTGCAGATGCTGGAGAAGATGTGCCGGCGGCCGGCGCTTCAGCGTCGACAGGATTTTGGGGTCGAGGCCGGCCAGTTCGGGAAACGGCTGGTCGACGAGATCGAGGTCGCCCTGGAAATCCTTGACCGCCACGCCGAGAGGCGTCGCTCCGTCGAGGATGATGGTGACGTTCTGGCCATGGGCGATGAAGCCGACGCCGTAACGGCACATGAAGTGATAGAGCGGCACGAACACCGTGGAGAACAGGCGATCGAGCCATGCCTCCGGACCAAGGCCGGACTGCTCCACCAGGGCGCTGGCGATCGGCCTGCCATGGGCGTCGCGCTGCGGCAGGGCGCCCATCATCATCGGCCGCTGGCCCGCTGTCAGAACCTTTTCGAGGCTTTCGCGCCATATGGCGCCCAGCATCTCGCAAAATTGATAGGGCGCGCCTTCAACGCCGGCGTAGTGCGGATGCGGATAGAAGGCGCCGGCGACTTCCTGCAAGACCTTGACGTCCTTGAGCACCGGGTCCGCGGCCGCCACCGTGGCCAGCCAGCGCGACAGATCGGCGCCGATCGCCATGTATTTGCCCGGCACGCCGCGCCACGCTGAGGTGTTGAGGACGGTCAGCGGCAGCTTGACGTGCAGCGCCTCGGGCCGTGCCACATTGGCAAGAGTGCGCAGCGACTGCAGGGGCAGGAACGCGTCGCCGAACGGACCGAGCGGCACCAGCCGGCCGGCGGCAATCTCGCCACCATATTGCGAGGCGATTATCGCCTGCCACTGCCAGGGGTGGACCGGCAGCAGCCTGTGCGTCGATCGCGAGATCCCGGCGGCGCTGAAAGCCGCTTCGAGCCTTGCGCGCTCGTAGTCGCCGAGTGCGGCCTGCAGCAGCGCCTCTTCGTCGAGCCCGCGGTCAAGCGCCAGCAGGCAGCGATCGCTGGCGGCGGCAAGCCAGAAGAGCTGGAATGCGGCAGCCGATTCTGGCGCGTAGCGCTCGAAGTCGTCCCGTCCCCAGCCAAGCCGTCCCTTGTTGGCAGGGGCCTTCGGATGGCCGTCGAGCAATGCCTGCAACTCGGAATCCGGCAGCGCGGCTAGATCGGCGGCCGGTCGATTGCCGCGCGCCTTGGCGATCCGCATGTCGGCCATCAGCGTGTTGTAAAGCTCCTTCGCATAGGTGCAGAATGTTGCCGGCGACATGCCGAGCGTCTCGCGCGCGTCGGCGAAGAAGGCGACCGCATCGTCGACCGGCAGCTCGATGCCGGCATCGCGGGTCAGCGTCTCCGGACGGACGGCGATCTGGCCCCACAGGCGCCGCGTCGCGGCAAAGCGATAGGTCACGCCGGGGCCGGGCGTCAGCTCCCATCGGCCGGGCGAAAGCTCGCGGGGCGACAGGCACTCCTCGAAGGTCAGTTCGGAAATCGCCTTGGCGACGGCGTCGCGGTTGATCGCAGCCCAGCGTGTCGCCTCCTCCGCTTTGGCAATCGGTTGCTGCACCGTCACAGCGGCACCTCGCGGAAGAAGCGCTCGCGTTCGCAGCAGACCAGCGCCGCGCGCTTGTGCGGGAAGTCGAACTCCTTGACCTTGTCGTAGGCGGCGTCGGCGCAATAGCTCAGCATCTTCTGGTGCGCGGCGCGTGGCTCGCCGACGGTGCGCTGCGTGCGCGGCTCGTCGAGGAACAGATAGTGGGTGACAGAACGGAACAGAGCCAGCGTCTTCGGCCGGCCGAGATGGCGCGTATTGCCGATCAGCCCATGCCAGCCGCGATCCCAGTCGAGCGGCTCGTAATAAGGCCCGAGCCGGTCCTCCTTGGCCCAGTAGAACTCGAAATAGCCGGTCGGCTCGCCGTCGAAGCTGGCGATGACGCCGAAAATATGCGGATCGCTTTCCTGCTCGGCGAGATATTTGTCGAGATCCTCATGGCTCTGGGCAAGCTCCCAGAAGAAGGCGACGCGGCCATCGTTCATCCAGCGATGGAAGAGATCGAGATCGGTCCGGCGGTCAATTGGCCGCAACGACACGGTGAGACCGATCTCGGCAATCCAGCGTTCGTACATCGGGCCGCAGGGGCGCGGTTGGCGCAATGGCGGCAGCCGGTCTTCCGGGCCGATAGCGGTCGTCAATGCCGGATAGGTGACATGCGAGGCCTGGCTGCGCCACAGCAGCGGCAGCTGGCGCAGGACCGAGCGATGGATGACGGCGCATTCCGGTTCACCCGGAACCGTCTCGGTGGCCAGCGCCGAAACCGGCCACAGCGTCTTGGCCGGCAGGAAGGCGCAGTCGAAGGAAGGATGCAGGCGCAGCGCGGCGTCGACGAGACCTGCCAGGATTTGCGGTTGGTCGAGGCGGCCGCCAATGAACGCGACATCGTCGATGAGCAGGCGGCCATCCGCGTCGGAGATGCGGGCCTGTCCCACCGCTGTTCCCTCAGCGTTGACCAGGCTGACATGGCCATCGCCGGCACGGATGGCGAGCGGCTCCGCGGCCGAGGCCAGATGCTGCCATCCTTCGTTGCCGGCGACGGTGGCGGGTGACCAGTTTTTCCCAGCCTCGATGTTCATGCGTATTCTCTCACATGCAGGGGGTTCGGAAGCTCGACGTAACCTGCCAGCGGGTCGGTCACTTCGGTGTTCTCATTGATGTCGCGCAGCGCGATCAGGAAATTGCCCTTGGCGGCGAGCGTCGGCGCGTTGAGCAAATAGTCGACGCAGGACCGGTCAGCCATCGGCGTGGCGGCCAGCCGCTCGAGCGAGCGGCGGAATATCGCCAGCAGATCGTCTTCGTTGGTGAGGCCAGCGGCCGCAAGGGCTGCGACGGCGGCGAAAGCGCCATTGACGACCAGATAGTAGCCGAACAGCTTCGCGGCCGCTTCCGCTGGGAAGACATGATCGCCCGCCTGACCAGCCTCGGGCACGAATTCGCGCAGCCTGGGCAGGAATTCCTCGACATAACCGGTGCCCTGGCAGTCGCGAAAATAGAGCGCATTCGGCCAGCCGCCGGCGAGGCCGACGACGAGGTTCTGCTGATGGGCGCCGAACAGCAGGCCGAATTCCGAGAAGGCAACGATAAACGGCTCGATGGCGGCATGAAGGAAACGCTCGAACCACAAACGCGCCGTTTCCTCGACAGGTCGCTTCTCGTCGCGGGCGATACGGTGGACCAGGTCGGACAGATGGCTTTCGGTACGGCCGGGATGGCGCTCGCAAAGCGCGCCGAGAACGGCAGCCGCCGGATTGCCCGTGCCGCGAAACGGATTTTCGCGAAACGAGACGATGGTATCCGTCATCAGCCGGCCGTCTTCGTCACGCAGGCCGAACCAGGCGGGCTCACCCAGCACCGTCATGGTCGGGCAGCGCCGCTGCAAGGCATAGCCGAGCTTGCCCTTGACCAGCCGGTGCACCGAAAGGCCGCGCCGGCACTCATGCTCCTCGACGATGCGCCTGGAATTGGTCAGGCGCAGGCTGAGCGAGAATTTCAGCATCCACTCGGCTTCAGCTGAATGAACCGTGCGCAGCGAGGTCGTGGCCCGCCACGCTGGTCCGCCGAGCCCAAGATCGACAATACGGCCGGCGCGAAACAGGCGCTCGACGCGGTCTTCCAGTATGAGCCGTACGGCCTGCCACGGATGCATCGGAACGAGAACCTTGCCCTGTTGCTTGCCAGCCCGAGCAAGCAGCTGCGGATCGCTGGCGGCAAGCCCGCGGACCATCTCGGTGACATCTAGCGGCTCGACGCTGCCCCCAGTGAGGATGGTCGGGTCGACGGCCCACCAGCGCAGTTTGAACGCATTGCAGTATTCATGCCCGAAGCGCGCGGAATCCGTGTGCGTGAACTCTTCGCGACTCATAGGCGCCGGATGCACGGCATGGCCGAAGCGCAGGGCGCTTTCGGCATCGATGAAATCAGGATCGCCTTCGGAGAAGGGCCGCGACGATCCACGCGCCGCAGTCGCCTCAGCGATTGCGGCGATGCTGGCCAGGCTGCGGCGCAGGAAGGTCAGTCGGCTTTTCGCTGTCGCCCTGCCGGCAATGTCGGGATCCGCCAGGATCAGCGCCAAAAGGCTGAAAAGGTCGATCTCGGTCGCTTCGCCATCGGCCCCCTCGTTGCTAATATCGAGGCGCCAGAGCGGCATCGCTAAATCGTGGTAACCAACCTTCGAGCGATGCCGCGCCTCGACGAGCACCGCCGCGCGCGAGGCAGGGAAATTCAGACGCAGCACGGCCGCCTGCGGCCGAAACAGCCCGGTTTGGCTGGCGTCGACGAATTCCCAGCCATCCCATTCCCGCAGCAACGCGTTGAGGACGGGTTTAATGCAGAGGAAGATTCTGGTTTTACTTGTTCCATGTGCATCCTCATAAATCCTAATAATACTGATCGCATTACATCTATACATTGTCGTCTTTAAACATTTGTGTTGATTATCTGTTCTAAACGAGAAATAAGCTTGGCCTTATGACGACCGGTATGAAAAATCGATCTTCGCTTCTGCGCCGCCTGGCAATCGCGGTCTCGGCAATCGGCTTCGGCCAATCGGCCTTCGTATCGCTCGTTCCCCTGGTGATGGAGCGGCTGAAGCTCGACACGTTTGCTATCGGCGCGGCAACCGCTGTCGGCGCGGCGGCCTTTCTGGTCGGCTCGCCGCTGTGGGGTCGCATGGGCGAGCGGCTTGGCCATGCCAGGCTGCTGCGCCTGCTCGGCCTCGCCATGCTGGCCGGCCAGGCGGTGTTCGCCATTCTGCTGATAGCCGGCATGGGAGCCGCGCTCGGCATCGCTTTGCTGATGCTCTCGCGAACCGTGTACGGTTTTGCCGCGTCCGGCGTCATGCCGACGGCGCAGATCTGGGCCAGCCGCTCGGTCGCCGACGACAGGCGGCAGGCCGCGCTGGGGCTGCTTGGCGCCGGCGTCAGCATGGGACGGCTGGCCGGCGCTCTGCCGGCGGCGGCGGCCGTGCTGTCGCCGCTGCTGCCACCCATCCTGTTCCTGTTCAGCCCGCTGCTGCTGTGGCTGGCGCCGGGCAGAGAGCAAAGCGGCGGACAGACCGACGCCAAGGCGGCCGATGCCGGGCGCGGAGTATCGCCCTTCGATCGCCGCGCTCTGCCCTGCCTGGCGATGGGCTTGTGCCTGACGCTCGGCTTCGGACAGGTGCAGATGATGCTCGGCCCGATGGCCCAGCAGCGTTTTGGCCTTGGTGCGACGCAGGCCACGACGGTGACCGGCCTGGCCCTGATGCTGGTCGCCGTCGTCATGGTTCTGGTCCAGGGACTGCTCATGGCGCGCCTGCGGCTGGCGGAGCGCAACAGCGTCATCGTCGGCTGTCTCATGGTTTGCGTCGGCATGACGGCGCTGGCCGTCACGGCCAGCCATGTTGCCTCGGCAGCGTCTCTGGTGGTGGCGGCGGCCGGCATTGCCCTGGCGACACCCGGCTACACCGCCTGGCTGATGAAGCGCCTGGAGCCCGGCGAGCAGGGCGCGGCGGCCGGCTGGCTCACCAGCACCCATGTGCTCGGCCAGAGCATCGGCGCATTGGCCGGCGGCTTCGCCTTCACGCTCTGGCCCTTTGCGCCGCTGGCCGGCTGCGCGGCGCTGGCTCTGGCCGCAGCCGGTCTTGCAGCCATGGTGCATAAGCACTAGCGAACCCGCACTCATTCGGCGACCTCCGGCAGCGGCATCGGCGTTCCTCGCTGGGTCTTTGCGGCATCGGCGAAATGGGCATTCAGCATGCGATAGGTCGCCACCACGGCGATGCCCGACAGCACTGTCGCCAGGGTGAACAGCGCGGAGTAGCCGAGCATGTCGGCAAGGCGGCCGGCAAGCATGGAGCCGACGAGGTAGACGATGAGTTGGGCGCAGGACAGGATGGTGAAATCGGTGCCGGGTTGGTCCGACGACGTGACGGACATGAACAGGCTGTAGAGCGCCACGATCTCCATGTAGCGCACCAGCGTCTGCAGGAACGAGGCCCCGAAGATCGGCCAGAAGCCGGCGATAGCGCCGAAAGCATGCAGCGCGAAGATCAGGAAGCAGGTGGTGCGCAACGCGCCGAGCAGGCCCAGCACCGAGGCGGCACCGCGCTTGTGCAGCAGCCACGCCGCCAGCGCCGAGCCGCCAAGCCCGACGGTGAGCGCGGCACCGCCAGAGAGATAGCCGATGATGTCGAGCGGCACGCCGGCATCGACGAGATAGGAGCCTTCCATCGACTTCACCAGCCCTTCGCTGGCGCGGTAGATGAGCGCGATCCACAGGATCTGGCGCGCCTCCGGCCGGCGCAGGAAACGCAGGATCGAGGGGCGGTCCCTGGACGCCTGCGGCGCGCTGGCAACGGGATCGGTCTCGCGCATGGCGAAGGCGGCGACCAGCGGGATGATGGACAGCGCGGCCACCATGGCCACCATGGTTTGCCAGCCGGCATGATGATAAGCCAACAGGCCGAGCGTGCCGCCGAGAACGACGCCGAGCGCGACGGCGCCGCCCTGGATCGCATTGCCGATCGGCCTGTCCTTCGGGTCGAGATATTTGGCCGCGTAGCCGTCGGTGGCGATGTCCTGGGTCGACATCAACAGGCTCACGACAAGGCCGACGGCAAAGATACCGGCGACATCGGTCGGCTCGATCCAAAGCATGGCGGCGATGCCGGCGATGACGCCGATCTGGGTGATGATGACCCAGCCGGCGCGATGGGCGCGGGCCGTTGGCCGAAAGCGGTCGACCAGCGGCGCCCATAGGAATTTCAGCACCAGCGGCAGCATCAGCAGCGCCATCAAGCCAATGGCGGTGCGCGACACGCCCTGCTCGCGCAGGATCGGCGGGATCGCCGCGGCAAACAGATAGCTCGGGATGGCCTGCGCCAGATAAAGGCAGGCGAGAACGACGAAAAGCCGCAGGCGCGAAAGCCCGGCGGGCGCCGGCCGGTCTGCGTCGCCGCTCATTTGACATAGTCCTTCGGTGCGTAACCGTTCAGGAAGGCGCCGGCCTCCGCCCGGCTGCGGGTGACGAGCACTGGAAAGCCGAACAGGCTTTGCCAGACGCGCTGCATGTTCTCGTCGGCGGCGGGGCGCACCAGCGCACAGGCGCGGCAGGCTTTTTCGAGCTGCTCGCGTTCCGCCTTGTACCAGAGGTTTTGCGCCTTGCGCTGGGCGTCGCTCAGCGCGATCTCGATGCGGATATCGACCAACAGCACGAACGGCTCCCTCTCCTGTGAAAGGCAGCCGAGCGCCTCGATATAGGCCCCGCCATCCGCCGGATCGGCGGGCGCTTCTGCCAGCAGCGAAACCAATGCACCGTTTCGTTGGAGAGACACCGCCATTGCCGCCCTCAGAAGGTGATCTGGTACGACAGAGCGACGGAACGCCCCAGACCGGGAACGTCGGCGCCGCGCGTCGCCGATGCGGAGGGGTTGATGTAATAGGTGTCGAACACATTGCGCACGGCAAGGTTCAGCACACTCTCATTGGCGAACGTCTTCGAGACTGCAAGATTGACCAGTGCTGCACCGTCCAGTTCCTGGGTGGCGATGCGGTCGCGCCCGGAAAACAGCTCCAACTCGCTGCGCAGGGTCAGCTCGTTCTCGAAACGGGTGGTGAGATAGACCAGGCCCTTGTAGGTCGAGGGGATACGGTTGTTGGGCAGATATTCGTTAGCTTCGATGTGGCCGTCGTGATCCGCATCGTATTTGCCTTCGACATAGCCGACCGATCCGCCCAGCGTGAACATGCCGCTGAGGTCTGCCTCGAGATTGGCTTCGACGCCCCAGATACGTTCCTTCTGCTGCGATACCCGGTTGTTGACGATGTCGTAGCTGACGCCGTTGTCCGAGGTCGACAGATAGGTGCTGACGCCGCCGCGATAGTCGCCCCAATCGCCGCGCAGACCGGCTTCCCAGGTGTTCACCAGCTGGGGTTCAGGCGCGATATCGGCATAGCTGATCGCGTAATCCGGCGCGTTGGTGCATGGCAGCAGCGGCCGGATGGCGGTGCCATAGGCGTCGCAGGTTTCGGCGTTGGAGTTCAACCCGGCCCGGCGGGTGAAGCCGCCAATGTCGGTCAGGCTGTAGCCTTGCGAGAAATTGCCGAAAAGCTGCATCCTTTCGGTCAGATCGTAGACGGCGCCGGCGTTGAAGGTGACGGCGTCGTAGTCGAACGAGCCGCCGGTCACCCGGATCGCCGGCAGGCCGATAATGTTGCGGCCGAGCAGAACGGCAGCGGCAGGCCGGGTGAAGTCTTCAACATTGAGATAAAACTGGTCGTAGCGCGCGCCGCCGCTGATGCGAAAGCGATCCGTCACCGGAATTTCGCCTTGCGCAAACAAGGCAACCGAGTTCTGGGTCGTGGGCGAGATGGCGTCCTGACCGTTGGTCAGCTGCTGATCGGTGGCATCGAAGAGGTAGTCGGCGCCCCAGGTCAGCGTGCTGCCCTGAGTGATAAAGTCCATCGGCGTGTTGACGGTCAGGTTGACGCCGCTGCGCCGCGATTGCAGCGCCGTCTGGTTGAAGTCGGCGGTCGGGTCCGTACCCGGCGGCAGGATCACCGGCCGCGTCGGGTTCGTCGGTAAATACACCTGGCTGTTGACGGCCGAGAATTTGGTAAAGGGCGACTGCTTGAAGATGTCGTTGTAGAACGCCTTGACCTCGAGGTTTCCGAGCGCGAAGTCGCTGTCGGTGTATTTGGCGGTCAGATATTTCGAATCTTCCTTCAGCGGCTTGCCTTCATAGGGATCGCCGAAATCCGGGGAGACGGGATTGGTCGTGTAATCGGTGAACCAGTCCGGCTTCTGGTTGGCATAGGTCCAGTCGACGCTGGCCTCGAAGCGCCTGGAATCGAACTGGTAGCCGGCCACGCCGAAGAGATTGCCCCTGCCGGTGCGGTCGCCGCCGCCTTGCCCAAGCATGGCGTCGGAAGCCACCTCGTTGCCGTGGCCGTCATAGGTGCGGCGCGACAGATCACCGGACGCCGAGAAGAAATAGTCGAAATCGCCTTTCTTGCCCTCGACTGAGACACTGGTGCTTGGCCCGGCCGACTTGCCGGGGTTTTCGGTGAAGGCGGTGACGCCGGTGCGCACCGTCACCTTCGGCTTGTCGCTGTCGCCGCGCTTGGTGATGAAGTTGATCGTGCCGCCGGTGGCGCCGGCGCCATAAAGGCTGGACGCGCCATTGATGACTTCGATGCGCTCGACCGAATTCAGGTCGATCATCGACAGGATGCGTGAGACGTCCCGCAGCGGTGTGTTGCGCGGCACACCGTCGACCATGATGAGAACGCTGCGCCCGCGGAAGGTTTCCGAAGCGCCGGAAATGGTCTGGTTGCGTGGCGCGTAGCCGGGGACGATGCGGCTGATCAGGGTCGCGGCGTCGATATTTTCCTGCGCGGCTTCCTCGACCTGTTCCTGTTCCACGACCTGGACAGACTGAGCGACGCTGGAAATCGACCTTTCATTGCGGCCGGTGACCAGTATCTGATCGAGCACGGTGGCTCCCTGCTGGTCCGTCGGAGCGGCTTCCTGGGCAAATGCCGCGCCTGCCATAATCGACGAACCCAAAGCCGATGACCAAAGAAGCGTACTGAAAAATCTGCGCATGCTGTCCCCATCCATGCCCTGGTCCCCAGCGCCAGAGCGGAAAGGCCCAGTTATAATTCATGATAAAACGAGTCAACATTTATTTTGTGGCTTTTCAAATCAGGATTAGTCAGCGAACGGATGGGAGCCGGGTACATGAACGGCGCGCACTTTAGCCGGCACTAAGATGCTGAGTTTTCTTGACAAACGGCTTGCGGGCGGCCGGCGGCGGCGTCAGCCTTTGTGCTTACAAGAAGCTCTGCGGATCGATGTCGACCTGCACGCGGACCGAGCCGCGCTGCATCGGCCCTTCGGCCAGCATGGTGCGGATGAAGCCTTGGATGTCGGCGCGCTTTTCACCCTGGATCAGCAAACGGAAACGATGGCGCCCACCGAGCAGCGACAGCGGCGCCTCGGCCGGACCGAGCACGAACAGGTCGCTGGCCTGGGGTGCTGCACGGCGCAGGCCGCGCGCGTGGCCTTCGGCCTCGGCCCGCGTCACCGCACTGACGATGACGCCGGCAAGCCTGCCGAAGGGCGGCAGGGCTGCCCGTTCGCGCTCAGTGATCTCGCGTTCGTAAAAGGCCTCGGCATCGCCCGAGACGATCGCCCGCATCACCGGATGGTCCGGCTGGAAAGTCTGCAGCAGGCCGAGGCTCTTCTTGCCGGTGCGGCCGGCGCGTCCAGTCACCTGGCTGAGCAATTGGAAGGTGCGCTCAGCGGCGCGCGGATCGCCATTGGCGAGGCCGAGATCGGCATCGACGACGCCGACCAGCGTCATGTTGGGAAAGTTATGGCCCTTGGCGACCAGCTGCGTGCCGATGACGATGTCGGCCTCGCCGTTGGCGATGGCCTCGAGCTCCAGCCGCAGCCGGCGCACCCCGCCCATCAAATCGGATGACAGGACGATCGTGCGCGAGTCGGGGAAATGCGCCACGACTTCTTCAGCTATCCGCTCGACGCCAGGCCCGCAGGCGACCAGATGGTCGAGCGTGCCGCATTCCGGACAAGCCTCCGGCCGCTTCTCATTGTGCCCGCAATGATGGCAGACGAGTTGGCCGCGAAAGCGGTGCTCGACCAGCCAGGCCGAACAAACCGGGCAGCCGAAGCGGTGGCCGCAGACACGGCACAGCGTCAGCGGCGCGTAGCCGCGCCGGTTGAGGAACAGCAGCGACTGCTCCTTCTTCTCCAGCGTACGTTGCATCTGGTCGATCAGCAGCGGCGACAGAAAGCCGCCGCGGGCCGGCGGCGCGCGCCGCATGTCGATCGTCTTGAGATCGGGAAGCGCGGCTTCGGCAAAGCGCGCCGACAGCACCGCCCTGCTGTAGCGGCCCTGCTGCGCATTGACCCGGCTTTCGACCGATGGCGTCGCCGACGCCAGCACCACCGGGAAGCCGCTGATATGGCCGCGCACCACCGCCATGTCGCGCGCATTGTAGAAGACGCGATCCTCCTGCTTGTAGGCGGGGTCGTGCTCCTCGTCGACGACGATCAGCCCGAGCTCGCGGAACGGCAGGAACAGCGCCGAACGCGCCCCGGCAACGACGCGCACGCCGCCTTCCGCCACCTGCCGCCAGACCTTTTCGCGCATTCGGGGCGGCAGGTCGGAATGCCATTCCGCCGGCTTGGCGCCGAAGCGCTGCTGAAAGCGTTCGAGGAAGGCATGCGTCAGCGCGATCTCCGGCAAAAGGATCAACACCTGCTTGCCCCGGTCAAGGGCTGCCGCCACCGCCTCGAAATAAACTTCCGTCTTGCCCGAGCCGGTGACGCCGTCGAGCAGCGTGACGTTGAAAGCAGCGGCCGCGACATTGGCGCGCAGCATGGCGGCCGCGTCTGCCTGGTCCGGCATCAGCTCCGGCATGGCGTAGGAGGGATCGGGCGCGGCGACCACCGGTCGAGGCGGGATCATCGCCGTCTCGAACACGCCTTGCGCCTTGAGTCCCTCGATAACCGTCGACGACACGCCCGCCGCATGCGCCAGGCCGGATCGCGTCCAGGCAAGCCCCCCTTCCGCCGTCTCCAGCACGCGCGTCCTGGCATCCGTCATCCGGTCCGGCATGACGAGGGTTCGCTGCAGGCCCTCGATCCACGGTTCTGGATCGAACGCCTCCGGCGCGCGCAACAGCATGCGCGCCACCATGCCGGGCGGCGACAGCGTGTACTGCGCCAGCCAGTCGACAAAGCGGCGCATGCCGCGGTCGATCGGCGGGCAGTCGAAGACCTGTTCGATCGGGCGCAGCTTTTTGGCGTCGATATTCTCGACCGCACCATCCCAGACGATGCCGGCAACCTGGCGCGGACCGAGCGGCACGCGCACGATCGAGCCCGGCACCACGCGCATGCCGGCGGGCACAGCGTAGGTGTAGGGCCGTTCGGCGGGCATCGGCACCAGCACCGGCGCGGCTGCGACAAAGGGCGAATCTTCGATCATCGGGCGTGACCTTGCCCCGACTTTGGTCTAGATCAAAGGGCAACCCCGAATGTGCATGGCATGCACATGGAAATCTTTCAGGAGACCCCCATGAAATTTTTTGTCGACACCGCTGACATCAAGGACATCAAGGAACTGAACGACCTGGGGCTGCTCGACGGCGTGACCACCAATCCCTCGCTGATCCTGAAATCCGGCGGCAAGATCGCCGAAGTCACCAAGCAGATCTGCGACATCGTCAAAGGCCCGGTTTCGGCCGAGGTTGTTGCGGTCGAATACAAGGACATGATGGCCGAGGCCAACATCCTAGCCAAGATCGCCGACAATGTCTGCATCAAGGTGCCGCTGACGCTCGACGGCCTGCGCGCCTGCAAGACGATCCGCACCGAGATGAACCGCATGGTCAATGTAACGCTGTGCTTCTCGGCCAACCAGGCGCTGCTGGCGGCCAAGGCCGGCGCCTCGTTCATCTCGCCCTTCGTCGGCCGCGTCGACGATACCGGCGCGGACGGCATGGAACTGATCCAGGAGATCCGGCAGATCTACGACAATTACGATTTCGACACCGAGATCCTCGTCGCTTCGGTTCGCACCGTGAACCACGTCAAGCAGGCAGCCCTGATCGGCGCCGATGTCGTTACCGCGCCGGCCGCGACGCTGAAGGCGCTGGTCAAGCACCCGTTGACCGACAAGGGCCTGGATCAGTTCGCTGCCGACTGGGCCAAGACCGGCCAGAAGATCGGCTGAGATCGGTTCGATACAAAACGAAGAAAGGCCGGGAAACCGGCCTTTTTGTTGCGGACTGCTAAAAGTCTAGTTGGCAGCGCCAGGGAATGCTCAGGCCTTCTTGCCGTGCCTGACCAAGTCCTGGGCGACCGACAGGCTCACCATTTCAGCCAGTTCACGCGCGGCGCGGTTCTCGGCGTCGAGCTGTGCCCGGTAGGAGGCGAACTCCTGCGTCGGCTTGTCGAAGGATGATGGGATCGACCGTTTGCCGGTTGCGATCACCACGCCGGTCCTGGCATCGGTCAGCACATAGTTTGCGGTCAGCGTCACCGTGCCTGCCGTCGGCTCGTCTTCGTCGGTCTGGATCTGCACCACCGCGGCCGATTCGACCAGTTCGGTGACGCCGAGATCGAGCATGTAGACCGGTGCCGTCGTTTCGCCGGCACCCTGGCCGAAGGCGAAGATCAGATTGTTGCGGACCTGCTGGGCATAGCGGGTCTTGACCGGCTTGACCGCGATCGAGGCGAGCTCCGCCGACGCGCTGACAGTCGAGCCTGCCGTCAGCGGCGCGCTCGAATAGAGCGGCCTGACCGTGCAGGCCGAAACCAGCGTCATCGAGGCCACCAGCCCGCAGAGCGCGGTGCGGCGCAGCACATGCGTCGTCTTTCCGAAGTCAAGCCCCGTCTTTTTGAAATCAGGCAACGACATTGACGATCCTCTGCGGCACGATGATCACCTTGCGGGGCGCCTTACCTTCCAGCGCTTTCTGCACGAAGTCGAGAGCCAGAACCGCTTTTTCGACCGCACCTTGGTCCGCGTCGCGGGCAATTGTCAAATCGCCGCGCTTCTTGCCGTTGACCTGAACCGGGAGCACGATCTCGTTGTCGACCACCAGTGCCGGATCGTAGACCGGCCAAGGCCGTTCGGC
The DNA here is from genome assembly GCF_057766425.1 of Mesorhizobium sp. P160187. NCBI lineage: Bacteria > Pseudomonadati > Pseudomonadota > Alphaproteobacteria > Hyphomicrobiales > Phyllobacteriaceae > Mesorhizobium > Mesorhizobium sp. P160187. Next base: position 1,470,490 of record NZ_JBYMDX010000003.1, read on the forward strand.
GACCAGATCGGTGCCGCCGAGCGTGTGCCAGCACTCTTCGGCTAGATGCGGCATGACCGGCGCGACCACATGCACAAGGATCTCCACCGCCTCGCGGCAGGCGCCTTTCAGCGCCGCGTCGGCCTTGCCCTCGGCGACGTCGTTGAGCGGCGCGGTCAAGGCATTGGCCAGTTCGTAGATGCGGGCGATGGCCCGGTTGAAGCCGAGCTTCTCGATATCCTCGCCGATAGCCTTTAGGATCTTGTGCGCGGCCTTGGAAACGGCCCCCGCCTCGCCCTCCGGCGCCGCCTGCGGCTTGGCGCCGTCAAGCGTCTCGGCGGCAATGGACACCAGGCGCCAGACACGCTGGATGAAGCGATGTGCGCCGGCGGCGCCATCGTCCGTCCATTCGACGTCGCGCTCGGGCGGCGAATCCGACAGCATGAACCAGCGTGCGGTGTCGGCGCCGTAGCCGTCGGTGATGTCTTCCGGGCTTACCGTATTCTTCTTCGACTTCGACATCTTTTCGAGTGAGCCGATCGCCGCCTCTTCGCCGGTGGCGATCTCGATGGCGCGGCGCTTGCCGCCGACATCCTCGATCCTGACCTCAGCCGGCGACAGCCAGCGGCCATTGTTCGACGCTCCGCCGACGCGGTAGGTCTCATGCACCACCATGCCTTGCGTGAACAGGCCCTTGAACGGCTCGGCCAGGTCGAGATGCCCGGTCGCGCGCATGGCGCGGGTGAAGAAGCGCGAATAGAGCAGATGGAGGATCGCGTGCTCGATGCCGCCAATATACTGGTCGACGGCCAGCCAGTCATCGGCAGCCTTCGGCTCCGTCGGCTCGTTGGCCCAGGGCGCGGTGAAGCGCGCGAAATACCAGGATGAATCGACGAACGTGTCCATCGTGTCAGTCTCGCGGCGCGCATCCTTGCCGCATTGCGGGCACTTCACATGCCGCCAGGTCGGGTGGCGGTCGAGCGGATTGCCGGGACGGTCGAACTCGATGTCGTCGGGCAGCTTGACGGGCAGGTCGGCCTTCGGCACCGGCACGACGCCGCAATCCTCGCAATGGATCATCGGGATCGGGCAGCCCCAGTAGCGCTGACGCGAAATGCCCCAGTCGCGCAAGCGGAAGTTCACCTTGCGCTCCGCCATTGGCCGCCCGCCTATGGTCTTCTGCTCCAGGAGCTTTGCCACCTCGTCGAACGCCTGCTCCGGCTTCAGGCCGTCGAGGAAACGCGAATTGATCATCACGCCGTCATCGACATAGGCCTCTTCCGTGACCTGGAAGGTCTTGGCGTCGGCATCTTCCGGCATTACCACCGGGATCACCGGCAGGCCGTATCTGTTGGCGAAATCGAGGTCGCGCTGGTCGCCCGACGGGCAGCCGAATATGGCGCCGGTGCCGTATTCCATCAAAACGAAATTCGCGACGTAGACCGGCAGGGTCCACGAGTCGTCGAACGGATGCACGACGCGGATGCCGGTGTCGAAACCTTTCTTCTCGGCCGTCTCCAGTGCGGCCACCGACGTGCCCATATGCCTGATTTCGTCGATGAACTTGGCCAGATCGAGATTGGTCTCGGCGGCCTTCCTGGCCAGCGGATGGTCGGCGGCGACCGCCATGAACGACGCGCCGAAAATGGTGTCGGGCCTGGTCGTGTAGACCTCCAGTTCCTTCGCATCGCCAACCGGAGCGGCCAGCGGCCAGCGGATCAGCAGCCCTTCCGAGCGGCCGATCCAGTTCTGCTGCATCAGCTTGACCTTTTCCGGCCACTCGCCGAGACCATTCAGCGAGTCCAGCAGGTCCTGCGCGTAGTCGGTGATCTTGAAGAACCACTGCGTCAGCTCGCGCTGTTCGACCAGCGCGCCCGAGCGCCAGCCACGGCCGTCGATGACCTGCTCGTTGGCGAGCACCGTCATATCCTCCGGGTCCCAGTTGACCTTGGAGGATTTGCGCGTCACCAGCCCCTTTTCGACGAAGTCGAGGAACAGCATCTGCTGGCGGTGGTAATAGTCGACGTCGCAGGTGGCGAACTCGCGCGCCCAGTCCAGCGACAGGCCCATCATCTTGAGCTGCTCGCGCATGGCGGCGATGTTGGCGTAGGTCCATTCCTTGGGATGGACCTTGTTCTGCATCGCCGCGTTTTCGGCCGGCATGCCGAAAGCGTCCCAGCCCATCGGGTGCAGCACGTTGAAACCCTTGGCCCGCTTGTAGCGCGCCACCACGTCGCCCATCGTGTAGTTGCGGGTGTGGCCGATATGGATCTTCCCCGAGGGATAGGGGAACATCTCCAGCACGTAGTATTTCGGCTTTGGGTCGTTGTTATGCGCTTCGAACAGCTTCTTTTCGGCCCAGGCCTTCTGCCATTTGGGCTCTGACGCGCGCGGATTGTATCGTTCGGTTGCCATCGGATGATTTTCACTTAAAAGCAGACGCAGACCGCCGGACAAGGCCCGGTGGCCAAGGTAAATGTCGTCGCGGTGTTCACCATGGATTGCCGGACCCGTCAACTGCGGCGAGCCGGCCAAGACGATTAAAGACAGGCAGGATATGGGCATGGCCAGCGCCGTCGAACAGTTTTTCGCCGTCAAGACGAGGATCGCTGCCGCCGAGCGCGAGGCCGGCCGCGACGCCGGTTCGGTGACGCTGGTTGCGGTGTCGAAGACTTTTGAGGCCGACGTCATCCGCCCGGTCATCGAAGCAGGCCAGCGCGTCTTCGGCGAAAACCGCGTGCAGGAAGCGCAAGGCAAATGGCCGGCCTTGAAAGCCGAATTCCCCGACATCGAGCTTCATCTCATCGGCCCGCTGCAGTCGAACAAGGCGAAGGAAGCCGTTGCGCTCGCCGACGTCATCGAGACGGTCGACCGCGAGAAGATCGCCGCCGAGCTCGCCAAGGAGATCGTGCGCCAGGGCCGCGCACCAAAGCTTTATGTCCAGGTCAATACCGGTTCGGAGCCGCAAAAGGCCGGCATCGACCCGCGCGACGCCGTCGCCTTCGTCGCCCGCTGCCGCGATGTCCATGGCCTCGCCATCGAAGGCCTGATGTGCATCCCGCCGGCCGACGAAAACCCCGGCCCGCATTTCGCCCTGCTGGAAAAGCTCGGCAAGGAGGCCGGGGTCGCAAAACTGTCGATGGGCATGTCCGGCGACTTCGAGACCGCCATAGCCTTCGGCGCCACCAGCGTCCGCGTCGGCTCGGCGATTTTCGGCGGCCGATAAACCTCGGTGATCTCGCCGCCCTAACAGTAGCATTGTTGCTGCATCGCTGCAGCGATGCTATATCTAGCCAAGCTAGCTAGGTACCTTCCATGAACTGGCATCTGCAGGACGCAAAAAACAATCTCTCGAAGCTGGTTCAGCAGGCTCGTGAAAAGGGCCCGCAGACCATCACCTTGCGTGGAAAGCCCGCTGCTGTCGTGTTGGCCGCTGAAGAATACGAAAGGCTCGTCGGCTCTAAGCCCTCACTTGCGGAATACCTTCTTTCCGGTCCCGAATGGGACGACGACTTCGTCGAAGAGGTCAATCGCCGCTCCAAGGGGCCCGGCCGAGACGTGGACCTCTGATGTTTCTTCTGGACACGAACGTCGTGTCGGATGCGCGAAAGCGAGGGGGGCCAGTGGCGGATTGGATAATCAAGCAAGAGCGCCAGTCTCTGTTTCTAAGCGTCATCACGCTCGGTGAAATCGCACGCGGAATCGAAATGAAGCGGCGAAACGACCCCGACACTGCAAACCATTTAGCAACGTGGTTCCACGGTCTGCGCCACAGCTACGAAAACCGAATTCTCGGCATAGACGAGAACATCGCTGCCCAATGGGGTCGCATCTCCGCGATCCGCACGCGCGGCGACGCAGATGGGCTTATAGCCGCGACGGCGCTCTTCCACGATCTCATACTGGTCACACGCAACGTCGCCGATTTCGACGATACTGCCGTCACAATGTTCAACCCTTGGGAAGCCTGACCCGCCTGTGTTGATCCGGTGTTGGGTCGGCCGCAGGTTGAGCCAGAGCCGGTCCATCATTGTGCCACCACTGGAAACGAAACGCACCGTTCCTATTTGCTTGGCGTCATCACCAATCTGCTGGAGCCGCCACCATGCGCTACAATCAACTCGGAAATACGGGGATGTTCGTCTCCGAACTGTGCCTCGGCACCATGACCTTCGGCGCCGCGGGCGAGAATGCCCAATGGGGCCTGATCGCCAGCCTCGACCAGAAGGGCGTCAACGACATCGTTGCCCGTTCCATCGCCGCCGGCGTCAATTTCTTCGACACGGCCGACGTCTATTCATTCGGCCAGTCCGAACGCCTGCTTGGCCAGTCGCTCAAGGATCTTGGCGTCAAGCGCTCGGACGTCGTCATTGCCACCAAGGTGCATGGCGCCATGGGCCAGGGCCCGAACGAGCGCGGCTCTTCGCGCGGCCACATCATGGATTCGGTCGAGGGCAGCCTGGAGCGGCTGCAGCTAGACCATATCGATCTCTACCAGCTGCACGGCACCGACACCGTGACGCCAGTCGACGAGACGCTGCGGGCGCTCGACGATCTCGTTGCCAGCGGTAAGGTCCGCTATGTCGGCGTCTCCAACTGGGCGGCCTGGCGCATCGCCAAGGCGCTGGGCGTTGCCGAGCGCAAGGGATTTTCCCGCTTCGAGACCATCCAGTCCTATTACTCGATCGCCGGCCGCGACCTCGAGCGCGAGATCGTGCCGCTCATCAACGAGGAAAAGCTCGGCCTGATGGTCTGGTCGCCAATGGCCGGCGGCCTGCTGTCGGGCAAATACGGCCCCGGCGCGCCCGGCAATGGCGAAGGCCGCCGCGCCGCCTTCAACTTCCCGCCGGTCGATGAGGACCGCGCCTGGGCGGCTGTCGCCGTGATGCGCGAGATCGCCCAGAAGCACGGCGTCAGCGTCGCCACGGTGGCGCTCGGCTATGTCCTGGCCAAACCTTTCGTCATGAGCGTCATCATCGGCGCCAGCCGCATGGAGCAGCTCGAGCATAACCTTGCCGCGGCCGAGGTGAAGCTCGACGCCGACGATCTCGCCAGACTGGATGAGGTCAGCGCGCTGCCGGCCGAATATCCCGGCTGGATGCTGGAGCGTCAGGGCGCCGGTCGCCGCCCGGCGCCGTTCACCCCGAAGAAATAGTCACTGCTGTCGCCTGATGCTTGGGGGGTCATCTGGCTCCCCAACGTCTTTTCAGCTCATCCGCACGCTCTCGACCAGAAAGTCGAGAAACGCCCGCACCCGTGCGGGCAAATGCCGGCCCTGGCCGACATAGACGGCGTGGGTAGGCTCCTCGTCGCCCGGATTGATATCCTCCAGCAGCGCCGTCAGCCGCCCCGCCGCGATGTCATCGGCCACATGCCAGTGTGCCAGCCGGGCGATGCCGGCGCCGCCGACCGCCATCAACCGCATCGACTCGCCATCGCCGACCAGCGTGTTTCCGGTGATCGGCACCATGACGGCGTTCCCGGTTGCATCGACAAACGACCAGCCATCGACATGCCGGACAAAGCCGAAAGCTATGCGATTGTGCCGGTCGAGATCTGCTGGAACCAGCGGCGTGCCATGCGTCTTGAGATAGGACGGTGCGGCAACGACTGTCATCCGGCTTTGCCCGAGCTTGCGCGCCACCAGCCGCGACTCGCCGAGCGGCCCGGCGCGGATGGCGACGTCGGCACGTTCAGCCATCAGATCGATGACGCTGTCGGTAAGCACCAGATCGACCGAAATCCCGGGGTAGCGTTCGAGGAAATCAGGCAGCAGCGGGATCAGCCGATGCACCCCGAAGGGCACATAGGAGTTGACGCGCAGCCGTCCGCGCGGCGCGGCACCCACGGCCGCCTCGCGCTCGGCCGCCGCCATCGGTAGTGTGCTGAGAGTTCTGCAAATTCGCTGAGAGGGGGCGGTCATGGCAGGCTGGTGATTGTTCACGTCACCTGATTCCCGCGAAGGAACGCCACCATGACCAAGACTGAAGTTAAGACCGCCAGCGCTGCCGTCAAAGACATTTTGCTTTCGAACCCGGATGGATTGCACGAGGTGCTCCGTGCGGTGATGCAGGAGGTGCTTGAGGCCGAGATGGACGAGGCGCTGGGTGCCTCGAAGAGCGAGCGCACGCCCGAACGGCTTGGCTATCGCTCGGGCTATTACGGCCGTACCCTTGTGACGCGGGTCGGCAAGCTCGAGCTGCGGGTTCCGCAGGACCGTGCCGGGCGCTTCTCCACCGAGCTGTTCGAGCGCTACCAGCGTTCCGAGCGGGCCTTGGTGGCGACGCTGGCGGAGATGTATGTGCAGGGCGTGTCGACCCGCAAGGTGAAGGCGATCACGGAAGAACTGTGCGGCCATGCCTTCTCGGCCTCGTCGATCTCGGCCATCAACAAGCGGCTGGACGAGAGCCTCGCTGCCTTTGCCAGGCGCCCCCTTCAAGAGCCGTTTCCTTACCTCATCCTCGATGCGCGCTACGAGAAGGTGCGTGAAGCCGGTGTTGTCATGAGCCAGGCGGTGCTGATAGCGGTCGGTATCGACTGGGACGGAAGGCGCCAGATCCTGGCCGTGGAGATGGCCAATCGCGAGAGCCGCTCGGCCTGGAGGGACTTCCTCGTCGGCCTCAAGGCGCGCGGCCTCAAGGGCGTCGAGTTGGTCGTGTCCGACGATCACGCCGGCCTGGTGGCAGCGATCGGCGAGGTGATCCCCGAAGCCGCCTGGCAACGCTGCTACGTGCACTTCCTCAGGAACGCGCTCGATCATCTGCCGAGGAAGCACGGCGACGACTGCCTGCAGGAATTGCGCTGGCTCTACGACCGGCGCGATCTCGCAGAGGCCAGGGCTGATCTTGCCGCATGGCTTGCCAAATGGTCGGCACGCTATCCGCGCCTGACAGGCTGGGCCGAGGATGCCATCGAACAAACCCTGACCTTCTTCAGGCTGCCGAGACAGCACCACAAGCATCTCAAATCCACCAACATGCTGGAGCGGCTCAACGAGGAAATCCGCCGGCGCACCTATGTCGTGCGCATCTTCCCCAACACCGAAAGCTGCCTGCGCCTGGTCAGGGCGTTGGCCGTCGAGACCAATGAAAACTGGATGGAGGCCAACCGATACATCAATATGGACGTCCTGCGCGAGCACAAGAAGCTCGCTCTGCGCCAAGCCGCATGACCAGCATCATGGCCGCCCCATTTTGCAGAACTTGACGCACACAACCCCGCCATATCGGCCAGGATGCGCAACCCGCTGTCATAGAAGGCCGTCCCTTCCGGCGTCAGCTGCAGCTTGCGCGTCGAGCGGCTGACCAGCCGCGCGCCGAGCCTTGCCTCCAGCCGCGCGATCAGCTTGCTTACCGCCGACGGCGTCATCCGCAGCGCGCGAGCCGCAGCCGAGAAGCTGCCCGCCTCGACGACGCGGACGAACACTTCGATCTCGCCGGAACGGTTGATATCGGGTCTGGCCATTTGTGAATCTATTTCACAGGAAATATGCCCAAGGCAAGTCTGGTTCACAAGGCATGGCAACACGATCTCTGCGGTCGGGCGCGGGTCTGGACAGCGCGCTCGTTCGAGTTCGAACTGGAAACCGCCATGCCTCTTGCCCTCTACGCCCTCGCTGCCGGCGCCTTCGGCATCGGTGTCACCGAATTCGTCATCATGGGGCTGCTGATCGATGTCAGCAAAGATCTCGGAGTCTCGATCTCGGCCGCCGGCCAGTTGATTTCGGGCTACGCGTTGGGCGTCGTCATCGGCGCGCCGCTTTTGACCATCGCTACCGGCAACTGGCCCCGCAAGACCGTCCTTCTGGCCCTTATGGCGATCTTCACGCTCGGCAACCTCGCCTGTGCGATCGCCCCCGACTACTGGACGCTGATGGGCGCCCGCATCATCACCGCCTTTGCCCATGGCACTTTCTTTGGCGTCGGCTCGGTGGTCGCCACCGGCCTGGTCGCGCCCAACAAGAAAGCCTCGGCGATCGCGCTGATGTTCACCGGCCTGACTATCGCCAACATCCTCGGCGTGCCCTTCGGCACTTGGCTCGGCCAGACCTTCGGCTGGCGCGCCACCTTCTGGGCCGTAACCCTGGTCGGCTTGGCAGCCTTTGCCGTCATCCTGCTTCTGGTGCCGCGCAGCAAGGAAGCGCCCGAGAAGACCAATCTGCGCGCCGACCTCGCCGTGCTGCGCCGCACGCCGGTGTTGCTCGGCCTCGCCACCACCGTGCTCGGCTATGCCGGCGTCTTCGCCGTCTTCACCTACATCGCCCCGCTGCTCACCGAAATCACCGGTTTTGGGGAAGCCGCCGTGTCGCCGATCCTGCTCGTCTTCGGTGGCGGTCTTATCGCCGGCAACCTGCTTGGCGGCAAGGTCGCGGACCGCTGGTTGGTGCCGGCGGTGCTCGGCAGCCTCGTGGTGCTGGCGTTGGTGCTGGCCACAATGACCTTCGCCGTCCACAGCCAAATCCTGGCCGTCATCTATGTCGGCCTGCTTGGAGCCGCCGCCTTCGCCACCGTGGCGCCGCTGCAGATGTGGGTGCTGGAAAAGGCGCAAGGCGCGGGCCAGAGCCTCGCCTCCTCCTTCAACATCGCCGCCTTCAACCTCGGCAATGCCGCCGGCGCTTGGCTTGGCGGCGCGGTGATTGCCCGTGGCCTCGGCCTCGGCTCACTAACCTGGATCGCCGCTTTGCTGCCGGTCGTGGCTCTTGGCGTCGCTGCCCTGGCGCTGCGCCTCGATCGCGCCCCCACAATAGGGGCGCCGGTCTGCGCCCAGTCATGAGCATCACGCGCAATCCTTCTTCGACATCATCAAGGAGCATAAAATGGATTATCGACGTCTCGGCGCATCGGGCCTGAAAGTGCCCGCACTCTCTTTCGGCGCCGGCACTTTCGGCGGCTCCGGGCCGCTGTTCGGGGCGTGGGGCAACAGCGACGCCAAGGAAGCGCGGCGGCTGATCGACATCTGCCTCGAGGCCGGCGTCAATCTGTTCGACACCGCCGATGTCTATTCGAACGGCGCCTCCGAGGAAGTGCTTGGCGAAGCCATCAAAGGCCGCCGCGACGCGATGCTGATCTCGACCAAGACTTCGCTGCCGATGGGCGACAGACCGGCCGACTACGGCTCGTCGCGCTCGCGGCTGATCAAAGCCGTCGACGCCGCCCTGAAGCGCATGGGCACCGATTACATCGACCTGTTGCAGCTGCACGCCTTCGATGCCGGCACGCCGATCGAGGAGGTGTTGTCGACGCTGGACGACCTCGTGCGCGCCGGCAAGCTGCGCTATGTCGGCGTCTCCAACTTCTCCGGCTGGCAGGTGATGAAATCGCTGGCGGAAGCCGACAAGCATGCTTATCCGCGCTACGCCGCGCATCAGGTGTACTACTCGCTGGTCGGCCGCGACTATGAATGGGAGCTGATGCCGCTCGGTATCGACTAGGGCATCGGCGCGCTGGTGTGGAGTCCGCTCGGCTGGGGCCGCCTGACCGGCAAGATCCGCCGCGGCCAGCCCCTGCCGGAAAAGAGCCGGCTGCACGACACCGCCGATTTCGGCCCGCCGGTCGCGGACGAACATCTCTACCGGGTCATGGATGCGCTTGATGCGATGGCTGAAGAGACCGGCAAGACCGTGCCGCAGATCGCCATCAACTGGCTGTTGCGGCGCCCGACCGTGTCCTCGGTCATCATCGGCGCCCGCAACGAGGAACAGCTGCGCCAGAACCTCGGCGCCGCCGGCTGAGCATTGACGCCGGAGCAGGTCAAAAAACTCGACGCTGCAAGCGAGGTCACAGCGCCCTACCCGTACTTCCCTTATCACCGCCAGGAAGGTTTCGCCCGGCTGAACCCGCCTGCGGTGTGATCGCCGACGTTGAAGCTGCCAATCTCCCCCCTCGCGGGGGAGATCAGCTATACTGCCGCTCAGTGCAGCACGAACTCCCCATCCACCTTCCGCCATTCGTTCGGCGCGATCAGCTTCTGGTGCGTGTAGCTGATCGAATGCAGCGGCCCGTCGAGCCTGGCCTTCCAGAACTCGATGAACTTGATCAGCACCGGAAACTTCGGCGCCAGATCGTAATCCTGCCAGATGAAGCTCTGCAGCAGATGCGGGTGGTCGGGAAAATGGTATAGAATCTTGGCCGTGGTCAGGCCATACCCCTTGAGCATCAGGTCCATTTCGGAATGATCGCGCATGACAGCCCCTTGGCCTAGTTGATTCTCCATTCCTCCCAACACCGAATTGTGCGCGCCGTTCCTTAACTGTCTATGATTTTCCTGATCCCAGTCGGGTTTTATGCACGAAAACATACAGTTAGCAGCGACCGCTGCCGAGTGCTGATACAACCTGAACGGGAGCTGCGGCATCCCGCCACGCGAATCCAACGTCTAATGTTGCCGTCAGCGCGGAACTGTTAATAATGCCGCCGAATTCGCGGCTGCGTCGCCGTGATCCTGGCTGTGGTCAAGCCGGCGGGGTGGTTTGGGAGGAAAGTGAAGACATGTCCGAGGTGAAGATCCACCGCGTCCAGCCGGCGTGGAAGAAGAATGCGCTGATCGACAATGACACCTACCTCAAATGGTATGCCGACAGCGTGAAGAATCCGGACAAGTTCTGGGGCAAGCACGGCAAGCGCATCGACTGGTTCAAGCCGTTCAGCAAGGTCAAGAACACCTCCTTCGAGGGCAAGGTCTCGATCAAATGGTTCGAGGACGGCGAAACCAACGTCTCCTACAACTGCATCGACCGCCATTTGAAGAAGCGCGGCAACCAGACAGCCATCATCTGGGAAGGCGACAATCCCTACGACGACAAGAAGATCACCTATAACGAGCTCTACGAGCATGTCTGCCGGCTCGCCAATGTGATGAAGAAGCACGGCGTCAGGAAGGGCGACCGCGTCACCATCTACATGCCGATGATCCCGGAAGCGGCCTACGCGATGCTGGCTTGCACCCGCATCGGCGCCATCCACTCGATCGTCTTCGGCGGCTTTTCACCGGACGCGCTGGCCGGCCGCATCGATGACTGCAAGTCGACCTTCGTCATCACCGCCGATGAGGGCCTGCGCGGCGGCAAGCCGATCCCGCTGAAGGAAAACACCGACAGAGCGATCGAAATCGCCGCCAATTCCGGCACCAAGGTCGAAAAGGTGGTCGTCGTGCGCCGCACCGGCGGCAAGACCGGCTGGGTCCAGGGACGCGACATCTGGTACCATGACGAGATCGCCACGGTGAAGGGCGACTGCAAGCCGGAGAAGATGAAGGCCGAGGATCCGCTGTTCATCCTCTACACCTCAGGCTCGACCGGCAAGCCGAAGGGCGTGCTGCACACCACTGCCGGCTATCTCGTCTATGTCTCGATGACCCACCAATATGTCTTCGACTACCATGACGGCGATATCTACTGGTGCACCGCCGATGTCGGTTGGGTCACCGGCCACAGCTATATCGTCTATGGCCCGCTCGCCAACGGCGCCACCACGCTGATGTTCGAGGGCGTGCCGAACTACCCCTCGCAGTCGCGCTTCTGGGAAGTCATCGACAAGCACAAGGTCAACATCTTCTACACCGCGCCGACGGCGCTGCGCGCGCTGATGGGCGCCGGCGACGAACCGGTGAAGAAGACCTCGCGCAAGTCGCTGCGCGTGCTGGGCTCGGTCGGCGAACCGATCAATCCGGAAGCCTGGGAGTGGTATTTCAACATCGTCGGCAACGGCAAGGTGCCGATCGTCGACACCTGGTGGCAGACCGAGACCGGCGGCATCCTGATCACGCCGCTGCCCGGCGCCACCGACCTCAAGGCCGGCTCGGCGACGCGGCCCTTCTTCGGCATCAAACCGCAGCTGGTCGACGGCGAAGGCAAGGTGCTGGAAGGGGCGGCCGACGGCAATCTCTGCATTGCCGATTCCTGGCCCGGCCAGATGCGCACCGTCTATGGCGATCACGACCGCTTCGTGCAGACCTATTTCTCCACCTACAAGGGCAAATACTTCACCGGAGACGGCTGTCGCCGCGACGCCGATGGCTATTACTGGATCACCGGCCGCATCGACGACGTCATCAACGTTTCCGGCCACCGCATGGGAACGGCCGAGGTCGAATCGGCGCTCGTCAGCCATGAGAAGGTGTCGGAAGCAGCTGTCGTCGGCTATCCCCACGACATCAAGGGCCAGGGCATCTACAGCTACGTTACCTTGATGAAAGGCGTGGAGCCGAGCGAGGAACTGCGCAAGGAGCTCGTGGCCCATGTCCGCAAGGAGATCGGCGCCATCGCCTCGCCCGACAAGCTGCAGTTCGCGCCCGGACTGCCGAAAACCCGCTCCGGCAAGATCATGCGCCGTATCCTGCGCAAGATCGCCGAGGACGATTTTTCCGCACTCGGCGATACCTCGACACTGGCCGATCCGGCCGTGGTCGATGATCTGATCGCCAACCGCCAGAACAAGAAGGGCTGAGGGGATTTGATGGCTGCACTGGGCGCAGTCACGGAGCTCTGGCGTTACCCTGCAAGTTCGCTTGCCGGCGAACGCCAGGACGCCATTTCGGTCGGCCTTGAAACCATCGACGGCGACCGGCTGTTCGGCCTTGTCGATGTCTCGGACAATGAGATCGCGCGGCCCGACCGCGACGCCAAGTGGCACAAGGTGCCGCGCATCCGCACCCGGCTGAGCAAGGACCGCAAGCTGGAGATCGCCGTTCCCGACGGCGACTGGCTGGTAGCGCCGGGCGCTGAATGCGACAGCGCCGTCTCGACCTATCTCGGCTTCGCCGCCTCGATCCGGCCGTTCAGCCAGGACAACGCTCCCGGCTACACCGGCCCGCTGACCGCGGCGCGCTACCGCAAAGCGCCGATCCATCTCTTGACCACCGCATCGCTGGCCCGGCTCAAGGCGCTGCACCCCGAAGGCATTCCCGATCCGCGCCGCTTCCGCCCCAACATCGTCGTCGACATGGCGGCGGTCGAAGGCTCGTTTCCCGAGACCGAATGGATTGGCCGCAAGCTTGCCATCGGCGACCTGCTGGTGACCGTCTCGGAGCCGTGCCGCCGCTGCGGCTTCACCATCATCAGCCAGGACGGCTTCGACCACGATCCCGGCATCCTGCGCAATCTGGTCCGCCACAACGCCCATAATCTCGGCGTCTATTGCACTGTGGACAGGCCTGCCCGTGTCGAGATCGGCGCGCCGATGCGGTTCGTGTAGGCCTCTACCGCGAGGCAGCGAATCGCAGACCTTGGAAAGCGTGGGGTTCGGCCCCGAATCCTATCCCTACCGATACAGATCCGCCCGTGTCGGCGGCAGCCCGCTCGGGCCGCGTGCGCGTTTGGTGACGACGGTCTGAAAAATCTGCGCCGAGGCGCGCTCGAAGGTGATCGAGCAGCCGGTGAGATAAAGCAGCCACAGCCGTGCCTTGGCCTCGCCGACTTCGGCGACCGCCTCGTCGAAGCGAGCCTGTAGCCGCTGGGCCCACAGCCGGCAGGTGCGCGCATAGTGCTCGCGCAGATTCTCGACGTCGTAGACCAGGAAGCCATGCGCCTCCAGATTGCCCAGCGTCATGCCGATCGTGTCGAGTTCGCCGCCTGGGAAAATGTATTTGAGCAGCGCCTTGAACTCCGGCCCCTTGCGCAAGGTTTTCTTCAAGTCGCCCTTGCTGCGCCTGGTGATGGCGTGGTGCAGATAGATGCCGCCGGGCTTCAGCAAGCGATGGATGGTCTTGAAATAGGTGGCGTGGTTGGCGAGGCCGAGATGCTCGAACATGCCGATCGACGATATCTTGTCGAAGGAGCCTTTGAGCTCCGTATAGGATTTGATTTCGATGGTGATGCGGTCCTGCAGCCCTTCGGCGCGGATGCGCTCGCGGGCGAGATCGGTCTGCGCCTGCGACAGCGACACGCCATGGCCGACGACGCCGTAATTTTTGGCCGCATGGATCAGCATGGCACCCCAGCCGCAGCCGATGTCCAGCAGCTTTTCGCCCGGCTTCAGCCTGAGCTTGCGGCAGATATGGTCGAGCTTGTCGGCCTGCGCCTGGTCGATGCCATCGGCGAAATCCTTAAAGTAGCCGCAGCTGTAGACCATGCGCTCGTCGAGGAAGAGCCGGTAAAAGGCATTCGAAATGTCGTAGTGATGCTGGATCGCCTCCTGGCTCGACCCGCTGACATAGGGGTTGCGACCCGACAGATCGGTGCGTGCACTCATCTGCTTGCGTGACAGGAGCACCGCCGGCAGGTCGCGCAGGATCGCCAGCTTCGGCAGCGACTTGAGCTTGGTCCTGAGCTTGCCTTGCGACGGCAGTGCGTAGAAATCGAAAATCGTCCCGTCTTCGATGTCTATCGTCTTGGAGATCCACATCTCGATCAGCGTCGACAGCGATGGCCGCTTCACCACCTGCCAGACGATGTCCTGGTCGTTGATGGTGAGCACGGGCCCGATGGCGGGACCGATCCGCTCGCCGGTCCACAGCTTGACCGCAAAACCCGGCTTCAGCGTTTCGATCACCGTTCGCACGATGCGCGCGGCCTTCTCGGCTGCCTCCATGGCCATCCTCCCGAGTCCTGACAATCCACCTTGCATGGATTTTGCCCGCCCTCGCGGCTCTTCGCAACCCGGCGCAAAAGGCGGCTCGCCAGCTATTTCAAATCGGCATCTTGTTTTTTGCTGCAACGCACCCCATCATCTGTACGTGTTCAACAAATCGAAAGGAGGTGATCCGATGTCGAGTGATTTCGTTTTCCAGAACGTGGCCTCAGCGGATTGCACTTTCGGGAAGCAGTCTTCCCGTTAAGGCGCGATAAGCGCGGCGGGTGACCTCGGTCGCCGCCATTGGCCGCGCCACGGACGGAAACACGGAAGGCCGCCGGCTTCGTCAAGAAGCGGCGGCCTTTTCCATTTCCGGATTGTGTGTCGAAGCAGATCAGAATCCGGTCACGCCAGCATCCGCGCGCTGATCGTCTTGTCGACGCCGTGATAGGGCGGATTGAACAGCTTGCCTTCCTGCTCGTAGGTCCAGACCTTGAACAGCGAGAGTTGGTGTGGGCCGAAACTGTGCAGCAGCGGGACATCCGTGGCATCGCGGCCGCGCGCGATGACGACGCGGCCGATCCTGGGTTTGTTGTGGCGCGGGTCGAACGTGTACCACTTGCCGTCGAGGAACACTTCCATCCAGGCTGAAAAATCCATCGGCGCCGGGTCGGCCGGTACGCCGATGTCGCCGAGATAACCGTTCACATAGCGGGCCGGGATGTTCATGCAGCGGCAGAGCGTGATCGCCAGATGGGCGAAGTCGCGGCATACACCAACCTGCTCCTCATGCGCTTGGGCTGCGGTACGCGTCGACCGCGCATAGCCATAGCCGAAGGACAGCCGGTTGTGGACATAGTCGACGATCGCCTGCACCCGCGCCCAGCCGGAGGGAACATGGCCGAAAAGCTGCCAGGCCAGACTGCTCAGATGATCGGTCTCGCAATAGCGGCTGCCGAGGAGGTAGCCGAGCACATCGTCCGGCAGTTCCGCCACCGGCACTTCCCTGGCCAGCGTGTTGACCGCGTCAGGCTCGCCGCTGTCCTCGACGGCTGCGTCATAGAGAATGCGGAAACTGCCGGCGGGTACGGTGAAGCGGCGGCAGGTATTGCCGAACAGATCGTGATAGACCTTGCTCGGCACTGAAGGCGACGTCAGCACGCGCGTCTGCCGTTTGATGTCGGCCTGACGATCCCTGTGGATATCAAGCAGCGAGATGACCGGCGTGGCGCCGACGCATTCAATGGCGATTTCGTAGCCGAGCCGGATCAGCACAATGATTGCCCCTTCGATCCCGTGGAAAACAGTATGCTCAAAACGCCAGAGGCGGGACCATGGTTCCCTGGAACTATCGAAAAGGCTCTCCCGCGGCTTCCCAGGCAGGCGTGGCGACGTTACGGTCGAACGACATGTTTCGACCTCCCGAAACGATCCCTAACCCGTGGAAAATCTGATGTTTGCAGGCAGAAAATTCGCCGCGTTCCTGTTCGATATGGATGGCACGGTGCTCAATTCGATCGCCTCGGCCGAGCGCGTCTGGGCGGCGTGGGCGCTTAAGCACGGTCTCGACGTCGAAGCCTTCCTGCCGACGATCCATGGCGTGCGGGCGGTCGAGACCATCACCAGGCTGGCGCTTCCCGGCGTCGACCCTGTTCATGAGGCGTTTGTGCTGTTGCAGGCCGAGTCGGACGATGTCGAAGGCGTGCTGCCGATCGCCGGCGCAGTACGGTTTCTCAACGCGCTGCCGGCCGAGCGCTGGGCGATCGTCACCTCCGCGCCGCGCCCGTTGGCGCTGCTGCGCATGCGGGCCGCCGGCATCCCGGTTCCCGCCTTGGTGGTCGCGGCCGAGGATGTGTCGCACGGCAAACCGGCGCCCGACTGTTTCCTGCTGGCGGCAAAACGGCTCGGCGTCGACATCGGCGACTGTCTGGTCTTCGAGGACGCACCGGCCGGTATCGCGGCGGCGGAAGCAGCGGGCGCGTCGGTGATGGTGATCAGCGCCACTCACCAGCATCCAATGACGACTCAGCACAACTCGATTGGCGGCTACGAAACCGTCTCCATCGCCATCGATGACAGCGGCTGGATGACGCTGGGGGCACAGCGCAGCGCGGCCTGAGGAACTGGAGGACTGGAGGACTGGAGGACTGGAGGACTGGAGGACTGGAGAACTGCTGTGCGCCTTTTTCTTCAACTCTTCAGCTCACCAGTTCCCCAGTTCTTCCGTTCCTGAACCCCTAGAAATCGCTAGCCAGTCCCTTCACTTCCCAGTCGCCGTAGCGGCCGGGTTCCTTGCCGCCGCGGCCGCCGATTTCCTTCGGCAACGCAGCTTCCTTCTGGCGATACGCTTCACGGCGCGCCTCGGCTTCAGCCAGCGCTCGGCTGGCCGCCGGCGTCAGGTCCTTCTCCCGGTCGGCATCGGCTTTGCTGGGTTGGTCGGTCATGCGATAGTCCGGGCGGATTGAAACAAAGGGCGGCGTTTCCCATCATATAGCCATGAGTTCACCCCGATCGACCTTGTTTTGCCACGGCCGCACAGGGAGCAGATGATGAGCACGCTACGCACCACCATGCTTCTGGCCGCGATGACGGCGCTGTTCATGGGCGTCGGCTTTCTGATCGGCGGCACCGGCGGCATGATGATCGCCTTCCTGGTCGCCGCGGGCACCAATCTGTTCAGCTACTGGAATGCCGACAAGATGGTGCTGTCGATGAACCGCGCCGTCGAGGTCAACGCGAAGAACGCGCCCGAATTCCACGCCATCGTCGAGGCGTTGGCCAAGCAGGCCGGCCTGCCGATGCCCAAGACCTATCTGATCGACAATCCGCAGCCGAACGCCTTCGCCACCGGCCGCAATCCCGAGAACGCCGCGGTCGCGGCCTCGACCGGGCTGCTGGAGCGCCTGTCGCATGAGGAGGTGGCGGCAGTCATGGCGCATGAGCTGGCCCACATCCAGCATCGAGACACGCTGACCATGACCATTGTCGCGACACTCGCCGGCGCCATCTCGATGCTCGGCAATTTCGCCTTCTTCTTCGGCGGCAGCCGCGACAACAACAACCCGTTCGGCTTTGTCGGCGTGCTGGTGGCGATGCTGGTCGCGCCCTTCGCCGCCATGATCGTGCAGATGGCGGTCAGCCGCACCCGCGAATACGAGGCCGACCGGCGCGGCGCCGAAATCGTTGGAAATCCGCTTTGGCTGGCATCAGCGCTTGACAAGATCGCCCGCGGCGCCGAACGCATCCGCAACCCGGATGCCGAACGCAATCCCGCGACCGCGCATCTCTTCATTATCAATCCTCTTCACGGCGAGCGAATGGACAGCCTGTTTTCGACCCACCCGAACACCGACAACCGCATCGCCGCGCTGCAGGCGATGGCGCGCGACATGGCAGGCCGCCAGCCGGCGCCGCGCCAGGCGCCGACGCCAGAGCCGATCGAAGAATTGCCGGCCGATGCCGAGCAAGGTCCGTGGGGCAAGGCAGCACGCCCCACGCAGCCGACCAAACCGGCCAAGCCGAAAGCCAATCCGTGGGGCCGCAATCCGACCGGACCCAAAGGTCCGTGGTCGTGAGCGGCGCCAGATCCCGGCCCGCACATTCAGGCGATCGCGAAAACAGCTCGGACGAATTCGTCGCCGGCCTCGCCGCGCGCAAGGCCGCGGCGCGGCTGCTGGCCGCCGTTATCGACGCCAAAACGCCGCTCGACGGGCTGACGGACCACGAGAACGGCCATCCGCAATACAAGGTGCTCGACTTGCGCGACCGCGGCCTGGTGCGCGCCATACTGGTAACCGCGCTGCGCTACCGCATGACCATTGCCGGGCTCCTCGCCCGCCGCCTTGAAAAGCCGCTGCCGCCCAACGCCACAGCGCTGTCGCACATCCTGCATGTTGCGGCGGCGCAGATCCTGTTCCTCGACATCCCCGACAGCGCCGCCGTCGATTTGGCTGTGACCCACGCCAAGTCGGACCCACGCACGCAGCGCTTTTCCGGCCTCGTTAACGGCGTGCTGCGCACTTTGGTGCGGGCCAAGGAGACCGAACTGCCGGCAGCTCTTGCCGCCACCGACGAGGCGCCAAAATGGTTCTCCGACCGGCTGAAGGCCGCCTATGGCGCCGAGATGACCAGACAGATCCTGGCGGCGCATCGCGTTGAGGCGCCGGTCGATTTCACGGTCAAGGCCGATCCCGAACTGTGGGCCGAAAAGCTCGGCGGCATCGTGCTGCCGACCGGCACGGTGCGAGTGGAAAAGCTCAACGCCTCCGTCACCGAACTGCCGGGCTTCAGCGAAGGCGCATGGTGGGTCCAGGACGCCGCCGCCAGTTTTCCGGCGCGGCTGTTCGGCGATGTCAAAGGATTACGCGTCGCCGACCTCTGCGCCGCCCCCGGCGGCAAGACCGCTCAGCTGATCCTTGCCGGCGCCAAAGTCACCGCCGTGGACACCTCGAAGAACCGGCTGGCGCGGCTGACGCAGAACCTCGGACGGCTCGGGCTGTCCGCCGAGATCGTGCAGGCCGATCTGCTGAAATACCAGCCGGCGGAGCTTTTCGACGCCGTCCTGCTCGACGCGCCCTGCTCTTCCACCGGCACGGTTCGGCGCCACCCCGACGTGCCATGGACCAAGACGGCAGCCGACGTCGAAAAGCTAGCCGATCTGCAAGCAAAGCTGCTCGCCCGCGCCGTCACTTTGGTCAAACCGGGCGGTCGGATTGTTTTTTCCAACTGTTCGCTGGACCCGATCGAAGGCGAGGATCTGTATCGCGTCTTTCTGGCCGGCAACAAAACCGTCGCCGACGATCCACTGCAGCCCGGCGAAATCGCCGGCATCGACGCTTTCCTGACCCCGCAAGGCACGCTGCGCACCACACCCGCCGATCTTGACAGTGGTTCGCCAGGGGTTTCCGGCCTGGACGGCTTCTTCGCAGCCCGCATGCGACGTCTGGCCTGACTCCGACGCGACGACATGCCTAAAGCATGTCGTTCAGACTCCAGTGCTTCCCCCACCTTGCATCGATCTCATCATCCACATTCTGGTAGCGGATATCGGTGGAGAGCCGGATACGCCCCTCCGCACTCTGGTTGGTCGTCGAGGCGTGGATCATATAGGGCGAGTGGAGGACGACATCGCCGGCCTCGAAATCCGCGATCAGCCAGCGTGTATCGAACCGCTCCGCCATGTCGGGCAGGTCCTTCGACACCCAGCCGCCCTCGCTCATGTTCCTGTTGTAGGCGCTGATGCGCTCCTGCGGGCTCAGCCCGGCATTGTCCCTGGCGAACCGGGCTTCCATGTCGAGGCCGATGGCGTGCGATCCCTCGAGATAGACCAGGCCGCCCATGTCGACGGGAACGTCGCCGATCGGGATCCAGGCCGTGACGATGCGGCTGGTGCCGCCGCGAAGATAGACGAGATCGTAATGCGCCGGCGTCGCCACGGCGGTGCCCGGTTGGGTGAAGCGCATGATCTTGCGCTTGTGCAAATAGGACAGCCCGCCGACAAACCCATCCATCAGCCGCGCCATCCGGGGCTGTGCGCAAAACCCTTCATAGGCGGTGGAGCGAACCAGCGCCATCAACCGGCGATCGGCGAGCTGACGGTCGAACGTGCCGGCGGCCGCCGCCAGGCCAAGCGCGGGATCGGACCCGGGCTGCAGCAAGCCGGTGTCGGCCAGATACGAAAACACCCAGCCGCGAAAATCGATGACGTCGCGGCGCGGCAGCATACTTTTCAGCCAGACATAGCCTTGCTCGGCAAGGAGGCCGCGAATGGCATCGATGCCGACCCCGGCGTCGGTTGGCACGAGATGACCCAACCGGTTCGGCGCCATCGATAATGTCTTGCCGTTGGCGTTCAGATCGATTGACGCAACAGGAATCTGTCGTTGCGTGCCACCTGTTGAGCTTGACATTTCAGCCACCTGCGATTTTTCATCCTTAGCTGGAAATGTCATACTGTTCGCAGACTCGCCCATGGACAGAACGAAGCCATGGACTTTTCGCTCATGAACGATCTCTCTTACGCACTCTACAGATCCGCACCGGCCGCGGCCGGCGGCCTGTCGGTTACAGGGATTGGTCGGCATCGCGTCACTCAGGCGATCCAAGCGCGCAAATTGCCGGAATTCGCCGTGGTGCTGATTGAGAACGGTCAAGGCTGGCTTGAAACCAGGACTGCCGGCATGCAGACGATCCAAGCGCCGGCCCTGTTCTGGCTGCTTGCCGGGAGAATGCATTCCTACGGGCCGGACGCATCGGGCTGGCTCGAACGCTGGGCGCTCTTCGACGGGGCCTTGATACGCGATTTCACCCGGCTGCGGCTGATCGCCGAGGACGCCCCTGTCGTCCCCTTGCGCGACCTCGGCAAAATGCAGCGGCTGTTCGACAGGCTGCACGGTGAGCTGTCGCTCGATACGATGCTGAGCCAGGCAGAAGCCGCCGCCACGATGCATCGCATCGTCGTGCGTGCTGCCCGCCAGGCAATGGATTGGAACAACCGTCAACGAAATCCCGGCTTCCAGCATGCCGACATGCAGCCCATCATCGACGAATTGCGCCGCTGCGCGTGCGACCCGGTGGATCTCGATGCCTTCGCCGCGAAATTCTCGATGTCGCCGGCAACCTTGCGGCGCAGATTTGCGCGGGCAGCCGGCATGTCGCCCAAGGCCTTCCAACTGCGCACGAGGCTCGACCGCGCCAAACAGATGCTGGCCGCCTCCGATTCGCCCATCGAGTCCATTGCGGCCGCCGTCGGCATCCACGACGCCTTCTATTTCTCCCGTCTGTTTCGCGACCGCGAAAACTGTTCGCCCAGCGAATTTCGGTCTCGCCACAACCGCAAGTGAGTGCCGGATTGCCGGGCTTAAGCCCGCGAAGCGCTTGACTTTTTTCGGGGTGGGTCGGTGGCCGGCAGCGTGAGGCGCTTCACGTCGGCGGAATTCGACTTCGCATAAGTTCTTGAATCATATAAGCTTGTGCTGGGGTACCGGAACATGATGCCGAAACCTGCGACGCGGTTTTCGGACGACAGCATGCTCTAGCTCCAGGCGACGAGGAGGGGTTTTGGCACTGGCTGCCGGCAGCACGACACGTCTGTGGACGCTTGTCGCTAAGGAGTTTTGGCGCAAGACGCGCCGGCGCCTTCGCGCAGGGCCAGTCTATCGCTGGCGCTATTCCGGGCGCACGCCCGAACGCGTCCTGATCGCACCGCCCGACCTCAGGCTCGCCGATCCGCAGATCGCGCTCGAGATCTATTATGGCCGCTATCCGCTGTCGGGACATCTGGTCGAGACCGGCGGCAAGTCACCATTCCAGATCGACGTCGCCAACCGCGGCTGGGTGAAGACGCTGCACGGTTTCCGTTGGCTGCGCCATATGCGCGCCGCCGGCACCGAGCTGGCCGCCGCCAATGCACGCGCGCTTGTCTCCGACTGGATCGCCATGCATGGCAACCAGATTTCCGGCATAGCCTGGGAGCCCGGCACCACCGCCAAGCGAGTCATTGCCTGGTTGCAACACTCCTCGGTTGTCCTACAAGGGGCCGAATTTCCGTTCTATCGCGCCTTCCTGAAATCGCTCGCCGTGCAGATCCGCTATCTCCGCTCGATGGCGCGCGAGATGCCGGACGGCAAGGACAGGCTGCGCGCTCGTATCGCGCTTGCCTTCGCCGCGCTGTCGCTGCCTGCGCCGGCCTCGGCACTGCGCGGCGCCACCCGCAACCTGGCGGAAGAACTCGACCGCCAGATCCTTCCCGACGGCGGCCATATTTCGCGCAACCCGATGGCGGTGCTCGAACTGCTCGCCGATCTCCTGCCGCTGCGTCAGACCTATGCCAACCAGGCCGAAACGCCACCGGCAGCCCTGATGGGCGCCATCGACCGCATGCTGCCGGCGCTCCGTTTCTTCCGCCATCAGGATGGCAGCCTGGCCCGCTTCAACGGCATGGGCGCGACCATCCACGACCGCATTGCCACCATCTTGCGCCACGACGACACCGCCGGCGCGCCGCTGCTGCACGCGCCGCATTCCGGCTATGAGCGGCTGTGTATGGGCGGCGTTACGGTGATTGCCGATACCGGCCCGTCGCCGGCCGTCGATGTGTCCAACGCCGCGCATGCCGGGTGCCTGGCCTTCGAACTCTCGTCCGGTCGCCAGCATTATATCGTCAATGCCGGCATCGACACCTATGGCGCCGCCGAGTTCCGACCGCTGGCCCGTGCCACCGCGGCGCATTCGACCGCCACCATCAACGACACCTCGTCGGCGCGGTTTTCCCATTCGCTGCGCGTCAACGACCTGCTCGGCTCGCCCTTGCTCGGCGGCCCGCAGCATGTGCCTTGCAAGCGCATCGACCAGAAGGGCACGCAAGGCTTCATCGCCCGCCATGACGGCTATATGCAGCGCTTTGGCTTCCTGCATGAGCGCGAGCTGAAACTGTCGAGCGAGGGCAATGTGCTCGCCGGCAGGGATCGCTTCCTCCGCCCGGGCGGTGCGGCGATCCGCAACAATGGCCGCGACTTCGTCGTGGTGCGCTTCCACATCCACCCTGACATCAACCTTTTGCAGGACGAGCATGACCGCCTGGTGCTGACCGCCGACCAGGCCGACACTTGGGTGTTCACCTGCACCGAAGTGGTGCCGGAGGTCGAGGAATCGATCTATTTCGCCGGCCTTGGCGGCCCGCGCCGCAGCCGCCAGATCGTGCTCGCCTTCAAGGCCTCGGAGATCGCCGAAGTGCATTGGCAGCTCACGCGCACCGGCATCGCCGGCTATCCCGAGCACAGCTGAGCGTCGTTGCCGGCGCCGGCTTGATCGAGCTTCCGGCTTGATTTCCTGATGTCATGTGCTACGGCCCGGCAACGCTCTCCAATCAGCCCTGAAAGGCCGCCAGCCCATGGCCGTCGCCGCCAAGAACATTCCGGCACCCGACCTCCTTCCGGTCCGCCGCGCCCTGCTTTCCGTCTTCGACAAGACCGGCCTGATCGACTTCGCCAAAGGGCTGGTCGCGGCCGGCGTCGAGCTGGTCTCGACCGGAGGCACGGCAAAGGCGATCGCCGAGGCGGGGCTGGCGGTGCGTGACGTCTCGGAACTGACCGGCTTTCCCGAGATCATGGACGGCCGCGTCAAGACGCTGCACCCGTCGGTGCACGGCGCGCTGCTCGGCGTGCGCGACGATCCCGAACACGCCAAGGCGATGCACGATCACCGCATCGAGCCGATCGATCTGCTCGTCTGCAATCTCTACCCGTTCGAGGAGGTCCGCCGTTCCGGCGCCGACTATGCCGCTGTTGTCGAGAACATCGACATTGGCGGCCCGGCGATGATCCGCGCTTCGGCCAAGAATCACGCCTATGTCGCCATCGTCACCGATCCCGGCGACTACGCCTCGGTGCTGAACGCGCTGGAGATGAACATCGGCTCGCTGTCGCTGGATTTCCGCCAGAAGCTGGCGGCCAAGGCCTTTGCCCGCACCGCCAGCTACGATGCGGCGATCTCCGGCTGGTTCGCCGAAACGCTTGAGATCGAGCACCCGACCTGGCGCACCTTCGGCGGCAGGCTGGAAAGCGTCATGCGCTATGGCGAGAACCCGCATCAAAGCGCCGGCTTCTACGTCAATGGCGACAAGCGGCCCGGGGTCGCCACGGCTCGCCAGTTGCAGGGCAAGCAGTTGTCCTACAACAACATCAACGACACCGATGCCGCCTTCGAGCTGGTCGGCGAGTTCGATCCGAACCGCTGTGCAGCGGTCGCCATCATCAAGCACGCCAATCCATGCGGCGTCGCCGAGAGCGCTTCACTGGCTGCTGCCTATGCGAGAGCGCTGGCCTGCGACCCGGTTTCGGCCTTTGGCGGTATCGTCGCCATGAACCGCATCCTCGATGCCGAAGCGGCTCAGGAGATCGTAAAAACCTTCACCGAGGTGATCATTGCGCCGAACGCGTCGGAGGACGCTGTCCGCATCGTCGCCGCCAAAAAGAATTTGCGACTGCTGGTCACCGGCGGTCTGCCCGATCCGCACGCCGGCGGCATCACTGTGAAATCCGTCGCCGGCGGCATGCTCGTCCAGGGCCGCGACAACGCGGTGGTCGACGATCTCGAGCTCAAGGTGGTGACCAAGCGCGCACCGAGTGCGGCCGAGATGGTCGACCTCAAATTCGCTTTCCGCATCGCCAAGCACGTCAAGTCGAACGCCATCGTCTATGCAAAAGACGGCGCTACCGTCGGCATCGGCGCCGGCCAGATGAGCCGCGTCGATTCCTCGCGCATCGCCGCCCGCAAGGCCCTCGACGCGGCGGAAGCAGCTGGCCTCGCGGAGCCGTTGACCAAGGGCTCGGTGGTCGCCTCCGACGCTTTCTTCCCTTTCGCCGACGGGCTGATCTCAGCCATCGAAGCCGGCGCCACGGCGGTGATCCAGCCCGGCGGCTCGATGCGCGACGACGACGTTATCGCCGCTGCCGACGCGCATGGCATTGCTATGGTGTTTACCGGCGTGAGGCATTTCAGGCATTGAGCGCCTCTGCCTTTTCCCACAAGGGGAGAAGGAAAAGTGCGGCGCTATTCCACCGGCTGATCCGCCGGGTACGGCGTCCAGATCAATATCGCGATCCCAACGCCCAGGAACAGCACGATGGCCGCCATGCCGAGCCGCGCCGAGCCGCTGGCGAGCGTGATCGACGCCACCATGAACGGCGCCAGGAAACTCGTCGCCCGTCCGGCCAGCGCATAGATGCCGAAATAGCGGCCGGACTCGGCTGCGGTGACGCTGCGCGCCATGTAGGAGCGTGACGACGCCTGCACCGGTCCGAACGCCAGCCCTATCAGCAGGCCATAGAAAATGTAGGCCTTTTCCGCCGCCGTGCCGAACAGGCCGCCACTATCGGCTCCCGGCATCATCCAGGCGCCGAACAACGTGTAGCCTGGCCCGGTCGAAACGATGCCGATGGTGGCGATGCTGAGCAGGACGAGCGAAATCATCACGATGGTCTTGGAGCCAAGCGCGGTGTCCAGCCATGCGGCAATCAGGCAGCCGACGATGGCGACGACGTTGAGGATAATGCCGAACATGCCGATCTCAGTGATCGACCAGTGGAACATCGCTGCCGCAAAGGTGCCGCCCAAAGCGAGCAGCGCATTGACGCCGTCCTGATAAATCATGCGGGCGACAAGGAAGCGGAAGATGCCTTTGCGCCGGCGCACTTCAGTCAGCGTCGACTTCAGTTCCGACAGCCCCTCGCGCACCGCGGGCCCGATCGGAATCCCCTTGATGGCGTCCGGCGTAAAGAAGAACATCGGCAGGATGAACAGGAAATACCAGCCGGCCGACAGCGGCCCGGTGGCGCGCGCGTCCTCGCCGAGTTTCGGGTCGAGCCCAAAGAGCGGGTCGATGCCGATGATCGTCTTGCCGGTCTCCGGCGAACCCGCAAGACAGGCGACAACAAAGATCAGCGCGATCATGCCGCCGAGATAACCAAGTCCCCAGGCAATGTTGGAGACGTGGCCGATCTCGCTCTTCGGCACCAGGCGCGGCATCATCGAATCGTTGAACACGGTCGAGAATTCCGCCGCGACCGAAGCGAGAGAAAAGAACAGCACCACCAGGAAAAGGTTCGAGCCGGGAGCGGCGAACCATAGCAGGCAAAGGCTGATGATCTTGATCGAGGCGAAGAACGCAATCCACGGCTTGCGCGGCCCGGTCTGGTCGGCAATCGAGCCGAGGATGGGAGACAGCACGGCAATGACCAGGCCCGCAACAGCGATGCCGTAGCCCCAGGCCGCCTGGCCTGAGACCGGATCGCTCGCCATGCGCGAGACGAAATAAGGCCCGAAGATGAAGGTGGTGACGACGGTGAAAAACGGCTGCGCCGCCCAGTCGAAGAACATCCATCCCCAGATGCCGTGCCCGGATGCCCGCTGCACTGTTTCTACCGCCGCCATGATGATTCCCCCGGGACACCGCGCTTGTCGGATGCCATGTCTGCATGTTTCGAATGCTCATGCAAACCGCCAAAGATTCGCGCTGCCACCTGGATGTCGCCGCTGTCTACCTGCATAGAGACGCGAAGAAAGGCGCCGCGCCCCTACCTCCCCCTTGTGGGGAGGTCGGACCGAAGGTCCGGGTGGGGGTCGGTGCCGCACCCCCACCCCGCTGCTTCGCAGCGACCCTCCCCACAAGGGGGAGGGTAAAGTCCCGAGCCTCACATCCCCGTCAGATCGCTCATCAGCCCCGAAGCCACCGACAGCCTGGACACGGTGATATCCCCGCCTTCGGTCAGCGCCTGCAGCCGCTCGCGGATGCGCGCCACGCGCTCGCCTCCGGCTTCCAGCCAGGCCGCCACAGGATCCGCCGTCCCGGCATGGCCGGCGAGAGCCGCCACCGCAATGCCGCGCCGCGCCGCGCCGATCGTGTCGGTGGCGCGCGACAGCGCCAGCTGGTCGTAATAGTCCGACGGCGTGATTGAACGCGCCGCCTCTTCGACGCGCGGAATGCGGAAGGCATCGCTGACGGCGAAGAACGCCTTGGCCGAGGCGACGACGTCGGCATTGGCCGTGCGCGCCGTCAGTGCGATGTCGGGGATCAGTCCCGCCACATCGGCCATTGCCAGCTGCCCGGCGAGCTTTTCGGGGGCGCCGGCCTTGAACAGGCCATACCGCCTCTCCTCGACCCGCTCGCGCGAGAAGGCCGGTAGCAGCGAGAGCAGCTTCGGCTCCAGCGCCATGCGCGCCTCTTGCAGTTCGGCAATGCGCTGGCCGAGCGCTGCGGTGCCGGCATCGTTCTTCAGATACCAGCCGCTGGTCACGAAGATAAGCCGGCTGACGGACTGGTAGAGATCGAGCTGCGCCTGGCCGTCGATGTGGCTGTCCAGCGCATCGATCTCCTGATAGAGCGCCGGCAACGCGAAGCCGTCGCGCACCACGGCGAAGGTGCGCACCACGTCGGCCGCGCTGCGCCCCGTGGCTTCCTGCAGCCGGTTGACGAATGACGGTCCGCCGCGATTGACGAGATCGTTGGCGACGACGCGGGCGATGATTTCGCGGCGCAGCCGGTGGCCATGGATCTCGGCCGCATATTTCTTCGCCATCCGGTCAGGGAAATAGCCCATCAGATCGCGGTCGAAATGCGCGTCGTCAGGCACGTCGCTGGCGACGATGTCGGAAAACAGCACGATCTTGGCATAGGCGAGCAGCACGCCAAGCTCCGCCCGGGTCAGCGGCTCGCCACGCGCCTCGCGCTCGGCAAGGGCGGCCGGCGACGGCAGCGTCTCGACAGCGCGGTCGAGCAGGCCCCGAGCCTCCAGCGCCGCCATGAACCGGCTCTGGTGCGCGATGTCGGCAAGGCCGCGCTTGCGGGCGATGGAAAGCGCCAGCGTCTGTTCGTAATTGTTGGACAGCACGAGGCCGGCGACCTCGTCGGTCATCTCGGCCAGCAGCTTGTTGCGCGCCGGCCGGGTCAGCGATCCCTTGCGCATGGCGGACGCCAGCGCGATCTTGATGTTGACCTCGACGTCGGAGCAGTTGACGCCGCCGGAATTGTCGATGGCATCGGAGTTGCAGCGACCGCCATTCATGCCGAATTCGATGCGGGCACGCTGCGTGACGCCGAGATTGGCGCCCTCGCCGATCACTTTGGCCCGGACATCGAGCGCGGTGATGCGGATGGCGTCATTGGCGCGGTCGCCGACTTCGGCATTGGTTTCGCCCGAGGCCCGTAAATACGTGCCGATGCCGCCGAACCACAGAAGGTCGACGTTCGCCTTGAGGATGGCGGTCATGATCTCGGCCGGTGTCGCGGTGGTCTTGGCGAGGCCAATCGCCGCCGCCGCTGCCGCAGGCAGCGTGATCGACTTCTGGCTGCGCGAGACGATGACGCCGCCTTCCGACAGCTTGGTCTTGTCGTAGTCCTGCCAGGACGAACGCGGCAGCGCGAACATGCGCTCGCGCTCGGCCATCGACGCCACCCTGTCCGGATCGGGATCGATGAAGATGTCGCGATGGTCGAAGGCGGCGATCAGCCTGGTCTGCGGCGACAGCAGCATGCCGTTGCCGAACACGTCGCCCGACATGTCGCCGACGCCGACGACAGTGAAGGGGGTGGTCTGGATGTCGCGGTTGATCTCGCGGAAATGCCGCTTGACCGCTTCCCAGGCACCCTTGGCGGTGATGCCCATCTTCTTGTGGTCGTAGCCGGCCGAGCCGCCGCTGGCGAAGGCATCGTCGAGCCAGAAACCGTGTTTCTCCGAAATGGCATTGGCGGTGTCGGAGAAGGTTGCCGTGCCCTTGTCGGCGGCGACGACAAAGTAGGGGTCGTCAGGATCGCGCCTGACGACGCCGGCTGGGGGTATGACGCCATCGAGGCCGATATTGTCGGTGATCGACAGCAGGCTGGAAACGAAATTCTTGTAGGCCGAGGTGCCGGCCTCGAAGATGGCGTCGCGGCCGGCGCTCATCGGCAGCTTCTTCGGATAGAAGCCGCCCTTGGCGCCGACCGGCACTATGACGGCGTTCTTGACCTGCTGCGCCTTGACCAGGCCGAGCACCTCGGTGCGGTAATCCTGGGCGCGGTCCGACCAGCGCAGGCCGCCGCGCGCAACCGGGCCGAAGCGCAGATGCACGCCCTCGACCTCGGACCCATAGACGAAGATCTCGCGCCACGGCCGCGGCGCCGGCAGGCCATCGACCGCTTGCGAGTCCAGCTTGATCGCCAGTGACTGGCCCCGCGCCTTCGTTCCCGCAACGAAATGATTGGTGCGCAACGAGGCTTCGATCAGGTTGAGATAGCGGCGGATGATGGTGTCGTCATCGATGTTAGGGACTTCCTCCAGCGCGTCCTTGATCTTGGCCTTGAGGTGCTTGGCGGCGACGACGCCTTCCGTCTCGGCGGTCGGGCCGAGACGAGCGACGAACAGTGCATGCAGGCCGCGCGCAATGTCGGGATAGCGGTTGAGCGCGGCCGCGATGAAATCCTGGCTCTGCGGGATACCGGCTTGCTGCAGGTAGCGGCCATAGGCGCGCAGAATGCTGACTTCGCCCGACCACAGGCCGGCGGTCTGGGCAAGCCCGTTATAGCTGTCATTGTCGATGTCGCCGCGCCAGACCGACAGGAACGCGTCCTCGAACAGCGCGCCGCCATCGCTGAGGTCGATCGGCTTGCCGTAGCTGTTCTCCAACTCCATGTCGTGGACGAAGACGGTGTCGCCGCCGTCCTCGCCAACTTCGAAGGTGCGCTCGCTGATGACGCGGAAGCCGATGTTTTCCAGCACCGGCACGCGACGCGACAGCGCTACCGGGCTGCCGTGGTGGTAGATCTTCAGCGCTGCCTGATGCGGTTTCTGCTCGGCATGGCGGTAATAGTCGATGGCGATCGGGTTGGCGGTGCTGATGCCGGCGATGCGCCCCGCATCCTTCAGCGCGACGGCCGCGCTGAAGGAATCGCGATAGCTCTCAGGCAGACGCGCGGCGATCGCCTTCAGCGATGGATCGCCGCCGACGGCTTCCGCAGCTTCGGCCAGCGCGTCGTCCCAGGTTCGCACGATGTCGCGGATCGCCGCTTCGATCACCGCCTGCTCGACCTTCGGCGTCTTGCCGCCGGAGCGGCCGATGATGAAATGCACACGCGCCAGCCCGCCCTCGGGGAAAGCCGGATAGTAAGCCGACAAACGGCCTTCGAAGACGGTCTTGAGATAGGTGCCGATCTTCTCGCGCACGACGCTGTCATAGCGGTCGCGCGGCACGAAGACGAGGATCGAGACGAAGCGGTCGAACTGGTCGGCGCGCACCAGCGCCCGCACCCGCGGCCGCTCGACCAGGCCGAGAATGGCCGCGGCGTGCTTCTTCAGGATCGGCACCGGCACCTGGAACAGTTCGTCGCGCGGATAGCTCTCCAGAACGTTGATCAGTGCCTTGCCGGAATGGTCGTGCCGGTCGAAGCCGGACTTGGCGATGATGGTCTCGGCCTTTGACCTCAGATACGGGATTTTCATCACCGAGCGCGTGTAGGCGGTCGAGGTGAACAGGCCGACCATGCGCAACTCGCCGGCAAGCGTGCCCTTGGCGGTGTAGGTTTTGACGCCGATATAATCGAGATAAATGCGGCGGTGCACCAGCGACTTGGCGTTGGCCTTGGTGACGATCAGCGGCTCCGGCCCATGCAGGAAGGCGCGGATTTCGGGCGTCGTCGTCACCGCCTCGGTGCCGCGCCGGAGCACCAGCACATCCGGGTCGGCGAGGATGCCGAGACCGGGTTTGTCGGCGCGCTCCAGATTGCCGCTCTCCGCGCCGCCGGAATATTTGAACTCGCGCATGCCAAGGAAAGTGAAATTGTCGTCGCGCAGCCATTCAAGGAAGGCGATGGCCTCGGCAACGCTCTTCTTGTCGAGCGGCACGGCGGAATAGCGGAATTCGGAAATCGCCTGGTCGAGACGGGCGAGCATCGGCTTCCAGTCGCTGACGGCGGCGCGCACCTGGTTGAGCATCTTGCGCAGGCGGTCGGCCAGCGCGTCGGCCTGCTCCGCCGTCAGGCGCGGAATATGGACATGGACGACGCTCAGGCGGTCGTGATTGCCATCGTCCTTGAGGGCGCTGCCGTCGCCGAGGATCTCGTCGACGCCGGCCTTGCCGTGACGCACGACGATGACCGGATGGGTGACCAAAGTCGGTTCGCCGGCAGTTTCTGTGATCTCGCCGAGGATCGAATCGAACAGGAACGGCATGTTGTCGTTGACGACGGTGATGATCGTCATCGGGCGGCCCTCGCGGGAGACGCCCGACCCGGCATCGACGGCGACGACACTTTGGCCCTTCTTGTGGGCGGCGACCGCACGTCCTGCCAGGTCGGCGGCGCGCTCCAGGTCGGCGGCGTCATAGGCGGCAATGTCTTCGGCCGGCGCGCGGGCCAGCAGATAGTCGGCGAGCCTGGCCGGCTTCCCGTCGGGTTTCACCCCGGCATTGGCTGTTTTCTTCGGCTTAGCTGCGGATTTCACGCTCGCCATGTTGTCCTCCCGTCACATGCTTTTACGACTATGGTAGCAGATGACCGCTGTTTGGCGACAAAGGTTTGACGGCTCGATAAGAATTACAGGAATTCGACGGTCAGGCGGCGGTGAACGAAGAGGGAGACCCCATGTCCGGCAAAATCAGCGCACTTGACCTCGGTATCGCGGAACTGAGCGAGGCGACAAAAGCCTATTTCGCCAAATGCGAGGAAAAGCTCGGCCTGGTTCCCAACGTGCTTCTTGCCTATGCCTTCGACGAGAAGAAGCTGCGCGCCTTTACCGACACCTACAATGATCTGATGCTGGGTGAATCCGGCCTGTCGAAGCTGGAACGGGAGATGATCGCGGTCGTCGTTTCCTCGATCAATCACTGCTATTATTGCCTGACCGCGCATGGCGCGGCGGTGCGCCAGCTCTCCGGCGATCCGGCTCTCGGCGAGATGATGGTGATGAACTTCCGCGCTGCCAATCTTTCACCGAAACAGACGGCGATGCTCGAATTCGCCGTCAAGCTGACGGAAGAGCCGGCAAAGATCGTCGAGGCGGACAGGGAAGCACTGCGCAACGCCGGCTTCACCAACCGCGACATCTGGGACATCGCCTCGACCGCCGCCTTCTTCAACATGTCGAACCGCGTGGCGGCGGCCATCGACATGCAGCCGAACGACGAATACCACGCCATGGCGAGGTGAAAGTTTCCTTCTCCTCGTAGGAGAGGTCAACGCGCCGCGATGGCCCCGGCAGCGCCGGCCATCGTCGTGGCGCTGATTCGGTTGGCGATCTTCATGGCGCGCCTGCTTTTGAGCAGCTTGCGCGCCTGTGAGGCCGCGACGACCCAGGCGAGATCGATGGCGATCAGAACCACCGCCATCGTCGCCGTCAGTTCGACCCAGCCGATGACACTCACCGAAGCGAGGTCGATGATCGTCGGCAGCAGCGCCAGATAGAACATCATGATCTTGGGATTGCCGAGCGTCACCGCCATGCCGGCAAAGAACAGTTTTGCCGGCGAATCCTCGCGCGGCATCTCGCCTTCTTTTGCGTCGACAGGTGCGGTCCACATCCTGAAGGCGAGGTAGGCGAGGTAAGCGACGCCGATCCATTTCACGACGACGAAGGCGAAATGGAAGGTCTGCGCCACGACCGCCAGCCCGAACACCGCCAGCGACAGCCAGATGGCCTCGCCGATCCACATGGCGAGCAGGAACGGAAACACGTCACGAAAGCCCTTCGAGATGACGCGGGCAACAAGGGCTGCGATCGACGGTCCGGGCGAACCGGCGGCGACGAACAAAGCGGCGGCGAAGATCAGGAGCGAGGTGAGGTGCATGACGGAGCCTTCGAGCGTTGGATGGCGAAGAATATCCGATCGGCGTCAATTTGGCACCCCTCTGCCTGATGGGCCAACGAACGCGACACATTTCGGAGATCGGACTTGCCCGTGCCAGCGGTTTGAGAAAGGATCGCGGCCGTGAAATCAATCGTCATCCACGCCGCAAAAGACCTGCGCATCGAAGAGTCCGATCCGGGCGTGCTGGGCACCGGACAGGTCGAAATATCGGTCGAGGCCGGCGGCATCTGCGGCTCGGACCTGCACTATTACAATCATGGCGGCTTCGGCGTGGTGCGCCTGCGCGAGCCGATGATTCTGGGACATGAGGTCGCTGGCACGGTGAAGGCACTTGGCGCCGGCGTTTCCAGCCTTGCCGTCGGCGACCGCGTTGCGATTTCGCCCAGCCGGCCCTGCAATGCCTGCCGCTATTGCCTGCAAGGCATGCAGAACCAGTGCCTCAACATGCGCTTCTACGGCAGCGCCATGCCGATGCCGCATATACAGGGCGCCTTCCGCCAGCGCCTCGTCGCGGAGGCCTGGCAGTGCCACAAAATCGCCGACCATGTCTCCATCAACGAAGCCGCCTTTGCCGAGCCGTTCGCGGTAACGCTGCATGCCGTGAACCGCGCCGGTTCGCTGCTCGGCAAGCGGGTTCTGGTCACCGGCAGCGGGCCGATCGGCGCGCTGTGCATCCTGGCGGCGCGCGTCCACGGCGCGCGCGAGATCGTCGTCACCGATGTCATGGACGCGGTTCTGGCCAAGGCCAACGAGATCGGCGCCGACCGCACCATCAATGTCGCCACAGATGCCGACAAGCTCGCTGGCTACAATGTCGAGAAGGGCAGTTTCGACGTCATGTTCGAATGCTCCGGCAATGAGCGCGCGGTGCGAGCCGGGCTCGATGTGCTGAAGCCGCGCGGGGTGCTCGTGCAGCTCGGCCTAGGCGGCGACATGTCGCTGCCTCAGAATCTCATCGTCGCCAAGGAGATCGAAATGCGCGGCTCCTTCCGTTTCCACGACGAGTTCGCGCTGGCCGTCGATCTGATCAACAACCGTCGCGTCGACGTTAAGCCGCTGCTGACCGGCATCTATCCAATGGACGAGGCGGTTGCGGCTTTCGAGATCGCCGGCGACCGCACCCAGTCGATGAAGGTCCAGATCGCATTCAGCTGAACATAGCGGAACCGCGTGAGAGCTTGCATGCACGCCACTTCGTGGCTAGAAGAGCCGTCCCGACATTCATTTCGAGCTTCATTTTGCCTCAGTAACCGCCGGTCTCGCCAACTCCCCTGATCACACTTGGCAGGGCGCCGCATC
Organism: Mesorhizobium sp. P160187; assembly: GCF_057766425.1. Lineage (NCBI taxonomy): Bacteria > Pseudomonadati > Pseudomonadota > Alphaproteobacteria > Hyphomicrobiales > Phyllobacteriaceae > Mesorhizobium > Mesorhizobium sp. P160187. The sequence continues at coordinate 1,504,611 of NZ_JBYMDX010000003.1, forward strand.
AAGCGGTGCCTGCTCCATTTCACGTGTTCCTCAGGCGGCGGTTCGAGACCGGTTTGGCACTGCTGAACCGCTGTCGCGCGCTTGTCGCCCGTGACACCTGATTTCCAGAGAACCGCAGCCTCTCGCCACGCCCTGCCCGCCAGGGCATCTCGACATTGCCGACCTGAAGAACTTCCACACTGGAAGGTCTTCCGGCTTGTCCCAACATCTCGCTATCTACTGGGCAATCGCGCCCGAAATCGCACCTCGACCCCTGGTCCACTGCAACCGCTGCAGCGCCGTGAAAGCCTATCGCTGCAGCGACAAATTCCGCGTCAACGCCAATGGCAAACGCATTGATGTCTGGCTGATCTATCGCTGCATCGACTGCGACAATTCGTGGAATTTCGGCATTTTCGAACGCTGCAACCGCCGCGACATCGAACCCGCGCTGCTGGCAGCGCTCGAAAACAACGATCCGGCCCTCGCCCGCCGCCATGCCTTCGATGTCGTGGCGTTGCGAAACCGGGTCGGCCGCGTCGAGGAGTTTCCCGATGTCGCCGTTCACAAACACCGGCTCGGCGGCGAAGGCAGACCCGCAGCCGCGCTTGAAATCAGGCTTGGGCTGGAAATGCCGACATCGCTGCGGCTCGACCGTCTGCTCGCCGGCGAACTCGGCATCTCCCGATCAAGGCTTCAGGCGCTGGAGGAGAAACGATTGCTGGTTGTTGTTCCCGAAGGCGCCAGAGCTTTGCGCAAGCCGGCCCGCGACGGCACGGCGATTCGCATTGACCTGGCCGACGAGCCGGATCGTGAAGCCATCATTTCGGCTGCCGTGGGTGAATGACAAGAGGGGCGAAGCACCGGTGCTTCGCCCCTCTCGAATTTAGACAATCAGACGATTACGCCGCGCCCACAACCTTGGCCGACTTCTCGAAGCGCTTGCGCTCGTTCGGGTCGAGATAGAGCTTGCGCAGGCGGATGGTCTTCGGCGTCACCTCGACCAGCTCGTCGTCCTGGATCCAGGCCAGCGCGCGCTCCAGCGTCATGCGGATCGGCGGCGTCAGCTTCACCGCCTCGTCCTTGCCCGCGGCGCGGATGTTGGTCAGCTTCTTGCCCTTCAGCACGTTCACTTCGAGGTCGTTGTCACGGCTATGGATGCCGATGATCATGCCCTGATAGACCTTGACGCCCGGGTCGATGACCATCGGGCCGCGGTCTTCGAGGTTCCACATGGCATAGGCCACTGCCTCGCCCTGTTCGTTGGAGATCAGCACGCCGTTGGTGCGGCCCGGCAGTTCGCCCTTGTAGGGCTGGTAGGCGTGGAACAGCCGGTTCATCACGGCGGTGCCGCGCGTGTCGGTCAACAGTTCCGACTGGTAGCCGATCAGTCCGCGCGTCGGCGCGTGGAAGACGATGCGCTGACGGTTGCCGCCCGAAGGCCGCAGCTCGACCATCTCGGCCTTGCGCTCCGACATCTTCTGCACGACGATGCCGGCGTGCTCCTCGTCGACGTCGATGACGACTTCCTCGACCGGCTCCAGCAATTCACCGTTCTCGCCCTTCTGCATGACGACGCGCGGACGCGACACGGCGATTTCAAAGCCTTCGCGGCGCATCGTCTCGATCAGCACGGCCAGCTGCAATTCGCCGCGGCCGGAAACGAAGAACGAATCCTTGTCGGGCGATTCCTCGATCTTGAGCGCGACATTGCCTTCGGCTTCTCGCAGCAGGCGGTCGCGGATGACGCGGCTGGTCACCTTGTCGCCTTCGGTGCCGGCGAGCGGCGAATCATTGACCAGGAAAGACATGGTCACGGTCGGCGGATCGATCGGTTGCGCATGCAACGCCTCGGTCACCGCCAGGTCGCAGAACGTGTCGGCGACAGTGCCCTTCGACAGGCCGGCAATTGCCACGATGTCACCCGCCTGCGCTTCTTCGATCGGCTGGCGCTCGAGGCCACGGAACGCGAGGATCTTGGAGATGCGCCCGGTTTCGATCTGCGTGCCGTCATGGTGGAGCACCTTGACCGCCTGGTTGGACTTCAGCGTGCCGCTCTCGATACGGCCGGTAATGATGCGGCCGAGGAACGGATTGGCTTCCAGGATGGTGCCGATCATGCGGAACGGGCCGGGATGAACGGTCGGCTCCGGCACATGCTTGATGACGAGGTCGAACAGCGGCGCCAGGCCCTGCTCCTTCGGGCCTTCCGGATTTTCCGAGACCCAGCCATCGCGGCCAGAACCGTAGAGGATCGGGAAGTCGAGCTGCTCGTCGGTGGCGTCAAGCGCTGCAAACAGGTCGAACACCTCGTTGACCACCTCGACGTGGCGGGCGTCCGGACGGTCGATCTTGTTGATGACGACGATCGGCTTCAGGCCGACCTTGAGCGCCTTGCCGACGACGAACTTGGTCTGCGGCATGGGGCCTTCGGCGGCGTCGACCAGCACGATCGCCGAATCCACCATCGACAGGATGCGCTCGACCTCACCGCCGAAATCGGCGTGGCCGGGTGTGTCGACGATGTTAATGCGGGTGTCCTTCCAGTCGACCGAGGTCGCCTTGGCCAGGATGGTGATGCCGCGTTCCTTTTCGAGGTCGTTGGAATCCATGGCGCGCTCGGCGACGCGCTGATTGTCGCGGAAGGAACCGGATTGCCGCAGCAATTGGTCGACGAGGGTGGTTTTTCCATGGTCGACGTGCGCGATGATCGCGATATTACGAATTTTCATTTTGTGGTCTCGGGAGCGTTGCAGGCAGCAGGCCAAAAGGCGCCGCCTCTTTCGGTTGCGCGGCTCATACAGGGTTTTTCGCAATTGCGAAAGAGGAGGCGCACCACCAAATACTCATCAAATCTTAAGCATCTCGGAGTGAGATGGTTTTGTTAACCAAGGCGGGAACCTTTCTGGGCCCGGGTAGTTCGAAATTCATGACCGACAAACTCAACCGATTTTGGCCCCTCATCGCTTCGGTCGCATTCGCTGCCGTGCTGGCGGCCAATGCCGCTCAATCGGCCGCCACGGTGAAGGAAGCCAATCCGGCTTCGTCGTCCGACCGGACGGCCGAGCAGATGTTTGCCGACGCCCCTGATGGCGTCGACCCCGTGGTCACCGGCCCGGTCAGCGCCTCTTTCAAGCAGAGGCAGCAGGTTGCTGGCTGCGACAGCGCGGTGTGGCCGAAGATTCCGACGGTTTGCTACCCGGACTGACGGTTGCCCATTCCAGGCATAGCGATCCTTCGCACCGACCTACAGGCTTACGCCGACCGCACCGGCGCGAGCGTCACCAGGGGGAGATTAGTACCGCGCCTTACGCCGCTTGCGGCTCCGGATCGAAAGCCGGCCTGCTCGTATTGATTAGCAGCGACAGACACGCAGCCACGATCGCCGTCATGCCGGCGATCAGGAAGGCCAGTTCGTAATTGCCCTGCAATTCGCGCATGGTGCCGCCGAAGGCAGCGGCGGTGGCGGCCCCCACCTGGTGGCCGGCGACGATCCAGCCGAACACGATCGGGCCGCTGCGGTCACCGAACGCCTCGTTGGCGAGCCTGAGCGTCGGCGGCACGGTGGCGATCCAGTCCAGACCGTAGAGCACGGCGAAGATGATCAGGCTGGTCACCGAGAAGCCGAAATAGGGCAGATAGATCAGCGCCAGGCCGCGAATGCCGTAGTAGACGCCGAGCAGCTTGCGCGGGTCGAAACGGTCGGTGAGCCAGCCCGAGAGCGTCGTCCCGATCAGGTCGAAAATGCCCATAAGCGACAGCAGGCCCGCGGCCTGTACCTCGGGGATGCCCATGTCGCCGCAGAAGGAGATCAGATGCGTGCCGACCAGCCCGTTGGTGGTGAAGCCGCAGATGAAGAAGGTGGCGAACAGATACCAGAAGACGCGGGTGCCGGCGGCGCGGCGAAGCGTGTTGAGCGTATGCGCCAGGAAATTGCCTTGCGATGCCGGCGATACCGGCGGCACGTCATCGGCCCCGGCGCCATAGCGCACCATGCCGATCGAAGCGGGACGCTCCGGAACCAACAGCCAGACCAGCGGCAGAAGACAGGCGGTGGCGATCGAGACGGCGGTAGCGACGGGCTGCCAGCCGCCCGACTGGGCGAGCGATGCCAGCAGCGGCAGGAACACCAAGAGGCCGGTGGCGCTGGAGGCCGACATCAGCCCCATCACCAAGCCGCGATTGGTCTTGAACCAGCGGTTGACGATGGTGGCGCCGAGCACGGTGGCGACCGCGCCGGAGCCGATGCCGGAAAACACGCCCCAGGTGAGGAACAGGTGCCAGGGCTCGGTCATCAGTAGGCTGAGCGCGGTCGAGCCCGACATGATCACAAGCGAGGCAAGCAGCGTGCGGCGCAAGCCGATACGCTCCATCAATGCGGCGGCAAACGGCCCGGTCAGGCCGTAAAGGAAGATGCCGATCGCAGCGGCAATCGAAACCGTATCGCGCCCCCAGCCGAAGCTTTTATCCAACGGCAGCATCATCACCGAGGGTGCGGAACGAAGCCCGGCCGCGATCAACAGGCAAAGGAAGATGACGCCAACCACGACGAAAGCGTAGCGCTGGCCAAAGGGACGGGATTGAGCTATCATGTTACTGACCGGTACGTTGCAGGGTGAGGACATGTATACGTACCGATCGGTAACACGTCAATCGAGTCATACCATGCCAACGGACAAAAATATTGAACTGACCATCAAGGACGGTCATGCAGCCGCACCGCCCAAGGCTGCCAAGAAAATCCTCGACGTGGCCTACGACCTGTTCTACCGCCGCGGCATCCGGGCGATCGGCGTCGACGAGATCGTCAAGCGCGCCGGCGTCACCAAGCCCAGCCTCTACCGCAGCTTTCCCTCCAAGGACGAGCTCGCCGCTTCCTATCTCAGGCAATATGACCGTGAGTATTGGGAGCGTTTCGACGAAGCCGTGGCTGCCCATCCCGGCGACCCACGGGCACAGCTCAGGGCTTTCCTGACTCGCGTCGGCAAGCGCACGCAAAGGCCGGACTATCGCGGCTGCGGCATGACCAACGCGGCGGTGGAATATCCCGAACATGGCCATCCGGCGCGCGTCGTCAGCGAGGCCAACAAGCAGGAGTTGCGCCACCGCCTGCGCGCGATGGCCGCAGCGATGGGCGCTAAAGACCCTGACACGCTCGGCGACGGCCTGCTGCTGTTGATCGAAGGCGCCTATATCAGTGGCCAGCTCTTCGGCCTCGGAGGCCCGGCGGCAGCGGTCGCCCACAACGCCGACCTGCTGATCGAGGCGAGCTTGAAGAAATAACATTTCGAACGTTGGCGCCGCCCCTCACCTGCCGGCATCCTTTCCCGGAAATGGGGCGAGGAACGCTCTCATCACGATTTCGCCAATTGCCAGCGTTGCAAGGTTGTCGCCAGCGGCGCAGCCGGCCACTTTCTCCCGTTCAGGGGGAGAATTGCCCGGCAGGGCGATTTGGGCGGCGCCAACGTTGAGATTGGCACGCTAGGCCGGCCGCAGATTTGGCGATAGGCTGGGGCGAACTTCACGGGAGACGTCCGCATGCGAACCCTGCTGCTTGTTCCATTCGCCCTCGCCGCCCTATCCCAAACCGCCCATGCCGACGGCATATCAAGCGTCTACACCGACCTCGACTCGCAAAAGGACTGCGTCACCTATGCGCAGGCGCAGGAAGGCGACGGCGAATGGGCCGAACTCGCCTGCTCCGGCTATCGTGGCTATCCCGTGCTGATCGCCTATGACGACGCCCGTGAATCGCTGTTCTACGGATTTCCGCCCGGCGGCGACATGACCTCGGTCTGGGAGAGCTTTTCCGGCTTCAACTCGTCCGGCGCCAAGGTCGAATGGCGCATCGAGACCAAGGGCGACGTTGCCGTTCCCTTCGCGGTGATCCACCGCCGCTCGATCAGCAATCCCGAGGATGAGAACAAGCCGACCGAAGTGCTGCTCGTCGCCAAGGTCGCCCAGATGGAAGCCCGCGACGGCTGCACCATCGGCCTCGTGCTCGCCACCGGCAACCCTCAGGCCAACGACCAGGCGCGCAAGCTGGCGGACGAAAAGGCGAAGAGTTTCGCCTGTGGCAAGGACAAGCACACCGTCATCGGCAACGTGCCGGCGTTTGGTCGGGTGGATAACTAGCCACGTGGGTGCAAGGCACCCCCCTCTGCCCTGCCGGGCAGAGGGGGGTGCCTCGCGGTGGCGTTTGCCGCTTACTTGAACGAGACGCAGGCCTGTCTCGGCGCTACTTTGCCGCCTTCGCCCGTGCGATCGCGTCGACAATCATCTTCTTGGCGTATTTGGAATCGTGCCAGCCTTCGATCTTGACCCATTTGCCGGGCTCGAGATCCTTGTAGTGCTCGAAGAAGTGCTGGACCTGGTCGCGGGTGATCTCGGGCAGCTGCGTGTATTCGGTGACGTTTTCGTAGCGCAGCGTCAGCTTCGGCGACGGCACGGCAATGACCTTCTCGTCCTGGCCGGCATTGTCTTCCATCACCAGCACGCCGATCGGCCGCACATTGATGACGCAGCCCGGCACCAGCGCGCGGGTGTTGCAGACCAGAACGTCAATCGGGTCGCCGTCGCCCGAGAGCGTGTGCGGCACGAAACCGTAATTGCCGGGGTAGCGCATCGACGTATGCAGGAAACGGTCGACGAACAGCGTGCCGGCCTCCTTGTCCATCTCGTACTTGATCGGCTCGCCGCCGATCGGCACCTCGATGATGACGTTGATGTCCTCGGGCGGGTTCTTTCCGATGGCAATGGCTTCGATACGCATGGCTTAAATCCCTCTCTCGATGTCCACGATCGATAGCGGGCGGCGCGGCATGGTGCAATGCGGCGATTGGTACGGAGCGCTAATGGAAGCGCACGGTTTGTGATGATTTGTAACCGAGACCGGTCATTCCCAGACGAAGGCGACCTTCTTCAGCGCCCTCTGCTCGAAAACCTCGACGCCTTCGGCAACATCGCGGCCACCCGCGCCGGCATAGAAGGAAAGCGCATTCTGGTTGTCTTCCAGCGCCCACACCACCATTCCCTTCAGCCCGTGGTCGGCAAGCCGCGCCCGCGCCGCCTTGAACAGCCGGCTGCCGAGCCCGATGCCCTGATATTCCGGACGCAAATAAAGTTCGTAGATTTCACCCTGCTGCTTCAGCTCGCGGGCGCGGTTCTTGCCGATCGTGGCATAGCCGGCGATGGTGCCGCCGATCTCGACCACCAGAACGGTGGCAGCGCGGCGGATGGCGTTGGCCCACCAGTCGGCGCCGCGGCGGTTGATCATCGAGGTCAGCGAGCGATGCGGGATGATGCCGGAATAGGCGCCCTCCCAGGCCAGCTGGTGCACGTCGGCAATGGCTCCGGCGTCGCGCGGTTCGGCTTTCCTGATGTCGATGCTCAGCGTATTCATGATTTGTTAACCATAAACCCGCATCGGCCATTTGCAAGAGTCGAGGTCAGCCCGCCGACCGCTTTCTCACAGCCGATCGCGACACTGCTGACAATGGGCAAAGCCTGCCTGGAAAACGCACCCAGCCGGCGCGGTCAGGCGTCCGTCCGGGTAGCGCGTGCTGGCTTTTCAGATCTCGACGAGATGATCGTCCAGTTCATTGGCATCGCCCGACGTCACCGGGAAATGCTCGGCCAGCACCGCGCCGACCTGCCCGATCGCCTTGACGAAGCCGTCGGCGAGCCGGTCGTGACCGGCATGCTGCAGGAGATCGCGCAGCACGCCGTCCCAGACATGCTGGCCGACCTTGCTGTCGATGCCCGAATCGGCGACCACTTCGGCATAACGCTCGGCGATCGACACGAAGACCAACACGCCGGTGCGCGCCGTGGTGCGGTGGACATTGCGGGCGAGGAACTGCCTGAGCGCATTGTGATGTGCCGCCTGATAACGCTGCCGGCGCGGCACCAGATGGATGCGCAAGCCCGGCAGCGCCCACAAAAGCACCAACACCGAGGCCAGTGCCAGCAGTTGGACAATGACGAAATGCGGCAGCCGGATCGACAGCCACCAGGCTTCCAGCCCATAAGCGACGGCGAGGCTGGCAATCAGCATGCCTGATGTCGCCATGAAGGCGGCGGGAAAGAAATAGCCGTCGCTGGCATGCGCAACGACGCAGTAGATCTCGCCGTCGGTTTTGGCCTCGGCCGCGCGGATCGCGGTGGCGATGCGCTCATGGTCCTGTGGGCTGATCGGTCGTGTTGCCATCTTCTCTCACCAGCTCCCTGAAGACCCGCCACCGCCAGACGAACCGCCGCCGCCTGAAAACCCGCCGCCGCTGCTTGAGCCCGAAGACCAGCTGCTGCCCGAACTTCCCGATGACCATCCGCTGCCCGACGACGAACTTGTTGTCCAGCTGCTGGAGCCCGAGGACGATCCGCTCGGCCCCTGGCCGTAGTGAAAGGTCATGCCCAGCCATTTATACACGCCCGGCGACAGCTTGGTGCCGAAGATCGGCGGCAGGAAGGCCATCGCCAGGCCGCCGAAGAACATCGCCGCCCACAGGATCAGGAAGACCGCGACGACGGGATCGATGGGCGTGCTGCGGTCGGCCGGGTTGCGCTTGCCGCGCGCCTCCAGCTCTTCCGGGTTGCCTTCCAGCACCATGACCATGTCGTCGACGGCCTTGGAAATGCCGCCGGAGAAATCACCGGCGCGGAACGCCGGCACCATGTCGTTTTCGATGATCAGTTTGGTGTGCAGGTCGGTCAGCGTGCCTTCCAGCCCGTAGCCGACCTCGATGCGCATCTTGTGGTCGTTCTTGGCCACCAGCAGAAGCACGCCGTTGTTTTCGCCGGCCTGCCCGAGTTTCCAAAAGCGGAACAGCCGGTTGGCGTAGGGTTCGATCTCCTCGCCGTCGAGGCTGTTGATCGTGGCGACGACGATCTGGTCGGAGCCTTTGGTCTCGAAATCCGCGAGCTTCTGCGTCAGTGCCGCCTTGGTCGCGGCGTCGATAATACCGGCATTGTCGACCACCCGCCCGGTGAGTGCCGGCAGGTCTGCCGCCAAAGCTACAAACAGCATGGTGAGCATCGTCAACAGCGCGATGCCGATCGTCGCGGCTGCGCGGCCAGGTCTTGGCGGATTGAAGACGCGTACTGTCATGCCGTCACCAGTTCCCCTCAACCACCATGACTGTCCTCAATCACCATGATCATGTCGTCGACCGCTTTGGAAATACCGCCGGAGAAATCCCCGGCGCGGAAGGCCGGCACCATGCCTTCAATGATCCGTGTGGCGTGCTGGTTGGTGAGCGTGGCTTCCAGCCCGTAGCCGACCTCGATGCGCATCTTGCGGTCGTTCACGGCCACCAGCAGAAGCACGCCATTGTTCTTGGCCTTCTGGCCGAGCTTCCAAGCGTTGAACAGCCGGGTGGCGTAAGGCTCGATCTCCTCGCCGTCGAGGCTGGGAACCGTCGCGACGACGATCTGGTCGGAGCCTTTGGTCTCGAAATCGGCCAGTCTTTGGGTGAGCGCCGCCTCGGTCGCGGCATCGATGATGCCTGCATTGTCGACGACACGACCGGTGAGGGCGGGCAGTTCCGCCGCCAGCGCCGCGAAGCTGACGAGCAAGACCAGCAAGGCAGCGCCGGTCATCGTGGCGAAGCGGCCATGCCAGGGATTGGCGATGCGTGTTGTCATCTCGTCACCAGCTTCCCGAGGAGCCGCCGCCGCCGGACGAACCGCCGCCGCCGGAAAAGCCGCCACCACCGCTTGAACCCGACGACCAGCCGCCCCCGCCCGAAGACCAGCCGCCGCTGGACGACCGCCGGCCCGGCTCGAATGTCATGCCGAGCCAGCGATAGCGGCCGGGACCGAGTTTTTGGCCGAAGATCGGCGGCAGGATGGAGGCGGCCATGCTGCCGAAGAAGATGATTGCCCAGATGCTGATGAAGACGCCGAAGAACAGATTGTCGGTATTGATGGGCGGCTTCTGGTTGCGCTCGCCGCGCGCCTCCAATTCCTCCGGATTGCCTTCCAGCACCATCACCATGTCGTCGACGGCCTTGGAAATGCCCCCGGAGAAATCGCCGGCGCGGAACGCCGGCACCATGTCGTTTTCGATGATCAGCTTGGTGTGCAAATCGGTCAGCGTGCCTTCCAGCCCATAGCCGACCTCGATGCGCATCTTGCGGTCGTTCGGCGCCACCAGCAGCAGCACGCCGTTATTTTCCTTGGCCTGGCCGAGCTTCCAGAAGCGAAACAGCCGGTTGGCGTAAGGCTCAATCTCCTCGCCGTCGAGGCTGGGGATGGTGGCGACGACGATCTGGTCGGAGCCTTTTGTCTCGAAGTCGGCGAGTTTCTGGGTGAGCGCGGCTTTGGTTCCCGCGTCGATAATGCCGTCGTTGTCGACGACGCGGCCGGTCAGCGCGGGGAGGTCGGCGGCGAAGGCGGTGAGGGGCAGGAAGACGGCCAGAAAGGCGAGAAGAACACCAAGGTTGGCGTTCCTTCGCGTCCCCCTCTGTCCTGCCGGACATCTCCCCCTCGAGGGGGGAGATTGGCAATCTCGCTGCCGACGCTCAGCCGGCAACGCTGATATTTGGCGCAAGGACAGAAGACAGCTGATCTCCCCCCTTGAGGGGGAGATGTCCGGCAGGACAGAGGGGGGTGTGAAGGAACGCAAGGCTGGCAAAGGCCAAGCTCACCCAGACGTCATCACCCGCCCTGCTTCGTGCCGAAATCGACCTTCGGCGGCTGCATCTTGTCTTCTTCGACGGTGAAGTTGGCGAAGGGCTCGTTGCTGCGGAACCAGAAGGTTGCCCATAGCACCGACGGAAAGGTCCTCAGCGTCAGATTGTAATCCTTGACCGCCAGGATGTAGTCGCGCCGCGCCACGGCGATACGGTTCTCGGTGCCTTCGAGTTGCGCCTGCAGCGCCAGGAAATTCTGGTTGGCCTTGAGGTCGGGATAGGCCTCCGACACCGCGATCAGCCGCGATAGCGCGCTGGTCAGCCCTGATTGCGCATCCTGGAACTTCTTGAGCGCTTCGGGGTCCTTCAGCGTTTCCGGCGTCACCGTGATCTGCGTCGCCTTAGCGCGCGCTTCGACCACCGCATCGAGCGTGTCCTTTTCATGCGAGGCATAGCCCTTCACCGTCTCGACCAAATTGGGAATGAGGTCGGACCGACGCTGATACTGGTTCAGCACCTCGCTCCATGCCGCCTTGGCGTTTTCCTCCGCCGTCGGGATGGTGTTGAAGCCGCAGCCGGCGAGCAGAGGCAGCACGACGGCCATCATCAGCACGGCCGGCAGACTGCGGAAAGGGAAGGCAAGGCGCTGGGCAAACATGGTGAGGTCCCTCGACAGAAGTTGCACGCGAAGCATTAGCACAATCCGCGCTCAAGAAAATGTCTGCCGCTGGCGCGCATTCCTGGCGCGCATTCATGCGCCGGCGAGGCCCTGTGATTGATCGCGCGAACACGATATGGTTGCCGGCAAACAGGACAGGATCATGGCGGAACGCCGCGACGATGACAGCGAATCGCGCCGCATTATTGAGCGCGTGGCGAACGAGGGCGGCCTTGGCGGCGCATCGCTGGTGTCACGGGCAGCGAAAGGCGCCCGCGATCATGTTACCGCAGCCGAGGCCGACCGATCCGATCCGATCGAGGTCTGGGGCACCCGCATCGGCCGCACACTTGGGCTCATCGTCGCCCTCGGCCTTTTGATCTGGCTCGTGTACTACGTCTCCCGGGGCAGCTAGAGCATGATCCTGAAAAGTGGGAACCGGTTTTCTCGGACAAGCGGGAACCGTTTTGTCCGGAGATCATGCTCCAACCAAAGAGATAGATCAGGATGACGATTTAACGAAAAATTATCCGTATCTAGGATTTTCCATGAACAGCGAAAAAGCCGACGCGCCGCGCGCGGTCATCGTCATTTCCAGCCATGTCGCCCGCGGCTCGGTCGGCAACCGCGCCGCCGTGTTTGCGCTGGAGACGCTGGGCTTTCCGGTGTGGGCGGTACCGACGGTCATCTTGCCCTGGCATCCGGGCCACGGCCGCGCCACGCGCATCGTGCCGCCGCTCGACCAGTTCAAGGCGCTGATGGCCGATCTCGAGCGCGCGCCCTGGCTGGGTGAGGTCGGTGCGGTGCTGTCGGGCTATCTCGGCGAGGCCGGCCAGGCCGACGCCGTCGCTTCGCTGGTCGCGGCCGTCAAGGCCAAGACGCCGGAAGCGATCTATATATGCGATCCGGTGATGGGCGATTCCGGCGGGCTCTATGTGCCCGAGCCGACGGCCGCCGCGATGCGCGACCGGCTGATGCCGATCGCCGACATCGCCACCCCCAACCGCTATGAGCTGGAATGGATGGCCGGTGCGCCTTTGCCCGATCTGAAATCGGTGATCTCGGCCGCCCTCCATGCCGGACCGTCAACAATGCTGGTGACGTCGGCACAGTCGATGATGACCGGCGGCACCGGCAATCTGCTGCTTGACGGCACCCAGGCGCTGCTGGCCGAACACCGCCTCATCGACAAGCCGCCGAATGGCCTCGGCGACCTGACTGCGGCCGTCTACCTCGCCCGCATCCTGTCGGGGCAGCCGCCGATCAAGGCGCTGCAATCGACCACCGCCGCCGTCTACGAAATCCTGGCGCGAACCGCCAAGCGTGGCGGCGACGAGCTGCAGCTTGAAACCGATGCCCAGAGCCTGTCGCACCCGATGGCGATGGTGCAGCTGCGCCACCTCACCCATCCGGGGCGGGACCGCCGGGCGTGACCTCGACCCTGGTCGTCGGCGTCGACGGCTGCAAGGCCGGCTGGATCGCCGTCCGCCGCGATCTGGATGCCGCGCCGTCAGTCCGCGTCTTTCCCAGCTTTGCGACCCTGCTCGACGCCTTGCCCGCCGATGCGACAGTGGTCGTCGACATGCCGATCGGCCTGCCGGACGTCTCGCAAAGAGGCGGGCGCGGGCCGGAGACCTTGGTACGGCCAATGCTCGGAGCACGGCAATCCAGCGTCTTCTCTATCCCGTCCCGCGCGGCCCTCTACGCCGACATCAGCGACTTCACCACGGTCGAGGCCTGGTATGAGGCGCATCGGCGCGCCAGAGAGGTGGCCAAGGCGACCTCCGATCCGCCACGCGGCGTCTCGATCCAGGCCTTCGGCATATTTGCCAAGATCCGCGAGATCGACGCGCTGCTGATTGTGCGTCCGGAACTGCGCCGCCGCGTCTTCGAATCGCACCCCGAAGTGGCCTTCTGCCGGCTGAACGGCGAAAACCGATGACGCTGCCGAAGAAGATCAAGGGCGCAGTCAATCCTGCCGGGATGGAAGAGCGCAAGGCACTGCTCTGCCGGCACGGCTATACCAGAGCTTTCCTTGACCAGCCGCCGCCACGCGGTGCTGCCGCCGACGATTTCCTCGACGCCGCAGCGATGATGCTGATTGCCGGACGCATTGCCGGCGGCGAGGCAAAGCCGTTTCCCGACCCGCCGCTTGCCGACCGTTTGGGCATTCCCCTGGCGATGTGGGCGTGAGGCAAGCGGCGAGCCATGCGTGCGGCATGGCGATTTGCGACGAAGCCATCCGCAATTCGGCATTGCCCGCGACGGGCATTTGCCGTTAGAGCCTTTCTAACTTGAAATGAGCTGCCGTCGCTAACCCCGAAAGGCTTCATCCCTAGCCCATGCCCCATCTCCCCGAACATCTTTGGACCGGCTACCGCAACTTCATGAATGGCCGCTATCTCACCGAGAGCGGACGCTATCGCGAGCTCGCCCGCGAGGGGCAGGCGCCCGAAACCATGATCGTTGCCTGCTGCGATTCCCGCTCTGCCCCCGAGGCGATCTTCGACGCCGGTCCGGGCGAACTGTTCGTCCTGCGCAATGTCGGCAATCTGGTGCCGCCCTATGCACCGGACGGCGAGTTCCACTCGACCTCGGCCGCGCTCGAATTCGCCGTGCAGAGCCTGAAGGTGAAAAACATCGTGGTGATGGGCCATGGCCGCTGCGGCGGCATCCGCGCCGCGCTCGACACCAATTCGGCGCCGCTGTCGCCCGGCGACTTCATCGGCAAATGGATGAGCCTGATCGCGCCGGCGGCCGAAACCGTTTCGTCCAGCACGTTCATGACGGCAACCGAACGGCAGACGGCGCTGGAGCGGATTTCCATCCGCTATTCGATCGCCAATCTCAGGACCTTCCCTTGCGTCTCCATCCTCGAAGGCAAGGGGCGGCTGTCGCTGCATGGCGCCTGGTTCGACATCTCGACCGGCGAGCTCTGGGTGATGAACAAGGACACCGGCGACTTCGAGCGGCCGGATTTGACGTAGACCCATGATCCCGAAAAGTGGGAACCGGTTTTCGGATAAGGGCATGGTCAAATAAGAGGAGGCAAGAATGCGGGTTTGGCCTGCGATCGCTTTCGCCGTAGCGGCGCTGCTGATTTCGCTCGTCCCTGCCCGCTCCGATGACGGCGCCATTATCGACCGCTGGTATTCGGCGCTGCTGGTCGCCGATCGCACCGAATTGTCGGACCTGCTCGCCGACGATGTCCGCATCAAGCTCGACGATCTCGGCGTCGTGCAGTCGAAGCAGGAGTTCATCGCGTCGATCGACGAATGGAAGGGCGCGGTCGCCGGCGCCGCAATCCGGCATCGCGTCGAAAAGAGCGAGGCCGGCGTCACCACTGTCATCGCCTGCTATGATTTCCCCAACAATGACATGCTGATGCAGGAAACGTTCGCCGTCACCGGCAACCGCATCACCGCCAGTTCGCAAGCGGCGATCGCGGAAAATTGCGACGGCTTCTGACGCGGGCTTGAACGGCCGCGCTGTTGCGCCGCGCCAGTCATCGCCCTACATCGGTCAGCAAGCTCCGCCAATCATCGAAAGATCCCCCATGCCGTCCACGAAAACCGTCGATCTCGCCGCCCATCCGCTGACCAAATGGCAAGGGCCGCTCGGCCTGCCGGATTTTGCCAGCATCGGCGACGACGATTTCTCCTCGGTGTTCGACGCGGCGCTGAAGGCACATGAGGCCGAAATCGATGCGATCGCCGGCAACAAGGATGCGCCGACCATCGAGAATACGCTGGCAGCCCTCGAGCTCGCCGGTGAGCCGCTCGACCATGTCTCGTCGATCTTCTGGTGCCGGGCCGGCGCCCACACCAACGATGCGATCCAGGCGCTGGAACGCGATATCTCGCCGAAGATGTCGCGGCATTTCTCGGCGATCTCGATGAACGAGAAACTATTTGCCCGCATCGACGACCTCTACCAGCGCCGGGAGACGCTAAAACTCGACGCCGAGACGCTGCGGGTGCTGGAGAAGACCTGGAAAGGCTTTGTGCGATCGGGCGCAAAACTCGACGCCGACGGCAAGAAGCGGCTGGCCAACATCAGCGAGGAGCTGTCCTCGCTCGGCACGACCTTCGGCCAGAACGTGCTGGCCGACGAGCGCGACTGGGCGCTTTTCCTCGACGAGGCTGATCTTGCGGGCCTGCCGGACTTCGTGAAGAGTTCGATGGCCGAAGCCGCCGAGACGCGCGGCCAGAAGGGCCGCTACGCCGTCACTTTGTCGCGCTCAATCTATGAGCCGTTCACGACCTTTTCTGAACGCCGCGATCTGCGCGAGACCGCTTTCCGCGCCTTCACCATGCGCGGCCAGAATGGCGGCGCCAGCGACAACACCGCAGTGGTGCGCGACATGCTGAAATTGCGCGCCGAAAAGGCCAGGCTGCTCGGCTATGCCTCGTTCGCCGCGCTGAAGCTCGACGACACCATGGCCAAGACGCCGAAGGCGGTGCACGACCTCCTCGACCCGGTCTGGGAGAAAGCGCTGGAGAAGGCCGCCGCCGACCAGAAGGAGCTGGAGCGGCTGGCGACCAAGGCAGGCAGCAACGAAAAATTCGCCGCCTGGGACTGGCGCTTCTACCAGGAGAAATTGCGCGCCGAAAAATTCGACTTCGACGAGGCGGAACTGAAACCCTATCTGCAACTCGACCGGGTCATCGACGCCTGCTTCGACGTCGCCACAAAACTGTTCGGCATCACTTTCGAGGAGAAGAAGGGCATCGCCGCCTGGCATCCCGACGCGCGCGTCTTCGTGGTGAAGAACGCCGATGGCAGCGAGCGCGGCCTGTTCCTCGCCGACTATTTTGCCCGATCCTCGAAGCGTTCTGGCGCCTGGATGAGCGCGCTGAAGTCTGGCTACAAGCTTGGGGATGGCTCAAAGCCGGTGATCTACAACATCATGAACTTCGCCAAGCCGCCGGCGGGGGAAGCGGCGCTGCTGTCGGTCGATGAGGCCAAGACCCTGTTCCACGAATTCGGCCATGCTTTGCACGGCATGCTGACCGACGTCACCTGGCCGTCGGTGGCGGGCACCTCGGTTTCCCGCGATTTCGTCGAACTGCCTTCGCAGCTCTACGAGCACTGGCTGACGGTGCCCGCAGTGCTGGAAAAGCATGCGCTGCATGTCAAGACCGGCAAGCCGATGCCGAAGTCGCTGCTCGACAAGATGCTGGCCGCCCGCACGTTCGGCGCCGGTTTCGCCACGGTCGAGTTCACAGCGTCGGCGCTGATCGACATGGCGTATCACGCGCGGCCGGATGCGCCGGCGGAACCGCTGCGTTTCGAAGCCGAAACGCTGGAAAAGCTTGATATGCCCGACACCATCGCCATGCGTCATCGCACCCCGCATTTCGGCCATATCTTCTCCGGCGACGGTTATTCAGCCGGCTACTATTCCTACATGTGGTCGGAAGTGCTCGACGCCGACGCCTTCGCCGCCTTCGAGGAGACTGGCGATCCCTTCAACCCGGCGCTGGCGGAACGGCTGCGGAAGAATATCTATGCCGCCGGCGGGTCGAAGGATCCGGAGGAGCTGTACACGGCGTTCCGCGGCAAGATGCCTTCGCCGGAAGCGATGATGGTGAAGCGGGGATTGCTATAGCGCCGCCTTGTCTCCCCCCTCGAGGGGGAGATGGCCGCAAAGCGGCCAGAGGGGGTCGGTCCGACTGGGCTCGACCTCCTGCGGCAGATGAAGGTCGGCGCTTCACGCGCGAGGACCCCCTCTGTCGCCTTTGGCGACATCTCCCTCTCAAGCGGGGAGATCACCAGCGCCAAGGGTCAGCCACCCGTGGCCACACCGGCCGCGTCAGCTTCTTGTAATCCGTCACCGCCGGATTGCTCGGATACGAACTCGGCGCCGAGACATAAATAATCTCCGCCGCGATCGGTTCAAAACCGGCGTAGAAATGGTTGGTCGACTTGATCAGCAATATGTCCTTCGACAACGGATCGACGCCGATGTTGGAGAAAATATCCGGCTCGAAGGTCTGCGTGCGGTTGGTGTTGAGGATGATGTCGATTTCGGTGCCTTCGAGCCGCACCAGCGCCGTCGGCCCGAGCGTCACCCGGCTTGGCCCGAAGCTCTGCCAGCCCTCGGGGACGGCTTTCAACACCTTGACGCGCGCATCGATCGGTTCGCCGGCCAGCGGCCCGGCCTTGCCGCCGAAGCGCAGGTCGATGACGGCGCCTTCGCCTGCCGCGTGGCAAAATGTGACGGCGATCGGGTCCCAGATCGTCGCCACGCCAAAATTGTCAACGCCCTGTTCCAACATGGCGCGCAGCACAACGGTACCGTCGCCGGCGACGCCACCGCCGGGATTGTCCCAGATGTCGGCAATCACAACCGGCTTGCCGGGGTTTCCCTTGCGCACGGCCAGTGCCCGCGCGATGCCATCCTCGGTGTTCAGCATCGTCATCGCCGTCCTTTCGCGTATGGCGTAAAGCTCGCGCCCGAGCCTCTCTGCCAGCGCATCGCCCTTGGCCTTGTCATTGTCGGTCACGACCAGGATGCGCGTGCCCATTTCCGGCACGTCCGCCGCCATGAAGCCGTGGATGACCGAGACCGACAGCACGCCGTCCTTGCCGTGCAGCGCCTTGATGCGGTCGACGAAGGAGCGCATCGGCTCGCGGCTGGTCGGCAGCACCTGGATCATGCGGCAGTCGAAGGTCGAGATCACCGGCTTGATCTCGTCGCGCGCCGCCGCCAATCCAAGCTCGACGACATGTTCGCCGCGCTCATAGAAGTCGGTGTGCGGGAATTCGAGGAAATAGGCCATGACATTGCATGCCGCGACGCGCTTTGGGGTCAGATGACTGTGCGGGTCGAGCTCCACCGCGATCACCACGTCGGGCCCGACGATTGCGCGAACCCGTTCCAGCAGATCGCCTTCGCAATCGTCATAGCCTTGCGCCACCATGGCGCCGTGCAGGCCGAGGATGACGGCGCCGACCGGCAAGGCTGCCTTCAACTGGCCGAGAATCTCGTCACGCAACCCCTCATAGGTCTGCCGCTGCACCAGCCCGCCCGGCTCCGCCCAGGTGGCGGTGCCTTCGACGACGGTCAGCCCTTCGGCAGCCGCGCGCCGGCGCAGCGCGACCATCGGCGAGGAGCACAAGGTCGGTGTATCAGGATGCTTGCCCGGCCCGGCATAGAACGCCATCTCGAACGACGCCCGGTCGGTCGGCACCGGCGAGAAGGTGTTGGTTTCGGTCGCCAGCGAGGCGGTGAAGATGCGCATGAAAACTCCGTACGGCTATTTGTTTTTCGCAATTCCGGACGGAAAACCGCTCCACACTTTTCCTGGAATTGCTATTTTACGGCCCCGAGCGCCAGCCCGCGGACGAGATAGCGCTGCAGCCAGATGAACAGGATTGCCACCGGCAGCGTCGCCAGCAGCGTCGCCGCCATTACATGGTGCCATTCGATCGTGTAGCGGCCGGCGA
This sequence comes from Mesorhizobium sp. P160187, assembly GCF_057766425.1. Lineage (NCBI taxonomy): Bacteria > Pseudomonadati > Pseudomonadota > Alphaproteobacteria > Hyphomicrobiales > Phyllobacteriaceae > Mesorhizobium > Mesorhizobium sp. P160187. Next base: position 1,523,331 of record NZ_JBYMDX010000003.1, read on the forward strand.
CCAGCGAGAACACCTGGATCGGCAGCGTGTAACTTTCCTGGCTGCGCAGCATTGTGAGCGCAACGACGAACTCATTCCATGCGTTGATGAAGGTGAAGATGGCGGTCACCGCGATTGCCGGCAGGCAAAGCGGCAGAAACACTTTTCGCAAGGTCAGCCAGCGGCCGGCGCCTTCCATCCACGCTGCTTCCTCGAGATCGCGCGGGATGGTGTCGAAATAGCTTTGCAGCATCCACACGGTGAAGGCGACGTTGAAAGCCATGTAGATGACGCCGAGCGCGGTCGTGGATTCGATCAGACCCCAGGCCGCCATCAGCCGGAACAGGCCGAGCACCAGCACGATCGGCGAGATCATCTGCGAGATCAGCAGGAACTGGCGGAAGGCGCCATAGCCGGCAAAGCGAAACCGCGACATGGCATAGGCGGCCGGCACCGAGATCAGGATGGCGCCGACGGTGGCGATAACAGAGACATAGAGCGAATTGGCCAGCGCCTGGCCAAAGCCGGTCGCCACCCACATGTCGGCAAAATTCGACCAGTGGAATTCGCTTGGCCACCAGGTCGGCGACAGCACCTCCTGCCGCGGTTTGACCGCGGTCAAAAACATTACCGCGAAGGGGAAGATGGTCACCACGAGCAGCGGCGAAAGCAGCAGCCATGCGATGATCGTACGCTTCAGCTTGGGCGTCATGTGCGCTGCTCCCGCATGGCAAGCCGCACATAGATCATGGTGAAGATCAAAAGGATGGCAAACATCAGCAGCGACACCGCCGATGCTTCCCCCAGTTTGCCGATGCGGAAGGCCAGCTTGTAGAGATGGGTGACCAATATGTCGGTCGAGTTGGCCGGCCCGCCCTGCGTCATCACCCAGATGATCGGGAAGGAATTGAAGACGTAGATGGTGTTGAGGACGATGGCGATGTTGATGAACGGCTTCAGCAGCGGAAAGGTGATCTCGCGGAACTGCTGCAGCGGCGTCGCCCCCTCCAGGGCCGCCGCCTCGTAGAGGTCGTCGGGGATCGACGACAGGCCGCCGAGGAAGATGGTCGTGGTGAACGGTACCGTCACCAATATGCCGATCAGCACCTGCATCGGGAATGCCGTCTCGGCGCGCGCCAGCCACTGGATGTTCTCATGGATCAGGCCAAGCCCGATCAGCGCCGAGTTCAGCATCCCGCTTTCGCCGTTGAGCGCCCAGCGCCAGACCACCGCCGTCATCGTCAGCGACACCGCCCAGGGCAGCATGATGATGACGCGGGCAATGCCGCGGCCGTAGAAATCGGTATTGAGGATCATCGCCACGGGGACGGACAACAGCAGCGCGCCGCCGACCACCAGCACGGTCCACAGGCCGGTGCGCCAGAGTGCCGCCAGGAAATCGGGATCGGCGAGGAAGGCGGAATAATTGGCGAAATCGTTGAAGTCCCGCAGCTGCCCAAAACGGCTGACATCATGCGTCGATATCTGGATCAGGTCCCAGACCGGCCAGAAGATGACGACTGCGGCCAGAAACAGGCTGGGCAAGGTCAATAAATAGGGCAGGTAACGATTTTGCATCGGCCGGATTCGTACCGTGTTGGACATAAGTGGCGCTGGCGCGCCAGCTCGGATCAATCTCGCATATCGGTCTAAGGCAGCGCTTCAGGGTTTGAATCTCCTGCGGACGTTTGCGCTGCCCCTCACCTGCCTGCCCATCCTCCGCAGCGGTTGCGGAAGGGAGCCCTTCCTCTCCCCCGTCGATCGGGGGAGAGGTGTCGAGCGAAGCTCGACGGAGTGGGGGTCGACGGAGTGGATGTCGACCCTTGGGGCGCAAGGCGAGGTGATGTTTGCCCCTATTGCCCTTCCTATGTCCGTTCGCGGCGGTTGCCAGGTGGTTCCCCCACTCCGTCTCGGCTTCGCCGAGCCACCTCTCCCCCCTCCGGAGGGAGAGGAAGTGTGGCGCGCCCCGTGGGGCGCGCCGGGCGCAGGGAGATACGCCCTATTTCTTGATCACGGCGTTGGCCTTGGCAGCCGCTTCCTTCAAGCCTGCCTCGGGGTCGCCGCCGAGATAGATCTTCTGCATGGCATCCGAGGTGATCTGGGCGACTTCTTCCCAGCCGGGGATGACCGGTGCAAAGCGGGCGTCGGGCAGCAGCGCGGTGAACGCTGCCAGATCGGCATTGTTGACGTAATAGTCCATCTTGGCCTCTTCCTTGTTCACCGGCAGGAAGCCTTCGCCTTGCGTGAACTTGGCGCGCTGTTCGGTGGTGAACAGGAAGTCGAGCAGCTTCCAGGCCTCATCCTTGTTCTTGGAATTCTTGAACATGATGATGGAATCGGTGACGCCGTACGTGCCGCGCGCGCCGGTCGGTCCGGCGGGGATAGCGGCCACGCCATATTTCAGGTTCGGCGCCTCGTCCTTGATCTGGTTGGACAGGAAGGGCGCGGTGATCATCATGCCGACCTTGCCCTGCTTGAACAGGTTCTGGACGTCCTCGCGGTTGTTGGAGGTGACGCCGGGTTCCGTCAGGCCTTCGTCGATCATCGACTTGTAGAGCTTGGCGGCTTCGAGCGCGCCCGGCGTGCCGAGGCCCGACGTGCCATCCTTGTTGAGGATCTCGGTGCCTTGCGACCACATCGCATAATAGTAATAGACGTCGGTCTCGATCTCCTTGCCCTGCAGGCCGAAGCCGAAGGATCCGGTGCCCAGTGCCTTGATCTTGCGCGCATCCTCCTGCAGCTCGGTCCAGGTTGCCGGCGGGTTGGCGATTCCGGCCTTCTCGAACAATTCCTTGTTGTAGTACATGGCGCGCGCCGAGGCCGCGATCGGCAGGCCGTAGGTCTTGCCCTCCATGATCGAGGGCGACAGGAAGGTGTCGATGAAGCGGTCCTTGAACTCCGGCTTGATATAGCCGTCGAGCGGCTCGGCGACATCCTGCTGGACGAAATCGATCAGCCAGCGGGTGCCGATGATCGACAGGTCGGCATTGGTGCCGGCCGTGATGTCGGTGGTCAGCTTCTGCAGCAGCACGTCCCACGGCACAACTTCGAACTTGACGGTGATACCCGGGTTGGCTGCCTCGAATTCCTTTTTCACCGCTTCGAAATACGGGCCGGTCTTGGCGCTGTATTCGGCGACGGTTACGCGCACCTCGCCGGCACCTGCCTGCGCGGCCAGGGCGAGCAGGCTCATTCCGGCCATCAGGCCGACAGTCCATTTTGCAAGCTTCATTCGATCTCTCCCATTTGATTGCGCCTGCGCTCTTGCGGCTTCCAGGCGACCAAGGCTTTATGTGACTTTCCTACATTATCCATCATTTGACGCTGTGCAAGCGGATTATCCTGTTGCTTAATTACATTTCTTAAAATAGCGTTTTCCGATTATCGTAGATCCCAGGAGGCGCGCAGCGTGGTTTCAAAGGCCGAATTCGCAGGCAAGACCGTGCTGGTGACCGGCGCCGGCGGCGGGCTCGGCTCGGCTATTGTGGCGCTGCTGGCCGAACGAGGCGCGCGCGTCGTCGGCTGCGACCAGTCGCAAGACCAGCTCGGCAGTCCGCATCTGGCGTCGCGCCACGTCTTCGACCTTCTCGACCGGATCTCCACCGATGCCGCGATCACGGCGATCCTCGGGAAAGACGGCGTGCCCGACATCCTGATCAACAATGCCGGCTGGACGCGCGCCGAGACTCTTGCAGCGCTGACCCCCGACAAGATCACGCATGAGCTCGACCTCAATCTGACCGGGGTGATGCTGTTCGCCGATCCACTGATCAAGGCGATGGCCGCGCGCGGTTCGGGCAGCGTCGTCTTCATCTCTTCCGTCAACGCCATCGCCCACTTCGGCAACCCGGCCTATGCCGCAGCCAAGGCCGGCATCAATGCCTATGCCAAAGCGATCGCTGTGGAACTCGGCCGCAACGGGCTGCGCGCCAATGTCGTCTGCCCCGGCTCGATCCGCACCGCCGCATGGGACCATCGGTTGGCCAAGAACCCGGATGTTCTCGGCAAGCTCAAGCGGCTCTATCCCCTCGGCCGCATCGTCGACGCCACGGAAGTGGCCGAAGCGGTGGCCTTCCTTGTTTCGGATCGCGCATCGGGGATAACCGGCGCGGTGGTGCCGGTCGACGCCGGACTGACCGCCGGCTTCCTGCCCTTCATCGACGACATATTGGGAGCCTGACCATGACCGATGTCGAGTTCCGCGACCTGTCGAAATCCTTCGGACGCTACAAGATCCTCGAAAACATCAGCCTCGACATCAAGAGCGGCGAGTTCGTCGTGCTGGTCGGCCCTTCCGGCTGCGGCAAGTCGACCTTGCTGCGCATGCTGGCCGGGCTGGAGCCGATCACCGCAGGCGACCTCTTGATCGGCGGCGTGCGCGCCAACGATTTGCCGCCACAGCAGCGTAACATCGCGATGGTCTTCCAGTCCTATGCGCTGTTTCCGCACCTGAAAGCGGCCGACAATATCGGCTTTGGTCCCAAGATTCGCGGCGAGAGTCGCACGGCAATCGACGACAAGGTGAAAAAGGCCTCCGGCGTCCTCAACCTGTTCTCCTATCTCGACCGCTATCCCCGGGAGTTGTCGGGCGGCCAGCGCCAGCGCGTCGCCATGGGCCGCGCCATCGTGCGCGAACCCTCGGTGTTCCTGTTCGACGAGCCGCTCAGCAATCTCGACGCGCAATTGCGCGTGCAGATGCGCACCGAGATCAAGGCGCTGCACCAGCGGCTGAAATCGACCATCGTCTACGTCACCCACGACCAGATCGAGGCCATGACCATGGCCGACCGCATCGTGGTGATGGACCGCGGCAAGATCCAGCAGGTCGGCGCACCGCTGGAACTCTACGACCGTCCCGCCAACAAATTCGTCGCCTCCTTCATCGGCTCGCCGTCGATGAGTTTTGTCTCCGGCGCCCTGAAGACGACGCCCGAGAAAAGCTGGTTCGAATCGGCCGGGGGCGGACGTCTGGCACTTGCCGGCAAGACGGTGCCGGCTGGCAGCACGGTCGAGGCCGGCATACGGCCCGAACACTTCGTCATCGGCGAGGCTGTCGACGCGATGGCGATCAAGGTCGATGTCGTCGAGCCGACCGGCTCGGAAACCCATGTCTATGGCGCCATCGGCGCTGACACGGTGCGCGCCGTGTTCCGCGACCGGATCCAGGTCAAGCCGGGTGAAATGCTGCCGGTCTCGGTCGCGCCTGCAAACATCCATCTGTTCGACACGGCGACAGGCCTGCCGCTATGAGAGCGCCGGCATGACAACGAAAACACCACGATGAAGACGACAACCCAGAAATGAAAACGCCGGCCGACATCATCACGCGCCTGCAGCTGATGTCGCAGGACGGCACCAAATCGGACCGCCGCCTGGCCGGCCTCGTGCTGACCGATCTCGACTTCGCCTCCAAGGCGGCAATCTCGGAAATTGCGGCGCGCGTCGGCGTCAGCGAGCCGACGGTCACCCGTTTCTGCCGCAATCTCGGCTGCGAGGGTCTGCGCGATTTCAAATTCTACCTGGCGCAGGCGATTGCCATTGGCGGCCAGTATCTGTCGCCCGAACCGCTGAACCGCGACGCGCGCGAGCAGCGCATTGCGTCGGCCATCACCGAAGCGGCAATCGCCGCCATCCAGCGCGCCAGCGAAAACCTCGACATGAAGACGCTGGTGGGCGTGGCCGCGCGCATCGTCAGTTCGGGCAATGTGCTGTGCATCGGCTCCGGCGGCATTTCCTCGATGATGGCGACCGAGATGCAGAACCGGCTGTTTCGGCTCGGCGTGCCGGTGCTGGCGCAGATCGACGGGCAATTGCAGCGCATGTATGCCGCGGTCGCCACATCGGAGACGACGCTGATCGCGTTCTCGGTGTCCGGCTATGCGCGCTCGGTGATCGACGCCGTTCAGGTGGCCCAGCAATATGGCGCCACCACCATCGCCGTAACCCCGCCGGAATCAGCGCTGGCCAAGGCCGCCGATACCGTCATCCAGTTCCAGTCGCTGGAAGACGGCAACATCTACAAGCCGACCTCGTCGCGCTACGCGCTGCTTTCGATCGTCGACATGATCGTCACCTCGGTGGCCGAGACGCGCGGACCAAGGGTTCTGGAAAACCTGCGCCGCATCAAGCAGAGCGTGAACACGCTGAAGGTCGACGATCCAAAGTTGCCGTTGGGGGATTGAGGACTAACGGCCGAGCGCTTTGATGCTCGTCACCAGCGCCGCCGGATCGCCATTCACGCGTAGCGTCTTCAAGCGAGCGGTAGCGCCAGCAACGACCGACACCGCCGATGCGGGAACTCCCAGCGCCTTGGCGACAAGTCTTTGCAATGCTTGATTGGCGGCGCCATTCTCCGGCACGGCGCGCACGCGCGCCTTCAAATGGCTGCACCCGCCGACGGAGGTTTCGACGGCTTCGAGCCTGTCCACAGAAGACTTCGGCGTCAGCCGGATAAACAGGTCGATGCCGTCAGCGCGCAAGCGGAATGGCGCGCTCATGCCATCGTCGGGTTCACAGGACCAGCGGCGCTATCGTGGTGAGAATGAGCTGCCTGAGAAAGAACAGGAGCAGAAGCAGGATGATCGGCGAGATGTCGACGCCGCCGAGGTCGGGCATGAATCGACGGATCGGCCGCAGCGCCGGCTCGGTTAGCCGGTAGAGCATGTTGCCGATGCTGCCGACAAATTGATTGCGCGAGTTGACGACGTTGAACGCATAGAGCCAGGAGAAGATCGCCGAGGCGATGATGACCCACCAGTACAGGTCCAGCGCCATGACGATTGTTTGAATGAGGGCGAGCATGCCGGTCTCCGATTGTTGCCGACATGTAGCCATTGCGCGCGAAACCGGCAAGGGCCGGTCGCCTACAAGCATCGGGCACAAGGGATTTCGGCAAAACCCCGCCTTGACAGGAAACCGCAGCCTTCGATAAATGCGCCATCCGCTGGACGGGGCTGTAGCTCAGCTGGGAGAGCGCGTCGTTCGCAATGACGAGGTCAGGAGTTCGATCCTCCTCAGCTCCACCAGCGGAATTTCCATTTCTTGCTCGTCCCGAAAAATATCTGGACTCTGTGCCTGCTGGAGCAACTTGGGAAAGCGCGTGGCCCTTTCGCTTTGGGAATCGCATCAGAGGCCGAGCCTGGGGGCGAGATAAGGCGCGAGCGCAAGCGAATAGGTGGCCGTCAAATGACCGGTGTCGCGCCAGACGATCATATTGCCGACGACCGCCGGGCATAGTTCCGGTCCGCACAAAGCGTCAGTCATATCGACGACGCGCACGTTTTTCTGACCCTCCGCGGCAAGCGCCAACAGGTTGTTGAGCTCGGCGTCGCTTCTTTTGGTGAAGCATTTTGCGGGCGTGGCGCTCAGGCAATCGCCGGGTTCGAATCGCATCAAGGGCGTGTTGCGGATGACGATGATCTGCGAACCTGCCTCGGTCAGTTCGCTCCAGACATTGCGCAGCCCCTCGATCATCAGGTCATCCGGAACCGATCCGGCGTTGGACTGGCTGGTGATGACGGCGAGCGGCCTGAGCTTTAAAATCTCAGCCAGCACTTTCTCCCTCCACTCGTAGCAAGATGGATACGGCTTGCCGTCCGACTTGGTGGGCGCACGCGCGAATGCGCAGGCGGATTTCGAGAAAGAAACCAGCTTGTATTTGCGGTCCCTGGCGATCTTGTTCAAGGCTGGACCCCATTGGGCAGCGTGGGAATCGCCAACGAGGACGATGGTTTTCGGGCCGGCGGGGTCGCCCAGCACGCATCCCACCGGTTTTGCGCCTTTGAGGTTCTGCTGACATCCCGCCGAGAACAACCTCGACACATCCCGCCTTAGCCTGGCCAGCGGCGGCAGGAGGTCCACATCGTCCGGAACCGCGGCGCCGGTCAGCAAGGCGGCAGGCCCGGGATAGGCCGGCGTGCCGATCAGCGTAATGTCGGTGCGTTGCGTCGTCACGAAATACAGCAGCCCCTCCGATGCCGCCACGCATGCCAGGACAGCGATGGTGCCGTACCCCAGCGGCTTCCACCAGGCACCCCGGGATTGCCGGCAGGGTTGTTCGACATAGCGATAAGACAGGTCCGACAGGACCACGGTCACCGCAATCAGGCCGGCACCACTGGCAAAGGTCAGCGAAAAGCCCTGTCCTAGGAAGAATGTGATCAACGGCCAATGCCAGAGATAGATCGAATAGGACCTATCGCCGATGAACCGAAGCGGCCACAAATCGAGCCCACGAAACCGACGGGCTTGGACTTCGCCAGCCAGGATGATGAGCACGGTGGCCAGGGTTGGCAGCAACGCACTGAGGCCAGGGAACGGTGTCGCCGCTGAAAACAGAAGAGCGGAGGCAAGGATGCCGCCGATGCCGGCAAGCGCCATCACCCGGCTTGCACCCGCGCCCAATCGAAACCGGTGCTCGCCAAGCACCAGCAGACCGCCCAGCGCCAATTCCCACAGGCGTGTATGGCTGACGAAATAAGCCTGTGCCGGATCTGTTTTCGTCAGGATGACCGAGGCGGTCAGCGATGCCAGGAAAACGAGCGACAATGTCGTCGCCAAGCATCGTCGCAAGGAGAGATGCCATCGCCGCGCCAGCCAGATCACGCCGATCATGAGCACCGGCCAGACGATGTAGAACTGCTCTTCTATGGAAAGCGACCAGTAATGCTGCACCGGCGTCGGCAGATTGTCGGCGTCGAGATAGCTGACTGCCTCGTGGGCCAGACGCCAGTTCTCGACATAGAGCGCGCTGGCCAGGATCTGGTTGGCCGTTTCCTCCCAGCGCGCCTTGGAAATGAACAGCAGCGTACCGAGCAGCGTCAGCAATAGCACCAGGATCGCTGCTGGCAGGAGCCGGCGGATTCGTCGCGAATAGAATTCGATCAGCGAGACGCGACCGTCGCGCAGCGCCATCTGCGCCAGCAGGCCGGTGATCAGATAGCCAGAGATGACGAAAAAGACGTCGACGCCGATATATCCGCCGGGAAGAGCATGGGGCCACAGGTGAAAGACGACCACCAGAGCGACGGCCAGTCCGCGCAACCCCTGTATTTCGGGCCGAAACCGGCGGTCCTGATCGATTGTCACCGGGTATCCCCCAACAGTCTCAGCCGGCCTGGGATCAACCGGCCAGTCCCCGCCATGACTTTCATAAGGGCAGAGTGCCTTGAGGCAAGAGCCGATCGCAGCAGTTCATTCCCTTTCCGTCTCCAGCCCGCTCACCAGCGTGTCGACGAAACCCAGCAGCTCACCTTCGAGATCAGTCGGCGCCAGGCCGATGAAACGGTCTTCGAGCGAGATGGCGACCATCCCATGCACGGCGGAGAACACCGTGCGCGCGCGGGCCAAAAGCTCCGGCGTTGCCGCCGCCGGGAGCAGCTGGGCCAGCGGCTCGACCAGATGCTGGATCAGCACCGCATGTTCGGCCAGATGCCATTCGGGCACCGCCACGCCTGGCGCCATGCGGTGTTCGAACAGCGCCTTCCACGCCATGCGATTGCCGCGGGCGAAGCCGAGATAGGCCTTGGCCAGTGCCTTCAGCTTGGCCCTTGGCTCGGCGGCGGCGGTCGCCTCCTGTTCCAACGCCGCCCCAAGTCTTGCCAGCGTGATCGAATTGACGTGCAGGATGAGCTCGTCGAGGTCGGCGAAGGCGGTGTAAAGCGCGCCGAGCGCGCAGCCGGCATCGGCCGTGATGTCGCGTGCACGCAGCCCGGCGAGCCCCGAGGACTGGATGCGCGCTTGCGCGGCCTCGATCAGCCTGCCTTTGAGGTCCTCGCGTTTGGCGTCCCGTTTTGCGGCCATTAACCTTCTCTTATGCGCAATCATGAACACCGTTCATTTTCTCCTTGAACGCCGTTCACAATGTGCTACTTTGCCTCGTGAACAACGTTCATAGAGGAGAAACGGAAATGTTGAAACAGTTTTTTGCTCTCGTTCGCGGCCGAAGCTACGAAGCCGCCGAGGCGGTCGTCGACCGCAACGCGCTGATAATCCTGCGCCAGCAGATCCGCGATTGCGCCGACGCTATCGCGGCCGCCCGCCGGGCGGTTGCAATTGCCATCGCCCAGAACGAACAGGAAGTCGCGCAGTTCAAGAAGCTTGTCCTCCGCATCGACGATTTGGAGAAGCGCACGATCGCCGCGATCGAGCAGGGACAGAATGAACTGGCCCGCGAAGCCGCCGAAACCATCGCCATGCTGGAAGCCGAACGCGACGCCTCCGCCGAGGCGCAGAAAAGCTTCGGCACCGAGATCGAGCGTCTCAAGCGGATTATCCGCGTCTCCGAAATGCGCCTGCGCGAATTGCAGCGCGGCCAGCGCATCGTTGCCGCGGTCGACTCGACCCAGCGCCTGCGAGAAAGCGCGCCCGGCTCCAGCCTGTCGGCGCTCAGGGACGCCGAGGAGACGCTGCTGCGCCTGCGCACCAGGCAAAAGCAGATCGACGCCACCGCGGCCGCCATGGCCGAGATGGAACAGTCGGGCGATCCTGCCGCGGTCTCAGAGAAGCTTGCGGCCGCCGGCTGCGGCGCGCCGCTGAGAAGCAGCGCCGACGCCGTGCTCGAACGGCTCACGAAGACCATGACCAAGCCGGCCTGATCGTACCCGGCGTGATTGTTATCCAGTCTGATTGTATCCGGCCTGATTGTATCCAGCCTGAAACAGACCCACGCCCAACCAACCTGACCTTGAAACGAAAGGACCATATCGATGACCCCGAACACCTATTCCCCCAAGGACTCAAGCGCCTGGAAGACCTTCACCATGGCCAGTTTCGCCGTTGCCGCCACGATGATGGCCGGCGGCATCTACTTCATGGAGGCGAGCTTCGCCGCCAAGGGGTTTTACGCCATGGCCGCCATCATGCTCGTGCACACCTCGATCACCATCACCAAGACGCTGCGCGACTCGGAAGAGGCAAGCCGCTTCATCAACCGGCTGGAAGACGCCAAGACCGAGAAGTTGCTGATGGAAGTCAGCCGCAGTAACGAAGTGTAACCGGGTTCCCGCTAAACAAGGCTCAACGCGCAAGACCGCTGATCAATCCAGCCAGGATTTTAATCGGTCTTGCCCAATGGAAGTCGCCGCTATGGAAATCGCCCCGATCAACCGACCGACAGCTCATCTGATGACGTCCAGGCGCTTTGCGCCCTTGTTCTGGACGCAGTTCCTGTCCGCCTTCAACGACAATTTCCTCAAGAACACGCTGGTGTTCCTTATTCTGTTCACGCTGGCGGCGGACCAGGCGGCATCACTGGTCACCTTGGCGGGCGCCGTCTTCATGGCCCCCTTCCTGATCCTGTCGGCGCTCGGCGGCGAGCTCGCCGACCGCTTCGACAAGGCTCTCATAGCCAAGCGTCTGAAATTCGCCGAGATCGCCGCGGCGGGTGTCTCCGTCGTCGGCATCGCCCTGTCGTCCATTCCCGTGCTGATGACGGCGCTGTTGATGTTCGGCGTTATCTCGGCGCTGTTCGGACCGATCAAATACGGAATCCTGCCCGATCACCTCGAACGCAAGGAACTGCCCAAGGCCAACGCCTGGATCGAGTCAGCCACGTTTGCCGCGATTCTCGGCGGCACCATAGCCGGCGGCGTCGTTTCCGCCGATGGCATCGGCGTCGCGGTGTTCGGACCGATCATGATGGCGCTCGCCGTCGGTTGCTGGCTCGTCAGCCGCTACATCCCGTCCACCGGTTCGGCGGCGCCCGACCTTGTCATCGACAAGAACATCTTCCGCTCGACCTGGCGCCAGGTCGCCGAATTGCGCACCGACACGCGCATCTGGCGCGCCGGCCTGATGACGTCGTGGTTCTGGCTGATCGGCGCCATCGTGCTCTCGCTCCTGCCGGTCCTGATCAAGGATTCGCTCGGCGGCAACGAAATGGCCGTCACCGTCTACCTCGCCGTGTTCGCCGTCTCGATCGCCATCGGTTCGGCCATCGCCGCCTGGATGTCGCAGGGCCGCATCGTGCTGTTGCCGGCACCGGTCGGCACGGCGCTGCTCGCCCTGTTCGGCCTGCATCTCGCCTGGACCATCTCCGGCATGACGCCGTCGCCCCAGGCGGAAACCCTTGGCGCATTCTTCGCCGGCCCAAACACGATCCGCGTCGCCATCGACCTCGCCGGCATGGCCATTGCAGCCGCTTTCCTGGTGGTGCCGACCTTCGCCGCCGTGCAGGCCTGGTCGCCCGAAGCGCGGCGCGCCCGGGTCGTCGCCGCCGTCAGTATCGTCAATGCCGGCTTCATGACTGGCGGCGGCATCATCATGGCCCTGATCCAGACGAAGGTCTCGACCGGCGGCATCCTGTTCGGCCTCGTCGCGGCCAATGCGATTGCCGCCGGGCTGATGCTGAAATATTTGCCGACGAACCCCTTCCGTGACTTCGTCTCCATCCTGTTCCGCGCTTTCCTGCGCCTCGAAGTCGAGGGCATGGAAAACCTCAAGGCGGCCGGCAAGGCGCCGATCCTGGCGCTCAACCATGTCAGCTTCCTCGACGGTCCGCTCGCCTTGACGCTGACCGATGAGGAACCGGTCTTCGCCATCGACTACACCATTGCCCAGGCTTGGTGGATGAAGCCGTTCATGAAACTTGCCCGCGCTTTGCCGCTCAACCCGGCCAAGCCGATGTCGACCCGCACGCTGATCAAGATCGTGCAGGGCGGCGACCCGCTGGTGACCTTCCCGGAGGGACGCATCACCGTGACCGGCGGCCTGATGAAGGTCTATGACGGCGCCGCCATGGTTGCCGACAAGACCGGCTCGATGGTTGTGCCGGTGCGCATCGACGGGCTGGAGAAGACCTACTTCTCGCGGCTGAGCTCGCAGCATGTGCGCCGCCGCCTGTTCCCGAAGGTCAAGGTGACCATTCTGGAACCGGTCAAGCTCGAGGTGCCGCAAGAGCTGAAGGGCCGCAAGCGCCGCGCCGCGGCGGGTTCCGCGCTCTACCAGGTGATGTCGGATCTCGTTTTCCGCACCCAGGACATCGACAAGACCGTACTTGAAAAGATCATCGAGACGGCGAACGAACGCGGCATGAAACAGCTCGCAGTTCAGGATCCGGCCACCGGTTCTCTCAGCTACAGCAAGCTGCTCACGGCTGCCGCCGTGCTTGGTGAGAAGTTCCAGAACCTTTATGCCGACCAGCAGACGCTGGGCATCATGCTGCCCAACGCCAACGGCTCTTGCGCGACACTGCTCGGCGTCATGTCCGCCGGCAAGGTTCCGGCGATGATGAACTTCACCGCAGGTGCTGCCAATATTCTGTCCGCTTGCAAGGCCGCCGAAGTCCGCACCGTGCTGACGTCCCGCGCGTTCGTCGAACAGGCAAAGCTCGGCGCTGTAGTCGAGGAACTCGGTCGCTCGGTCCACATCGTGTGGCTCGACGATCTCAGAAAGACCATCAGTCTCAAGGATAAGCTGCTCGGCTTGCTGCGCAAGTCGACGCCGCGCGCGAAACGCAAGCCCGGCGATGCGGCGGTGATCTTGTTCACCTCGGGTTCGGAAGGCACGCCGAAGGGCGTCGTTCTGAGCCACCGCAACATCCTGGCCAACGCCGCCCAGGCGGCGTCGCGTATCGACTTCCATTCGGGCGACAAGGTGTTCAACGTGCTGCCGATCTTCCACTCCTTCGGCATGACCGCGGGCACGGTGCTGCCGTTGATCTCCGGCGTGCCGGTCTATTTCTACCCCTCGCCGCTGCACTACCGCCTCGTGCCGGAACTGATCTACGGCTCGAACGCGACGATCATCTTCGGCACCGACACCTTCCTCTCCGGCTATGCGCGCACCGCTCACCCCTACGACTTCCGCTCGATACGCTATTGCTTTGCCGGCGCGGAACCGGTCAAGACAGCGACGCGCATGACCTATATGGAGAAGTTCGGCCTACGCATCCTCGAGGGCTACGGCGTCACCGAGACGGCGCCGGTGATCTCCATCAACACGCCGATGTACAATCGCTCCGGAACCGTCGGCAAGATCATGCCCGGCATGGAATACCGCCTCGATCCGGTCCCCGGCGTCGACGAAGGCGGCCGGCTGTTCGTGCGCGGCCCCAATGTCATGGCCGGTTATCTCCGGGCCGAGAAGCCCGGCGTGCTCGAACCGCTGGAGGACGGCTGGCATGATACGGGCGACGTCGTCGCTATCGACGAAGGCGGCTTCATCACCATTCGCGGCCGCGCCAAGCGCTTCGCCAAGATCGGCGGCGAGATGATCTCGCTCGCCGCTGTCGAAGCGCTGGCCGGCGAATTGTGGAAGGGCTCGCTGTCGGCGGTCGCCACGGTGCCCGACGCGCGCAAGGGCGAAAAGCTGATCCTCATCACCGAGGCATCCGGCGCCACACGAGCGGAATTCCTCGCCTACGCCAAGACCAACGGCGCCATGGACCTGATGGTCCCGGCCGAAGTGCGGGTGGTCTCAAAGGTACCGGTCCTTGGCTCCGGCAAGCTCGACTTCGCCGCCGTGACAAAAATGGTGCGCGACGAAGAAGCCTTGAAGACCAAGGCCGCCTAATCCGGCTACGGCAACGGGCCGACGCGAGAGCCGGCCCGTTCAGTATGATCAACCCTTCGCATGCCGCTGCGAGATCAGCATCGCCATGCGCTGGACTGCCCGCAGCTCCATTTCCACGCCCGGCGACGATGCCAGCGCCGGCATGTTGAGCGCCACCACGGTCAACGGCTCGAGCGTCGCCAGCAGCACATGGGTCGCCTCAAATTTCTCGAACAGCCATGCCAGCTGCTCGCGTATATCCTGGTCGACTGGCGCCCCCGGCTGCGTATCGGCGAGCGAGCGCACGGGCTCCTGCTCCAGTGCACGGGCCAGCACCTTCAGGTCGAAATCACCGAGGTCGGCTGCCGGCAGGATCAGCGCACCGTCGACAAGAATATGGCTCTGCAGGCCGCGCAGGAAGCGCGCCGAATCGGTGAGGTCGCCCTCGGCCATATGCTTCAGCAACGAGTCGCGGCGCTTCTCCGCGGTGAGGCTGACGCTGTCATTGTAGATGACTGCCAGCAGCGTCGCCGACAGCACGATCACCACGCCCTGCACACTGCCGCGCCAGCCGAGATCGTCGATGCCGCCCAGCGCCAGCCCGGCGAAAACCGAGCTCAGCGTAATCACGGTAAAGGCGCCGATCGTGTCGCGATGGCCGAGGCTGGCGCGTCCAAGGCCGATCGTCAGCCAGCACAGGAACAGGATGGCGATGCCGCCAAGCCGAACCGGCACTTCGAACAGGCCGGGCCGGTAGTCGGTGACCATGAACGGAATGATCAACAGCAGCGACAGCGCCATGCGCTCGACCGTGCGGTTTTCGGCCGCCGACAGGCTGTCGCGATCGCGCGTCATCACCAGCCAGCCGATGGCGAGAAAACCTCCGAACTGGAAGGCAAGTAGTACCGCCATCCGCCATGGCTCGGCAAAGCGTTCCGGGATCGGCGCCAGCAGTAGAAACAGCAGGGCGCCGCCGGCGGCAAAGAACTTTAGCGCAAACGGCGCGTGCCGGCGTAGCAGGCCTTCGGTCAGCAGCAGTGCGGCCAGCGGCAGCAGGCCCGCCGCCGCGATGGTGACGAAGCGGAAGAGTGCGAGGCCGGTAGTCCAGTCGAGGATGCGGCAGGCGAGCAGAACCGTCAGCACCCGCAAACCGAACAGAAAACGCCGCGACAGCGGATCGCCGGTGTCGCGCCCGCCGACGACCGATATCACGATCAGCAGCCCGAACAGCGCCGCCAGCGAGGTGATGGTGTCGGCCACGAGCGTGTCGTCGAGGTTCATCGGTCAGCGCCCATCAGCTCACACCCAGGCATCATCACGGATGAAGCCATCAGCGTGTCCATGGTCTCAGCACATTCCATTGGCGGCTGCTATCCGCCCAGTGTACCACCGGCAAAACCAGCCGCTGCAGCGTGGCCGCCGCACCTGCTACCGCAAGGGCGGCAAGCGAGCCGCGCGGAACCGCGTCGGCGAGATAGGTGCGCGCCGACTGAAAGCTCATCTGGCCGATCTGCAGCACATCATCGCCGCGCGTGTAGTCGAGTTCCTTGCGGCAGAACTCGTTAAAGGTCTCGACGCGGTGCTTGGCCGCCTCGTCGAAGGTCTTCTTCAGATCGTCCGAGCCGCCCGTATAGGCGTTGGTGATGACGAAGCGCTCTTCGTCGAAACCAGCTTCGGGGCCGACACCGAAGACATGGCGATGGCGCGCCATGATCTGCCGCGCCAGAAGCACATGGGTAAGCGAGCGGCGCGCGCCGGCATGCGGTCCTGGGAACACATTGCTGAACGCCTCCGCGACCATGCCGACGACAGCGGGTACCTGGGTGACATTGGAAATCCAGATCGGCCGCAGTTGATTGCGCAAAAACATCAGGAAGCAGGTCAGGCCGTAAAGGATCCAGCTCAGCCCGCGGCTGCGCTCGTCGGGATCGATCATGACCAGACCGAGGTGCAAGACTTCATAGGGCTTGCCGGCGAGCGATATCTCCATCAGCGCCAGCGCGTTGAAGGCGATCGGCTGCCGGTCGCTGCGCCGGTAGACAATGGTGATGATGGAATGTTCCAGCCGGCTGCGGTCGCCGGAAAACACGCCATAGGTCAGGCTGCCGAACTTCAGTGTCTTGGACGCTACCAGCCGCAGATCGCTGCTCAGCTGCTCCAGTTCGGCAGCCTTCATCCAGCGCCCGGGCCGCTCCACGACGCGCGTCTCGTAGTCGGCGGATACGCGCATGCGCACATCCATGAACCGACCCGGCAGCAGCTGCAGAACCGCCTTGAGCACTATTTTTCCCCTTTGCAAGAACGCCGACCGTATAGTGGCCGCCGTCCACCTAAGACGCGGTAAACCCGAGACGGCAGTTCTTGGTTGTACTCAACAAAGTAAAAGAACAGCTGCCAGCCAGTGCGGGCTCAGCTTTCCGCAGCAACCAGATGGCCGCCGCCGACATCGTTCAGCGCCAGCTTCAGCGGCGCCTCCCCGATCCTGCGGGTGGCGCTCGGTATCTCCTGGTCGAGGCGCGCGAAGCGCGTTCTGCGCTGCGCCGGATCGGGCACCGGCACGGCGTCGATCAGCCGCCTGGTGTAGGGATGGCGCGGGTTGGAAAACACCTGGTCGCGCGTGCCCATCTCGACGATCTGGCCGAGATACATGACGGCAACGCGGTCGGAAATGTTCTCGACCACCGCCATGTCGTGCGAGATGAAGAGA
Source organism: Mesorhizobium sp. P160187 (assembly GCF_057766425.1). Lineage (NCBI taxonomy): Bacteria > Pseudomonadati > Pseudomonadota > Alphaproteobacteria > Hyphomicrobiales > Phyllobacteriaceae > Mesorhizobium > Mesorhizobium sp. P160187. The sequence continues at coordinate 1,540,507 of NZ_JBYMDX010000003.1, forward strand.
TAGGCGACGCCGAATTCGCGCTGCAATTCCTTCAGCAAATCGAGCACACGCGCCTGCACCGAGACGTCGAGCGCGGAGACGCTTTCGTCAGCGATGATCAGTTTTGGTCGTAGCGCCAGCGCTCGGGCGATGCAGACGCGCTGGCGCTGGCCACCGGAGAATTCGTGCGGGTAAAGCTCCATCTGGTCGGCCGACAGGCCGACACGCTCGAACAGCGCCCCCACCCGTTCGCGGCGCTCGTCCTTGGAGGCGATGCCATGGATCACCAGCGGCTCGGCGACGAGCTCGCCGACGCGCATGCGCGGATCGAGCGAAGCGAAGGGATCCTGGAAAATCATCTGGACGTCACGGCGCACCGCCTTGCGCTCGTCGCGGCCAAGACCGGAGAGATTGCGCCCGCCAATGACGATGTCGCCGCTATACGGCGCCAGTCCGGCCAGCGCCTTGGCGGTCGTCGACTTGCCGCAGCCGGATTCGCCGACCAGAGCAAGCGTTTCGTTGGGCGCGATCGAGAAGCTGACGCCCTCGACGGCGTGGACGCGGCGGGTGACCCGGCCAAAGATGCCGCCACGCAGATCGAAGCGGACATGCAGGTCGTTGACCTCGGCGACATTGGCCGGTTTCAAGACGTCAATCGCATCCCTGGATTTCTGTCGACCGACACCACTGCCGATGCGCGGCACGGCAGCCAGCAGTTCGCGCGTATAGTCGGCCTGCGGGCGGGCAAAAATATCCGATGTCGTGCCTTCTTCGACCATGCGGCCGTCGCGCATGACGATGACCCGGTCGGCCATTTCGGCAACCACGCCCATATCGTGGGTGATCAGGATGACGCTGGTGCCATGCTGGCGCTGCAGGTCGCGCAACAGCTCCAGCACTTCGCCTTGCACGGTGACGTCGAGCGCCGTCGTCGGCTCATCGGCGATCAGCACGTCGGGCTCGAGCGCCAGCGCCATGGCGATCATCACCCGCTGGCGCATGCCGCCGGAGAGTTCGTGCGGAAACTGCTTTAGCCGGCTTTCCGCCTCCGAAATGCGCACCGCCTTCAACGCCTCGATCGCGCGCTGGCGGGCTTGCGCCGACGACAGGCTGGTATGCGCTTCGATGGATTCGGTCAGTTGCCGGCCGATCGACAGCACCGGATTGAGCGAGGTCATCGGCTCCTGGAAGATCATGGCGATGCGGTCGCCGCGAATGCGCCGCATCTGGCGTTCGTCGAGGGTTGCTAGGTCGGTGTCGCCCCGATTCCCATCCCGAAGACGGATCATGCCTGACGATATGCGCGCCGCCGGCTGCGGCAAAAGCTGCATGATCGCCAGCGCGGTCATCGACTTGCCGGAGCCGGATTCGCCGGCAATGCAAAGCGTCTCACCGCGCGCCAGCGTCAGCGACAGGTTGGAGACTACATTGCGCTCGCCGTCCTCGCCGCGCACGCTGACGGAGAGGTTGGCGATGGAGAGGACGGGGGTGTCGGCGAGGGTCATTGTGGGTGGAGCCCTGCGACGGATTGGTTCCGTCGCACCATTCGCACAAACCTTGGCGCTGCCCCCCACCCGGACGTCCGGTCCGACCTCCCCACAAGGGGGAGGTAGGGCGGCAGCGCTTTACCCTCCGCCTTGTGGGGAGGGTCGCTGCGAAGCAGCGGGGTGGGGGTGCAGCGCCGACCTGACATCATTCAAACACGCAACGCGGAAAATAGAACGACACCACCCAATTCGGCATGTCGACGATCTCGCTGATGCGCAGATCACCACACACCGAGGCCAGCATATAGGCCTCGACCGGATCAATCTGGTAACGCCCAGCGAGCAGATCGACCATCTGCGCCACCGCCTCCTTCGCGCCCGCCATCAGATCCGGCCCAATCCCCGTCGTCACCTCGTAACCCTTGGCGTCGAGATGGCGCGTCACCGGGCCCGGCGTGGTGAAGCGCGGCGTCTTCAGCCTGGCGTCCTTGACAAGGTCGAGCTTGAGCACGACGTCCATCGGGCTCTCGATCGCCGTGCCGCAGACCTCGCCATCGCCTTGTGCGGCGTGCGTATCGCCGACCGAGAACAGCGCGCCGGCCACCTCAACCGGCAGATAGAGCGTCGTGCCGGCAGCGAGATCGCGGATGTCGAGATTGCCGCCGACCCGCCGTGGCGGCACCACCGAGTGAAGCCCCATCTCAGCCGGCGCATTGCCGATGGTGCCGGCGAACGGCTTCAGTGGCACGCGCGCGTTTTTCCCGAACAGCGCCGGTTCGAGCGCGGCTGCATCGTATTTCCAGATGTTCAGCGCCGGTTCCGTGAAGTCGTCGGCGAGCAGGCCGAAACCCGGAATGTTCGCCGTCCAGCCGAAGCCGGACGGTTTGAACATCTCGATCGTCACCTTGAGCGCGTCACCCGGCTCGGCGCCCTCGACGAAGATCGGCCCGGTCACCGGGTTGACCCCGGCGAAGTCGAGCTTGGCGATTTCGGCAACCGTGCTGTCGGCGTTCAGCTGGCCGCCGGCGGCATCGAGGCACTGGAACTCGATGGTCGCGCCGGGCGCCACCCGCTCGGCCGGGACAAAGGAATTGTCCCAGCCGAAATGGTGGTGGCGCCCATGGATGGTGTAGTCGCAGTTATTGCACATCTTTTACGTACACATTGTCGTAGTTGATCGGGATATGGACCGGGTCGACATAGAGGTTGTCGGCGCCGCCCATGCGCGCGGATTTCATGGTGAAGCGCTGTTCGTTGAAGACCGGCGCCCAGGGCGCGTCTTCCATCACCTTGTCGTAGATGGCGCTCCACATCTTGTCGCGTTCGCCGGCCTTTGCCGGGTCGACCACCGAATCCGCCTCGGCCGCCTTGGCGTCGAGATCCTTGTTGCAATACCACGACCAGTTCCAGCCGCCGGGCACCGCGCCGGCGCAGCCGAGGATCGGGCCGTAGAAATTCGACGGATCGGGGAAGTCGGCGATCCAGGCCATGCCGCCCGACCAGATCATCGGCGCGCCGGCCTTGTCACCGCCGGCGGCGATGACATTGGCCTGCGCCAGCGACTGGATGCTGGCCTTGATGCCGATCGCCGCCAGGTCCTGCTGGATCGCTTGGGCAATGCGTGGGTTGGGATCGGTGTTCATGGCGAACAGCTGCGTGTCGAAACCATCGGCATGACCGGCCTCGGCCAGCAGCGCCTTGGCTTTGGCTACGTCATAGGGATAACCCTTGTAGTCCTTGTCGTAGCCCGGCATCGACGGCGGCAGCGGCTGGTTGGCCGGCACGGCGCGGCCGTTGATGATCTGGATGATTCGCGCCTTGTTGAGCGCCATGTTGACGGCCTGACGCACCTTAACATTGTCGAACGGCGCCATGGTGGTGTTCATGGTGACGTAGCCGGTGTGCAGCTGACCGCCTTCGACGACACGCGCCTTCTGCTCGGGATCGGCCATCACCTCCTGGAACTTGGCCGGCGGAATGCCGTCGCCGGGAACATCGATCTCGCCCTTCTGCAAGCGCAGCAGCGCCACGATCGGCTCCTGGCCGATCTCGAAGGTGATCTTGTCGAGATGCGGCAGGCCCTTGTGCCAATAGTCCGCATTGCGCTCGAAGACGATGCGCTGTCCCAGCGTCCACTCGGCGAGCTTGAAGGCGCCGGTGCCGACCGGATGCTTGCCGAAATCGGCGCCATATTTCTCGACCTCTTCCTTCGGCACGACATGGGCGAAATTGATGGCCATGACATGCAGGAAGGTGGCGTCGGGCCGGGTCAGTTCGAACTTGACCGTGTAGGGGTCGACGACGGTGACACCGGACAGGCCTTCGGCCTTGCCGGCGGCGACATCGTCATAGCCCTTGATCGAGCCGAAGAAGCCGGCGCCGGGGCTCTGCGTCTTCGGATTGGTGACGCGGTCGAGCGAATATTTCACGTCGTCGGCCGTCATCTCGCGGCCATTGTGGAATTTCACGCCATGGCGCAGCTTGAAGGTGAAGGTCTGGCCGTCGGGCGAAATCTCGTAGCTTTCTGCCAGATCGGGCTTCAAATTGGTGGTGCCCGGCTCGTAATCCATCAGCCCATCGAACAGGCTCTTGATCATCGACCAGTTCTGCCAGTCATAGCCGATCGCCGGATCGAGGGTCGCAACATCGTCCTTGTAGGTGATGGTGATGGCGCCGCCTTGCTTGGCGTTGGGATCGACCGTGTCTTCGGCGCGGACGCTTGTCATGCCGAGCATGAGGGCCAAGGCCGATGCCGCGACTGTGGATGCGAGAAACTTTTTCATTGTTGTGTTCCCTTTCTCTGTTTCATTTTCATCTGAGCTTGATGCGGGGATCGATGAACGGCGCGATGATGTCGGCGAGCAGATTGCCGAGCACGATGGCGAAGGCCGAGACCAGCGTGACGCCCATGATGATCGGAATGTCGACGCGCTGGATCGCCTGCCACGCCAGCTGACCGATACCCGGCCAGCCGAACACGCTTTCGACGACGACGATGCCGCCCATGAAGATGCCGATGTCGATGCCGATCATGGCGATGACCGGCAGGATGGCATTCGGCAGTGCGTGGCGGAATATGATGGCGCTGCGCGCCAGGCCCTTGGCCCGCGCCGTGCGGACATAATCCTGGCGCAGGACGTCAATCATCGACGAACGCATCATGCGCGCGTACCAGCCGGCGCCGAGTATGCCCATGGTCAGCGACGGCAGCACCAGATGGCGCCATGTGCCGTAGCCGCCGATCGGAAACCAGCTTAGCCGCACGGCAAAGACGTAGAGCAGCAACAAGCCGACGACGAATTGCGGCGCCGAGACGCCGACGAAGGAGGCCACCATCAGGGTCTGGTCGGTGGCGGAGCCGCGCTTGACGGCGGCGATCAGCCCCATCGAGAGCCCGATCAGCAATTCGCAAAGGATGGCGCCGACCATCAAAAGCAGGCTGGCCGGCAGCCGCGAGACGATGAGTTCGGTGACCTCCGAGCGCTGGATGTAGGAGCGGCCGAGATCGCCGCTGAGTAGCTTCGTCAGATAGTGCCAGTACTGGACCACGAAAGGCTGGTCGAGGCCGAGTTGCTGGCGGATGTTTTCCACCGTCTGCGGCGTGGCACTGCGGCCGGCGATCTGCCGCACCGGGTCGGCCGGCAAGAGGTAGAGCAGCGCAAAAGTGATCAGCGAGACGCCAAGCAGGATGAGCAGCGACTGGATCAGCCGGCGGCCGAGATAGGCGATCATGACCGGCCCCCCATTATTCCCGGCCCCTTTGCGTCGGATCGAGGATGTCGCGCAACGCGTCGCCGATCAGATTGAAGGCCAGCGCCAACGCGAGGATTGCGGCGCCGGGGAAGAACACCAGCCAGGGCGCGGCCTGGAAATAGGTCTGGTTCTCGAAAATGATGTTGCCCCACGACGCGGTCGGCGGCTGCACACCGATGCCGAGGAAGGAAAGCGTCGCCTCGAGCAGAACCGTGGTCGAGATGCCGAGCGTGCCCCAGACGATGATGGTCGGCAGCAGATGCGGCAGGATGTGGCGAAATAGGATGCGCGGCGCACTCGCCCCGATGCTGCGCTCGGCATCGATGAACTCGCGCTCGGCCAGCGATGAGGTCTCGGTGTAGATGACACGCGCCGTCTGCACCCAGTTGACCAGCGCGATGACCATGGCGACGATCCACAGGCTGGGCTGAAACACTGCCGCCAGGCAGATGGCGAGCAGCAGCGCCGGGAACGCCATCATCAGATCGGTGAAGCGCATCAGCGCACTGCCGATCCAGCCGCGGAAATAGCCTGCGGTGACGCCCACCAAAGTGCCGATCAAAAGCGCCACGCCATTGGCGACGATGCCGATGATCAGCGAGGTGCGGGCGCCGTAGAGGATGCGGGTCAAGAGGTCACGTCCGAGCAGGTCGGTGCCGAGCCAATACTGGGCGCTGGGCGGCAGCGGCGAGCCCTCGATGGTCAGGCCGTCGAACATCTGCTCGTTGGGATCGTAGCCGGTCAGCCGGGGCGCCAGCACGGCGCCGGCGACAACAATGGCGACGATGACCAGCCCGAGCAGCGCCAGGCGGCGTTTGACCAGCCGACGCCAGACGCCGGCGCGCGGTTTTGCCGGCATGCGTACCGGGAGATCAGGCGCGATGGGACTGGTCATCGCCGCCTTCCTCATCCGTCATTGCCACGATCCTGCGCGCGGCATCCTCGACGCTGATCTGCCAGCTCATCGCCAGCGATCGCAGTTGTGCATAGGCACGCTCGTCATCGCTGCCTTTCGACAGCGCCGTCACCGCGCGCACAATGGTCTGGCGCTCGGCGACGCGCTGGCGCAGCGACGCTATCTCGCCGGCTAAATGCTTGCGTGCCTCGAAGCTCTGCCTTGCGATCAGCAATGCGCTGTACACACCGGCATTGCCGACCGGCTTCAGCAGCTGCGCATCGGCCTTGTGCGACAGCGCCCATTCGATACGCCCCGGCGCCTCGGAACCGATCAGCGCCACCAGCGGCATCGGCGCCTCACCGGCTTCCCACGGGAACTGCTCGTCGAAACCGAGATCGGCATCGAAGAAGACGAAATCGGCGGCGAGAGCTTCCGGCGGCAATTCCGGCCAGCAATCGATCGTAGCCAGGCCGATGGCCGACAATTGCCTGGTGATGGCCTGCACCGTCGGATGCGGGCGATGCAGGATGAAAGCCCGCGCGCCGCCGAGATTGGGGATGCGCGTCCGCGTCATGACACCACCCTCAGACGCGGACGGCCGAATGTCTTGGCGGGGTCGTAGCGCGACAGATAGGGATCCGGCGCGACCTCATCCTCCTGGCTGACGACCTCGAAGAAGCCATCGGCGATCCGGCCGATGATCACTGGCAGCGTCGCGTGCTGGGAGTGGGCGTCGATGGCGATCGGCCCGAGCCGGGTGGAGAAGCGCCGCTCGGCGAAGGCCTTGGAAAATTCCGCCGGGCCGGCATCAGTGTTGCGCGACAGCACGTCGGCCATCACCTGCACCGAGGCATAGGCGGAGGCCTCGAAGGACGAAGCGAAGGCAGCCGGCCGGGGCGCGAAATAGGGCCCGACCGACAGATGCCCTTTCCCTGTCTCGCCGATCGCCGGCAACTCGCCTTCCGTGAGGTTGCAGGAGATGACGGGGCAGTTTTCCGGCCTGAATGCCGCATCCTCATCGCCCAACTCGCGGTAAGCCGCCAGGAAGGCATACGACGAGGTGCCGATCAGATTGTTGAGGATGAAGCTCGGCCTCGTCGCCCGGATTTCCGCGATCAACCGCGACACGTCGGTCTCGCCGATGCGCAGATAGCGCTCGCCCAGCACTTTGCCGCCGGCATCCGCGATCAGGTCGCGCGCCACGCGGTTCATCTCCCAGCCCCAAATGTAGTTCGAGCCGAGCAGGAAGCCGTTGGCGCCGAAACGCGGCACGACATGCGCCATCAGCGGAACCAGATGCTGGTTGGGGCAGGCGTGCATGTAGACGACATGCTCGTTGGCCTCGAACCCTTCATAGGGGCAGGCATACCAGAGCATGCCGCCGGCCTTCTCCAGCACCGGGATGGTTTCCTTGCGGCTCCACGAGGTGACGCAACCGACGACATGGCGCGCGCTGCTGGTCCTGAAAATGTCCTCGCACAAAGTCGCGTAGCGATCGGCATTACTTTGCGGATCGCGCTCGACCGGAACCAGTTCGATGCCATAGCTCCGATCGGCATTGATGTCGGCGATGGCGCGCGTGGCGCCCATCCGGCACGCATCGGAGACCAACTGGTAGCTGCCCGAGCGGGAATACAGGATGCCGATCTCGATACGCCGTTTCAAACCGATCCTCAGAAATGACAATGCCCCGCAGCCAGCGCCGGAGGGCGAGGCATACGAGGCATATTTGCCGCCCGGCGACCAAGGCCGGTATTTTGCGCTAGCGTATTCGGTCCGGCGGGTCAGTCAAGCGGGAAAGTACGTGGTCATGGGATCGGCCTTGTCCGGCTGCTTCTAGTTCCGCAGCGTGAACATCAAAGGCGCCACGACAGCCGTACCGGCCTTCTCAGGCGGTGGCGCGGGCACCGTCGCACCCTGCAGAATGCCGAGCGCGGCGCGATCGAGATCGGCGTCCCCCGAAGATCGGGTCAGCCGGACGGAGGTCACCTTGCCCGAAGCGCTGACGACGAAGGTCACATTTGCGGTACCCACGGCGCGCCGCGACCTTGCCGCGCTCGGGTAGCGCTTGTGCCGATTGATCCATCCGATCAGCTGGGAGTTCCATTTGCTTGCACTGACTGATGATCCACTCGATTGCGAAGCTTTCGGCGCCGACGCCTTCGCCGCTGCCTTTTGATCGACACTGGCGGTCACGACCGCTTTCGCCGGCGCGGCCTTTTCCTTCTTCTCTTTCTTTGCTTTCGGCTTGGGTTTTTCGGCAGCCTTCTTCGCCTTCTCGATCGGCTTGGTCTCCGCCGGCTTGGTCTCCGCCGGCTTGGTCTGGGGCGGCGGAATGACCACATCCGGCGCTATGGTCGGGACGATGTCGGGCACCACCTCATCCAGCGGCGGCGATTGATCGGGCTGCTCGGCCGCTGCCGTCTCGATCGGAGCGGCGGGTTGAACCGCTTCCGTCTTCTCGGCGACCGGCCCCGGCTGACCGGGCTCGGGCTCCACGACGGGCTTCAGTTCGGCAACCGCCTCCTCGATCTGGTTCGGCGGCTCGGGCGTCACCACGTCGGCCATCGAGTCCTCCTGCACCGCCGGCGCCACCATCATCGGCGACAGCTCGATAGCCACAGCCGGCGGCGGGCCGCCATCGGCCATGTTGGCCAGGCTGAAGCTCTGGACGGCATAGGCGATCGCGACATGCGCGCCGACAATGACAATGGCCGCAGCCGCCCACAAACCGATCTCGCGCAGGCCGGCGCGTGGCGGGTCGGCCGCGGGTGCGGCGGCGGCCAGTTGCGTCACGGGGCGGCGCCCCGGTGCGCCGCGGATGCGTCCGCCGGCACCGTCTCCAGCCCCACCAGCGCGATCTTCAGATAACCGGCGCCGCGCAGCAGGTTCATCACCTCCATCAGCTCGCCATAACCGACCGCCTTGTCGGCACGCAGGAAGATGCGGGTCTGCTTGTCGCCCTTGGTTCTGCCGTCGAGCACCGCGGCGAAAGCCTGGCGCGGCACGCTGTCATTGCCGATCGCGAGCGTCAGATCGTCCTTCAGGGTCAGGAACAGCGGCGTTTCCGGCCGGGGTGCTGGCGTCGCCGTCGAACCCGGCAGATCGACATTGACGTCGACTGTCGCCAAGGGTGCAGCGACCATGAAGATGATCAGCAGCACCAGGATGACATCGATGAACGGGGTGACATTGATCTCGTGGTTTTCCTCGAGATCGCCATCGATAGCCTCGCGAATTCTAGCCGCCATAGCCCATCACTCCGCCGCCAGCGCGGGCGCCTGCGGCACCGTGCGGAAATCGAGATCGCGGCTGACCAGCCGCTCGACCCCGGCCGAGGCATCGGCAAGGAGCTGCCGGTAGCCGGCTATCGACCGCGCAAAGACGTTGTAGATGACCACCGCGGGAATGGCCGCGACCAGGCCCATCGCCGTGGCGAGCAGCGCCTCGGCGATGCCGGGCGCGACGACCGCGAGGTTGGTGGTCTGCGCCTGCGAGATGCCGATGAAGGCGTTCATGATGCCCCAGACGGTGCCGAACAAGCCCACGAAGGGCGCCGTCGAGCCGATCGTCGCCAGCACGCCGGTGCCGCGCGACATGCGCCGCGCCGCCGCCGCTTCGATGCGCGACAGGCGCGACGTCACGCGTTCCTTCAGCCCGTCGCCGGTGACATGGCCGAGCGCACCGGCCGAAAGGGCAGTCTCTTCCTCGGCTGCCCGCACCAAAAGCGCACCGGGGCCGCCACTGTTGCCAAGCGAGCGCCCGGCCTGGCGCAGTGTGGCGGCATTGCCGATGGCGCGCGCAGCGCGCCGGGCGCCGAGCTTGCCGAAGAGAATCTCCAGCGATTTGGCCAGCCACACCGTCCAGGTGACGAGCGAGGCGAAGGCCAACCCGATCATCACCGCCTTGACGATGATGTCGGCGGCCATGAACATGCCCCAGGGCGACAGATCGTGCGGCAGCGTCAGCGATATTGCCGAAGCCTCGGCCTGCGCGGATGCACCGGGCTGGGTTGCCGGCTGTGGCGCGGTCGGCGCCGCCTGCCCGGCAGTTGGCGGAGCCGGCGGGACAGGCGCAGCCGGTGCGGGCTGTTCGACTACAGTTGGCGCCGACTGGAGAGCTGCAGCGGGTTCCGTCGTCACCCTGGGCTGCGTGTTTGGCCGCTCTTGCGCAGCAGCGCTGCCGGCCGACAGCATGACCGCAGCCAGCGCCGCCAACAAACCATTTCTGGACACGCTTCGTCCTCGCTTCGTCATTGCAAACCGATCGGCTGGCCGGTGACGGGATGCGGGAACACCCCGATCTCGACCCCGAAAACTCCAGCCACGGATTCTGGCTTCTCTCAAATGCGGCACAGCCGCTGGAAAACAATTCAGGCGGCCGAGTGCCCCTGCTTGACTATAAAACATGAGTTTAGGAGTCAACAAACAAGATGGCTTTTTGGCCGACGATTGTGGGCGCGATGTCTCAACGGCACATCGTCCTGGCATCGGTCTACCTGGTGTCGTCGCACCGAGGGATGGACGGCCGCAGGGTTGCTGGGCCACGATACCGGGCAGCAATTGAGCAGGCTGCGATGATCAAGGCGATACCATTCGATTTCCCCTATGACGGCCGGCTGGTGCCGGCAAACACCGCGCTGCTGGTCATCGACCTGCAGGAGGATTTCCTCTCGCCGACCGGCTATTTCGCCAGGAAGGGTTATGACCCCGCGCCGCTGCGCGCCATCCTGCCTACGGTCAACCGACTGATATCAGCGGCACGTTCGGCCGGCCTCACCATCATTCACACCAGGCTGGGATATCGCGGCGACATGGCCGACATGACGCCGTACGAGAGATGGCGCCGCAAGCGGGCGGGTCTCGAAGGCACCGACGTGCTGCTGCGCTCCGGCCCCGGCTTTCAGATCGTCGCCGAGATCGACGTCGCGCCGCACGACATCATCGTCGACAAGACCTGCAACAGCGCCTTCACCTATACGGATCTGGAGCTTGTGCTGCGCGCACGCGGCATCACCCATCTGATCTTTTCCGGCTGCACGACCGATGTCTGCGTGCACACGACGCTGCGCGAGGCCTGCGACCGCAATTTCCAGTGCCTGACCATCGCCGATGCCTGCGCCAGTGGCGACCAATACGCGCATGACGCGGCGCTGCATATGGTGACGGTGGAGGACGGGGTATTTGGTACGCTGACGGAATCTGACGCGGTGCTGGAGGCGCTGGCAGTGCTGAGTGGTGATTAGACGCTGGCGGGACAGCCCCCCTCTGCCCTGCCGGGCAGAGGGGGGTGTGAAGGAACGCTACGAAATAGCTTTCATTCCACCCGCAAATTCACCCTGCGTGAATATCCGACCCGCCCCGCGAGGCAAACGCGCCGGGCTGCGGCACCTCCGCCTCCCGGCGTGCCAGCGAGTTGCGCAAGAGCGCGATCGTCTCGCGGCCGACGCTGGCGATCTCGCGCGGCCGGTCGACACCGACGATCATGAACTCGCTGATGCCCAGCGCCGCATAGGGCAGCAGCGACAGGGCGATCTGCGCCGGTGGTCCGGAAAGTTCGACCGCCTTGTGGCCGACGGTAGAGGCGCCACCCTCCGAGCGGACCCGGACCGGAAGCGCAAAACGCAGCTTGCCGGCGCGGCCATGCTCGGCGGCGGCGCAGCGCGCCCGTTCCATCAGCTGGCGGATCTCGTCGAGCGAACCAGCCGTGAGTTCAAACACGTCGGCATGGCGGCCGGCGACCTTGAGCGCGGTGCCGGACTGGCCACCCATGCGGATGATCACGTCGACGCCATGCGGCCCCTTGCGCGGCACATAGCCACCCTTGATGCTGTAGAATGCACCTTCATGGTCGAAGGGCCGGTCGTTCGACCACAGCCGCTTCAGCAGCACCAGATATTCGTCGATGCGCTGCCAGACCACGGTGTGGCCGACCGGACGCATCTCGGCATCGTCGTCATCCAGCGGCTCGCTCAGCATCCTCAGCGCCAGCCGGCCGCCGCTCCTGGCGTCGAGCGCCGCCAGTTGCCGCGCCGCAACGGCTGGCGCGATCACGCCGGCCCAGTGCGTCAGCACCACTTCCAGCGACGAGGTGCGGTCCAGCGCCTGGGCGGCGATGTCCATATTGGTCAACAGCCCGGCCGGGTCGTCGACGACGATGTTCTGGAAGCCGGAATCCTCGATCAGCGACAGCTTGGTCGCCGTCTCGACGAAATCATAGAAGAACGGTACGGCCGAACCGGCATCGGCGGCGTGCGTTTTACCGGGAACATGCGTGAACTCGATCGGCATTGCCATCTCCTCCATCACGTTGGATGTATGTCGCCCAAAAGTGGCCCGGTTTTGAGACGACGACATGCGTAAAAACAAGCATCAGCGCCAAAGCGCGTCCGCGTTCGGTTCATCAACTCCGGTCACTCACTGAAAGCGCTAGGTCGCCACCCTTTCGGCCTGATCGGTCAGGGAATCAAGCCGAGCACGACTGCCCCGGTGAACACGAACGCAAGGGCAAAGACGAGATAGGCGAAAGCGCCGGCATAGGCCGGGCGGAAAGCCTGGCTATTGGCCAGCCTCTGGCTGGTGCGGTCCGTCTCGGCGTTCTGGATATAGGACATATCGACCTCCGTCTTGCGGATTAATCTATAAAATCAGTAGACTTTGTCGAGTGCTATTTTTTGGAGATATGTAGAATGATTTTCTCAGTATTCCTTATTATTTGGTTTGGCATTGCTGGGAGACCCCTGTTGGAGACAAGCGAGCGACAAGCTTGGCCGACGTCTGCATAGGCGATAGCATCGCCATTCCGGCGTAAATGCGGATTATTTCGATCGGGAACGGGGAACAGAACATGGGCACAAGACTAGCCGGCAAGATTGCAATCATCTCGGGCGGCGCGACCGGAATGGGCGGAGCGGCCTCGGAATTGTTCGCCGCCGAAGGCGCCAAGGTGGCGATCATCGACCGCAATGGCGAGGCGGCGGCAGCCACTGCGGCGGCGATACGCGCGCGGGGACATATCGCCGAACACTGGGTGGCCGACGTCTCGGACGAGGCGCAGGTCGAGGCCGCAGTGAAGGCGGCGACTGCCAGGCTCGGCCCGGCCACGGTGTTGTTCAACCATGCCGGCACCATCGTGATAAAGCCGTTCCTGGAGACGACGGTGCAGGAATGGGACTGGCTGCATGCGGTCAATGTCCGCTCGATGTTCCTGATGACGCGCGCCGTGTTGCCGGGCATGATCGCTGCCGGTGGCGGTTCGATCGTCTGCACCTCGTCGATCTCGGCTGTGGCGGCCACACCCATGGAGGTGCTCTACGACACCACCAAGGGCGCCTGCCACATGTTCGCGCGCGCCATCGCAGTCGAATTCCGCGACCGCAACATACGCTGCAACGCCGTCTGTCCCGGCTTCATCCGCACGCCGCACGGCCTGCGCGAGGTCGCCGATCTCGGCAAGCTCGGCGTCGACGTGTCGGACGCCGCATTGGCCGCACAGCAGGGCCGCATCGGTGAGCCGGAGGAAGTGGCCAAGGCAGCGCTGTACCTCGCCAGCGATGAGTCCAGCTTCGTTAACGGGACGCATCTGTTTGTCGATAATGGTTTTACGGCGATGTGAGTATCCCAGGCTTGGCGCCCTTCCTCTCCCCCGTCGATCGGGGGAGAGGAAGGGCGCCAAGTCCTACTCGCCTTACCGCTCTTCTCGTCGAAACGGCTTCAGCAGCGCCGACGGCGCAACCGCGTTGCGTGACATCACGGCCATCGCGACGATGGTGAAAATGAACGGCAGCATCAAGAACGTCTCATAGGGAATATGCCCGAGGCCGCTCGCCTGCATGCGCAATTGTAGCGCATCGACGAAGGCGAACAGCAGCGCCGCGCCCGCAGAGCGCCACGGGTCCCAGCGGCCGAACACGACCAGCGCGATCGCCACCCAGCCACGGCCCGACACGACACCAAAGGTGAAGGCGTTGAACTGTGCCATGGTGAGGAAGGCGCCCGCAAGCCCCATCAGCGCACCGCCGAGGATGACCGCCTGGAAGCGCGTGGCGATGACGCTGACCCCAGCGGAATCAGCGGCGCGCGGGTTCTCGCCGACCATCCGCACCGACAGCCCCCAAGGCGTGCGGTAGAGCACGAAAGCAGCGAGCGGGATGGCAATGATTGCCAAGTAGACCAGCGCAAACTGGTTGAAAACCGCTGACCCCAGAACCGGAATATCCGACAGCAGCGGGATCGGCACCGTCTGAAAACCCTTGATGCTGGGCGGCACCGATTGCTGGCCGAAGGTCAGACGGTAGAGGAAATAGGCAAGGCCGGACGAGAACAAAGTAACGCCGATGCCGCAGACATGCTGGCTGAGGCCGAGCGCCACGGTGAACAGCGCATGCAGCGCACTCATCGCCATGCCGGTCAACACCGCGGCCAGCACGCCGAGCCACAGGCTGCCGCTGAGGCTGGCGGCGGTGAAGCCGGTCATCGCGCAGAGCAGCATGATGCCTTCGATACCGAGATTGAGCACGCCGGCCCGCTCGGAGAACATCTCGCCCAGCGTGGCAAATGCCAGCGGCGTGGCGATGCGGATAATGGCGGCGAGGAAGCCGACCTGAAAGATCTGTTCGAACACCGCGCTCATAAGGCGGCACCGACGCGGCGGATGCGATAGGCCGTGAACAGCAGCGCCACCAGCATGGCGAGCAGCGCCGTGCCCTGGATGACATCGCTGAGGAACGCCGGCACGCCGGTGGCGCGCGACATCGCTTCGGCGCCGGTCATCACGGCGGCCAGGAAGATCGCCGCCGGTACGACGCCGAGCGGATTGAGCCTGGCCAGCATGGCAACGACGATGCCGGAATAGCCATAGCCCGGCGAAATGTCGCTCATCACCTGGAAATGCACGCCGCCGACCTCGCCGACGCCGGCAAGCCCGGCCAGCGCGCCCGACAGCAGCGCCGTCGAGATCAGCACCCGCTCGACATGTATGCCGCCATAGCGGGCGGCTTCCGGGCTTTCGCCGGTGACCCTGATCCGGAAGCCGAGCGTGGTGCGCACGATCAGGAACCAGATCAACGGGGCCGCGATCAACGCGGCGATGACACCCAGATGCAGCCTTGTGCCTTCGAGCAGCACCGGGAAATTCGCCGAATCCTCGATCGGCGGCGAGATCGGATAGCCGCTGAACGAGTCCTTCCACGGCCCCTCGATCAGCGTCATCAGCGCATAGTAGATGACCGAGTTGAGCAGCAGCGAGCTGACGACGTCATCCACCTTGAATTTGACCCTGAGCGTCGCGGGCACCAGCGCTACCGCGGCACCGGCAGCAGCGCCCGCCAGCGCCATCGACAGGATCGCCAGCGCGCCCGGCATTGGGATGGCGCCGACGAAGCAGCTGGCCACGGCGCCGGCCAGCAATTGGCCCTCGGCGCCGATGTTCCAGAATTTGGCCCGGAAGGCGACGGCCACAGCCAGCCCGGTGAAGATCATCGGGGCGGCGCGCACCAGCGTTTCGGTGATGGCATAGCTGTCGCCGAACGAGGCCGACAGCATCACGCCATAGGCCTCAAGCACGCCGGCGCCTGCCAGCGCGATGAGGCCGCTGCACAGGACCAGCGCTGCGCCGATGGCCAGCAGCGGCAAAGCGAGATTGAACCAGGCGGGGGTGGAACTGCGGGCTTCGAGGCGGAACATCAGCTATGCCCCTCCGCCGCCCAGACGGTCGCGCCGCCCTTCATCCGCCTGCCGGCACCTTCTCCCCGAATAGACACGGGGAGAAGGGATCCGGGCCCTATGCAACTCCCCTCTTGCAGCTGTGGTGATTGGCGAAACCATGGGTGAGAGCCCCTCTCCCCGTCTCTATACGGGGAGAGGATGCCGGCAGGCAGGTGAGGGGCAGCGCTGACGCTTAAAGTCAGCCAAAAGCGGGCAGTATTATTTGAGGTTTCTGCGAGGAACCGAGTGAGAAAGTCCATCTAGGCTCTGCCCTCCGCCCCGGTCATCAGCAGCCCAAGCCGCGCGATGGTCGCATCGGCGCTGTCCAGCGTGCCGGCGATGCGGCCCTCATACATCACCGCGATGCGGTCGCAGAGCACCAGCAGCTCTTCGAGATCCTCGCCGATGACGATGATCCCGCAGCCCTTGGCACGCATGTCGAGGAATTTTTCGTGGATGAAGCGGGCGGCACCGATGTCGAGGCCGCGCGTCGGCTGCGAGACGATCAGCACCTTCGGGTCGAAAGCCAGTTCGCGCGCCAGCAGCGCCTTCTGCAGATTGCCGCCCGACAGCGCGCCGGCGCGGGTCATCGGCCCGGGGCACCTGATGTCATAGGCCTTGATCTGTTCTTCGGCGAAGGCGCGGATCGCATCTGGCTTGAGCAGGCCCCGGCTGCTGAAAGCCGCAGTACCAATGCGCGGCAACACCATGGAATCGGCGAGCGGCAGATTGGTGACCAGCCCGGTCGTCATACGGTCTTCCGGGATGCGGCCAAGGCCGAGCGCCTGCACCTCGCGCGGGGAGAACCGCGTCACAGGTTTGCCGGCTATCGTCATCACGCCGGCGTCGGGCGCGCGCGTGCCGGAAATCACCTCGGCCAGTGCCCGCTGGCCATTGCCGGAGACCCCGGCAATGCCGAGGATTTCGCCCGCGCGAACGGCAAGCGATACATCGCGCAGCGGCGTCCCCGAATGCCGTGAGGTGGAAATACCGTCGAGCGTCAGCACCGCCGCGCCTGGGGTCGAAGGTCCTCTTGCCGGCGGCACGATCTCATGGCCGCACATCAGCTGCGCCATTTCTGCCGATGTCGTGTTCGCCGGATCGTCGACACGGCCGGCGACGCGGCCGTGCCGCAACACGGTGCAGCGATGGGTGAGCGCCCGCACCTCGTTCAATTTATGCGAGATGAAGATGATGCCGAGCCCCTGCGCCGCCATCGAGCGCAGCGCCGAAAACAGCCCGTCGACCTCGCTCGGCGCCAACACCGCCGTCGGCTCGTCGAGGATCAACAGCCTGGCGCCGCGAAACAGCGCCTTGACGATTTCGAGCCGCTGCTGCTCGCCGACCGACAGCGCGGAGACAGGCAGGTTGGGGTCCAGCGTCAGCCCATGCTGACGGCTGATGTCGGACAACCGGGCAAGTCCGCCGGCGCGGTCGATGCGGCCGGATTTGCCGGGAATGCCAATCAGAAGGTTTTCCAGGACCGTCAGCCTTGGCGCCAAATGAAAATGCTGGTGCACCATGCCGATGCCGGCGGCCAGCGCATCGGCCGAACTGGTGATCCGCACGGTCTTGCCCTGGATAAGAATTTCGCCGGCATCGGGCGCATAGGCGCCGAACAGCACATTCATCAGCGTCGTCTTGCCGGCGCCGTTTTCGCCCAGCAGGCCGAGGATCTCACCTGGGGCGACGCTTAGATCGACAGCCTCATTCGCCTTGACGGCGCCGAAGCTCTTGGTGATGCCGCGCATTTCGATGAGAGGGGCGGACAATGGTGCTCCTGCGGAGATACCCCTCCCCCTCGAGGGGAGGGTGCCGAGCGAAGCGAGGCGGGTGGGGTCACCTCAACTGCCTCAACCCATGACTTAGCAGGATGGAGCACTTCGCGGAGGACCCCACCCGGCCCTGCGGGCCACCCTCCCCTCAAGGGGGAGGGTACGCCGAGCTAATCCGAAACCGGCGTGTTCTCATCCACATCCACCCGGAAATTGCCTTCCAGGATCTCGGCCTTCTTCTTCTCGACCAGATCCTTCACATCCGCCGGCAGCGTCTTGTCGAATTTATGGTAGGGCGCCAGGAACGACCCGCCCTTGGCCATGCGCGAGAAATCGCCATAATCCTGCGCGGTGAAGACACCGGCCTTGACCAGCTTGATCGCCTGCTCGACCGTCGGATACATGTCCCAGACCGGCCCGGTTATGACCGTGTCGGGGCCGAGGCTCGACTGGTCGGACATGTTGGAGATGGCGAGGATCTTCTTGTCCACCGCCGCCTCGATGACGCCGAAGCGCTCGGCATAGATGACATCGACGCCGGCATCGATCTGGGCGACCGCCGCTTCCTTGGCCTTGGGCGGATCGAAGAACGAGCCAATGAAGGCGACCTTCTTCTTGATGTTGGGATTGACCTCCTTGGCGCCGGCAAAGAAGGCGTTGACCAGCCGGTTCACTTCCGGAATGCCCATGGCCGCCACCGCGCCGATCGTGCCCGACTTCGACATCTTGCCGGCGATCATGCCGGACAGATAGGCCGGCTCGTGGATCCAGTTGTCGAAGACGCCGAAATTGGGCTCGGCCGGGCCGGCGCCCGAGCCGAACAGCCATGCCGTCTTCGGGAACTGCTTTGCCGTGCGGCGCGATTCACGCTCGGCGGCGAAGGCGTCGCCCAGCACCAGCTGATACCCGCCTTGCGCATATTCGCGCATGACGCGGCTGAAATCGGCGGTCTGCACCTTTTCCGACCATTTGTATTCGATGCCGAGTTCCTTCTCGGCCTTCTGCAGCGCGACGTGGATCTGGTTGTCCCACGGCTCCTCGATCGGCGTGGCGAAGATCGCCGCCACCTTCAGCTTCTTGTCCTTGGCGAAGGCTGCACCCGGCAGCATGGCTGCGGCCAGGCCAAGTGCGCCGAGTTCCAGCACGTCGCGCCGCGACAGGCCGGTCGATTGCGATTTGTTTTTCCGGTTTTCCATCTAGTGCCCCTCTGTTTGACAGCCGTGTCGAGCCGGCTGTTCCGAAATCAGACGCGGAACTATGGAACGGGTGCGGACTTTTGTCCACATGGTCAAATTTGGCGGTGTCGCTGGCAGGAGCCGGCGCTAGCGTACCGCCTTCTCGCCACCGGCTACGGTGATGACGCCGACGATGATCAGCCCGGTCAGCAACAGCCGAACGCCGGCACTGACGCCGAACGTGTTGAGCATGGTCAGAAGCAGCACCAGGAACAGCGCCGCGCCCCAGACACCGGGAACATTGGCCTTGCCGCCGGCGACCGAGGTGCCGCCGATGACGACGACGGCGATCGAGGCCAGCAGGTACTCGTTGCCGATATCGACATTGGCGCCGCGGAAATAGCCGGCGAGCAGCGCCCCGTCCATGCCGCCGAGCGCGCCCGACAGCGTGTAAGTGAGGAAGCGGGTGCGGCCGACATTGACGCCGGCAAGCCACGCGGCGCGGATGTTCTGGCCGATCGCCAGCACCGAGCGGCCATAGATCATGCGCTGCAAGGCGATGGCCGCACCGATGGTGAACAATACGGTAAGGATCGCCAGCACTGGAATGCCCAGGATTTGCCAGTTGGCAAAATCGGCAAAGCCGGGCGGCGGCTTGATCTGCAGGCCACGCCCATAGCTGATGTCGATCGACTGGATGATGAAGCTGGCCGACAGAGTGGCGATGATCGGCGGGATCCTCAGCGCCCAGATCAGGAGATAGTTGACGGCACCGATGGCAGCGCCGCAGGCGAGCGCGGCGAGCAGCCCGACCACGATCATGGAATCGCTGCCGCCCATGACCTTCATGGCGACGGCACTGGCGAGCCCGATATTGGCCGGCAGCGACAGGTCGACATTGCCTGGCCCGAGCGTGATGACGAACATTTGGCCGACTCCGACGATGACGGTGAACACCGCCAGCGACAGTGCCGCCGTGACCATGCCGCCGCCACCATAGCCGCCGGTGAAAGCGATGGTCGCCAGCCAGACGAACATCGCGCCGATGAACGACCAGATCCAGGGTTTGGCGGCCAGCGATTTCACAAATGTCATCGCTATCTCTCCCTGCGACTGATCAGGACGCGGGCTGCCAGCACGATGATCAGGATGGCGCCGTTGGCGGCGACCTGCCAATCCGGCGGAATGTGCATGAAGGTGAGCAGAGGCGATGCCGCCAGCGCCAGTGTCAGCGCGCCGAGCACGGTGCCGATCGGCGACACCCGGCCGCCGACGAACTCGCCGCCGCCGAGAATGACGCCGGCGATCGCCAGCAGCGTGTAGCCATTGCCGATATTGGCGTCGGCCGAGGTGGTGATGCCGATCAGCGCCATGCCGGACAGAACGCCGAATAGGCCGGTCAGCGCAAACAGCACGATCTTGGTTCGAAGCAGCGACCAGCCAGCGCGCCTGAGCGCCGCCGGATTGCCGCCGGATCCCCGCAGGATGACGCCATAGGAGGTGCGCATCAGCCCAAAATGCACCACCGCTGCGATCGCCAGCGCGGCGATGATAGGGAACGGAATGAAGGGCGGCTTGAAGGCCATCAGCGACAAGAGCCAGTCCGGCGCCTTGCCACCGGGCTTGGGCAGCACCAGAATGGCAAGCCCCTGCCAGACGAAGCTCATGCCCAGCGTCACCACGATCGACGGCAGATTGCGCAGATGGATCAGTGCGCCGAGCAGCGCATAAACGCCTATGGAGCCGAGCAGGATGATCACGCCGAGCAGCGGCGCGTCCTTCAGCCAGGTCGCGGTGACGCAGCCGACAAAGCCGACAAAGGTGCCGATCGACAGATCGAGCTCATTGCCGGCGATGACGAACATCTGGGCGATCGTCGCCAGCGCGATCGGAATAGCGAGGTTCAACATCAGGCTGAAGCCGAAATAGCTGATGGCGCGTGGGTTGAGCCAGGCGATGGCGATAACCACCAGCGCCAGCGACAGCGCCGGCAACAGGCTGCGCAGCAGGCGCGCGCGGGCCGCGCTGCTGCGCGGCGAGGACGTAGGGCCGGGAGCGACTGCCGTCATCTCAGGCCGCGTCGCCGAATGAGGACTGGATGATCTTTTCCTCGGTCAGCTCGTCGCGCGTGAGATTGGCGACGATGCGGCCGTTCTTGAAGACATGGATGTGGTCGCAATTGTCGAGCTCTTCGGTCTCGGTGGTGTACCAGAGGAAGGTCCGGCCCTTGGCCGCCTCCTCGCGCACGAGATCGTAGACCTCGAGCTTGGTGCCGATGTCCACGCCGCGCATCGGATCGTCCATCAGCACGATCTGCGCATCGGAACCCAGTGCGCGGGCAAACAGCGCCTTCTGCTGGTTGCCGCCGGACAGCGAGAAGATGTTGTTGGTCATGTCAGGCGTGCGGATGCCGATCTTCTGCTTCCAGAACTCGGCAAGCTCGGCCTCGCGCTGCGGCGAGATCAGCAACCCTTTGCGCAGCCGCGCCAGCGAGCGGATGCCGATGTTTTCGGCAATAGACCATTGCGGGAAAATGCCGTCCGATTGGCGGTCTCCGGCCACCAGCGCCACCGGGGCGGTCACCTCGATATCAAGCCTTCTACGCGTCGCGGCGGCAAAGATCGCCAGCAACAGGTCGGTCTGGCCATGGCCGGCAAGCCCGGCAAGCCCGATGATCTCGCCGGCGCGAGCGACAAGCTCCTTGCCGTCCTGCTGCCGCTCGGGCCGCGCCCGCACCCTGAGCGGGCCCGCCGCCGGCCTGGCGGCGATCTCCGCCGCGATCTTCTCGCGCGCTTCCGCGCCGCCCATGGTGGCCACCAGCCGGTCGCGGTCGAACGCTTTTGCAACGTCCGTGGCGACCACCTTGCCGTCGCGCATGACCACGATGCGGTCGGCATTCTGCAGCACCTCGCCCAGCACATGCGAGATCAGGATGCAGCTGCCCCCGGTGGCTACGAAACGGCGCACGAAGGCAAGCAGCTGGCCCGCAGTATGCGCATCCAGCGAAGAGGTCGGCTCGTCGAGAATGACCAAGTCGAGCGGATCGCGCGTCACCGTGAAGGCGCGCGCCACCTCGACCATCTGCCGCCGGCCGATGGAGAGATCGCCGGCAATGTCGTCTGCCGAGATGCCGTGATCCGGAAAGATTTCGTCCAGCTTGGCGGCAATGAGAGCAGCCGCCTTGCGTCGCCAGCCGAAGCCGGTGAGCGCCGGATGGTTGATGCGCGTATTCTCCGCGATACTGAGGTTAGGGCAGAGCGACAGTTCCTGGAACACGCAGCGTATGCCGAGTTTCAGCGCGCGCGCCACCGAGTAGTCGGTTTCGGCATTGCCACGCACCGCGATCTCACCGCCATCGGGCTGCAGCGTACCGGCCACCATATGCATCAGCGTCGATTTGCCGGCTCCGTTGTGGCCGACCAGCCCGACGCATTCGCCTGATACAACATGGAAGTCGACGCCGTTAAGCGCCCGAACGGCGCCGAAATGTTTTTCGGCGCCGTTCAGCCTGATGATGTCCAAATGGGCGGCGCCGAAATGTTTTTCGGCGCCGGCCAGTCTGATGATGTCCGTATTGGCCTCAGGCATGCTCAACGATATCCGGTCGGTCATGCCGCTGGCAATGAATGCAATGCATCACTTGATATTGGCTTTGATCGCCGCGATTGCGTCTTCCTGGCTGTATTCGTGGGTGGCGACGCCGCCCTCCTTGATTTTCGGCAGCTCGGTCTCGAAATTGTCCTGGGTAAAGGCGAGATACGGCACCAAAAGGTCATGCGGAATGTCGGTGCGGCCGTCGAGCACCTGCTGCGCCACCCAGAAGGCCAGCGACGACACGCCGGGCGCGATCGAGGCCGACCAGGTCTGGTAGCCATCCTTGTCCTTCTGCTCCTTCCACCATTTCAGCTCGTCCTGGCGGTTGCCCATGATGATGGTCGGACGCGGCTTGCCTGCGGCGGCAAAGGCTTGTGCCGCGCCATAACCGTCACCGCCCTGGTCGACGATGCCGACGATGTCGGGCAACGAAGGCAGGATCGTCGCGACCGCCTTCTGCGCCGTCGTCTGGTCCCAGTCGCCGGTCACCGAACCGACGATCTTGAACTCGGGATGGGCGGCGACGCCTTCGAGGATGCCGGCATGGATGGCATCGTCGATCGAGGTGCCGGCAAGGCCGCGGATTTCCAGCAAATTGCCGCCCTTGGGCTGGAACTTGGCCATCTGCTCGACTTCCTGCTTGCCCATGTCCTTGAAGTCGACGACGACGCGGTAGGCGCAAGGTTCGGTGACCGTCCCGTCGAAGGAGACGACGACGATGCCGGCATCGCAGGCCTGCTTGATGGCGCCGTTCAGCGCATCCGGCGATGCGGCATTGATGACGATGGCGTCATAACCCTGCAGGATCAGGTTCTGCACCTGGGCAGCCTGGGTCGGCACTTCCTTGTCGGCGGTGGTGAAGATGTCGGCGGCGCCGACGATCTTATCCTCCACCGCCTTCTTGGTGACGATGCCGTAGCTGTCGAGCATCGCCTGGCGCCACGAATTGCCGGCGTAATTGTTGGAGAAGGCGATCTTCTTGCCGCTGGTGTCGGCAAGCGCCGTGCCCGAGGCGAGCATCGCCGCCAGAGCGCTCAGGACGAGCAGTTTCTTCATGTCATAATCCTCCCATGGATTGTCGGCCCCGCCGACTGTTGCTGATGGTTTTGGCGTTGGCTGCCTGTTTTTTATCTATTGTCAGACAAATGCAGATGAGCTCGCTTGTCAACTGCGATCGGTTACGCTTTGGCGATCAACTTCAGGTGCGATGATTGAAAAGCCTTCGCCTGCTGGTCTAGGGAAGGGCCCAGGAGACCATGCATGGCAGCGACGCCGCCGACCCTTCCCCCCAGTGCACCCAAAAGAATGGGCGCGCCCGGAATTCCGGCGCGCTGGACGTCAAGCGCCAAGAGCGGCGTAGGTGCCGCGCTTTCAACGGCGAGTCGCGTCTGGTTCACGCTCAGCCATGGCATCGTCAATGAAGTCTACTATCCCGGCCTCGACAGCGCCTGCACGCGCGACATGGGACTGCTGGTCACCGGCCTCGGCGGCTGGTTTTCCGAGGAGAAGCGTGACGCCACGCATGCCATCGAGCCGTTCGAGGACGGCGTGCCCGCCTACCGGCTGGTCAACGCGACGGGGCGTTACCGGATCGAAAAGCGCATCCTGGCGGATCCGGCGCGCCCGGCCCTGCTGCAGGAAATCAGCTTCACGGCACTCGAGGGCGTGGCCACGGACTACCGCGTCTACGCCCTGCTGGCGCCGCATCTGGTCAATGCCGGCATGGGCAACACCGCCTGGATCGGCGAGCACAAGGGCAAGCCGATGCTGTTTGCGTCCGGGCACGGCGCCTGCTTGGCGCTTGCCTCCTCGCTGCCCTGGGGCGACTGCTCGGCCGGCTATGCAGGCTTTTCCGACGGCTGGCAGCAACTCAGCCGCGCCGGCCGGCTCGATCCGACCTGCCAAAGCGCGGAGGACGGCAATGTCGCGCTGACCGGCGAGATCGGCTTTTCTTTAGCCAACAGCGAAGCCTTGCTTGCGCTTGGGTTTGGGGCGACGCCGGATGAAGCGGCCGAAAACGCCGCCGCCAGCCTGAAACGCGGTTTTGAGCCGGCGGCAAAGGCCTATGTCGCGAAATGGCGGAAATGGCAGGCAGGCCTGACGCCGCTCGACCACCATGATGCATCCGGCCTCAACACCTACCGCGTCAGCACAGCGGTGCTGGCGACGCACCTGTCGCTGGCGAGGCCCGGCGCGGCCGTTGCCAGCCTGTCGATCCCGTGGGGAGCGAGCAAGGGCGACGACGACCTTGGCGGCTATCATCTGGTCTGGCCGCGCGACCTTGTGGAAACCGCGGGCGGCTTGCTCGCCGCCGGCGATCCGGCGCAGGCGCTTGAGATCCTCGCCTATCTCCGTTCCATCCAGCAGCCGGACGGCCACTGGCCACAAAATGTGTGGCTCGACGGCTCGCTCTATTGGCCGGGCATCCAGATGGACGAATGCGCCTTCCCACTGCTGCTTGCCGATGCGCTGCACCGCGCCGGCCACCTGCCGCGCGCCAAGCTCGCCGCCTTCATGCCGATGGTCGAGAAAGCAGCGTCCTATGTCGTGCGCAATGGTCCCGTCACCGGGCAGGACCGCTGGGAAGAGGATGCCGGCTACAGCCCATTCACGCTCGCCGTCGAAATATCGGCACTGCTTGGCGCCGCCGATCTGTTCGACGTTGACGGCAAACCGGAGCCGGCTAACTATTTGCGCGAGGTCGCGGATTGCTGGAACGACCAGATCGAGCGCTGGACCTATGTCAGCGGCACACCGGAGTGCCACGAGGCTGGCGTCGACGGCTACTACATCCGCATCGCGCCGGCCGACGGTTCAGGCGCCGCATCGCCGAAGGACGGCTTCGTACCGATCAAGAACCGTCCGCCGGGCGATACCGACAAGCCGGCCGAAGCGATTGTCAGCCCGGACGCGCTGGCGCTAGTCCGCTTCGGCCTCAGGGCCGCGGACGATCCGCGCATCGTCGGCACGGTCAAGATCATCGACGCGCAACTGCGCTGCGACCTGCCGCAAGGGCCTCTATGGTACCGCTACACCAGCGACGGTTATGGCGAACACGCCGACGGCGCCCCCTTCGACGGCAACGGCCAGGGCCGACCCTGGCCGTTGCTGGCCGGCGAACGCGCCCACTACGAGCTGGCCGCCGGTAACAAGGACAAGGCGGCAAGCCTGCTCAGGACATTCGAGGCTTCGGCTGGTGTGGGCGGTCTGCTGCCGGAACAGGTCTGGGACGGCGCCGACATACCGGAGCGCGAATTGTGGCTGGGCAGGCCGTCGGGCAGCGCCATGCCGCTGGTCTGGGCGCATTCGGAACACATCAAGCTGTTGCGCTCGCTCCGCGACGGCGCCGTCTTCGACATGCCGCCGCAAGGCGTCAAGCGCTATGTCAGGGACAAGACCGGCTCGCCGCTGAGGATATGGCGCTTCAACAACAGGCTGCGCACCCTGGAAGCCGGCAAGACGCTGCGGGTTGAACTGCTGCAGCCGGCACTGATCCGCTGGAGCGGCGACCAGTGGCAGACCAGCCATGAAATCAACACGTCCGTGAATGTCTTTGGCGTCCATCTGGCGGATCTGCCGGTGGCCGATATTCCGCGAGGTAATACGATCGTCTTCACTTTTTTCTGGCCCGACGGCGACCGTTGGGAGAATGTCGACTTCACCGTCGGCATTGAGAACTAACTCGCCCACAATTTTCTTTCCTCAAGCGACTAGGACAAGACCATGCAGATCGGAATGATGGGACTGGGCAGGATGGGCGCCAACATGGTGCGCCGCCTGATGCGCGACGGCCATGAATGCGTCGTCTACGACATCAACCCGGCAAGCGTTGCCGCCCTGATTGCCGATGGCGCCATCGGCGCCGCCTCCATGGAAGAGTTCGTCGGCAAGCTGTCCAAGCCGCGTAGCGCCTGGCTGATGCTGCCGGCGGCGATCACCGGCAGGATCGCCGACCAGATGGCAGCATTGATGGAGCCCGGCGATATCATCATCGACGGCGGCAATTCCTATTATCACGACGCTGTCGACCAGGCGGCCGAGCTCGCGGCCAAGGGCCTGCACTATGTCGATGTCGGCACCAGCGGCGGCGTCTGGGGCTTGGAGCGCGGCTATTGCCTGATGATCGGTGGCCCCGACACGGCGGTCAAACACCTCGACCCGATCTTCGCCACGCTGGCGCCCGGCGCCGATGCCGGCGCCACGCCCGACAAGGCGGGCGGGACCGCACCCTTTGGCTACCTGCATTGCGGACCGAGCGGCGCCGGCCATTTCGTCAAGATGATCCACAACGGCATCGAATATGGCGTCATGGCCGCCTACGCCGAAGGCATCAACATCCTGAAATCGGCCAATGCCGGCAAAAGACAGCGCACGGCGGACGCCGAGACCAGCCCTTTGGAAAACCCGCAATACTATCAGTTCGACATCGACCTGCCGCAAGTGGCCGAGGTCTGGCGCCATGGCAGTGTGATCGGCTCGTGGCTGCTCGACCTCACCGCCGGCGCACTGAAGAGCGACCCGGCATTGGCCCAGTTCGGCGGCCGCGTCTCCGATTCCGGCGAAGGCCGCTGGACGCTGAAGGCGGCGATCGACACCGGCGTGCCGGCGCCGGTTCTGTCCTCGGCTTTGTTCGACCGCTTCTCCTCGCAGGGCGAATCCGAATTCGCCGACAAGCTGCTGTCGGCCATGCGCTATGCCTTTGGCGGCCATGTCGAAAAGCCGAAGGCCGGCAAGTGAAGGCCGCAGGGGAGACGCGCAAGATGAGCCCGGAACGGTCCGACACGCTGGTGCTCTTCGGAGCAACCGGCGACCTTGCCCACAAGAAGATATTTCCGGCCCTCTACCAGATGGTAGCCAAGGGGACGCTGACCGAGCCGGTGATCGGGGTCGCCTTCGATGCCTGGGACATCAACCAATTGCAGGCGCGGGCCCGCGACGGCATCGTCAACGCTGTCGGCAAGATCGACGAAAAGATCTTCGCCAAATTCGCCAATCTGCTGCGCTATGTCAGCGGCGACTACCGCGACGGCGCGACCTTCGAGAAGCTGAAGACGGCGCTCGGCTCGGCGCAGCGGCCGCTGCACTATATGGCGGTGCCGCCGACCATGTTCGAGACCGTTGTCCAGGGGCTGGAGCAATCTGGTACCGCGCATGGCGCGCGGCTGATGGTGGAAAAGCCGTTCGGCCACGATCTCCAATCGGCGCGCTGGCTGAACCGCGTGCTGCATCTGGTGTTCGAAGAGCAGTCGATCTTCCGCATCGACCACTATCTCGGCAAGGAGGCGATCCAGAACCTGCTCTATTTCCGCTTTGCCAATTCTTTTCTCGAGCCGATCTGGAACCGCAACTTCGTCGAAAGCGTACAGATCACCATGGCCGAGGACTTCGGCGTTGAAGGCCGTGGCAAATTCTATGACGATGTCGGCGCTATCCGCGACGTGATCGAGAACCATCTGCTCAACATCCTTTTGCTGCTCGCCATGGAACCGCCGGTCGGCCGCTCGGCCGACGATCTGATCGACGAGAAGGTGCAGGTGCTGCGCGCCATCCGCACGCTGACCAAGGACGACGTCGTGCGCGGCCAGTTCACCGGCTACCTCGCTGAACCCGGCGTGAAGCCGAACTCGCCGGTCGAAACCTTTGCCGCGGTGCGCTTCATGGTCGACACCTGGCGCTGGCAGGACGTGCCCTTCTTCATCCGCACCGGCAAGAACATGCCGGTGCATGTGACCGAAGTGATCGTGCGGCTGAAGCGGCCGCCGCTCGACGTCTTCGATCCGATCAAGCCCAGCGACGCCAATTACGTGCGCTTCCGCATCGACCCGCAGGTGGCGATCTCGATCGGCGCGCAGCGCAAGGCGCCCGGCGACGACATGGTCGGCGAGCAGGTCGAGCTCACCGCGCTGGACGATTCGAAGGGCGACATGCCGCCCTATGAGCGGCTGATCGGCGATGCCATGAACGGCAATGGCCAATTGTTCACCCGCCAGGATGCCAGCGAGCTTGCCTGGCGCATCGTCGGCCCGGTGCTGGGCGACACCACGCCGCCGCATATGTATGAGCCGAAGACCTGGGGGCCTGCCGACGCCATGGCCAGCTTCGGGCCGCCCAACGGCTGGATCAATCCGAGTTGAGCAATTCCAGGAAAAGTGCGAGCGGTCTTTCCGTCCGGAATTGCGTAAAACAAAGAGTTGGAGCATTCCCCGTTTCCCTGAAACGGGGAATGCTCCAAGTGAGCGGAGGAAACGACATGGCCAAGGCAGCCAAGGCAGCCAGGCCCGCGAAGGCCAAGGCCGAACCGATCGTACTGACGATCGATGTCGGCGGCTCGCATGTGAAAATCCTCACCAGCGCAGGCGGCGAGATGCGCCGGGCCGATTCCGGACCGGACCTGACACCGCAGCAGATGGTCGCCACGGTGAAGACGCTGGCCGAAGGGCTGGCCTATGACGTGATCTCGATGGGCTATCCCGGCCCGGTCAGGCACAACAGGCCTTCGCTCGATCCCGCCAATCTCGGCAAGGGCTGGGACGGCTACGATTTTGCCGCCGCCTTCGGCAAGCCGGTCAAGGTCGTCAACGACGCGCTGCTGCAGGCGATCGGCAGCTACGATGGCGGGCGCATGCTGTTCCTCGGCCTCGGCACCGGCCTGGGCGCGGCGATGATCCTCAACAATGTCGGCCAGCCGATGGAACTGGCGCATCTGCCGTACCGCAAGGGCGGCAGTTTCGAAGATTATGTCGGCGAGCGCGGCCTGGAGAAATACGGCAAGAAGAAATGGCGCAAATACGTTTTCGACGTCGTCGGGCGGCTGCGTGCGGCGCTGCAGCCGGATTATGTCGTGATCGGCGGCGGCAATGTCGACAGACTGGATGAATTGCCCGCCACATCCAGGCGCGGCGACAATACGCGCGCTTTCGAGGGCGGTTTTCGACTATGGCGCGACAAGGCGCTCATCGTCTGATAGTATTAAAATTCAGTATAGTTGTTCAAAATGACGTGTGGCGCGATGCGAAGTCATTGCGTTACGCAGATTTGGCGATTAGATCGGTGGCACCGGATGGAATCATCTGGCGCAACCGCACATATGCGGCAAGACAAATGACTAGAGCGGATTTCCGGCTCCGCTGGGACCACTCTGGGAGTTTCCGCCACCCCCATAGCGACGGAGAGATAAATTGGCCGACGACAGCAACGACTCTGACAAGGACATCGACCTGCTCGAGCTTACCGCCCATATCGTGTCCGCTTACGTCGAGAAGAACCGCTTGCCCGTTGCCGGCCTGAGCGATCTCATCGCCAGCGTTGCGGCGTCGATCGGCGGGCTCAGCCAGCCGCCGGCCCCAGTGGCGGCGCCGCAGATCCCGGCCGTCAATCCCAAGCGGTCGGTGACGCCGGATTACATCATCTGCCTCGAGGACGGCAAAAAATTCAAATCGCTGAAGCGCCATCTCGGCGTCCATTTCAACCTGACGCCGGAAGCCTATCGTACCAAATGGGGCCTGCCGGCCGACTATCCGATGGTTGCCCCCAACTACGCGGCGTCGCGCTCCGAGCTGGCCAAGTCGATCGGCCTCGGCCGCAAGGCTGCAGTGGCCGCGCCGACGAAAGCCAAGGGTCGGAAGGCCAAAGTTCCGGCCTGAGTGGGATCAGCGCCTCGGCCCTGAGCCAATCGTTTGGACGACTGGAACAGAAGCCTGCCGGCGAATGAGCCTTGGCAGGCTTCGTGCTTTTATGGCTTGTACCTCTGAGTGTCAGGACTTTGGGGAGCAGCCATGAACTACGCCAGAATGGTGATCGAGAAAGAGGCGCCGGAGGAATACGGCTACGATCGCATTCGGTTCAATCTCTCCGAAAGCTCGATCGCCGATCAGAAACTCTCCGACGTCGGCCTGTCGCTGCCGGATCTCACGCTGTTCTACGGCGAGCATCGCGGCGACAAGGAGTTGCGGGCGCTGATCGCGGCGCAGGATTCCGGCATTTCGCCTGACGATGTTCTGGTGACCGCCGGTGCGGCGGGCGCGCTCTTCATCATTTCGACCTCGCTTCTGTCGGAGCGCGACCACCTTGTCGTCGTCCGGCCGAACTACGCCACCAACATCGAGACCCCCAAGGCGATCGGCTGCGCCATCTCCTATGTCGATCTCGATTTCGACGCAGGCTTTGCCATCGATTTCGGCCGCGTCGCCGCCAGCATGCAACCGAACACCAAGCTGATCAGCGTCACCTGCCCGCACAACCCGACCGGCACGATGATGGGCCGGGCCGATCTCGACGCGCTGATTGCGCTGGCCGAAGCGAGCGGCTGCCATCTGCTGGTCGACGAGACCTATCGCGACCTCTCCTATGGACAGCGCCTGCCGGCGGCGGCTTCTCTCAGCCCCAAAGCGATCAGCGTCTCGTCGCTGTCGAAAGCCTTCGGCATTCCCGGCATCCGCATTGGCTGGCTGATCACCAGCGATGCCGAACTGCAGGAGCGCTTCCTCGCCGCCAAGGAGCAGATCGGCATTTGCGGCAGCGTCATCGACGAAGGCATTGCGCGCGGCATGCTGGAGCGCCGCGACGCTTTCCTGGCCGCTCTGCTGCCCGAGATGGCGAAACGCCGCGACATCGTGCAAGCCTGGATCGACCGCGAGCCGCTGGTCGACTGGGTGCGGCCACAAGGCGGCGTCGTCGGATTTCCAAGGCTCAATGTCAGTCCAGACTTCGACCTCGACCGTTTCTACGTCAATCTCTTGGAAAACCACGGCACCTATGTCGGTCCCGGCCACTGGTTCGATATGCCCAAGCGCTTCTTCCGCGTCGGTTTCGGCTGGCCGAAAGAGGCGGAATTACAGGGCGGCCTCGACGCCATCACAGCCGCGCTGAGGCAGTAACGTCCGCGTGCAATCGGGCGAGCGGCTGGAAAACCGCTTGATCCAGGCCCGATTTTCACGCATACGCGCCCGGAACTTTGATAAGTTTCATTGGCCGGAACAGCGCCCATTTCCGGGAAGTGCCCCGCCGGCCAATGCAAGCAACGGGGCCTGTATCCATGACATCCCATTCCCATACACCGCCTGACCGGCGTTACGCCGCCTTCCGCCATCGCTCCTTCCTGAGCTATTGGGCGGCGCGTTTCCTGACCACCTTCGCCACCATGATCGTGTCCGTCGCCGTCGGCTGGCAGATCTATGATCTGACGCGCGATCCCTTCGATCTCGGCATTGTCGGCATCGTCCAGTTCCTGCCGTCGCTGCTGCTGGTGCTGGTCACCGGCGTTGTCGCCGACCGTTTCGGCCGCCGCCTGATCATGGCGCTGGCGACGGTAGTCGAGGCAGGTTGTGCGCTTGTCCTGTTGTACTTCACGCTGCGCGGTCTCGTCAGCCCGCTGCCGATCTTCATCGTGCTGGCGATGTTCGGCCTGGCGCGCGCTTTTTACGGACCGGCCTCGTCGTCGCTGTTCGCCAATCTTGTGCCGCCGGAAGATTTCGGCAATGCGATCGCCTGGAACTCGTCCGCCTGGCAAACGGCGACCATTGTCGGCCCGGTCGCCGGCGGCCTGCTCTATGGCGTCTCGGCCGAAGCCGCTTACGCCGTTGCCTCCGTGCTGATGCTGATGGCCGGTCTGCTGATCTTCACCATTCCGAA
This sequence comes from Mesorhizobium sp. P160187, assembly GCF_057766425.1. Classification (NCBI taxonomy): domain Bacteria; kingdom Pseudomonadati; phylum Pseudomonadota; class Alphaproteobacteria; order Hyphomicrobiales; family Phyllobacteriaceae; genus Mesorhizobium; species Mesorhizobium sp. P160187. The sequence continues at coordinate 1,572,502 of NZ_JBYMDX010000003.1, forward strand.
ACCGGCGCAGCAGAGCGCCACCGACAAGCCGACGATGGAGACGCTGTTTGCCGGCTTCCGCTATATCTGGAGCGAGAAGATCGTCCTCGGCGCCATCTCGCTCGACCTCTTCGCCGTGCTTCTGTCCGGTGCCTCGGCGCTGCTGCCGGTCTATGCCCGCGATATTCTGGAACTCGGCCCCTGGGGACTCGGCCTGCTGCGCTCGGCGCCCGGCATCGGCGCCATCTGTGTCGCGGTCTGGCTTGCCGGGCATCCGCTGCGCGACAATGCCGGCAAGATCATGCTCGGCTTCGTCGCCGGGTTCGGCGCCTTCACCGTGCTGTTCGGCGTCTCGACCATCACCTGGCTGTCGATCCTGGCCCTTGCCGGCCTCGGCGCCACCGACATGTTCAGCGTCTATATCAGGGAGACGCTGATCCAGCTGTGGACACCCGACGAGGTGCGCGGCCGCGTCAACGCCGTCAACCAGGTCTTCGTCGGCGCCTCCAACGAAGTCGGCGAGTTCCGCGCCGGCACCATGGCGGCGCTGATCGGCACCGTGCCCGCGGTGGTGATCGGCGGCGTCGGTGCGATTGCCGTCGCCGGACTGTGGGCGGTGCTGTTTCCGCAACTGCGAAGGGTGCGGCATCTCAACAGCCGCAACTGATCGAGTAAGCCGCTGGATCCGGTCCAAATCAGCTTGCGCCGATGACGGCTGAGATGGGTCGGAAGCGGACGGGCCGGTTCTGGGCGAACTAGCCAGATGGCGGGGCAGCCACAGGGTGGACATTTCAACCCATATGGAAAATGATCATGTTGCCATGCACAATACTGCAGTGCTCTGGTCTTCATGAGAAACCTTAAATATAGAAGAGAACCACCCGACCTCCGGGTCCAGCGAGCGGGGACGCAAATGGACACTTCAGGGAATCGGCAATCGCATCGCGACGCAAGCGGGCGACCCAGCCGATCGGCCGGCTGGCTGGCCCGCGCCGCCGTCCCAGTGGCATTTCTGCTCGGTATGGCTTTCAGCAGCAACGCGTTTGCGCAGGACCAGCAACTGCCGGTGGTGACGGCGGCCAAGCCGGTGGTACGTGAAATCGTCGAAGACGACGAGTTCGTCGGGCGCTTCGAAGCCGTCGACGAGGTCGCCATCCGTTCGCGCGTCAGCGGCTATCTGGACAAGATCAGCTTCCAGGACGGCGCACTGGTCAACAAGGGCGACCTGCTCTTCACCATCGACCAGCGTCCGTACCAGGCGGCCTACGATGCCGCCAAGTCGCAAGTAGACGTCGCCAAGTCCCTGCTCGAATTCTCCAAGATGCAGCTGGATCGCGCCGATGAACTCGCCAAGACCGGCAATATCTCGGCCGCGACGGTCGACGACCGTCGGCGGGAATACCTTTCGGCGCAGGCGCAGATGCAAGGCGCGACGGCTGCGCTGACGACGGCCAACCTGAACCTGGAGTTCACCGAGATCAAGGCGCCCTTGTCCGGCCGCATCGACCGCCGGCTGGTGTCGGTCGGCAACCTCGTGCAGCCGGATTCCACCTTGCTGACGACCATCGTCACGCGCGATCCGATCGACTTCTATTTCGACGTCGATGAGCGCCTGTATTTCAGCTACGCCCGCGACGCGAAGGAGCGCGGCGGCAGCATGCAGGAAGGCGCCGGCGGGCTCGAGGTGGTGGTTCGCGTCGCCGACCGCGCGGAGGCGGTATTCAAGGGCAAGCTCGATTTTGCCGAGAACCGGATCGACAACGCGACCGGCACCATGCGGGTGCGTGCAAGGTTTGCCAACGCCGACGGCGTTCTCCAGCCAGGCATGTTCGGGCGCATCAACGTGCCGGGGTCGCTGCCGCATAGCGGCGTCCTGGTGCCCGACGAGGCGGTCGGCGCCGATCAGGATCGCCGCATCGTGTACCTGGTGGATGAGGCCGGGATGGTGTCGGCGAAGCCCGTGCGCACCGGCCCGCTTCTCGACGGCTACCGGGTGATCCGCGCGGGCCTGACCGGCGACGAGACGATCATCGTCAACGGGCTGATGCACGCCAGGCCCGGCACCAAGGTGAAAGTCGAGATGGTGACGTTGCCGCCCAAGGTCGAGACCGCCGGGTTGCAGCAATGAGGTTCGCCCATTTCTTCGTCGACCGTCCGATCTTCGCATCGGTGGTTTCGATCGTCCTCCTGATCCTCGGCGGGATTGCTTATACCCAGCTGCCGATCGCGCAATATCCCGAGATCGCGCCGCCGACCATCGTCGTTCGCGCCCAGTACCCGGGCGCCGACGCCGAGACAGTGGCAGCGACGGTGGCAACGCCGATCGAGCAGGAGATCAACGGCGTCGAGGGCATGCTTTACATGTCGTCCTATTCGTCCGGCGACGGGGCGATGGCGCTGACCATCACCTTCAAGCTGGGCACCGATCTCGACCAGGCGCAGGTGCTGGTGCAGAACCGCGTCTCGGTCGCCGAGCCGCGCCTGCCCGAAGAAGTCCGCCGCCTCGGCATCACCACCATCAAGAGCTCGCCCGACCTGATGATGGTCGTGCACATGCTGTCGCCCGACAATACCTACGACCAGCTCTACGTCTCGAACTACGCCCGCTCGCGGGTGCGCGACATATTGCTCAGGTTGGACGGCGTTGGCGACCTCATCATCTTTGGCGAACGCGAATATTCGCTGCGCATCTGGCTCGATCCGGAAAAACTGTCCGCCTTGGGGATGACCTCGGGCGATGTGGTGCAGGCGCTGCGCGACCAGAACGTCCAGGTGTCGGGCGGCTCGATCGGCGCGCCGCCGACCAATACCGGCACGGCGTTCCAGTACACGGTCACCACGCAAGGCCGCTTCAACGACGCACGCGACTTCCGATACGTGATCGTCAAATCGGCCGAAGACGGCCGCCTGATCCAGCTGCAGGACGTGGCGCGCATCGAGCTCGGCGCCAAGGATTACGTCACCAACTCTTATCTCAACGGCAAACCGGCGGTGGCGCTCGCCATCTTCCAGCGGCCAGGCACCAATGCGCTCGCCGCAGCCGCGGAGATCCAGGACAAGATGAAGGAGCTTTCCCAGGACTTCCCGAAGGGGTTGAGCTACGACATCGTCTACAATCCGACCGAGTTCGTCGCCGAGTCGATCCAGGAGGTCTACAAGACGATCCTCGAGGCGATGGTGCTGGTCATCATCGTCATCATCGTCTTCCTGCAATCGTGGCGCATGGCGATCGTGCCGATCGTGGCGATCCCGGTGTCGCTGATCGGCACGCTGGCGGTGCTTTACGCCGCCGGCTTCTCCCTCAACATGCTGACGCTGTTCGGCCTCGTGCTGGCCATCGGCATCGTCGTCGACGATGCGATCGTCGTGGTCGAGAACGTCGAGCGCAATATCGCCAGCGGGCTGGCGCCCAATCCGGCGTCGCACCTGACCATGGACGAAGTCGGAACGGCGGTCATCGCGATCTCGCTGGTGCTGATAGCGGTGTTCGTGCCGACAGCCTTCATTCCCGGCATTTCCGGGCAGTTCTACCTGCAGTTTGCGATCACCATCGCGGTGTCGACGGCGATCTCGGCATTCAATTCGCTGACGCTCTCGCCGGCCTTGGCCGCGCTGCTGTTCAAGCCGCACCACACTGCTGCGGCGCCGCCGCGCTTTTTCCTGGCGCGGTTCGGACGGGCGCTCGCCGACGGCTTCAATCGCGGCTTCGACAAGGTCGCCCATTGGTATTCGAGCATCGTGCGCGTGCTGGTCGGCTCGCGAATAGCGATCGCCGCCACGCTGGCCGTTTTCGCGGCCCTCATCTACGCCACGGTCTATATGGTTCAGACGGTGCCGCGCGGTTTCATTCCGTCGCTCGACCAGGGCTATGCGATCGTCGTCGTCCAGTTGCCGGACGGCGCCTCGCTATCGCGGACCGATGCCGTCATCCAGCAGGCGTCGCAGATCATCCAGAAAACGCCGGGCGTCGACTACGCGGTCGCCTTCGCCGGCTTCTCCGGTGCCACCTTTACCAATGCCAGCAACGCGGGCGTGATCTTCGCCAGGTTCAAGCCGTTTGACGAGCGACTGGAAGCCGGCCAGTCCGCGACCCAGGTCATCGGCAATTTGTTCGGCAGCCTGCAAAGCATCAAGGAAGCCTTCATTATCGCACTGCCGCCGCCGCCGATCCGCGGCGTCGGCAATGCCGGCGGCTTCAAGCTGCAGATCCAGGAGCGCAACAGCGCCGACATGCGGCAGATCCTGGCGCTTGCCTATGAAATTGCCGGCAAGGCCAACAAGACGGCGGGGCTGACCGGCGTGTTCACCACCTTCTCCGCGTCCAGCCCGCAATTCTTCCTGGCGATCGATCGAGACAAGGCGCGCATCCTGAACGTGCCGATCCCCAACATCTTCGAGACGCTGTCGATCAATCTGGGCACCGCCTACGTCAACGACTTCAACGCTTTCGGGCGCGTCTACCAGGTGCGCGCGCAGGCCGACCAGGCGTTCCGCCTCGATCGCGCCGACATCTTGAAACTGAAGGTGCGCTCGGCGACCGGCGCGCTGGTTCCGCTGGGCACGTTGATCGAGATCCGCGACGTCACCGGCCCGGCGCTGGTCCAGCGCTACAACATGTACGTCTCCGTGCCGCTGCAGGGCAACGCCGCGCCCGGTGTTTCCACCGGCGATGCGCTTGCCAAGATGGAAGCGATCACGGCACAGACGTTGCCGGCCGGTACCTCCTACGAATGGACCGAACTCGCCTATCAGGAGCGCAACACCGGCAATGCCGCTGTCTATATCTTCGGACTGTCGGTGCTGTTCGTGTTCCTGGCGCTGGCGGCGCAATATGAAAGCTGGGTGCTGCCGTTCGCCATCGTGCTGGTGGTGCCGCTCGGCGTGCTCGCGGCGTTGCTCGGCGTGTCGTTCCGAGGGCTGGACAACAACATCCTCGTGCAAATCGGCCTCATCGTGCTGATCGGACTTGCCGCCAAGAACGCGATCCTCATCGTCGAATTCGCGCGGCAGGCGCAGGAACGCGGCCTGTCGGCCGCCGAGGCTGCCGTCGAAGCCTGCCGGCTCAGGCTGCGGCCGATCCTGATGACCGCCTTCTCGTTCATCCTCGGCGTCGTGCCGCTGATGATCGCGACAGGCCCGGGCGCGGAAATGCGCCAGTCGCTCGGCACCGCGGTGTTCTCCGGCATGCTCGGCGTCACCTTCGTCGGCCTGTTCCTGACGCCGGTGTTCTACGTCACGCTAAGGTCGCTGTTTTCACGGCGCAAGCCGCATGCCGAGGCCGAGCCTTCGGCACCGGCAGAGGTGCCGTCGGAGACGGCCGCCGAGTAGTGTTACACGGGCAGTTCGTGGCGCTGCCGACTATTTCGTTTTGGTGTTGAATTCACGGTTTGCGGCATAGTCGATAGTGAAGGTGCCCGCAGGAGCGCGAACGCCCTGCTTCACGTTGGATATGGTGACTGTCGAGGTAAGGCCCCTCTCGTCAGTCAGGGTCCATCTGCGTAGATCGAGCGATTCCCTGTCAAACACCATAGTGATATTCGAATTGCCGAAGGCCGACTTGTCGGCCAGCCTGATGATCACCTGGGCGCCATCGTCCTTGATACTTTTGAGGCGATTGCCGGAAAAGTTGACCTGATTGTCGAGGAGCAGCTTGAGCGGCGTCTTCGAGAGAGCATAAAGCCGCGATGTCTTGAGCTTCTTGTTATAGACCACCAAGGATTTTCCATCTGCAATTACGCTGACCCCTGATTGGCCTGCATAGTTGAACCGGATCTTGCCCGGCCGCTGGAGGAAAAATTTCCCTTTGGTCCTTTCCGCTCTTGGGCCCGACTGGACAAAGTCCCCGGACATGGACTTTACCGATGAGAAGTGATCGGCAATCGTCTTCGCTTCTACAGGTGCGGCCAAGGCCGCGGTCGAAAGTTCGGCGTTTATCGCGACAGCGCTGACAACGGCGAACCAGAAAGCCCGCAGTCTTTTGCTGTTATATGCCATTCAGTTATCCTACCCCGAAAAGACGCGTGATCGAAAGAGATCACGCGTCTTTGAGATCAGTAGCCGTCCGGGCACTGAGCAACGTAAACTCGACCGTTCCGACCGCGATATCTGCACTGGCCGGCTTCGCTGGCGTGCCCGATGACCGCCCCGGCCAGCGCTCCGACCGCCCCGCCAACAACCGCCCCTTTTACCGGGTCGCCGGCCACTGCTGCGCCTACAGCTGCGCCACCCAAACCACCGACGGCAGCGCCTTGTTCGGTGCGGGAGCATGCCGCGAGCGGAATGAGTAGGCTCAAAATGAGCAGCGTCTTCTTCATTGGTTCTCTCCTGGGGCCGTTATTAGCCGAAGCTTAAATGCGCCACGGAGTTTTTCGATCCATCGGAGTGTTTGGGGCGCAATCCAAATCTGCGGGAACGGGCTAAGGTCCCGGATCCATCGTACACGCCTCCCAGAGGTAAGTCGTCTTTGGGCAAGCTCGGCCGTTCAGAGTAGTTGGATCTTGCTCTATCCCTCAGTAGGCTTGCCGAAGATCAGGCTCAAAAATTCGCTCAGCCAGCGCTTGAGGTGCATATCCCAGATCAGCCGGCCGCCGAGATGGTCGCGGCCGGGCTGCGCGCCGGGCAATTCGAAACGGTGCGCGCCGCGCACCACCCAGCGCTGCATCATCAACCGGGTCAGTTCGCCATGGAACTGGATGCCCCAGGCATTGTCGCCATAGCGAAAAGCCTGGTTGGGGTAGGTTTCCGCCGTCGCCAGCAGCGTCGCATCCCTGGGCAGCGAAAAGCCTTCGCGGTGAAACTGGTAGACCATGTCGGGCCAAGGCAGCAGCTTCTTGCCGGCTTCGGTCGGCTTCAGCGGATACCAGCCGATCTCGACCAGCCCCTCGCCATGCCCCTCGACCTTGCCGCCGAGATGATTGGCCAGCATCTGCGCGCCAAGGCAGATGCCGAGGAAGGGCCGGTTCTCCTTTAGCGGAACATTGAGCCAGTTGGTCTCGCGGCGGACGAACTCATCTTCGTCATTGGCGCTCATCGGCCCGCCGAACACCACGGCGCCGGCGTGTCCCTCCAGCGTCTCCGGCAGGCTGTCGCCGAGAGGCGGCCGGCGGATGTCGAGGTCGAAACCTTCCTCGAGCAGCATGTGGCCAACCCGGCCGGGGCTCGAAGTCTCCTGATGCAGCACGATCAGGACTTTTGGTTTCGAGCTCGGTCTGGGCGGCATGGAAAGGCGGAATCCTATTCGTCGCTCGACGTTCCGCTGGCGTCGGGCGCGGCGGCCGCCGCCTTGCGGCGCGCCTCGACGCGATCCTGGCGCTCGACGCCGATCAGTTCGGCAACGCGCCAGACGGTGTTGTCCTCCAGTTCATGCAGTTCGCCGTCGGCATAGACGATTTCCCACATCAGGCCGATGAAAGCCTTGCGCGCCTCGGCGTCGAGATGGCGCTTCAAGACGCTGGTGAAGGCATAGAGGTCGATCGCCTCATTGTCGGCGCGCTCGCCGGCGGCAGCCAGTGCATCGAGCTCGTCGCCGCTGATCGAATAGCTCTGCGCCAGCACCTGCTTGAACCGCTCCCACTCGACATCCTGGCGCACGCCGTCGGCATTCATCACATGATAGAGCAAAGCCGACGCCGCAACGCGCGGATCGTCCGCATTGGCGCGAGCCCCAGCCCCGGAGGGCAGGTCTTTCAGAAAGGCCAGGACGCGTTCGAACATGGTGCTCACTTCACATTATGGGAGCATGATCTTTTCCAAAAACCGGTATCCACTTTTTGGGACCATGCTTCAGGGATCAAAACAGGCGGAAGCGGCGCGGTGACTTCTCCGCTTCGTCATCGGGGTCGACGCCGGGGTCGTCGGGCAGCCGCGCCAGTTCCTCGGCAGGTTCGACGGGTTCGGCGTCGTTTGGTATTGCGGCGAAAGCGGCGGCGGTGACCGGCGTGACCTGGTCATCGCCCACAGCGGGCTTCGGCTCGGTCGGCGCCTCGCTGATCGTCTTGGCAACGGCGGGATGATCGATCACTTCGGCTTCCTTTGTCGGCTTGGCGGGTGCCGCAAGCACCGGCACATCGGCTTCGTCTTCATGGCTGTCGATGAGCTGGCCCAGCCGCTCCATCGGTGCGCGCCAGGCGAAAGCGTCGAGCTTGCCGCTGACCGGCGATACCGGCGCCCAGCGTTCGGAGACGACGCCGTCGGCGACCCAGGCCGGATCGCGCGGCGCCCTGACCGCCTTGGACAGCAATTGCCTGATCTTGCCCTGGTCGCCGGTCTCTGCCTCCTCGATATCGGCCAGCAGCAGGTAAGCGCCTTCCCGGCGATCCATGCGGATCGCGGCTTCCGCCTCGCGGCGGGCGGTGGAAAAATCCTGCGCATCGAGCGCGGCGCGCGCCACCGTCATCGACGATTCGGCATTGTTGCGCTTCAGCTCCTGCAGCTTCTTCGCCCGGTTGAGACGATCGACCACGGCATCTCCCGGCCTTGCATGGGTGTAGAGCTCGGCGATCTCGGGATGCGGCTCAGCCTTCCAGGCTGCCTCAAGGATCTTCGAGCCTTTGCGCACATCGTTCTGTTTGAACAGAAGATTGGCGGCTGCAACCGCGGCCGGCGCGAAATCGGGCGCGAGCTTGTTGGCCTCGAGAGCGGCTGCCTTGGCTGCATTGGGGTCGCTGTCGGTCAGCGCCTGCGCCTTGGCGGTCAACAGCACAGCGCGGCGGCGATTGGCGGCGTCGCGTTCGATCTGCCTGGTCGACTTCTGCGCCTCCACCAGCTTCAGCGCGCCGTCCCAGTCGCCGCGCCCGGTCAGATCCTCCAGCGTCGATTCGGCGGCCCAAGCCAGTTGCGGCGCGACGGAAGCGGCGCGCCCGGCATAGTGACGCGCCGCGTTGCGGTCGCCGAGCCGTTCGGCTTCGAGATAGAGCCCGCGCAGGCCAAGCAGCCGCATTTCGGGGTCGTCGAGCATGGCCTCGAATTTTTCGCGCGCGCCCTCATGGTCGCCTTCGAGCAGCGAGGCTTGCGCTTCGAGCAGCTGGATCAGCGGCTCCTGGTCGGAGCGGATCAGTTTGGCGGCTTCCTTGGTCTTCTTGCGGGCTAGCGCGCCGTCGCCGGCGCCGGCTGCGATCATGCCGGTCGACAGCGCCTGGTAGCCGCGGTCGCGGCGGCGCACGCGGAAATAGCGCGAGATCGTGTATGGGCTGTTCCACAGCGACTTGATCAGCCACCAGACGATCATCACCGCTGCGACGACGGCAACGATCGCCACCGCAGCCACCATCAGGCTGACCTGGTATTGGTAACCGTTGAAGGTGACGACCATCTCGCCGGGACGATCGGCCAGCCAGGCAAAGCCAAGACCGAGGGCGAAGACGGCGCCGAGAAAGATGAGAATGCGGATCATCGTGTCGTCCTCATGCCTTCATCGCACCTGCAATCAGCGCGTCGACCTGCGTCTCGACGTCGATGCGCGCCTTCAGTTTGCCGGCAAAGTCGGCGCCGGCGGCCTTGACCGCATCCGGCAGCGTTGCGTATTCGCTGAGCGCCTTGGCGTAGTCGCCCTGATTGACCGCCACTTCGATGCGCGCCACGGTTTCCGGCGCGCCGGCGCCTTCGACGGCGCCGATCGGCCGAACCTTGACCAGCGATTCGGCGCTCGACAAAAGGTTCTGGAAGAAGCCGGCATTTTCATCGACCGGCGTCGCCGCCGCGACCATCGCATTGGCCGCGGCGTCGGCCTCGCCGGCAATCTCGGTGCGGGTCGGGACGCCCTTTTCAGCGTAGGGGCGCAGCGCCGCAATCTGCGGTGCATCGGGCGAGATCGCTGCGAAGGTCTCCAACTCGGCGGCGAACGGCGCGCCGCGGTCAAGCGCCGCCTTCAAGGCCGAAGCGGCGATGGCCATCGCGATCTTTGGCTGCGAGGCCTGCGCATCGACCTTGCCGGCGAGCTGCGTCACCGACTGCTCCAGCGCGGCGATCTTGCCTTCCTGCGTCTTGGCTGCCTCACCGGCCGATTTCACCAGTGCGTCGAGGCCCGCCAGTCTTTCATTGAGCGGCGCGAGATCGACGGGCGCTGCACCACCGGCCTGGCCAAGGGCGGCGACCGCGGTCTCGATCTGCTTGACCTTGTCGCCAAGCGAGGCAAGCCCGGCATTGTCGCCGGCGCCGCCCCTTTCGACCGCCGATTTCAGCGATGCGACATCGGCCTTGACCTGATCCAGCGCCGAAGACAGCCCGTCGACCTTGGCCGTTGCGGCGCCATTGCCGCTGGCTTCCCTGAGGTCGGCGATTTCGCGCTTCAGCGAAGCGATCTCGCCATTGACGCCGTCGAGCGAGACCGTGCCCGCCCCTGAGCCCGGAGCGCCAAGCACGCCGGCAAACTGCAGCCCCCCGGCGGCAGCCAGCGCGATGACACCGCCGATGATGCCGGCGGCAATGCCGTTCGTGCGCTTCGGTTGCGCGGCCATGGGCTGGTTCCCGGCTGTCCTTGGGGTTTCCTCGGGTGCACCCGGCTTGGGCGAGGCATCCTCGAAACTGTAGTCGGAGGTTCTGGCGCGCGGTGGCGCATCCGAAGCGGTGGGGTAAGGCTGCTCCGCCTGGGTGGACGCCTTCGCATCGGCGCTTTCGGGAGCGGCCTGCGCCGCGGCATCGGAGTGCTCCCACGGCTCGAGATCGGCCTGATCGGCATGAACGGGCTCGTCAGGCGTCTCCGGCTGCGCATTGGCCATGGCAGCGGCATCCTCGGCCGCAACCGACCCTGCCGGGGCCTCGGCGTCGTCCGAGTTGGCGACATCCGTCTTGGCGGCATCCGCATCGGCAATGCGCGAGACAGCGCCGGGTTCGAGTTCGATGGTCACCGGCTCGCGGCGGCTTTTCGAATGTCGCATCTTCGGCGTCTTGACCATGCGTGGGCTCCGCAATCCTGCTTCGTCTGGGCGCCCGACGGCGCGTGATGGTTTGAAAAATGGTCTAGCACATCATCATCAGGTGAAAAGGGGCGGCGTGATGACACGGGGCTCAGTCGCCGCGGTGCAACAGCTCAAGCAGCGCCTCCTCCTGCGGTTCCCGCGCCATGCGTATTTTTTTGCCGGCGGCATTGTCAAATGCCGCTGCCACGCGCTCGGAGAGCGCAAAAGCCTGCATGTTTTCAAAGAGATCGCGCAGCCCCGCCCTGTTGGTCAAGGCCTGCAACGCTGCCGCCGCCTTGGCTGAATAGAGCAGCACCGCGTCGACCGCCTTGTCGGACAGGCGTGTACGGGTTTCAGCATCGGAATAATCGAGCGAAATCGTGTCGTAGGTTTCGACGGTGCGGACCTCGACGCCGGCATTTCGCAGCCGCGCCTCGAAGGGCGGAAACCGCACGCGCCCTGTGAGATAGACGACCGCCTTGCCGGAAAGGCCGGCGGCAATCGCCTCGGCCAGCCGCTCGGCGTCGCCCGCCCCTTCGCTGACCGACAAGAACCCTGCCGAACGTGCCGCTTCAGCCGTCCTGCGTCCGACGGCATGGCAAGGCAAGGCGGCGAGCGCACGAATGAGTTCTTTCGGCGCATGCCGCACGGCATTGGCGCTGGTCACAGCGACGGCCACGGCATTGTCGCACGCAGCATCGGCGCCAACCGGCAGTGTCACCGTTTCGGTCAGTGGCAGAAGGAGAGGCTCAAATCCCAATTCCTGCAGCCGCCGCATGGTTCGCGACGCCCCAGGTTGCGGTCGCGTCACCAGGACACGCATGTCAGACCCAGCCGTCGAAGAAGGTTTCGCCCGCTTTGACCCGCACCATCCTGGCCGCGTCCGTGCCGATGTCAGCGGCATCCAGCGCCAAGCCTTCGGCCTTGACCTCATGCGATTGCGTGCCATCGGGCGAAATGATCAGCCCGGCGAAAACCAGCCTGCCGCCCGAGATCGTCGCATAGCCGGCGATCGGCGTGCGGCAGGAGCCGTCGAGCGCCGCCAGGAAGGCGCGCTCACAGGCCAGCGCCTGGCCTGTCGGCACATCATGGATGGCCACCAGCATCTTTTCGACCTCGCTGTCGCCGATGCGGGTTTCGATGCCGATTGCGCCTTGTCCCGGCGCCGGCGGAAAAGCATCGAGCGGCATCAGATCGGTGACGACATGGCCGAGCCCGAGCCGCTTCAGCCCGGCATAAGCGAGGATCGTGCCTTCGGCGACGCCTTCCTCCAGCTTGCGCAGCCTGGTCTGCACATTGCCGCGGAACATGACCACGTCTAGGTCCGGCCGCATGCGCCGGATCAGCGCCTGGCGCCTGAGCGAAGACGACCCGACCTTGGCGCCTTGCGGCAAATCAACAATGCGCTTCACCGCCTTTCCGATGAAGGCGTCCCGCGCATCCTCGCGCGGCAGGAAGGCGGACAGCTCCAGCCCGTCCGGCAGCACTGTCGGCATGTCCTTGGAGGAATGCACGGCGATATCGATCGTGCCGGCCAGCAGCGCCTCTTCGATTTCCTTGGTGAACAGGCCCTTGCCGCCGGCTTCCGACAGCGGCCGGTCCTGGATGCGGTCGCCGCTGGTCGAAATGACGACGACCTCGAAGGCTTCCGCCGGCATGCCGTGCGCTTCCATCAGCCGCGCCTGCGTTTCATGCGCCTGGGCGAGCGCCAGCGGGCTGCCGCGTGTTCCGATTTTCAAAGTTTGCATGGCGCGCGGTCCGTGATAACCCCCGGCTGGCTTTGCGTTTCCGGCACTCCCTCTAACTAGGAAAGTCCGGCGACACAATCTCTGGAGACAGCGACGAATTGATCCGCGTTCTGGGCATTGAGACGAGTTGCGACGAGACCGCCGCCAGCGTGGTGACGCTGGAAGGCGATTCCGTGCCGGTGATTGCGTCCAACATCGTGCTCAGCCAGATCGAGGAGCACGCCGCCTTCGGCGGCGTGGTGCCGGAGATCGCCGCGCGTGCCCATGTCGAGGCGCTGGACGGCATTGTCGAGGCCGCTCTTGCGGATTCGGGCGTAGCCCTGGCCGACATCGACGCCATTGCCGCCACTGCCGGCCCCGGCCTGGTCGGCGGGCTGATCGTCGGCCTGATGATGGCCAAGGCGATTGCAGCGGCCGCCGGCAAGCCGCTGATCGCCATCAACCATCTCGAAGGCCACGCACTGACCGCAAGGCTGACCGACGGGCTCGACTTCCCCTATTTGCTGCTGCTGGTCTCCGGTGGCCACACCCAGATCGTCGCCGTGCGCGACGTCGGCGACTACCAACGCTGGGCGACGACCATCGACGACGCGCTCGGCGAAGCTTTCGACAAGACGGCCAAAATGCTCGGCCTGCCCTATCCCGGCGGCCCGAACGTCGAAAAGGCGGCAATGTCGGGCGATGCGACGCGCTTTGCCTTTCCGCGGCCGATGAGGGGCTCGGCGCAGCCCGATTTCTCCTTCTCCGGCCTCAAGACCGCCGTGCGCCAGGCGGCGACCGCCATCCAGCCGCTGAGCGAGCAGGATGTCGCCGACATCTGCGCCTCGTTCCAGGCGGCGGTAGCCGACGCACTTGGCGACCGCGTGGCCCGCGCGCTGGCCCGCTTCCGCGACGAATTTCCGGACAAGGCCGAGCCGGCGCTGGTCGTTGCCGGTGGCGTCGCCGCCAACAGAGCGATCAAGGCGACGCTGCAGAAGCAGTGCGCCGAGGCCGGCTTCGCCTTTGTCGCGCCGCCGCTCAAACTGTGCACCGACAACGCGGCGATGATCGCCTGGGCCGGCATCGAGCGGTTGCGGGCAGGCCTGTCGCAAGAGAACGGCTTCGATTTCGTGCCGCGTTCTCGCTGGCCGCTGGACAGCATTTCGGCCCCGATGGTCGGCTCCGGCCGGCGCGGAGCAAAAGCATGAGCGCCGGCAACACAAGCGGCAGGGACAGAACCGGCTGGCGCGTCGCCGTGCTTGGCGGCGGCGCCTGGGGCACGGCGCTAGCGCTGGCGATGCTGCGCGCCGGTCACGATGTCCGGCTCTACGCCCGCGACGAAGAGACGGTTTCCGCGATCCGCCGCGGCGAGAACCCGCGTTATCTCCCCGGCATCGCCATTGAAACAGGCATTGCGGCGACGAGCGATATCGGCACGGCCCTGACCGATGCCGATTGCGCGCTGGCCGTGGCGCCGGCACAGGCGCTGCGCGCCATGCTGACGACGGCAAAGCCCCATATGCCGAAAGGCATCCCGCTGGTTCTCTGCGCCAAAGGCATTGAGCGCGACACCGGCGCGCTGCTGTCGGCGATCGTTGATGAGATTCTGCCCGAAACTCCGGTTTCGGCCCTGTCCGGTCCCAGCTTTGCCGCCGACGTCGCCAGGGGTCTGCCGACCGCTGTCGTGGTTGCTGCACGCGACGACGCCTTGGCGGCCGAGCTTGCCGCGCGCTTTTCGGCGCAGAATCTGCGCTGCTATTCCAGCGACGATTTGATCGGCGTCGAGATCGGCGGTGCTTTGAAGAATGTGTTCGCCATTGCCGCTGGCGCCGTCACCGGCGCTGGGCTCGGCGCCAGCGCGCAGGCCGCCATGGTGACACGCGGCTTCGTCGAACTGCGCCGCATCGGCGCGTCCTTCGGCGCCAAGCCGGAGACGCTGATGGGGCTTTCCGGCCTCGGCGACCTTTTGCTGACCTGCTCTTCCGCCCAGTCGCGCAATTTCGCCTATGGGCTGGCGGTGGGGCAAGGTAAGCCCTTGTCCGGACTGCCGCTCGCCGAAGGCGTGCCGACGGCGGCGATCGCCGCCCGCATCGCCACCGAGCGCCACATCGACGCGCCGATCATCGCAGCGGTGTCGGCGGTACTGGACGGCACGATCACCATTCGGCAGGCTGTCACGGCATTGATGACCCGGCCGCTGAAGACCGAAAGCGGTATTAATTGTAAACTCCCGTGAACAGCTCGGCATTGTCCCCGCCAGGCACGATGCGGTTTTCATAGTGACCTTCCGGCAGCAGCAGTGCCTCGGCTGGACCGTTGCGCAGGACAACGTCGCTGGTACCTGCCTCCAAGGATAGGGGCGAAGAATGCGAGGTGCCGTTTATCTCGACCTCGCCGTCTGCAAGCTCCCCGCTGGTCGTGTACAGGCTGTATCGTCCGGCGACAGGCACCTTGAAAACGACCGGACGACCGGAATAGAGGCGACGACCAGCCATTCTGATGTTGGGAGCGATCTGGACGTAGCTGTCGCGGATGAGAGGCGCGATCACGGTATCGATCAAATCCATGCGATATGACCAGAGGACCATCTTGGGCGGGGAATCCGAGAGAACTTTGTAGGCTTCCGATTGCCTGCCTTCCTGCAATGTTTTCAAGACATAATGCTGGTCGAGCCAGAGTGTGGAGGGCTCCTGTCGATTGGGCAGCATGGCGATGCCGTCGAAATACTTCTCATCCGGTGCGAGCAAAGATTCCGCGCGCGAGACCAGTTCAAGCTGGGTCTGATTGTTGAGGCGTAGGTAAACGACATTGCTCGCGTAGCTCATGGCGATGGCTGTGATCAGCACCGCGAGGACAGGAACCCGGTAGCGCGCGTGGGTTGCGGTGCTGTCGAGAAGCTCCAACGACCAGAGCGCAACGAAGGGCAACGCCATGATGAAGACATAAGGCCAGGGCTGGTCGTGCGTGAATACCAGCACCGTGATGACGAGTGAAAAGATCAGCGCAATTCGCCTTCGACCATCGAGTTTCATGATCCGCATCAGTGACAGGGCCATACCGGAGAAACAGATCCCGTAAAGAAGGGCGTTCCGCGCCAGTGTCTGTAACACGAACTGCCTCAGTCCCCCGTAGTCACCGCCTCCACGCGTCGCAATCTCGACCGGGCCAAGTATAAGGTTTTTGGCCGCGAGAACAGGGGCGCCTCCACCGAAGATCAAGCAATAGACCATTATCGGAACGGCCCATCCAAGCACGAGCCACCCTCCGCGAACCGCCCCTGTTGCGTAGCGTCTCATCAAGGCTGCGTCAGCAACAAGGCCGATGCCGAGCGCAACGTTGAAGTAGACCGATTTCTGAGTGATGACGAAGGCAAGGCCACTTAGCATGCCGGCGGCAACAAGCTGCCTTGCCCTCAACCCAGGTGCGCGCAGGACAACCAGCAACGCCGCCACGGCGAAGAACACTGCCGGCGGTTCGGCGATGGTACGAAAGATGCGCTCCATGAAATTCGAAAAGCACAGGAGAACGAGGACGATCGTCAAAGCGCGCACGCGATCCTCGCCCAGAGCGCGAGCGCATGCGTAGATCAAAGAGATCGTCCCGCAGGCCAGCAACGCAGTCTGCATGCGGCCAGCAAGCAGAACCGACGTGGCATTCCAGCCGATCAGATGAGCAATCTCATAAAAAGCCGCATAGCCGACCGCCTTGGGATGCCAGATCGTATCGAACAGGCCGTTGGAGAAATATTTCGCCCATCCGAGTTGGACGAATTCATCCATGACGAAGCGGATGTTCCAAGCCAGAACGAACAGCAAGATGATCTTGAGTGCGATCAGGATATGCAGAAAAGTTGTTGTTGGGCGCTGCCCGAGAGCGAACAGCTTGTTTGGTCCCGGCTCCTGCGTATTCAAGACAACCCCCTCGATCGTGCCCAGGCAGACCAACGCCAGGCGTGCTGCCTCGCTGGGCGCAACGCCCTTCATCATCAGACAACAACTTCGAGGCCGGCAGCTCCGCTTGGCGAAGCATGGTTCCACCGCGGTTAATTTTCCGAGACTGTGCGGAACTGAAGCCGTCGCGCTTCGGATTCTTGCAGCGCTCCGCTCCAGCCTGTCTATACGTAGCGGACTTTAGCCGCTGTTAGCCTTTTGCTTGCTAAGAAGCGTTACGTTCAGACACGGCAACCTGCCTCTGCGACAATGCGGAGGCTTGAAAGGACATCGCGTGCTACAACCCAAGATGGCATCGGGCCTCGTCTGCCCAGTCTGCTATTCCAGGCTTGGCACAAGCCCGGTTGCCCTGACCTGCGAATCTTGCCCTGCCCCCTATCCCGTGCACAAAGGGATTCCGTTCTTTGTCGAGTCGCCGGTGAGGGAGGGCTTCGACGCGAGCTTCCATGAAGAGGCGTATGCCGGTACCAGTACGCGCGCCCGTCTCTACAATTCGCTCAAGCAGGTCATCACCAGCGAATATTCACCGCACGACACGCTAAATTCGTTTCTTGCCTCGATACCTCAGGACTCGATGATCGTTGAGTTCGGCTCCGGCGCACGGCGCGTCCGCCCCGATGTTCTCAACATTGACCTGTTCCCCACCCCGAACGTCGATCTGGTCGCGAATATCGAGCACACGCCGCTTGCGAGCGATTCCGTCGACGTCGTCATTCTGGACAGCGTGATCGAGCATGTTCCCAATCCGGTAGCGGTCGTCGATGAAGTGTTCCGTGTCCTGAAGCCGGGTGGGAAGCTGCTCTGCATCAACCCTTTCCTGTTCCCCTATCACGGCTATCCCGCCCACTACTGCAACTTCACAAAGGACGGGATCGAGCAGCTTCTCCAGCGGTTCGCAAGGGTAGAGGTCCAGACGCATCAAGGGCCGACAAGCGCGATCGTCAACATCCTTTCGGAATATATCGGCGTCGTTATCGGTCGAGAGAACCGAACCCGCTACATGATAGCGAAAGCCGCAATCCTGACGCTGACATTCCCGTTGAAGTTTATCGATAAATTTCTGGTCGATCGCCCGGAGAGTCACCGGATCGCCAGCATGCTCAGCACCATCGCGACCAAATAGCGTGTCGTTGATCCGCGCTTACCGCCTCGTGACACGCCGGGATCCACCCATCTGCTACCAGCTGAGCAGTTCACAATAATTCGGCCGGTCCGGTGATGCCGATACTCTCTTTGCCGTCGGGAAATGCCGCTTTGCCATGGCCGCGAAGTCCGAACGCGAAAACAAGACGACATGCTTGTCTCCGGTAATGTGCCGGTCCGCAAGAAGCGACAAGGTGGCGCGTATTCCACCAGGCTCGATGTCCTTGAGGATGATCTTCCGGCAGGCCCAGCGTTCGCAACTGTTGGCCAGCGATTTGAAGAACGCCTCGCGCCGATCCACCGGTACATGATGAATGACGTCGGAAATCGTGACGACATCGTAAGACCCTTGCACGCTGGAAAGGTCCGTCGCGGGCAGAAGTTCGACCTTCGCCCGATTTGCGTTGCTTAGAAACGCACCGATCGAAGGGGCGAGATCGCACATCGTAATCCTCAGGTCGGGGCGCTGATCGAGCAGCCGGTCGACGAGCGCTCCATCGCCGCCGCCGATATCCAAAACCTTCGCGCCGTTCGGCAATTCGCGATCGAGAAAATCCGCGATTGCATTGAGATTGACGAAAACGCGACGGTAGACGTCTCCGACCGGCTTGAAATGGCGGCCAAGAGCCCTGCGCATGATCTGACCTGGCGGTAGCATTCTTATTCCTCGTTTCCGGAAAATTGTCGTGTGGTTGAGCGAGATGCTGTCGGCGCGGTGGCGGACCGTAGACTGAACCGTGACAAGATAGCCAAATGCGCAACCACAACGTTCCAGATGAGTAACGCCACGGTGGCGATCGGAGACGCGATCGCAACACCAAGGCCAAGCCAGGAACAGAGAAGCACCATCATGGCTACCGAGATCGGGTAGGCCGCAGCCACGCCTGCCGCAAAACGCGCAAATGCCTTGAAGCGCAGCGGTTTGCCGAAGGTGAACCAGCTGTGCAGAGCGTAGCCGGTCGGCGTCACCGCCAGGAATGAAATCATGATGCCCAGCAGGTAGTGCCTGCCCAGCTGATCGACCGTAATCATGATGACATTGTGCGCAATTGCGCATATCGCTCCCACCACAATGTACCGCCGTCCCCGTTCCAGAAGCGGTCTTTCACTCTGGTCCACTGGGATGTCGGCGATCCTGACAGAGCTGGACATCGCCTCAGAAAGCTCCTGTCAGTTTCGCGCGAAGCCGGCACATGACACGCTCACGCAGCCGCGAATCGCGCAAATAGCGCCTCAATCCCGTCGGCCCGAGCGACAGCATGATACGAGCGGCTCGAAGCAAGGCCTTCAAGTCGCCGGCTGACGCAGCCGCCAGCGACACATTAACGCTGATCGATGCCCGAGCAGCAGATTCGATCCGGCGCCGGCTGCGCGCCGAAAGCCGGTCCAAATGGCGCTCCAGGACAGTCTGCATTTGCGAACGGAATTCGTTCGCATCGCGCGATCCGGTTACGGTCAGCAAATCGCCATGAACCCGGAAGGCCGTGGTTATCTCCTGGTGATAAATGACGGGTCCGGAAACGGCGAGCTTCGCCCATATATCCCAATCAGCCGTATACCAGAGCCTCTCATCCATACCCCCGCATGCCAGCCACGCATTCCGACGAAATATCGGAGCAGGCACGGACACGAAATTCTGTACGAGAAGCCGTTCCAGCAAGAAGTCGGATTCGAGCACCTTGTCGCTCGGCAAGGGACAGTTCCAGCATCCCATTCCCCGGCCGTAGCGGTCGACGATCGCAGTCGGGGCCAAGTGAAGCGCTGCTTCGGGCAGGTCCTCGAGCCAGCGTCGCGTGGCCTCGATGCGCCCGGGCAACCAAAGGTCGTCTTGGTGGAGTATGCAGACATAGTCGGCGGCGGCCAGCTCAACGCCCAGATTGGTCTTCGACTGCCAGGGCGCTAGATCCTTTCGCCGCAGCAGCCGGAAGGCCGGCCGGTGGAGAAATCGCTCGACAATGGCGGAAGTAGCGTTTGTCGGGCTGCTGTCGATAATGATTATCTCCAGGCCATCGCTCGGCTCTGCAGCAAGCGAGTCAAGTGTCGCTCCAATCCATGCCGCCCCGTCATGGACCGGCATGACAACCGACAGAAAAGGCTTTGCGGCCGCGCGGCTTGCCGCTTGAATTTCCGCTCGCAAGGCTGCTGGAGGGCTAGAGCTCACGTCTGCTACTCAACGTATCAAGCAGCAATTTGAGCACGAAGCCGGACAGCACCATCGACATGCCGGCCACGCAGATGGTGGTGACTACAAAGGTCAGGTGCACCGATTGCTCCATGGGGCCGCCAATAAGAATCCAATGTAGCGCGAGTGACACATCGGCCGCGAAGCCGGTTGCCGCGAGTACGCCACCGGAAAAAACCAGCCATTCCAAAGGCCGGCCGCGCGTCAGCCATGGCACAATTCGACCGCTGTAGACCGGGTGGTAGATGGCGATTGCCACCTTTGCCAGCATACCGAACAGGATCGCTGAAAGGCCAATCAACGTCGCCATGGCCGAAAGCGCGACGAAGTGAATTCCAAAGTACCATCCGCCGATGCGAACAGGCCCAGCCGCGAGAACGGCAAGGCCGGCAATGCCAGCGATCAACAAGGTCAGCCCAGGCACGAGATACATGGTATCGGGCGCATGGGCTATGATCAGCCGCAGATGTCGCCAACCGTCCCGGAAGGAACGCAGATGCGGCGCGCGGTTGCGCTTGTCGGGGTAGAGCTTGATCGGCACTTCACGAATGGCGAGCCCAGCGCGATGCGCATTGATGATCATTTCCGAAGCGAATTCCATCCCTGGCGAGCGCGCGCCGATTTTTAGAAATGCCTCGCGCGTGAAACCGCGCATGCCGCAATGGAAGTCGCGGACCGGAGAGTTGTGCAAACAGCGAGCGATGGTGGAAAGGACAGGATTGCCGAGGTAGCGATGCAACGATGGCATGGCGCCCGGCTGGATCCCGCCGGCGAACCGGTCGCCCATCACAAGTTCCGCACCCTGTTCCAACGCATCGACGAAATCGCCGAGCTGGCTCCAATCGTAGGAATCATCGGCATCCGCCATGATGAGATATTTGCCTTCGGCCGCTTCGACCGCGGCACTGATTGCCGCGCCATAGCCCTTTACCGGCTGATGAACGACCCGCGCTCCCAGCTTTTGCGCAATCTCCACCGACTTGTCCGCGGATCCATTGTCGCCAACGACGACTTCCCCCTTGATGCCGCGCATCGAGAAGGCATTGAAGGCTTTGCGAATGCAAATGCCGAGCGTCAGTTCCTCGTTCAGGCAAGGAATGATTGCAGAGACGAGAACACGCTCGGTCCCCATGCCGGCCGTGAAAGCAAGCGCGACGTCGTCGATCCGAACCGTCGTGTTGCGCGCGATGCTCTCCATTGCGACCTCTATTCAGGCGTTCTGAGCAGACCAGCCCATTTCACAATTGGCTTGCTGGAGTGTTGCGTATCGAAAATTGATTATTTTTGAATTTACGAAATACTCGGTAGTGTATTTATAGGCGGCGGCAAGCAAAGCTGGTGCGCTGTTGTGGTGCGCGACGCAGCCTGTCGCCTTCGTCCACTCTTTCGGCGACGCGGGTTGCGTTTGTGATTTTCATCAACCCAGGACTGTCAACTATTTCAACGCCTTGGCTTGAGCCATAGCGGAGATTCAATGCGTCGAGAGATCGTCATTTGGCATTGACCCGAAGCCAGCATAAAAGCAAAACCGCGATTTCGGCAGTTCAAGCGAGCTGTTGTCGCAATCCCAAAACGGAGTTTTAAAAATGCTGTTTGCGTTGATTTGCAAGGACAAGCGGGGCAGCCTGCAGGTGCGGGTCGATACGCGACCGGTCCACGTCGCCTTTCTCGAAGGCCTGAACGCCGACAACAAACTGGCCTTTGCCGGCCCGTTCCTCGACGCCGAAGGCAAGCCCAATGGCAGCCTCGTCGTCGTCGAAGCGCCCGATCTCGCCGGTGCGCAGGCGCTGTCGGCTGCCGACCCCTATGCCAAGGCCGGGCTGTTCGAAAGTGTCGAAATCCGCCAGTGGAACTGGACCTTCAACAAGCCGGCGGCTAGTTAGTTCCGACGGCGCCTAGAGCGATCCCAGGAAAAGTGTGTAACGGGTTTCCGTCCGGAATTGCGCAAAAAATAGTAGTTGGAGCAAAGACATGAACTACTGGCTGTTCAAATCCGAACCTTCGGTCTTCTCCTTCGAGGCGCTGAAGGCCAAGGGCAATGCCGGCACGCAGTGGGACGGCGTGCGCAACTATGCAGCGCGCAACAACATGAAGGCGATGCAGATCGGCGATCTCGGCTTCTTCTATCACTCCAATGAAGGGCTGAACGTCGTCGGCATTGCCGAAGTCTGCGGGCTTGCCCATCCCGACAGCACCACCGACGATCCGCGCTGGGAATGCGTCGACATCCGCGCCTTCAAGGATGTGCCGAACCCGCCGACGCTGGAGCAGGTCAAGGCCAATCCGAAACTCGCCGAGATGGCGCTGGTGCGGCTTGGACGGCTTTCCGTACAGCCGGTGACGCCGGCCGAATGGAAGGAAGTCTGCCGCATGGGCGGCCTGACGCCGGCTCCGTGACGGCCCTCACGCCGAACAGCGCGAAAAAGTTCATTCTCGACAACACGGCGCTTATGTCGCCGCCGCATGTGCCGGAGATTGTCCTCAATCTGGCCGACGAAGCGCATGACCTCTGGCAGCGCACGGAGAACGAGCTGATCGAAATCGGCCTGCCGCCGCCGTTCTGGGCCTTTGCCTGGGCCGGCGGTCAGGGCCTTGCCCGCTACGTGCTGGACAATCCGTCGGATGTGCGGGGCAAACGCGTGCTCGACTTCGCCTCCGGCTCCGGCCTTGTCGCCATCGCCGCCGCCAAGGCGGGTGCGGCGCACGTGATCGCCGCCGACATCGACCCGTTCTGCGAAACGGCGATCCGCCTCAACGCAGAGGCCAATGGCGTTGCCATCGACTTTTGCGGCACGGACTGCATCGGCACCGACGCCGGCTGGGACGTGGTGCTGGCGGGCGACGTCTTCTACGACAAATCCTTCGCCGACACGCTGATGCCGTGGTTTTCGACACTGAAGGCGCGCGGCGCTGACATCCTCGTCGGCGATCCGGGCCGCTCCTACATGCCGAAGGCGGGACTGGAGCCGCTCGCCGTCTACGAAGTGGCGGTGACGCGGGCGCTGGAGGACGCCCTTGTCAAGCGCACCACGGTGTGGCGCTTCGCTTGACGGCATTGCCGAACAGGCGTTCCATCGCGCATTGATTTGAAGAATACGCATGTCGTTATCCCAGAACCGTCAGGCTTTGGGCTGCATGCTTGAGGGGAGGACTTTATGGATTTTTCAGTGGTGAACTGGCTGGCGGTGGTTGTCGCGGCCGTCGCGGCGTGGCTGTTTGGCGCGGTCTGGTACACGGTCCTCAGCAAGCCTTGGATGAGGGCGGCCAGGATCGATCCGTCAACGTCAAAGAAATCAATATTGCCCTTCATCATCTCCTTCATCGCCGAGCTGATCATGGCGCTGGTCTTGGCCTTGGTCGTCGGCGCGATGACGGGCGGCGAGCCGGTCCTTGTCGCAGGGCTGGTCTTCGGCTTCGTCCTCTGGCTGGGTTTCGTCGCCACGACGCTGACGGCCAACCATAGCTATGAGAATTTCGGCTGGGACCTGACCCTGATCGACGGCGGCCACTGGCTCGGCGTGCTGTTGATCATCGGCGCGGTGATCGGCTGGTTCGGGACGCCGGTCGCCGGCTGAGGCCTGCAGAAGTCGTCAGGTCTGCGTCCTGGCGACTTCGTCGAGGATCCATTCGCGGAAAGCGATGATGCGCGGATCGTTGGCAGTGCTCTCGGGATAGACCAGGAAGTAGCCGAACTCCGGCCCCACGCGCAGACCGAGTTCAAAGGGCTGCACCAGCCTTCCCTGGGAAAGGTCGTTTGCCACCATGGCGAACTCGGCGAGCGCCACGGCATTGCCGTCGAGCGCCGCCTGCACGGCATCGGTAGAGGTTCCAAACACGATAGTCCGGCTGTCGTCGAAATCGTTGATGCCGGCCGCCGCCATCCACATGCGCCAGTTCGGCCATGTCACGCCTTGGCGCGACCATTCGATATGGGCAAGCGTGTGGTTGAAGAGGTCGCGCGGTTCGCGCAGCGACGGGCCGGAGGTCAGCAGGCTCGGGCTGCACACCGGAATGAGGATGTTGTCGAACAGGCGATGGGCGCGAAGCCCCGGATACTTGCCGACCCCGAACCGGATGCCGACATCGACGTCGTCGAGTTCGAAATCGCGCACTTCGTAGCCGATGTCGAACCTCAGCTCGATACTGGGCTGAAGTTTGCGAAAATCGTCGACGCGCCGCATCAGCCATTTTGACGCGAACTGCGCGTCGAGCGTTACCTTCAGCAATGCCGTGCCGCGCGTCAGCTTGCGCGCCCGCGACACCGCCCGGTTGAGCAGGTCGAGCGCATCGATCGAGGCCTCGAACAGCACCGTACCTGCCTCGGTCAACCGGATGGTACGACTGGTTCGCGTGAACAGCACCAGCCCGAGCTGATCCTCGATTTCCTTGATCTGGTGGCTGACCGCCGCCGGCGTCAGCCCGAGCTCGTCGGCAGCGCGGGTGAAATTGAGGTGGCGGGCGGCGGCTTCCAGAGTCCTCAGCGCGCGCGTTCCGGGCAACAGACGGGACATCACCGTATCCTCAAATAAAACTTGACGATCCGAAAAGAACTACTCGTTTCTCGCATGGATTTCAATGCGGCATGATGCATCCATCGAAACACCATCAAGCCGGATTTGATATCTGGCGGAACACGGAGCGCATCATGTCCATCTTCGTTTTGAACTCGCCAGCAGCTCGCTCGAACTGGTTGCATGCCCTAACGGACTGGCTTCGCCAGGCGAAAGTCGCCATCAACCTGCCGCGCCAGGACGTGGAGGATCTGTCGGATCGCCAGCTGCGCGATGTCGGCGCGCAGCGCAAGGACGTGACGCGGGCCGTGGACCGGGAACTCGGCCGGCTTGGATTGCTGGACACTGGGTGGCAGAAGCCGAGAAGGCGTTAGGCAATGGTGAGTAGTGAGTAGTGAAGGAAACGGCGCCGACACCTCCCTACTCCCTACTCCCTACTCCCTACTCCCTACTCCCTACTCCCTACTCCCTACTCCCTACCTCACCACCCTCACTACCGTCCGGTCCGACACCAGCGGCAACAGCCGCGCCATTGTCCGCGCTGTCACCGCCACGCAGCCTTGCGTCGGTGTGAAGCCTGGGCGCGCCAGATGGAAGAAGATGGCGCTGCCGCGGCCGCGCCGGCGCGGCGCCATGTTCCAGTCGAGCACCAGGCAGGCGTCATAGAGGCGGTCGTCGCGCCGCATTCGCTCATGGCTGGCGCCATAGGGGATTTTCACCGGCCGGTTGTAGTTGCGGTCGTCCGGCACCTCGCACCAGCCGAGATCGGCGCCGATCGGCGCCATCGCCAGCCGGGTTTTGCGGCCGGCCGCGAAATGATCGCCCCGAAAATATCCTGACAAAATCCGCATCTCGCCAAGCGGCGTCGCACCGTCGCCTTCGCGCTTGTTGGCCGAGATACCGCCGCGTCCGAGCGCACAGGCAAACACCTTGCTGCCGGCCTGCAATATCCCCTGGCTGGGGTTGCCCGGCCTCGCCCGAACCACCAGCACACGCAGCCCTTTCGGCAAAATTGCGCCGGCTGCATTGCGATCGCGTTTTTTCTTGTATGATCGTGTCACGGAACAAATCACTGTGATCGGACTGTTGCGCCGGTCAGCTTCCGCATAAATGGGGGGCGGTCAACTGAAAATTCTTTTCAAAACAATGGATTGATCCATGACATCACGTACCATTCTGATCGTTGACGACGATGACGACCTGCGCGGAACCCTCGTCGAGCAACTGGCCCTTTACGAAGAATTCGAAGTCTTGCAGGAAGCGACCGCCGCCAAAGGCGTCGCCGCGGCGCGCGGCGGGCTCATCGACCTACTCATCATGGATGTCGGGCTGCCCGACATGGATGGCCGCGAGGCGGTGAAGATCCTGCGCAAGGGCGGCTACAAGGCGCCGATCATCATGCTGACCGGCCACGATACCGATTCCGACACGATTCTGGGCCTCGAGGCGGGCGCCAACGACTATGTCACCAAGCCGTTCCGCTTCGCCGTGCTGCTCGCCCGCATACGCGCACAACTGCGCCAGCACGAGCAGAGCGAGGACGCCACCTTTTCGGTCGGGCCCTACACGTTCAAGCCCAGCCAGAAGCTTCTGATCGACCAGCGCGGCGGCAAGGTGCGGCTGACCGAGAAGGAAGCCTCGATCATCAAATATCTCTATCGAGCCGACCAGAAGGTGGTCACGCGCGACGTCCTGCTTGAGGAAGTGTGGGGCTACAATTCCGGCGTCACCACGCACACTCTCGAAACTCACGTCTACCGGCTGCGCCAGAAGATCGAGCGCGATCCTTCCAATGCTGAAATTCTTGTGACAGAAAGCGGCGGCTACAAGCTGGTTCCTTAAACTTTTCATTGTTCAATAGGCGGTCGGGGCGGGACTGTTTCGGGGAGGATCCGGCTGGGGGAGCCTGGATCGGCCCGCTGCGCAGATTGAAGTGTTAGAGCGTCCTTTGCGCGTTCAATTGGACGCGCGGCGCTCTAAGGGAGGGATTGGACTGACCGTTCGGGGACGCAGCTAGAGATGGCGCTGGATGACGACATCCGCATCCTGTCCGCCGTGAAGCTCTTTGAGGGTTTCACGCAGGAACAGCTGCGCCTGCTCGCCTTCGGCGCCGAAGCCACCCATCTGCAGGCCGACCGCAAGCTGTACCGCGAGGATGACGAAGCCGACTCGGCCTATATCGTGGTCAGTGGCCGCATCGTGCTCTACCGGGAGCATGATGGCGACCGCATCCCGATCGGCACCGCCGGCCCCGGCACGATCCTCAGCGAACTGGCGCTGATCGCCGACTCAAGACGGCTGACCAGCGCCTCGGCCGAGACCGATTCGGAAGTGATAAGGTTGAGCCGCAAGATGTTTCGCCGCATCCTGGAGGAATATCCCGAGGTGGCGGTGAAACTGCACCAGCGCATCCTCGATGATTTCCAGGCCATGATCGCCCGCATCGAGAAGCTGGCCCCAAGGTTTGGCGGGTAGGTCCCCGCGACCGCGCTCACGCTTGGGTGTGTCGAGATTCAGGTCAGGCCGAGTCGAAAATGGCTGATACCGAGAACCGGAGCGGAGCGTACTCAAAGTACGCGAGCACCGGAAGCGCAGGTATCGGCCATTTGCAGGCCGGCCTCACCTGAATATCGGCCCGCCTAATCCAGGTCGAACCGCGCAATCACCGGCACATGGTCCGAGGGCCGCTCCCAGCCACGCGCCTCTCGCAGGATCTCATAGCCGGCAAAGCTCGGCACCAGGTTCGGTGACGACCAGACATGGTCGAGCCGGCGGCCGCGGTTCGAGGCTTCCCAGTCCCGCGCGCGATAGCTCCACCAGGTGTAGAGCTTCTGCTCTGGCGGCACGTCGAGCCGCATCAGGTCGACCCAGTCGCCGGCGATCCGCATCGCGTCGAAATTTTGCGTCTCGACCGGCGTGTGGCTGACGACGTTGAGCAATTGCTTGTGCGACCAGACATCGTGCTCCTGCGGAGCGATGTTGAGGTCGCCGACCAGGATCGAGGCCGACACCTCGTCATGCGCGGCGCGGATGGCGTTCATCTCGGCAACGAAATCGAGCTTGTGGCGGAACTTGCGGTTGATCTCCGGATCGGGCTCGTCGCCGCCGGCCGGCACGTAGAAATTGTGGACCAGGATTGCCTTGCCGCCGGCCTGCACCTTGACCGACAGATGCCGGCTGTCATCGATCTCGCAGAAGCGCCGTTTCTCGACAATCTCGATCGGCCGCCGCGCCACCGTCGCAACGCCGTGATAGCCCTTCTGGCCATGGAATGCGATGTGCTCGTAGCCGGCCTTGCGGAACGCCTTTTCCGGAAACAGCTCGTCGGGAACCTTCGTCTCCTGCAGGCAAAGCACATCGGGCGCCTGCTCCGTCAGCAGCCGCTCGACGATCGGCATGCGCAGGCGCACGGAGTTGATGTTCCAGGTGGCGATGGAGAAGGGCATGCGGCGGTCCGAACAAGGTCGCCGATCTACTGCCAGCCTAGCGCCACAAACACAAGCCAGCCTTTGCGGGCGGCGGCTCTGATTCAGGTCAGGCCGAGTCGAATGGCGGTCTCCGAGAACCGGAGCGGAGCGTACTTAAACCACGTGAGCACCGGAAGCGCAGGAGATCGCCATTGGCAGGCCGGCCTCACCGCATCTAGCGCTGGTTGGTGTTCAGCTCGCGGTTCGCCGCATAGTCGATGGCAAAGGTGTCCGCAGGGAAGCTGACGCCTTCCTTGGTGTTGTAGATCATCACCGTGGTGTCCTTGCCCTGCGCGTCGGTGATGGTCCACTGGCGCAGATCATAGGATTTCGGATCGAACATCATAGTGATCTTCGAATTGCCGAACACCGACTTGTCGGCAAGCTGGATGGTGGTGAGGTCGCTCTCTTCCTTGATCGATTTCACGCGGCCCCCCGAGAGGTCGATCTTGGTGTCGAGCAACAGCTTCAGCGGCGTCTTCGACAACGGATAGAGATCGGACGTTTTCAGCCGCTTGTTGAGGATGACCACCGACTTGCCGTCGGAAATCACCCGGAAATTCGACTTGCCGTCATAGTTGAAGCGAATCTTGCCTGGCCGCTCAAGGAAGAACTTGCCGCCGGTCTGCTGGTTGTTGGGGCCGAACTGGACGAACTCGCCGCTCATCGATTTGACCGAGGAGAAATGGTCGGCGATCTTTTGCGCCGTCGGCGGCACCGCCGCCTGCGCCGAGGCCAGGAGCTGGAACCCCGGCACGACGTTGATGGCCGCGGCGCCGGCAAGCATCAGGCCAAGGCCGAGCAACTGGCGACGGTTTGGAGCGAAATCGCTGATCGCGGAAAGATCGTTTTTCATGCCGGTCACTCTCGTGTGGTGTGTGTCTCGTTGCAGTCCGTGGACCCCCAGTTAGACTTAAGTTTGGCGGGCCGGACAGCGCTCAGTCGCTGTAACGCGCCAAAAGGTTCAAGGTTGCCGCCGGGCCGTATCGGCTGATCAGAACTTGTCGTCCTCGGTCGGCACCAGGATTTCGCGTTTGCCGGCATGGTTGGCCGGGCCGACAATGCCTTCCTTCTCCATCTTCTCGATGATCGAGGCGGCGCGGTTGTAGCCGATGCCGAGCCGGCGCTGGATATAGCTGGTCGACGCCTTGCCGTCGCGCAGCACGACCGAGACCGCCTGGTCGTAGGGATCGTCGGAATCCTCGAAATTGCTGTTGCCGCCACCGCCAGCGCCGCCCTTGCCCGACGGCTCGTCATCGTCCTCGCCGTCATCCTCGGTGATGGCGTCGAGATATTCGGGCACGCCCTGCAGCTTCAGATGGGCGACGATCTTCTCGACCTCGTCGTCGGCGACGAACGGGCCGTGCACGCGCTGGATGCGGCCGCCTCCGGCCATGTACAGCATGTCGCCCATGCCGAGCAGCTGCTCGGCGCCCTGCTCGCCCAGAATGGTGCGGCTGTCGATCTTCGACGTCACCTGGAAGGAGATACGGGTCGGGAAATTGGCCTTGATGGTGCCGGTGATGACGTCGACCGACGGACGCTGCGTCGCCATGATGACATGGATGCCGGCCGCGCGCGCCATTTGTGCCAGGCGCTGCACCGCGCCTTCGATGTCCTTGCCGGCGACCATCATCAAATCGGCCATCTCGTCGATGATGACCACTATGTAGGGCATTGGCTCGAGATCGAGGTTCTCGGTCTCGTAGATCGCCTCGCCGGTCTGGCGGTCGAAGCCGGTCTGCACGGTGCGCGAGATTTTTTCGCCCTTCTTTTCAGCCAACTGCACGCGCGCGTTGAAGCCGTCGATGTTGCGCACGCCGACCTTGGACATCTTGCGGTAGCGGTCCTCCATCTCGCGCACGGTCCATTTCAACGCCACCACCGCCTTCTTCGGGTCGGTGACCACCGGCGTCAGAAGGTGCGGGATGCCGTCATAGACCGAAAGTTCCAGCATCTTCGGGTCGATCATGATCAGCCGGCAGTCCTGCGGCGTCAGCTTGTAGAGCAGCGACAGGATCATGGTGTTGATGGCGACGGACTTGCCGGAGCCGGTGGTGCCGGCGACCAGCACATGCGGCATCTTGGCGATGTCGACGATCACCGCCTCGCCATTGATGGTCTTGCCCAGCGCCAGCGCCAGCTTGGACTTGGTCGTCTCGAAATCGCGGCTGGCCAGGATCTCCCGGAGATAGACGGTCTCGCGCTTGGCATTCGGCAATTCGATGCCGATGGCGTTGCGGCCGGGCACCACGGCGACGCGGCAGGCAATGGCGCTCATCGAGCGGGCGATGTCGTCGGACAGGCCGATGACGCGCGACGATTTGATGCCGGGCGCCGGTTCCAGTTCATAGAGCGTGACCACCGGGCCGGGCCGTACCGCGATAATCTCGCCCTTGACGCCGAAATCCTCCAGAACGCCTTCGAGCAGGCGCGCATTCTGCTCCAGCGCGTCCTTGGACAGGCTGGCGTCGCGCACCACGTTCTTCGGCTCCGACAGGAAATGCAGCGACGGCATTTCGAATGTTTCCGAGCCGATCAGCGAGGTCTGCGCCTCGCGCTGGACGCGCGCGCCGGGAGCGGGACGCGGCGCAGGTGCAGCGACGCGGGTCGCCGCATCTGACCGGAAGTTTTGCACCTTGGCGTTCGGCGCGGCACGGCGCTGGACCGGCTCGTCGTCGAGTTCGACCTCCTCGTCGCCATTGTCGAAACCGGCATCGAGGACGTCGTCATCGTCCGGATCGACGGAAACGCTGCGGTCATTGACCATGGCGGCGAAGAATTCCGGCTCGACGCGGGCGCGGCCATCCGGGCTCATCCGCGCTTCGGCGAATTCCGCCAATTCGACCCGTTCGGCGGCGCGGCGCCATGCGGTGGAGCGCTGCTCCATCTCCGGCTCGAACTCGTCGCGCTCCTGCTGGCGGCGCACAGCCCGGCGATGCATCCAGGCGCGGAAAGACAGCCACCAGTGGGTAACGGCGCCGAGCGCCAGTATCCCCTCGTCGCCCTCGTCCTCGTCTTCGTCGAAGAGCAGATCGTCCTCTCGGGGATCGGGCTCCGCGGTGCGCTCCATGACGGCAAAGCCGTTCTTGCGCGCAATCAGCGCCGAGCCATAGGCAAACAGCCACAGCGCCGGCGCAATGAGCACCATGGCAATGATGCTGGCAACGATGCCGGTCGGGTAGCCGCCAATGACCACGCCCGGAATATTGAGCACCATGTCGCCGAACACACCGCCGAGGCCGGTCGGCAACGGCCACGTCTTGGGCGGCACCACGCAGCCGGCCATCGCCGCCGCGAGCAGCGCGAAGCCGAACCACGCAAGGCCGCGCTTCGGCAGCCTGTCGACGCCGCGCGCCGAAAACAGGAGAAAGCCCCAGATCACCGCCGGCACCAGGGCGGCGACCGCGGCAAGGCCGAAGAACTGCATGGCGAGGTCGGAGAATACCGCGCCCGCATAACCCATGGCGTTGGTGACGATGTTGGCGGTGGCGTGCGAGAAGCTGGGATCGGCGACGTTCCAGGTCGCCAGCGCCGCGACGCCAAAGGCGACCAGCGCAAACAGGCCGGCGCCGACCAGCCGCCCGACCTGGCGCCGCGCGAATGCCTGGATGCCGTGCCCCGTATCGGTCAGCGCGAGCGGTGCTGAAGCCCCTGAACGCATGCTTCGTTCCCCGTCTGTCATGGACTGGCCGGGCGCATGACGCACTCCGGCAGATTCGGATGTCAGACTATCGGGGGGAAGGTTAAGGCCGCATTAACTATACGCACCCAGAGCCACGGATCTTGCTCACTCCACTGTAGGCAGTCTCAACAGTTCAGAACCAATCCGGTCGACGTCTCCCCGCCGGCGGCCATCACTAGAACGTGATTGCGCAGGGACCGAGGCCTGCCAGCACGGTTGCCAAAAAGAGAGGCCCGGAATGACCCGGGCCTCAAAGCGTGAACTCCTTTCGGGAGCGTCACGACGGGATGGGAGAATGCGGGGCGGCCGAGCCGCCCCGCAAGGCTTACGAGTGGTAGGCCGCTTCGCCATGCGAAGTCAGGTCGAGGCCTTCGCGCTCGGCGTCGGCTGTCGGACGCAGACCGATGATCAAGTCGACGACCTTGTAGAGGATTGCGCTGCCGATGCCCGACCACAGCAGGGTTACCAGGACGCCTTTGCCCTGCGCCAGGAGCTGCGTGGCCGTGCCGGCATAGCCGGCGGCGAAGTCGGCCGTCGAATAGTCGACGATGCCGGCGCCGCCGAGGGCGGGATTGACCAGAATGCCAGTGCCTAGCGCACCGATGATGCCACCGACGCAGTGGACGCCGAAGACATCGAGGCTGTCATCATAGTCGAACGTGTTCTTCACCACCGAGACGAAGAAGTAGCAGACGAAGGTGGCAACGATGCCAAGCACGATAGCGCCCATCGGGCCGGCAAAACCTGCAGCCGGCGTAATCGCGACGAGGCCGGTGACCGCGCCCGAAACAGCGCCGAGCATGGAGGCTTTGCCGCGCAGCAGCGATTCAAGCACGATCCAGGCCACTGCCGCCGCCGCCGTGGCGACGAAGGTGTTGATCATCGCCAGCACCGCATAGGCGTTCGCTTCGAGGTTCGAACCGGCGTTGAAGCCGAACCAGCCGACCCACAGCAATGAAGCGCCGACCATGGTCAGCGTCATCGAGTGCGGCGCCATGATGTCCTTCTTGTAGCCGATGCGCTTGCCGATCATCAGCGCGCCGACGAGACCGGCAATGCCCGCATTGATGTGAACGACCGTGCCGCCGGCGAAGTCGATGGCGCCGAAGCTGAAGATCAGGCCGGACGGGTCGGCATAGGCGCTCGGGCCGCCCCAGAACCAGACCATGTGCGCGATCGGGAAGTAGATTAACGTCACCCATAGGATAACGAAAAGGATCAAGGCGGAGAATTTGACGCGTTCGGCGAATGCGCCGACGATCAGGGCGGGCGTGATGCAGGCGAAGGTCATCTGGAAGACGACGAACACCAGTTCAGGAATGGCGACGCCCTTGCTGAAGGTTTCCGAAAGCGTTGATACGTTGACGCCGGAGAGAAACATCTTCGAAAGGCCGCCGACGAAGGCGTTGCCCGGGGTGAAGGCGAGGCTGTAGCCGTAGAAGACCCAGATGATCATGACCACGCTGGTGATGGTGAAGACCTGCATCAGCACCGACAGCATGTTCTTGGTACGAACCAGGCCGCCGTAGAAAAGCGCAAGGCCGGGAATGGTCATCAACAGCACCAGCACGGTGGAAATCATCATCCACGTGGTGTCGCCCTTGTCGACGGTAAAAGCCGGCGCTGCTGGCGCTGCCGCCGCGACGGCGGGAGCCGCCTCCTGCGCGAAGGCAGCAACCGTGCCCAATGCTCCGAGCGCTAAGGAGCCCAGCAGCGCGGAGCGCGCCACTGACTTCAAGGTGGAAGGTATATTCATTGAACTCTCCATTGGAATACGTGTTCGCCGCTCAAAGTGCGTCGGTGTCTGTTTCGCCGGTACGGATGCGCACCGCCTGATCGATGCCGAAGACGAAGATCTTGCCGTCGCCGATCTGGCCGGTCTTGGCCGCCGCCGTGATGGCTTCGACGGCCTTGTCGACCAGGTCTGTGCTAACCGCGACTTCGATCTTGATTTTCGGCAGGAAACTGACCGCGTATTCCGCCCCGCGATAGATTTCCGTGTGTCCCTTCTGACGCCCGTAGCCTTTGACTTCGGTGACGGTCAGGCCCTGGATGCCGACGGCGGTGAGCGCTTCGCGCACCTCGTCGAGCTTGAACGGCTTGATGATTGCCATCACGATTTTCATAAGGTTTCACCCTTTGCTGTTGCGGTCCCCCGCGTTTGCACACCTTCACCGATCCCAAAAAGCCCGGAGAGTGCCCAACAGGATTCAAGCTCCGTGCCAGTTGCGGAAGCAGGGTGTTAACTCATTGTAAATAAACGGATCGCTCGAGTCCCGGCGCCACGGTGCGCACTGTCAACGGACAGTCACTGATTAAAAAGTAGGCAATTTTTCGAAAATGCCTATTCCGCAGGCGGCCGCTTCAGCCGGATCAGGCCTTCCTGGGCAACCGAGGCGATCAGGGTGCCGTCGCGGGCAAACAGCGAGCCGCGGGTGAAGCCGCGCGACCCCTGCGTCGACGGGCTGTCCTGCGTGTACAGGATCCAGTCATCGAGCGGATGGCTGCGATGGAACCACATCGCATGGTCGAGGCTCGCCGCCTGGATGTCGCGGTCGAAAATGGCGCGGCCGTGCGCAAAGGTCGAGGTGTCGAGCAGCGTCATGTCGGAGAGGTAAGCAAGCACCGCCGCCTGGATGCCGCGGTCGGCCGGCACCGGGCCGGTGGTGCGGATCCAGATGTTCTGCTGCGGCTCCAGCTTTTCGCGGCTGGTGTAATGCTTCAGCATCACCGGCTTCATCTCGATCGGCCGGTCACGCTCCCAGTAGCGCTTGATGCCGTCCGGCACCGCCTCGCCGAACTTGCCCAGCAATTCGCGCTGCGACAACAGGCTGTCGGGCGGCGGCACGTCGCGCGGCATCGGCAGCTGATGCTCAAGGCCAACCTCGTCCTGCTGGAACGAGGCTTCCAGCGAAAAGATCGCCTGGCCGTGCTGGATCGCCACCACGCGCCGCGTGGTGAAGGAGCCGCCATCGCGGATGCGGTCGACCTCGTAGACGATCGGCACCTTGGTGTCGCCGGGCCGCATGAAATAGCCGTGCAGCGAATGCACGTGGCGCTCGGGCTCGACGGTGCGCTGCGCGGCGACCAGCGCCTGGGCGATGGTCTGGCCGCCGAAAACGCGCTGCCAGTCGAGCTTGGGGCTGCGACCACGGTACAGATTGTGTTCCAGCTGCTCGAGGTCGAGAATGCTGAGAAGCTCGTCCATGGCCGCCGTCATGCTTCGTGACCTCGCCGTAAGATGCTATGGCGGTTTCCGACAGGAATGGCGGGCAGTCAAGGCCGGAATGCCCCAGTGGGCGGGGATGGTCGAGACTTCGAAAGGAATTGACATGGCGAACCGCAACCCGGACGCAAAAACCCCGCTCGACGTGCTGGTCGCTGGCGCCGGCTATGTCGGCCTCGCCGCCGCCGTGTCGCTGAAACAGGCGCGGCCGGGCCTCGCCGTGGCGGTCGTTGATGCTGCCCCCGCCGGCGTCTGGCAGAAGGACCGCCGCGCCTCGGCGATCGCCGCCGCCGCCTGCCGCATGCTCGACCAGCTCGGCGTCTGGCAGGAAATCGTCGGGCAATCGCAGGCGATCACCGAGATGATCGTCACCGATTCGCGCACCGCCGATCCGGTGCGTCCGGTGTTTCTCACCTTCGATGGCGAGGTCGCGCCGGGCGAACCGTTCGCCCACATGGTCGCCAACAAGGACCTGAACAGCGCCTTGCGCCGCCGCGCGCAAAAGCTCGGCATCGACATCATCGAAGGTGTCGCGGTCGCATCGTTCGACGGCAATGGCGCCGGCATCACCGTGCATCTGGCCGACGGCGCGGCGATTGAGGCGCGGCTGCTGGTCGCCGCCGACGGCGTCAATTCCAAATTGCGCGACATGGCCGGCATCAAGACGGTGAAATGGGAATATGGCCAGTCCGGCATCGTCTGCACGGTGGCGCATGAGCGCCCGCACAATGGCCGCGCCGAAGAGCATTTTCTGCCGGCCGGCCCGTTTGCAACGCTGCCGCTCAAGCCGACCGAGGACGGCACCAACCGTTCGTCGCTGGTCTGGGTCGAACGTTCCGAGGATGCCGAAAAGCTGGTCTCGGGCGACGACCTCGTCTTCGAGCAGGAGCTTGAATTGCGCTTCGGCCTGAAGCTCGGCGAAATCCGCGTCACCGACAAGCCGCGCGCCTGGCCGCTCGGCCTGACCATCGCGCGCGCCTTTGTCGCCCCGCGCATCGCGCTTGCCGGCGACGCCGCGCACGGCATCCACCCGATCGCCGGCCAGGGCCTCAATCTCGGCTTCAAGGATGTGGCGGCCCTTGCTGAAGTGGTGGTCGAGGCCGATCGCTTGGGACAGGATATCGGCGCGCTCGACGTGCTCGAGCGCTACCAGCAATGGCGCCGCTTCGACACGGTGCAGATGGGCGTCACCACAGATGTGCTGAACCGGCTGTTTTCCAACGACATCGGCCCGCTGCGCCAGCTCCGCGACATAGGCCTCGGCCTTGTCGAACGGATGCCCAGGCTGAAGGAGTTCTTCATCCGCCAGGCGTCGGGGTTGTCCAACGGCACACCACGGCTGCTCAAGGGTGAGGCGATTTAGGCCGGGAATGAGTGCCGCTTTGTCATAGACGCGGCTCGGCTCCTGACATCAGCCGCGCAATGTTGGCGCGGTGGCGCACGATCACGTAGATGCCGCCGGCGATGACCAGCAACCGGTAGGGCAATGGTTGTTCCATGCCGCCGACGAGGGCGATCGCGGTGAGCGCCGCCAGCATCGAACTCAGGGACACAATTCGGGAAACTGCCAACACCACGGCAAATGCCGTCGCCGCGCCTAGACCCACAGGCCAGGACATCGCCAACAAAACACCCAACCCCGTCGCAGCCGATTTGCCGCCGGTGAAATTCAGCCAGATCGAACGGCTATGCCCAAGCAAAACAGCGAGTCCGGCCAGGCATACAACCCAAGGAGCCCAAACGGGCATATCAGATATTGCCGACGGCGGCGTTGCGGAAGACCAGAAACAAAACCAACGGGCAAAGATGACCGCTGCCGCCCCTTTCAGCACGTCCACCAGAAGCACCACCAATGCTGGCCATTTCCCGAGTGTGCGCAATACATTTGTCGCACCGGTGGACTTGGAGCCGTGCTCCCGGATATCGATGCCCTTAAGCAGTTTCCCCGCCAGGTAGCCGGCAGGCGTAGAGCCGATAAGGTAAGCGGCAGCCGATCCTACCACGCTCGCTATCCAGAATGACATGCGCCCGGGCTGTTTCTCAGTTGACCTCAAACCCCAGCTTCTGCCGCAGTCGCAGCATGCGTTGGTCGGCGACCTTGAAACTCTGCTCGCCGCTCTTGGCAACACGATCCAGCATCTGCAGCAGGTCTTCGCGCTCATGCGGATCGAGGCGCTCGCGCAGGAAGGGCGCCAGCTTGTCGATGACGATCGTCGTGTCGTCGATCTGCGCCGCGGCCCATTTGGCGTAGACGACGGCTTCATCGGTCTTCTTCTGGTTGTCCGCAATCTGCGAGATCACCTCGCGGATGACCGTTTCACGCTTCGGCAGGATCGGGCCGTGCTCCGCTGCCAGTGCGGTGATCAGCGTTGCCGCCGCCACCACCGGATCGTCGATCGCCGTCAGCGGCGACAGCGCCGCCTGCTTGCGCAGCTTCTTGCGCCTTATGTTGCCCTGGACGCGGCCGACGACGTCGGCGACCTCGCGCGCGGCTTCGTTCATGGCCTTCATGCGATACCACCAGAACGCCCCGGCTCCCAGCACGCCGAGAATAGCAATCAGGAAAGGCATGTCGAATTCCCCCGAAAATTGCGGCGACGATAGGAGAACTCCGGCGTTGCTTCAACACGCAAGAATTGTATCTGATGAGAAAACAGAGCTGGCCCCCTAATCATCCAGACGCCGAGATCGGACGTCCTGGGTTCAGGTCGCTCGTCACGGGCATCTGATGGTGCAACCGCTTGGCGATAACGCCGACTTCGCATCCACCCCACCTGCAAGATATTTCACATATTGATATTTCGTTCGCCATCATTGACATGCCATAAATCCCGCCGTATTCAATCTCGCCAGAGATTTCATCTTATGAAATTTCTTGCAAAGCTGATGCGACGAGGCTTTCATCGTCGGAGAACCCGGAGGAGAGAATGAACAGGATTGGGCTGGTGGGCGCGCTGAGCGCCGCTGTGATGACGTTGACCCTGGCGATGCCAGCGTCGGCAGAGAGCAAGTTTCAGTGCAAGCCGGATGAGACCTACGTGATGAACGTCATGGTCTCCGCGCATCCCTATTGGGTGCCGGTCTATCAGGGCTTCAAGCAGGCGGCTGCGGCGATGGGCTGCAAGACAGTGTTTTCGGGCACGCCGGACTATGACATCGCCAAGCAGATCGCTTCCTTCGAACAGGATCTGATCAAGAAGCCGGCCGGCGTGCTGCTGCACCCGATGCAGGCCGATCCGTTCATCGAGCCGATCAACCGCGCCATCGAGAACGGCACCACCGTCGTCACCTTCGCCGCCGACTCGCCAAAATCCAAGCGCGTCTCCTTCATCACCTCGGACAATCTGGCGGAAGCCAAGTTTGCCGCCGAGGAGATCGTCAAGCAGGTCGGCGACGACGCCGAATATGGCGTGCTTGAGAACCCCGGCCAGAGCAACCACGATCTGCGCGTCACCGCCTTCATCGACTATCTCGCCAAGAACTATCCGAAGATGAAGCTGGTCGGACGCCAGGCCTCCAACCAGGACGCCAATGTCGCCAACAAGGCGGTGGCTTCGATGCTGCAGGCCAACCCGAACCTCAAGGCACTGTGGATTCCTGAAGCCGGCTCGGCTGAAGGCGCGGTCGCGGCCGTTCTCGAGGCCAAGGCCAAGGTGCTGATCATGCATGCCGACATCACCCCGGCGACGCTGGAGCAGATCAAGGCCGGCAACATCCACATGGCGCTGAGCCCGAACCAGGGCATGCAGGGTTATCTCGGTTTCGTCGCCACCTTCATGGCGGCGCATCCGGAACTGATCGACCCGTTCAACGACTACAAGACGTCGGGCCACAACCCGATGAGCATCCCCTTCGCCGATAACGGCTTTGCCGTCATCACCAAGGAGAATGCCGACTCGTTCGACCTGAACAAGTACATGCAGGGCCGCGATCCCAGCTGATCCGACCATTGGGCAGCCGCGCCGCTTGGCGCGGTTGCCTCCATCTTCCTGATCAGTCGAGAACCTCCGTGGAAAAACCGGCCCTCCTCAAAATATCCGGCCTCAGCAAATCGTTCGGCCCTGTCCGTGCGTTGCGCGATGTCGGGTTCGAGCTGCGAGCCGGCGAGATCCACGCCATCGCCGGCGAGAATGGCGCCGGCAAGTCGACGCTGATGAAGGTGATCGACGGCATCCTGCCGCCCGACAGCGGCGAAATCCAGGTCGACGGCCGCTCCGTCTCGATCCCCTCGCCGCTGGCGGCACAGAAGCTCGGCATCGGCTTCGTGCACCAGGAGATCGCATTGTGCCCCGATGCCTCGGTGGCCGAAAACATCTTCATGTCGATCACCAACGCCAGCAAGGCGCTGCTGATGAATTACCGCGACCTCGAGAACCGCGCGACAGCCATCCTGGCGCGACTTGTCAACATCGATCCGACCGCGATGGTGCGCAGCCTGTCGATCTCCCAGCAGCAGCTGGTCGAGATCGCCAAGGCGCTGACGCTCGATTGCCGCATCCTCATCTTCGACGAGCCGACCGCCGCGCTGACCGAGCGCGAGGCCAAGAAACTGTTCGAGATCATCCACCAGCTTGCCGGCGAAGGCATCGGCATCATCTACATCTCGCATCGCATGGCCGAAATCTTCGAAAACTGCGACCGCGTCACGGTGCTGCGCGACGGCCGGTACATCACCACGCTCGACATATCGGCGACGACGCCAGAACAGGTGGTGGCGTCCATGGTCGGCCGCGTCATCGACAGCCTCTATCCCGAGAAGCTGCGCGGCGACGAGCGGTCCGAGGAAATTCTGCTCGAGGTCAGCAACCTCTGCGAGACAACCACCTTCCGCGACATTAGCTTCCAGTTGCGCAAGGGCGAAATCCTCGGCATTGGCGGCCTGATCGGCGCCGGTCGCAGCGAGATCGTTCGGGGTATCTGCCGGCTGGAGGGTCAGGTGACCGGCAATGTCAGCCTGCATGGCAAGCCGCTGTCGCTGACCCATTATGGCGACAGCATCGCCGCCGGCATCGTCTACCTCTCCGAGGACCGCAAGGGTGACGGGCTGTTCCTCGACATGTCGATCGCCGCCAACATCTCGGCGCTGGCGGTGGATCGGATCTCGACGCGCTTCGGCCTCATCAACGACCGCCGCGAGAAGCAGCGGGCGGAAACCATCGGCAGGCAGCTGTCGCTGAAATGCGGCCATGTCGGCCAGCCGGTTTCGACGCTCTCGGGTGGCAACCAGCAGAAGGTGGCGATCGCCAAGATGCTATCGGTCGACCCGAAGGTGATCTTCCTCGACGAGCCGACGCGCGGCGTCGATGTCGGCGCCAAGGCCGAAATCCACCGGATCCTGCGCAAGCTGGCGCGCGACGGCGTCGGCATCGTGGTCATCTCGTCGGAACTGCCGGAACTGATCGGTGTCTGCGACCGGGTGCTGATCGTACGCGAGGGACGCATCACCGGCGAGGTCACCGGCGCGGAAATGACCGAAGAAAACATCATGGTCCTGGCATCGCTTGCCGATGACGGCCGGCAACGGAGCGCCGCATGAGCATCGTGGGGGAAAGCATGGACAGCGTGACGCCGCCGGCCCGCATCGGGTTCGGTGAAAGGCTTGGCGGCCTGATCAGGATGCGCGAGACCGGTCTGATCCTCATCATCGCCGTGCTCTTTGCGGTCATGTCGTTCGCATCGCCGTACTTCCTGACCTGGGACAATATGCGGGCGATGGCGATGGCCTTCGCGGTCGAAGGCATCGTCGTCGTCGGCATGACGATCCTTCTGATCTCAGGCGGCATCGACCTTTCGGTCGGTTCGGTCACCGCACTCGCCATGGTCATTGCCGGCCTGCTCTTCCTCGGCGGCGTCGACCCCTGGCTGGCATCATTGATTGCAATAGCGGCCTGTGCAGGCATCGGCGCCTTTATGGGCTTCTTCGTCACCAAGGTGGGATTGCACCACTTCATCGTCTCTCTGGCCGTGATGGTGATTGCGCGCGGGCTCTGCCTGCTCGGCACCGGCGGCCGCCCGCTCGGGCTCTATACCCTGCCGCCCGAGTTCAAATTCATCGGCCAGGGCGCCATTGGCGGCATTCCGGTCGTCATCATCATCTTCATCGTCTTCGTCATCCTGTCCGACTTCATGCTGCGCCGCACGACGATGTTTCGCAAAGTTTTCTACACCGGCAGCAATGAGAAGGCCGCCGCCTATTCCGGCATTCGCACCAAGAAGGTCGTGTTCCTGACGACAACTTTGTGCTCGACGCTGTGCGGCTTTGCCGGCGTGATCTACATGGCCCGCTTCGGCTCGGCCCAGCCGACCTTCGGCGCCGGCATGGAGCTGAACGTCATCGCCGCCGCGGTGATCGGCGGCGCCAGCCTCACTGGTGGCTCCGGCACCATTCTCGGCGCCATCCTTGGCACCATCCTGCTCTCCGTCGTTTCAAGCTCGCTCGCTCTGCTCGACGTGTCCGTCTATTGGCAGGACATCATCCGCGGGTCCATTCTGCTGACGGCGGTCACCGCCGACTACCACTTCAACAAGCGGCGGGGCTGAGATGGCGGACGGCAGGGAAGATTTCGAGGCGATCCGGCAGATCCACACCGTTCTGGTGCTGCACTTCGTCGACGGCATGAAGCAGAACGACATTGCGGCGGCGCTCAACCTTTCGGCGTCGAAAGTCAATCGGCTGATCGCGCAAGGGCGCAAGCTCGGCATGCTGAGGATCGCGGTCGAGAGCCCGTTCCAGCGCCTTGTCGACATCGAAAAGCAGCTGATCGAGGTCGCGCAACTGGCAGCCGCGATCGTGACGCCGACCGTGGCCGGCAGTCCCGACAGCACGCTGCAGCAGGTGGGGCGCGCGGCGGCCAACCAGTTGCTCGAGACCTTGCGCGACGGCGACGTCATCGCCATTACCGGCGGCAAGGCGATCAGCGCGCTGGTCGAAAACCTGCAGCCCGAGCGCGCCTTCGACGTCACCGTCGTGCCGCTGACCGGCGGCGTCCAGGGCAAGCACTATACCGACGTCAACCATCTGGCGACGCGGCTGGCCGAACGCCTCGGCGGCACCAGCATGCTCTTGCATGCGCCACTCTTTGCCGAAAGCCGCGAGCAGCGCGATCTCCTGCTGGACATGGCCTCGGTGCGCGAGATCTTCGACCTGGCGCGCAAGGCGGCGATCGCGCTGGTCGGCGTCGGGTCGATTCAGACGCCGGGATCGAGCTACTACGACCTCCACCCAGGCCTCGATCCCGACCGCGAAAAACTCGCCGCCAGCGGCGCGGTCGGCGAGTTCCTTGCGCATCTGATCCGCGACGACGGCACGCTGGCCGACTACCCGCCCAATGACCGCCTGGTGGCGCTGGCGCCTTCGGAACTTGGCCGCTGCCGGTCGGTGATGGGGGTGGCCAGCGGCGCCGAAAAGATCTGGCCGATCCGTGCCGCGCTTCGCGGCAACTATCTCAAATCACTGGTCGTCGACGAAGAGACGGCCAATGCAGTCCTGAGCAATGCGGGGAGCATACGCAATGTCGCCTGAAATGTTGACGCGCACCATTGGCGCGTCGGGAATATCCGCCTCCGCGATTGGCCTTGGCACCTGGGCCATTGGCGGCTGGATGTGGGGCGGCACCGACGAGGCGCAATCCATCGACACCATCCGCGCCTCGATCGATGAAGGCGTTTCGCTGATCGACACCGCGCCGGCCTACGGCAAGGGGCTGTCCGAGGAAATCGTCGGCAAGGCGATCAAGGGCCGCCGCGACAAGGTCGTGCTCGCCACCAAGCTTGGGCTGATCTGGCACGCGAAAAAGGGCAATCGCTTCTTCGACTATGACGGCGCGCCGGTACATCGCTATCTCGGCGCTGACTCTGTCGTCTACGAAGTCGAGCAGAGCCTGCGTCGCCTCGGCACCGACCATGTCGACCACTACATCACCCACTGGCAGGATCCGACGACGCCGGTCGCTGAAACGATGGAAGCGCTCGACCGGCTGAAAACCCAGGGCAAGATCCGCTCCATCGGCGCCAGCAATGTCAGCGTCGCCGATGTGAAGGCCTATCTCGCGGCCGGCCAGCTCGATGCGGTCCAGCAGGAATACAGCATGGTTGCGCGTGACATGGAACAGGATCTCTTGCCCTTCTGCGCCGGGAACAACGTGTCGGTGCTCAGCTATTCGTCGCTGGCGCTCGGTCTGCTCTCGGGCAAGATCGGTCCCGACCGCGTCTTTACCGGCGACGACCAGCGCAAGGACAATCCGCGCTTCTCGCAGCCCAACCGCCGCAAGGTGGCAGCGCTGATGGAAGCGATCAAGCCGAGTGCCGAGGCGCACGGCGCCAGCGAGGCGCAGGTGGTCATCGCCTGGACGCTGCAGCAGCCCGGCATCACCTTCTCACTCTGCGGCGCGCGCAGCCCGCAGCAAGCCAGGGAAAACGCGAAGGCCGGCCGCATCAAATTGTCGGGACAGGAGATCAACCAGATCAGTGAGGCCGCCAGCCGCCATCTGACCAATCTCGACGCCTGACCGCCACCAGTAACCCGAACCAAGTTGAGCTGCCGTCCACCGGACGGCAGAACGGCCCAACCTTGCCCGGCAAAGCCATGCCTGATCAGAGAACCGTCATCCTCGACACGATCCGCCGCAACGGCGCGTTCGATGTCGTCGTCATGGGCGGCGGCATAAACGGCATCGGCGTTTTCCGCGAACTGGCGCTGCAGGGTCTGAGGGTGCTCTTAGTCGAACGCAATGATTTCTGTTCGGGCTGCAGTGCCGCCCCTTCGCGCATGATCCATGGCGGCCTGCGCTATCTCGAGAATGGCGAGTTCGGCCTGGTGCAGGAATCGCTGCGCGAACGCGACGCGCTGCTGGCCAATGCGCCGCATATGGTGCGGCCGCTGCCGACGACAATTCCGATCCGCTCCGTCTTCTCCGGGCTGATGAACGGCGCGGCAGGCTTTCTCGGGCTTTCGGAAACGCCTTCCAGCCGCGGCGCGCTGGCGATCAAGGCGGGCTTGGCGCTCTACGACTGGACGACGCGCAAGCGCCGGGTGCTGCCGCGCCACAATTTCCGCGACGCCAAGGCGACCTTCGCGCAATGGCCGGCGCTCGACCCCAAACTG
Organism: Mesorhizobium sp. P160187; assembly: GCF_057766425.1. Classification (NCBI taxonomy): domain Bacteria; kingdom Pseudomonadati; phylum Pseudomonadota; class Alphaproteobacteria; order Hyphomicrobiales; family Phyllobacteriaceae; genus Mesorhizobium; species Mesorhizobium sp. P160187. Next base: position 1,616,370 of record NZ_JBYMDX010000003.1, read on the forward strand.
CGCTTTTCCGCCACCTATTACGACGCCTGGATCAGCTACCCCGAACGGCTCGGCATCGAATTGCTGCTCGATACCGCACGCCTGCTGCCCGACAGCCTCGCGCTGAACCGCGCCGAGATTGCGCGGGCGGGATCGGCCTTCGAGCTCACCGAGACGGTGGGTGGTGAAGGTTTCATCGTGACCGCCAAGGCGATCGTAAACGCGACTGGCGCCTGGCTCGATTCGGCGATCGCCCGGCTCGACTCCTCCGAAAAGCCCGCGGCGCCCCTGGTCGAGGGCACCAAGGGCTCGCACCTCATCCTCGACAATGAGCCGCTGTACCAGGCGCTCAGTGGCCACATGATTTTCTTCGAGAATGCCGACGGCCGCGTCTGCATCATGTTTCCCTATCTCGGCAAGGTGCTGGTCGGCTCGACGGACATCCGCGTCAGCGAGGCCGGGCGCGTGCGCTGCGAACCGGCCGAGACCGACTACATATTGGCGGCGGCGCGGTTGGTATTCCCGTCCATTCCGGTCCGTGCCGCCGACGTCGTCTTCACCTATAGCGGCATCCGGCCGCTGCCGAAGAGCGACCATGCCTTCACCGGCAGGATATCGCGCGGCCATTCCGTGCATCGCATAGCCGGCGACATCCCGCAGTTCTGCATGATCGGCGGCAAGTGGACGACCTTCCGCGCCTTCGCCGAACAGGCGGCCGACGAAGTGCTGGCCGAGCTTGGCCGCGAGCGCATTCGCGGCACGCTGGCGCTGCCGATAGGCGGCGGCCTCGGTTTCCCCGCAGATCCGGCATCGATGGCAGCCGATCTCGCCGGTGAGTTCGCGATCAGCACCGACCGCGCCGCGTATCTCGTCGATCGCTACGGCAGCGGCGCGCGCGACATCATCCTGTTCTGCCTCGGACGTCCCGACGATATCAGGCTCGACGACAGGACCGAAACCACGACGGCCGAGATCGTCTATCTCGCCCGGCATGAGTTCGTGACCTGCCTCTCGGATGTTGTCTTGCGCCGCACGTCGCTTGCCATTGCCGGCGACATCTCGACGGTATCAATCGAGCGCATCGCCGATGTACTGGCCGCCGAACGCGGCTGGAGCGATCCGTACCGCGACGAGGAGATAAAAAGTCTCATCGCCGAACTCGACACCTATCACGGCGTCTCGCAAGAGATGCTCGACCAACGCACGATCCCAGGAGCAGAACATGAAAGTCAGCACCAAGGCCCGGATGAACCGGATGTTCACCAACGGCAATTGCCTCGACGTGGCGCTCGATCACGGCGTCTGCAATGAACCGGGGTTTCTCATCGGCCTGGAGGACATGCCACGTGTCATCGACACGCTGATCGCGGCAGGGCCCGATGCGCTGCAGCTCGCCTATGGCCAGGCCGATCTGCTGCAATCGCGGCCGGACAAGGACAAGCCGGCGCTGGTCATGCGCATCGACATGGGCAACCCCTACAATGCACAGCGCCACCGGGTGATGTGGTCGATGCTGCAGAACCATGACGAGCCGATCATCGGCGCGCTGGAAATGGATGCGGCCTGCGTCGTCGTCAATCTGTTCATGCTGCCCGACGAGCCGGAGCTGTTTCGCCAATGCGTCGAAAACATCGCCAAGGTCCGCGCCGCCTGCCAGCGATACGGCATGCCCTTGATGATCGAGCCGCTGGTCATGCTGCCCAACGATATCAGAGGCGGCTATCAGGTCGACGGCGATGCGGAAAAGATCGTGACGCTGGTGCGGCTCGCCGCCGAAATGGGCGCCGACATCATCAAGGCCGACCCCACCGAGCACGCGGAAGATTTCCACCGCGTCGTCGAGGCGGCACGCGTGCCGGTGCTGGTGCGTGGCGGCGGCAAGGATGATCTCAAGACGGTGCTGGCAAAATCGTCAGCCCTGCTCAGACAAGGCGCCAAGGGGCTGGTCTATGGCCGCAACATCTATCAGCATGCCAATCCGAAGGCGGTAGTGAGTGCGTTGATGGCGATGATCCACAACGACGCCGGCGGCGAAGAGGCTTGGGACATCTACAACAATGGCTGATCAAGCCGCCTATCTGCTCGGCCTCGACGCCGGCAACACCATCATCAAGGCGGTGCTGTTCGATCATACGGGACGGCAGCTCGCCATGCATGCGGTCGCCGGCCGTTCGCACACGCCGCAGCCGGGCTATGTCGAGCGCGACCTCGGCGGCATGTGGGCCGCTGCGCGCGACGCCATACGAGCCTGCATCGCGCAGGCCGGCATCGATGCCCGCGAGATCGCCGCCGTCGGCTGCGCCGGCCATGGCAACGGCCTTTATCTGGTCGACCGTGCCGGCGAACCGCTGATCGGCATCCAGTCGCTCGACACGCGCGCCGCCGGCATGGCGTCGACGCTGGCCTCGCGCAACGCCGCAGCGCTGCACGCGATCTGCCTGCAAAAGCCGTGGCCGGCGCAGACGCCGACCTTGCTGGCCTGGGTCAAGCAGCATGCGCCCGACCTTTATGCCGCAACCGGCACGGCGATGCTGTGCAAGGATTTCATCGCCTACCGCCTGACGGGCGAGCGGGTCAGCGATGTCTCCGACATGTCCGGTTGCGGCCTCGTCCGCATGCCCGAAGGCGTCTATGATTCCGAGCTTCTCGCGCTCTACGGCATCGAGGATGCACAGGCCAAACTGCCTCGGCTGCTCGACAGCGCCGACATTGCTGGCGCGGTCACCGCGCAAGCGGCTGAAGAGACCGGACTGGTTGAAGGCACGCCGGTCATCGCCGGCTATTTCGACGTCGTCGCCAGCGCCATGGGAGCCGGCGTCGTGCGTCCCGGCGAAGCCTCGATCATCGCCGGCACATGGTCCGTCAATCAGGTCTTCTCCATCGCGCCGGTTGCCGACCCAGATGTTTTCATGGTGGCGCGCTTCGGTCCCGGCCGTTTCGTCAACATCGAATCCAGCGCTACATCGGCCGCCAATCTCGAATGGTATGTACGCGAACTCGTCGAGCGCGGTGCCCATTATGACGATCCGTTCGGCCACTGCAACGCGGCTGTCGGCGCGGTGACGCCAACCTGGGACGATCCGATGTTCCACCCGTTTCTCTACGGGTCGGGACAAGGGGCGGAGTTCCGCGCCGGCTTCTACGGCCTCGCCGGTTGGCATAGGGAAGGCCATATGCTGCGCGCGCTGTTCGAGGGCGTGATGTTCGAGCACCGGCGCCACATCGAAGTCTTGAAAAAAGCCGGCGTCGGCTTCGACAGAGCCGTGCTATCCGGCGGCGGCTCGCGCAGCGAACACTGGCCGCAGATCTTCGCCGACGGGCTTGGCGTGCCGATCACCGTCCCCGAAGCGCGCGAGACCGGCGCGCTTGGCGCGGCAATCGGCGCCGGGGTCGCGGCCGGCCTGTTCGCCGACTACGAGGCCGGCGTTGACGCCATGACCCGGTCAAGCGCCGCCTACCGTCCGAACCCGGCCATGCAGGACCATTACAACAGGCGTTATCGCGCCTATTGCGGCCTTGCCGATACGCTGCGATCGTTCTGGGCCGAACAGGCGGCAGAACCGAGTAGAACACCGCCGAGTAAACCACCGCAATGACCCAACGGCTCGATGGCGACTACGACTACATCATTGTCGGCGCAGGCACCGCCGGCTGCGTGCTGGCCAATCGCCTGAGCGAAAACCCGGCGACGCGCGTGCTGCTGCTCGAGGCCGGCGGCAGCGACAATTATCACTGGGTGCATATCCCGGTCGGCTATCTCTATTGCATCGGCAATCCGCGCACCGACTGGATGATGAAGACTGCCCCCGAAGCCGGCCTGAACGGCCGCTCGCTGGTCTATCCCCGCGGCAAGGTGCTGGGCGGCTGCACCTCGGTCAACGGCATGATCTACATGCGCGGCCAGGCGGCGGACTACGATGGCTGGCGGCAGATGGGCAATGTCGGCTGGGGCTGGGACGATGTGCTGCCCTATTTCCTCAAATCCGAGGACCATCATGGCGGCAAGACCGAGCTGCATGGCTCCCGCGGCGAATGGAAAGTGGCGCGGCAACGCCTGTCCTGGCCGATCCTGAACACCGTGCAGGAGGCGGCCAAGGAATTCGGCATCATGCCGCGCGAGGATTTTAACGACGGCGACAATGAGGGGTCCGGCTTCTTCGAAGTCAACCAGAGCAAGGGCGTGCGCTGGAACACAGCCAAGGCATTCTTGCGCCCGGCGCTGCGACGGCCGAACCTCAGGCTGGTCGTCAACGCCCATGTCGAGACGGTGTTGTTCGAGGGCAAGCGTGCTATCGGCGTTTGTTATCGCGTCGGCGGCCAAACCATCGAGGCAAAGGCCAGGAGCGAGGTGCTGCTGACCGCCGGCTCGATCAACACGCCGAAACTGCTGGAGCTTTCCGGGGTCGGCGAGCCGGATCGCCTCGCCGCGCTCGGCATCGATGTGGTTCACGCCAGCCCCGATGTCGGCGAGAACCTTCAGGACCATCTGCAGATCCGCACTGTCTACAAAGTGTCGTCGGCGCTGACGCTCAACACGCTAGCCAACAGCCTGAGCGGCAAGGCGAAGATCGCGCTGCAATATGCCTTTGGCCGCTCGGGACCGATGTCGATGGCGCCGAGCCAGTTCGGCATGTTCTCGAAATCCGATCCGTCGATGGCGACGCCGGACCTGGAGTACCACGTCCAGCCCTTGTCTACCGACCGGCTGGGCGACCCGCTGCACCCGTTCCCGGCAATCACCATGTCGGTCTGCAATCTGCGGCCCGAGAGCGTCGGCTCGGTGCACGCTACGACGCGCGAGCTGGCCGTGCAGCCGGAGATCCGGCTGAACTACCTCTCTACGGCGCGCGACCGCGAGATCGCGCTGCGTTCGGTGCGCCAGGCGCGCAGCATCATGACCGCCAAGGCTCTTGCCGGCTTCCATCCGGAAGAAATCCTGCCTGGTCTCGCCCACCAGTCGGACGAGGACCTGCTGCACCAGATCGGCTCGATCGCGACGACCATCTTCCACCCGGTCGGCACCTGTAGGATGGGTGTCGACGGCCGCGCCGTCGTCAGCCCGGACCTGCGCGTGACCGGTGTCGAGGGCCTGCGCGTCGTCGACGCCTCGATCATGCCGCGCATCGTCTCCGGCAACACCGCCTCGCCAGTGGTGATGATCGCCGAGAAGGCGGCGGATATGATCCGCCGGCCCGCATAGATGTGTGGGGGAGCGGGGGCTAGTTTAAGACCCCGGCACGTCGTAGATCGCCCTGACTTCGACGGTGCCGATTTCGGCCAGCGGAATTTTGCCGGCGATCTCCAGCGCCTGTTCGAGAGTGTCGGCTTCGATCATGACGAAACCAAGCAACTGCTCCTTGGTTTCGGCAAACGGACCGTCAGTGATCAGCCGCTTGCCTTGGCGCCGCCGCACCGTCTTCGACGTCTTCACCGATTGCAGCGCCTGCGCGATGATCAGCTTGCCTTGCTGGTCCAATGACCGGTCATAGGCCATCGAATCGGCGTCGAGCTTGGCCAGACGCTCCGGCGTCATGGCATGGAGGTCCTTTTCCTCGCCGTAGACCAGACAGACATATTTCATTTCCAGCTCCCTTGCTGTGACGACCCATAGGCGATCACGGTGCCGGCGGCATCCTTGCCGGCAGCAGCGTGGTCGAGCACGCAGACCGCAATGCCGATGACGGCGACCGCAGCAAGCAGCCGGCCGAAGCCGGAAGATCGCGAGCACTCGATCTCGCGTAGACGCGCGCTTTTGTCGGCGTCGTTCCAATGGGCAGAAAACAGATTGTTCATCTTGGATCTCCATCCGCCACGAGAATCCGTGGACGCTCGCAGGACGGCCGGCGCCGATGCAAGTCGACATTTTTGCACGCACATTTTCAGAAAAGATTTGCAGGGCTCGCCGGCGTCGCATCCGGCCGAAACAGCGCGGTGGTCTTCCCCTGCCGCCGCGCTATAGTTGGAGGGAACGCCGCGTGGCCGGCGCTGTCACTGTAATCAAGGAGAATCTTATGGACCGCACCGCAAACGCCGTCTGGAAAGGCAATCTGAAGGAGGGCACGGGCACGCTCGACAGCCAGAGCGGCACCTTGAAGGGCACGCCCTATTCGTTCAAGGCTCGCTTCGAGGACGAGAGCGGCAAATCCGGCACCAATCCCGAAGAGTTGATCGCGGCGGCACACGCCGGCTGCTACGCCATGCAGCTGTCGCATTTCCTGGCCGAGAACGGCACGCCCGCCACCGAGCTCGACGCCAAGGCGGTGGTGACGCTGGTGCCCGGCACCGGCATCACCGGCAGCGCCATCACCCTGATCGGCAAGGTGCCGGGCATTGATGCGGCGAAGTTCAAGGAACTGGCCGAGAAGGCCAAGGCGGAGTGCCCGGTTTCGAAGGCGCTGGGGGCCATCGCAGTGTCGCTCGACGCGAAGCTGGGGTGATCCGCCGATTTTGCCCGGGGTAGCGATTCTTCGCGCCCCCCTCTGCCCTGCCGGGCATCTCCCGGGGAGATTGGAAGCTCGGTAGCTGGCACTTTCTTTCGACGTTCGTGATTGGCGAAGGCCGGCGTGACATCTGATCTCCCCACTTGAGGGGGAGATGGCCGGCAGGCCAGAGGGGGGTGCTGTCCCACCAACGTCTCGGATAACTATTAGGCGCCCAGCGCATCAAGCCGGGCGCGAAGGGCTGCGACTTCCTGCTCCAGAGCCTCCAATCTCGCTTCCAGGTCGGAAGCAGGCAAGGCCGGCGCGCTCCGCTGCACCGATAACGCCGCGACGTCCACCGGTCCTGCGAGCAGATGCACAAAACGGTCCTCGCGCTGCCCCGGCCCGCGCGGTATTTCCTGGACGAGCGGCGGTCGGCGGCCGATCAGCATGTCGAGTTCAGCGCGCAGGTCTTCGATCGACGAGAACCGCGCCATGCGCTCAGCTCGCGCCAGCAACTCATGCGCCGTCTGCGGCCCGCGCAGCAAAAGCAGGCCGATCACCGCAGTCTGCGGCGTCGTCAGCGAGAAGCGCTGCGCCATCTGATGCCCATAGCGCTCGACGCGCGAGCCGAACATCTGACGCACCAGCCCCTTCTGCTCGAGCAGCTTCAGCGTCCGATGCACCTCTGTCGGCTCGAGCGCCATCACAGGCTCGCGCGCCGTCTTCTGGTTGGCGGCTGCAAGTGCTGCATTCAGCGTCAGCGGATAGACATCCGGCGTCAGCTCCTTCTTCTCGATCAGGCAGCCGAGCACACGGACTTCGACCGGATTAAGGATTGGAAGCTCTTCGCTCATTGGGTTGAGTATCCTTTCTAGCGCCGGCGAGACAGCGCCCACCTCTCTGTCCTACCGGATATCTCCCCACGCGGGGGGAGATCGGCAGCTTCGCCGACAGCGCGCCATCCTTCAACCTTGGAGATTGGCGAAAGCCGCGATGACGGCCAATCTCCCCACCCGTGGGGGAGATGTCCGGCAGGACAGAGGGGCGCGCGAAGGATCGCCGCGTTCGAGATTGCCGCGAGCGAACTCGCCTCAACTAAACCCGCCGCTCCACCATCATCTTCTTGATCTCGGCAATCGCCTTGGCCGGGTTGAGCCCCTTCGGGCAGGTCTGGGCGCAGTTCATGATGGTGTGGCAGCGGTAGAGCCGGAACGGGTCTTCGAGATCGTCGAGCCGTTCGCCCGTGGCTTCGTCGCGGCTGTCGATCAGCCAGCGATAGGCCTGCAGCAGCGTCGCCGGGCCGAGATAGCGGTCGCCGTTCCACCAATAGCTCGGGCACGAGGTCGAGCAGCAGGCGCATAGGATGCACTCGTAGAGCCCGTCGAGCTTTTCGCGGTCCTCATGGCTCTGCAGCCATTCCTTGGCCGGCTCTGGCGACGCTGTCTTCAGCCATGGCTGGATCGAGGCGTGCTGGGCGTAGAAATTGGTGAGGTCGGGCACCAGATCCTTGACCACCTGCATATGCGGCAGCGGGTAGACTTTGACGGCGCCGGAAATGTCGTCGCAGCCCTTGGTGCAGGCCAGCGTGTTGGAGCCATCGATGTTCATGGCGCAGGAGCCGCAAATGCCTTCGCGGCAGGAGCGGCGCAACGCCAGCGTCGGGTCGATCTTGTTCTTGATCCAGAGCAGCGCATCGAGCACCATCGGCCCGCAATCGTCCATGTCGACGAAATAGGTGTCGATGCGCGGGTTCTCGTCATCGTCGGGCGACCAGCGGTAGATGCGGTATTCCCGCAGGTTGGTGGCGCCCTCCGGCTTCGGCCAGGTCTTGCCCGGCTGCACCTTGGAGTTCTTGGGAAGCGTGAGTTCGACCATTACCTCTGGTCCTTTCGGATGACGGGCTTCGGCACCATGGTCAGTACACCCTGGCCTTCGGCGCGATCTTGGCAAGGCTGATGCCGCCGTCCTTTTCCGCCACCAGCGGCTCGGTGTGCACGGGACGATAGCTGAGGCTCACCTGGCCGTCCTCGCTTAGCCGGGCCAGCGTATGCTTGCGCCAGATAATGTCGTCGCGGGCCGAAAAATCTTCGCGCGCATGCGCGCCGCGGCTCTCCTTGCGCGCCTCGGCGCCGTAGACCGTGGTGATGGCGTTGGCCATCAGATTTTCCAGCTCCAGCGTCTCGACCAGGTCGGAATTCCAGATCATCGAGCGGTCGGAGACTTTCAGGTCCTTGAGCTCGGTCCATATCTGCGAAATGCGCTTGCAGCCGTTTTCGAGCGACTCCTGTGTGCGGAACACGGCGGCGTCTTCCTGCATCGCCTTCTGCATTTTCTCACGCAGAACAGCGGTTGGCGTCGAGCCATTGGCGTGGCGCAGCCGGTCGAAGCGGTCCATGATGTTTTCGACCGAGGCTTCGTTGGGCGAAGGGATCGCCGAATTACGGTCGATGACCTGGCCGGCGCGGATTGCGGCGGCGCGGCCGAACACCACCAGATCGATCAGCGAGTTCGAGCCCAGCCGGTTGGCGCCGTGCACGGAGGCACAGCCGGCCTCGCCGACCGCCATCAGCCCGGGTGACACCCGGTCAGGATTCTCGACAGTCGGGTTCAGCACCTCGCCCCAGTAATTGGTCGGCACGCCGCCCATATTGTAGTGCACCGTCGGCAGCACGGGGATCGGCTCCTTGGTCAGGTCGACGCCGGCGAAAATCCTGGCCGATTCCGAAATGCCCGGCAGCCGCTCATGCAGCACGGCCGGATCGAGATGGTCGAGATGCAGGAAGATATGGTCCTTGTTCTTGCCGACCCCGCGGCCTTCGCGGATCTCCAGCGTCATGCAACGCGAGACGACGTCGCGCGAGGCCAGGTCCTTGGCCGACGGCGCGTAGCGTTCCATGAAGCGCTCGCCCTCGGAATTGACGAGATAGCCGCCCTCGCCGCGCGCGCCTTCGGTGATCAGGCAGCCGGCGCCGTATATGCCTGTCGGATGGAACTGCACGAACTCCATGTCCTGCAGCGGGAAGCCCGCCCGTGCCGCCATGCCGCCGCCGTCGCCTGTACAGGTGTGCGCCGACGTCGCCGAGAAATAGGCGCGGCCATATCCGCCGGTCGCCAGCACCACCATCTTGGCGGAGAAGCGATGGATGGTGCCGTCGTCGAGGTTCCAGGCGACGACGCCGGTGCAGGTGCCGTCCGGTTCCATGATCAGGTCGAGCGCAAAATACTCAATGAAGAACTGCGCATTGTTCTTCAGCGACTGGCCGTAGAGCGTGTGCAGGATGGCGTGACCGGTGCGGTCGGCGGCGGCACAGGTGCGCTGCACCGGCGGGCCGTCGCCATAATTCATCATGTGGCCGCCGAACGGCCGCTGGTAGATCTTGCCCTCTTCGGTGCGCGAGAACGGCACGCCGTAATGCTCGAGCTCGTAGACCGCCGCCGGTGCCTCGCGCACCAGATATTCCATGGCGTCGACGTCGCCCAGCCAGTCCGAACCCTTGACGGTGTCGTACATGTGCCACTGCCAGGAGTCCGGACCCATGTTGGACAGCGACGCGGCAATGCCGCCTTGTGCCGCCACCGTGTGCGAGCGGGTCGGGAACACTTTGGTGATGCAGGCCGTGCGCAGGCCCTGCTCGGCCATGCCGAGCGTGGCGCGCAGGCCGGCGCCGCCGGCGCCGACGACCACCACGTCGAACTTGTGGTCGACAAAGGTATAGCCGGTGGCCGATTTCGCGTCCTTGGCCAAATCAGCCTCCGAATGCCAGTTTGAGCAGGGCGAAGATCGAGGCGACGCCGACCGCTATGGTGAAAAACGTGCTGAGTGCGATCAGCGCCAGCTTCATGCCTTCGGCATGCACGTAATCCTCGATAATGACCTGCATGCCGACACGCATATGGGTGAGACCGGAAACGAGCACCAGCGCCAACACCAGCGCCACGAACGGACTGGCGAGCGCCGCCCGCACCTCGGCGAAGCCGGCGCCATTGAGCGCGATCAGGAACCCGACGAAGAACAGTATCAGCGGGATGTTGGCAAAGGCCGTCAGCCGCTGTCGCCAGAAATGCCCGGTGCCTTCGCGGGCCGAGCCCAGACCGCGGACCTTGGCCAGCGGCGTGCGCATATCGTTGTTGTTCGTGCCGCTCATCACAAGGTTCCCCGCGCCATGTAGCCGGCGACCCAGATCAGCAGCGTGAGCAGGATGGAACCGGCGAGCGTCGCCCAGGCGATCTTCGATGCCGTGTGTTTCTCCAGCCCGGCGCCGGTGTCCCAGACGAGATGGCGCACGCCGCCCAGCATGTGGTGCATCAGCGCCCAGGTGTAGCCGAACAGGATGAGCCGGCCGAGCCAGGTGCCGAAGGCCCAGTTGATCCAATCGAAAGCGCCTTGCGAACTCGCCGCCGCCATCAGCCACGCGGCGACCAGCAGCGTGCCGAAATACAGCGCCCCGCCAGTGATGCGGTGAATGATCGACATCGTCATGGTGATCGGTGGGCGGTAAATCGTCAGGTGCGGCGAGAGCGGCCGTTCACGTCTGGCGGTTCGGGTGGCTGGTGATTTGCTCATGGCTGCCCCAGTTCGATGTCCGGAGCCGCGGTGGAAAGCGGCACTTACCGCCTCGATATATGACTTCAGACAGCCGGTTTCTAATGCTCTTTTTGCACCGCGTCAAAGCCGGAAAATCGTTTTGAAAACGTCATTTAGTCTGACAAAAGGCCGCTGTTTCGCTTCAATCGATTTGGCCACCGTCGAAAGCCGGCGCACCGTTCGCTGCAGTGCGGCATTTCCTTTGCAATCGACGCCAGGCTATCGTTTGCAGGTCTGTGGTGTCGAGCCCCTCTTCATCACCAGCGCCTCGCGCGCGTCGATCACGATTGCGTCATGCGACGCGGCTTCCTGGTAGCGGCTGGACTGGTTGGCGGGTGATGCGGCAAACTCCTCGGTCGTGCCGTCGGGCCTGACAACACGCAACGCCGTGCCGAGGTTCTGGATGGTGATCATGCCGCCATTGCCGCATCTGTAAGTTGCCGTGCCGACAGCAGACCGCGGCGCGGTAAGATCGGTGACGATCTTGGCTGAAGGTGCGGCAGGTGCTGTCGGAGCCGTTGCGGAAGCCGGGGGCGCCACAGGTGCGGCGGACTGCTGAGCCGGCGCGGGCGCGACAGTGGGTGGTACGGTATTCACCGCCGTCGGCGCGCCGTTCTGCGGCACGCAGGCTGCGGCAGTCAGCAAAGGGATCGACAACAGCGTCACCCGAAACGTCCGGCGTAACGCCATATGCTGTCCTCCTGCGCGGCTAACTAGCCGCGATGTTCCACCAAGATCAAGCTCACCCGACGTCAGCGTAGTTGTGTGCGTCGCGGCCGATGGTGCGGGCAAGCATGGCCGAATGATGACGCCCGGGTTTTCCATCCCGTCGGATATTAACCATGTTTGGCGAGAGATCGCCGCCGGATGCGCCTGCCCTCTTAACAAAGGTTAAGAAAAGGTTAATTTCCGATTCGATCGGGTCCACAGCAGAGAGGACACCATGCTTTCGAATTCAGGAAGAGCGCGCCTTGCGGCGCTTGTGCTGGCGACAGCCAGTCTCGGCTTCGCCGCCCCGGCAATGGCCTGGTCGCGCCATCATGACCGCGTCTATGCCGATTCCCTGGGCAATCTCGTCATCGACAGCGCCGCCGGCTACAAGCGCATCATTGTCGGCCAAGGCAGGCTGGCCAAGAAATTGTCCGACTACACCAGCGCCGGGCAGCCGGAAGCGGAACCGGAAGTCCTTTATGAAGACGAGGCGGATCACATCTCCAGGCGTGGCTGCTACCAGCCGCCGGTGTTCGTGAAGGGCCGCTCCTATATGTACGGCCTCTCCGATGGCGAAATGCCCAACCTCAGCCCTTGCCGCTGATGATCCGGCACGGCCGAGAGGCCGTTTAAGCGAGACGCTAACCGACGCTGCCTGTATCCGGGATGAACACCGTTTCCGCCCGCTCATAGGACAATCGCACACTGTCGCGGCCGTTCTTCTTGGCCTTGTAGAGCGCTTCGTCGGCGCGCCGCATCAGCGGCTCCAGCCCTTCGTCGCCGGTGCGCGCCGCGACGCCGAAGCTCGCGGTCACCCTGGTGCCCGGCGGCAACCCGTCGACACTGCCGGCCGAATAGTGCGTGCGCACGGCTTCGGCAAACAGCCGCGCCGTGGCAAGATCGCTCAGCGACAGAAGCACGGCGAACTCCTCGCCGCCGATGCGGCCGGCAACCGCACGCGTGCCGGCGGCCGCGCGAAGCTTGGCGGCGAAGTCGGCGATCACCTGGTCGCCCGCGGCATGTCCGTATTTGTCGTTGAGCGCCTTGAAGTGATCGAGATCGGCCAGCACCAGCGCGACCGGCACCTTGGTAACAGCGCAATGCTGCAGCACCAGCAAGGCGCGCTCCTCGAAACCCCTGCGGTTGAGCAGGCCAGACAGCGGATCGGTGTGCGTCTCGGTCTTCAGCGCCTTCATCACGTCGAGCGCAGCTGCCGAGAACAGGCAGAGCGCGATCAGCAACGACAGCAACGCGTGCGTCAAAAGCGCCGTCGTCCAGTAGGACGAGCCATAAAACCCGTCATAGCTGGTGAACGGCCCGTGCGAGATGACGACGAGCAGCGTGCGGCCGATGAAGTTCAGCCCGGACAGCAGCGACAGTACGAACAGGATTTTTTCCGTCGGGCCGTTCTTGCGCACGGCGCGCAGCTCGGCGGCGACCAGCAGGCTGAGGCCGCCAAAGCCGAAATTGATCGACAGGATGCGCCAAGTTAAGTCCGGCTGGACGAACAGGAACCAGCAGAATGCGACCATCCCGCCACCCGCCAGAATGCCGATCGCGATATAGGGCACGCGCCTGCCGTAGCGCGAGATGATCGCACCGACGAGGCAGCAGGCGGCGAGCGTGAAGCAGAGGTTGGAGACCAGCTTGGTCAGCACCATGCCGCCGGGCAGCGTGAAATACTGCAGCAGGAAGCCGGGCGCGGACACGCAATAGCTCGTGCCGAGCACAGCCAGATAGGGCCGGTGGCGCTGATAGAACCATAGCACGAGGAACGCCGCGCCGAGCGCCAGCGCGATCGTCGGATTGAGCAGCGCTATGAACAGGCCGGTGTCCAAAGGACGGTGACTTCCCGCTTGACGTCCGGGAAGACCTTAGAGCGCAAGCCCCAACAAGCGGTTAAGCCGGGACGAATATGCAAGTCGCCACTCATGAAGCTGGTGCACGGAACCGGGACCTGAGGCCGGCGTTTCCTGACAGCAATCAAGGAGAAGTTGTTCATGGCCGACACGATCACGCTGACCGATCACGAAGCAATTCGCTCATGGGCCGCAGGGCGCGCCGGATTTCCGGCGATCGTCGATGTATCGCCCGAAACCGGAACGCAGCCGTTGCTGAGGCTCGTCTTCGGCCAGCACGCCTATCAGGACCAGGATCAGCCTGAACGCCCGGTCAACGCAGGCGGCTACGAGCTGGTCGAATGGGACGAGTGGTTCAAGATCTTCGACGAGCGCGAACTGGCGCTGGTGGTCGCGGCCGACGAACCCGGCAGCCGGGAGGAATTTCATGAAATCATCCGGCGTGCCGGCTAGGGCATAATACCCCAAGGGTCTTAGAGCGGCGCGCTTTAAACAAAACCCCGAACGGTGTTGCCGTTCGGGGTTTTGCATACGCTCAGATCAGGCTTGAACCAGTCTGCGCTATTTCCAGTCGCGGATGTCGACGAAATGGCCGGCGATCGCCGCCGCCGCCGCCATGGCCGGCGATACCAGATGGGTGCGGCCCTTGAAGCCCTGCCGGCCTTCGAAATTGCGGTTCGAGGTCGAGGCGCAGCGCTCATGCGGCTTCAGCCGGTCGTCGTTCATGGCCAGGCACATCGAGCAGCCCGGCTCGCGCCAGTCGAAACCGGCGGCAATGAAGATCTTGTCGAGACCCTCGGCCTCCGCCTGTTCCTTGACCAGACCGGAGCCCGGCACGATCATCGCATCGACATGCGCACTCACCGTCTTGCCTTCGACCACCTTGGCCACCGCACGCAGATCCTCGATGCGGCCATTGGTGCAGGAGCCGATGAAGACGCGGTCGAGCGTGATGTCGGTGATCTTCGTGCCCGGCGTCAGCCCCATATAGTCGAGCGCGCGGATCTTTGACGTCCGCTTGTTCTCGTCCGTGATCTCTTCCGGATTGGGAACGACGCCCTGCACCGAAACGACGTCCTCGGGCGAGGAACCCCAGGAGACGATCGGCGGCAGCTTGGCCGCGTCGAGCACGATCACCTTGTCGAAATGCGCGCCCTCGTCGGACTGCAGCGTCTTCCAGTATTCGAGCGCGGCGTCCCACGACGCGCCCTTCGGCGCGCGCGGCTTGCCCTTGACATAGGCGAAGGTGGTTTCGTCGGCCGCGATCAGGCCGGCGCGCGCGCCGCCCTCGATCGACATGTTGCAGATCGTCATGCGGCCTTCCATCGACAGCGCGCGGATCGCCTCGCCGGCATATTCGATGACATAGCCGGTGCCGCCGGCGGTGCCGATCTCGCCGACGATGGCGAGGATAATGTCCTTGGCGGTGACGCCTTCCGGCAACTGGCCATCGACGCGCACCAGCATGTTCTTGGCCTTGCGTTGGATCAGCGTCTGCGTCGCCAGCACATGCTCGACCTCGGAGGTGCCGATGCCATGCGCCAATGCGCCGAAGGCGCCATGCGTCGAGGTGTGGCTGTCGCCGCAGACGATCGTCATGCCAGGCAGCGTGAAGCCCTGCTCCGGCCCGATGATGTGGACGATGCCCTGGCGGATATCGTTCTCGGAATAATATTCGACGCCGAAATCCCTAGCGTTCCTGGCCAGCGCCTCGACCTGGATGCGGCTTTCCTCGTTCTTGATGCCGAATTTGCGCTCCGGCGAGGTCGAGACATTATGATCGACCACGGCCAGCGTCTTTTCCGGATGCCGGACTTTTCTGCCGGTCATGCGCAGACCTTCGAAGGCCTGCGGGCTGGTCACTTCATGGACGAGATGGCGGTCGATGTAGAGCAGACAGGTGCCATCATCCTGGCGATCGACGACATGGTCGTCGAAAATCTTGTCGTAGAGGGTGCGCGGTGCGCTCATGTGCGTAAATCCGTCGATTTGCAAAAAGGGGAAGGGCAGACGCGCCGAAGCCTTCGGCCCGGCGAAAGCGGCTTATGTAAGTCGGCTGGTGAGCGCGCCGGAAATGCGCGAAGAGAAACGCGACGGCAGGCGTTTTCGGTCCTGCAGCACGAAACCCTTATAGGCCGGATCGCCAAAAAGCTCTTCCATGGCGTGGCTCATACCAATGTTTTCGGTTTTCGGCAATTGCGGCGTGTTTTCGCTTCTCCCCTTGTGAGAGAAGGCGAAGAGGGCGGCGCTCAAAGCACCTCGAACACAAAAGTCTTTACCAACGCATCCGGCTCGGCGATCGCATAGCAGCGGAACCATGGGCTTTGCTCGACCGGCTGCCATTTCCCGGCCCGTTCCAGCCCGTCGAACACGTCCTGGAAGCCGCCGCTTTCGAAAACCTGGTCGCGCACGGTGAAGATGGCGTGGCCGCCTTTCCTGGTGATGCGGACAAGCTCGTGCAGGCCGGACGCCGGCGCATGGCCGATGGTGAACACGCCAGTCGAGAAGAAGGCGCGGAAATGCCCGTCCGGCCAGGGTAGCGGCCCGCCGAGCATGGCCTGCTTCAGATCGCCATAGGCATTGCGGCTGCCGGCGATCTTCAGCATGTCGTCGGAGAGGTCGAGGCCGGCAATGTCGTGATAACCCAGCGCCTTCAATGACGGGCCTGACAGGCCGGTGCCGCAGCCGGCGTCGAGCAGCGGGCCTTCACCCACCTTCACATGGCGCGCCACCCAGGCGGTGATCAGGAACGGCAGCAGATAGCCGAGCGAAGCGGTCTCGCCGTCATAGGTCGCGGCCCAGTCTGCATAGGCCTTGGCCAGCCCTTCCGGCGTATCGGCCGAATAGACGGTACCCAGCGCCGCATTGGCCTTGTCGATCGTCATCGCCTGCATCCTCCGGAATCCTGTCCTCCGCGATCGTAGCCGTGCCCGCGTCGGACTTCTATTCCTGCTGCGCCCGCCGCAGTCGTTGCTCCAGCCCCCGCAGCGCCAGCGACAGGCTGACGGTGAGGATGAGATAGATATAGGCGACGATCGAATAGGTCTCGAAGAAGCGGAACGAGCCGGCGGCGTAGATCTTGCCCATCTGCGTGATGTCGGCGACGCCGAGCACCGAGACCAGCGAGGAATCCTTGACCATGGCAACGAAGTCATTGCCGAGCGGCGGCAGGATGGTGCGGATCGCCTGTGGGAACACGATCAGCCGGAAGCGCTGCGTGCGCGTCAGCCCGAGCGCCTTGGCAGCCTCGATCTGGCCTTTCTCGACCGACTGGATGCCGGCGCGGAAGACCTCGGAGATGAAGGCGGAATAACCGATGGTCAGCGCCATGATCGCACGCCACAACAGCGACACGTCGCGCACCAAAAGCTCGCCGAGATAGCCGGCGTTTTGCAGCGGCGCGGTCAGCGCATTCCACGCAGCCACGAAGGCCGGCGCGCCGGCGAAGGCGATCCAGAACAACAGCACCAGGATCGGCACGCCGCGGATGATCTCGACATAGAAACGAGCGATCTGCTTGAGCCAACGCGACCCCGACAACCCCATCAGCGCAATGCCGAGCCCGACGGCGGAAGCCAGCGCGAAGGCGACCACGGTGACAAGAATGGTGATGCCGATGCCTTTGGCGACGGTGGCAAAAACCTGGGCGTAGAGATCGCTGGCGGCAATGGAGAGCGCAGCGACGACGGCGAGCGCGATCGCGGCGGCAAGCCACCAGGGGAAATCGGATTTTGGGGTTGAGGCGTGGGGCGTGGCCATCAGGGCGCTTCACCCTCCCCCTTGTGGGGAGGGTCGGCGAACAAGCTTTGCATCGCAAAGCTGGTGAGCCGGGGTGGGGGTGGTGACAAAGCGCCGGCGCTGGCACCCCCACCCCGCTCCGCTTCGCGGATCGACCCTCCCCACAAGGGGGAGGGTAAGGAGTCGGACATCACTGCCCCATCTTGTAGTCGAGAAACCACTTCTTGTTGAGCGCCTCGATCGTGCCGTCGGCCTTCAGCGCCGCGATCGCCGCGTTGACCGGCTTCACCAGGTCCGAGCCCTTCGGGAAGATGAAGCCAAAATCCTCGGTGCCGAGCGGGCCGCCGATCAGCTTGAGCTTGCCGCCGGAGGCATCGACATAGCCTTTGCCGGCGGTGCCGTCGGTCAGGACGACATCGACGTCGCCGGATTTCAGTGCCTGCACCGAAGCGCCGAAGGTCTCGAACTGCTTGATGCGCGGGTTCTGCTCATTGCCGTCGAGCACGCTGTAGACGGCGGTGTAGAACGGCGTCGTTCCGGCCTGCGCGCCGATCAACCCGTCCTTGAAGGCGGCGAAGGTCTTGGCGTCGGTGAAGCGGCTTTCATCGGCGCGCACCAGCATGAACTGCTCCGAACGCATATAGGGGTCGGAGAAATCGACCTTCTCCTTTCGGTCGTCCTTGATGGTGATGCCGGTCATGCCAATGTTGTACTGGTTGTCGGAAACCGCCTGGATCATCGCGTCCCAGGAGGTGTTCTGGTACTCCACCTTGAAGTTCAGCCGCTTGGCGATTTCGTCCATCGCGTCATACTCCCAGCCGATCTGCTTGCCGGTCTTGGCGTCGATGAACTGCAACGGCGGATAGGCGTTTTCCGTCACCACCACGACCTTCTTGCCGCCGAGATCGGGCAGCGCATCGGCCGCCCATGCAGCGACGGGCGCGAGGAAACAGGCCGCGAGGGCGGCCAGCAGCAGCTTCGATTTGGTCATGACACGCTCCAGGATGAGAAGCCCGCTTGCAGCCGGGCTCGCATGAAAATCCAGGCGCGACTTTAGCCGTCCGCAGACGGCTTGCAAGCCGGTCCGGTGCTCAGCGTCCGGTGAAAGCGGATTCCAATGCCTTCAACCAACGCGGTTTTAGAACGCCCCGTGGTCGGAATTTATTCCGTGATTGCGCCGCCGGCAAACCAGGCCCCTCCTGGACACGGGAACCCGTCAGATGACGGATCAGGATGGTGACGTAGCCTCACGCAGCTTGGCGACAAATCCGGTCAAGGTCCGGTGCAGCGACTTCAGCTCCTCGACTTCCAGCGGCATGGCGCAGGCAAGGCCTGCGGATACGTCCTTGATGCGGGCGCGCAGCGCCTGGCCCTTGGCAGTCGGTTCGACCAGCACGCGGCGCTCGTCGGCCGGATCGCGACGGCGGGTGACGAGACCAGCCGCTTCCATCCGCTTGAGCAGAGGCGTCAATGTCGCCGAATCCAGCCCCAGCGCCTCGCCGAGTTCGCCGACCGTGCTCGGCGCATGCTGCCACAGCGCCAGCATCGCCAAATATTGCGGATAGGTCAGGCCGAGCGGGTCAAGCAGCGGCCGATAGAGCTTGGTCATCAGCCCGCTCGCCGAATAGAGCGCGAAGCAGAGCTGCTGGTCGAGGCGCGGAACGGCGATCCTCCCGGCGGTGTCCGCCGGGACTCCGCTGGCCCTGGTTTCGGTCTTCGTCGTCATGCTGCCTTTGCCGGAAGCGCCACGGTCGAAAGCGCCACCTCGATATTGCCTTTGATCGCATTGGAATAGGGGCAAATCTGATGCGCTGCCGATACAAGCGCTTCCGCCGCCGCCTGATCAAGGCCTTTGGTCTCCGCGGCCAGTGCGACACCAAGTTTGAAGCCTTCACCATTGGGAAGCAGGCTGACGGTGGCGCTCACCGCCGCATCGTCCAGCGGCAGCTTCTGCTTGCGCGCGACGAAGCGGATGGCGCTTTCGAAGCAGGCGGCATAGCCGACCGCGAACAGCTGCTCGGGATTGGTGGCGCCACCCTGTCCGCCGAGCTCCTTCGGCAAAGCGAGGTCGACCTTCAGCAGGCCGTCGCTGGTCTCGCCGTGGCCGGCGCGGCCGCCGGTGACGCGAGCCTGTGTGGTGTAGAGTGCCATGTCAGTTCTCCATTTGCTTTGTATCCGATCATTTAGTGTACAAGATAATTCGAGTCAACAGCCGTGGCGCAACTCTCGGCCGGCAATCGTTCACAGTCTGGTGAAACGAAAAAAGGCGGCCGAAGCCGCCTTTTCAAAATCCTTGGTCGAGATCTTATTCGGCCGGGGTCGCTTCCGCGGCCTTTGCAGCCTCGTCGGCGGCCTTGGCGGCTTCGTCGGCGGCCTTCTTCTCGGCGGCTTCCTGCGCGGCCTTCTCGGCTGCCAGCGCCTGCACGGCGGCGATCTTCTCGGCCTCGATGCGGGCCTTCTCAGCGTTCAGCGCGTCGCGCTCCTCATCGTTCAGCTTGCGGGCGCGCACGCCGGTGTTTTCCGAAATACGGGCCGACTTGCCGCGACGGTCGCGCAAATAATAGAGCTTGGCGCGGCGCACCTTGCCGCGGCGCACGATCTCGACGCCTTCGACCATCGGCGAGTAGACCGGGAAAACGCGCTCGACGCCTTCGCCGTAGGAGATCTTGCGGACGGTGAAATTTTCCTGGAAGCCGGCGCCGGCGCGGGCGATGACGACGCCCTCATAGGCCTGGACGCGGGTGCGGGTGCCTTCGGTCACGCGGACCTGGACGCGCACGGTGTCGCCGGGCTGAAACTCGGGAAGCTTGCGCTTGGCTTCGATCTTGGCGGCCTGTTCGGCCTCGAGCTGACGGATGATATCCATCTCAATAGTCCACTTCTTGTTCTTCCGACAGTCAGAGCGTCCGACACTCGCCTTGCAGTTCCATTGACCGCTCGGCTATGCCCTTTGTCCCCGAGACATCTTGTCTTCGAAACATTGGGCAGGGGCGACTACACCGTCATTGTTGACGGGTCCGGGAGATTTTTCTCGCCAGTACGGGCGGGCACATACAGCTATTTCACTGACTTGTCACGCCTTGGCCCTGTCTTTTTTGGTCGCATGCCACCACGCAATCGTCCAGTGCAGGGTTGCGCCGGCCCTTCAAGCTTCCTAATCCGGGAGCAGCACACTTGTCCGGCGGCCTCACAATGTCTGTTTTCGACGCAGTCCTGCTCTTCCTCGCGGGTTTTCTGTCAGGCGCCGTCAACGCCGTTGCCGGCGGCGGCACCTTCATAACCTTCGGCGCCATGACGCTGGCCGGCCTGCCGCCGATCGTCGCCAACGCCACGTCCTCGGTAACGCAGTTTCCCGGTTACATCACCTCGACGCTGGCTTACTGGACCGACATCAAGCATTTCTGGCGCGGCGCGCTGCTGCTTTGCCTGATCTCGGCTTTGGGCGCGCTGGCTGGTGCGCTCATCCTGCTGGCGCTCTCAAATCCGTCGTTCCGCGCCCTCGTGCCGTGGCTGCTGCTGGCCGCAACCGCCTTGTTCGCCGCCGGGCCGTGGCTGAAACCAACGCCGAAGCCTGGGCATGAAGCCACGGTCGGCTCTCTGGCCGGTTCGCTGGCGCAGTTCGCTACCGCCATCTATGGCGGCTTCTTCGGCGCCGGCATGGGCGTCATGATGCTGGCGACGCTCGGCCTGACGCAATCCGGCGACTATCACCGGCTGAACGCGCTGAAGAACATGCTGGCCGTGGTCATCGCCGCCGTTGCCATACTGGTCTTCGTTTCCGGCGGCGTTGTTGCCTGGCCTCAGGCAATCGTCATGATCCCCGGCGGCGCGCTCGGCGGCTATGCCGGCGTCTGGATCGCCAAGCGCGTGCCGCAAAACGCAGTACGCGGCTTCGTCATCGCCGTCGGCCTGTTTCTCGCCGTCTACTATTTTGCCAAGGGCTGAGCGGCGAGCAAATCCGGCCGCCGCTCCTTCGTCAGCCTCTCGGACTCTGCGCGGCGCCAGGCGGCGATCTTCTTGTGATTGCCGGAAACCAGCACGTCGGGGATTGGCCTGCCTTCGAACTCCTGCGGTCGCGTGTAATGCGGATGTTCGAGCAGACCGTTCTCAAAACTTTCTTCCTCGCCTGATACCGCATTGCCCATCACACCGGGCAACAGCCGGACCACGGCATCGAGCAGCACCAGGGCTGCCGGCTCGCCACCGGAGAGGATGAAATCGCCGATCGAGACTTCCTCCAGCCCACGCGCCTCGATCAATCGCTGGTCTACACCCTCGAAGCGGCCGCAGACGATGACGGCGCCCGGCCCGGCGGCCAGCTCGCGCACCCGCGCCTGCGTCAACGGCTTGCCGCGCGGGCTCATCAGCAATTTTGGCCGCGGATCGCCGGACGGCGAGGTGTGGTCGATCGCCTTGGCCAGCACATCGGCGCGCATCACCATGCCGGCGCCACCGCCGGCCGGCGTGTCGTCGACGGTGTGATGGCGATCGCTGGCGAAGTCGCGGATCTGGATAGCTTCCAGCGACCATGTCCCGACTTCGAGCGCCCGTCCGGCCAGCGACAGGCCTAGCCCGCCCGGAAACATCTCGGGATAGAGCGTCAGCACCGAAGCCTTGAACGTCACCGGTTGCCCCCGGCGTCGCGTGGCCCGCGCGGCCGGCCCTTCGCGTCGAAGTCTTCTTCGCGCGGCGCCTCGCCATCCTCGTCCTCGACCAGCCCGGCCGCCGCCGGATCGACACGGACAAAACCTTCGGCAACCACCACCTGCGGCACGGCGGCCTGCGTGAACGGGATCAGCACGCCTTTGCGCCCGCCAAGCGTGACATCGAGAATGTCGCCGCCGCCGAAATTGTGTACCGCGACCACCTTGCCGACAACCGCATCCGTGTCGTCGCGGACTTCCAGCCCGACGAGATCGGCGTGGTAGAACTCGTCCTCTTCGCCATCGTCCGGCAGCATCGAGCGGTCGACGAACAGCTCCGTGCCGGCCAGCGCCTCGGCGGCGTTGCGGTCGGCAATGCCCTTGAAACGCACCACGACGACAGTGTTTGCCGGCCTTATGTCGATGATCTGGAAGGCGCGGCCGTCCTTGGCATAGAGCGGGCCATAATCCGCCAGCGCCAGCGGCTCGCCGGTGAAGGTTTTCACCCGCAATTCGCCCTTGATGCCGTGGGCGGCGCCGATCACGGCCATTTGCACGGGGTTCTGGGGCTTCGACATGGCTGATATCCTTTGCCCTGCTCTAACGCCCTACCGGCGTCATTTCAATGATCGCCCGTGGCCATTTCAATGACAGGTTCTTCACCGCTTCCTAACCCGGCTGCCTGACAATGGCGGCATGCAGGAATTTCTCATCCCGGCAAAACCCGACCTCCAGGCAGCGCGCGAAAGCTGGCTGAAGATGCTGGCGCGCGAGCGTCGGCTGTCACCGGCGACTGTCGAGGCCTACGAGCGCGACACGCGCCAGTTCCTGCATTTCCTGACCGGACATTGCGGCGGCTCGCCCGGCATTTCCGACATCGCAACCTTACGCCCGGCCGATCTGCGCGGCTTTCTTGCCGCGCGGCGCAACGCCGGCGCCGGCGCCCGCACGCTCGGACGCGGCCTCGCCGGCATCCGCTCGCTGCTGCGCTTCCTCGAACGGCGCGGCCTCGCCAACGCCGCGGGTGCAGCAGCTTTGCGCGCGCCGCGCCAGCCGAAATCGCTGCCCAAGCCGCTGACCGCCAGCGATGCCAAACATGTCGTGTCGGTGGAAGGCCAGCTGGCTGAAGAGCCCTGGATCGCCGCCCGCAACGCCGCCGTGCTGACGCTGCTTTATGGATCGGGCCTGCGCATTTCCGAAGCGCTGGGCCTCAGCGCCGCCGACCTGGCATCGGAAGCCGACACCGTGCTGCGCGTCACCGGCAAGGGTGGCAAGACACGGCTGGTGCCGGTGCTGCCGGTGGCGCTCAGGGCAATCGCCGAATACCGAAAACTGTGTCCCTACCATCTCGATCCCAAGGGCCTGCTATTTCGCGGCGCCCGCGGCGGGCCGCTCAACCCGGCCATCGTCCAGCGCGACATGGCCAGGCTGCGCTCGGCGCTGAACCTGCCCGACACCGCGACGCCGCACGCGTTGCGCCATTCCTTCGCCACCCATCTGCTCGGGCGCGGCGGCGACCTGCGCACCATCCAGGAACTGCTCGGCCACGCCAGCCTGTCGACGACGCAGGTCTATACCGGCGTCGACACGGCAAGGCTGCTCGAGATCTACGAATCTGCCCATCCCCGCGCGTGACACTGTATAAGTCCAGGACAATTTCCCCACGCCGGTTAACCGTTTGGCCGCTTTTCAGTCCTAGAACCGCACCATGAAACGCGCCCTTGCCATCGCCGACCGCGCCGCCCTTGTGTCGCTGAAGCTGCTCGTCGCGCTCAACGCCCTGTTTTTCCTGTCTTTCCTCATCGTGCTGCTGCTTGCCATGGGCAGGGCGCATGCCGAAGCCCCGGCCTGCGCCGGCGCCGATCTGCTGTCGGCCCTGCAGAAGGAAGACCCCGCCACCTATTCCAGGATCGAGACGGAAGCAGCAGCGACGCTGAACGGCAAGGGCCTGTTGTGGAAGCTGGAGAAATCAGGCGAAAAGCCATCCTTCCTGTTCGGCACCATGCACATGACCGACCCGCGCGTGACCACTCTGCCGCCGGCAGCCAGGAAAGCCTATGGCGCTGCCGGCACCATCATCATCGAGACCACCGACGTGCTCGACAAGCAGAAGATGATGGAGGCCATGCTCAAGGAACCCGAGCTGATGATGTTCACCGACAACACGACGTTGTCGTCGCTGTTGTCGCCGGAGGATGCGGCGGTGGTGAACAAAGGGCTCGATGCGCGCGGCATTCCGCCGGCGAGCGTCTCCAAGATGAAGCCGTGGCTGCTGTCGGCCATGGTCGCGCTGCCGGTCTGTGAGGTCGCCCGTCAGGCAGGCGGCGCACCGGTTCTGGACGTCAAGCTGGCGCAGGACGCCAAGGCCTTGGGGAAGCCGGTGGAAGGGTTGGAGACCGCTGCCAGCCAGCTGCACGCCATGGCCTCGCTGCCGATTGCGTTCCACATCAAAGGGCTGGTCGAGACCCTGAAGCTCGGCGACAAGATAAACGACATCAACGAAACCATGATCGTGCTTTACCAGCGCGGCGACACCGGCACCTTCTGGCCGCTGTTGCGTTCGATCTCGCCCGACGAAGACGACGACGCAGGTTACGCCGAATTCGACCGGACGATGATCACCGGCCGCAACAAGGTCATGGCCGACCATGCCGCACCGATCCTGGCCAAGGGCAATGCCTTCATGGCCGTCGGCGCCATGCATCTTCCCGGCCCCGAAGGCCTGGTCGAGGACTTTCGCAAGGCCGGCTATACCGTCACCGCCGTCAACTGAGCAGCGCCCGTCTTGAATACCGAATCACGTAAGCCCGGCTCTGTGCGGTGCGCAACTGATTCGCAATGCGGAGGCGGTTGGCCCTATTTTTGGCGGAAAAGGCCAGCTAAGCTCGTTCTACCTCGTTCGTGATTGATTTTGCGGGGGAAATACAGGCCAACAAGCTGTTGCGAATCAGAATTTTCCTGCGTTCGTCAATTTGAAGGCCTAGTATGAACCCGTTCAACGGTTGCGCGTTGAGGGGTGTTGATTGATGCTTTTCATCCACGGAGGACACTTTTATGGCGAACCCTAACGATCCAGCGCCCAGGTCGGGTGGTGGCAGCGGCTGGCTGATTGCGCTGGTCGTCGTCATCCTTGCGATTGTCGCGTACTATGTTTTCGGCAGAAGCGGCGAACATCCTGCACCCGCAGAGCCGCCGGCAGCCAGCACACCGGCGCCCGCACCTGCACCGGCTGAGCCGATGAAGCCCGCCGAACCGGCTCCCGCACCAGCCCCTGCTCCCGCACCGGCTCCTGCGCCAGCCCCGGCACCCGCGCCTGCTCCGGCGCCGAGCCCGTAATCTGGCCAACTGATCTGGCATCTTGTTCCAGCCAAGAACGGCCTGCTGAAAAGCGGGCCGTTTTGTTTGGGGCACCTATCGGCGAGCGTCGCGATTCTTCACCGCCCCCTCTGTCCTGCCGGACATCTCCCCCTCGAGAGGGGAGATCGGCAGTTCACGAACAGCGCCAGGTTAGAAACGTGAGAAACTTGAAAGCTCGCGACGCGGCGGTGAAGTCCAATCTCCCCCCTTGCTTGAGGGGGAGATTGCCGGCAGGCCAGAGGGAGGCCAGAGGGGGGGGTGCTGTCCCTCCAGCGTTTCCTTAAATATGGATCGGCTTGAAGAACGTCGCCAGCGCTGCTTCCTTCACCGCTTCCGACATTGTCGGATGCGCGTGGCAGGTGCGGGCGAGGTCTTCGGAAGAGCCGCCGAACTCCATCAGCACCGCCGCCTCATGGATCATCTCGCCGGCGCCGAAGCCGACAATGTGGACGCCGAGCACGCGGTCGCTGGCTTTGTCGGCGAGGATCTTCACGAAGCCGTCTGTGTGCAGCATGGCGCGCGCGCGGCCGTTGGCGGTGAACGGGAATTTGCCCATCTTGTAGTCGATGCCGGCCTTCCTCAGCTCTTCCTCTGTCTTGCCGACCGAAGCGATTTCCGGGCTGGTGTAGACGACGCTCGGAATGACGTCGTAATTCACGTGGCCGGCCTGGCCGGCAATGGTCTCGGCCACCGCCACGCCTTCATCCTCGGCCTTGTGCGCCAGCATCGGCCCGGCGATGACGTCGCCAATGGCGTAGATGCCGGCTACGTTGGTCCTGAGATGCCCGTCGGTCTTGACCCGGCCGCGCTCGTCGACCTCGACGCCGGCTTCTTTCAACCCGAGGCTGTCGGAATAGGCCCGGCGTCCGGTCGAGATCAGCACCGCGTCGGCCTCGATGGTCTCGGCCGCACCACCCTTGACCGGCTCGAACGTAACGGCGGCGCCCTTTTTGGCCTTGGTCACCCCTGTCACCTTGGCGCCGAGCTTGAACTCGAAACCCTGCTTGGAAAGCAGGCGCTGGAACTGCTTGGAGACCTCGCCGTCCATGCCGCCCAGGATGGCGTCGAGGAATTCGACCACGGTGACCTTGGCGCCGAGCCGTGCCCATACCGAGCCGAGCTCCAGACCGATGACCCCACCGCCGACAACCACCAGATGTCCCGGCACCTTCTCCAGCGACAGCGCGCCGGTCGACGACACGATCACCTTCTCGTCTATGTCGACCTTGACGCCGGGAATGCCGGCGACATCGGAGCCCGTGGCAATAACGATATTTTTCGTCTCGATCTCCTCGACCTTGCCGTCCTCGGCCGTCACCGACACCTTGCCGGCCGCAACCACCTTCCCGGTGCCACGGAAACTATCGATCTTGTTTTTCTTGAACAGGAAGGCGACGCCATTGACGTTGGCCGAAACGGTCGCGTCCTTGTGCGCCATCATCTTCTTCAGATTGAGTTTCGGCGCCGGTATCTCGACACCCAGCGCATCGAAGGAATGGCCGGCCTCGGCAAACATTTCCGATGCGTAAAGCAGCGCCTTGGATGGAATGCAGCCGATGTTCAGGCAGGTGCCGCCGAAAGTGGCGTTCTTCTCGACCACCGCGATCTTGAGCCCGAGCTGTGCCGCCTTGATGGCACAGACATAGCCGCCCGGTCCCGACCCGATGATAACGACATCATAAGCCATGTTCGTTTCCCTAGCTTGGGGCTCAGCGGCCGCCGCTTACATTCAGGATTGCGCCCGTCGTGTAGGACGCTTCATCCGACAAAAGATAGAGAACGGCATGCGCGACTTCATCCGCCGTGCCGGCTCGTTTCATCGGCAGCATGTCGCGGAACCGCTCGACCCGGTCCGGCTGGCCGCCCGAAGCGTGGATCTCGGTGTCGATGATGCCCGGCCGTATCGCATTGACCCGCACGCCTTCGGTCGCGACTTCGCGCGCCAGTCCGAGCGTGAAGGTGTCGATCGCCGCCTTGGACGCGGCATAGTCGACATATTCGCCGGGCGAGCCGTGTAGCGACGCAGCCGACGAGATGTTGACTATGGCGCCGCCCTGGCCGCCATGCTTGCTCGACATGCGCCGCACCGCTTCGCGGGCGCACAGAAACGAGCCGATGACATTGATGCGCATCATGCGCTCCAGCCGCGCCAGGCTCATCTCGTCGACACGCGCCTTGACGTCGACGATTCCGGCATTGTTGACCAGGGCGTCGAGCCGACCGAAGCGGCGGTCGACCGCTTCGAACATTGCCACGATGTCGGCTTCGTTGCCGACGTCACCCTTGACCGCAAAGGCTTCACCGCCCGCTGACTCGATTTCGGCAACCAGCGCATCAGCGGCAGCCTCGTTCGAAGCATAGTTGACCGCGACGCGGTAGCAGGCCTTCGCCGCAAGCCGGCAAGTGGCGGCACCAATGCCGCGGCTGCCGCCGGTGACCAGAAGCACTTTTTGCGATGCACTCATTCCTGGCAGCCCTTCAGCAGAAACACATCCCACGGCAGTTTCGAGAAGCCTTTCGGACCGAAGGCCGACGACATCTGCAGCGACGGGCCGAGATCGGGGAAAATCAGGCTCTGCGGCGCGTCCGTGCTTTCGGCCGCCAGCAGCGCAATATTGCCCTTGTCGTCGGCGCTGTAGACCACGCCCTGCCAGACCGTGCAGCCGGCAAGCTCGTCGCCGGTGACGTCGCCGGTCGGGCATTTGTACATCAGCGAGCCATGCGGTCGCGAAACACCGGAGGTCCACATCACAATGCCGTCGAGCACGATGCCCTTGTCGAGCACCATCTTGAAGGTATTGGTGACGGTGGCCGCACCCATCGTCGGCCGAAAATCGATTCCGGCATCGCTCTCGGCATCGCCATAAACGGCAAGCGCCAGAGGGCAGGCGGCGTGTGCGGGGATCGGCGTCGCCACCGCTGCTGCTAGCGACAGGGCCAGAACACGCTGCGAAATGCGGAAGGACCGGATTGTCATTCGTCGCCCTGAACATCCCGGTCGACAAGGAAGACCGCTGCTAGAAAGTAATCTATCTCAAAGACAATTTTCGCATCCCCGTCCACCGGAATGGTGTTGATCTCATACTTGAGGGTCAAATAGCGGGAGCCTTCCGACAGTTCGATATAGATGTCGCGCTCATCGCCGCCACCGATTGTCCAATTGAACTCAGGCTTGTTCAGGACCTGCAGCGCTTTCGGCAACGCGTGAAATGCAATCGGGTCGTTGCCAGCCAGAATGGTTGGATGTCTTCCCAGATTGAGTTCGAAATCGCCGCGCCAGGTCGCCATCATGCCATTGAGTGCCAAGGCGGTCTTGGAAGGCTCGACGCTGATCGATCGCAAGCGAAAATCGGGGCTGAAGAAGAATTCGCAATTGGCGCCATAGATACACCACGCGGACTCCGTGTCCCCGTGGCGATAATGACCGTCCGCCCGCACATCCTCCGCGTCGATCAGTTGTCGAACCGCCTCACGGCTGCTTTTGCCGAGTTCGAGAGGACCCGCGCGGCCAGTCGTCAGGAGTTCGAACAGATCGATCGGCTGGGCGGGCTCGGCCATCCCGGATCACTCATAGATCGAGCACCAGCCGTTCGGGATCCTCCAGGCTATCCTTGACGCGGACCAGGAAGGTCACCGCTTCCTTGCCGTCGACGATGCGGTGATCGTAGCTGAGCGCCAGGTACATCATCGGCCGAATCACGATCTGGCCGCCGACCACGACGGGCCGGTCCTGGATCTTGTGCATGCCAAGAATGCCCGACTGCGGCGCATTGAGGATCGGCGTCGACATCAGCGAACCGTAGACGCCACCGTTGGAAATCGTGAACGTGCCGCCTTGCATGTCGGCGACCGACAGCTTGCCGTCGCGTGCGGCGATGCCCAGCCGGCCGATATCCTTCTCTATTTCGGCAATCGACATCTGATCGGCGTCGCGCACCACCGGCACGACGAGGCCCTTTTCGGTGCCGACGGCGACGCCGATATGGGCATAGTTCTTGAAGATGATGTCGGTGCCGTCGATCTCGGCATTGACCGAGGGGATCTCCTTCAAGGCGTGGGTGACGGCCTTGGTGAAGAAGCCCATGAAGCCGAGCTTCACGCCGTGCTTCTTCTCGAAGATGTCCTTGTACTTGGTCCTGAGCGCCATCACCGCCGACATGTCGACCTCGTTGAAGGTGGTCAGCATGGCGGCGGTCGACTGCGCTTCCTTCAGCCGGCGCGCAATGGTCTGGCGCAGCTTGGTCATGCGCACGCGCTCCTCGCGCGACGCATCGTCGCCCGAGGACGGCGCACGCACGGCGACCGGAGCCGGTGCGGCCTTCGGAATTTCGGCCGGCTGCGACGGCGCGCCCTTGGAAATCGCGTCGAGCACATCGCCCTTCAGCACCTGGCCGCGCTTGCCCGAGCCAGAAACCTGGTCGACCGACAGATTGTTCTCGGCGATCAGCTTTGCGGCAGCTGGCGCCGGCGGCATGGCGCGCGGCTCGACCGGCCCGGCATCGCCGGCAATCTTGGCGGTCTCGGCCGCGGCCTGCTTGGTCGTATGTGCCGCGTCGGGGCTCGACGCCTGCGACACAGCTTGCGGCTTGGTCTCCTGCTTGGACGCCGGGGCGGCCGTGGCGACGCCTGCCGAGATCGAACCCAGCAACGCGCCGACGCCGACGGTCTCGCCTTCCTTGGCGGTGATCTCGCCCAGCGTGCCGGCGGCGGCGGCAGGCACCTCCACCGTCACCTTGTCGGTTTCGAGCTCGACCAGCGGCTCGTCGACGGCAATGGCATCGCCGACCTTCTTGAACCACTTGCCGATGGTCGCCTCGGTGACGGATTCGCCGAGAGTGGGAACGCGGATTTCGGTAGCCATTGTGCCTGTTCCGTTTCTTCTCTGTCTGTTCTATTCGCCGGGTTTGTTCTATTCGCCGAGCGCGTCTTCGAGCAGGGCGGCGAGCTGCGCCAAATGCTTCGACATCAAGCCGGTCGCCGGCGATGCCGCCGCAGGACGTCCGGTATAGCGCACCCGCTGGTGCTTGGCGTCGATATGCGCCAGCACCCATTCCAGATACGGATCGATGAACGACCAGGCGCCCATATTCTTGGGTTCCTCCTGGCACCACACCATCTCGGCATTGCGGAAGCGCGACAGTTCGGTGATCAGCGCCTTGGCCGGGAACGGATAGAGCTGTTCGACGCGCAAGAGATAGATGTCGTTGATGCCGCGCTTCTCGCGTTCCTCGTAGAGGTCATAATAGACCTTGCCCGAGCACAGCACGACGCGGCGGACCTTGGAATCCTTGGTGAGCTTGATCGTCTGGTTCTGCAGCAGCTGGGCATCGTCCCACAAAAGCCGGTGGAACGAGCTTTCGCCCGAAATCTCCGGCAGCGTCGACACTGCCCGCTTGTGGCGCAGCAGCGATTTCGGCGTCATCAGGATCAGCGGCTTGCGGAAGTCGCGCTTCAGCTGCCGGCGCAATATGTGGAAGTAGTTGGCCGGCGTGGTGCAGTTGGCGACTTGCATATTGTCTTCGGCGCAAAGCTGCAGAAAGCGCTCGAGCCGGGCCGAAGAATGCTCCGGACCCTGGCCTTCATAGCCATGCGGCAGCAGGCATACCAGGCCTGACATTCTGAGCCACTTGCGCTCGCCCGACGAGATGAACTGGTCGAACACCACCTGGGCGCCGTTGGCGAAATCGCCGAACTGCGCTTCCCAGAGCGTCAGCGCCTTCGGCTCGGCCAGGCTGTAGCCATATTCGAAGCCAAGCACCGCCTCTTCCGACAGCATCGAGTTGATGACTTCGTAGCCGGCCTGTGCCGCCGACAGATTGTTGAGCGGGATGTAGCGGGTCTCGTCCTTCTGGTCGTAGAGCACGGAATGGCGCTGCGAGAAGGTGCCGCGTTCTGAATCCTGGCCGGAGAGCCGGATCGGATTGCCGTCGAGCAGGATGGCGCCGAAGGCCAGCGCCTCGGCCGTCGACCAGTCGATGCCTTCGCCGGAGTCGATCGCCTGGCGGCGGTTTTCGAGGAAGCGGATGATGGTCTTGTGCGCCTCGAAACCTTTCGGCACCTCGGTCAGTTTCTTGCCGATGTCCTTCAGCACCTTGACCGGCACGGCGGTCTTGCCGCGGCGCTGTTCGTCCTGGTTGTCGGCGGTGCGCAGACCAGACCAGGCGCCGTCCAGCCAGTCGGCCTTGTTGGGCTTGTAGTGCTGGCCGACTTCCCATTCGGACTCCAGATGGGCGCGCCAGTCGGCCTTCATCTTGTCGAGTTCGGCCTGGCTGATATGGCCCTCGGCGATCAGCCGCTCGCCATAGATCTGCACCGTCGTCTTGTGGTTGCGGATGTTGGCGTACATGATCGGCTGGGTGAAAGCCGGCTCGTCACCCTCATTGTGGCCGAAGCGGCGATAGCAGAACATGTCCACCACCACCGGCTTGTGGAACTTCATGCGAAATTCGATCGCCACCTTCGTGGCATGCACCACCGCTTCCGGGTCGTCGCCATTGACGTGGAAGATCGGCGCCTCGATCATCTTGGCGACGTCGGACGGATAGGGCGACGAGCGCGAGAAGCGCGGATTGGTGGTGAAGCCGATCTGGTTGTTGATGATGAAATGCAGCGTGCCGGCGACGCGGTGGCCGCGCAGGCCCGACAGGCCGAGAATTTCCGCGATTACGCCCTGGCCAGCAAAGGCGGCGTCGCCATGCAGAAGCAGCGGCAGCACCTTGGCGCGCTCTTCCAGCGGCACGATCTCCTCGCGGCTGCGGCCGAACAGATAGTCCTGCTTGGCGCGCGCCTTGCCCATCACAACCGGATCGACGATTTCCAGATGCGAAGGATTGGCGGTCAGCGACAGATGCACCTTGTTGCCGTCGAATTCGCGGTCCGACGAGGCGCCGAGATGGTACTTGACGTCGCCCGAGCCCTCGACCTCGTCAGGAGCGGCCGAGCCGCCCTTGAATTCGTGGAAGATGGCGCGATGCGGTTTGGCCATCACCTGGGACAGCACGTTCAGCCGGCCGCGATGCGCCATGCCGAGCACGATCTCCTTCATGCCGAGCTGGCCGCCGCGCTTGATGATCTGCTCCAGCGCCGGGATCAGGCCTTCGCTGCCATCGAGGCCGAAGCGCTTGGTACCCTTGTACTTGACATCGATGAACTGCTCGAAGCCTTCGGCCTCGACCAGCTTCTGCAGGATCGCTTTTTTTCCCGTAGCGGTGAAGGAAATCTCCTTGTCGGCACCCTCGATGCGCGCCTGGATCCAGGCCTTCTCCTCGGGATCGGAAATGTGCATGAACTCGACACCGAGCGTCGAGCAATAGGTGCGGGTCAGGATCTCCAGCATCTGCCGGATGGTGCCGAATTCGAGGCCGAGCACATTGTCGAGGAAGATCGGCCGGTCGTAGTCGGCTGCGGTAAAACCGTAATTTTCCGGCGACAGCTCGTTATAGTCCTCAAGCGGCTTGGCGATGCCGAGCGGGTCGAGATTGGCGTGCAGATGGCCGCGCATGCGGAAGGCGCGGATCATCATGATGGCGCGCACCGAATCGCGCGTCGCCTGATGCACGTCGGCATCCGACAGCACGACGCCATTGGTGACCGCCTTGTCCTTGACCTTCTTTTCCAGATGCTTCTCGACGATGCCCCAATTGCCGTCCAGCGCCGACACCAGTTCGCCATTGGCCTGCAGCGGCCAGGACGGCTTTGCCCAGGAAGCGCCCTTGGCGTTCTTGCGCACATCGCCGGCGTCGTCCTTCAGCCCGGCGAAGAAGTCCTGCCATTCGGGGTTTACCGACTCTGGATCATCCTCATAGGAGGCGTACAGCGCGTCGATATAGTCGGCATTGCCGCCATACAGGAAAGAGGTGAGCGAAAATTGGTCGTTGGCCTGATCTTGTCTTGCCATTTTTGTCCGCGGAGCCTGGCTCCGTCTCCTTTTCAAAAGCGAATAGTGAGTAGCGAATAGCGAGTAGGGATTTTTCCCGGGTCGCGCCGTTACTCTCTTTTCCCTATTCGCTATTCACTACTCGCTACTCACTTGGCCTTGATCGCCTCGACCAGCGTCGTGCCCAGACGCGCCGGCGATAGCGATACTTTAATGCCGGCCGATTCCATCGCCGCGATCTTGTCTTCCGCGCCGCCCTTGCCGCCGGATATGACCGCGCCCGCATGGCCCATGGTGCGACCGGCCGGCGCGGTGCGCCCGGCGATGAAGCCGGCCATCGGTTTCCTGCGGCCGCGCTTGGCCTCGTCCTTGAGGAACTGCGCGGCGTCTTCCTCGGCCGAACCGCCGATCTCGCCGATCATGATGATCGACTTGGTCTCGTCGTCGGCGAGGAACATTTCGAGCATGTCGATGAACTCGGTGCCTTTGACGGGGTCGCCGCCGATACCGACGGCGGTGGTCTGGCCGAGGCCGACATTGGTGGTCTGGAACACTGCCTCATAGGTAAGCGTTCCCGAGCGCGAAACAACGCCGACCGAGCCCTTGCGGAAGATGTTGCCGGGCATGATACCGATCTTGCATTCGTCGGGGGTGAGCACGCCGGGGCAGTTCGGGCCGATCAGCCGCGAGGTCGAGCGGTCGAGCCGCGCCTTGACCCTAACCATGTCCATCACCGGAATGCCTTCGGTGATGCAGACGATCAGCGGGATCTCGGCTTCGATGGCTTCGAGGATGGCTTCGGCGGCGCCCGCCGGCGGCACATAGACCACCGAGGCATTGGCGCCGGTCTTTTCCTTGCCCTCGGCAACGGAACCGAAGATCGGCAGGTTTTCGCCCTTGGCGCCGGTCCAGGTCTCGCCACCCTTCTTGGGATGGATGCCGCCGACCATCCTGGTGCCGTGATAGGCCAAGGCCTGCTCGGTGTGGAACGTGCCGGTCTTGCCGGTCAGGCCCTGAACCAGCACCTTGGTGTTCTTGTCGATGAGAATGGACATCGGAGCCCTTTTCTAAAAACCGTTGATCGAGGAAGGCGAAACGCGCCGGTAGACGCCGCTCACCATGTCTTGCCAGCTGTCGCTGCCGGCAGGTTTGAAATGCAGTCGCATCCGGTAGGCATCGGGAGTGTCGAAAATATACGTCACGCGCGCTGAGCCGCGCGGCGATGACCGCTCCAGAATCAGTTCTGCGCCGTTCCATGCACCTGTGGCCGGCGAGGCCGGCATAAAACCCATGGAATCGAACTGATGCATGGTGACGAGGCTGTTTGGCTGGTCGAAGCCGAACACTGAGTGCGACCCGAACGAGACCGTGCCGTCGCGGCGCTGGCGATAGCGCTGCACCACGAACAGGCCGCCGAACTGCGCCTCCGCCGGCACCTCCGACGTCGCCGTGCCGCCATCGGCCCATTGCGTTTCCGCCACCTCTTCCTCGCCGCGCCACGCGCCGACCAGCGCCTGCAGGCGCTGGTGATCGGCCGAGAGCGAGGAAAAGGAAGCCGCGTTCATGGTCAGAGCCGCTTCAGGTCGGTGACGGTGAGGTCGCTCTTGGCATTGCCGGTGTTGAGTGTCGTTGCCGGCTCGAACATCAGCACCACGGGCTCGGCGGTCAGCGACCGCGGCCGGTGCTCGACACCCCTTGGCACGACGATGAAGTCGCCCTCGCCGAGCTCGACCGGACCGTCGCGAAAATCGATGGCGATGCGTCCGCGCAGCACGAGAAAGGCCTCGTCCTCATGCTCATGTGCATGCCAGTCGAAGGTCTCGCCGAACTTGGCGACCTTCGCCTGGCTGTCATTGACGTCGCCGGCGATATGCGGATCGAAGACCTTGGTGATCGTTCGATCCGCCGCCTCGACCAGGTTTATCTTGCGCGGAGGCATTCGCCTTCAGCCCTTCACCGCCGCCACGATCTTCTTGGCTGCGTCGTCGAGATCGTCCGCCGACACCACGTTGAGGCCGCTGTCGTTGATGATCTTCTTGCCGAGTTCGGCATTGGTGCCTTCGAGGCGCACCACCAGCGGCACTTCCAGGCCGACTTCCTTGACCGCGGCAATCACGCCCTCGGCAATGATGTCGCACTTCATGATGCCGCCGAAGATGTTGATCAAGATGCCTTTGACCGCCGGATCCCGAGTGATGATCTTGAACGCCGCCGTCACCTTCTCCTTCGACGCGCCGCCGCCGACATCGAGGAAGTTGGCGGGCTCGGCGCCGTAGAGCTTGATGATGTCCATCGTCGCCATCGCGAGGCCGGCGCCATTGACCATGCAGCCGATATTGCCGTCGAGCGCGACATAGGCGAGGTCGTATTTCGACGCCTCGATCTCCTTCTCGTCCTCTTCGGTGGTGTCGCGCAATTCCATCAGTTCGGGGTGGCGAAACAGCGCGTTGTTGTCGAACGACACCTTGGCGTCCAGCACGCGCAGGCGGCCATTTTTCATCACGATCAGCGGGTTGACCTCGAGCAGGCTCATGTCCTTCTCGACAAAGGCCTTGTAGAGGATCGGGAACAGCGTGCCGGCATCCTTGGCGGCATCGCCGGTGAGGCCCAGCGCTTCCACCAATATGTCGACGTCGATGGTCGTCACGCCGGCCAGCGGATCGATGGCGCGGGTGATGATCTTTTCCGGTGTGTCGTGGGCGACGCCTTCAATGTCCATGCCGCCCTCGGTCGAGACGACGAAAGCGATGCGGCCGACCGAGCGGTCGACCAGGATCGACAGATAAAGCTCGCGATCGATGTCGGCGCCGTCCTCGATATAGAGGCGGTTGACCTGCTTGCCGGCGGGGCCGGTCTGCTTGGTCACCAGCGTGTGGCCGAGCATCTCATTGGCGTTGGCAACGACTTCGGCAACCGACTTAGCCAGCCGCACGCCGCCCTTTGCGTCGGGCGACAGTTCCTTGAACTTCCCCTTGCCGCGGCCGCCGGCATGGATTTGGCTCTTCACCACATAGAGCGGACCGGGAAGCGCTTGTGCCGCGGCTTCCGCTTCGCTTGCCTTGAACACCGGCACGCCTTCGGCCACCGGCGCGCCAAAGCTCTTCAGCAGCGCCTTGCCTTGATATTCATGGATGTTCATCTGGATGGTCTCCGGAGGATTATTTCGAGGCGAGATGCGGGGCGATCTTGACGCAGGCCTCGGTCAGGCCCTGCACCGTCGCCACCGAAGCGTCGAACATCTTCTGCTCGGCCTTGTTGAGGTCGATCTCGATGATGCGCTCGACGCCGCCGGCGCCGATGACCACGGGAACGCCGACATAGGTGCCCTTGACGCCATACTGACCCGAGAGATGCGCCGCACAAGGCAGCACACGCTTCTTGTCCTTGAGATAGGATTCCGCCATCGCGATGGCGGAGGCGGCCGGCGCATAGTAGGCCGAGCCGGTCTTCAAGAGGCCGACGATCTCGGCGCCGCCATCGCGGGTACGCTGCACGATCTGGTCGAGCTTTTCCTTCGAGGTCCAACCCATCTTGATCAGGTCGGGCAGCGGAATGCCCGACACCGTGGAATAGCGGATCATCGGCACCATGGAATCGCCGTGGCCGCCAAGCACGAAGGCGGTAACGTCCTCGACCGAGACCTTGAATTCCTCGGCTAGGAAATAGCGGAAGCGCGCGCTGTCGAGCACGCCGGCCATGCCGACGACATGGGTCTTGGGCAGGCCCGAAAACTTCTGCAGCGCCCAGACCATGGCGTCGAGCGGGTTGGTGATGCAGATGACGAAGGCCTTGGGTGCATATTTCTTCAGGCCGGCGCCGACCTGTTCCATGACCTTGAGGTTGATGCCGAGCAGATCGTCGCGGCTCATACCCGGCTTGCGCGGCACGCCGGCAGTGACGATGCAGACATCGGCGCCCTCGATCCCGGCATAATCATTGACGCCGGTCAGCCGGGAGTCAAAACCATCGACCGGCGAAGACTGCGCGATATCGAGCCCCTTGCCTTGCGGGATGCCCTCGGCAATATCGAACAGCACCACGTCGCCGAGGTCCTTGAGGCCGATCATGTGAGCGAGCGTGCCGCCGATCATGCCGGAGCCGATGAGCGCTATCTTGTTGCGTGCCATGTGAGGAAATTTTCCCTTTGTCTGTGACGACGCCCAAAATCCCTGGCGATCTGTTGACGGCGTCGAGGAAGAGGCCGGAATGCTATGGTCTCAGCTAGATTTCGCCGCATCCAGTAGCCCCGGTGGAAAATATATTCAATCGATTATTTTCGAGTGAATGATTTCAATCGGTTAGAAACATTGGGACTTACGTAAACGTCAAAGTTTGTAGGCCAGCTTGGGAGATTTTACACAATGAGCGTGGAAATCAGAAGACTATATCCAGGCGATGACGCCCTTGTGAAGCGCATCGCCCGAGGACGTGTTCGACGAGCCGGTCCGGGCAGACAGGCTTGCTGCCTACCTCGCCTCATCATCAGGTCATCTCATGATCGTGGCATTGGCCGACGGCGTCGTCGACCAATGCCCCACAATCATCCACCGCCATCCCGACAAGGTCAACGGACTCTACATCGACGAAGTCGGCGTCTCACCCGCCTACCAGCGCCAAGGCATCGCGCGAAAAATGCTCGACGCGATGTTCGCGCTCGGCCGCGAGCAAAGGTTGCGGCGAAGGCTGTGTTGGAACCGAGCCGGACAATGTTCCATCGCGCGGGCTTTATGAAAAACGCAGGGAGGAGCATGGGCAGGCGGAGGCGTTTGTAATGTATGCGTATGACCTTTAGGCGTCGGCGGGACAGCGCCCCCCTCTGCCTTGCCAGGCATCTCCCCCACGAGGGGGGAGATCGGACGTCACGCGACCTTTCGCCAATCTCCAATGGCCGCAGGAATGAGCGGAGCGCCGAAACCGCCAATCTCCCCCCGTGTGGGGGAGATGTCTGGCAGGACAGAGGGGGGCGCGAAGGATCACTACATATTACCTCTTCGAACCCTCAGACCTGCACTTCCGCCTTCGCCTTTTGCCGTTCCGCCCAGTCCTCCAGCCAGTCGCGGCTCTGCATTTCGATCAGCCG
Organism: Mesorhizobium sp. P160187; assembly: GCF_057766425.1. Lineage (NCBI taxonomy): Bacteria > Pseudomonadati > Pseudomonadota > Alphaproteobacteria > Hyphomicrobiales > Phyllobacteriaceae > Mesorhizobium > Mesorhizobium sp. P160187. Next base: position 1,654,620 of record NZ_JBYMDX010000003.1, read on the forward strand.
CGAGGCCGTGCGCTCGAATTCGAACACCTCGTTGCCGCGCCTGGCCGTATAGAGCTCAGGGGGCGAGGCATCGGCGCTTACCACCAGCCGCGTGTGATGATCGTAGAGCGTGTCTATCAGGAGGATGAAGCGCTTGGCCTCGTTGCGCTTGCCTTCGCCCAGCACCGGCACGTGATCGATGAAGACGGTCGAGAAGCGGCCGGCAATCGCCAGAAAATCGCGCGCGCCGAGCGGCTTTTCGCAGAGATCGGCGAAGGAAAACCGCGCCGCATTGCCGGAAGCAGCCGGTATTCTCACCTGCCGCCCCTTGAGCGTCAGCGCGGTCTCGGCCGTTGCCGCCCCGTGCGTCATCGCCTGCCAGGCTTCGTCGAGCATACGATCGGCTTCGGCATCCGCCGGGGTGACATAAACCGGCGTGCGGGCGAGCTTTTCCAGCCTGTAGTCCTTGTCGGCATCAAGCGTCAGCACATGGGCGTGGCGCTCGAGAATGCTGATGAAGGGCAGGAAAAGCTGGCGGTTCAGCCCGTCGCGATAAAGGTCCTGCGGCGCGACATTCGAGGTGGCGACCAGAACCACGCCATTGGCGAACAGCGCCGAAAACAGCCGCGACAGGACCATCGCATCGGCAATGTCGGTGACCGAAAACTCATCGAAGCACAGCACCCAGGCCTGTTCGGCAAGCTGAAGCGCGACCGGCGGGATCGGGTCGTCCTCCTTGACGTCGCCGTTCTTGCGCGCCTGCCGGTGCTTCTGGATGCGGTCCTGCACATCGGCCATGAAGTCGTTGAAATGAACGCGGCGCTTGCGCCTGACCGGCAACAGCTCGAAGAACATATCCATCAGCATGGTCTTGCCGCGACCGACGCCGCCATGAATGTAGAGGCCCTTGACGACCTCGCGCGTCTCGCGCTTGCGGGCAAACAGCCAGCCGAGCGCGCTCGACTTGTGCGCCAGCCGCTTGACCGAGATCTCGCCGGTCAGCCGGTCGAGCGCGGCGGCGATGCGCTCCTGCGCAGGATCGCGCTCGATGGCGCCGGTTGCGACCAGATGGTCGTAGCGCTGCCTGACGGTCGCATGGGTCTGGAGGCCGTCACGCAGATGCATCGGTCACGTCGCTTACTTTGAGCGGATTGCTCCAGGAAAGATCAGGGTGTGTTGCGGTTCAGGTCAGGCCGAGCCGAGAATGGTGGCTCCTGAGAACCGGAGCGGAGCGTACTTAAGTACGCACCGGAAGCGCAGGAAGCCGCCGTTCGCAGGCCGGCCTCACCTGAATATCAGCATACCCTGCCTACCTTGTAAGCGATATCGGCAAGCCGTTGGTAGTCTGGCCGTCGAATTTCGAACCGCCCGAGGAATAGAGCCGCGCCAGCGTGCCGCCATTCTCGTCATAGAGCGTCAGCTGCTTGCCGGCGACGTTCCACGATTTGATGCCGTCGATGGGCGGCGGGCAATGCAGCGGCCCGGCGCGGAAGCCGGCGCCGAATTTGGTCTGCGGCGTCGCCACCTTGCAGCTCTGTCCGGACACGCTGGCGTTCCAGACGCCGGCAACGCTCGCAGCGGTAAGGTCGGAGGCTCCGGCCGGCGCCGATCCGTCCGGCGGCAGCGAGGCGACCTGCGCGCCTGCCGGCGCGGTCGGGAATTGCGATGGGTCGGTGGTGCCCGGCGCTGCCGGGGGCGGCAGTTGGCTTCCGCTCACCGTGCCGGCGGGCGCGGGCTGCAGCGGGGCGGGCTGCTGGTCATCCATCGATGAAAAACGCGAGGTCGAACAGCCGCTCGCAACGAGCGCTGCCAGCGATACGGCCATCAGCCCGCTTCTCGAAAAAATCATTCAAACCTCCGTCGGATCCGGCTGGGGGGGGAAGCCGTCCGCACAATCTCACCCCTCACCAAGATGGAGAAGGTGGCGAAATTTCAACCCGATATGGTTAAAATAGGGTTTGCACCACGAATTGTTGTAAATTTGTCGCAAAATGGCTGGCGGACAAAAGGCATGTCTTCGCTCTAGCGCGGTTCCAACCGGTACATTGGTTGCGAAAGCGGCACCGGAGCCCGCAGCAGGTCGGCGCATCGGCGGTCGAGCGCAACTGCCGGCGCAAAACTGACTGAAGCGCTTGAGGCGCAAGGCCTGGCGCGTGAGCGGTTTCGCGCCTTGCGTCCGGGCGAGGTTTGGGACGTTCCCGAGATCGAGCGCGGCTGGAGTCTGCATTTGGCCGTTTACGGCACTGCCATTTTAGCCGATGGTCTATCGCAACAGGGGGAACAGATGAAATCAATCTTGGCAGTTTTGATCGCGCTGGTAATTTCGACGCCGGCCGCTTTCGCGGGTGAAATCACCGATCGCGCCGCTGAAGCCGAAAAGGCACTGCAGGCGGGTGATGGCGCCGGCGCGCTGGACAAATTCCGCAGCGCCGAGGACGCTCTGTGGCAAGCGATGCCGCTTGGCGTGCAAAATGTGAAGCATATCATGTCGGCCAGCGGGTTCGGCGCCTACGCCGAGCGCCCGAACCATGTCTACAAGCCGGGCGAAGAGATTGTGCTTTATATGGAGCCGGTCGGTTACGGCTACGGCTCGGATGGGCTCGGCAACAACCAGATCGCGCTTTACGTTGACCTTACCGTGCTTTCCCAGTCGGGCGAGAAGCTGGGAACCGTCGAAAAGCTTGGTCGGGTCCAGCTCGCCTCGCGCTCGCATAACCGAGAGATGTTCTTCAAATTAAACGTCTCCCTGGATGGCGTTCCCCCGGGCAAATACCGCGCGGATTTCCTCATGCACGACGAGAACTCGCCAAAGACGGCGCCTTTCACGACCGACTTCGAGATTGCCGAATAGCGCGCCCAGTCGGAAAGAGCCTCGCGGCAACGGAACCAGAGCGCCGCAGATGCGTTCTTAAGCCGGCTGCAGGCCAGTCAATTTGCGAGGCATTGTCCATGATCAAATGGATCATCATTCTTCTGATCGTTGCTGCCGCCGCCAGCCTGCTCGGCATGCCGGCGCTGGCCGGTGCCGCCGCCACCGGCGCGCGCCTGCTGATCGGCATCGTTCTCGTCATCTTCCTGCTGATCGTACTCGGCGTTTTCGCGGTAACCTAGACGCAGCCCACACTGGTAATTCCCGCCCGTTTCCGCCATATAGCGGCGAAACGTACAGGAATTACCTCAGATCATGGCAGGCACTGCCTCCTTCGCCAAGATGAACGGCATCGGCAACGAAATCATCGTCGCCGACATGCGTGGCCGTGCCGATAGGGTCACGGCGGCGTCGGCTGTCGCGCTGAACGCCGATGCGGCGACCAGGTTCGACCAGATCATGGCGATCCACGATTCGCGCACGCCGGGCACCGCCTTTTACATCGACATCTTGAATTCCGACGGCTCGGGCGCGCAGGCCTGCGGCAACGGCATGCGCTGTGTCGTCCAGGCGCTGGCCGCCGAAACCGGCCAGAAGACTTTCACCTTCGAGACCCGCGCCGGCATCCTCAACGCCGTCGAACATGCCGACGGCACCATCTCGGTCGACATGGGCACGCCGCGCTTCGGCTGGCAGGATATCCCGCTGGCTGAGGAATTCCGCGACACCCGCATGATCGAGTTGCAGATCGGCCCCATCGACGCGCCGGTGCTCCATTCGCCTTCGGCTCTCTCGATGGGCAACCCGCACGCCATCTTCTGGGTCGAAAACGATGTCTGGTCCTACGAACTCGAGCGTTTCGGCCCGCTGCTCGAAAGCCATCCGATCTTCCCCGAGCGCGCCAACATCACTATCGCCCAGGTAACGTCGCCGGAGACGATGATCATCCGCACCTGGGAGCGCGGCGCCGGCCTGACCAAGGCCTGCGGCTCGGCCGCTTGCGCTTCCGTCGTCGCCGCTGCCCGCACCCGGCGCGCCGGCCGCAGCGTTACGCTGATGACGCCCGGCGGCGGCTCGCTGCATGTGGAATGGCGCGACGACGACCACGTCATCCTGACCGGTGCCGCCGAATGGGAATTTTCCGGCAGTTTCGATCCGTCGACCGGCACCTGGGCCCGCGACACCGAAAGCGCGGCCTGATGTCTGCACTTGCCGATACCAAGGGCCTCAACTCCCAAGGCATAGACGTCGTCACCTTCGGCTGCCGTCTCAACACCTATGAATCCGAGGTGATGCGGCGCGAGGCCGAAAGTGCCGGCCTCGGCGCGCTCAAAGGCGGGGCTATCATCTTCAACACCTGCGCCGTCACTTCGGAAGCGGTGCGCCAGGCCAGGCAGTCGATCCGCAAAGCCCGCCGCGAAAACCCGGCGGCGCGCATCATCGTCACCGGCTGCGCCGCGCAGACCGAACCGCAGAATTTTGCCGCCATGCACGAGGTCGACCTCGTGCTCGGCAATGAGGAGAAGCTGAAGGCGAACTCCTATCGCGCGCTGCCGGATTTCGGCGTCAACGACACCGAAAAGGCGCGCGTCAACGACATCTTCTCGGTGCGCGAGACCGCCGGCCACATGGTCGACGCCATTGAGGGCCGGGCGCGTGCTTTCGTCCAGGTGCAGAATGGCTGCGACCATCGCTGCACCTTCTGCATCATCCCCTATGGCCGCGGCAACTCACGCTCGGTGCCGATGGGCGCCGTGGTCGAGCCGGTCAAGCGTCTGGCCGGCAACGGCTACGCCGAGATCGTGCTGACCGGCGTCGACATGACCTCTTTCGGCGCCGACCTGCCGGGCGCGCCGAAGCTGGGAAAGCTGGTGAAGACCATCCTGAAGCAGGTGCCCGACGTGAAGCGGCTGCGGCTGTCCTCCATCGATTCGATCGAAGCCGACGACGATCTGCTGGACGCCATCGCCACCGAGCCCAGGCTGATGCCGCATCTGCATCTGTCGCTGCAGTCGGGCGACGACATGATCTTGAAGCGCATGAAGCGCAGGCATTTGCGTGACCAGTCGATCCGCTTCTGCGAGGATGTGCGCAAGCTGCGCCCCGAAATCGTCTTCGGCGCCGACATCATCGCCGGCTTCCCGACCGAGACCGAGGAAATGTTTCAGAATTCGATAAAGATCGTCGAGGAATGTGGGCTGACGCACCTGCATGTCTTCCCGTTTTCGCCGCGCGAAGGCACGCCCGCCGCGCGCATGCCGCAGGTCCGCCGCGAATTGGTCAAGCAGCGCGCGGCCCAGCTGCGCGCCGCTGGTGAGGCTGCGTATCGCCGCCATCTGTCGTCGCTCCCGGGAACGCGCCAAACGATCCTTATCGAGCGCGACGGCCTCGGCCGCACCGAAGGGTTCACGCTTGCCGCGCTCGGCACAGGCGCGCCGGGCGAGATCGTCGAGGCAGACATCACCGGCCATGATGGGGCGCGCCTGATAGCCTCGCCCCTCACTGCCTGCGCCGCCTGAGACGATTGAAGCATGGCCGGTTTTTTCAAGAACATATTTTCGTTCGGCAAGAAGGAAGTCGTCGAGGAGCGCATCGACGAAACCGCTCCCCTGCCGCCGATCAAATGGGATGCGCTTGAGGCGCTGAAGCCGGCGGCCGAGCAGGTCGTTCCGGAGTTCTTGAAGCGCGAGGAGCCCGAGCCGCCGACGCCCCACCCTCCCCTCGATGGGGAGGGTCGCCACGAAGTGGCGGGGAGGGGTGAGAGCGCCGACACCGCCGCCACTCACCCCCACCCCCAAGCTTCGCTTGGGACCTCCCCCATCGAGGGGGAGGTAAAGCCTGCGCCGCAGTCGGCGCCAGAAGAACCGAAGCCCGAACCCGCGCCGATCATCCCGCCCGCGCCGGAACCGGTCGTCCCATCCGAGCCGGAACCGTTGCCGGAGCCCGCGCCGGTAGAAGAACCGCAGCCTGAGCCGGAGACACCCGAGCCGCCTGCACCGGAAGAAGTTCCTGCGCCGCCAGCCGTTCCGGAGCCGGCTCCCGAGCCGCAGCCCCAAGAAGTGCCGCCGGTGCCGGCCGAGCCGGAGATCGAACCATCGCGTCCGGAACCGCAGCTGGAGCCCGCTCCCGTCGAAGTGCCGACGCCTGCCGAGACTCCAGCAGAACCGGCCGCCCCGATCGAAGTGCCGCAACCGTCCGCGCCTCCCGCACAGCCTACCTCAGAGGTCAGCGCCGCCCCTCATCCGCCTGCCGGCACCTTCTCCCCGTATAGCCACGGGGAGAAGGACGAGGCGCCCCACCCTCCCCTCGATGGGGAGGGTCGACGCGAAGCGGCGGGGTGGGGTGATGGCGCCGACGCCAGCGCAAATCACCCCCACCCCCAAGCTTCGCTTGGGACCTCCCCCATCGAGGGGGAGGTAAAGCGCACTCCGGTCGAAGCCACACCCGCGCCGGTCGAGGTCCGGGCTGTCACGGCGGGGGTTGCGCCCATGCCTGAACCGGGTTTTCCGCCGACACCACAGCCGACACCGTCAGTCGGCAAAGTCACCGTAACCAAAAAGGTCGAGCAGAAAGCCGAGCCGCAAAAGGCGCCCGAACCGGCGCCGCGACGCTCCTGGTTCCAGCGCATGCGCGACGGGCTTGCCCGCTCCTCGAAAGAACTCACCGGCAACATTGCCGGCGTCTTCACCAAGCGAAAGCTCGACGAAGAGACGCTGCAGGACCTCGAAGACGTGCTGATCCGCGCCGATCTGGGCATGGAAACAGCCTTGCGCGTCACCGATGCCCTCGCTGCCAGCCGCTACGGCAAGGATGTCTCCGACGCGGATGTCCGCACCATCATGGCGGCCGAGGTGGAGAAGGTGCTGGCCCATGTCGCCATGCCGCTGGAGCTCGACCTCTCGCACAAGCCGCATGTCATTCTGGTGGTCGGCGTCAACGGCACCGGCAAGACCACGACCATCGGCAAGCTCGCCGCCAAACTGACGGATGGTGGCCTGTCGGTGATGCTGGCCGCCGGCGATACCTTTCGCGCTGCAGCCATCGAGCAGCTGAAGATCTGGGGCGAGAGGACGAAGTCGCCGGTCATCGCCTCGAAGATCGGCGCGGATGCCGCCGGCCTCGCCTACGACGCTTTCGAACGCGCCAAGGAGGCCGGCTCCGACGTGCTGATCATCGACACCGCCGGCCGGCTGCAAAACAAGACCGAACTGATGGCGGAGCTGGAAAAAATCGTGCGCGTGCTGGGCAAGCTCGATCCGGAAGCGCCGCATACCGTGCTGCAGACGGTCGACGCCACCACCGGCCAGAATGCGCTCAATCAGGTCGAGATCTTCCGCAATGTCGCCGGCGTCAACGGCCTGGTGATGACCAAGCTGGACGGCACGGCGCGCGGCGGTATTCTGGTCGCGATCGCGGCAAAGCACAAACTGCCGGTCTATTTCATCGGCGTCGGCGAACAGGTCGACGACCTCGAACCATTCTCGGCCGGCGAATTCGCCAGGGCGATCGCCGGCGTAGCGTAACAGGCAATGATCCCGAAGAGCTGACGGCTTTTTGGACAAGATCATGCGTCAGAAGGAAGTCATGAACTCACCCATCCTCGAACGCGACCCGTCCGATCCGCGAAAGAAGAAAGAAAGCGTCAATCCGCTGCTCAAGCTGGTGCTGGAACTCGGGCCGCTGATGGTGTTCTTCTTCGCCAATGCACGCGGCGCCTGGCTGGTGCAGAAATTTCCTGTCCTGGCCGAATTCGGCGGGCCGATCTTCGTCGCCACCGGCCTTTTCATGGCGGCGACGGCGATCGCGCTGATCGCCTCCTGGCTGCTGCTGCGCACCTTGCCGATCATGCCGATGGTCTCGGGCGTCGTCGTCTTCATCTTCGGCGCGCTGACGCTCTATCTGCAGGACGACGTGTTCATCAAGATGAAGCCGACCATCGTCAACACCCTGTTCGGCGGCGTGCTGCTCGGCGGTCTGTATTTCGGCCGATCGCTGCTCGGCTATGTCTTCGATTCGGCCTTTCGCCTCGATGCCGAAGGCTGGCGCAAGCTGACTTTCCGCTGGGGCCTGTTCTTCCTGTTCCTGGCTCTTGCCAATGAAGTGGTGTGGCGGAATTTTTCCACCGACTTCTGGGTTACCTTCAAGGTCTGGGGCATCATGCCGATCACCCTGTTGTTCACCTTCAGCCAGATGCCGCTGATCCTGCACCATTCGATCGAGGATAAGGCCGAGAAGGTGGAAGAAGCCGGCAAGTAGAGCAATTCCAGGATAAGTGTGAAGCCGTCCGGAATTGCGTCAGAATAAACGGAGACGGCCATGGAATTCGTCACCACGCGCGATGAACTGAGGACGATCTACAAGACGCCGCGGCCGACCGACACCTCGATGCGCAAGGAACTCAGGGCGCTCGACGGCCACTGCCGCTCTTTCATCGGCAAGAGCCCTTTCGTGCTGATCGGTTCTTCCGACGGCGCCGGCAATGCCGACGTGACGCCGAAAGGCGACAGACCGGGCTTTGCCCTTGTTCTCGACGACAGGACCATCGCCATTCCCGACCGGCCCGGCAACAACCGGCTGGACACGCTGGAGAACATCCTGCTCAATCCTTCGGTCGGCCTGCTTTTCCTGATCCCCGGCATGAACGAGACGCTGCGCATCAATGGCGATGCCCGCATCACCGTCGACGCCGCCTTGCGCGATCGCCTCGCCGTCGACGGCAGGCAACCGCAAAGCGTCGTCGTGGTCAGCGTCAAGGCCGCCTACATGCACTGCGCCAAGGCGTTCATGCGCTCCGAATTGTGGAAGCCGGACAGCTGGCACAACCGCGCCACATTGCCGACGCTGGGTAAGATCCTGTCCGATCAGATGGCGCATACCGAAACTGCCGACGATTTCGACCGCTCGCTGGACGAGGCCTACAGCAAGACCCTGTGGTAAATTTCGCGTACGATTCGCCATTGCAGTCCTTTGCCGGTTTCCCTAGCCCTGTTTCCCCGTGATCGAACTCCTCGCCATCTCCGGCAGCCTGCGCGCCGCCTCGACCAATTCGGCGCTGCTGGCGGCGCTGTCCGCGAACGCGCCTTCGGATTGCCGCGTAACTGTCTATGACGGGCTCGGCCTGCTGCCGATCTTCAACCCGGATGACGAAGGCGAGCGCACACCGGCCGAGGCCATGCGGCTGATCGAGGCCGTCACCAGCGCCGACGGCATCATCGTCTCCTGCCCCGAATATGCCCATGGCGTGCCCGGCGGCATGAAAAACGCGCTCGACTGGCTGGTCTCGCGCGACGCCGCCGTCGGCAAGCCCGCCATGCTGGCCCACGCCTCCGCGCGCTCGCTCTATGCCCGCGCCGCGCTGGCCGAGATCATGCGCACCATGTCGTTCGCGCTTTGTGAGAATGCGGTTCTGGAGATTGCCTTGCTCGGCAAGAAACCGCCGGAGATAGAAGCGATCCTGGGAGAGGACGAGAACCTGCGGGCCATGCGCGAAGCGGTGCAGGTTTTCGCGAGTTTTATACGCGCAAACGTTGCCTCGTCATCCTAGGGCGGAGCAAGGAGCGAAGCGACGCGGCGCAGACCCTAGGATGACGAACGAAAGGGTGCGGCGCACCCCAACGTGCCGCAGTGCTACCCCTTCCGCAACGTCTCGACATCGGTCACACCGACATACCAGTCGCGCGCGTTGACCTCTTCGAACACCACCCAGACGTCGTCATTGCTAAGCCCGGTGGCGTCCATGATGGCCGCCGTGACCTTTTTGGCGATGTCGGCCTTCTTGCCAGCGGGATCAGCGGCGATCACTTCCTTGACGATGCGGATGTTGACGAATGGCATGACGTCCTCCCCTTGAATTGTGTCTGATACCGCCGCCGCTGGGCGGCTTCGAAATCCGCTCCGGCGAACCGCTTGGCGGTGGTTCCGTCAGCCGCAGCGCAACGGGCGCCGCGGGAATGCGCAGAAACGCCATCAAGGGCCGCCAGAGAAGCGTTTGCAGCAGCCTCAATACGTCTTCGCCCCGTTCACCATCAGCCGCACCATGTAGAGCGACGTCGTGCCGGCGATGTAGAGGCAGTTCAGCTTGTTGCCGCCGAACACGCAATTGGCGGTCACTTCCGGCACCTTCACCTTGCCGATCAGCGTGCCGTCGGGATCGTAGCAATGGATGCCGTCGGCGGCACTGGTCCAGATGCGGCCGGCCTCGTCGAGCCGGAAGCCGTCGAACAGGCCGGCCGTGCAGTCGGCGAACACCTTGCCGCCCGACACCTTCTTGCCGTGCTTGCCGACGTTGAAGACCCGCATATGCGCGGGGTTCTGCGCGCCATGGGTGCGGCCGGTGTCGACGACATAGAGCTGGCTTTCATCCAGTGAAAAGGCAAGCCCGTTCGGCCGGACCATGTCGGTGATGACGGCCTCGACCTCGCCCGTATCCGGATCGACCCGGTAGACATTGCAAGCGCCGATCTCGCTTTCGGCCTTGTCGCCCTCATAGTCGGTGTCGATGCCGTAGCTCGGATCGGTGAACCAGATCGAGCCGTCGGATTTCACGACCGCGTCATTGGGCGAATTCAGCCGCTTGCCTTTCCATTCGGCCGCGATGGTGGTGACGGAACCGTCATGCTCGGTGCGGCTGACGCGGCGGCCGGAATGCTCGCACGTCACCAGTCGGCCCTGGCGGTCGACGGTGTTGCCGTTGGAATTGCCGGAGGGCTGACGGAAGACGCTGACATTGCCGTCGGTCTCGTCATAGCGCAGCATGCGGTTGTTGGGGATGTCGGACCAGACGACATAGCGGCCGGCGGCGAACCAGGCCGGCCCTTCCGCCCACTGACATCCGGTAAACAGCTTTTCCACCTGGGCGTTCCCGTTGAACAGCCGCGCGAAACGCGGATCCAGAATTTCGTAATAGTCTGCGGTCGCCATGCATTTCCTCCGGGCATCACGTGACGCGCGGATCAAGCCAGCCTGCGGGCGCGATGGCAAGGTGGCGCAGGCGCAATTTGTAAGACAAAAGGTGCCCGGCCGGCATGGCCCGCCAGCCTGTCCGGCCGTTTATGGTGCTGTAGCGCTGTATTAACCCGCTATGCGCCCTGTGCAATGGTGCATTGCAACATCTTCTTTTTGCATCGCACCATTCCTATGTCATGGTGCGAACGACCAAGGGAGGAACAAATTCACCGCTGATATGCGGCACGAAAGGACCCTTGCTATGGCTTTTGACAACCTCTTCTCCCGCGCGCGCACCTCGATGGCCAAGCGCCGCCACTATAACCGCCTCGTCGCGGAAATCGAAAACCTGACGAGCCGCGATCTGGCCGACCTGCGCGCCGACCGCTCGGAAATGCTCTACCAGGTCCACAGGCAGATCTACGGCTGAGCATTTCAGACCTCAGCGGGGCACCGCCCCCTCACCCGGATTGCCAAACCGAATTGCATGAGCAATTCGGGCAATCCGACCTCTCCCCCCGGGGAGAGGAGCTAGCCTGTGCCGATGCTTCCCTCTTCTCCCCCACGGGGAGGAGGGGGCGCGTAGCGGCCCGATGAGGGGGCATGGCGCCAACGTCAGCCCGGTGCCGCGAGCGCCTTTTCAATCTGCGGCAACAGAACATCCCTCGCCGACTCCCCTGTCAGCGGCCCGACATGCTTGTAGGCAATCTTGCCGTCCTTGCCGATGACGAAGGTTTCCGGCACGCCGTAGACGCCCCAGTCGATGGCCGTGCGGCCGGCCTCGTCGACACCTATCGCCTGGAACGGATTGCCGAGATCACCAAGGAACCGGCGCGCGTTTTGCGCTTGGTCCTTGTAGTTTAGCGCGGCCATGACGAAGCGCTTGTCCTGCGACAGCTGCAAGAGCACCGGATGCTCTTCCCGGCACGGCGCGCACCACGATGCAAAGACGTTGACCAGCGTTACCTTGCCGGCGAAGGCTTTCGAATCCAGCCCGGGCAGGTTTGACCCTTCCAGCGCCGGCAGGTTGGTCTGCGGCGCCGGCAGGCCGATCAGCGCCGACGGCACTGCCGCCTCATCGCGTCCCGACAAAAGCTGCGACAGGAACAATCCGGCGAGGCCGAGAAAAACCAGCAGCGGCAACAGCACGATCAGGCGGCGGCGCGGCGACGCCGGCGTTTCGATTTCCGTGCTCATGGCTTGCTGGCCCCAGTGCTGGCCCGAGTACCGGCTTTGTCCGAGCGACGCCGCACGCCGGCCGCTTCGAGGTCTGCCAGTTCGCGCTTGCGGGTCCGCTGGTCGAGCAGGATCCAGCCGATCAGCCCGGCCAGCACGATCACCGTGATGCCATAGGCGGCCGCGACATAGAGTGCGTGTGCACTCATGCGCTTCGCTCCCCTTCCACCGTCACTTCGTCGTGCTCGATCATGGCCTTCCCATGGCTTTGCGGCTTTCTTAGCTTTGCGGCTGGGGCTTCGCAATTGATCGTCGCGCCGCAGCGGTCATATCAATCCGTTCCATGCCGCAGCGCCAGTGCTGCCGCCACCGGACCCAGCACGGCAAGAAACAGCGTCAGCGCGGCAAGAATGAGGAAGGGCTGCAGGAACGGATCAGGGTCGGCCACCGCGCCGTAGCTCGCCGACACCCCGAAGATCAGCACCGGGATGGTCAGCGGCAGCACCAGCACCGAGATCAGCAGACCGCCACGCGGCAGCGCCACCGCCACCGCCGCCCCGACCGCGCCGATGAAAGTGATCGCCGGCGTGCCGACCAGCAGCGTGAGCGCGGTGGCGCCGATGCTGAGCGGCTCCATGTTCATGAACAGGCTCAGCAGAGGTGCCGCAACCACCAGCGGCAGAACGCTGCCCATCCAGTGCGCCAGGCACTTCACCAGCACCGTCAGCGCCAGCATGTGGCGGTCATTGCCCAGCACCAGAAGATCGAGCGAACCGTCTTCGCGATCGGCCTGAAACAGCCGGTCGAGGCCGAGCAGGCAGGCGAGCAGAGCGCCGATCCAAAGGATCGCCGGACCGATGCGGGCGAGCAGCTTCAGGTCCGGTCCGACACCGAAGGGGATGGTGGCGATGACGGCGAGGAAGAAGATGACGCCGGTGAGCGCCCCGCCCCCGGCACGGATTGAGAGACGGACGTCGCGCAGGAAGAGGGCTAGCATTGGCGAGCCGCGCCTGCGGTTTGATCGCCATCTTGCCGAAGGTGGCGTTCCTTCACACCCCCCTCTGTCCTCCCGGACATCTCCCCCGCAAGGGGGGAGATTGGCAGTTCCGTTGCTGACGCCTCTTTTTCAATGCCGGTGATTGGCGAAAGCCGGCATGACATCTGATCTCCCCCCCTGCGGGGGAGATGCCCGGTAGGGCAGAGGGGGGTGGGCGGGAATGCCGACATCACCCTATTGCTCCCATCCTCAATTCCTTCGCCCCATCCAATCCCAGTGGCAAATGCGTCGCCGCGACAATAATCCCGCCCTCCGCGCAATGCCTCGTCATCAGCCCCGCAAACCGCGCCTCCGAGGCCTTGTCCAGCCCAGCCGTCGGCTCATCCAGCAGCCACAGCGGCTTATGACTGACCAGCAATTTCGCAATCGCCGCCCGCCGCCTTTGCCCGGTCGACAGATATCCGAAAGGCAGATGGCCGATGCCGCCGAGACCAACCGTCTCCAGCGCCTCCCCCACACCCGACTGCCCGTCGCCGTTGAAATCGCGCCAGAAGCGCAGATTCTCCGCCACGCTGAGCGCCGTCTTCATTGCATTGAGGTGGCCGAGATAGTGGATCGCCGAAGCGATCGTCGGAAACGTCTCGCCGCCGCCCTCGATGCGCACATCGCCTTGCGCCTTCGGCAGCAGCCCGGCGATGACCCTGAGCAGCGTCGATTTGCCCGAGCCGTTCGGCCCGGTGACGACCAGCACCTGGCCCTTGTCGAGCGCAAAACCGATGCCGGAAAAGACCGTCTCGCCGCCGCGTTCGCCGCCCAGATTTTCGGCAATCAGCCGCATGCCTGCCCGTCCCGAAAACTTTACCGCGCGATAGCTGCCGCATCGCACAAATTTGCTCCGCAACTGTCTAGAACTATTCCAGAAAATTCTCTATATGCGGGACATCCGTGCCAGCGGTCGGCACGGGAACAGAATTTGCGCCGAACCAGCGCACGCGCCGCCTTGAACGGCTCGGGTTGGCTGGGAACGGACAGCGGAAATGGCCGTACCCGCACCTTTGCGCGTGATTGCATGCCCATCGGCGTCCGTTCCCTTTCAGGCTGAACAGACAAGGACGGACCGCACGTGTCAAAATCCCTCGACAGTTTCAATTGCCGCCGCACCCTCACCGTGGGTGGCGCGGACTATGTCTATTACAATCTGGTCGAGGCCGAGAGGAACGGCCTCACCGGCATTGCCCAGCTGCCTTATTCGATGAAGGTGCTGCTGGAAAACCTTTTGCGCAATGAAGACGGCCGCTCCGTCACCAAGGACTCTATCCAGGCTGTTGCCGGCTGGCTGACCGACAAGGGCACCGCCGGCGTCGAGATCGCCTATCGCCCCGCGCGTGTCCTGATGCAGGATTTCACCGGCGTCCCGGCGGTGGTCGACCTGGCCGCCATGCGCGACGGCCTCAAGGCGCTCGGCGGGGATCCGCAGAAGATCAATCCGCTGGTGCCGGTCGACCTCGTCATCGACCACTCCGTCATCGTCGACGAATTCGGCACGCCACTGGCCTTTGCCAGGAATGTCGAGCTCGAATATGAGCGCAACGAAGAGCGCTATAAATTCCTGAAATGGGGCCAGCAGGCGTTCCGCAATTTTCGCGTCGTGCCGCCCGGCACCGGCATCTGCCATCAGGTCAACCTCGAATATCTCGGTCAGGTCGTCTGGACCAACACGGAAGACGGCGAAACCACCGCTTATCCCGACACCTGCGTCGGCACCGATTCGCACACCACCATGATCAACGGCCTTGGCGTGCTCGGCTGGGGCGTCGGCGGCATCGAGGCCGAGGCGGCGATGCTCGGCCAGCCGGTTTCCATGCTGTTGCCCGAAGTCATCGGCTTCCGCCTCACCGGCAAACTCAGGGAAGGCATCACCGCCACTGACCTGGTGCTGACCGTCACCCAGATGCTGCGCAAGAAGGGCGTCGTCGGCAAGTTCGTCGAGTTCTTCGGCCCGGGCCTGTCCAACATGACGCTGGCCGACCGCGCCACCATCGGCAACATGGCGCCCGAATATGGCGCCACCTGCGGCTTCTTCCCGGTCGATGGCGAGACCATCCGCTACCTCACAATGTCGGGCCGCGAGGAAGGCCGCATCGCCCTGGTCGAAGCCTATTCCAAGGCGCAAGGCATGTGGCGTGACGCCGGCTCGGCCGACCCTGTCTTCACCGACCTGCTCGAACTCGAACTCGACAGCGTCGTGCCGTCGATGGCAGGTCCCAAGCGTCCCGAAGGCCGCGTTCCGCTCGAAGGTATTCCGGCCGGCTTCGCCAAGGCGATGGAGACCGAGTACAAGAAGGCTGCCGAAATCCACAAGCGCTATGCCGTCGAAGGCACCGACCATGATCTCGGCCATGGCGATGTCGTCATTGCCGCCATCACGTCCTGCACCAACACCTCCAACCCGAGTGTGCTGATCGGCGCCGGCCTCTTGGCGCGCAACGCCAACCGGCTCGGCCTCAAGCAGAAGCCGTGGGTGAAGACCTCGCTGGCGCCGGGCAGCCAGGTGGTCGCCGAATATCTGGAAAAGTCCGGTCTGCAGAAGGAGCTCGACCAGATCGGCTTCAACCTGGTTGGTTTCGGCTGCACCACCTGCATCGGCAATTCGGGCCCGTTGCCTGCGCCGATCTCCAAGACCATCAACGATAAGGGCCTGATCGCCGCCGCGGTGCTCTCCGGCAACCGCAATTTCGAAGGCCGCGTTTCACCTGACGTGCAGGCGAACTATCTGGCGTCGCCGCCGCTGGTGGTAGCCCATGCTTTGGCCGGCACCGTCACCAAGGACCTGACCACCGAGCCACTCGGAGAAGGCCGCGACGGCAAGCCGGTCTATCTCAGGGATATCTGGCCGAGTTCGGCCGAGATCCAAGAGTTCATCGAGAAGAACGTCACACGTGAGCTGTTCGCCCGCAAATATGCCGACGTCTTCAAGGGCGACGAATACTGGCAGAACGTCAAGGCGCCGGAAGGCCAGACCTATGCCTGGGACGACAACTCGACCTATGTGCAGAACCCGCCCTATTTCGCCGGCATGACCTCCGGTTTCGGCAAGATCGGCGACATCAAGGGCGCGCGCGTGCTCGGCCTGTTCGGCGACAAGATCACCACCGATCACATCTCACCGGCGGGTTCGATCAAGGCCGCTTCCCCGGCCGGCAAATACCTCACCGACCATGGCGTCGGCGTTGCCGACTTCAACCAGTACGGCACAAGGCGCGGCAACCATGAGGTGATGATGCGCGGCACCTTCGCCAACATCCGCATCCGCAACCATATGCTGGGCGAGAACGGCCGCGAGGGCGGCTACACCATCCACTACCCGTCGAAGGAAGAGGAATCGATCTACGACGCGGCGATGAGGTACAAAAAGGAAGGCGTGCCGCTGGTCATCTTCGCCGGCGTCGAATACGGCAACGGCTCCTCGCGCGACTGGGCAGCTAAAGGAACGAATCTCCTCGGTGTCCGTGCCGTCATCGCCCAGTCCTTCGAGCGCATCCATCGCTCCAACCTGGTCGGCATGGGCGTCATCCCCTTCGTCTTCGAGGAAGGCACCTCATGGGCCTCGCTCAACCTCAAGGGTGACGAGCTGGTCGAGATCGACGGCATAAGCACCATCAAGCCACGCCAGACGATGATCGCCAAGGTGACCTATGGCGACGGCACCGTGAAGAACGTGCCGATCATCTGCCGCATCGATACGCTGGACGAGCTCGACTACTTCAAGAATGGCGGCATTTTGCAATACGTGCTGCGCGATCTGGCCGCGTAGCGGCCAGGGCTTAGGCAGTAGGGATTGGGCGGTAGCGGGGAACGACATCCCCTACCCCTACCCCTACCCCTACCCCTACCCCTACCCCTACCCCTACCCCTACCCCTACCCCTACCCCTACCCCTACCCCTACCCCTACCCCTACCCCTACCCCTACCCCTACCCCTACCCCTACCCCTACCCCTACCCCTACTCCCTGCTCCCTGCTCCCTGCTCCCTGCTCCCTGCTCCCTGCTCCCTGCTCCCTGCTCCCTGCTCCCTACTCCCTACTCCCAGTCTTTCGAAAGCATTGCCCGACCCGATCGAAGCCCCGCCCTGTACGACAGGAGTAAAAACCGGCTGGGCTCAGCAAGATCTGCCCCACGCTCCTGATGCCATGCTCCCGATCGAACCGGGCGGTGAAGTGCTCCCCCTGTGATGGCCATACCCATGGTTGCGGCAGCAAAAATTTCACCGCAACGTGACTTCCCGTTGACTGTCGCTTCTGCCACAAATCTGGGCAACCAGAACAAGGCCGGCGTCACCGGCGGGAATCGGAACGACCATGGCACCTCGACACCCTCTGCGGCTTGCGGCTTTTGCGCTGGCCTTCTCGGCGCTTGCCGGGACCGGGTTCGCCGAGGAACCGGGAACGGCCCAGACCGACAAACCGCAGATTGACAGGCCCTTGGGCGTGGTCGAGCTGTTCACCAGCCAAGGCTGCAATTCCTGCCCGCCGGCGGACGCTTTCTTTGCCGAGCTGGCGGCCAAGGACAACGTCGTCGCGCTCGCCTACCACGTCAATTACTGGGACTATCTCGGCTGGCAGGACACGCTGAGCAGCAAGGACAATACCGACCGGCAATATGACTATATGCGCGCCTTCGGCACCCGCTCCGTCTACACGCCGCAAGCCGTCATCAATGGTCGCAGCCATGTCAACGGCGCCAGCCGCAAGGAGGTCGACGGCGCGCTTGCCCGCATGGAGAAATCCGGTGAAGGCATGCGGGTCAGCGTCAAGGTCAGCCGCACCAGCGATCGCGTCATGATCGATGCCGGCGACGCCGGTAGCGGCCCGAGCGACGCCCATGTCGTCATCGTCTATTTCGAACCACCGCAGACGGTGACCATCGCCAAGGGCGAGAACACCGGCCGCAGCATGACCTACTGGAACGCCGTCACCGGCATCCAGACCGCCGGCATGTGGCACGGCAAGGCGCAGCGCTACGAATTGCCGATGACCGAGATCGCCAAGAAAGGCGGCTGCGCCGTGCTGCTGCAATCGGTCGGCAAGGACGGCCTGCCGGGGCCTATTCTGGGCGCTGCGTTTATTCACAAGCCCTAAGAGGGCCCCTCATCCGGCCGCTCTCGGCCACCTTCTCCCCGAGGGGAGAAGAGGCTGAATCAGCGCAGGCGCGAACTCCTCTCCGTTCGGGGGAGGTCGGATTGGCCCGAATTGCTGTTCGCAATTCGGCTGGCAATCCGGGTGAGGGGATGCGCCCGCAAACTGGGCACCGCAGCCTCCGGCAAATTCTTCAAGCAGCCAAAAACAAAAAAACCGACGTCAGCTTGCTTCTGACGTCGGTCATTTAGGTTTTGGGATCGTCGCACCCGGCCTCTCCCTGAGGAAAGTCCGAGGTTGGTTCGATCCGACGCAGACCCGTGGGCGGGGGGCTTGGGGTTTACGAGCCGGTGCCGGACCGAACCGTCTCAGGCAACGCCGGTAAATTCGTCGGACATTGGGGCATGAGCGCGGATAAAAAAAGGCGGAAATGTGGCGAGGCATCACCAATTCAAACACCGCGTTTTATAAAAGTGACTGGACGTTGCGAAAACAGCGCAGTCCCGGGATGGTTAGCCGGGCCTTGCAATTCCACGGCGAACACGCCAACTTCTGCAAGCGAGATTCATTTTCAAAGGGATCGCGGGATGACCGATCGCAGCGGTGGGACGGAGGATGGGGACGCATCCGCAATATTGATCCCGCTGCACGAGGCGCGACGCGAACGCCTCGACCAGCCGGTCCGTTTCGACCGGCGTGAACTCGACGAGATCCTGAGGCTGTACGGACGCATGGTCGCCGCCAACGAATGGCGCGACTATGCCATCGATCATCTGTCTGATCGGGCTGTGTTTTCAGTCTTCCGCCGGGCCAGCGAAGTGCCGCTGTTCCAGATCGTCAAGGATCCGAAACTGGCACGCCGGCAAGGCGCCTTCGCCGTCATCGCCGCCGGCGGCCGAATCCTCAAGCGCGGCCAGGAACTCGGTCGCGTGCTCAACGTCTTCGATGCTAAGCTGAAGATTGTCCAGGCCTAATTGAAAATTGGGGAATTGAAGAGCTGAAGAATTGAAAAAAGAGGATGTAACGGTCGAAATACCGCCGGGTTTGTTCTCAGCTATTCGGATCCTCAATTCTTCAGTTCTCCTCAATTCCCCTCCTCAGGCTCTCACGAAACTTCCGCTCCGGCAGCGAATGCGGATCGGGCGGAACCGTTACGCCGCCATTCAGCGACAGCTGCATGAACACCGTGTCAAGCCAGCGCCCATGCTTGTAGCCGGAGCCTTCCAGGCGACCGGAATGGCGAAAGCCGAGCTTTTCATGCAGCCGCACCGAGGCGCTGTCTGCATGGCCGTCGCCGATCACCGCGACGATCTGGCGAAAGCCCGCCATACGGCAGGCTTCAATCAGCGCCTGCATCAGCAGCAGCCCGACGCCCTGGCCCTTCGCATCAGGCGCGACATAGACGGAATCCTCTACGATGAAGCGGTAGGCCGGGCGCGGCCGGAACGCGCCGGCATAGGCGTAGCCGAGTAGCGCGCCATCTCGTTCCGCCACCAGATAGGGAAAGCCCCCCGCCGTCAGGCTGTCGAAGCGCCCACCCATCTCAGTGCGGCTGGGCGGCTCCAGCTCATAGCTCGCGGTGCCATGCGTCACGGCGTCGGCGTAGATCTCGGCGATTCGGCCGAGGTCGCCTTCCAAGGCCGCGCGGATGGAAACAGTGCTCATAATTTATGCAGACGTTTCATCTGCCTCCATGACAGCAAAGGCCGGCACAAAAGAAAAGGGCGGCCGTTGGGCCGCCCTCTTGATATCAGCTGGTCCAGTTGCCTGATGGGAAGACCGCCTAGCGGCGATCGCCCATGAACTGCAGCAGGAACATGAACAGGTTGATGAAGTCGAGATATAGCCTCAACGCGCCCATGATCGCCTTGCGGCCGGCAACGTCGGCCTGATCGCCTTCGTAGTACATTTCCTTGATGGTCTGCGTGTCGTAGGCGGTGAGGCCGGCGAAGATCAACACGCCGATCGCCGAGATGGCGAAGCCGAGCGCCGACGACTGCAGGAAGATGTTGATCAGCATGGCGATCACGAGGCCGACGACGCCCATGACCAGGAACGAGCCGAACGCCGAAAGGTCGCGCTTGGTCGTGTAGCCGTAGAGCGACAGCGCGCCGAAGGCGGCCGCCGTGGCGAAGAAGGTCTGGGTGATCGAGGCGCCGGTGTAGACCAGGAAGATGGTCGACAGCGACAGGCCGACCAGGCCCGAATAGACCCAGAAGGTTGTCTGCGCCGCGGCCACGCTCATCGACTGGATCCTGAACGACAGGAAGAAGACGGCGGCGAGCGGAGCCAGGATGACCACCCAGCGGAAGGCGCTGGCATAGATCAGCGTGCCGAAAGCGGTCAGCTGTCCGTCGCCGGTGACGGCGAGCTGGAAAGCGCCCCAGGCGGCGACGCCGGTGATGAGGAGGCCAAGCCCCATCAAATTGTAGACCTTGAGCATGTAAGTGCGCAGGCCTTGGTCGATGTCGGCGCGCGCGCCCGGCACGGCCGAAGTCTGGTAGTTGCGAATGGGCTCAGCCATTGGAATCCTCTGTTGCTTCTGCCCCGTACGGTGTCAGGCCCTTTCGGACCTGGGCGCCGCTGGCGGGGCTCCAGCATGCCTGTGGCGAAATATGATGGTTCTTGACGTCAAGAACAAGACCGTAACGGGCTGCAACGCTTGGTGAATCTCCGGAAGCCGGTTTTCTTGGGCTTCCATGACTGCACATTACCAAGATTTAATCGGAAACGGCAGATTCGGCCAACCTTGCCGTTTGGGGCCTAGAGGTCGCGCAGCACCGGCGCCGCCTTGTGCCCGAGCACCCGCCAGGTGCCGGCAAGGCCGATGCCGACTGTGATCACCAGCGCAAACACCAAGGTCGCCACTGCCACCTCCGGCATGAAATGCGACGGCAACGTCATGATGCGGGCAACGATGTACCAGGCGGCGATGCCGCCGGCAGCCAACGCGAACACCGCGGTGGCCAGGCCGATCAGCATGTATTCCAGCGAAAACGCCGTGATCAGCGTTCGCCTCGTGGCGCCCAGCGTCTTCAGCACCACGGCATCGTGGATGCGGGCGCGATTTCCCGCGGCGAGCGCGCCGGCAAGCACCAGCACCGAAGCGATCAAGGCAACGCCGGCCGCGACCCGGATCGCCGTGCCGAGCTGGCCGACCAGCCGGTTGACGACATCGAGCGCGTCCTTGACCCGAACTGTCGTCACCGCCGGGAAGGCGCGGGTGACGGCGTTCAGCAGGCGGGCATCCTCTGCTGCCGTGGCATCCTTTTCGGTCAGCGTCGCCAGCCAGCCATGCGGGGCGCCGGCAAAAGTGTTGGGCGAGAACACCATGACGAAGTTGATGCCCATCGTCTCCCATTGCACCTCTCGGAAATTGGCGATCCTGGCCGTCACATTGCGTCCGAGCACATTGACGGTGACGGTATCGCCAAGCTTCAGGCCGAGCGCCTTGCCTTCATCGTTGGAGAACGAAACCAGCGGTTCGCCGCTGTAATTCTCCGACCACCAGATGCCTTCGGTCAGTGTCGCATTGGCCGGCTGTTTGGCGTCGTAGGTCAGGCCGCGATCGCCGCGCAGCACCCAGGCGCCTTCCGATGGCACATTGGCCTTGTCGACACTAACGCCGTTCAGCGCCATCACCCGGCCGCGCAGCATCGGCACCTTGACCAGCGTTCCCTTCGGCGCCTCTTTGCCGATCAATGTCGAGAAGGCATCGACCTCGCTATTCTGGATGTCGACGAAGAAGAAATTCGGCGCCCGTTCCGGCAGACTGCCGGAGATCTGCTGCCTGAGATTGCCGTCGATCAGCGCCAGCGTCACCAAAAGCGTCAGCCCGAGCCCGAGCGACAGCACGACGGACGGCGTCAGCGCGCCGGGCCGGTGGATGTTGCCGATGGCGAGCCGAAGCGCGACCGAGCGCACACGCGGGCTTTTGCGCGCCACCCACTGCACCAGCGCACCGACCAGGCGCAACACCAGAAAGGCAAAGACCGTCGCGCCGACGAAGATCAAGGCGATGCGCCGGTCGCCGGAAAACAGGATGGCGAGCGCCGCCAAAGCGAGCGCGATGCCGACCGCCGTGGCAAGATAGGGCAGGCGTGGAAAGCCGCGGCCCTCAAAACCCATTTCGCGAAACAGCGCGGTCGCCGGCACATCGCGGGCGCGGCCGAGCGGCAACAGCGCGAAGGCAAGCGTCACCAGCAGCCCGAACAGCGCGGCAAGAGCCAGCGCACCGGGATAGAAGCCGCCTTTAGCCGGCACCGGAATGACCGACTGGAGCGCAGCGCTGGCAGCAAACGGCATGGCGGCGCCGAGGATGAGGCCAAGCGCGATGCCGAGGCCGGCGATCATCAGGATCTGCACGAGATAGACGGTGAAGACGAAGCCGCCCGAGGCGCCAAGGCTCTTGAAGGTGGCGATGACGCCGCGCTTGCCGTCGAGATAGGCGCGCACCGCATTGGCAACGCCGACGCCACCGACGACCAGCGCCGTCAGCCCGACCAGCGTCAGGAATTGCGAGAAGCGCTCGATGTTGGAGGACAGCGCCGGCGCGGCGTTCGAGCGGGTGCGGATCGACCAGCCGGCTTCGGGGAAATCGCTCGCCGCCCGATCCTGGATGGCCTTGAGATCGGCCTCGCTGGCGCCGGCCGGCAGCCGAACCTTGTAGGCATTCTCGACCAGGCTGCCTGGCTGGATCAGACCAGAGGCGGCGAGCCCTTGCATCGAAACCATCAGCCGCGGCGCGAAGCCGAAACCGTCCGACACCGCATCCGGTTCGCTCACCAGCCTGGCCCGCAATTCGAATGTCGCGCTGCCGACCTTCAGCCGGTCACCGATCTCCACATTCAGCCGGTCGAACAACAGGTCGGGCGCGGCGGCGCCAAAGACGCCTGATTTCTCGCCGAACAAATCCTCTCTGCCAAGCTGCGGCGCGGTCTCGAGCGCGCCATAGAGCGGATAGGCGTCGTCGACGGCCTTGGCCTCAACCAACGCCTGGTCGGAGCCGTCATCCAGCCGCGCCATCGAGCGCATATTGGCGCTGTGCGACACAGTGCCGAGGCGGTCGAGGAAGGTGCTTTCGGCTGGCGTCGCATCGCGCTGGTTGAGCTGGAAGCGCAAGTCGCCGCCAAGCAGCGTCTGGCCCTGGTCTGCAACGCCTGCGGTGATCGCCTGCGCCACCGAATTGACCCCGCCGATTGCAGCGACGCCGAGCGCAATGCAGGCAAGGAAGATCAGGAAACCCGACAACCCGCCGCGCATCTCGCGCAGCGAGAAGCGGAACGCGAGCTTCAGCGTCTGCGACAGTGGCATCAGGCCGGCACCTTGACCTGCGCTACCGGCGCATCTTCGATGCGGCCCGAGCGCATCGACACCTGGCGCGAGCAGCGCGCCGCAAGGGCCGGATCGTGCGTGACCAGCACCAAGGTCATGCCGCGCTCGGCCGCCTTGGCGAACAAAAGGTCGGCAACCTGCCGCCCCGTCGCCTGGTCGAGATTGCCGGTCGGCTCGTCGGCGATGAGAATGCGCGGCGACGGCGCCAGCGCGCGGGCGATCGCCACGCGCTGCTGTTCGCCGCCGGACAGCTCGCCCGGATAGTGGGTGACGCGGTCGCTCAAGCCCACCGCTGCCAGCTCGCGCGCCGCGACACCGAACGGATCGGCATGGCCGGCCAGTTCCAGCGGCACCGCGACATTTTCGAGCGCCGTCATGTTGGGAATGAGATGGAACGACTGGAAGACGATGCCGATGTTTCGGCCCCGAAACGATGCGACCTCGTCCTCGCTTTTGCCGTTCAGCAATTCGCCGGCGATCCGCACCGTCCCCGAATCGACCTGCTCCAGCCCGGCCAGCACCATCAGCAAGGTCGACTTGCCGGACCCCGAAGGGCCGACGATGCCGGTCGCCTCGCCGCGCGTCACGTCCAGGCTGACGCGTTTCAGCACATGCACTGAGGAAGCGCCTTGGCCAAGGGTCAGGGATACGTCTTTCAGCTCGATGACGGCTTCTGTCACAATTAAAGCGTCCTATATCAGGATGAAGGCTCTGCTTGCCGGAAGCCGCCGCCGGAAGAATTCCTCGGGTATATGGGGCCTGCCACATGTCTTTCAAACGCAAGATATCTTTCAAACGCTTGAATGCCGCAGGGCTCGTCCTTTTCGTCACCCTTTGCGGCGCCATTTCGTCTGTGCGCGCCGAGACGTTCACCATCGTCGGCTTCGGCGACAGCCTGATGGCCGGTTTCGGCCTCGGGCCTGGCGATGGCTTTACCGACAAATTGCAAGCTGCGCTGCGCGCCAAAGGCCATGACGTCACCGTCGCCAACGCCGGCGTTTCAGGCGACACCTCGAGCGGCGGCTTGGCGCGGCTTGACTGGTCGGTGCCGGATGGGACAAGGCTGGTTATCCTCGAACTCGGCGCCAACGACATGCTGCGCGGCGTCTCGCCCAGCATTACGGAAAAGAACCTGGACGACATGCTGGCGAAGCTGAAAGCGCGCAAGATCGCGGTGCTTTTGGCCGGCATGCGCGCCGCTCCCAATCTCGGCGCCGACTACCAGAACGCCTTCGATGCGATCTACCCAAAGCTGGCCGCGAAATACGATGTGCCGCTCTATCCGTTTTTTCTCGATGGCGTCGCCGGGCAGTCCGGCCTGCAGTTGGAGGATGGCCTGCATCCCAATCCGAAGGGCGTCGCAGCGATGGTCGAGCGCATCATGCCCGCCGTGGAGAAGGCGATTGCGGCAGTTGAGGGTGGCGGTTGAACGCCGGCCTGACGAGAATAACGCGGCGTTCGCCTCGCGCGAACTTTGAAACAAAAGACCGGGCTGCCGATGACCCGAGTCATCCATGCTGCGCTCGAAGAGCATATGCAGCATCTGGGTAATGCAAGCGCCGAGGCGGCACGGCAATAGTGCTTATTCATCGCTTGGAGGCGCCTGTTCGTAAAAATGCCTGCAACCAACAAACCACTTGCCCCGTTTGACTATCGATGATTCGCTAGGGGCACAGTTCGATTCGAGGAAGGGAGGCTCACCATGCCGCGTCTTTTCACCGCCCTCGAAATACCCCGTGACGCCGCTCTTTCGCTGTCCCTGCTCAGGGGCGGCCTGCCCGGAGCCCGCTGGATCGATGTCGAAAACTACCATCTGACGCTGCGCTTCATCGGCGACGTCGAAGGCCATATCGCCGACGAAATCGCCAACGCGCTCGACCGGGTGCACCGCCCATCCTTCTCGCTCACCCTGTCCGGAGTTGGCGCTTTCGGCCAGAAGAAGCCGCACGCCGTCTGGGCCGGCGTCTTCGCCTCGCCCGACCTTTCGGCGCTGCAGAGCGAAATCGACCGCATCTGCCAGCGGCTCGGCCTGCCCGCCGACCCGCGCAAGTTCACCCCGCATGTTACGCTGGCACGCTTGCGCAATTCGAGCCCGCTCGACGTCGCCCAGTACCTGTCGGCGCGCGGCAATTTTGCGACGCTACCGTTTCGCGTCGGCCGCTTCGTGCTGATGTCGTCGCGCGATTCGGTCGGCGGCGGTCCCTACATTGTCGAGGAGGCGTGGCCGCTCTCCGGCGTCGACGCCCGCGCCACCAATCTCGTCGCCAGCGCCTCCGACGCTTCGCGGATCATGCGGTAGACCGAAGCGAACGCTTCGGCCCCGTCATAATAGGGATCCGGCACGTCGCGGGTTTTGCCCTGCGCAAACTCTGCCAAGAGATGAATACGTTCCCGCGCACCGGCCGGCGCCAACGCCTTGAGGTCGCGGACATTTTGCCGATCCATGCCGAGGATCAGGTCGAAGCGCGAAAAATCCTCCGGCCTGACCTTGCGTGCCCGCTGCCCTGATATGTCGAGGCCGTGGCGGGCCGCAATCGCGATCGAGCGCGGGTCGGGCGCTTCGCCGAGGTTCCAGCCGCCGGTCGCCGCAGAGTCCAGCACGATGTCGTCCAGCACCATGTCGCGGCCGCGTTCCGCCAGCACGGCGCGAAACACGCCTTCGGCCAGGGGTGAGCGGCAGATGTTGCCGAGGCAGACGAAGAGTATGGAATTTATCGGCTTTACGCTCATTCGATATGCGCCGTTCGTGCATTTGGAAGCCCAAAACGCAAAGGACTTTTGGGCGACTTGCATTATGGTGAGGGTCGATATCTGGGATAGCACGGGAAATCATCATGACGAGAGAGAAACTCAGCAAGGACGCCATCGCCGGCGCACTGGCCGAACTGGCCGGCTGGTCGCAGGCAGCCGATGGCGCCTCCATCAAGCGCAGCTTCGACTTCAAGAATTTTTCCGAAGCCTTCGCCTTCATGACCCGCGTCGCGCTGGCCGCCGAGAAGATGGACCATCATCCCGACTGGTCGAACGTCTACAAGACTGTCGACGTGACGCTCAACACCCATGATGCCGGTGGTGTCACTGCGCTCGACATCGCGCTGGCCAAGAAGATGAATGGGTATGCTGGCGGCTGAACGCTGGGGCGGCAACGCCAAATCGGCTCCATCCTCTTGCAGTGGACCGGGACTTTCACCACATTTTCCGTGGCGGCCGCGCGCAACGCGTAGCGCGACGGCCGGCAAGGAGAGGATTGATGGCGCAGCAGCCCGGTTTTGATTTCTTCGGCTTCGGCAGCAAGCTCGGCGACGAGAGTGAAGTGCGCGCCAAATTCTGGCGCACGGCCAAGAAGGCCGCCCGGCAGATTCCGTTCATGGAAGAGGTCGTCGCCGGCTATTATTGCGCGCTCGACAGGAAGACGCCTTTGCGTGCCAAGGGCATATTGCTGGCAGCGCTTGGCTATTTCGTGCTGCCGGTCGACGTCATACCCGATTTCGTCTTCGGCCTCGGCTTCACCGACGACATCGCCGTGCTGACCGCCGCGATCTCCACGGTAAGCGCCCATATCACCCCTGCGCACCGCAAGGCCGCCAAGGAGGCGATCGCCGACAAGAGCTGAATCGGCGTCGCGTTGGCAACTGGGTTCAGAAGAAATCCTCCGCTCAAACAGGACGATAGCGGCTTGGCTTCGGGTTCCGCTGCGGCCGTTGGAAAAGTCAAACTCTTGCCGCTTTCGTGGCCTCCAAGTCGCCGCAGGGACATTGCGAAAGCCGTTTTTTCAAGAAGCGGCGCGGAAATGGCGGTGGTTTCCATGGGTGAATGTCCTTTTCCGAGGGAAATTCACCGTTTGGTAACCCAGATTAAATCAAAATGAAGCGACGGGCAGGACGCCAAGCCGGCCTGCCCCGCACCATTTGGAATACGGGAAAAGCGATGCGCGGATTGATTGCACTAGTCTCGAGCCTGGTCCTGGTGGCTTTTGCCGCGCCGGCGCTGGCGCAGCAGGCGACCAAGATCGGCCAGCACAATGCCTGGGGCACCTACAGCTACCAGGCGCAGGGCGGCAAGGTCTGCTATGTGCTCACCGTGCCGACCGACAAGCAGCCGCCGACGCTCGATCACGGCGACATGTTCTTCTTCGTCAGCCAGCGGCCGGGCCAGCAAGTGTCCTACGAGCCGCAATTCATCGCCGGCTACACATTCCAGGAAGGCTCCAAGGCCACCGTCACCATCGACAAGAAGACGTTCTCGATGTTCACCCGCGGCAAGTCGGCCTGGGTCGAGAACGCCGCCGAAGAGCCGGTGCTGATCGCCGCCATGAAAACCGGCACCGACATGAAGGTCTCGGCGAAGTCTGGCCGCGGCAATCCGACGACCTATGTGTTTTCGCTGAAAGGCATCTCGGCCGCGCTGACGTCGATCGCCAAGTGCAAGTAGGCTAGCGCGGTTCCCGCCGCATGACTCTCGCCGCAACCTGTGCTATGCGCCGCGCTTCTTTTCGGCACGATGGATGAAATCGGCCGCAATTCGCTTATATTGGCGCTGATATGACCCTTTCCTTCGATCTCACCACTGAGGGCGCACGCGATGCGTTGCGCGCCCGCGCCACGCCCGAGAAGCCGTCGCTGATCGGCCTGACGCGGGCCGAGCTCGGTGACGCCCTCATCAGTGCCGGCATCGTGCCCGAGCGCCAGGCGAAAATGCGCGCCCAACAGCTCTGGCACTGGATGTATGTGCGCGGCGTCTCCGACTTTGCCGGCATGTTCAACATCTCCAAAGATCTGCGCGCCGAACTGGACAAGCATTTCACCGTCGCCAGGCCCGAAATCGTCGAGGAGCAGATTTCCTCCGACGGCACGCGCAAGTGGCTGTTCCGCTTTCCGCCGCGCGGCGCCGGCCGTCCCGTCGAGATCGAGACCGTCTACATCCCCGAAGAAGGCCGCGGCACGCTATGCATCTCATCGCAGGTCGGCTGCACGCTGACCTGCTCGTTCTGCCACACCGGCACGCAGAAGCTGGTGCGCAATTTGACGGCGGAAGAGATCCTGGCGCAATTGCTCACCGCCCGCGACCGGCTCGGCGATTTCCCCGACCGCGACACACCCGACGGCGCCATCGTCCCTGCCGAGGGCAGAAAAGTCTCCAACGTCGTCATGATGGGCATGGGCGAGCCGCTCTACAATTTCGAGGCGGTGAAGAAGGCGCTGCTGATTGCCTCCGACGGCGACGGACTGTCGCTGTCGAAGCGCCGCATTACGCTCTCGACCTCCGGCGTGGTGCCCGAGATCTTCCGCACCGGCGAGGAGATAGGGGTCATGCTGGCGATCTCGCTGCACGCCACCAATGACGATCTGCGCGACCTGCTTGTGCCGATCAACAAGAAGTATCCGCTGAAGGAACTGATCGAGGCCTGCCGCGCCTATCCCGGCCTGTCCAACGCCAAGCGCATCACCTTCGAATATGTGATGCTGAAGGACGTCAACGATTCCATCGAGGACGCCAAGGGGCTGATCAAGCTGCTCAAAGGCATTCCAGCCAAGATCAATCTGATCCCGTTCAACCCGTGGCCGGGCACCAACTATCAGTGCTCGGACTGGGAGACGATCGAGAAATTTGCCGACTACATCAACAATGCCGGCTATGCCTCGCCGATCCGCACGCCGCGCGGCCGCGACATCCTGGCCGCCTGCGGGCAGCTCAAATCCGACTCCGAACGCATGCGCAAGGTCGACCGCCTGGCGCTGGAAGCCATGATGATTGCGGGGCATGGCGAGGCGTGAGCCGCCACTTCGCCTATATCCTCCGTTTCGCTGTCATCCTGTTCGGCTATGTCGTCGCCTCATTGGCGGCGAGCGCCTTTCTCAACGTGCTGTTCCTGGCTTCCGTCGGTTATATGCCGGACGATGCGCACCCAGCGGCGGCCGCGGCGCTGTATTTTTCGATCCCGTTCGTGGCGCTGTTTGTCGCCTATTTCGCTTTCATACCGGCGGTGGTCGCAATCCTGATCTCCGAGGTCCTCAGCCGCCGCGACTGGCTGTTCTATGCACTCGCGGGCGGCTTGGTGGCCGCGGCCTTCCTTGGCTTCGTCCACCAGAACGTGGATTTCGACGTCACCGAACCGCGCGCCATCGCCGCGGTGATCGGCTGCGGCATGGTCGGCGGCATCTTCTACTGGCTAAGCGCCGGCCGCTGGGCCGGAAGCTGGTGGCAGGCCGCTACTTCGCCTGAGCGGTCAGGATCTTGAGCGCGAAGGCCGAAAACACACCGGCAAAGAGATAGTCTACCACCCGCGTCACCCGCGGGCTGGCCTTCATCGCCGCCGAAAACCTTTCCGCAGCAAACACCATCGGCGCTGTCACCGGGACCGACAGCACGATGAACATGAGGCCGAGGAAGAACAGTTTTCCCGGCGCGTTCGGATCGTGAGCGGAGACGAACTGCGGCAGAAACGTCATGAAGAACAGGATGATCTTCGGGTTGAGCAGATTGACGCCAAGCCCGGCAGCCCAGCTGCGGAACAGCGAAATCTGCGGCCCGTTCTTCTTCTGCGGTGAAAACGCCGAGCCCTTGGTGATTGCCTGCCAGGCCAGGAACACCAGATAGGCGGCGCCGAACGTTTTCAGCACGAGGAAGGCCATTGGCGAGGCGACGATCAGCGCCGAGATGCCGACCGCCACCAAAGTTGTGTGGATCAGCGTTCCGAACAGAGCACCCGCCAGCGAGGCAAAGCCGGCGGCGCGGCCCTGGCTCAGTGTGCGCGAGACGAACAGCGTCATATCCGGCCCCGGCGTGATCGCCAGGATCATGGTGGCGATGGCGAACTGGATCAGCGTGGTGGTGTCGGGAATGAAGGACATCGGTGGGCCCTGGCGAATGATCGTCGGTCTATAACGCAGCCTCCCGGCTCACGCCAGCAACTGACTGGCGTGGCATCTGGTCCAGCGGCTGCGGCGGTCGGAGCCCGTTCATCCCTTGCGCTGGCCGGAAATGCCGTGATACCTCGCCCGCGAAACTCATCGCGGAACCGCCAAAATGTCCCCAGCAATGCCCAAGACAAAAGACGTCAAGAAGGTCGTGCTCGCCTATTCCGGCGGTCTCGACACCTCCATCATCCTGAAATGGCTGCAGACCGAGCTCGGCGCCGAAGTCGTCACCTTCACCGCCGATCTCGGCCAGGGTGGCGAGTTGGAGCCGGCGCGCAAGAAGGCCGAGATGATGGGCATCAAGGATATCCGCGTCGTCGATGTGCGCGAGGAATTCGTCGCCGACTTCGTCTTCCCGATGTTTCGCGCCAATGCCGTCTATGAAGGCACCTACCTGCTCGGCACCTCGATCGCCCGGCCGCTGATCTCCAAACACCTGGTCGAGATCGCCCAGGAGGTCGGCGCCGATGCTATTGCGCATGGCGCCACCGGCAAGGGCAACGACCAGGTGCGTTTCGAGCTGTCGGCCTATGCGCTGAACCCCGACATCAAAGTCATCGCGCCGTGGCGGGACTGGTCGTTCAAGTCGCGCACCGACCTGATCAACTTCGCCGAGCAGCACCAGATCCCGGTGGCCAAGGACAAGCGCGGCGAAGCACCCTTCTCGGTCGACGCCAACCTCCTGCACTCGTCCTCCGAGGGCAAGGTTCTGGAAGACCCGTGGAGCGAGCCACCGGAATTCGTCCATCAGCGCACCGTCTCGCCAATGGACGCGCCGGACAAGGTCACCGAGATCGAGATCGAATTCTTGAAGGGCGACCCGATCGCGCTGAACGGCAAGAAGCTGTCGCCGGCCGAGATGCTGACGGCGCTCAACGATCTTGGCCGCGACAATGGCATCGGCCGGCTCGACCTGGTCGAGAACCGCTTCGTCGGCATGAAATCGCGCGGCGTCTACGAGACCCCCGGCGGCACCATCCTGATCGTCGCCCACCGCGCCATCGAATCGATCACGCTCGACCGCGGCGCCGGCCACCTCAAGGACGAGTTCATGCCGCGCTACGCCGAGCTGATCTACAACGGCTTCTGGTTCTCGCCCGAGCGGCTGATGCTCCAGGCGATGATCGACAAGAGCCAGGAAGACGTCGAAGGCACGGTGCGCCTGAAACTCTACAAGGGCAATGTCATGGTCACCGGCCGCAAATCCAAGAAGACGCTCTATTCCGACGCGCTGGTCACCTTCGAGGATGACCGCGGCGCCTACGACCAGAAGGACGCCGCCGGCTTCATCCGCCTCAATGCGCTGCGGCTGAGGACGCTGGCGGCAAGGAGCCGCAAGGGTGAACCAAACTAGTGTTCCAGGAAAACCCGGCGGTCACACAGGGTTTTTATTTGATACCTCTAATATAAGAGGCCAAGCTGGCTGACATGGTTTCCGTTTGACCTTTTAAAAGCCTCATCTAAATTCCTTCGCGGGACGAGGGATTCCGATCGTGAAAAACGCCATTTTTCTCATGCTTGCGGCGGCCATCGTCTTTACCGGATGCCAGTCCTCGCAGGCGGCCGCGAAACGCGAGCAGGACGGGTGCATCTCCGCAGTCCATTTGTGGAGCATCACGTTCAAGCACGAAATCGCCTCTTTCATGGGCGTCTCGCAGGAGCGCATGCCGGCCCTGTTCTGCCAGCGTATCACCGAAGGCGTACGCAGCGGGGGGATCAGCTACTCCGATTTGAACAGAGTGCAGCTAGACCTGCCGACCGAGATATGGCTGGTCATCAAGGGCAAGTCAAAGGCGGCTGCCAGGGCCGCGCCGGTGCTGCGCAACTCCAAATTCCGGAGCTGCAAAGGTACTGAAGGCGCCTTCGAGGTTCCTATTTCCCAGAAGTGCCCGTTGAGCGGCTACGCACATTATTGAGAGCCCAGTCGCTCAGCCGGCATTTGCGCCAACGATCGAGCAATTCGAGAAAGAGCATGCCCGACTTCGTCCGTAACTGCGTAAAAACAAAGAAATAGAGCGGCGGCAAAGAACTCAGTGCTTTTCCTGCTTGATCTTTTCGGGCCCTTATCTAGCCTCCTCACAATCGATGGGGGCAGCTGACAATGAAGCCGTGGTTTGTGGCCCTGCCTGCAATGGTCGTCATGCTGGCCGGTTGCCAGACTGGGCAGGAGCAAGTGAGACAGGATTCCGAGGCGGCATTCGATCGCTGCGTCAGCAAGGTGGCCATATCGAATATATCGGCCAAACACGAGATCGCCGCTTTTATGGGCGTTTCCCTGGAGCGCATGCCGCCACTGCTGTGCCGCCGCCTTGTCGATGCCATGAAGACCGGCCGGCTGACCTTCTCCGACATAAACCGCCTCCAGTTCGACCAGTCCACGGACATCTGGAAGGTCATAAAAGGCGGGTAGCCGCTCGGCTGCTGAACGGTTTGAACGCCAAAAGCTCCAGTCCTTGCAGAAAAGCCCGGCGCATGGCCGGGCTTTCCGTTCTTCGATCTGGATATTTCTATCAGCCGCCGTCGATCGCGTCGGCGATCTGGGCGATGGCCTGCTGGTAGACGCTGGCGGAATTCCAGCCGGCGATGGCCCCCATATTCGCACTTGCGCTCGCACCCGCCCGCCAGCCATGAGCCTTGAGAAAGTTGGCCGTCGAAGCCAAGGCCGTCGCCTTGTCGCGCAGATTTCCGTTGCCGACGCCATACTTCAGGACATTGCCGGGCAGGAACTGCGTATGGCCGATCTCGCCATGCGCAGCGCCGACCGACGAGGCGCTCAGCGCGCCGCGATCGACCAGCTTCAGCGCCGCAATGGCATGCGGGTAAAAGAAGCCCGGGCGACGGCAATCATAGGCAAGCGTCAGAATGGCGGAGACCGTGTTCTGGTTGCCCAGGGAGGCTCCGAAGCCGGTTTCCATGCCCCAGATGGCCAGCAACACGCCCGGCGACACCCCGTAATTGCTCTCGATCCTGTCGAACATCGCTGCATTCGACTTCTTCAGCGCACGGCCCCTGGAAATGATCGCAGCTCCGCCACGACGCTTCATGAAGGCGTCCACCGAACCGCTGAACGCCTTGTGGATGGCGCGGTCGACGGAGATTGTCTTTGTCGCGTAGCTGGCACCGGCCAGAGCAGCCAGACCCTTCCCGCCGACACCTTCGGACCTGGCCTGCGCGGCAAAGTCCTGCTTCCACGCCTCGAAGCCCGCGCCGGTCTTGCCGCAGCTGGCCGCCGCCTGCGCGCCCGTCGCCAGCGCAAGTACCGCGACCACCGCGGCAGCAATAATCTTTCCCTTGGCAAGCAATGCCATGCTTTTTCTCCTGATTGCCTGAATCACGTCCCGGTTGCGAACTTGCCAGCGAAACGCGCCATTGTCACCGTACCCCCGGCGCTACCCTGGCCAATGCAGCGGAATTTGCTTACGATCAAGTGCTTATTGTGGCCGAAACGCCCGGTGCCGGGCAGGCGAATTCGCTGCTCGGGTAAAAAGAGGTGACGGGGGCATGGAACGGCGGCCCGTGGCGGGCGTTTGGGCGAGGCGCCGCTCCGCACCATATTCCTCCTCTGACGCCATACGCCAACGCCTGACGCATCGAGATCGACATGAAACTGTTCGACTGCCCGCATTGCGGCCACCGCCTCTACTTCGAGAATGCGCAGTGCCTGAATTGCGGGAGTCTCGTGCTTTACGATCCCGAGCATGCGCGCTTTGCCTTGTCTGACGTCGACGGCATCTTCCACTGCACCAATGCGGATGAATGCGCCTGCAACTGGATGGCCGAACCGGGTCATACCTACTGCCGCGCCTGCGTGCTGAACCAGCTGATCCCCGACCTCTCCGTCGACGGCAACCGCCGCCGCTGGATTCGCGTCGAGGCGGCCAAGAAGCGCGCCGTCTATTCGCTGCTCGCCTTCGGCCTTCCGGTCGTGCCCAAGCACAAGCACGGCGACGAAATCGGCCTCGCCTTCGACTTCATTGCCGATCCGATCGGCGGCGGTCCCGGCGGCGAACGCATCCTTACCGGCCACGACAACGGCCTGATCACGCTCAACGTCGCCGAGGCGGACTCGGCCGAGCGCGAGCGGCGTCGCGTCGAGATGGGCGAAAATTACCGCACGCTGCTCGGTCATTTCCGTCATGAGCTTGGCCATTACTACTGGGACCGGCTGATCCGCGACGAGCCGCAACGGCTCGATGCCTTCCGGGCGCTGTTCGGCGACGAACGCCCCGACTACGAGCAGGCGCTGAAGGCCTATTACGCCAATGGCGCTGCGCCCGACTGGCAGCAGAACCACATCTCCGCCTATGCGACGTCGCATCCATGGGAAGACTGGGCCGAGACCTGGGCGCACCATCTCCACATCACCGACACGCTGGAGATGGTGCACGCGCTGAATTTTCCACTCGGCCAGCTTGAGACGATGGAGACCAATGTGCTGCCGCAAGGCGACACCGGCGGCCGGTTGCAGGCGGCGCCCGCGGAACCTGACGCCGTGCCCGAGCCGTTCGAAAAGATTCTCGCCCGCTGGCTGGTACTCTCGGAAGCCTCCAACTCGATCAACCGCTGCATGGGCCTGCCCGACCTTTATCCCTTCGTCATTTCGGACGTGACGGCGCAGAAACTCAGCTTCGTGCATGAGCTTTTGACCGGTTTGCCGAAAGAAACCGGAACAAATCGTGAGCTGGCGTCGGTATTTTAGCCGGAACGCATGCGTTCTGGTTTCGTTTGGTGTCGCGAGGGACCATGAAAGGGAGAGAAACCATGAGACGCATATTGTTTCCGGCCGTCGCCGGGGCGCTTGTCGCGATGTCGGGTGCGGCACTCGCCGATACCGCCGTCTCGGCCGTCACCGATCTTAATGTGCGCGCCGGCCCCGGCCCGCAATATCCTGTGATCGGCGTGCTCGCCGCCGGCCAGTCGGCGACGCTCAATGGCTGCATCGAAAACAGCAAATGGTGCACCATTGCCGAAGCCGGAGGCCAGGGCTGGGTCTATTCCGACTATGTCACGGCCGATTTCGGCGGCAACCGGGTCGTTCTGACACGCCGCCCCGCCAACGCCGCCATCACCGTGGTTACACCGCCGCAGGATGATTATCCCGATACCTATACCGGTGCGATTCTGTCCGACGACGGCCCCGTCGACGCCATCGACAGGCCACCGGCGGAAGTCGGCACCTATGTCAGCACGCACCGGCTCGATCCTGTCTATCTCGAGGGCGAGGTGGTGACCGGTGCCACCTTGCCCGACACGGTCGAACTGCGCGAAATCCCCGACTACCGCTACCGCTACGTCTATGTGAATGGCCAGCAGGCGCTGGTCGACCCGCAGACACGGCGCATCATGTACGTCGTGCGCTGATTTTGCCTGGAAAGAATGACAAGTGAACTCGTGCCGCCCTCCTGCCGAGGCTGAGGGCGGCAAAAGGGTCGCTGAACAGCAGCAATTGCGCGAGAGCCGACGATCCCCTAGATCATGCGACCCGATGCGTTCGGCAGAGGAACTCGCGTGATATCAGATCCAGCCGCCTTCGAGCGCTATAGCAACACGGCCACCGAAAAGACGAACCTGCCGCGGCTGATAATTGGAACGGCAGTCGTCGTCCTGTTCTGGGTGGCGATCACCCTGGTTGTGGTGCTTGGCGGCACCTATGTCGCGATCGTCTGGCATGTATTGCCGGACGATCCGCGCGGGCCGCTTCAGGGCTTTCTGGCCTCGCCCATCGGCATACTCACCGCACTCACCTCGTTTACCGGCATCTGGCTCGGCCTCTGGCTTGCCATGCGTTTCGTCCATGGCGAGCCGCTCTCGGCGCTTTTCGGCGCCAGTCGCCGCGTGTCCTTGTCGGGCTTCCTCAAGGGCCTGGTCGCGGTGCTGATCACATCGGCGCTTTCCGAAATCCTGCTCTACTGGCTACAGCCCGAAATCGCCCGCGGCACGATCAACCTGTCGACCTGGCTGCTGTTCCTGCTCCCGATCGTGGCGCTGACCCTGCTGCAGACCTCGTCCGAGGAGATGCTGTTTCGCGGCTATCTGCTGCGCGGCCTGGCCAGGCGCTTCGAGAGCCCTTACGTGTGGGCGCTATTGCCCGCTTTGCTGTTCACCTCCTTGCATTGGAGCCCGGGCTCGACCCCCGCCATCAACGCCTGCGTGCTGGCCTCGATCGCCGCCTTCGCCTTGCTGTTGACGCTGGTGGTTTATGTCACCGGCAATCTCGGCGCCGCCTTCGGCGCCCATCTCGGCAACAATCTCACCGGCTTCCTGCTGATCTCGCATCAGGAGAACTACAATTCCTTCGCCCTGTTCAACGCCAAGCCGCTGGAAGGTCCGGACTGGACGACGACGGATGCCGTCATCATCGCCGCCATCGGTATCGTCTGCACCTTGCTGACGATCCTGCTGCTTCTGCACCCGCGCTCGCCGCTGAAGGTTACGGCCGACCCTCGGGATGCAGGGTGAACTAAACAGGGACCGATCCAGAGACCGGGAAGCCGCCCTTGTCTTGACTCTTCGGCCGATTTCCTGTCTACAGCCCCGAAATCCGCGACGAGTATCCCTCCGAGCAAGCCGACCAGGACGCCAAAACCTTTTGAGGTGGGTGCTGTAAACAGATCCTGGAGGCCAACACCCGGCAGCGCTGAGCGCCCCCGGGTGCTTTTTGGTTTTGAGCTTTGCTTGGATGAGCGGCGCGAACGCACTACCTCTCGGGCACCATCGGGGTGCCTGAGAAAAAGGAAACGGAATGTTTGAATCGCTGCAGGAGCGCACAAGAGGCGTGGAGGGCCATCGGCCCGACAGGGATCACCATGAATCCAAGGCGCTCTCGCGCGGCGGGTTGACCAATGTTTGAATCACTTCAGGAGCGCCTTGGCTCCATCCTGAACGGCCTGACAGGCCGCGGCGCGCTGTCGGAGGCTGATGTCTCGGCGGCGTTGCGCGAGGTGCGCCGTGCGCTGCTCGAAGCCGACGTTGCGCTGGAAGTGGTGCGTTCCTTCACCGACAAGGTGCGCGAGAAGGCCGTCGGCGCCGCCGTCGTCAAGTCGATCAAGCCCGGACAGATGGTCGTCAAGATCGTCCATGACGAGTTGGTCGACATGCTCGGCGCCGAGGGCGTCGCCATCGACCTCAATGCGCCGGCGCCGGTCGTCATCATGATGGTCGGCCTGCAGGGCTCCGGCAAGACGACGACCTCCGCCAAGATCGCCAAGCGCCTGACCGAGCGCCAGAACAAGAAGGTTCTGATGGCCTCGCTCGATACGCGGCGGCCCGCGGCGCAAGAGCAGCTGCGCCAGCTCGGCGAGCAGGTCAAAGTCGCGACGCTGCCTGTCATTGCGGGCCAGAACCCGGTCGACATCGCCAGGCGCGCCGTCCAGGCAGCCAAGCTCGGCGGTCATGACGTCGTCATCCTCGACACCGCCGGCCGCACCCATATCGATGAGCCGCTGATGGTGGAGATGGCCGACATCAAGAAGGTGTCGAGCCCGCACGAAATCCTGCTGGTCGCGGATTCGCTGACCGGCCAGGACGCCGTCAACCTTGCCAAAAGCTTCGACGAGCGCGTCGGCATCACCGGTCTGGTGCTGACCCGCATGGACGGCGACGGCCGTGGCGGTGCCGCGCTTTCGATGCGCGCCGTCACCGGCAAGCCGATCAAGCTGATCGGCACCGGCGAAAAGATGGACGGGCTGGAGGAATTCCACCCCAAGCGTATTGCTGACCGCATCCTCGGCATGGGCGACATCGTCTCGCTGGTCGAAAAGGCCGCCGAAAACATCGACGCCGAGCAGGCGGCGGCGATGGCCAAAAAGATGCAGTCGGGCAAGTTCGACCTGAACGACCTTGCCGGCCAGCTTCAGCAGATGTCGAAAATGGGCGGCATGGGCGGCATCATGGGCATGATGCCCGGCATGGGCAAAATGAAGGACCAGATGGCCGCCGCCGGCCTCGACGACAAGATGTTCGGCCGCCAGCTCGCCATCATCTCGTCGATGACCAAGGCCGAGCGCGCCAATCCGGACATGCTGAAACATTCGCGCAAGAAGCGCATCGCCGCCGGCTCCGGCACCGATGCGGCCGAGATCAACAAGCTCTTGAAAATGCATCGCGGCATGGCCGACATGATGAAGGCGATGGGCGGCAAGGGCAAAGGCGGCGGCCTGATGCGCGGTATGATGGGCGGCCTTGCCTCCAAGATGGGCCTCGGCGGCATGATGCCGGGCGGCCCCGGCGGCATGATGGGCGGCGGCATGCCCGACCTCTCCAAGATGGATCCCAAGCAGCTCGAAGCCTTGCAGAAGCAGATGCCCGGCCTTGGCGGCATGAAGGGCCTGCCCGCCCCGAGCGGCGGTGGCCTGCCCGGTCTGCCCGGCGGCATGAAGCTTCCAGGCCTTGGCGGCGGTGGTCTGCCCGGCCTCGGCAAGAAGAAGTGAGGACGCTATGAACGAAGAAAAAGACATGGCCGACGCACGCACCATCCTGGCCGGCTATCGCGCCTCGATCGACAACATCGACGCCGCCCTCATTCATATGCTGGCCGAGCGCTTCCGCTGCACCAAGGCGGTCGGCGTGCTCAAGGCCGAGCATGGCCTGCCGCCCGCCGACCCGGCGCGCGAGCAGGAGCAGATCACCCGCCTTCGCCAGCTGGCGAAGGACGCTCATCTCGACCCCGATTTCGCGGAAAAATTCCTCAACTTCGTCGTCCGCGAAGTGATCCGCCATCACGAGCAGATCGCCGCGTCCAACGGCGCAAGCAAAACCGGCTAACAAAGTGCATGTCGCCCAAAAGTGCGCAGCGGTTTTGGGACAACGACCTGCACCAGACAAAGCCATTAACCCAACACTGACATCAGAAATTTTAGGAGAAATGAAATGCCCTTGAAGATCAGACTGGCCCGTGCGGGCTCGAAGAAGCGCCCTTACTACCACGTCGTCATCGCCGACGCCCGTTCGCCGCGCGACGGCCGGTTCATCGAGTCGATCGGCTCGTGGAACCCGCTGCTGCCCAAGGACGGCGAGCGCGTCAAGGTCGACGCCGACCGCGTCAAGCATTGGCTGTCGCACGGCGCTCAGCCGACCGACCGCGTGCTGCGCTTCCTCGATGAGGCCGGCCTCCTCAAGCGCGAAGCCCGCTCCAACCCGAAGAAGGCCGAGCCCGGCAAGAAGGCGCAGGAACGCGCCTCTCTGCTGAAGAAGGCCCAGGAAGACGCTGCCGCCGCCGTTGCCGCCGCTGCTGCAGCCCCGGCCGAAGCGGAAGCCGCCACCGCCGAATAAGCATCGCGTCATCGCATCGACAAAACGGCGGGCCTGTGCCCGCCGTTTTGCTAATGTGCGGCGATGTCATATGCGTTCGAACGAAAGATGACTGAGCGGACCGTCACGGAAGAGACCCTTTTCGGCGGCGTAGCCGGAACGCTGTTGCGATGCGCCGGCGCCACGACAGGCGTCGTCGTGCTCAGCGGATCGAGCGGCCGCATCGACGTCACCCGGGCCCGGCTCTTTGCCAAGGAAGGAGCATCCGCTCTCGCGCTACAATGGTTTGGCGGCGAAGGTCAGGTGCCCGGCATTTGCGAGATCCCGCTCGAAACGTTTTTCGCGGCGACCGACTATCTTGTCCAGATGGGATGCCGGCGCATCGTCTATGTCGGGACCTCGAAAGGCGCCGAGGCCTCCCTGCTTGCGGCGGCTCACGATCCACGCATCGGCCTCGTGGTTGCGATCAGCCCGACATCGGTGGTCTGGGGCAATATCGGGCCGGGCCGCGACGGCGTCAGCTGGCCGGAACGATCGTCGTGGACGCTCGAGGGGATTCCTTTGCCGTTTGTCCCAAGCAATCCCGCTTGGAACGCTGAGTATGTCGATGGTCTGGTGTCCTACCGGGGGCTCTTCCTACGTGCCTTGCAAACCTTCAAGGACGCAGCGGCCAAGGCTGCCATTCCCGTCGAAGCTATTTCAGCCGACATTGTTGTGGTTGCGGGCGGCGACGACGCGCTATGGCCATCGCTGGATTTTGCCCAGTCGATCGTTCGGCGTCGCCAGGACACCGCAATGACCACCTGCCTCGTCTCAGTGCCCGACGCCGGCCACCGCATTCTGCTGCCGGGCGAAATCACGCCGCGCTCGAGGCTGCATGCCCATGGCGGCAATGACGACGCCGACACGCGCCTGGGCCGCCTGGCTTGGGAGCATATCCGGGGATTGCTGTAGCGCAGGCAGCCAATGGTCCAGCTGCCTTGGGCAACAGCGAAACCGGCGATCTATAGCCGCCGGTTTCCGATGTTGGACCTGGCTGTGTTCAATAACCGTCGGGGCAGCTGGCGATATAGGTGCGCCCGTTCCGGCCGCGGTAGCGACATTGACCGCTTTCGCTGGCACGGCCGATCAGCGCGCCGGCCACGGCGCCGACGGCGCCGCCGACGACGGCCCCCTGAACCGGATCATTTGCCACAGCTGCGCCAACCGCCGCGCCGCCGAGGCCGCCGACCGCGGCACCCTTTTCGGTTTGCGAGCACGCGCCCAGCGCGGTCGCCAGTACCAGAATGATCATCGCTCTTCTCATTATCGTTCCTCTCTCACGCGGATCGCCGTCCTCGCCGCCACGGTTCTAACTCCCAGACGGCTGATTTGATCCCGATGACGTGAGAGATCGCGGTGTCCGCGCCGGTCACATTCGTGCCGACCGCCGCCGAGCTTGTTGAAATTTCAGGCTTTTCTACCTTTCGGCTGCCTTTTTCAGATTGGCGAGGCCAGCCTCGAAATCCTTGCCGATCAGCGTATCGAAACTCATGACCAGGCCCATCAGCTTGGCAATGAAGGGCCGGCTGCCGCGCATTGCCCAGGTGACTGCGGTGGTGTCGCCCGAGGGCTTCAGGGTGAAGTCGACGCTGTTGTTGGCCCGGAACGGCTTCTCGAAGTCGAGCTTCAGCGACACCAGCGAGGATGGCACGGAATTGACG
The DNA here is from genome assembly GCF_057766425.1 of Mesorhizobium sp. P160187. NCBI lineage: Bacteria > Pseudomonadati > Pseudomonadota > Alphaproteobacteria > Hyphomicrobiales > Phyllobacteriaceae > Mesorhizobium > Mesorhizobium sp. P160187. The sequence continues at coordinate 1,695,923 of NZ_JBYMDX010000003.1, forward strand.
ATCTCCATGCGTCCCTTGCCGGCCTTGGCATTGCCTTCCCAGGCGTAGGCGGCGCCCTTGCCGGCATCAGCGCCCGACAGCGTGCGCTTCATCAGCGGGTCGAGCTTTTCGTAGGGTGACCATTCCGGCCACTGCTTGAAATTGTTGATCAGCGGAAAGATCGCTTCCGGCGCGGCCTTGATGCTGGCGGTGCGGGCGGTGACGAAATCATTCGACCTCGTCGCCGCATAGATGAGCACGGCGGCGATGATGACGACCAGGAGGATGAGAATGGTGCTGAGCATGTTTTTCTCCTCGCTTAACGGCTGAACGGGATCAGGGCGCGCACGCTTGGGTCGCGCAGATAGAGACCGCCCCACAGGATGATGCCGAGATAGACGCTAAACAGCGTGTGCGAAAACAACGGGCTGCCGACGCGCATATTTGTGGCGATGGCGCCGCCGAGATAGCCGGTGAGCAGGATGGCGCCGAGCACCGAGGTGCGGGGCAGCGCATAGAGCGCGGTCGAGATCAGCCCGATAATGCCGAGCGTGCGCGCGACATTGACATCGGCCGGCCAGCCGAGCGGCACCATGGTCTGGGTGACGACATCGAGCGGCGGCAGCTTGATGACGCCGTCGAAGATCATGAACAGGATGATGAGGCCGCTGAGCACGCGGCCGGTCCACAGGGCGCCCGATGAGACGGGCATGGTTTGAGAAATACTCACGGGTGTTCCCTCCTAAGCGGTTCGAGCCGTTTGCTGGCTTCGGACCAAGGACGAGCGATGGGGCGGCGATCCTACAGGGTGCGGATTCTTTTTGGGTAGCAGCAAGCAAAAGCCGCTGCGTGGCGATCCTTCACACCCCCCTCTGGCCCGCCGGCCATCTCCCCCGCAAGGGGGGAGATTACACGCTCGACCGCTTCGGCAATGTTCCATGAATGAGCGGAGCATCGAAACCGCCGATCTCCCTCGTTGCGGGGGAGATGCCCGGCAGGGCAGAGGGGGTGCTGTCCCTCGACCTTGACGGACTATCGACATCCACCAGTCACGGCTATTGATAGGGCTGGGCGAGAGACGAGCGAATGGCCGGCGAGACTGATCTGAAAAAGCTGCTGGCGGCGATGACGCCGGAACTGCTTCCCGGCGTCCATGTCTTCGCCACCCTGGTCCCCGGTGCACCGGTTCCCGAGACGCTCAATCCGGTGATGCTGTTTCGCGAGAAGGAGGGCACGACGCTGATCTTGCCCGAAGACCAGGCCGCCGGGCTGCAGTCCGCCTTCCGCTGCCGCATGATCACCCTGAACGTCCACTCCTCGCTGGAAGCCGTCGGCTTCCTCGCCGCCATCACCGCCCGGCTGGCCGCCGCCGGCATGGGCGTCAATCCGGTCTCTGCTTTCTATCATGACCATCTGTTCGTGCCCGCTGAGCGGGCCGAGGAAGCGATGGAGTTATTGCGCCAACTGGCCAAGGATAACGCCGGCTGAATATCAAGCTCGACGCACGTAGAGAATATCCGGCAGGCCTTCTTCGTTGGTGGTGCCCGCGCCGAACGCCTCGGGGCGAAAGCCATGGCGCTCGTAGAAGCGACGCGCGCCGGTGTTGGCCTGGAAGCAATGCAGTTTAACGATCCGTAGCGCGGCGGTCGCTTGCACCAGCAGCCGGCTGCCTATGCCTTGCCCCGTCCAGGCGGGGTCGAGATAGAGCTGTTCCACCCAATCGCCGCTGAGGGCAATGAAGCCGACAATGCCGGTGCCGGCCTCGGCGACCGTCACCTGCTGCCGGGACAGCACGATCTCGCGGATGAAGGCAAGATCCTCATCCGGCGTGTGGATGACCGGCATCCAGGAGAACGAGCCAAGTGCGGCCCGCATGACAATGGCGATGGTCGCGGCATCCAAAGCCGTGGCGGGGCGCAGCACGATTTTGGTGGGATCGTTCAAAGGCGTTTCTCAACAGAGGTCAGCGCTGCCCTCATCCCCCTGCCGGGACCTTCTCCCCGTGAACGGGGAGAAGGAAGGCTTCGGCCGAAGGCCGAGCCCGCGACTACGGGCCGCCGGCTTTCCGGCGCCCCGCGGAGGGCCAGCCGCGGCAGCGGCGATACGGCCCGTGAGCGATAAACGGAATCGGCCGAAGGCCGAACCCCGTGAGCGAAAACAAACCAGCCGTCAGGCCGCCTTCTTCTTCGGCTGGATCAGGCCGCGCTCGACCAGAAGCTCGGCGATCTGCACCGCGTTGAGCGCCGCGCCCTTGCGCAGATTGTCGGAGACGATCCACATCGACAGGCCGTTGTCGATGGTCGAATCCTCGCGGATGCGCGAGATGAAGGTGGCGTCCTCGCCGGCCGATTCCAGCGGCGTGATGTAGCCGCCATCCTCGCGCTTGTCCAAGACCTGGCAGCCTGGCGCTTCGCGCAGGATGTCGCGCGCCTCGTCGGCGGTGATCGGCTTTTCGAACTCGATGTTGACGGCTTCGGAATGGCCGATGAACACCGGCACGCGCACACAGGTCGCCGTCAGCTTGATCTTGGGGTCGAGCATCTTCTTGGTCTCGGCGACCATCTTCCACTCTTCCTTGGTCGAGCCGTCGTCGAGGAAGACGTCGATATGCGGAATGACGTTGAAGGCGATGCGCTTGGTGAACTTCTTGACCTCGACGCCATCGGCGACGAACACCGCGCGGGTCTGTGTAAAGAGTTCGTCCATGCCCTCCTTGCCGGCGCCGGATACCGATTGATAGGTGGCGACGACGACGCGCTTGATGGTGGCGACATCGTGCAGCGGCTTCAGCGCCACGACCAGCTGCGCCGTCGAGCAGTTCGGATTGGCGATGATGTTCTTGCGGGTGAACAGCGAGATCGCATCCGGGTTCACTTCCGGCACGATCAGCGGCACGTCCTGGTCGTAGCGGAAGGCCGACGAGTTATCGATGACGACGCAGCCCTGCTTGCCGATCTTCGGCGACCACTCCTTCGAGACGTTGCCGCCGGCCGACATGATGCAGATGTCGGTGTCGGAAAAATCATACTGGTCGAGCGTCTTGACCTTCAGCGAACGGTCGCCGAACGACACTTCGGTGCCCTGGCTGCGCCGCGAGGCCAGCGCCACGACTTCGCTTACCGGAAAGCCGCGCTCTTCCAGTATGTTGAGCATTTCGCGCCCCACATTGCCCGTGGCGCCGACTACCGCAACTTTGAAACTCATCAGAAATCTCCTGTCCCTCTCCGCTTGGTTTTTGGAGAAAACCCGCCGGCCAATGCGGGTTTTGTCCCCCGGGCCGGACCCGGGAGAGGGTGGTTAGGCCAAGGGAATCACACCGTTTTGGTGGTGGTTTTGGCCATAGTTTTGCTGGAACGGTAAGACGCGCCAACGCGCCCGGCCCCATGATTGTGGCCGGGGAAGTCGAATGCAAGAAGAGCCATCAGAAGGCCGCGCATCGAAAATGATCCCGTTCGATGCCGGCTTTTACGCGGTTTGCGTCAGGAGTCAATTGCGGCCAGGCACACGCCTGCCCTGTACAATAGCGGCCGCAAGAAGTACGAACGCCCAAATAGTGTTTGGCTGGCGTGCGTCAGCCCCGGCATGTGCTCCATGATGAGCCCAGACCCTGAATTCCGAAAGAGTGAGATGTCCAATTTCGAAGCTATTGTTCCTGCGCTGGCAGAAGCGCTGGAAAAACGCGGCTATACCGAGCTGACGCCAGTGCAGAAGGCCGTGCTGGAGCTCGGCGAGTCCGACGCTCTGGTGTCGGCGCAGACCGGCTCAGGCAAGACCGTCGCCTTCGGCCTCGCTTTGGCACCGACCCTTCTTGGAAGTGCCGAACGTTTTGACCAGGCTGGCGCACCGCTGGCGCTGGCCGTGGCGCCGACGCGCGAGCTCGCTCTGCAGGTGATGCGCGAATTGCAATGGCTCTACGCGCCGACCGGCGCCACCGTCGCGTCCTGCGTCGGCGGCATGGACATGCGCTCCGAACGGCGCGTGCTGGAGCGCGGCGCCCACATCGTCGTCGGCACGCCCGGCCGCCTGCGCGACCACATCACCCGCAACTCCCTCGACATGTCGGCGCTGAAAGCCGTGGTGCTGGACGAGGCCGACGAGATGCTCGACCTCGGCTTTCGCGAGGACCTCGAATTCATCCTCGATGCCGCACCGGCTCAGCGCCGCACGCTGATGTTTTCGGCCACCGTGCCGCGCTCGATCGCCACGCTGGCGCAAGGCTATCAGCGCGACGCCTTACGCATCTCGGCCGGCGGCGAGGAAAAGCAGCATCTCGATATCGAATACCGGGCGCTGAATGTCGCCTATCCCGACCGCGAGAACGCCATCATCAACGTGCTGCGCTTTTACGAGGCGAAGAACGCGCTGGTGTTCTGCAACACCCGCGCCGCCGTCAATCATCTGACGGCACGCTTCAACAACCGCAATTTTTCCGTCGTCGCACTGTCGGGCGAGCTCAGCCAGAACGAACGCACCCACGCGCTGCAGGCGATGCGCGACGGACGCGCCAAGGTCTGCATCGCCACGGATGTCGCCGCGCGCGGCATCGACCTGCCCAATCTCGAACTGGTCATCCATGCCGATCTGCCGACCAATCCCGAAACGCTGCTGCATCGCAGCGGCCGTACCGGCCGCGCCGGCCGCAAGGGTGTCAGCGCGCTGATCGTGCCCAACGGCGCCCGCAAGCGCACCGAGCGCCTGCTGCAGAATGCAGGGCTGAAGGCGACATGGGCGAGCCCGCCCTCGGCCGACGACGTGATCAAGCGCGACGACGAGCGCATCCTTGCCGATCCAGCCTTCGACGAGCCGGTGGCCGAGGACGAGCGCGGCTTCATCGACGCGCTTCTGGCCAGGCATGGCGCCGAACAGATTGCGGCCGCCTTCGTGCGCCAATGCCGCGCCAGCCGCTCGGCGCCCGAGGAACTGACGGAGGTCGCGGCCTTCACGCCGTCGCGAGACAGACCGGCGGGCGAAAAATTCGAACGCCGCGACGAAGCGCCCAGCCGCCGCGACGATTTCGGCGACAGCGTCTGGTTCTCGCTGTCGATCGGGCGCAAGCAGAATGCCGAGCCGCGCTGGCTGATCCCGATGCTGTGCCGCACCGGCAACATCTCCAAGCGCGAGATCGGCTCCATCAAGATGCAGCAGGATGAGACCTACGTGCAGATCGCGGCCGACTGGGCCGATCGCTTCCTCGCCGCCGTCGGCCCCGACAAGAAATTGCAGGGCAACATTGCGGTGAAGCGCCTGGACGGCACGCCCGACCTGTCGCGGGCCGGCTACCAGGCGCCGAAGCCCGACAAGAAGCCGCATCGTGGCAAGCGCCCGTTCGAGGCGCCGCAAAGCGCACACAAGCCGAAAATCGAGAAGCGGGAACGGCCCCCCGGCGATGCAAAGCCTTGGGCCGGGAAACCGAAATTCGACAAGGCTGGACCGCCGAAGAACAAGAAACCGAAGAAGCGGCCGGTTTGAGGCTCTTATCGGCCAATTACAGATGCAGGCGCTGCCCCTCATTGCCCTGCCGGTGTCCAGCCGATAGATGGGTAACACTTTGAACCGGATACATAGGTGACACTTCTCTCCCCCTATGCGTCCGCCGCAGCGCCAAGCGGATTGGTTGGCGCGGCGCTGCGGCGGACAAGCTTCATGTGCCGTGTGTCGATGATGCCGAGCGGGTGGGCATGGAATGAGAGTGTCCATTGTCCGTCTTCGGTCTCCAACGCAGCGACCGGTTCGCCCGCCAGCGCTTGCGAGACATATATGAAGCCGCCATTCCATCGGATCTCGCCATTGTGGCGCACGCGGCGGACCGAGGCCTCGGCCGGATAGACGGGCTCGGGTGGTGTCCTGGGCATGGCGCGCTGTGAGGACCGGTAGTGCTGGGCGGGCGTATCCATGCCCAGCGCCTCATGGGGACGTTCCTCATTGTAGCTGTGGCGGAAGGTCTCGAAGGCCTGGCCCTGTGCCGTTCGGTCGGCTTCCGGTGCCTCGGCCATCGGCAGCATGGTCAGGTGAAAGCGCTCGTGACGTCCGTTCTGCTGTGGCCTGCCGGGTGCGATCCGCTCCAAGGTGATGCCGAGCTTGATGAAGCGCACGACAAGCGGCGTCAGCCCGGTGACGCCGGCCGATGCGAAGGGCGGGCCATTGTCGCTTCTGAAGCGATCCGGCAGGCCATGCTCTTCAAACAGCCGTTCGAACACCGGCCAGGCTTCGCTATCGGCCGTCGACCCCGTCGCTTCGAGCGCCAGAAGATAGCGGCTCGACGCATCCATCACCGTCAAGGGTTCGCAACGCCAGCCGTCGCGGGTCCGGAACCAGCCCTTGTGATCGCCAGTCCACACCGCGTTCGGTTCTTGCGGCTGTGGCCAGGGTCCATTGCCGCAGGCCCGCAGGCGGGGTCGCTTGCGGGCGCGGACAAGCCCATGCCGCGCAAGGATCGCGCCGACCGTCGAGGCTGAAGGCCACATGAACTCGGGAGCCGTGCGCCTGAGCCGTGCCACGATCTTCTTTGGACCCCAGAGCGGATGCAGCTCCTTGGCCGCCACAATCCGCTCAACCAGATCCTGAGCTGTCGCCCGGCCATGATTGAGCGGGGCTCGCGGCAGGTCGTGCAAACCCTCAGGCCCAAACGTCCGATAGCGTCCTAGCCATTTGTAGCCGTTCTTGCGTGAGATCCCGTAGGCCGCACAAAGCGCAACCATCGTCTCATCCCCAGAAAGACACTCCACAACAAACCGTAGCCGCTCGTCCATGATGCCAGTCTCTCGCCAAACCATCGCCGGTCCTCCGGCGGACAAGAAAACTGTCACCCATGCTATCGGTCCATTCTGTTACCTATCTATCCGGTTCGGACACCGGGCGTTTCTCCCCGTATAGTGACGGGGAGAAAGGGCTGACCGCAGCCTTGGCGCTCTTCTTGCAACGTTGGCGATTGGCGGAATCGTCGATAACAGCGACCCCTCTCCCCGCCACTATACGGGAGAGGATGCCGGCAGGCAGGTGAGGGGCAGCGCCAACGGACGGGAAAATGAAGCAACTCATGCCTGAACCGTTTACCCTCCATTTCGTCCAACCCCTTGCAGTCCGCCGCAACTTTGAACAGTCTGTGCCTGCACGGGGGCAAGGCTAAATGCGCGGCGAAGTTCTTCACTATGACGAGGCCCAGGGTTTCGGCTTCATCGCCGGGGCGGACGGCAACCGCTACACCTTCGCGCGCGAGGATCTGCGCCGTGATACCGTGATCGCGAACGGCGCCGTGGTCGAGTTTCTGCCGGCAAGCGGTCAGGCGCGCGACGTTTTTTCAATCCGCGCCCAGCCCGCCAGTCCCGCCACCGCTGCGCCAGCGGCAAGCGCCGCGCCGCCCAAGGCGGCTGCCGCTTCAGCCGCGCCACAGCATTTCGGCCGCCTGGCGGAAGACGGCGCGGCTCGTGATAGCGGACTGCCGGGTTATTTCTGGCGAGGCGTGACGCGCAACTACATCAACTTCGCCGAACGCGCCCGCCGCAAGGAATTCTGGGGCTACTGCCTGTTCTGGACCGTCAGCTTCATCCTGGTCGGAATTGCCGGCGCCCTCGCCGACCAGGCCGTCGGCAATTTCGATGCCGGCAACTGGCCGATTGTGATGATCGGCGTCTGGGGGCTGTTTTGGCTAGCGACGTTCCTGCCCTGGGTCGGGCTCGTCGTGCGCCGCTTGCACGACATCGGCCTGACCGGCTGGCTGGCAATACCTTACTTCGCAATCACCTTCATGTTCGCTCCGGCTACGCTGATCCTCGCGCTGATCCTCGGATTGATCCCGACCCAGGCCCACGAAAACCAGTGGGGGCCGGTGCCTGGAGGAGGCGGAGCCTAGACCCGCACCAAGAAATGAGCAGCCGGCTGTTTGCGGACAGCCGTGCTATAACAATGGCTTAGGTGGCAGCCGGGAAGGCAGCTGCTGTTTTGACCGAACGAACGAAATATTTCTCTTGCCATTTAGTCTGTGCACAGATAATCTGTGCAATCATCAAATCGACGATCGAAAACGGATAATGGAGCCAAGACAAATGTGGACCAACGAGTACACCGCAATTTCCCCCCTTTCGGCGCAGGCCATCTGGAACGCGCTCAAGGCGCTGCACGAAGGCCGCCTCACCTACGAAGGGTCCGATACCTTCGTGCTGCACGGCCCGTTCGCCAAGGGCACCCGCGTCTCTGTAACGCCCGTCGGGCAGGACACCTTCGAATCGACGATCGTCGATCTTGTCGACACTGTGACGTATGCCGACGAGACCTCGTTCGGCGACACGAAACTGCTGTTCAGGCATACGCTGACGCCGGTCGAGGGTGGCACTCAAGTGACTCATCGCCTCGAGATTTCCGGCCCATCGGCCGCCGAGGTCGGACCAGAGCTCGGGCCGCAGATCAGCGGCGATTTCGACACTTCGATGGCCAAACTGTTCGAGCAGGCAAGGGTGTTGGCGAACGGTGGCTGATCGGGGGGATCTGAACACGCGCTTCAGCGGACCATCCGAGAGCCCCGGCTTGCTGCTCTGGCGAACCACCATGCGCTGGCAGCGCGTCATGACGGCGGCGCTGGCCCCGCTTGACCTTACCCATGTCCAGTTCGTGCTGCTGGCTTCGGCGATGTGGCTCGGCCGCTATGGCGAGCCGCCCAACCAGGTGCAGCTCGCCGCCCAGGCCGGCACCGAGGTGAAGATGACATCGGACGTCGTCGCCCGGCTCGAGGCAAAGGGACTGATTGTGCGGGACACCAACCCGCGGGATTCCCGCGCCAAGGTGATCCGCGTCTCCACGACGGGGACGGCCGCAGTCCAGCGCGCTATCGTCGCCGTCGAAGCCGCCGACGCTGCTTTTTTCTCAGCCGTGGATGAGGCGCAACTCGTCGGCCTGCTGAAACGGCTGGCCGGCGAGATCCGCTGAGTCGGCCGCTAAGCCAGGAACTTGGCGATGATGGCATCGCCCATTGCGACAGTGCCGACTTCGGTCATGCCCTCGGACATAATATCCTTCGTCCGCAGCCCGTCGTCGAGCACGGCGGCTATGGCGCCTTCGAGCTTGTCGGCCTCATCGACCATGCCGAAGGAGTAGCGCAGGCACATGGCAAACGACGCGATCATGGCGATCGGGTTGGCGATGCCCTGTCCCGCAATGTCGGGCGCCGAGCCATGCACCGGCTCGTACAGCGCCTTGCGCTTCCTGGTCTTCACATCGGGCGCGCCGAGCGAGGCCGACGGCAGCATGCCGATCGATCCGGTCAGCATGGCGGCGATGTCGGACAGCATGTCGCCGAACAGATTGTCGGTGACGATGACGTCGAACTGCTTTGGCCAGCGCACCAGCTGCATGCCGCCGGCATCGGCCAGCATGTGGTCGAGCTTGACGTCAGCATATCTGGCTGCGTGGGTCTGGGTGACGACCTCGTTCCACAGCACCCCGGATTTCATCACGTTGCGCTTTTCCATCGATGTCACGTGGTTCTTGCGCGTGCGCGCCAGCTCAAAAGCGACGCCGGAAATGCGCTCGATCTCGAACGTGTCGTAGACCTGCGTGTCGATGCCGCGCTTCTGGCCGTTGCCGAGATCGATGATCTGCTTCGGCTCGCCGAAATAGACTCCGCCGGTAAGCTCGCGCACGATCAATATGTCGAGGCCCTCGACGACTTCCTGCTTCAGCGAGGACGACGCGGCCAGCGCCGGATAGCAGATGGCGGGCCGGAGATTGGCGAACAGCTCCATATCCTTGCGCAGCCGTAGCAACCCGGCCTCGGGACGCACCTCGTAAGGCACCTTGTCCCATTTCGGCCCGCCGACGGCGCCGAACAGCACGGCGTCCGCAGCCATCGCCTTTGCCATGTCGCCATCCGAAATCGCCGCGCCATGCGCGTCGTAGGCACAGCCGCCGACCAAGCCTTCATCAGTGGCAAAACCGCTGCCGAGCTTTGCGTTCATGGCCGCGATCAGCTTCTTCACCTCGGCCATCGCCTCGGGGCCGATGCCGTCGCCGGCGAGCAGGAGAAGATTTTTCGAAGCCATGGAGAACCGTCCGATGCTGTTTGGAGAAACCGCGGCCTTGCTAAACGCCAAGAGCTTGCGGCGCAAGGGGATGAAGAACGCTACGACGGCGCCCGCCTCTCAAGACCTGGGTTCCTCGCCGTGGCCAGAGGCGGGGGAGAGGAACAAATCACTTGTGCGACAAAATATTCACCAACCGGCCGAACGGATCGCGCACATAAAACCGCCGTACGCCCCACGGCTCGTCGGCCGGACCGTATTCGACGGCAAAGCCGGCGGCCCTCATGCCTTGCAGCGCCGCATCGACATCGTCGACCTCGATGGAGAGGTCCGGCACCGGCGTGCCGGAGCCGCCCTGGGCCATGAAGCTGATCTGCACCTGCATCCGTTCGTCGGACCCGTAGGTGACGATCCAGCCCTGATCCATCAGCACATCGAGGCCAAGCACGTCCTGATAGAAGCGTTTCGCCGCCGCCGCGTCCTGCGTCCCGATATTGGCTACGATGCGCCGGACCGTCATGGCTTTGGCCTCCTCAAGCCGTGCGCCGCAGCGCCGTGACTTCGATCTCGATCTTCATTTCCGGCTTGTTGAGCTGGCACACGATCATCGTCGCCGCCGGCCTGATCTCGCCGAAAGCCTCGCCGAGGATGGGGAAGACGACGTCCACGATGGCCCGGTCTGTGATGTAGTAATGCGCCCGCACCACATCGGCCATGTCGAAGCCGCCATCCCTCAGCGCCTCCGCGATGGTCGCCAGGCAATTGCGCGTCTGCGCCTCCACCGTTTCCGGCATGGTCATCGTCGCATAGTCGTAGCCGGTCGTTCCCGACACGAAGCACCAGTCGCCCTGCACCACCGCGCGCGAATAGCCGGCGGTTTTTTCGAAGGGCGAACCGGTGGAGATGAGTGTGCGCATGGAGCCTCGCTGTGGTTTCGGACACTTTGCAGGAAAGGACCGGCCAGGCCATGGGCCAAGTCAGGTGCAAATCTTGGTCGTCGGCGGGACAGCACCCCCCTCTGGCCTGCCGGCCATCTCCCCCTCAAGGGGGGAGATTAGCAGTTCGGACGCCTTTCTCGCTTTCCACATTTGCGATTGGCGAAAGCCAGAGTGACGTCTGATCTCCCCCCTTGAGCGGGAGATGCCCGGCAGGGCAGAGGGGGGTGTGACGGATCGCGACGGAACAAGCATGAACACCGATTGTTCGCCGCGCTGCCGCGAACTCTAGTTCCCCGACTCCTGCGCCTTGTCCATTGCTTCCTTCACATCCGCAGGCCAGGTCTTCACGTCAGGCCACGCCTGCGGCTCGCCATTGTCGCCGCGCCGGGCGAAGTAGAGCGTGTGCTTGGCCGGGTCGACCGCCATGAAACCGTCATTGCTGCCGCATGCGTGCGGCACGCAGCCGGTGGCGTAGAAGGCGCCCGACGCCGTCTTTTCGGTGCCGCCGCCGACCAGCAGGCTGGTCGCCATGTCGGGCATGGTGTCGCCGAGTAGCGTCTGCGCCGCCTTGTAGACGGCCTCATTGTGGAAGGCGTCGATGATGTTCTGGTATTTGGCCGGATCGACGTCCTTCCAGTCCGTACCCGGCTCCGGCGCGTAGGTCAGGTCGCCCGAGATCGTCAGCCCGTCGCTGGGCGACCATTGCAGCGCTTGCTTCGTATCGCCCGGCAACAGATACGGCACGAAAAAGATGGCGTTGTCGGCCACCGCCGCCGGCGGCGCGCCGCATTCGTCCTGTTCGACCTTGAGGCTTTGTATCTCGCCGCCTTCCGGCTTCCAGACGATGACCTTGGCCGGGCCGCACTGGTTGCCGCCGTCGCCGACATCGACCAGCGCCACGTCGACGCCGCCGACCTTGACTGTTCTGTCGAAGAACACGTCGTAATTGCTGGCCAGCTGCTTGCCGTCATAGGCCAGCACCTTTTCGCCATCCTGCTCCGGCTGGGTGATGGTCAGCTGCCCGCCCTCGAACGGGACCGGCCCCTGGCTGTCATCGTCCGCCAGGGCCGCATTGCTCGACGCGCCCGGATCGGCGGCGGACGGATCTTCTGCCGGCACGAGGACCGTGTCGGTCTGTGCTTGCGCGCCGGCCACCGGCATCAGCATCCACGCCAGCGCGCAGGCGCCGGCAAGAAGAAAACGTGTCATGACTGTCCCCTCCGTTCAGCCGCCACGAACCCGGCTTTGTGGCGGCCGGGCCATCTCGTACCACTCAGGCCCAAGGACGCTCGGCAGCGTTCTTCTTCTCGAACGAGGCGATGGCGCCGGCCTTCTCCATGGTCAGGCCGATATCGTCGAGACCGTTCAGCAGGCAGTGGCGCTTGAAGTCGTCGAGGTCGAAGGTGACCACGCCGCCGTCGGGGCCGCGGATTTCCTTGGCCTCGAGGTCTACCGACACCGTCGCATTGGAGCCGCGCGAGGCGTCGTCCATCAGCTTCTCCAGGTCTTCGGGGCTGACGGTGATCGGCAGGATGCCGTTCTTGAAGCAGTTGTTGTAGAAAATGTCGGCGAACGACGTCGAGATGACGCAGCGAATGCCGAAATCGAGCAGCGCCCACGGCGCGTGTTCGCGGCTCGAACCGCAGCCGAAATTGTCGCCGGCGACCAGGATCTGCGCCTTGCGGTAGGCTGGCTTGTTGAGCACGAAGTCGGGGTTTTCCGAGCCATCGTCCTTGTAGCGCATTTCGGCGAACAGGCCGCTGCCGAGCCCGGTGCGCTTGATCGTCTTGAGATAATCCTTGGGGATGATCATGTCGGTGTCGACATTGACGATCGGCATCGGTGCGGCGACGCCGGTGAGCTTGGTGAATTTTTCCATGGCTTTTGCCCGTTCTTGATCGATAATTCGTTGCGTCAGGGTTTGCTGGCGCCCGGTTTACACAAAGCCGCCGGCAAATAAAAGGCAACTGTTGGTGCGCGGCCCCGATCGAAAGATCGGCGCGGCACTGTCTTTAAAACCAGCTGCCGTTGGTGCACCTTACGCCCATGACCGCACAATCGAAGATTATCTATGCCCGGGAGCCTGAGCTCGACGTCGCCGAATTCCGCCGCGTGCTGGTCGAATCCACGCTCGGCGAAACACGCCCCGTCGATGACGACGCCCGGCTGCAGGCGATGCTTTCGGCCGCGAACCTGGTGCTGACGGCGCGGCTCGACATCGAAGGCAGGCCGCTGATAGGCGTTATCAGGGCCATCACCGACTTTTCCTGGGTGTGCTATGTCTCAGAGCTCGCCGTATCCCAATCTGCGCAAGGCCTCGGCATCGGCAAGGGCCTGATGGACGCGGCCCGCCGGCAGCTTGGGCCTTCGGTCGCCATCAGCCTGATCTCGATGCCCGACGCCGTCGGCTTCTATGAGCGTATCGGCATGACGCGAATGGCCGACGCGTTCTGGTTCTCCCGCGAGGGCTAACGAGCGTCGAGCGCAATTGCCGATCGGGTTGGGCAGTCAAGGCGGGCAAGGTTCTCGGCAATGCGGAACGGTGTTCAGGACACCGCGGAGCAACGCCTCCTTTGTCGCCCTTGACCCGCGCTTCATCCGGTCCAAATCCGCAGGATGGGAAATCGCCGATCTCTGATAGGCACCGCCGGCTGGGGAATTCCGTCTCGATACAAGGCTGACTTTCCGCAATCCGGTTCGCATCTCGAACGTTACGGAAAACGCTTTCCGGCCGTCGAGATCGACACCACGTTCTACAAGCCGCACCGCCGCGAGACCTATGAGCGCTGGGCGCACGCCGTGCCGGAGCACTTCCGCTTCGCGGTCAAGGCACCGAAGAACATGACCCATGATCATCGCCTCGCCGATTGCGAGGGGCTGACGGAGGACTTTCTCGGGCAGGTCGAAGGTCTCGGCGAAAAGCTGAGCGTGCTTCTGGTGCAGCTGCCGCCGAGCTTGCCCTTCGAGCCGGAGGTCGCCGGCGGCTTCTTCGACATGTTGGGCAGGCGTATCCGGGCAAGGCTGGCATGCGAGCCGCGCCATCCCACCTGGTTCAGTGCCGAGGCGGACGCACTGCTGGCCGGTCACCAGGTCGCACGGGTCGCCGCCGACCCGGCTTCGGTTCCGGAGGCAGCAGGGCCAGGTGGCTGGCCCGGCCTTGCCTATTTCCGCTGGCACGGCGCGCCGCGGATCTACTATTCGGGTTACGATGCCGAAACGCTCGACCGGTTTGCGCGGCAAGTGGAAGCAGCGGCAGTTTCCGGCGCAGAGGTCTGGGGCATTTTCGACAACACGGCCGCCGGGCATGCGCTGGGCAACGCGATGGCTGTCAGTGCGATGGTTGCTTAGACTCTCGCGGGACAGCACCCCCCTCTGGCCTGCCGGCCATCTCCCCCGCAAGGGGGGAGATCAGATGCCGCGACCGTTTTCGCCAATCTCCGACGTTGCAAGAATGGCGCCTTCGCCGAAGCTGCCATCTCCCCCCTTGCGGGGGAGATGCCCGGCAGGGCAGAGGGGGGTGGGCGGGAACTCGACAGAGCGATCCTATTCCGCCCGCCTCAAATCACGTTCAATTCCCGAAACGCCCGACCTTCGGCCACCCGTTCGTACCCAAACGCCGAGCAATCCACCGTCCGATACCCGCCATGCACCAACAACTCCGCCAGCGCCTTGCCGACGGCCGGCGCCTGCTGCAGGCCGTGGCCGGAAAAACCGTTGGCGAAGATGAAATTCTCGACCTCGGGATGCGGTCCGATGACCGCGTTCTGGTCGAGCGTGTTGTAGTCGTAATGGCCGGCCCAGGCGCGGGTCGGCTTGATTGCTTCGAAAGCCGGAATGCGGGTTGCCAGCACCGGCCAGATCACCTCTTCGAACAGCGGCCAGTCGACGCCGAAATCCCGGGGGTCGGCGGGGCCATCGCCCTCCTCCGGCTCGGCGCCGCCGGTGAGATAGACCGAGCCTTCCGGCCGGACATAGATGCCGGATGGGTCGACCAGCAGCGGCATGTCGGCGTATTTTTCCCGCGCCTCGAAGACGAAAACGTTGCGCTTGCGCGGCTCGACGGGCAGCACGAGTCCCGCCATGCCGGCCACCCTGCCGGCATTCGGCCCGGCGGCATTGACGACGATGCCGGCTTGCAGTCTTTCGCCATTGTCGAGGTCCACGCCGGTGACGCGGTTGCCCTGCCTCTCGATGCCGGTGACGTCGGCGGCGATGAAATCGATTTGTCTGTCGCGCAGCGCCTTGCGGAACAGCGTCAGCATCGCATGAGCGTCGAACCAGCCCTCGCCGCTGCGGCCGAAGGCGCCGGCGCTGATGCCTTCCGTCGACAGCCACGAAAAGCGCTTTGCCAGCTGGTCGGCATCCTCGAGCAGAATGTTGGCGCCCTCGGCGACCTGCGCCTCGTGGTTGGCTTTCAGGATCGGCAACCCGGCCTCGCCGGCCAGGATGAGATAGCCGCCCTCGCGAAAGCCGATATCGGCATCGGCGCCGAAGGTCTCCTTCAGCCGCCGGAACAGGTTTAGCGTGAACTGCGACAGCCGGATGTTTTCCGGGATCGAGAATTGCTGACGGATCGAGGCCATGGACAGCGTCGTTGCCGCATGGGCGAATTGCGGATCGCGTTCGATCAGCGCAATCGAGCCGGTAAAGCCTTCCTCGCGCAGATAATAGGCGACAGAGGAGCCGACGATGGCCCCGCCGATGATGACAATGTCGTAGCGCACGTTTTCTCCGATCCGGCCGCCGGTATGCTTCACGCCGCCGGCACAATGATCTCGAAGCGCGTGCCGCGTCCGGAGTCAACCAGCGCGATCGTGCCATCATGCGCTTTCAGGAGGGCCAGCACGATGCCGAGGCCCATGCCGGTGCCGCCGGACTCACGGCGCGTGGTGAAGAACGGCTCGAAAATGCGGGCCCTGTTGCTCGGCGAAATACCGGCGCCGTCATCGCTGACCGCAACGGTCGCCTTGCCGTCGGCGGTGGCCGCAGAGAGAAGAACCTGGGTGGCTCCGTGCCTGGCCGAATTGTCGATCAGATTGGCAAGCACGATCGCCGCATTCTCGGCTGATATCCGCAGGCCGATTTCGCCACCCGCCTCAATGTTGACCGCCAGCCGGCCATCGACCGGAAGCAGCGCCAGCGCTGCATCGAGCGATGTGCTTTCGCCGCTCGGCGCCAGATTTTCGGCGCGCGCCAGGTCGAGCAGGCGACGCACCAGCAGATTGAGCCGGCCGGCGTCATTGACGATGTTGCCGGAGAACCGCTTGCGCTCGGCGGCATCCATCGCCTCGCCGGAATCGCGCAGCAGCTCGGCCGCGCCCTGGATCGCCGTCAGCGGCGATTTGAGCTCGTGCGAGACATGGGTGGCAAAAGTCTGGATGCTGTCGGAGCGCGCTTGCAGCTTTTCGGCCATGTCGAGAAAGGCGGCGGACAGCTCCGCCATTTCGCGCGTGCCGTGATGGTCGAGCGGCCGGATCGCGTCGCGGTCGCCGGCGGCGATGCGCCTGGTGCGCTCCATCAGCGCGTAGATCGGCCGGCTGACGGTGCGCAGGAAGACCAGCGCGATCAGCAGCGTGCCGAACAGCATGGCAATGGCCGCCAGCGTCACCTTGCCGCGTTCGCCATAGAGATGTTTGACGATGTTGTTCGGCGTCCGGGAGAGATAGATCACGCCGGCGACGTGGCCAGCGACCGCAATCGGCATGGCGACGAAGACACGAACTTTCGTGCCGCGGCTGACCGAATAGAGCGGCGGCGGCGGCTGATCGGGGATTCGTTGCCTCAATGCGCTGGCATAGCGGCCGGCAAGGGCCTCGCGCACCTCCTCGACATTGGCCAGGGATAGTCCGACCTCGTCGCGCCCGGCAATGACGACGCCCTTGGGATCGAGCAGCCGGAAGCCGGCCAGCGTGGTTTTTTGCGTCGTGTCGAGAATGCCGGACAGTCGCGCGCCGATGGCCGTGAAGGCTGGATCGGTGGCGGCGGCAATGCCGGCGGGCCGGGTCGGCAGCAAATAGTCGGAGGCGAGATCGAGGGTAGGCTCGATCGGCTGGTAAGGCGTGTCGTCGCCGCGGCTGGCTTCGCCGCTGTCAGCCTGCATCGGCACCCCAAGCTTCTCCGGGGCAATGGCGGCGTCACTGATATTCTGCGCATAGATGGCGGCGATGACGGCGCCTTGCGCGATCAGCTCGCCCTCGGTCTGGCGGATCAGCTGGTTTTCGTAGAGCCGGAAGAAGAACAAGCCGACCAGCGGCAGCGCCAGCACCATGATGAGGATGGCGAGAACCACCGTGGCCAGCCTTGGCCGCCATTTGGTGCCGATCCATTTGGCGTCGCTCAGGCGCCGCATCGGCCGAGCCGGAAACCGACGCCATGCACGGTCTCGATGGCGTCGAGACAGCCCGCCGCCGCCAGCTTGGCGCGGATGTTGCGGATGTGGCTGTCGACGGTACGGTCGGCGACATGGATGTTGGCGGCATAGGCGCTGGCGACCACCAGGTCGCGCCCCAGCACATGCGCCGGCCGCGCCAGAAATCCCTTCAGGATCGAGAATTCGATCGCCGTCAGCGCCAGCGCCTTGCCGTCGAAACTGGCGCCGTGGCTGGCCGGCACCAGGCTGAGCTTGCCATGCGCAAAGGCCCTGTCATCGGCCGGATCCGGCGCCAGCGGGCGGGCGCGACGCAGGATGACATTGACGCGCGCCACCAGTTCACGCGGGCTGAACGGTTTCGTCACATAGTCGTCGCCGCCCATCTCCAGTCCAAGGATACGGTCGATTTCTTCGTCACGCGCCGACAGGAACAACACCGGCACATCGGAGCGTTGTCTGAGCCGCCGGCAGACCTCCAGCCCGTCCATCTCCGGCATGCCTATGTCGAGCACGACGAGGTCGGGCTCGCGGCGCTCGATCGCCTGCAAGGCGGCCGCGCCGTCGGCCACCGCTTGCGTCTTCATCCCGGCCTTTTCCAGCGCAAAGCAGATGACCTCGCGTATGTGCGGATCGTCGTCGGCGACCAGGATCTGATGCGGCATGGATCTAACGGTCCGGCACTGAAGGTTGCGAGGGCTGGGTAGGGGGAGGAAGCACGAGCGGACCTCTCTTGTCGAGAACCTGCACGAGCCTCCAGCCGCGAAAGCTCCAGGCGCGCCACTGCTTCTGCTCGGCGATAGTGTCGTCGATCATCATTTGCTCGGCCAGATAGGTGGTTTGGTTTCCGAATTGGTGCATGTAGAGGCGGTCCAGCGCCGGCATGGCGGCAGCGCCGAGCGAGCGCAGATATTCGGTATCGATAGGCGTGCCGTCACCGGTCATTTCAAGGGAATGGTCGACATTGAAATTGGCGATCGTTGCGGCGAAGTTGATGAAGCAGCAGACATAAAGCGTCGCCGATAGCGTCGCAAGATTGGCGGAGAGCAGCCATTCGTTGGATTTTCCAACCGCGATGCGGGCAATGATCAGTGCAAGCCCTGACGCCACCAACCCCATCCAGACGAAGGCGGCGATGCGCCAGTAGGTCAGTGCATAGACGCCGATATAGAGATCGAGCCTGAGAATCGACGAGATGACCAGCACGATGTTCTGCGCCACCCAGGCATAGACCAGCCGGCGGATCAGCGGATCGCCTGAGGTTTCGCTGCCCGGCCGCAGCGCCGCCAGCACGAAGCCGGCGGCCAGCAGCGCGGTGGCGATCAGTGGATAGGCGCCGCGATGCGCATAGGCGGCATAGCTCAACCCGTCCGGCAGGGCGACCCCACCCCAGAGATAGGCTGCGTCGAGCCCGGTCTGCAGCGCAAACAAGGCGTTGAAGACGATCAGCGCGCGCAGGATCGCGGCCTTGCCGAAGACGACGGCCTCGATCGTTGTCGCTGGTTTAGTCGCGGCCGGTGCGGCCACGGCTGCAGGCGGCGTCAAAGGTGGAAGGCGGCGCGGGAAACGCGGCAGGCGAGGCCGCAGGAAAGCCCAGACGCCGGCGATCACGAACAGCCAGAAGACGATCCGCGCCAGCTGGATGAGATCGAGCAGCTTCATCAGGTCGATCAGCGACAGCCAGTATTCGATGACCGGATTGGCGGCGCCGAACAAGAACAGGAACACCGCGCCCAGCGTCACCGGCATGACCCAGACGATGATGGACGCCAGGCGGATGCGGCGGCCGCCAAGCCGGCGCACCGTGCGGCGCCATTGGAAAAAGTCACGGATAAGGCGCAGCGGCGCCGCCAGCAGGAACAGCGCCACCTGGCCGGCAATGCGGGCGATGCCGTGCCGTAGCCGCCCGGACAGGGACAGCGCAAACACCACCAGCGCCACGACAGCTATCGCCACCGACAGCGGGCTGACGTTCTCGGCCAGCGGCAGCAGCGCGACGAACAAAGCGGCCGGCTTGAGCCAGGGTCGGGTGGAATTCAGCGCGGCAGGATGCACAGCGACCACCGCGCCGGCGATCAGGATGGCAAACAGCAGCACCGTGATCCCGGCGGGCTGGCCGTAAAAGAAAAAATCCGCCAGCGCCACGAGCAGGACGGCGATGCCGAAGCGGCTGGAAAAGCTTGCAAACGATGTCATGCGCGGATTTTCCTGATGGGCTGGGTCCGCTCGGCCGGTGGGCGGATAAAAGGGAGCAGGCTCGCTTCCAGGTAAGGGCGGGCCGCCGCCCGGGGCGGATCGACCAACCACCAGCTTTCGCTGCGCAGGCGATAGGGCAAGGACCAAAGGTGAGCGTTTCGCTGTTGCATGCCGCTGTTGTCGCGGGCTCGCATGGAAACGGCGGGGCGGAGCGGAGGAGGTTTTCCGCAGGGATGTGCAGTTTTCGTGCAGGACCTGTGCTTACGGCCGGGGCGCTCCCCCCCATCTTTCCGGACGTTGGCGCTGTCCCAGCCAGGCTCCTTTCCTCTCCCTCCGGAGGGGGGAGAGGTGGCTCGGCGAAGCCGAGACGGAGTGGGGGAACCACCTGGCAATCGCCGCGAACGGACATCGGAAGGGCACTGAGCGCATGGGTCGACCCCCACTCCGTCGAGCTTCGCTCGACACCTCTCCCCCGATCGACGGGGGAGAGGAAAGGCCCCCCTTCCGCAACTGCTGCGGGACGGGCGGGCAGCGCAAGCTTTCGCAGTTGGCTCGTCATCAGGTACCGGTCGGACGCTTGCCTCACCCGCCCCCACGCGGCATAGATCGGCCATGACAAGCGAACCTTACCGCCCGCGCCGCTCGGTGCTTTACGTCCCCGCCTCCAACGACAAGGCGCTGGCCAGGATCGCGACGCTGGCCTGCGATGCCGTGATCATCGACCTCGAAGACGCCGTCGCGCCCTCAGACAAGATCGCCGCGCGGGACAAACTGGCCGGCATTTTCGCCAGCCGACCGAAACGCCGCTGCGAGATGATCGTGCGCGTCAACGCGCTGTCCAGCGAATGGGGCAACGACGATTTGCTGGCCGCGGCGAAATTCGAGCCC
The DNA here is from genome assembly GCF_057766425.1 of Mesorhizobium sp. P160187. Lineage (NCBI taxonomy): Bacteria > Pseudomonadati > Pseudomonadota > Alphaproteobacteria > Hyphomicrobiales > Phyllobacteriaceae > Mesorhizobium > Mesorhizobium sp. P160187. Next base: position 1,716,301 of record NZ_JBYMDX010000003.1, read on the forward strand.
GACGGCATCCTGTTGTCCAAGGTCGCCACGCCGCGTGACATCCTCGAAGTCGGCGACGTGCTCGACGATAATTTTGCCCCCGACAGCGTCAAGCTCTGGGCGATGATCGAGACGCCCAAAGCCATGCTCAATATCGGCGCCATTGCCGAACTCGGCCGCGATCGCGCTTCGCGGCTAAATTGTTTCGTTGCCGGAACGAACGATCTGGTCAAGGAAACCGGCATTCTGGCGACGCCTGATCGGCGCTACCTCGTGCCTTGGCTGATGCAGATGGTGCTGGCGGCGCGAGCCGGCGGCATCGACATGCTCGACGGCGTCTCCAACGATTTTCGCGACCTCGACGCGTTTGCGCGCGAATGCACGGAAGCCGCCGCCATGGGCTTCGACGGCAAGACGCTGATCCACCCCGCCCAGATCGAAATCGCCAACCGCGCCTTTGCGCCCGCGCCCGAAGCCTTGGCCGAGGCGCACGCGGTGAAAGAGGCTTTCGCCTTGCCCGAAAATGCCGGCAAGGGCGTGATTGCGCTGGATGGCAGGATGGTCGAACGGCTGCACCTGGTGCAAGCCGAGAAACTGCTGGCGAAGGCCGCCGCCATCGGCGCATGATCCGCCCCGAAAAGACGAACTCACGACAGGACCTGACCCATGAGACTTTACCGCTTTTTGTCCGCCCCCGACGATTCAACCTTCTGCCACAAGGTGACCGCGGCGCTGAACAAGGGCTGGCACCTGTACGGCTCGCCGACCTACGCCTACGACAAGAAGACCAAATCGATGCGCTGCGGCCAGGCGGTGGTGAAGGATATCGACGGCCAGGAATACGGGCCGGATACGAAGCTGAGTGATTGGTAGGGAAGGCGTCAACCTCCGCGTCTTCGTCATCCTAGGGCGAAGCAAGGAGCGAAGCGACGCGACGCAGACCCTAGGATCCATGCCGTGCCGTTTGCCCTAGAGTGCAGCGGATCAGATGACGCTTGTGCCGGCGCTCGTTACTGCGGATCTGTGCTGTTCGCAGAACCGCTTGCTTTCCTGCACCGCGGCACCTGCACCGCCGTCACGGCATGGATCCCAGGGTCTTCGCGACGGAGCTTCGCTCCTGCTTCGCCCTGGGATGACAAAGGCGGGGGCTATTCCGCCGCCTCTTCGAGCTTTTCCATATCATCGTCCGACAGGCCGAAATGGTGACCGATCTCGTGGATCAGCACATGGGTGACGATGTCGCCCAGCGTCTCTTCGTTCTCGGCCCAGTAGTCGAGGATGGCGCGGCGGTAGAGGGTGATGCGGTTCGGGCCCTCGCCGGTCTGCGGGTTCCAGCGCTCGGCGATGCCGCGGCCCTCGAACAGGCCAAGCAGGTCGAACGGCGTCTCCAGCGACAGATCGTCCATGATCTCGTCGGTCGGGAATTCGGCGATCATGATGACGATCTCGCCGGTCAGCTTGCGGAAATCGTCGGGCAGATGCGCGTAAGCCTCCAGCGCCAGAAACTCCATCTCCTCGATCGAGGGCGAGAGTTCGTCGTGCCAGGTGCGGGTCTTGTAGATGCGGGCCATGCTTTGTCCTTTGATCCCGGCATATAGGCTTTCCCTCCGGACTCGGCAAATGGACGGGTCCCTGGCCAATGACTGTTTCTTTGCACCGAATGACTGCGACCAAAGCCTAAGGTTGGCTCGCTACCTTTGATCAAGGAATAAATTCCTTCTGACTCCGCTTGACTCTTTCGGCACCCTCTGGAATCTATAGGAACATAACAGGAACAATTATGAGAGAAATTGACCGTCATGGCGACATCAGCCGTGGCGCGGGAGACTGTTTTTGCCCTGCGCCGCCAGATCGCGAAGATCGAGGGAACGCTGCCCGAGCGCCTGGCCGTGCCGGCCGGCGAGCGACCTCGTGCGTGCCCTGACAGCGCTATCGGCGGTGCGCCCGAACCTAATGCCGATGTCACCATCATCCGCCGCGGGCTTGCCGTGGCTTCGCCGGATGCTTTCCTGGCCACCGGCGTCGAGCGCCTCGATGCGGCGCTGAGCGGCGGCCTGCCGAAAGCCGCCTTGAACGAAATCCATGGCCTTGAGACCCGCAATGCCGGGGCCGTCGCCGGCTTTGTGCTGTCGCTGGTCAGCCTGATCCTCAGGGGCCAGCCCTTGCCCGTGCTGTGGATCGGCACATCGGAGATTTTTCGCGAGGCCGGCTTTCCCTATGCCAGGGGATTGCAGGGCATGTTCGGTATCGCCCCGGAGCAATTGCTGTTTTCCGAGGCGCCGAAACTCACCGATGCGCTGTGGGTAGCCGAGGAGGCCGCGAAGATGACGGCGCTCGCCGCAATCATCCTCGAAATCCGTGGCAGCCCGCAGCGGCTCGACCTCACCGCGACGCGCCGGCTGCACGCGCGCGCCCAAAACGCCGGCCGGCCGGTGTTCCTGCTGCGCCAGGCCGGCGAAGCCGAGCCGACCGCCGCCCCGGTGCGCCTCATCGTGTCGGCTGCACCAGCGGCGAGCCGCCGGACGATCGCCGGGTCGCTCGCCGGCTCGATCGGCCGGCCTGCCTTCACCGTCAGCATCGGCAAGAGCCGCACCGCTCTGCCTGGACAATTCACACTGGAGTGGAACCCCGATGAACACGCATTCGAAGAAAGAAAGCCCCGCGAAAAACGGGCAGAGAATTCTGTCGCTGTGGTTCCCGCATCTGGCGGCAGAACGGATCCTGCGCCAGCGCCTGGGACGGTCGTGGCGTTCCCGGCCTTCGGATCATCTGCCGCCATCTCACCCACCGCTCGTGATCAGCCATCGCGACCGCAACGCCCAGCGCATATCGGCCCTCGACGAGCGGGCTGAGGCGCTGCATCTGAAGCCTGGCATGGGCATTGCCGATGCGCGCGCCATGCATCCCTCGATCGACGTCGTCGAGGCCGATCCGGACGCCGATCGCCGGCTGCTCGAAGGCCTCGCCGACTGGTGCGATCGCTATACGCCGCTGGTGGCGCTCGACGGTACTGATGGCCTTTATCTCGACGTCACCGGCTGCACGCATCTGTTCGGCGGCGAGCGCGCCATGCTGGACGACATCCTTGCGCGGTTTTTCCAGCAGGGTTTCGATGTCCGCGCCGGGTTGGCCGCGACGCCGGGTGCAGCCTGGGCGGCGGCGCGCTTCTGCGGCAACCGCATCGTTGTCTCCGGCGAGGAGGAAGCGCTGCTCGCCCCCTTGCCGCTGGCGGCACTGCGCATCGAGGCCGATATCCGCGCCAGCTTGGAAAGCGTCGGCCTGCGGACCGCCGGCGCGGTCATGGCAGCGCCGCGCGCGCCGCTCGCCCGTCGCTTCGGCGCGACCTTGCTGTTGCGGCTCGACCAGGCGCTCGGCCGCCTCGACGAGGCGGTATCGCCGCGCCTGCCCGTGGCCCCGCTTTCGGTCGAACGCCACCTGGCCGAGCCGGTCGTGCTGACCGCCGAGATCGAACGGCTGGTGCTCTTGCTGGCGGTGACGCTGAAGGCCGATCTCGAACGCCGCGGCGAGGGCGCAAGGATGCTGGCGCTGCTTTTGTTTCGCGTCGACGGCGCCGTCAGCCGCATCGCTGTCGGTACCTCGCGACCGTTGCGCGAACCCAAGCTTATCCAGCGCCTGTTCCATGAGCGGCTGGCCGCGCTCGAACAGGACATCGATGCCGGCTACGGCTTCGACCTGGTGCGGCTTTCGGTGCTGGCGGCCGCCGGCTTCGACATGCAGCAGGCCGATTTGACCGGCGAGACCGAGGATGACGGCGCCGACATGGCACTCTTTGCCGACCGCATCCGCGCCAGGCTCGGCGACAGTGCGGTGCTGAAACCGGTCGCCCTCGAGAGCCATCTGCCGGAGCGCGCCATCGCCACCATCCCGTTCTCGGAAGCGCCACAACGCAAAACACCGCTCAGGAAGCCGGGCTCGAAAGACGCGCCGCGCGCAACCATCTTCCCGCCGGAACGGCCGATCCGGCTGTTCCGTTCGCCCGAGCCGATCGAGGTGCCGGCCACCGAAATGCCTGAGGGTCCGCCGATGAATTTCCGCTGGCGCCGCGCGCTCTACCGGGTCGCGCGCGCCGAGGGGCCGGAACGCATCGCGCCGGAATGGTGGCGTGAAACGTCAAGCGATCCGCTCACATCGACGCGTGACTATTTCCGGATCGAGGATGCCGACGGCCGCCGCTACTGGCTCTACCGGCAAGGCCTCTATGGCAACCCGCAGGTGCCGCCGCGCTGGTTCATGCATGGAGTCTTCGCATGAACGCGCTGACCGTCATCCCCTATGCGGAATTCGGCATCCAGTCGAACTTCTCCTTCCTGCGCGGCGCCTCCAAGCCGGAGGAGCTGGTGGTGGCGGCCAAATTCCTCGGCTTTTCCTCGATCGGACTGGCAGACCGCAACACGGTGGCCGGCGTCGTGCGCGCCTGGCAGCAGGCGAAGGTCGAGAAGCTCGCCTATCACCCCGGCTGCCGCCTGGTGTTCGGCGACGGCACGCCGGACATTCTCGCCTATCCGCAGAACCGCAAGGGCTGGGGCCATCTCTGCCGCATGCTGACGCAAGCCAATTTGCGCGATGAAAACGAGAAGGGCGCGACCCTTCTCCAGCGCAGCGACCTGCTCGAATGGGGCGACCTGCTGTCGCTGGCGGTGCTGCCGGATCTCTCGGCGAATGCCGACGATCCCCTGGCATTGGTCCGTCAACTGAAAGACCGTTTCGGCGCTAATTTGCGGCTAGGCATGGCGCCGGATCATCGCGGCAATGACCGTTTCCGCATCGAGCAGGCGGCGGGCATGGCGGACATCGCCGGCGTGCCGCTGATGGCGACCAACGACGTGCTTTATCACAGCGCCGAGCGCCGCTCGCTGCAAGATGTGCTCACCGCCATCCGCCTCAATTTGCCGGTCGCCGAGGTCGGGCTGGAGCTGACGGCCAACGCCGAGCGCCATCTGAAGCCGCCGCTGGAAATGGCCCGTCTCTTCCGCCGCCATCCACGGGCGCTGGCCGAGACGCTGCGCTTTGCCGGCGAACTGACCTTCTCGCTCAGCGACCTCCAGTACAATTATCCCGACGAGCCGACGCAATCAGGGCTTGGGCCGCAGGCCGAGCTAGAGCGTCTGGCCAGGGAGGGGGCCGCCACGCGCTATCCGGCGGGCGTCCCCGCTTCCGTCTTGCAGCGCATCAGTGAGGAGCTCGCTCTGATCGAGCGTCTGAATTATGCGCGCTATTTCCTGACCGTTTACGACATCGTCCAGTTCGCCCGCAATGAGGGCATTCTGTGCCAGGGCAGAGGCTCGGCCGCCAACTCGATCGTCTGCTACTGCATTGGCATCACCGAGGTCGGCCCCGAGCGCATCGACACGTTGTTCGAGCGCTTCATTTCCGAGGAGCGCAACGAGCCGCCCGACATCGACGTCGATTTCGAGCATGAGCGGCGTGAGGAGGTGATCCAGTACATCTACTCCAAATACAGCGCCAAGCGCACCGCGCTGGCTGCCGCCGTCATCAGCTATCGCGGCCGCTCGGCGCTGCGCGAGGTGGCCAAGGCCATGGGCCTGTCGGACGATGTCCGCATTGCGCTCTCCAGTTCGATCTGGGGCTGGTCGACCTCGGAGCTCGGCGAGAAGGAGGCGCATGCCGGCGGCCTCGACCGCAACGAGACCTCGACCCGTCACGTGATCGCCCACGCCAACGAGATCATGGGCTTTCCCCGGCATCTGTCGCAGCATGTCGGCGGCTTCGTCATTACCCGCGACCGGCTCGACGAGATCGTCCCCATCGTCAAGACGGCAATGGACGAGCGCAAGATGGTCGAGTGGGATAAGGACGATCTCGACGCGGTGAAGATCCTGAAGGTCGATATTCTGGCGCTCGGCATGCTGACCTGCCTGAAGCGCGCCTTCACCTTGCTCACCGACCATTATCCGAAGGCCCGGGATGATTACGGCCGACCCTATGTGCTGGCCACCCTGCCGCCGGAAGAGAACGACGTGTACGACATGATCTGCCGCGCCGACACACTCGGCGTCTTCCAGATCGAATCGCGCGCGCAGATGTCGATGCTGCCGCGTCTACGCCCGCGCGAATTCTACGACCTGGTCATCGAGGTGGCGATCGTGCGGCCCGGCCCGATCCAGGGCGACATGGTGCACCCCTATCTGCGCCGTCGGCAGGGCAAGGAAGCGGCTGAATATCAAAAGCCAGAGCTGGAGGCTATTCTCAAGAAGACACTCGGCGTGCCGCTGTTTCAGGAACAGGCGATGAATATTGCAATCGTCGCCGGTGGTTTCAAACCCGGCGAAGCCGACGAACTACGCCGCGCCATGGCCACCTTCAAGCGCACCGGCACCATCGGCAATTACCGCCAGCGCATGATCGACGGCATGGTCGGCAAGGGATACACCAAGGACTTCGCCGAGCGCTGCTTCAAGCAGATCGAAGGCTTCGGCGAATACGGCTTTCCCGAAAGCCACGCCGCCTCCTTCGCTTTGCTCGTCTATGCCTCCTGCTGGTTCAAGACCTTTTATCCCGACGTGTTCTGCGCCGCGATCCTGAATTCGCAGCCGATGGGGTTTTACCAGCCGGCCCAGCTGGTGCGCGACGCGCGCGACCATGGCGTCGATATCCGCGACGTCGACGTCAATTTTTCCGACTGGGACTGCACCCTGGAGAAAGCCCAATTCGATCCGGGCCGCATCCTGGGGCGCCATGCCGAAATGCGCGGTGTCATCAAGACCCGGTACGCCGTCCGGCTTGGCTTCCGTCAGATCAAGGGCTTGGCCGAGAAGCGTATGGAAGCTTTCACCGCGCGGCGCGGCGCCGGCTATACAAGCGTCAGGGATGTGTGGCTGCGCTCGGGCCTCGATGTCGGCGAAATCGAAAGACTGGCGCAGGCTGACGCCTTCCGCTCGCTCGGCCTCGATCGTCGTGAAGCCTTGTGGGCGGTGCGCGCGCTGGATGGCAAGAGCGCCGCCGAACGGCTGCCGCTGTTCGACCAGCCGGCGATCCGGCTGCGCGAACTCGAGCCCGAGACAAAACTGCCGACAATGCCGCTCGGCGAGCACGTCATCCACGACTACCGCGCGCTCGGCCTGTCGCTGAAGGCGCATCCGGTCGCCTTCCTGCGCGAGCGGCTCGACCGCGCCGGCGTCATTCCCAATGCCAATCTCGGCTCGGTGCGCGACGGCAGGCGGGTCTCGGTCGCCGGCCTGGTGCTGGTGCGGCAGCGGCCCGGCAAGGGCAATGCGATCTTCCTGACGCTGGAAGACGACAAGGCCGTCGCCAACGTCATTTTCTGGGAGCGGACCTTTACCCGTTTCCGGCCCATCGTCATGGGCGCGCGCTTCGTCAAGGTCACCGGCAAGCTGCAGTCGGAATCCGACGTCATCCACATCGTCGCCGAAAAGATCGAGGATTTGACGCCGTGGCTGACGGTGCTGCTGGAAGAGATGACGCCGGCTGCCCGGCCCGACATTGCCACCCTCTCGGACAAAGCTGAAAGGGTCATGCCCAAGGGGCGGAATTTTCAGTAGGCAAGTGCAGGGCGGTCGGGAGCCCATGACATTAATGCCGGCAAGGGCAGAGGGGGGCGCGAAGGATCGCCAACAGAATGGCTTCTTAGGCTGAGGTCCGTTTGAACCACCCCTGGCCCTTCAGCCCGGCCCACCCAATCGCGGCGGCGACAGCACGTCTTCCGCCGAAATAGTCCGCGCCTCCGAGGGCAGCATGATCGGGATGCCGTCGCGCACGGGATAAGCGAGCTTGGCAAGCCGCGAGATCAACTCGCCGCGCACCGGGTCCCAGGCCAGCGGCCCCTTGGTCAGCGGGCAGGCCAGCAGCTCCAGCAATTTTGGATCGACATTGACCGACTTGCCGTCACGCCCATCCGCAGCCATTGGATCCCCCTTCAGCCATCGGCTCAGCCCTTATTGCAGGCTGGAACCAAAGTCCTCATTCTCGCGCGCCAGCGCCATTTCGGTGATGGCGATCAGCGTCTCCGCGCGGCCTTTCAGGTCGGGCGCCTCCAGCAGCGCCTGTTTCTCGGCCGGTCCGTAGGGCGCCATCATCGACAGCGCATTGACCAGCATGGTGTTCTCGGCGCGGCTGACGCTTTCCCAATCGGCTTCGAGATCGTTGGCCTGCAGATAAGCGCGAAACGCTTTCAACAGCGCCGGCCGGTCGACCTCGCTTGCCGCCTGGTCTTCGGCAAGATCGGTGAGGAACGGCGCCAGCTTGCATTGCCGGAAAGGCGTCTTCACCGGCAATTCGCTGGTGATGCGGAAACGGCAGACGCCCTGCAGCGAAACCAGATAGCGGCCGTCGCCGCTCTCGGCCATCGAGATGATGCGCCCGGCGCAGCCGACATTGCACAGTTCCGGCTCCCCGTCGGCGCGCAACGCGCCATTGAGGCTGGGCTGGACGATGCCGATCAGCCGCGCGCCGGCGATCGCCTCATCCACCATCTGCAGGTAGCGCGGCTCGAAGATGTTGAGCGGCATGCGCCCGCCCGGCAGCAGCAGCGCGCCGGCAAGCGGAAACACCGGAATGGTTGCCGGCAGATCCTTGCCGACCCGGTAAAATGCGTTTCCGACCTGCACCTTCACTCCTCCGACCCGCTTCGGGCGCGATGTTATCGGCCTAATCTGGCGCGGCGGCCGCCGACCGCAAGGCCCGACAGCCACGCCCCGGCAATTTGGCCGGCAAACGGCTCAGGAAAACAGCAGCGACGACAATTTGCGCCGTGCCGCCAGCGTCGCCTCGTCGGTCATGCCCCAGGCCTCGAACAGTTTCAGCAGCTGCGCCCTGGCGCCGTCCTCGTTCCACGTCCGGTCGGCTTTTATAATCGCCAGAAGATTGTCGGCCGCCGCATGGCGCTCGCCCCTGGCGTTCTGGATCATGGCGAGGTCGAAACGCGCCTGGTGGTCGCCGGGATTGGCGGCCAGTCGCTGCTCGAATTCAGCTGGATTGCCAAGTGCTGCCGCTTCCGCAGCCAGCGTCATCTTGGCACGCAGCGCGGCAAGTGCCGGCGCATTTTTCTTGGCCTCCGGCGCCGTTGCCAGCAGCGCCTCGGCGCCGTCGCTGTCGCCGGCCTCGAACAGAAGCTCGCCCAGCCCGGCAATCGCCTCGATCGTCTCCGGCGCTTGCGCCAGGATGGCGTCGTAAATGTCGGCTGCGGTCTGCGCATCGCCCGCCGCATGCGCTTCCGCCGCCGCGGCCAGTGCTTCGGCCACCGGCGGCGCGCCATTGCCCTTGCCGCCGACCTTGGTGATGAACTCGGCGATCTGGCTCTCGGGGATGGCGCCCATGAAGCCGTCGACAGGCTGGCCGTCCTTGAAGGCGATGACCGCCGGGATCGATTGGATGCCGAGCTGGCCGGCGATCGAGGGATGATCGTCAATGTTCATTTTGACCAGCTTGACCTTGCCGCCGGCGGCCTTGACCGCCTTTTCCAGAAGCGGCGTGAGCTGCTTGCAGGGCCCGCACCACGGCGCCCAGAAATCGACCAGTACCGGCTGTTTGCGCGATTCCTGGATGACGTCGGCGGCGAAAGTGGCGGTCGTGGTGTCCTTGATCAGCTCGCCAGCGGCAGGTGCTGCGCCGGGTGTCGGGCCAAGTGCCGACTTGGCCGGCTCGGCGCCGCCATATTGCACGGACGTGGTGTACTGGCCAGAATTGCCGCCGAATTGGCCGCCAAACGGATTGTTGTTGTCGCTCATGTCGTCGCCCTTCCGATCGCGCCCAGCGGAGCAGCGCGACGTCCTTAACTAGAGGTCAGTTTTCGCCATCCATGTGGCGATCAAGCCGAGACTTTCAAGATAGCAGCATCATGTCCGGTTGCCTCGACGAATCTGATGAGGTCGGCGGACGCGATCGACGTCGTCGCCTCATTGGTCAGCGGATGCGCGTTGACTGTCGCATGTGCTATCAAATCCTGGTCGAGCACCACTTTGACCCGTCTTTCGGTGTCGTTGATCAGCCCGAACACGGTGACCGCGCCCGGAATGACACCGAGCAGCTCCATCAGCATCTCCGGCTTGCCGAACGACACCCGGCCGGCGGCGCCGATCATCGTGTGGATCTGCTTCAGGTCGACGACCGCCTCCTCGCCGACGCTGACCAGGAAGAAATTGTCCTTCTTGTCCTTGAGAAACAGATTTTTCGTGTGCCCGCCCGGTATCTCGCCGCGCAGCGACTGCGAATCGGCCACCGTATAGAGCGGCGGATGGCGCACGGTCGACACTGATATGCCGAGATCGGCAAGAAAGGCGAAAAGCTCGGCTTCGGTCTTCGGCATTGGTGGTCTTCCCCTGTATCGGCGCGCGGCAAAGCCGTTTACGGCCAATGATGCCGCCGAGACAAGACCGTCATGCGGGAAGTCGATGAACCACCCGCGTGGCCGACAAGGTTCCGCCAAGCGATTTGGCGCGACCAAAAAGCCCGTCATTTCCCTGTTGCAATCGCCGCGCTCTTCAGCCATATAGGCCCGGCTTGCGGCCAAAGGGCCGTGTGAGCGGGTGTAGCTCAGGGGTAGAGCACAACCTTGCCAAGGTTGGGGTCGAGCGTTCGAATCGCTTCACCCGCTCCAGTTTCCTCTAGGGGAATCAAGCGATGAAGAGGCGCCTTTCGGGGCGCCTTTTGCTTTTTCCAGACCGGCGATGTAAGCGCGTTGCGGGACACTTGTTCTCCCTCAGAACCAGGCGCGGGTAGTACGGCGTGGCGCATAATCCCTTGGTTTCCAGTTCGGCGAACGGCGGCAGCGCATCCGAAGCGCTTGCTTGGCTGGCGTTGCGGAACGCCGCGTCCGAATGCGGCTCAGGCTCGCGCTTGGTCGACCCGCAGCCCCTGCGCGCACTCCCGGCGGGACGCAAGTGGGCGCATGAGATTGCCAAGGTAATCTTCGATGGCCTCATGGCAGGAAGCCTGTCGGTGCCGGCACAATTGGCTGCCGGATGGGCGAGGTTCGGCAGCGCAACCACCGCGTTGATCATCGAACTCGGCAGGATCTGGGACAATCCCGCAGCAGCTCGCCGCGTCCAGTACCAGCTTGAGCAAATGCTTCTCGAAGCCGACGATCTTGCCGCGCCGCGCAGGCTGGCGCGAACGCTCGGAGTTCGCGTCGACGCTCGCAATCCGACCGCGACCGAACTGCCGGAAGGCATCGATCAGATTTATGCCCATCTGATGCTGGATGGCCGGATCGAGGCTGTAGTGCAGTTCGGTGCACTCGGGACTGTGACGAGCGATCATTGGATTGAATTGATCCTGGATGTAGTGCCTGCTGAGCGGCTTGCGGGAGGATCGCCTGCACCGCAAAAGGGCGCCGGCGCGACCACGTCAAACACGCCTGCAGCCGAGGCATCGTTGACCATGGCGGGAAGCGAGCCCGATCCGGACAGCCACTTCGGCAAACTCGCGCAATTGGCCGCACAGGCGCGCGACCTGGTTCGGTCGAGCGCTGAACCGTCAGAGCCTGTTGCGCCGCGCCGGGCACGGGTCGCGGACAAGCACGACAAGGATCGCACGGCGTTCTGGAACAGCTATTTCGCGACCGAGGATCCGTGGAACTACGGTTCGTCCTATGAGCAGGAAAAATACGAGCGCCAGCTCGAAATCCTGCCTCCCGGTCCCATCGGGCGGGCGCTCGAGTTGGCCTGCGCGGAGGGCCACTTCACGCGGCAGCTGGCGCCTCGCGTCGGCCATTTGACCGCAACCGACATTTCCGCCATAGCCGTCGAGCGAGCCCGCGCCCGATGCAACGATCAGCCGAATGTCGAGTTCGGCGTACTCGATTTCGCTGCCGACACGCTGCCGGGTGAGATGGATCTGATCGTCTGTTCGGAAGTGCTCTACTACTTGGATGACCTCGCCGAGCTACGGCGCATCGCCAGGAAATTCGCCGAGGCGTTGGCGCCTGGCGGCAGCTTCATCAGCGCACACGCATTCGTGTTGCGTGACAATGTCGAAAAGACGGGCTTCGACTGGAACACATTCGGTGCCCAGGCGATCTCCGAGACGCTGGCGGCGACCGAAGGCCTCGTCTTCGAGCAATCGATCCAGACCGAGCTCTACCGCATAGACCGCTTCCGCCGCCTATCGCCGGGCGATGTGGCGACGGACCCGGTGATCGATCATGTGCCGATCCGCGCGCCCATCGAAATCGGCGTCGCGCGAAATATCGTCTGGGGTGGGGCGCGAGCCTTGCGCCGCGACGTCGCACGTAACGAGCAGCGCCAGCATATCCCTGTCCTCATGTATCACGGCGTTGCCGATGAAGGTCCGGCCGCGCTCGCTCGCTTTCGGCTCACGCCCGCCGCATTCGCCAGCCAGATGGGATGGCTGCGCGCCAATGGCTTTCACGCCATTGGCTCCGAGCAGCTGGAAGCCTCCATCGCCAACCGTCAGCCTTTCGTCGGCCGCCCGGTGCTCATCACCTTCGATGACGGCTTCCAGAACTTCGCCGACCGTGCCTGGCCGATCTTGCGCGCCAACGACCTGACTGCGGAAGTGTTCCTGGTGACGGACCTGGTGGGCGAAAGTGCAAAGTGGGACACCGACATCGGTCCGCCGACGCCGCTTATGGGCGCCGGGACGGTGCGACGCCTCGCTGCCGAAGGCGCCTTCTTCGGCAGCCACATGGCGACGCATCGCGCCATAGATGGTCTGTCGAGCGCTGACCTGGCCGCCGAGCTCCTGCGCTCTCGTCTGTTCATCGAACGGTGGACCGGTCGGCCAACCACGGCGTTCGCGGCACCCTTCTCCGTCACCGACCGACGGCTTGGCCGGCTGGCCAGGGAGTGCGGCTATCGAATAGGCTTCGGCCGCAAACACGGGCCGGCGGACCTCGATAGCGATCTCATCGACCTTCCGCGTATCGAGATTCGCGGCGACCGCTCGCTCGATGACTTTGTCGCCACTGTCGAGGCCGTGCTCGGATAAACGGTGAACTTGTCAGTTCATTATTGGGCGACTTGCGACACGGCTGACATCAGCTCCTTCGGGTTTGGGGCGCCAAACATGTATCGCCCACCCTCCGGGACCTCCGTGAAGCTCCAGCGGACGATCCCCTGCCGGTCCAGCAGGAACTGACCAACCAGTTGTCCGTGTCCCGTGGCCATCATCTGCTCGTCGGCTTCGGTCAGTTCGTAGTTGTCCTTCTTGTCGAGGATTGCGGCGGCTGTCATCGGATCCATGGGACCGGGCAATTCGCCAGGTATGTCGACCCGCATGTCCTGTGCCGCTGCCATCGCGACCTTGTACGGCCAGTTCGTCTCGTTCTCGGTGAATTCGAGATTGGGCAGTCCAAAAGCACGATGTGAAGCGCGTTCCGGGTCCGACGCCGCAAGCAGGTTCGGCATTGGATGGTAGCGGAAATAGAGCCGCGCCCGTTCGATCGGCGTGTTGACCACCGTCAGGCTCTCCACGCCCTTTTCGCGCAGCTCCGGATCGAGACGCGCCTGAGCGGCGATGTGGCGCCGGCAAAACGCACAATGCAGACCTCGAAACAGGCCGACCAGCACCGGTTTTTGCCCGCGAAAGTCGTCAAGCGCAATCTTGCCTTCCTGGGTAATGGCGTCGAGTATCAGGTTCGGCGCCCGGTCGCCCGGTTGAAGCGGTATCAATCCACTAGGCGCGGACATGTCCAACCCCCTATCCCGGCTAGTCGAGAAAAGGCAGCACCACAAGCGCTTCCGGGTCGAGCCCGTGCTGGGCGCATATACCCTGCGCCAGGGAAAAGTAGCGTTCGGCCTCGGCCAGATTGTCGAGGTCGAGATTAAGCGTTGCGAGTCCATCATAGCACGGAAACAGCAGTTGGGGCTCGCCCGTTTCGCGGGCTACCTCCAGTGCTTCGTGGAACAAGCCGATCGCCAGTTCCGGATGGCCGTTGCACTGGTGGATCTGCCCAAGCACGATCAACGGCACTGGCAGGTGCTCGCGCTGGTCGAGCGCCCGGTCAATCTCGATGGCCTTCTCGGCAGCAGGCACGCCCTCCGTTGGACAGCGATCCGTGAAAGTACAACAAGCTACCGCCAGATTGGCGAGGAGGCGCGCCTGGAAACCCAAATCGCCAATACGGCGCGCCACTTCAAGACCGCGCCGACAGACCTCCATCGCCTTCGCCGGATCGATGGTCGTGTAGAGCACCCCGAGATTGGTGTAGCCGCGGCAGGCCGCGCCCAGCAGACCGGCGGCTTCGGCCAATTCAATGCTGCGCTCAACCTCACGCACGGCTTCATGGTTTCGCCCAAGGCGAGCCAGCGCAACAGCCTTGGTATTAAGTGCCTCGGCGGTCACGAGGGTGGCATCATCGGAGACATGTTCCGTTGTCAGAGAGCGTACGCAATCCAGCGCCGCGTCTGCCCATTTTGCCGCGAGAGTGTGATCTCCGCTGCGGAACGCCTGTCGGCCACGTTCTTGCCAGAGATGCGCCTGCTCGATCGGGGCATCCGCTCCATCGAGGAGCGCTGCCGCTTCAGCGTAGCGCGATTCCGCGTCGTCCCGCTTGCCCACGTCCCAAAACAGCCGACCGATCTTGCGCAAAACGCGCGCCGCCGCGACACGATCGGCTGACTCGCGATAGGCCTGCAGCACCGCCTCGTAGTGGCGGTGTGCAATCTCGCGGCGGCCTGCCGGGCCGCTCAAATCGGCAATGCGCTCTGCAATTGCCAGTTTGAGCGGTGTTTGCCCGATCGCGCCCAACGCAGTCAGTGCTCGCTCGTAGAAACGAAGGGCGTCGTCATTGGCGTATATCATGCGAGCGCGATCTCCCGCCGCCTGCAGGTAATGCGCGCCCCTCTCCCGCTCGGCGCTCTGAGCGAAATGATGACCGAGCACGGCCAGATCCTCGAACCGTTCCGGCTTGTCGCCGCACAGTTGCTCCAGGGCGGCACCTACCCGGCGGTGGATGTCGGTCCGGCGTTGCAGGAGCAGATTCTGGTAGATCACGTCCTGCAGCAATGTTTGCGTAAAGCGGTAGCTTTGCGACGAGACCGAGCCTGATCCGGCAACTTCCTCGATGATTTCCGCATCGCAAAGCAGTTCGCAGCCCGCTTCCAGTCGGCCGGGGTCGGCTGCCACGGCTTTCAGAAGCGTGGCATCGAAGCGCGGGCCGATTACCGCGGCTTCCTGGGCCAACCGGCGCACCTCTTGCGGCAGCCGGTCGACGCGAGCAAGCAACATTGCCTGGATCGTGGCGGGGATGCCGGTTGCGACTTCGCCTGCCACGGTCCGCCATTGCTGGCCCTCGCGCACCAATACACCGCGATCGATAAGGCCGCGAACGATCTCCTCCAAGAAAAGCGGGTTGCCGCCCGCGCGCTCGAGGATCTGGTCGAGAAGCCCTCCTGCGGCGTTTACCCAGCTCTCGCCGAAAAGCGCCGCCACCAGGCGGCGTCCGTCATCGCTGTCGAGCGGCGAAAGCCTGAGCGCTGTGTGGCTGACCCGACTTGAGTCGAGTTGGTCGTTGTCCGACGCCGGACGATGCGTGACCAGCAACATCAGCCGCGTGCGTTCCAGTCTGTCCATCACGAAACGCAGTGCCTCGAGCGAGACGGAGTCGGCCCAGTGCAGGTCTTCGACGACAATCAATAGCGGCGACAACGCAAGCCGCCGTTCCATGATTGTGCGGACCGCGTAGAGAATTTGCCGCCGCAGCTGCTCGGGCTCGACATGCTGCAAGGTGGCATCGGGGTCGCCGAGGCCAAGCACATGGTAGAGCAAAGGCATCAGCCGCTTCGCCTCCTCGCCCTGCAGGCCGAGATCGGCAAGCAAGGCTGCGAGCTTGCCCCGCATTTCGTCCCCATTGTCGTTTTGCATCATCCCGGCAGCGCTGCGCACCACTGCACCCAGGGCGCCAAATGATTGTTCACCCAGCGGTGAGCACGTGGCCTGCCGCACGGCGACGTTGCGAAAACGATCCTCGTCGCCGACGCGGGCGACGAACTCCTTCACCAACCGCGACTTCCCGATACCGGCTTCGCCGACGAGGCGGACAAGCTGGGCCGAGCCGCCGCACGCCAAGTCAAGGCTCGCCAGCATTCTGTTGAGCTCCGCATCACGACCTATTATGGGCGCACTGAGGCCGAGCGCCTCGAGCCCGCGCGCTGCACGCGGCGCCGCAAGCGGTGCATCCAGTCGGTGGACGAGCACACTGCCAGCCTTGCCGCGAAAGACGACATCGCCCAGCGACTCGTACGAGAAGGCATGCCGGGTCAGCCTGTGCGTGAGTTCGCCCACCAGCACCTCACCCGGTGCAGCCAGCGATTGCAGGCGTTGCGCCGTATTCACCGTGTCGCCGGTCACCGAATAGGATTTGGCGGTGCCGATGCCCAATCCGCCAGTAACGACCGGACCCGTGTTTATGCCTATGTGGAGCAGCAGCGGCGAGCCGGAGTGGCGGGTGCTTTCACCGAGCCGCGCCGTCCGGGCGATCATGTCGAGAGCGGCTCGAAGCGCACGTTCCGGATCGTCCTCATGCGCGACCGGCGCACCGAACAAGGCGAGCAGAGCGTCGCCGATGAATTTGTCGACGAAACCACCAAAGCCTTGCACGGCCGCCGTCAATTCCTTGAACAGTTCGTTCTGCAGCGCCTGCATGACCTCGGGGTCGAGCTGCTCGCTGAGTGTCGTGAAGCCGCAGAGATCGGCGAACAGCACCGTTACCGTTCGTCGATCGGCGTCGGAGACGGAATGCGGCCCCTCTTCGCTTTCGATGTTCGGCGATGGAGCTCGAGAGGGCTGCGCAATGGTGCGGCTTGGTGTCGGAGCAGGCCGTTCGGCAGCTTTTGCGGACGCACCGACGCTTGCCCCACATTTAGGACAGAACTCGAAATCAGGTGCGCAGGCGTAGCCGCAACTGGCGCATGGCACGGGCTGGCGGCGGCCACACTTCGGACAGAAGGCGTAACCGCCCTCGATCTCGAAACCGCAGCCCGAGCAGTTCATGGACACCTCACCAGAGCATGATGCCGAAGAGTGTGAAGCGGTTTTCGGACGACATCATGCTCTATCTCTTTGACCTTGGGCCATGACGCGTGATCTCGCCACGCTCGTCACGGCCGGGGTATTCACAAGGATGAACCGATAGTCGTCAACCGGCAAGCGGCAGCGCAAATGGGCATCGGTCTGGGTTCGGCGGTGGAGCACTGCCGATACGGGCGGCTGCGTGGCCGTGATTTGCGAAAATTCCCTCGTCCCGCCGTCTTCCTGCTATGATGGAGATGAGGAGGCGACCCATGAGCGAGAACCGTAAGCTGGCCGCAATCCTGGCTGCAGATGTGGTCGGATACAGCCGGCTCGCGAGCGCGGACGAAGATCGTACCTTGGCGCGGTTGCGGGCACTGCGCAGCGACCTGATCGATCCGATCATTGCAGTGCACCACGGGCGGGTTATCAAGCGTACCGGAGATGGGGCACTGGTTGAGTTTCGCAGTGTGGTCGATGCCGTGCGCTGCGCCGTTGAGATTCAAAACGGTATGGTTGAGCGCAATGCCGGCGTACCGCAGGAGCGCCGCATCGAGTTCAGGATAGGCATCCATCTGGGCGACGTGGTCGAAGAGAGCGATGGCGACCTGATGGGTGACGGCGTCAACATCGCCTCGCGTCTGGAGGGCGTTGCGGCGCCCGGCGCCATCTGCCTGTCCGAGGATGCCTATCGCCAGGTCAAGGCCAGGCTTGACCTCTCGGTCAGCGATCTCGGCAGCACACAGCTCAAGAACATCGCCGAGCCGATCCGAGTGTATTCGCTGCAAGTCGGCGCCGGGGCCAAGGTGGCCGCGACCTCGCAAACCCCGACGAGCCCTCCGGCTGCGGCAACGCCGCCGAAACTGTCGATCGCCGTGCTGCCGTTCGCCAATATGAGCGGTGATGCCGAACAGGACTACTTCGCCGACGGCATCTCCGAAGACATCATCACGGCGCTGTCCAAACTGTCACAGCTCTTCGTCATCGCTCGCAATTCGTCCTTCATCTTCAAGGGCCAGAACGTCCATGTGCAGGATGTCGGCACGAAGCTCGGCGTGCGCTATGTCCTTGAAGGCAGCGTACGCAAGTCGGGGAACAAGGTACGCATCACCGCGCAGCTCATCGATGCAATCTCAGGCGGCCATCTTTGGGCGGAGCGGTTCGATCGCGATCTGACCGACATATTCGCCGTGCAGGATGACGTGACGCAGCACATCGTCGGTGCGCTGGCGCTCAATCTGACCGAGGATGACCGTCTGCGGCTGGCGCCCGAACACCAGCGCAACCCGGAGGCGTATGACTGTTTCCTGCGGGGCCGGGAGCTGTGGCACCGGCTGACGAAGGACACGAACGTCGCGGCCCGCGAGCTCTTGCAGCGGGCCATCGAACTGGACCCGAAATTTGCCTCTGCCCACGCTTTCCTAGCCCTCACGTACGGGCTCGATTACCTCAACAGGTGGGGTGCGTCGGACTCGATGGCGCAAGCGGAAGAGGCAGCAACGCGAGCGGTAACGCTGGATGACAGCGATCCCTGGGCGCACTGGGCGCTGGCATCGGCCAAGCTTTACACACGGCGGCACGATGAAGCCATCGGCGAGGTCGAGCGCGCGATAGCTCTCAATCCGAACTTCGCCGAAGCGCACGTCGCCCGCGGCGAGGCGCTGTATTATTCGGGTAGACCCGCGGAGGCGCTAGAGAGTTTCGCCCGGGGAAAGACCTTGAATCCATACTTCCCGGATGTGCTTCTGCACTTCCAGGCTTTGGCATCGTTTCAACTGGGAAGGTACGAAGAGGCCGTCGACCTCTTGCTGCAACGGCTGGCTCGCAACGCTGTCACCGACGTGTCGCGTGCGCTTCTGGCCGCATGCTACGGCCATCTGGGCCGTTTGGAGGAGGCCCATGCGGCATGGCAGGACCTGCTTCGCGTTAATCCCGCCTATTCGCTGGAACATCGTCGCAAGGTCTTGCCTTACAAGAACCCTGCCGATTTCGAACTGATGGTCGAGGGGCTCCGCAAGGCCGGCGTGGTGCAATGACAGGCTAAAGCCCGGCCGGATCAGAGGCCTGAGGCCCGGCCGATCTTGCGCCATCGGGCGTTTTCGCGAACCGGTTTCAGGTCATCGGTCGTCTCGGCAAATGTCCGCAACCGGTATTGCCGCAGCAGGTCCGGGAAGAGCGCCCCTTCCGGCAGGCCGGCAAGCTGCTCGCGGACCGAGATCTTTTCATCGATGACCCGCATGCCCCAGGCATTTTCCCGAACCTGCAGCTCGGCGGCCAGATCGCGCTCTTCTGGCGCGTTTTCATCCAGCGCAGCCAGCAGGATCGAGTGGAAAAGCGCGACATAGCCAATCTGTCTCAGGCCGCCCACAACCCGCACGCGCGGCAATATGGCAAGGGCAAGGAACATCAGGAACAAGTCCGGCAAAAGCATGCCGTCCAGCAGTGCCTGCTGGAGATGCGGCCGCTCGAACGGGATGGAAAGACCATGCGGCCTGTCAGGCTCGATCAGCCGCCCGTTCTTGAGGACGAGCTTGCGCACGCGCTGCTCGCGGATGCCCCAGAAATAGGCCGTGGCATTGGGCAGGAACCTGCCAAATGGGCCCGATGCGGCTTCTTGCAAGGCATGGTCGAGACGCCGGCGCCTTGCGGGCTCGAGGAGCAGCCTGGAAAGAAGGCTGCCTTCATCTTCCAGATGCCGCGACACGACAGTCGCGGCCAGCCTATCATCGATGAAAACCGGCCGAGCCATGCCGGAACGATCCCAATCGGCGACCAGATCCTCGTTGAGTTCTGTCAGCGCATCGGCGGCGGTTGCAAACACCTTGTCCTGGCTGGCAAGCAGCGTGCCCAGCCAGCTTCTGGCATCCGTCTCATTGCCCACCGTTTCGAGCGCGCGCCCGTTGAGGGTAACGGGACCGGCCGCGCAGGCGCTTTTGCGGCACAGTTTGTGGCGCCCCATGCCAAACAAATTGACCTTGTCGTCACCGACATCGAGCCATCCCGGCCCCTCCCGGCCGGTTGTCTCCATGGTCATTGTCGTTCCCATGAAGCCGAAAAAAGCCGACAGCCCGTTTTCGACCGCGCCGAGCCAGGCAAGCAGCAGGGCATCGAAGGTGATCCGATCCATCAGAAGCAGGCAGTGCAGGCCGGACTGGATAACCGGTCTGTGGTCGAATTCGTCGAGGGCCCTGCCGATCGCTTCAGGCTGCACGATCGCACCGAGGCGCTGCTGCAGGACGTCTCGCAGGATCGAGCGGGCAGCGATCGACGGGGCCGATGCAGGCCTTGCCACCGGCCGCCACAGATGGCGGGCATAATCGGAAACCGGCGCATTCCAGTTCTGCTCGATGTCACGCACGACCTCCGGGCAGAGCAGCGACAGCACAGCCAAAATGTCCACCGGAGGCGCAGGGGCAGGGACGGCGGTCATCAGAACCGCAGCCGGGCCATGCTCAGGAGGTCGTGGTACTGCCCGTCGGTAAAACCGGCCTTCACATGCCGTCCCTCGACCTCGAAGCCGTGGCTTGTGTAGAGACGGATGGCCGGTTCGTTGTCGGCATAGACAGTCAACTCGACCCGCTTCAGGGCGCGCCAGTTGTCGGCCACGTCAAGCAGCGCGCCAAGGATGGCAGAGCCGATGCCTCTGCCGACAAAGCCATCGTCAAGGCCGATATTGATCTCGCCGATATGCGAGCGGCGCGGCGAACCCTGCGCGACCAGGCTGCCATGGCCGACAACCTTGCCGTCCAGCTCCGCAACGATCCAGGTGGTTTCCGGGCCGGACTTGGCGATGCGCCGCTCCACCTGCTCCACCATCTCGAACGGCATCCTGAGCGTGCCCCAGCGGAACCCCGGCATATTGAAGATAGCGCACAGCGCCTCGGCATCGCTTGGCCGGACGGCCCGGAGCTGCGGCTGGATTTTCTCTAGGGGTGGCGTGCTGGTCATGGCTTTTCCGGCTATAGCAATTCCAGGAAAAGTGTGAGCGGTTTTCCGTCCGGAATTGCGTCAGAACAAAGGACAGAGGCAATATGCCCGGCACGATGCACCGGACGTCACCTGAAAATCCAGCCGTCTCTGCGACCTATGCCGATTGCGCGGCAAAATGCCGGGGGGCGGCGTAGAGTTTGAGGATACCGCTGATGCCGATCCAGCCGAAAAGGGCGAGCCAGCACAATGTCCCGGCCGCCGTCCAGTCGATCCGGTGCACGGCGGCGTCGGTGATGACGAGGCCAAGGACGGCAAGCAGGCCAACCAGAAACTGCGCCAGGCCGAGCACCAGCAATTCCTCACGCGGCGCACTTCTCCAGACGAGATAGGTGCCGCCTGCACCCGCGAGGAAGATGGCGCTGTAGACCTGGGCGTGAAAAGCATCGATCGGCCATGGCCAGAAGCCACCGAATGTCAGGGGAAACAGCAACAGGCCGACGCCGTAGACCCCGAGGATCGTCATTTCCACCGGTAGGTAGGCGCGCCATGCGGGGTTTAAGATCACGCCTTTTGCAGCAGGGCGGGCCCTTGCCCGCCACAGGAACAGCCCGGATACCGCGGCTGACGCAAGATAGACCAGAAACCAGAGCCAGGGGGCTTTGCGCTCGAAGTTGAAATAGCCGAGATTGATGAACGAAGCCGCCGACACGATGACGGTGAAGATGAAGGCCATGACCAGCACGAGCCTGCCGGGCGACCAGCGATTCCAGACCAGCAGCGCCGCCATCACTGCCATTTCGGCGGTGTAGAAGCCGCCGAGGAAGCGGGCATTGAACGGCGTGACGGCCCAGGGCCAGCGCGGCTTGACCAGCGCAGGCGCGAAAAACAGGCCGGCCCCAACGATCAGGACGATGATGACCCCCGCCGAGAAAAGGCGAAGGGCCGCCGGAAATGGCGGGTTGTCGCGTGTCGGCATGGAGAAAACCCCAGAGATGAATGCCCCATGGGCTATCATAGTTTGGAATTCAACAAATGGAAATTGACCTGTCACCAGGCTTGTCCATTCGAATGGCCGTACGGTCCGTTTCGCAGTATGATGGAGCGTTCGGGTCGAAGATCGGTCCGGCCAACACGCCTAGAGCCGGATGATTTCAGGTCTGTCCGACCTGAAATCTGAATCCGCCTCTAAATCAGGAAATAGAGCATGATGTCGTCCGAAAACCGCTTCACACTTTTCGGCATCATGCTCTAGCGGCGCAATTTCCGGAGCCTGCACGATGACCGAAGCTCAGGATCTGTTCTCGCTTCTGCGGCAATCGACCGATGTCGATCCGCAGGCAATCGACGCAATCCGGCAAACCATCGCCGAGGGCAAGGACCGCGAACTTTGCCGCATCAATGCGCTGGCCTTCGCCAGCAAGCATGGCCTCGACGAGGAACGCACCATAAGCGCCTTTCTCCATGCGGCGCGGGTAGGCATCTTCGACATTTCCTGGAATGTTCTGTGCCCCGGCTGTGGCGGCGTGCTCGACACCAACGCCACGCTGAAAACCATGCAGAAGGACGAATACACCTGCGCGCTGTGCTCCCAGGGCTATTCGCCGACCCTCGACGAGATGGTCGAGGTGACATTCACCGTCAGTCCCCGCGTGCGCAGGATTGCCGCCCACAATCCACACGAACTGCCGTTGGTGGAATATTACCGCCAGATCTACTGGGCGTCCGGGGCCGATCTGCCGGACGAGGATCTGGCGGAAAAGATGGAAGCGTTCTCGCTGGAAGATATCGAGCTTGCGCCCGGTGAAAAGGCGGTTCTGCACATCCAGCTTCCGCCCCAATTCATCATCGTCTTCGAGCCGGTCACGCATTCGGCCCAGTTCATCGACGCGAAGGGCGAACCGGCAAAAGAGCGGCGAAACCTCTCTCTGGCGTTCGACCGCGACCATGTCCAGAGCCAGACGCTGGAGATGCAACCCGGCCCATTGCGCATTTCGCTGGAAAACAGGACCGACACGCGCGTGCTGCCGACGGTCTTCATCGCCTGCCCGGTATTGCATGATTTCCTGGGCAAGCGCCGGCCCTTCGTGACCGCCAAGCGCCTGCTCACCAACCAGACGTTCCGGGATCTCTATCGCACGGATACGCTCGATATCAACCAGCGCCTGAAGATCACCAGCCTGACCTTCCTGTTCACCGATCTGCGCGGATCGACCGAGCTTTACGAGCGGGTGGGCGATCTTTCAGCCTTCGATCTCGTGCGCGAGCATTTCCAGGTTCTGCACGAGATCGTCGCGGCGGAGGCAGGCGCGGTTGTGAAGACGATCGGCGATGCGGTGATGGCGACCTTCGCGACGCCTGACCGTGCGATTGCCGCGGCGCTGCGGATGCGCGACGCCATGCGGGCGCTCAATGACAAAAGCGGGCGCGAGGACCTTCTGCTCAAGATCGGTGTTCATGCCGGCCCGTGCATAGCCGTGTCCATGAACGAGCGGCAGGATTATTTCGGCCAGACGGTCAACATTGCTTCGCGGGTCCAAAACCTTGCCAACGCACAGGCGATCTTCGCCACGCGTGCGGTGGTTGACGACAATCTCACCGCCGATCTGTTGCACAGGAACGCGCTGACGCCCGTGCCGCACGAGGTCTCGCTGCGCGGCATCGAGCGGGAGATAGCGGTCTATACGATCCCCTGAAGAGTTCTCTACCGCTCACACGCGCTTGCAGAGGAAATAACGGTCGGCGGGCTCCGAAGTGGGCGCCGGGAGGTGTTGCAGCAGCGGGTGATCGAGCGGCGTGCCACTGACCGCGAAGCCGCCGACGCGAAGCAGGCTCGCAATCAGATCGGGAAGCCAGGTAGCGGTCACCGCATCGCGATCGTCATAGCCGGTGCCAATGTCGGCATGAACAAGGGCGGCTTCGATGCCAATGAACTTGCGGCCCGTCTCGCGTATTTCGCCGAGCACGAGGTTTTCAGCTTCGGGAATTGAGCTAGTGTGCGCGCCAACTTCGCGGTCGAACACCACGATCCGGCGCCCGGGCAGAAGCTCGCGCAGATGGTGGAATGTCCGGCCATTGCCGAGGCCGAGCTCAAGCACAAGCCCCTCCATCTTCGCCACCTCGGGGCAGATTCGATTGAGAATGTCGCGCTGCGCGGTCATCCTGCTGATGAAATTATCGAGGCGACTCATATGCGATTGTGTGTCCTGAACCAGCAGCCCCGATCGAGGCTTGCTGCATATAAAGGCGAACGACGAACCCTGCAATAACGCAACCGGCCGCCGACAAGCGTCATACCGGGTGGAGTGTTCGGCAGGCCGCGCGGTGGAACAGCGATATCACTTGTAGGGGTCTGCGGCGTCCCGCAAGCCGTCGCCGAGGAAGTTGAACGCCATGATAACGAGGATGACCGGCAGCATCGGCAAAAGCAGCCATGGATAGAACGCGATCACGCTGACGCTGCGCGCCTCGGTGAGCAGGATGCCCCAGCTGGTGATCGGCGCCCTCAGGCCGAGCCCGAGGAAGCTCAGCGCCGTTTCGCCCAGGATCATGCCAGGGATGGAGAGCGTCGCCGTCGCGATCAGATGCGACATGAAGCCGGGAATGAGATGCCGCCTGATGATGCGGCTGCTTCCGGCGCCCATCAACTGCGCCGCCAGAACGTAATCCTCCTCGCGCAAGGCCAGAAGCTTTGAACGCACGGCCCGCGCCAGTCCGGTCCAGTCGAGCAGCCCGAGGATGACGGTGATGCCGAAATAGATCAGGATCGGACTCCAGGTTATCGGCATGATCGCCGCCAGGGCCAGCCATAGCGGAATGCTGGGAATCGATTGCAGGACTTCGATTATCCGTTGGACGATCAGGTCGAAGATACCGCCGTGATAGCCGGCCAGCCCGCCGATGACGATGCCGAGCAGGAAGCTGAAACTGATGCCGACGAGGCCGATAGTCAGTGAAATGCGTGCGCCATAGATCATGCGTGAGAGCACGTCGCGCCCCAGCCTGTCGGTGCCGGCCAGAAAGAGTTGGCCGTTCTCGGCAGGACAGACAAAATGCCTGTCACCTGCGATCAGGCCCCAGAACCGATAAGTGTCGCCCTGGCAGAAGAAACGGAGCCGCTGAACGTCGTGGTTCTCGATGTAGTTCCGCTTGAGCGTGTCCATATCCAGCGTCATCTGGCGGCCATAGACGAACGGCCCGACGAACTCGCCATTGTGGAACAGGTGCACGTGCTGCGGCGGCGCATAGATGTAGTCCATGTTGCGCGAGTGCAGATTGTAGGGCGCCAGGAACTCGCAGATAAGTATCCCGGAATACAGCACTGCCAGGAATATGCCGGATATAAGCGCAAGCCGGTGTTTGCGGAATTTCCACCACATCAGCCGCAACTGCGATGCCTGAAAGACCTTCGATTGCTCCGGCGTCATCGCCTCGACCGACTGCAGGTCGAAGGGCGCGCCGGAAATGTAGTGTTGCAGTGGAGCACCCGGAGCGGGCAGCGGCGAGTCCTGCTTCATTTGGTGCTGCCACCCTGCAAACGAATTCGTGGATCAAGCAGCGCCAGCGCCAGGTCGGAAATCAGCACGCCGATGACCGTAAGGAAGGCGAGGAACATCAGGAATGACCCAGCCAGATACATATCCTGGCTTTGCAGCGCCTTGATCAGCATCGGCCCGGTCGTTTCCAAAGACAAAACGATAGCCGTGATCTCAGCGCCGGAGATGATGGCCGGCAGGATCGAGCCGATGTCGGAAATGAAGAAATTGAGCGCCATGCGCAGCGGATATTTGACCAGCGCCTTGAACGGATGCAGGCCCTTGGCGCGCGCCGTAACGACATATTGCTTGTGCAGTTCGTCGAGCAGATTGGCGCGCAGCCGCCGGATCATGCTCGCCGTGCCGCCGGTGCCGATGATCAGGACCGGGATCCAGAGATGGGCGAGGATCGACTTCGCCTTGGCCCAGCTCATCGGCTCGCCGAGATATTGCTGGTCCATGAGGTGGCCGATGGACGTGCCGAACCAGATGTTGGCGAAATACATCAGGATCAGCGCCAGCATGAAATTCGGAATGGCAAGGCCGAGAAGGCCGAAGAAAGTCAGGCCGTAGTCGCCCCAGCTGTATTGATGCGTGGCGGAGTACATGCCGATCGGAAAGGCGATGAGCCAGGTGAAGATGATCGTGACGAAGGAAACCAGCACGGTCAGCCACATTCGGTCGCCGACGACGTCGCGAACCGGCAGCTCATATTCGAAGGAATAGCCGAAATCGCCGTGCAGCATCCCGCCCACCCAGTAGAAGTAGCGAATGACCGGCGGCTGGTCGAAACCATATTCCTTGCGCATCATCTGGATGCGGTCGGAATCCACCGCTTCGCCCTGGGCCCGAAGCTCAGCGACATAGCTGTCGAAATAGTCGCCCGGTGGAAGTTCGATGATGGTGAACACCAGCGCCGATATGACCAGCAGCGTTGGAACCATCACGGCGATGCGCCAGACAAGATATCGAAGCACGCTCAGGAGCCTCCAAGCCAGAATGTGTCCAGCAAATAGACACCGAAATAGGAGGTCGGGTCGTAGCCGTAGAGTGCTTTGTCAGGCAGGTTGCGCAGCCGCGAGGATACCAGAATCGGCTGAAGTGTTTCGTTCACCGTACCGATAGAGAACACCTGATCGGTGTAGATCGACAGCATCGAATTCCAGATTTCGGCGCGCTCGCTGGATTCGGTCGACCCGTTCCAGCGCTTGAGCAAAGCCATCAACTCGACCACTTCAGGAACATCGGGCGCCTCACCCATCTTGCCATGCGACAGATAGTAAGCGCCCCAGAGCGGCCATTGCAGCTGGTCGTCGATGGTGGGGGCCAGCTGGTATGGATTCATGTCGGCGGTCGGCACGCCATTGTCGATGCCCGACGACATCGACATCAGGATCTGGCCGCCAAGCGCGCGGCTGCGGAAGATGTCGCGCTGCGAAGTCCGGATGAACAAAGCTATGCCGATCTTGCGCCAGTGATCGGTGATGAGTTCGAGCGCATCGGTTTCCAGCGTGCTTTCGCCGGCTGTTTCCACGATGATCTGCGCCGGGCGTCCATCGGGAAGTAGCCGCAGGCCGTCATCGTCACGGGCCTGAAGCCCGACCTCGTCAAGCAGCGCATTGGCCTGGTCGGGATCGTGGGCGATCCAGGCTTTCGCGAATTCCGGCCGGTAGAGCGGGCTCTCCGGCAAGACCGTGTCGGCGCTTTCCTGCGCTAATCCGTAGAAGACGGCCATGTTGATCTCGCGACGGTCGACAGCGAGCGAAAGGGCGCGTCGCACGCGCACGTCACGCAAAAGGCCGCGCCACACCGGGTCGGCACAATTCAGATTTGGCATGAGCGCCAGCCGCGAACCCTGTGTGCGTTTCCACAGATGCATCTTCACCGGGTAGCGCTTCTCCGCGTCCTTCAGGAAGGAGTAATCGCTGAAGTCGATTCCCATGCATTGCAGGTCGCTCTCGCCCGCACCGGTCTTGGCGGAGATGATCGCCGACGAGCTGACATTCATGATGATCCGGTCGACATAGGGCAGTTGCCGGCCGTTCTCGTCTGTTCGATGAAAGAACGGGTTGCGCTCGAAGATGAACTGCTCGGCCGGCGGCTTGGTCCGGTTCTGCCAGGGGTCGAGCGTCGGCAGATCCGGGTTCTCCGGGCGATACTGCCGCGACATGCGGATGTGCAGGAGCGTCCATTTCGCGGTCCGGTTCTCCTTCATCAGGCCGGCGAGCCGGAATGGATCCTGATATTTCTTGTGGAACTGCTTGAGATAGGCGGCTGGCAAAACAAGCGGTGTCGGCGAAGCAGCGGCAAGTTTGGGCAGGAAGTCGGGATTGGGCGCGTCCCAACTGTAGCGGACCGTCAACGGATCGACGATCTCGAAACGTGGCGGCTTGCCGTCCGCCAGCAGGGCAGGGGCGAGCCCCCCTTGCGAAAGCTCATCGTTCAGCCAGACATCTTCCCAGCAATAACGAAAATCCTCCGGCGTCAGCAGGCTGCCGTCTGACCATTTATGGCCTTCACGAATCTTGAACGTGAAGACGCGATCATCCTTTACGTCGAAACTTTCGAGAATGTCGGCCTGAAAGTTAAGCTTTTCGTCATAGCCGACCAGCCGGGAATACCCGTAGATCGTCATCATCCGGATATCTTTCTGGCTGCCGATGATCGTACGCAGCGTGCCGCCATACTGGCCGGGCTGCCGGCCCATCGCCGCGAGGTTCAACGCGCGCGGGCTCTTGGGCAGGCGCTCCGCGAGTGGCGGCAGAGCCCTGGCTTTCAGCTGCGGCTGAAGAAAATCCGGCTCCAGATCGCCGGCGCGCGCCGTGCCCGGCAGAAATGCCGAAGCCATGAGACCAAGGACAATGCGGCGGCTGATCAATGGCGTAACTCGCTGACATCGGCCGAACGTCGGGCCAGCACGAGATGGCCGCCGCCGAGATCGAGCGGCGACAGCATATCCTCTTCGCCCTCGTCGCGGAATTGCGGGCCCCATGCGCTGGTGTCGGAAGCGCCGCCGAGCTTCAGCGTCTTGAAATCCATCGGCCGGTCGAGATCGGGGAAGGGGACTGCGGCGAGCAGCGAGCGCGTGTAGGGGTGGATCGGTTTCCTGAGCAGAATTTCGCGCGGTGCAAGCTCGACGATACGCCCGCCGCACATCACCGCGATGCGGTCCGCCATGTAGTCCACCACCGCCAGATTGTGGGATATGAACAGGTAGGTCAGGCCCAGTTCCTTCTGCAGGTCCTTCAGAAGGTTCAGGATCTGCGCCTGCACGGAGACATCGAGCGCCGAAACCGGCTCGTCGCAGATCAGCAGTTCAGGCCCCAGCGCCAAGGCGCGCGCAATGCCGATACGCTGACGCTGCCCGCCGGAGAAGCTGTGGGGATAACGCTGGATGAAGCGCGGATCGAGCCCGATTGCCTGCATCAGGCTCTTGACTGTGGCTAGCCGGGACGCGGCATTGCCACGTTGATGGATTTCCAGCGGCTCGCTCAAGATGTTTTCCACGGTCATGCGAGGCGAAAGCGACGAGACCGGATCCTGGAAAACCATCTGGAGTTTCGCCCGCAGCAAGCGCAGGGCGTCTCCCTCGGCTTCCAGGACGTCGATCGGTCCGTCGCGGCCGTTGAAGATCACGGAGCCGCCGGTAGGGGTGACGGCCCGCATCAGGATCTTGCTGACGGTGGTTTTGCCGCAGCCGCTTTCGCCAACCAGGCCCAGGCACTCACCCCGCCTGATGTCGAAGCTGACGCCGTCCACGGCGCGAACAGAGGTCTGATGGCTCCCGCTGAACCATCCGGAGTTGCGGATGGTGTAGACCTTTTTCAGATCCCTGACCGACAGCAGAATGTCGTCCGGCCCCTTCGCTTCCGGCGCCGTCTGCTTGCCCAGCAGGGTCCCGACATTCACCGGCACCTCGCGGAGCGCCTTCAGCCTTTCGCCAGGCTTCAGGTCGAAATGCGGGACGGCTGCCATCAGGCCCTTCAGGTAAGGGTGGCCTGGCCGGCGGAATATTGCCTCCACAGGGCCTGCTTCCATGATCTCGCCATGGTACATGACGACCACCTCGTCGGCGACATTGGCGACCACGCCGAGGTCGTGCGTGATCAGCAGCATTGCCATGTTGAGCTTGGTCTGGAGTCCACGAAGCAATTGCAGGATTTGCGCCTGGATGGTGACGTCCAACGCCGTCGTCGGCTCATCGGCGATCAACAGAGCGGGCCGGCAGATAAGCGCCATGGCGATCATGGCGCGTTGCCGCAATCCTCCCGAAAGTTCAAATGGATACATGTCGTAGGCGCGCTTGGGATTGGGAAACCCGACGAGGCCGAGCATTTCCTCGGTCCGTGCCTTGCGCTCCGTCCGATCCATGTGCGTATGAATCTGCAGGGATTCGCTGACCTGGTTGCCGATCGTGTGCAGCGGCGACAGCGATGTCATCGGCTCCTGAAAGATCTTGCCGATGCGGCTGCCTCTCAACGCCCGGATTTCGGGTCCGTCTCGCGGCATCTGCAGGATATCCTGCGTCGTGCCGGGCTTTTTGGGATCGGAAAACAGGATACGGCCGCGAACATGGGCCGTGTTCGGCAAGATGCCCATCACGGCCTGGCTGAGAACCGATTTTCCGGAACCGGACTCACCGACAAGTGCGGTGACCTTGCCGGGCAGGACGCGAAGATTTGCCCGCCTGACAGCATGCAACGGTCCCCCGACAATGGCAAAAGAGATGCCAACATCCTCGATCCGCAGCAGATCAACGCCTGCATCCATTCCCACACCAGCCCCAATCTGGCGCCTCCCGACCGGCCCCAAAAAGCAAGACTAGCGCATTGTCAGCGCAGAGCAACTTGGATTCGAAACGAATTCCCCGACGACCGGCGGCCGGACAGCATACCAGGGCGTCCAGATCGGATGGTGGTGACTACTGGAGCTTCCTCCGGTCGCCCGCCGACAGCCGCGCGGCATCGCGATGAAGCAGCATGACCTGCTCGGCGTCCGATATCCGATCGTGAAACGGCTGCAGCGCAGCGTCTTCATCGAGTGCGAGAGCACCCGACAGATCGGGTGAAAGCACCGTCAGCTTCTGCTTGCTGCCCGCCAGTTCCTCCTCGCCGAGCGTCAGCCAGCTGTTGGCCCCGCAATAGCCGGCGAAGTCCTTGCTGGCGAGAACGCTGTGCGGATATTTCTTGGTCAGGGTCTGGAGACGCTGGACCTCGTTTACAGCCGAGCCGAAGACCGAGAATGTGAGTCGGTCGGTAAGCCCGACATTGCCGAACATCACATTGCCGACATGCAGGCCGATACCAAATTTTATATCGCCCAGTCCTTGCTCTTTTCTGCGCAGATTGAGCTCCATCATGCGCATGCTGGCCTTGTGCGCAGCCGCAAGAGCAGCCTGGCAGGCGATCTCTGACTGCGCGCGGTGCCTTTCGCAGGGGTAGACGGCAATGAATCCATCCCCCAGGAAACTCATGATCTGCCCGCCTTTGCGATTGAAAGGTGCTGCGATGGCATCGAAAAACTGGTTCAGCGTATCGATATAGACTTCGCGGCCGGAGGTTTCGGCGAGCCTTGTCGACCCGCGCATATCGCCCATCACCAGCGCGGCCCGGATTGTGTCGCCCTCGCCGCGCTTGATCTGGCCGTCCAGCACGCGCCTGCCGGCGTCACCGCCGAGATACGTGGTCATCATGTTGTCGGCGAGCTTGGTGAGCACCGCCATCTTGCTTGCTATGGCGAGATGGTTCTGGATCCGCAGCAGCGCCGAAATCATGCTGTCGCTGAAGCCTGAAGCACTGTCGGTGGACCAGGACCCCAACATGCCCTGACTTGTATCGCCGTTGAAGGGATGGACGAAAGCCATGTAATCGGTGACGCCCATAAGCCTGAGCTCATCGAAAACAGGAAACTCCGACCGCACCGACGGGTCGAGCCGGCGCCGCAGATGGTCGAGCTTGTTGCTGAGCAGATGGTAGTATGGGCTGGTTAGGAATCTGTCGGAATGGACGCCGTTCTCACTCCGGAAGCCTTCCACTTCCAGGCCTTGGCCGCGAATCCAGGTGAAACCGAGCGCGTCATAAAGCGGATGCAGCATCGAAAAGCTCAAATGCACCCGCTTCAGCGGCAGGCCGGCAGCAGCCAGCCGTTCACAAAAACCCTTGACCAATGTTTCCAGGTCGTCGCCCGCCAGCGCCGATTGGGTCAGCCAATCGGCAACCTTATCCATGAGAATGTTGGAAATTTCTGCTTGCGCTGTGCTCATGCTATCTCGAAACCCGTCGAAGACGAGCCATCTCCTTTGATCCGCAAAATTCTCGAAGTCAATGAAGCCGGCTTCGGGGGCAGAAGCCGGCGAAGAATATCCCGAATGACTGTCCTTGCAGGAAGCAAGCAGACGTCGACCGCACAAATCACCTGCAACACTATGTGGCGAGGCTGCCGGCGAAGTGCAATCCCGATCCTGACATCGCGCAAAAAATTGGTCGGCTCAGGC
Organism: Mesorhizobium sp. P160187; assembly: GCF_057766425.1. NCBI lineage: Bacteria > Pseudomonadati > Pseudomonadota > Alphaproteobacteria > Hyphomicrobiales > Phyllobacteriaceae > Mesorhizobium > Mesorhizobium sp. P160187. The sequence continues at coordinate 1,748,203 of NZ_JBYMDX010000003.1, forward strand.
ACCGTCGGGCTCGCCGGGTTTCAAGAACCATGGCCGAGGCGCATTGCGGAAAATCGATTTCCCCAAGCCGTCGTCAGACCGGCGCCTTCGCCTTCAGGCTTGCGGCAGCCATTGCATAGCCGCCGGCGGCGCCATCGATGAAGTGAACATGATCGCGCTGCAGCGGCGAGATGACGAGGCATGTCATCAAGGCCGACTTCTGGCGGTGCAGGCCATAGTTGCAGATGCCGGCCTCTTCCGCTTGTTTCAGCCGGTTGTCGATGCGCTGCAACACATCCGCGTCGACGTCGATGGTCATCTTCAAGCCGTCATCGAACTTGCGGAAATCCGAATTGCTGGCCACCTCGCGCTTGTAGACCTTCGGATCGAAACCGCCGATAGTCCAGCCCAATTTGTCGGTGACGGCCGTAAGCGTCATCAGGAAGATCACCCACAGCTTGGCCAGCCACCGCCGCCCTGGCGCCGTGGCCCGTGCCTCGACATCGAGACCGGCGGGCAGGAGACTGTAGGCCGGACCGTCCACCGGCACCGGGTGGCCATCGCGCTCCTGCCTGCCGGCAAGGGTGATGATGTCGGAAGCCAGAAACTGGAAACCACGCAAGTCGCGCGATGCCCCCGGCACGGCTATGATCGAGACAATTTCGCCATGCCGGGCTTCGATCGGGTTCCAGCGGCAGGAGAGGCCGGTCAGATCCGGCCGCGCGCCGGCCGGCGCGGGGTCGATGCGGTAGCGCCCGGCTTTCATTTCGGCTTCCGCCCAACTGCCGCCGCCGCCGGCGAACATGGCATAGAAGGCTGCTTCGGAGGCCTGGAACCTCGCCACGCGAACGTCGAGGCCCTGCGCTCTTATGTCCTTTATCGGCACGATTGCGGCACGCAAGGTCAGATCCAGTTCGTCCGCCACCCACCTCTGGACAGAAGCCAGCGCGTTACGGGCGATCTCCAGCGCCGAGCCGGGAAACGCCACGAGCGCGCCGTCGCCGCCGAAGACGAAGGGAAGATCTTGCCGTCCCAGCGCGTTGAGCAGCGCCGAAATGACGCTGGCGCCGGCCATATTGACGGTTTTGTAGCGCCCGGCCTCGATCGCCTTGGTCGAGCCGACGATGTCGGCGGTGGCCAGCGCCCAGCCATCGGGGAGAGGCCGATAGTTGTCGATATCGGCAACGCTTTCGAACTTTGCGAAGACCGGCAAAGAAGCGACGAACGGGTCGGACGCGACAGCTGTTTCCATAAGCATCAGATAGCACATTCCAGCGCTTGAAGGTGAAGTCGATCACGCCTCGAAATTGACTTGGGCAGGCTTTGCGATGATAGGATCGCGCGATGCGAATTGCCTTCTACGCCCCGCTGAAGTCGCCCAATCATCCCGTTGTCTCCGGCGACCGCCAGATGGCACGGATGCTGGTCCAGGCGCTGCAGCATGGCGGGCATAGCGTCGAACTGGCATCGGAGTTGCGCTTCTATCTACGCCAGCCGGAACCGAAAAGTTTCGATGCGCTCATGATCGAGGCCCGGGACGAAGCCGCGCGACTGACAAGGCTTTGGGACCGTGACGGCAAGCCCGATCTCTGGTTCTCCTATCATCCCTACTACAAGGCGCCCGACCTGATCGGGCCCGAGCTGGCGTTGGCCTTTGCCGTCCCCTATGTGACGGCCGAAGCCTCCTATTCCGAACGGCGCAACGCCGGTTCGTGGGCCGATAGCCAGGCATTGGTCGCGCGAGCCATCGAACAGGCGGCGCTGAACATCTGCTTCACGCAAAGGGATCGCCAGGGGCTGGCGGATGCTGTCCCCCACGCCGCTCTCGGTATGCTTTCACCCTTCATCGACACATCGGCATTCCACGAAATGCCGGTACTGGATTATCCGACGCGCCTCGTGACCGTCGCCATGATGCGCCCGGGCGACAAGGTCTTGAGCTATCGCATGCTGGCGCAGGCGCTCGGGTTGATCGGCCATCTCCCCTGGACGCTATCGGTCGTCGGGGACGGACCTGCCCGTGACGAGGTAAAGGCGCAATTCGCCGGCTTGCCCGCCGACCGTATCGAATGGCTTGGCGCCATCGAGCCTGCCGCCGTGCCGGATGTCCTTTATCGCGGGGGAATCTACGTCTGGCCGGGTTACGGCGAGGCCTATGGCATTGCCTATCTTGAAGCACAGGCCGCCGGCCTTCCGGTGGTGGCTCAGGACATTGCCGGCGTGCCGGAGGTCGTGCGGCATGGCCAGACCGGGTTTCTCACCCCGCCGGGCGATGTGGGGGCGTTCGCTTCGGCCATCGCAAGGCTTCTGGCCAATAATGACGAAAGAACCATCATGGCTGCAGAGGCCAGACGTTTCGTTCTCGAAGAACGCTCTCTCGGTGCTGCAAAGGCCCGTCTGGCGGAACTTCTCAAGATGATCCCGTTGTCATGACGTCCGACCCGATTTGGCAGCCTCTGGTGGACGAGCTGGCGCATCGGCAACGGTGGGGCCGCAAGGCAGAGTTCTGGCTGCGCGACGACGACGCCGTGGATCCGACGCCGGCGCTCGATCGGTTGCTCGACCTCACCGGTGACTTCGCGGTTCCGGTCACTCTGGCCGTCATTCCGGCCCAGACCGACGGGAAGCTTGTCGTCCGGCTTGACGCCGCGCCGCATGCCACGGTCGCCATTCATGGCTGGGCGCACCGAAATCATGCGCCCGAGGGTCAAAAAAAGCAGGAGCTCGGCGCGCATCGGCCACGCGAGGTGGTGCTGGATGAGCTGGCCGGCGGGCTGTCGCGTGTAACCGGCCTGCACGGCGCACGTGCGGTTCCGATGCTGGTGCCGCCCTGGAACCGGATCGACGCCGGCCTGGTACCCGACCTCGGATCGATAGGATTTGCGGCATTGTCGGTGTTCGGGCCGCCAAGGCCGGCTTCCTTGGCGGTCATCAACAGCAATGTCGACATCATGGATTGGCATGGCACGCGCGGCTGCCGCGATCATGGTCTGTTGGTTCAGGCCATCGTCGCGCAATTGCAGCGTGCATTCGACGGCGGCGAACCGGTCGGCCTGCTCACCCACCATCTCGTCCATGACGAATCGGCATGGCTTTTCCTCGAACGGCTGTTCACGATCACCGCGCGGACCGAAGCCTGCGCATGGCTTCCGATCAGCACATTGACCGAACGCAGCGCCGGAAAATAGCTCAGCGCTTTTTGTTCACTGAAGTTGGGAATGTGAGCGTCTGGCCATCCCGCGCCGCAAAAGCGCCGGCAAACCTGTCCTTGGCCAGTTTCTCCATCTCGTCCAGCTCATCGTCGGTGCGTGCCGGATCGTGGTGAAACAGCGCAAGCCCGCGCGCGCCGGCCGCCTCGCAGAGCTTGACGCCCTGTTGCCATGTCGAGTGCCCGTTGCCGCGGTAGCGCTCCATTTCCTCCTCGGTGTAGGTGCAGTCGTAAATGACGAGGTCGGCATCTCTGATCAGGCCGAGCACCGCCTGGTCGAGTTTGCCCGGCTCGTGCTCGGTGTCTGTGATGACCGCCACGACGCGGCCCCCCCATTCGACCCGGTAGCCGATGCAGCCGCCCGGATGGGTAAGACTACCGGTTCGTACAACAACTCCTTCGCGTGGCCGAAGCAGGTCTCCGGATGCGAAATCGCGGCAGTCGAGGCTCGCCTTGCAGACACCGAGTGTCACCGGAAACCATGGCGGCCGAATGAATTCATCGACCATCTGCCGCGTCGTCATGCGTCCAGCGAGATGCCCGGACCAAAGCGTAACTTTGATGCCTCGTTCATAAATAGGCTTGAAAGCCGGCAGCCCGATGATGTGATCGTAATGGCAATGGGTAAAAAACAGGTCGAAATCGGTGACGCCCGACGCTCGAAGCGTCCTGCCGGCAGGCCGCAGGCCGGAGCCCGCGTCGAACAGAAGCGTATGATTGCCGCATTGCATCTCGATGCAGATCGTGTTGCCGCCATAGCGAGCAAATTCTGGCCCCGACACCGCAATGCTGCCGCGCACGCCCCAAAACCTGACAAGGAAGAAATCGTCGTCCATGCACCCTTTCGCCCATCGTAGCCAACCAACTGCTGCCAGAGTCGTTCCAGGAAAGGTGTGACACGGTTCCGGAAACTGCATCCAAACAAAGAAACAGAGCGGCTCGCCGCTTCAGTGCAACTGTGAATCGCTCTCGGCCGTTCGTGCGTCGATCAGGTCCGCGGTCGTACTGCTTAGCCTATCGGCAAGAACCCGCAATATCTCGATGGTCATTTCGGGAAACTCCTTCATAAGCCTCAGGAAATGGTCCTTGCGGATTCTCAAGGCCTCCAGCTCACTTGCCGCTTTGACGGTGGCAGTACGGGAGCTGTTGCACAATATGGCAATCTCGCCAACGATCGAATTTGGCAGCAATTCGGCAACTTTGATCGGCCCATTGTCGGAATCGACCAGAATATCCGCGCTGCCAGAAAGGATGACATAGGCGGCGTCTGCCTCGTCGCCCTGCCGGAAAAGAATCTGGCCGGCACTGTAGTTCACGCGATCGGACGTGAACGCGAGCAGCTTGAGCTTTGTCGGCTCGATGCCAGAGAACAAGGGAACGCGTTGCAGCATTCCAACTTCATCCTTGAGCAGCATTGTCGCAAACCTTCCTGAATTCGCGTTTGCCAGACTATGACACAAGTTCCTTGAAGATACCGTTTCCCGCCAAGAGTGTCTCGTGTGTTCCGTCTTCCACCAATTGGCCTGAGTCAAAGACCACAACCCGGTCGAACATCGTCGCCATTGCCGGATTCGTCACCACCCACACAATTGCCGGCGAATGGCCGTCGCGTCTGGCTTCGTCGAGCACATTCCGCAGCACCTTGTCCTGCACGCGCTGGTCGAGCGCCGACAGCGGCCGATTGAGAATGAGGAAATCGGGACGCTTGAGCAAGGCGCGGGCAACATCGAGCTTCTGTCGCTGTCCGCCGGTCAGCCGCCTGCCGGCGGCGCCGACGTTGAAGTCCAGGCCGACATCCAGAAGCTCGGCATAAAGCCCCAGTTCGTCAAGAATATCATAGACGATGGAGCGAATACGGTCCGGCGCGTCGGGATGGTTGTTGCCGACACGCCCGAACAGGACGTTGTCCATGACGGTGGCCGCGGCGATGTATTTGGCAGGATCAAACCGTTCGACAGCTTTCTCCAGCTCGGCCGGCAGGTTTTCATAGAACTGGTTGCGTGCAGCGATGATCTTGCTCATCAGCTCGTCGGTCAACAGGCCGAAGCGATGCCGGGGCTCGATATAGGCAAAGCTTAAGGTGACCATCATGGCGCGGTCGTTCTCCGAAACCGCATCGTAGGGGCGATTCTTGAGCCGTTGCAGCAAGGTTTCGTAGGCGGGTATCTCCTCGGCGCTCATGAAGGCGAGCTGCTGGAAGAACTGGTGTTCGGGCGGCAGGTCGGCAAACAGCTCGATCGCCTGTTCGGCGATCTCCATGCCCATTTCGTAGAGCGTGCGGTCGAGGCCGGCTTGCTTCAGCACGGAAGCAAAATAGGGATTGGACGCCAGTGCCTTGTGAGCCAGTTCGGGGCCGGCCGCGGCGCCGAAGAGCAGGTTCTGGCCGATCGTCGCTTCCTTGTTGTAGGCGCCCGGTTCAAAAGGAACCACCAGCGCGCTCAGGCCTTCTTCCTCCAACCGGGTTCGCAGCGCCGCACGCAATTCGACGATCCGCTCGGCAAGCTTCGTGTGGCGCTTGAGGTCGGCCGAAGAGCGCAAGCCAAGATCCAGAATGTCGCGCGACAGAAGAACCGCGTCGAGCACCCGGCGCACGGCTTCGAAGAGGTCGTGCGGGCCGGTGGCGCCGGCGGAGGCATAGTTGATCCAGTCGCTGCGGATATCGAGATCCGGATTGCCCGACCGGCGCGCCTCGTCGATATTCCAACGGTGCTGGTCCGCCGCTGCGCCGTCATATGTCACCGATGTCAGCGGCGCATGCTTCAAACCGTAGAGCAAATTGTCGCGCAGGCTTGCCTGGAACAGGAAAACATCCGACGAAGCGTAGGACATGCGCCGGCCGGTCACGGCTTCGGGGAGATCAAGCAAGTCATCGGAGCCCGAAACGATCCTTCCGCTGTCCGGCCAGGTCAGCCGCGCAAAGGCTTCCGCAAGCGCCTCCGCTCCCCCTGTTGCGGTGCTGACCAGAGCCACCGTCTCACCCGGCTTGACCTCGAGCGAGATGCGATTGAGGAGCATTGCGCCGCCATCGTCTGCTATCGACAGGCTGACCGCCGACAGCGGCTTGGTCATCGGATCGGGATCGTCGACCGTCAGTGCTCCGATTTCCGGCGCGATGATATTCTCGACGGTGAACTGTTCGACGACCTGCTGATATTTGACCTGGACATCCTGCCGGTCCTGATCCCAGTCGATCAGTTCCTTCATCGGTCCGGGCAAGTCCTTGTAAGCGCCGATCACGGCCACGAGCTGGCCGACATCCAACCTCCCCTGGATGACCAGATAGCCACCGATCATGTAAAACAGAAAGGGCGTGAGCTGCGCGAGAAAATTGTTGAGGAACTTTACCATGAATTTCCATTGGTAAAGATCGAAGCGGATTTTGAAGATGAGCCCGAGCCGGGCTGCTATGTCGGCGCGCTCGTAGTTCGACGTATCGTGGACGTGAACCGCGCCGATGCCGTCGACGATTTCGCCAACCCGGCCTGAAAGCGCGCGCGCCGTCAACTGCCGCTGGCGCCCGAGCACGAGCAGCCGCCGCCGCATTCGCGGGATAAGCACGATCTGGATCGCCACGATCACGACCGCTATCATTCCGAGCCAGACGTTCTGGACCATGATGAACAGCATGGCCGTCAGCGCCTGGCCGCCGAGCAGCACCGGCTGCAGGAAGGCATCGCCAATGAAGCCGCCCAGCGGCTCCACCTCGTCCTTCACCATGGTCGCCACTTCGGCGGATTTCACCCGCTTGAAGTAAACCGGCGGAAACCGCAGCACACGATCGACCAGATCGAAACGAATACGCCGCAGCATGCGTTCGCCGAGCCGGCCCTTGTAAGTGTTGATGTAGAGCTTGAACAAGCCGTTGATGACGACCAGCAAGAGGAAAACAAGGCTGAGCGCAAGCAGCGTCGACGTGCGGTCGAGCTGAAAACCGGAGAAGAACTGCACCTCGCCGATGAACGGCAGGTTATAGTGCAACCTCATGAATGGCAGGGTCGCGCCCGGTTGCTCGAACCCCTTGCCCTGGATCGGGCCGTTGACGATCAGCTTCGGCAGGTCGAACGACATGAAATACGGGACCATCGAAAGCACGACGATCATCAATATCCAGAGCTGCTGCTTCCTGGTGTGCGTCCAGATATAGCGGGCTAGGCTGGTTTCCATATGCGATTGTCAGTTTGAAGGATGCAGAATGTAAAGGCACCTGCTGGCGAATGGTGTATCGGCCATGTCTTCGCTGCCAACGACCAGTTCGAAGCGGCAGCTGCGCGCCAGGCGGATGGGCGCCGATGGTCCGGACAAATTCAATCGGCCTCCTCCGGGCAATGGCGAAACGGCTTGCGGCACAGTCGCGTCCGCAAGTCGAACAGGCAAGAGGCAAGATTGCGTTGTGTCGCCCGAAATCCCAACATAGAAGACGAATATGATGGATGTCACGCAACCACGCAATGCCGGCATGGGTGGGCATGAGCAAGCCCTGGACCTCACGCGGGGAATTGCCGCCTACGTCGACCACCCTCTCGTGGCCGGGCTGGCGCGCGTCATCGCCAAGCATCCGCAGGCCGATATCGCCAATGCCTTCAACCACAAGCAGGTCGCCTGCAAGATGTGGGCGCTCGACAGGCTGTTCGAAAGCGACGGCGGCCGGTTCGAACGCATATGGGTTCTGGGTGGATGGTACGGCGTATTGCCGGCGATGCTTTTCAACGACGCCCGCTTCGACATCGGGGCGATCGACAGCATCGACATCGATCCCGAAGTCGGCGCGGTCGCCCGGACACTCAACCGGCAAGCCGGCGAGCGGTTTCAAGCACTGACGGCAGATATGTACGCACTCGACTATGGCGCCGGCCGACCCGACCTGGTGGTCAATACGAGCTGCGAACACATAGCCGATCTCAGCGCCTGGCTTGCCCTGCTTCCGCGGGGTACGAACGTGCTGCTGCAGTCGAACGACTATTTCAGCGAGCCGACGCACATCAACTGCGTGGCGTCACTTGCAGCCTTCGAAGCAATGGCGGCGCTGCGGCAGATCAGGTTCTCCGGCGAATTGCCGACAAAAAATTATACACGCTTCATGCTGATTGGAACTGTTTGAAGCGCTCGCGCAGGATTTGCGCCGAGCGCCGCGCCCCTTCCAGATCGAGACGATGCGAGGCTGGCGGCGGTCCCGCAAGCGCCTGCTCGATCGCATGCGCCAGACCTTCAGGCGTCAGGTCCTGTTCCGTCAGCACCGTTGCAAGACCGAGCTCTTCGAGCATCAGAGCGCGACGCGTCTGCTCGGTTTCCCCGCCGGCTGCAAATGGAACGAGCAGCGAGCGACACCCCGCGCGCATGACATCGCAGACCGTGTTGTAACCCGCCTGCGAGACCGACAGGCGGGCGCCGGTCAGCAGGCTGGCGAAATCCTCGCGGAACCGGAAGATGGACAGGCGTGGGGAGGCATCGCGTGAAATCGCGTCAAACTCGTCCTTCGGCAGGTTTGGGCCGGTGATCAAACACCATGTCCAGGCGTTGTCGGCATTTCGCGCCGCCGCGACGGTGGATCTGACAAGGCTCTTTCCGGCCGCCCCGCCGCCAACCGACACCAGAACGTCGAAGCGCTCTGAGGCCGCTTGCGCCGGCGGCGCAGCAACGAGCCCGGTGTAGGCGACCTCGGCCCTGATCGCCCCAGCCAGCGGAAATGTCTTGTCGATGGTTGCGAAAGCCGGATCACCATGGACCATGACAAGATCGAAATGCCTGTTGACGAGATCGACCGTTTCCTCGTTTCGGCTCGGCTTCACGCGCTCCTGAAGGATGTCGCGGACGGACGCCGCCAGCAGCGGTCTGGGCGATGTCGCTTCGATGGCCTCGATCAGTGGCAAGAGTTCGAAACGCATCTGCCGGCGTCCAAAGGGAAACGCCTCGATAATGACGATGTCGGGCCTGTAATCCCGGAAAGCCTGCAGCAGCATCTCTGAGCGCCGCCTCTTGAAATCATCGTCGATGGCTTTGCCCTGCAGGTCGACAAGTCCGGAAAATCCTTCGTCACCGGAGGTGACAGGCGGCAGGGTCACGGATTTTACACCCGATCCCGGAAATCCCGCGATCGGCGCTCCGCCGGTCACGACGGTGACGTCGAACCCGTCATCGACCAGAGCCGCCGCAATGCGGCTGGCGCGCGCGAGATGGCCGATGCCGAGCAGGTGCTGAACATAGAAGAAAGCGCGCAGCCGCTTCATTCGGCGGCCCGCCACTCCCGCTCGAACAGTTCCTTGAGCTGTCCAATGCCTGCCACATGGTCGAAATTGCTTCGCACGCGCCGCTCCGCGGCGTCGCCGAGGCGGGCGCGCAGGACGGGATCGCGGATCAGGCGCTCCAGCGCCTGTGCCAGGGCAGTCGGGTTTTCCGAGGGAATCAGCAGCCCGGTTTCATCCGACGATAAAAGCTCCGGCACGCCGGAAATATCGGTCGACACGCAGGCAAGCCGCTGGCTGGCCGCCTCCACCAGAACATTCGGCAGGCCGTCCCTGTCGCCATCCGCGGTGATCCTGCAGGCCAAAGCGAAGATGTCGGCGCTGCGGTAGTGCTCGAGCACCTCCTCCTGCGCCAGCGCGCCTTTCCAGGAGACGCGGCCATCCAGTCCGAGCCTTTGCGCCAGCGCTTTCAGCCGTTTCAGTTCCTCGCCGCCACCGATATGCTCGAAACGCCACGCCAGATCGCCAGGCAAGAGGGCAAGAGCCTCGAGCAACGTATCATAGCCTTTCTTTTCAACGGCGCGTCCGACGCTCAAGATCATGACCGGTTCGGCCGGCGCCGAGCCGTCATGCTGTTTTCGCGCTTCGCCGAAACTGCCGAAGCGGTCAAGGTCGAGCCCATGATAGCTCAGATGCACGGACGAACTGCCGTTGGCGAGTTTTTTCAGATGGTCGAAGCCGGTTTTCGTGCACGTGACCGTCCAGCGCGCCGAGGAAAGCTTGCCGGCCAGATCCCAGTCCGCCGACGTCCAGATGTCCTTGGCATGGGCTGAGCAGCTCCAGGGCAAGCCACGAAGCTGGCTGGCATAGCGCGTCACAGATGCCGGCGTGTGCGCGAAATGGGCATGCAGCCATCCCGCGTCTTGCGGCCATTCGGCGGCCAACACGAGCGCTTGCCCGAAGCGGCGCGCGCGATTGCGGGTAAAGTCGCGGCGGATATCGGCAGCCAGCGATTTGAGCGCGCGCCAGAAGCCAGGCCGCGGCAGACAGGCAAACAGCGACCGAAGCACGCGCAGCGGCTCTCTGTGCAGATATTCCGGTAGGTAGTGGACGGGGGCCTTGATCTCATCGTGCACGGGATGACGTTTTGCGTCGGTCGGCCGCCTGAGCGCGAAAAGTATCAGGTCGAACCCCGCACGCTCCAGACCGAGCAGCTCCTGCGCGATGAAGGTTTCCGACAGCCGCGGGTAGCCCTTCAGAACCACGACGATCTTGCGGTGTTGCAACTCAGTTCATGCCTTCAATGACCGAAAGGTGATGGCCGGCCCGCCGGTCGAGCAGTTCCGCGACGATTTCGGAAATATGAGGCAGCCCTTCCAGAGTCAGATGCGCATTGCTCTGCGATGGGCGGGGCCGGCCCGGCAAAACCTGCAGCGCATCGGCAAACCGCTGGGCATCCTCGGCTTCCTCAGGCAAAAGCATCTCGATGAGGCCGAGTTCGGCTGCGCGCCGTGCCCGGATCAGCTGTTCCTCGCGCGGCGTGACGCGCGGCACGATCAGCGCCGGCTTGTCGAAAGACAATATCTCGCAATAGGTGTTGTAACCGCCCATCGCCACCACCGCCTTGGCGCCGGCAATCAGCTCTTCCATGCGGTTGTCGAATTCGATGATCTTGACATAGGGGATCTTGGCCCCTTTCCTGACCAGCTTGTTGCGCTTGCGCGCCGGCATGTAGGGCCCAAGCACGATCAGCGCCCTGTGCTGCAATCGCGGATCCTGCTGATAGGCCTCGATGACGTTGTGGATCAGGTCGGCGCCGTCACCACCGCCACCGGTGGTAACCAGGATATAGTCGCCCTCGGGCCGGTGGCCGGGCAATTGGTTCTGCTGCAGGCTCCGTTGCAGGAAACCGACGAACTTCATCTTTGCCCTGACCGCCGGCGGCACGTCCAGGCCGGTCAACGGATCGTAGAAATCCGGCGGGCCATAGACCCAGACCTTGTCGTAGAACAGGCCAATCTTGCGCATCACATCCCTGCGTGCCCACTCCGCTTCGAGCAAATGCGGCGCGTCCATCACCTCGCGCAGGCCAAGCACGAGCGTGGTGCCCCGCGTCTTGAGGTAGGACAGCGTATCCTCGATCTCACCGCGCAGCCCCAGCGGTTCCTTGTCGACGATGAAGATATCCGGCCGGAAGCTCTCGGCCGTGTGGCGGATGATCGACTGCCGCATCCTTAGCGTCTCATGCAGATCGATGTCCTTTTCCAGCGAGGTGTATTCGCCGTTGCGCAGCTTGATGACGCTGGGGATCTTCACGAAGTCGACGCGGGCGCGGTAGTCGAAGGCGCCGGCGATGGTGGCGCCCGAAATGATTAGCACCTGAAGTCCGCGGAAATCCCCGACCAGCGAATGCGCGATCGTTCGGCAACGCTGCAAATGGCCGAGCCCGAACGTGTCGTGGCTGTACATGAGAATTCGTGCGTCTTTTGCGTGCTGTGTCATTGTGAACGTCTTTTAGAATTCTCGCCGGACCGTGGGCAACCCCGCAGGCTTCGAAACTATTCTCGCGGGTCTATCGACCTGTTTTGAAACATGGGGGCGAGAGGTACGCAACGGCATTCTTCACCAGGTCACGAATGCCAGGGGCGCTGATTGCGGCGCCATGCCTTGTCTTCGCCGACGATAAACGGCCCGAGCACAAATCTCTGTCATGAGGCTTGACCCCGTGGAATTAAATGCCCTGCGGCCTGAGGCAGGCAAAGCGCACATTGCGAAAAATCAAGGGCGACCAAGGCGAAACGAGGCTGCCGCACATTGTGAGGAGAACCCGCACCTTGGGAAAATGCTTCATAATCCATCGAAACACAACGGCCGCCAGAGGCCGCACGTTGCGGCCTTTTATCCTGCCATCAGCCTTGGCCTGTGGCAAGCATCCGGTCCTTGCACCGTTGAAGCTGGTGCAATCTCGCGTCATGCCGGCTTCCTCCGTCACGTGGAGGATAGCTCCGCCCTCAATGAGATTTCGCAGGCAGGCGACCCATTCGCCAGATCCGTCACAAAGCTTTGCGTGAACACGCCGGCCGGAACGACGGCTACGCCAACCTTGCCCTTGTGGTGCGCGGCGTCGCCAGCAGCAGACTTGTCTCGCTGCCGGTTATCCCCGGGATGAGCCGTATCCGCCTAAGCACCGCGTCGAAATCGGTGAGCGACGCCGTTCCGAGTTCGACCACCAGGTCCCAGCGGCCATTGGTGGTGTGAATGGTCGAAACCTCGGCGAGGCCGCCGAGCGCCCGGACCACGCGGTCGGCGGCATGGCCCTCGATCTCGATCATCATCACGCCGCGTATCCGCTGGTCGACCGCGTCGGCGCGCAGCACCACCGTGTAGCCGATGATCTCGCCCGTTTTTTCCAGCCGCTCCATGCGCGCCCTGACCGTGGCGCGCGACACCCCGAGATCGACCGCGAGATCGGAGATGCTGCGCCGGGCATCATGCCTGAGCAGCGTGACCAGCCTTTCGTCGAGCAAGTCCATGATTCTATCCACTTTGACCAAACTGACTTATCGGATTGATAAATCATTCTTCTCGAAATGCCAATTTCGCCTGTTCATACTGCCGGGCCGGGATGGTTCATTCCACGCATCAACCGCCCAATCAATTTACAAGGACAACAAGAACCATGCGCTGCAGGATCGTTGGCGCGCCGGTGCAGGACGGCGCCGGCAGGATGGGATGCGAGATGGGGCCAAGCGCGCTGCGCACGGCCGGGCTTGTCTCGGTGCTGTCGGAACTTGGCCACGAGGTCGAGGACTGGGGCGCGGTGCAACCGGCCGCCGTGCGCGCAATCGTCCATGGCAATCTCGCGCTGAAGGCCCTACCGGAGATTTCCGCCTGGACCGCGGCGATAGCCGAGACCGCCTATGCGGCTTCGCGGAACGCCATGCCGATCTTCCTTGGCGGCGACCACGCGATATCGGCCGGCACGGTGTCGGGCATAGCCCGCCGGGCGGCCGAACGCGACCGGCCGCTCTTCGTGCTGTGGCTCGATGCGCATCCGGATTTCCACACGCTCGATACCACCGTCAGCGGCAATCTGCACGGCGTGCCGCTCGCCTATGCCAGCGGCCGGCCGGGCTTCAACGGTTATTTCCCGGACCTGCCTGTCGCCGTCGACCCTGCCCACATCTGCGTCATGGGCCTGCGCAGCGTCGATCCGGCGGAGCGCCGGGCCCTGAGCGAAGCGGGGGTTACCGTGCACGACATGCGCACCATTGACGAGCACGGCGTCGCACCCTTGCTGCGCGCCTTCCTGGCCGTCGTCGAAAAGGAAAACGGCCTGCTGCATGTCAGCCTCGACGTCGACTTCCTCGACCCCTCCATCGCGCCGGCCGTCGGCACCACCGTGCCCGGCGGCGCCACCTTCCGCGAGGCGCATCTGGTGATGGAGATGCTGTCCGACAGCGGCCTGGTCTCCAGCCTTGATCTGGTCGAGCTCAACCCGTTCCTCGACGAGCGCGGCCGCACCGCCACGCTGATTGTCGACCTCGCCGCCAGCCTGATGGGCCGGCGCATCATGGACCGCCCGACCCGCAGCCATTCCGGAAGCATTGCATGACCCAGCCTTCCCGCCTTGCCATCGTCCCCTTCGTCAGCGTCGACCGCATGATGAAGCTGGTGCTGACCATCGGCGTCGAGCGGTTCCTCACCGAACTCGCCGCCTATATCGAGGAGGATTTTCGCCGCTGGGAGCTGTTCGACAAGACGCCGCGCATCGCCTCGCACAGCCATGACGGCGTCATTGAACTGATGCCGACCAGCGACGGCCGGCTATACGGCTTCAAATATGTCAACGGCCATCCCAAGAACATGCGCGAGGGGCGCCAGACCGTCACCGCCTTCGGCGTGCTCGCCGATGTCGGCTCCGGCTATCCGATGCTGCTCACCGAAATGACGATCCTGACGGCGCTGCGCACCGCGGCGACCTCCGCTGTCGCGGCCAAATATCTGGCGCCGAAAGGCGCGCGCTCGATGGCCATCATCGGCAATGGCGCCCAGTCCGAATTCCAGGCTGTCGCCTTCAAAGCGCTGCTCGGCATCGACCGGCTGCGGCTCTATGACATCGACCGTTCGGCTTCCGAGAAATGCGCCCGCAACCTCGCCGGCAAGGGCTTTGACGTCACCATCTGCGCCACCGGCCAGGATGCTGTGGAAGGAGTCAACATCATCACCACGGTGACCGCCGACAAGCTGTCCGCCACCATTCTGACCGACAACATGGTCGGTTCCGGCGTGCACATCAACGCGGTCGGCGGCGACTGCCCCGGCAAGACGGAACTGCACCGCGACATCCTTTCGCGCTCCGACATCTTCGTCGAGTTCTCGCCGCAGACGCGCATCGAGGGCGAAATCCAGCAGCTCCACGCCGACCATCCGGTGACCGAGTTGTGGCAGGTGATGACCGGCAAGGCGGAAGGCCGCAAGACGGCGGAACAGATCACCCTGTTCGATTCCGTCGGCTTCGCCACCGAGGATTTTTCCGCGCTGCGCTATATCAGAGACCAGCTTCAGGCCACCGGCCTGTACGAGGAACTCGACCTGCTCGCCGATCCCGACGAGCCGCGCGACCTCTTCGGCATGCTGCTCAGGGCAGCGCTGCAGCCGGCCGCCGCCTGAGGGACTTCAGCCGCTCAACGGCGCGCAGCTCTCCCGTTCGACGAGCACCGGGGTGAGCACTTCGCGGCGCGAATGCGCCGCAGGCTCGGCAACCCGCTCGAGCAGCAGGCTGACGGCGCGGGTGCCGATCTTCTCGACCGGCTGTGCGATCGTCGTCAGCGGCGGCCAGGTGGTGACGGCATAGGGGATGTCGTCGAAGCCGATCATCGACATGTCGCCGGGGACCCGCAATCCGCGCCCGCGCAGCACTGTCAGCGCGCCCATGGCCATCAGATCGTTACAGGCAAACAGCGCCGTGATCCCCGGCGCCTGCGCCATCAGCCGCTCCATCGCCATGCGGCCGCCGGCGAAGTGGTAGTCGGAATCCACCACCGAGGCCGGCGGCAGGTCGAGGCCGGCTTCCTGCAGCGCCCTGGCGAAGCCGCGCAGGCGGGCGGGGCTGGAGCTGGAATCGCGCGGGCCGCCGATGACGCCGATCTTCTCGTGACCGAGCCCGGCCAGATAGCGGCCGGCGAGATAGCCGCCATAATCGTGATCGACCAGCACGGAATCGACATTGACCGAATGGATCTCGCGGTCGATCAGCACCGCCGGGACGCCGGGCAGAAGGCTGGAGAACACCCGCGCATGATCGGACGAGCCGGCAAAGATCAGCCCGTCGATCTGCTTGGCCATCAGCACCTGGAGGTAGCGCTCCTCCTTCTCGGCGCTGCCGTCGGAGTTGCACAGGATCACCGTATAGCCGGCAAGGAAGCCGGCATCCTCGATCTGGCGTGCCACGCCGGCGAAGAACGGATTGGAATTGTCCGGCAGCAGCAGGCCGATGGTCTTGGTCTCGCCGCGCCTCAGGCTGCGCGCCAGCGTGTTCGGACTGTAGCGCAAGGCGGCGATGGCCGAATGGACGCGCTCGGCCGTCTCAGGCTCGACATGGCGCGTGCGGTTCATCACATGCGAGACGGTTGCGACCGACACTCCGGCATGGCGCGCGACATCGGCAATCGTCGTCATTTCTTGTCCCCTAGTGCATGTCGCCCGGAGTGTCCGGCGGATCTGGGAAAATGACATCCATAAAACAAAAACCAAAAAGCGCGACGCGCTTTATCGGATCACCCTCAACAGCTTTTCCCGATAGGCGTCCAGGATGACGGCAAGCACAATGACAAGGCCTAGCACGATCGGCTTAAAAATTGTCGCCGACGCCGAGCAGCTCGTAGCGAACGCCGGCGATCGGGCCACCGATGGTGAGACGCAACAGATAGAGTATGGCGAGAATGCCGGCGCGTTCTCCCTTCCGCCGGAGCGCTGTATCCTTCTCAGCCCAGTGATTCCCGCAGACAGGAAACCTTCATGAATGGCCTGACACCCATACTTTCCACCGTGACCGCCTCGTTCCTTGCCTCCTTCGTCGAAGTGGTCGAGGCCTTCACCATCGTGCTGGCGGTCGGCGTCACCCGCAGCTGGCGGCCAGCGCTGACCGGCGCGGCGCTGGCGCTGGCGGTGCTGGCGGCTCTGGTGCTGGCCTTCGGACCGTTGCTGGCGCTGGTTCCCATTATGGTGCTGCAGTTCGTCGTCGGCGTGCTCCTGGTCCTGTTTGGCATGCGCTGGTTGAGAAAGGCCATTTTGCGCAGTGTCGGCGTCATCGCCCTGCATGACGAGGAAGCGGCCTTTTCCAAGGAAACCGCCGCTTTGCAGCAGCAGGCCAATGACCGCCGCGCCGATTATCTGGCCGGGCTCGCAGCCTTCAAGGCGGTGCTGCTCGAAGGTGTCGAGGTGGTGTTCATCGTCATTGCCGTCGGCGCCGCGCATGCACAGACCTTCTATGCCAGCCTTGGCGCGTTGGCGGCCTTCATCCTGGTAACGATCATCGGCCTTGCGGTGCACAGGCCGCTGGCGCGGGTGCCGGAAAACGCGCTCAAATTCGCCGTCGGCCTGATGTTGACAAGCTTCGGCATTTTCTGGACCGGCGAAGGCCTGGGCGCCGACTGGCCGGGCGCCGATCTGGCGCTGCTGGCCATCTTCGCAGTCATCGCCGTCGCGTGCTTCGCCATGGTGCGCTGGTTGCGCGCCAGCTACCCCAAGGCTGCACAAGGAGTTGCTCGATGAACGTCGTCCGCCTCATTCTAAAGGAGCTCGTCGGCATGTTCATCGACGACGGCAGCCTTGCGACGCTGGCGCTGCTGTTGATCGTGGCGATTGCCGCGGCAGTGAAGCTGCTGGCGTTGCCGCCGCTTGCCGGCGGCGTCCTGCTTCTGCCCGGCTGCCTCGTCATCCTGCTCTACAGCGTGCGCCGCGCGGCACGGCGCTCCGGTCAGTAGAGGGTGAAAAACACCGGCAGCATGCCGCTGATCCGCAACTGCTCAATCGTCTCGATGGCCGGGAACAGCGCCAGGAAATAGAGCCCGTCCGTGAATGTCCGCCGCAACGCCTTTGTCGAGAACCGGCGTTCGGCTTGATCGTGAAACAGCAGCGGGTTCGGCCAGAAAGGCGGCGTGCGTTCGGCATAGACGCTGTAGGCGGGGCCGAACTTTCCAAACAGGAACTCGGCTTCCTTGCGCGCCGTCACCCGGAACACCAGGTAGCTCACCAGAGCCAGCGCCGCCGCCACCAGCACCGAGCCGTACATCAACCCGACGCCCGCCGCGCCGACCGTGGAAAAGAAGTAGAGCGGGTTCCGGCTCATCGAGAACGGGCCGATGGTGACCAGCTCGTCGTTCTTCCTGCCGCCGACATAGAGAATGCTCCACAGACGGCCAAGGAAGCAGACCAGCACGAAGCCGATGCCCAGCGCCTCGATGTATTCGTGCCCGTCCGAGCCTTCGACGAGAAAGGGCTTGGTGAACAGCAACAGCATGACGGCGAGGGCTGCCGCCACTTGTATGACGAGCAGGCGCTTGTGCTGGTCGAACGCCTTCGCTGCCGGCTTGGGGGGAGCGTAGCTCATCATAGTTCCTGCTCTCCGGCAGGGCTCATAGCGCCGGTGTCTCGCCACCCACTAGCGCTTCCGTGCGGCGATGGCGAGGCAACCGGCAGGAATTTCAGCCATTCTTACGAATTTGTAAGCGGGCGGACAGATTGCGGCGAGGTCGCCTGCCCATAGTCCTTATGCCGGCCGACCTGCCGGACATCGTTTCATCACCGCCTGGATATCGGCGCAAGACAGGAACACCAGCATGAAAAAGCTAGCCCTCGCTTTCTCGCTCTGCGCCATTGCCATCGCCAACCCGGTCTTTTCAGCCGCTTCCGCTGCGACGCCTTGCGAAGACGCTCTGAAGGACCTGCGCGCGGCGGAAGCCTTGGCGGCGCTGAGCGCCGCGGACAAGACAAAAGTATCCGATCTCGAGGCCAAAGGCGTCGAGCGCTGCAATGCCGACGACGACAAGCGCGCCGACGACTTCTTCGCTCAGGCCATGAAGATCATGGGGAAGTAAGGCCAAGCCTCGCCGCACGTGCCGGGGAATAGGCCCGTCCCCGCCGAAACGACAAGGATCCCATCATGCTCTTGTCTGCAAGCACTGCACCCGCCGCACTGGCATCACCCAACAGGGTCCCTGATGTCACCGTCGAATTCTGGCTGATCAAGCTTTTGGCGGTCACCATGGGCGAGACGGCGGCCGACTATCTGGCCGTCAATCTTGGCTTCGGACTGACCGTCACCTCGCTGATCATGACCGGCATCCTTGTCGTCGCGCTGGCGCTGCAATTCGCGCAGAGGCGTTATGTGCCATGGGCCTATTGGCTGGCGGTGGTGCTGATCAGCGTCGTCGGCACCTTGATCACCGACAATCTGGTCGACAATTTGGGCGTCCGTCTGCAAACCACCACGATTGCCTTCACGGTCTTGCTCGCCGCGACATTCGCGGTCTGGTACGCCAGCGAAAGAACGCTCTCCATCCATACGATCGTCACCACCAGGCGCGAGATCTTCTACTGGCTGGCTATCCTGTTCACCTTTTCGCTCGGCACCGCGGCCGCCGACCTTGTCGCCGAGACGTTCGACATTGGCTATCTCACGACTGGCTTCTTGTTCGGCGCGGTCATCGTCTTCATCGCCCTCGGCTATTTCGCCTTCGGCCTCGACGCCATCCTCGCCTTCTGGCTGGCCTACATCCTGACGCGGCCGCTTGGCGCCTCGTTCGGCGACCTGCTGTCGCAGCCGGTCGAATATGGCGGCCTCGGCTTCGGCACCACCTTCACCAGCATGATCTTCCTGGGCTGCATCGTCGCCCTCGTTCTCTATATGAGTCTGAAGAAGGGCACCGGCGAGGCCGACAAAATCCTGCTTAAATCGGAGTAGATGCAAGCACCTGCACGCCCGCCTGACGCGACGAGAACGCGCCAAAACGTCAATGGATCCCTGCCGTGGGTCGCCCTGGGCAGCTATCGCGCTCACCTCATGGACGGAAGAATGAACTCCAGGAAATCCAGTTATAGCGGCCTCCAAATTAGCCTGCATTGGATGATAGCGGCGCTTGTCCTGTTCCAGCTCCTGTTCGGCGAAAACATGACAATCTATGTCGATGCGGCAGCGGACAGACGCCAACTGTCGTCCTACGGGCAGACCATGGGGTCCGCCCATTACTGGGTCGGCCTGGCGATCCTGTTGCTGGTGTTCGTGCGACTGGCCGTCCGCCTCTTCATCGGTGCGCCCAAGCCGCAATCCACAATGCCGAAATGGATGGCTTTCGCCTCACGCACAACGCATGCGCTGTTCTATGGCCTTCTCGTTGCCGCTCCTGTTTCCGGGCTTCTGGCCTTTTATGTTTGGAGCTGGATGGGCGATGTCCATACTTGGGCAAAGCCGGTATTCATCGTTCTGATCTGCATTCATGCCGGTGCGGCACTCTTCCATCATTTTATTCTGAAAGACGCCGTGCTGCGCAGGATGCTTGTCCCTGCGCGCGATCCGGTCGGATGACACTTATGGACATGTGCAACGACCACGAGCGACCAGGCGCCGGCGGATATTCTAGGAACGGACCGCCGCCGGTGCTAGCATGCCGCTCTGGCAAAGCCTCGGCAACAGACCGGAACAGAGATGCGACTTCTCCTTGTTGAGGATGATCCCAGGACCGCAGACTATGTCGTCAAGGGCCTGAGCGAAGCCGGGCATGTCTGCGATCTGCTGCGCGACGGGCATGACGCGCTGTTTGCCGCGACACGCGACGCCTATGACGTGATCGTCGTCGACCGCATGCTGCCCGGCCTCGACGGCCTGTCGATGATCAAGGCGGTGCGGGCGGCGGGCGTGCGTACGCCGGCGATCTTTCTGACCTCGGTCGGCGGCGTCGACGACAGGGTTGAAGGGCTCGAGGCCGGCGGCGACGACTATCTCGTCAAGCCATTCGCCTTTTCCGAACTGCTCGCCCGCATCAACGCGCTCGGCCGTCGCCCTGCGGTGCAGGAGCTGAAGACGACGCTGCGCATTGCAGACCTCGAAATGGACCTGATCCAGCGCCGCGTCACCAGGCAGGGCCAGGCGATCGACCTGCAGCCGCGCGAATTCAGCCTGCTCGAAGTGCTGATGCGCGGCGAGGGCCGCGTCATCACCCGCACCATGCTTCTGGAACGGGTCTGGGATTTTCACTTCGACCCCAAGACCAGCGTCGTCGAAACCCATATCAGCCGGCTGCGCGCCAAGATCGACAGGCCGTTCGAAACCACGTTGATCCACACCGTGCGCAACACTGGCTACAGTGTTCACGACTGAGGCGCGGCATGACAGAAACTTGCCATGACTGAAGCTTGCCATGACTGAAACGCACTATGACTGAGACAGGCTCTCGCCTGCTGCGCAGCACGCCGTTTCGGCTGGCCCTGACCTTCGCCTTGCTGTTCGTGCTCGCCTTCATCCTGTCAGGCGCCATCGTCTACCAGCTGATGAGCGCGGATCTTGCCGAGCAGCTCGACCAGTCGGTCAAGGAGACCTATTCGGTCGTGGCGGTGACCTATGCCGGAAACGACCGGGAGGATCTGGTTTCGGCAGTCGACAGCCACGCCGCGCTCAGCCCGAGCAAGGAACAGCTGTTCTCGCTCACCGATCCCGCCGGCAATCGCCTGGCCGGGAATTTCACCGCCGCCGACCTTCCCGATGGCTTTTCGGATTTTGCAGCGTCCCTGCCCGATGTGACGCCCGGCACCATGTACCGCGCCTGGTCCGGTTCGGTCGGGCCGAACAGCCTGACCGTGGCCTTCTCGCTGACTGAGATAAGGGAGTTGGAAAACATCGTGCTGATGAGCTTCGGTTGGGCCACCCTGATCATTTCCGGCCTTGGGGTGGCCGGCGGCGCCCTGCTGGCGTCGCGCGTGCAGCGCCGCCTCGACGGCATAGCCGCCACCATGGACGATGTCTCCAACGGCCGGCTCGACGCCCGCATTCCACTGCTCGGCAATGGCGACGACATTGACGGCGTCTCGCGCCAGGTCAACGCCGCGCTGGAGCGGCTGGCGGCGCTGGTGGACGGCATGCGCCAGGTCAGCGCCGACATCGCGCATGATCTGAAGACGCCGCTCAACCGGCTGCAGATGATTTTGGAAGCTGCGGCCGACAGGACCGCGCGGGGTGAGGCCGTTGCCGATGAGCTGGCGGAGGCACGTGGGGAAAGCCTGCAGATCAACGATACTTTCGATGCGCTGTTGCGTATTGCCCAGATCGAGGCCGGCGCCCGCAAGGCGCGCTTTGTCGATCTCGACCTCACCGGCGTCATCGATGCCATTGCCGAAATCTACGCCGGTGTCGCCGAGGATGACGGCAAGTCGCTGTCGGCCACGATCGTCCACGGCACGCCATGCCTGGTTCACGGCGATCGCGACCTGCTGACGCAATTGTTTGCCAATCTGGTTGAGAACGCGCTGCGGCATTGCCCCGATGGCACGGCGATCCTTCTATCGGTGCGGCGGCAAGGCGACCGCATTCTGGCTGAGGTCGCCGACAATGGCCCCGGCATCCCGGCGCAGGAGCGCGAAAAAGTGTTCCAGCGGCTGTACCGGCTGGACTCCAGCCGCACCACGCCCGGCAGCGGGCTGGGCTTGAGCCTGGTACGGGCCATCGCCGATTTGCATGGTGCAACGATTGCGCTGGAGGATTGCCAACCTGGGCTGGCGGTAATTGTCGGGTTTCCTCGGGCGCAGGGCACCGGCCTCGGCTTGAAATGACACCGCCCGAGCCAGGTCGACCCCCACTCCGTCGAGCTTCGCTCGACACCTCTCCCCCGATCGACGGGGGAGAGGAAAGGCGCGAGCCCTTTGCCGGAAAGCACCCTTCCTCTCCCTCCGGAGGGGAGAGGTGGCGCTGCGAAGCAGCGACGGAGTGGGGGAAGCCGGTCCTCAAATACCCCGGCGCTGACAACTTTCTCCAGATCGATGGTCGCAGCCGTTGAATGCGAAATCCTAGAAAACCTATCGGCCCACCGCGCCCCGGCGGAAATCCGAAGGCGACATCCCAGCCAGCTTGCGGAAGGATTTGTTGAAGGCGCTGAGCGAGCCGAAGCCGGAATCCATGGCGACGCGCAGCACGTTGGCGTCTTCATGCATCAAAAGCGCCTGCGCATAGCTCAGCCGCAGCAGGTTCATATATTCGTTGAGCGTCATGCCGGTCGACTTCTTGAAAATGCTCATGGCGTATTTGGGATGGATGTCGGCCGCCGCCGCGATGTCGACGCAGTCTATCTCGTAGAGGAAATTCTCGGCGATGAAGTCGCACATGCGCCCGACATTGCGCAGCGATTGCTGGTCGAACGGGCCGCCGGGTTCCTGGCCGATGGCGGTTTCCGGCACCAGCTGGTAGGGCTCGAAGCGCACCCGCTCCAACCGCAACAGCAGCTCGTTCACGGCGTGCTCGGTTATCGCCGGATCGCCCGAGCGGAAATAGCGGTTCCAGCGTTCGAAATTGTGATGGTCGGCCTGGTCGGTCGCCGATGTCACCAGCGTGGCGCCCGTCATCAGCCGGTGGCGGACATCCGTCGGCAGGTGCAGGCGGAAGAAATGCACCAGCGGCAGATGCGCGCCGGCATAGATGGCGTCGTCGGAGAGATCGTCCATCTGGTGCGGCAGCCCGCCCCAGAACAGGCACATGTCGCCGGCCGACAGCGAAATCTCGTGCTCGTTCATGCGGTAATGCACGCTGCCGCGGACGATGAAATTGACCTCGACCTGGGCATGCCAATGCGGCTTCAGCATCACCAGCGGATGGTTGTGAAACATCTGCAAAGCCATCGGCAGGCCTTCGACGCTGCTGGCGCCAGGCTGGTAAAACGGCCGTTCCGGCATCTTACTTTCCGCCCATCTTTTATTCCCGTTGTCAGGGACAAGCCTTCCGCGCCGCCTAGTCTAGCCATGCTCGCGAAGAGAGAGCAAATGAAATGGGAGGATTTCAATGCGCACGACACTGATCTGTGCCGCGCTGGCGCTTGGCCTGGGCTCAGCCCCGGCCTTGGCGCAGTCCGGCGAAATCACGATCTGGAGCTGGAATATCGCCGCTTCGTCGCTGAAGGCGACGGTGGCCGGCTTCAACAAGCAGTATCCCGACATCAAGGTCACCGTTCAGGATCTCGGCAACCAGCCCACCTATGACAAGTCGATCGCCGGCTGTGCGGCCGGCGGCGTCGGCCTGCCCGATATCGTCTCGATCGAAAACGGCGAGGCCGAGAACTACTGGAGCCAGTTCCCCGATTGCTTCGTCGATTTGCACACGCTGGGCTACACCGCCGACGACCAGAAGAAATTCCCGGATTTCAAGCGCACCGAACTGGAGGTCGGCGACAAGGCCTATGCCATGCCGTGGGATTCCGGCCCGGTCGCCGCCTTCTACCGCCGCGACTTCTACGAGAAGGCCGGCGTCGATCCGGCCTCGATCAAGACCTGGGACGATTTCATCGCCGCCGGCAAGAAGGTCCAGGCCGCCAATCCCGGCGTCACCATGACCAATGCCGATTTCAACGGCGACACCGAATTCTTCCGCATGATTTCCAACGAACAGGGCTGCGGCTATTTCGCCGCCGATGGGCAGTCGATCACCGTCAACCAGCCGAAATGCGTCGACACGCTGGCCAAGATCAAGGACATGAAGGACGCCGGCATCATCTCGTCGGCCGACTGGGGCACCAAGATCACCAACAACACCGCCGGGACCGTCGCCACCCAGGTCTATGGCGGCTGGTATGAGGGCACCATCCGCACCGAATCGGCCGGCGAAAACGGCAAATGGGGTGTCTATCTGATGCCGAGCCTGACCGCCGACGGCCCGCGCGCCGCCAATCTCGGCGGCTCGTCGCTCGCCATCACCTCGGCCTCGAAGAACAAGGAGGCCGCCTACGCCTATCTGAAATACACGCTCGAGACCAATGAGGGCCAGATCACCATGCTCAGGGATTTCGGCCTGGTGCCGTCACTGATCTCGGCGCTCGACGATCCCTATGTCTCGCAAGGCCTCCCCTATTGGGGCGGCCAGGCAGTGTGGAAGGACATTCTCGCCACGCTGCCCAAGGTGGTGCCGAGCCGCGGCACGCCGTTCCAGAGCGACGCCGAAATCATCATGCGCGCCGTGCAGACCAAATATCTCGGCGGCGGCTATCCCGATGCCAAGGCCGCCCTCGACGACGCCGCCAGCCAGATCGCGGCGGCGACTGGATTGCCGGTAAAGTGACGAAGGCGGAGATGTTGGCGGGCCAGATATAGGGCAATTTGCCGGACCGTTGGCGCTGCCCCTCATCTGCCTGCCGGCATCCTCTCCCCGTATAGTGACGGAGAGGGGACGCTCTCGCCCAACAGTTCGCCAATCGCCGGCGGCGTCCCAACAAGCCCCTTCTCCCCGTCACTATACGGGGAGAAGGTCCCGGCAGGGGGATGAGGGGCGGCGCCAAGCCTTAATAATTGACGCCGGCTAACAACACGCCGGATATCAGCCGGGAAAGAGGAAGGAGGAGGAACCATGCGCTACCAGAACGCCACGGCCTATCGCTTCCTCACGCCCTACCTCCTGATCTTCGCCATCTTCTGGGTGTGGCCGATCATCTCCTCGTTCATGATTTCCTTCCAGGCGACGCGCACGGTGCCCTGGCGCTTTGCACCGACGTTCAACTGGGGCCGCCTGATCGGCGACCCCGCTTTCTTCAACGCGCTGAAGAACACGCTGCTCATCCTCGTCATCCAGGTGCCGGTGATGATCTCGCTAGCGATCATCATGGCGGTGCTGCTGAACTCGCCGCTGCTGAAGGCACGTGGCCTCTACCGCTTCGCCTTCTTCGCTCCGGTGGTGGTCGGCGAGGTCGCCTATTCCGCCGTGTTCCGGCTGATGTTCAATCTCGATTTCGGCATCATCAACAAATTGCTCGCCGGCGTCGGCCTGTCCAAGATCGACTGGTTCTCCAACGTCACCCCGGCGATGGCGCTGATCATGATCGCGGTAACCTGGCGCTGGGCCGGCTACAACGCCATCATCCTGCTCGCCGGCCTGCAGTCGATCCCCGAGGATGTCTATGAAGCAGCGACGCTCGACCGCGTCAGCAAGCTCAAGCAGTTCTTCTACATAACGCTGCCGCTGCTCAAGCCGGTCATCGTGTTTTGCGCCGTGCTGTCGATCATCGGCACGATGCAGCTGTTCACCGAGCCGTTCCTGATCACGGAGCGCGGCGGCCCCGGCGGCGGCACCGAGACGCTTGGCCTGCTGCTCTACCGCCAGGGTTTTCGCTCGCTCAATTTCGGCTACGCCTCGGCCGTCGCCTACACGATGGCGGGGCTGGCCATCGCCATCACTCTGGTGCAGCTGTGGCTGACAAGAGAGCCGAAGTGAGTTCGCTCTCGCAACGCCGGCTCGGCCGCAGCGTCCTGCTGCATCTGGTCCTGACGCCGCTGGCGGTGATCTGGCTGTTTCCGCTGTGGATGATGGTGGTGTTTTCGACCATGCCCGACAACGGCATTTTCAGCCCCGGCATCGAGCTTCTGCCGCACGGCAATTTCGTCGACAATTTCAACAATCTGCAGCGTGACACCAATTTCGTCGGCGCTATCGGCATTTCGGTGGCGGTGGCCGTGACCTACACCTTCTTCTCGGTGCTGCTGACCTCGATGGCCGGCTGGGCGCTCGCCCGCTATCAGTTCTTCGGCAAGGGCGCGGTGGTGGCGATCATCCTCGGCACCATCACGCTGCCCTATGCGGTGGTGCTGATCCCGCAATTCATCATGGTGGCGCGCGACTTCCAGCTCGCCAACACCTGGATTGCGCTGATCGTGCCACCCTTGTTCAATTCGCTGGGCGTGCTGTTCATGCGCCAGGCTTTCTCGATGATGCCGGCCGACCTTTTCGACGCGGCACGTGTCGAGGGCGTCAAGGAATGGCGTATCTTCCTGTTCGTCGCTTTGCCGCTGGCGCGGCCGATGCTGGCGGCGCTCGCCATCATTCTGTTCCTCGCCTCGTGGAACAATTATCTCTGGCCGCTTTTGATCAACAGCCAGCCCGGCGCGATGACGGCCCCTGTGGCGCTCGGCACGCTGATCGGCCTGACCAAGGTCTCATGGGGCGGCATCATGGCCGGCGCCGTCATGCTGACCGTGCCGATGCTGGTCGTCTTCGTGCTGCTGCAGCGCCATTTCATCGCCGGCATCGCCGCCGGCGCCGTCAAGTAGGACTAGAGCGATATGGCGGCAGTCACCCTCACCAATGTCGTAAAACGCTTCGGCGTCTATGAGATCATCCATGGCGCCAACATCGATATCGCCGATGGCGAGTTCGTCGTCTTTGTCGGCCCGTCGGGTTGTGGAAAATCGACGCTGCTCAGGATGATCGCCGGGCTGGAGGATATCAGCGGCGGCGAGATCGCCATTGGCGGCAAGGTGATGAACGATGTCGAGCCGGCCGAGCGCGGCATCGCCATGGTGTTCCAGTCCTACGCGCTCTACCCGCACATGAGCGTAGAGCAGAATCTGAGCTTTGGCCTCAGGATGACCGGCAACCCCAAGGAGGACACCGAGCGGCGGGTGAAGCGGGCCTCCGAAATCCTGCGCATCACAGAGTTGATGGCGCGGCGGCCCAGGCAATTGTCCGGCGGCCAGCGCCAGCGCGTTGCCATCGGCCGCGCCATCGTGCGCGAACCGCAAGTCTTCCTGTTCGACGAGCCGTTGAGCAATCTCGACGCCGAGCTGCGTGTCCAGATGCGGGTCGAGATCTCGCGCCTGCACAAGGAGCTCGGTACGACGATGATCTATGTCACCCACGACCAGACCGAGGCGATGACGCTGGCCGACCGGATCGTCGTGCTGCGCGGTGGCCATGTCGAGCAGATCGGCAGGCCGCTCGATCTCTACGACAATCCCGACAACCAGTTCGTCGCCGGCTTTGTAGGCTCGCCGAAGATGAATTTCATCAAGGGCCGCGTCGTCGGGCGCAACATGAGCAGCGTCACCGTCGAGCTGGTGGGCGAGGAAATGACCCGCATCATGCAACCGTTGACCGGCGCCGTGCCGCAAACAGGAGCCAAGGTCATTGTCGGCGTGCGGCCCGAACATTTCGGCAATGGCGGCGAAGGCGACGCCGACCTCACCGTCGGCATCGACGTGGTCGAGCATCTCGGCGGCACCAGCTTCATCTATGCCAGGACCGCCCATGGCGAAGACCTGGTGATCCAGCGCGACGCGGCAAAGGTCCCCGACACCCAGGAGATCACCGTGTCCATCCGCAAGTCCTATCTGTTCGACGAAAACGGCCAGCGGCTGCGCTGAGCGCTTCCAGCCTTGCAAGGAGAATGACCATGACTGCAACCGCGCCCATCCGCTGGGGGATACTCGGGCCTGGCGACATCGCCAAAGCGTTCGCCCGCGGCGTGGCAGGCTCGCGCACCGGCACGATCGTGGCGCTCGGCGCCCGCAATCCCGGCAAGGCAGGCCTGGCCGAGACGTTTCCCGGCGCCCGCATCCTCGACGGTTACGACGCGCTGCTCGCTGACCCCGAGGTCGACGCCGTCTATATCGCCATCCCGCATCCCGGCCATGCCGAATGGGCAATCAAGGCGGCGGAAGCCGGCAAGCATGTGCTGTGCGAAAAGCCGCTGGCGCTGACGGCCTTCGAGGCCGACGCCATGATCCATGCCGCGCGCAAGGCCGGCACCTTCCTCGGCGAAGCCTTCATGTACCGCCTGCACCCGCAGACGGCGAAGCTGGTCGAGGTGATCCAGTCGGGCGTCATCGGCGATGTCAGGCTGATCAAGTCGAGCTTCGGCTTCGCCATGCCCGGCTTCATGCCCGAGCACCGGCTCTATTCCAACGATCTCGCCGGTGGCGGCATTCTCGACGTCGGCGGCTATCCCGTCTCCATGGTACGGCTGATCGCGGGCGCTGCCACAGGCAAACCCTTCGCCGAGCCGGACAAGGTTGTCGGCACCGCCCATCTCGGCAAGTCCGGCGTCGACGAATGGGCCTCGGCGCTGCTGCATTTTCCCGGTGGAATCGTTGCCGAGGTATCCTGCAGCATCTCGCTCAAACAGGACAATGTCCTGCGCATCCTCGGCACCAAGGGCCGCATCGAGGTGCCGGATTTCTGGTTCGCCGGCGGCGGCAACCGCGATGGCGGCCCTGGCCGGATCGATGTAATTCTCGCCGACGACACGCGCGAGACCATCAGCCTCAACGAAACCCGCCATCTCTATTCCTTTGAGGTCGACGCCGCCGGCGAGGCGATCCTGGCCGGCAAACAGGAATTCGCCTGGCCGGGCATGGGCTGGGCCGACAGTCTCGGCACGCTGCGTGTGCTCGACAAATGGCGCGCTGCCGTAGGGCTCGAATATGAAATCGAAAAGCCGGCTAAGCGAACGAACACCCTTTCGGGCCGGCCGCTGCGCACCGGCGGCACCGCCATCGGCAAGCGCAAGATTCCGGGCCTGTCGAAGCCGGCCTCCGTGGTGGCGCTCGGCTTCGAGGATTTCCGCACCTTCTCGTCGGGCGCAATCCTGCTCGACGCCTTCTTCGAGACCGGCGGCAATCTGTTCGATACCGGCTATGTCTACGGCGCCGGCTACACCGAAACGCTGCTTGGCCAGTGGCTCAGGAATCGCGGCGTGCGCGAGCAGTCGGTGATCATCGCCAAGGGCGCGCACTCGCCGCTCTGCTATCCCGATGTCATCGGCAAGCAGCTCGCCCAGTCGTTGGACCGGCTGCAGACCGACCATGTCGACCTCTATTTCATGCACCGCGACAACCCGGATGTGCCGGTCGGCGAATTCGTCGATGCGATGGACGCCGAGGTCAAGGCCGGCCGCATCCGTGGCCCGTTCGGCGGCTCGAACTGGACGATGGCGCGCATGGACGAGGCGATTGCCTATGCCGAGCGCACCGGCAAGCAGAAGCCCGGCGTGCTCTCCAACAATTTCTCGCTGGCCGAGATGCTGGAACCGATCTGGGCCGGCTGCATCACCTCGTCGACCGACGACTGGAAATCCTGGCTGACGAAAAGGCAGATGCCCAACTTCGCCTGGTCGAGCC
Source organism: Mesorhizobium sp. P160187 (assembly GCF_057766425.1). Taxonomy (NCBI): domain Bacteria; kingdom Pseudomonadati; phylum Pseudomonadota; class Alphaproteobacteria; order Hyphomicrobiales; family Phyllobacteriaceae; genus Mesorhizobium; species Mesorhizobium sp. P160187. Next base: position 1,777,708 of record NZ_JBYMDX010000003.1, read on the forward strand.
AGGGCCGCGGCTTCTTCACCGACCGCGCCGGCCGCGACAAGCAGGACAATGAGGAGCTGGTGCGGGTCTGGTATTCCGAGAAAAATTTCGGCCGCCGCGACCGCGCCATCGAGCTGGCGCAGCGCCTGGGCAAAAGTCCGATCCACATCGCGCTCGCCTATGTGCTGGCGCAGCCTTTTCCGTCGGTGCCGTTGATCGGCCCGCGCACGCTGGACGAGTTGGAGGACAGTTTGAAGGCGCTGGATATCAAGCTGTCGGCGGAGGATGTGGCGTGGCTGGATAGCGGGCCGGAAAGGCGGCGGGCTTAGCAGCTAATCTCCCCCCTTGAGGGGGAGATGTCGCCGAAGGCGACAGAGGGGGTCGCCTCGCGTGGAGCGCTAACCTCCTTCTGCAGCGGCAGGTAGGCCGAGCCCAGTCGAACCGACCCCCTCTGGCCTGCCGGCCATCTCCCCCGCAAGGGGGGAGATTAGCAGCTCATGCGTCCCACCTACCGATCAATCCGGGTCGACAAAATTATCGACGACGACGTCCGCTCGACCCCGTCCATCGCCCCGATCTCGTCCAGCAACGCATCCAGATCCCTGATCGACGGCGCGTCGACGATGACGATCATGTCGAAATTGCCGCTCACCGAGTGCAGCGTCCTCACCGGCGTCAGCGCCTGCAGCGCCCGCACCACCTTGTCGGCGAGCTTGGGCGTGACGGTGAGCAGCACATGCGCCCGCACCAGCCCCTGCTCGTAGTCCGGCGCCATCCGCACGCCATAGCCGGTGATGATTCCGCGCTGTTCCAGCCGCTCGATCCGGCTCTGCACCGTCGTGCGCGAAACGCCGAGCTGGCGCGCCAGCTCAGTGGTCGACGCGCGGGCATTGGCGCGCAGCAGGGAAAGCAGGTTTTGTTCGGCGTCACTGAGCATTTCGACGAACTTCGTCGGCGTATCGGTCAATTGCAGGGTTCATTTCGAACGATCCCACGCTTCCTTTCGGCAGGCAAGCTGCGATTCTTGAAGGCATAGCGTCCACCGCGCGGCGGTCTGGGCCAAAGAGTTTTCACGAGGGGCAAGGTCATGAAGAAAATCATCGTCGTCGGCGCCGGCAAGATCGGCTCGACCATTGCAGGCATGCTCGCCGACAGCGGCGACTACCACGTCACCGTTGTCGACCGCGCGGCGGCGCAGCTTGCCGCGGCCGAACTTCCCGCCGGCGTCGAGGGGCTGGAGCTCGATATCGCAGCGCCGGGCGCACTCGAGGCCGCGCTTGCCGGCGCCTTCGCCGTGCTGAGCGCCGCCCCCTTCCATTTGACCACTCGCATCGCCGAGGCCGCGGCCGCCACCGGCGTACACTATCTCGATTTGACCGAGGACGTCGTCTCCACCCGCCGCGTCAAGGAGCTGGCCAAGTCGGGCAGCAGCGCCTTCATTCCGCAATGCGGCCTTGCGCCGGGCTTCATCTCGATCGTCGCCAACGATCTCGCCAGCCGCTTCGACACGCTGGAAAGCGTTCGCATGCGCGTCGGCGCGCTGCCGCAATACCCGTCCAATGCGCTGAACTACAATCTGACCTGGAGCACCGACGGCGTCATCAACGAATATTGCGAACCCTGCGAGGCGATCGTCGAGGGCGAGCTGATCGAAGTGCCGCCGCTGGAGGAGCGCGAAGAGTTCTCGCTCGACGGCGTCACCTATGAGGCCTTCAACACCTCCGGTGGGCTCGGCACCCTGGCCGAGACGCTGAAGGGCAAGGTGCGCACACTGAACTACCGCACCATCCGTTATCCCGGCCATGCGGCGATCATGAAGGCGCTGCTCAACGATCTCGGCCTGCGCCACCGCCGCGACGTGCTGAAGGACATTTTCGAGAGCGCCCTGCCGGTAACGCTGCAGGACGTGGTCATCGTCTTCGTCACCGTCTCGGGCCGCCGCAATGGCCGCCTGCTGCAGGAAACCTACGCCAACAAAATCTATTCGCAGCGCATTGGCAGCCAGGTGCGCAGCGCAATCCAGATCACCACCGCGTCCGGCATCTGCGCCGTGCTCGACATGCTCGCCGACGGCACCTTGCCGGCGACCGGTTTCGTCAAGCAGGAAGACATCGCGCTGGATGCGTTGCTCGCCAATCGTTTTGGGCGCGCTTATGCGCAGCACGAGATGGTGAGCCGGCTGGCGAGCTGAGCTACTTCACCCTCCCCCTTGTGGGGAGGGTCGGCGCGCAATCGGAGCGAAGCGGAGATGGCAAGACGGGGTGGGGGTGAGCGCCGACGGTTGGCGAGGACCCCCACCCCGCTCCGCTCCGCGGATCGACCCTCCCCACAAGGGGGAGGGTAAAGCGCCCGCTACTTCCGCAGAGCCATCGGTCGTCCGAGCAGAAACCGGATGAAGTTGCCCGCGGTCCGCGGCGCCATGCGGGGCTGCGTCGCCTGTCGTGGCGCGCTTTGCCTTCGCGCTGGCACCTCGGGTTCGACACCCGGTCGGCCCACCGTAAAGGACGGCCCCGAGACCGGCTTCCCCCTCAACACGTTGGCGGCGTTGTTGTCATGGATGACGATGCACCATTGCGCGCCCTTCGATGCCGCCACGACGGTGTTGAAGCGCGTCGCCATTTTTGCGTGGTGCTCGCTGTAGACGCCGCTCATCGCCGGCGATCTCCTTTCGACCAGCGTGCCGAACGCCGACGTGACATAGTCGTGGTGCGTGTAGCGTCCGCTTGCCGTGTCGAAATTCTGGCCGTCCGGAAAGGCAATGTAGAGCGGCTGCAGGTCCACCACACCCTTTTCGATCTCCCGGCGCGCGTAGTGCTCGACGCGCTCCATGAAGGTCGGCGCCAGCGCGTCGTCGCTGTCGAGCCGCGTGAGCGAAACATAGTCGGCATCGGTATCGGCCTGGACGAAGGCATTGAAGCGATCATTGTAATCCTCGCCGGCCTCGACAAGGATCGGCCTGACGTCGACACCGGCCACGCAGCTGCACACGGTGCGAATATAGTTCTCGTGCGTATCGGCATCGAACGCCACAAGGACGGTAAAATCCTTCAGCGACTGGCCTTCGAGCGACGACGCGCAATAGGTGTCGAACAACGCCAGGCGCTCGACCAGCCAGACCGGGTCGAGATTGGCGCGGCCCTTTCCGTCCCACTGGCTTGGCTTGAAGCCAGCGGCGATGTTGTAGCGTATGGCGATGTATTTCTTCAGGCCGGTGTCCATGGACCGACACTTAGTACATTCCGCTGATCTGCGACAACCGACGGCTGGGCGGCCACCCTCCCCCTTGTGGGGAGGGTCGGCTCGCGGTCGGAGCGAAGCGGAGATGCGAGACGGGGTGGGGGGAGCGCCGACGGTCGGCGAGGACCCCCACCCCACTCCGCTTCGCGGATCGACCCTCCCCACAAGGGGGAGGGTGAAGCGCCTCCCCCTAAACATGCAGCGCGTGGCCCAGCGCCTTCAGCGCGGCTTCCTGGAACCCCTCGCCCTGCGTCGGATGCGCATGGATGGTGCCGGCGATATCCTCCAGCCGCGCGCCCATTTCCAGCGCCAGCCCGAACGCCGCCGCCAGTTCCGACACGCCTTGCCCGACCGCCTGGATGCCCAGCACCAGATGGTTGTCCGCGCGGGCGACAACACGAACAAACCCGTCCTCGCCGAGTTTCGTCATCGCCCGGCCGTTGGCGGCGAAGGGGAACTGGCCGATCTTGATTTCGCCTGAAGCCTTCGCCTCCTCCGGCGTTAGCCCTGCCGTCACCAGCTCCGGATCGGTGAAGCAGACGGCCGGGATCGAGCGCTTGTCCCAGCTGCGCTTGTGGCCGGCGACGATCTCGGCCACCATTTCGCCTTGCGCCATCGCCCGGTGCGCCAGCATCGGCTCGCCGGTGACGTCGCCAATGGCATAGATGCCGCGCATCGAGCTGCGGCACTGGTCGTCGATCTTGATGAACTTGCCGGCCATGTCGAGATCGATCTGATCGAGGCCCCAGCCCTCCGTCACCGGCTTGCGGCCGACCGTGACCAGGATCTTGTCTGCCGCGATTTTGGTGCTCTTGCCGTCCGCGGTCTCGACCAGCAGCGCGTCGCCCTTGTCCCCCTTGGCCTTGGCGCCAACCATCACCTCGACGCCGAGCTGGGCCAGCCGTTTCACCACCGGCCGGGTCAGTTCCGCATCATACGGTGCCAGCACGCGCGGCAGCGCCTCGACCACGGTCACCGCGGCGCCCATTTTGGCGAACGCCATGCCGAGTTCCAGCCCGATATAGCCGCCGCCGACCACGGCGAGCTTTTTCGGCACCTCGCCGAGAGCCAGCGCTTCTGTGGATGAAATCACCGGGCCGCCGAACGGCAGGAACGGCAGTTCCACCGTCGCCGAGCCGGTGGCGATCACAACCGTTTCGGCGCGGATGATCTGGGTGCCGGTCTCGGTCTCGACCGCGACGGTCTTGCCGTCGCGGAACGTCGCCCAGCCATAGACGGTCTTGACCTTGGCCTTCTTCAGTAGCCCGGCAACGCCCCCGGTCAGCCGGCTAACAATGCCGTCCTTCCACGCAACCGTCTTGCCGAGATCGAGCACGGGCGCTGCTACCGAGATGCCGAGCGGACTGCTGCCGCCGGCCATATGCGCGACCTTCTCGAACTCTTCCGCCGCATGGATCATCGCCTTGGACGGGATGCAGCCGACATTGAGACAGGTGCCGCCCGGCCTGCCAGCTTCGACGATCACCGTATCGATGCCGAGCTGGCCGGCACGGATAGCGCAGACGTAGCCGCCGGGCCCGGCGCCGATGACCAGCAGCTTGCAGGAGATTTCTTTCATCATCTCGCTTGTTCCGCCCCTCAATCCACAAATATCAGCGCTGGCGTCTCAATCAGCGCCTTGATCCGCTGCACAAACACCGCCGCATCCCAGCCGTCGACCACCCGGTGATCGAAGCTCGATGACAGGTTCATCATCTTGCGCGGGATGAACTGGGTGCCGTCCCACACCGGCCGCACCATCATCTTGTTGACGCCGATGATCGCCACCTCAGGATGATTGATGACCGGCGTCGTCGCCACGCCGCCCATGGCGCCGAGCGAGGTGATGGTGATGGTCGATCCCGACAGCTCGTCGCGGCTGGCCGAGCCGGACCTCGCCGCTTCGGCCAGGCGGTTGAGCTCGGCCGCGCAATCCCAGAGGTCGCGCGCCTCGGCATGCTTGACCACCGGCACCACCAGGCCCGACGGCGTCTGCGCGGCAATGCCGATATGGACGCCGCCATGCTGATGGATGATGCCGGCCTCGTCGTCGAACAGCGCGTTGATGTTGGGCTGGTCGGCAATCGCCTTGACCATCGCCCGCATCAGGAACGGCAGCAGCGTCAGCTTCGGCCTCTCCACACCGTTGCGCTTTTCCTTGTTGAGCGCCGCGCGCAACTCCTCAAGTGCTGTGACGTCGATCTCCTCGACATAGGTGATGTGCGGGATGCGTGACTTCGCCAGCGACATTTTTTCGGCGATCTTGCGCCGCAGTCCGATGACCTTGATATCCTCGACGCTGTCATTGCGCGCCAGACCCGACGCCTTCGCTACCTGCGGTCCGCGTGCCAGGAATGCCTCGATATCTTCGTGGCTGATGCGGCCGGCAGGGCCGGTACCCGACACCTGGCGCAGATCGATCCCCGCCTCCTTCGCCCTGAGCCGGATGGCGGGCGACGCCAGGGGCTTTTCGCCCTCCGGGCGCGGCGCGCCGGAGGGTGCCGCACCTTTAGATGTCGGCGCAGCACCCCCACCCTTAGCCCCTCCCCACAAGGGGGAGGGGGATTCAGTCTCAGCTGCCCGTGCGCTTTTGGCTGCTGGTGCAGGTGGTGGCGACTTGGCGTCGGATTTCGTGGCCGAAACGCCTCCCTCTTGTGGGGGTCCGGAGGACGGGCGAAACCCGTGGCTCGCCCCGGCAGGGGTGGGGGTCGGTGCCGCCGTGACCTCTGACGATTTCGAGCCTTCGGCGACATTGCCCTCCCCCGCCACTTTCAGCCGCACGATCGGCGAGCCGATCGCCACCGTGTCGCCGATCTCGGCGCCCAGCCACAGGATCTCGCCATCGACCGGCGAAGGTATTTCCACCGTCGCCTTGTCGGTCATCACGGCGGCAAGCACCGAGTCCTCGCGCACGAGGTCGCCGACCTTGACGTGCCACTCCACAAGTTCGGCCTCGGCGACGCCTTCACCGACATCCGGCAGCTTGATGATGTGTTCGCCCATCCCTAGGCTCCATGGTTTCGAGAAGCGCGCGGCCGACACGGGCCGGCCCCGGGAAATAATCCCATTCCTGCGCATGCGGGTAGGGCGTGTCCCAACCGGTGACGCGCGCCACCGGCGCTTCCAGATGGTAGAAACAATTTTCCTGCACCAGCGCCGACAGCTCGGCGCCGAAGCCGGAGGTCAGTGTCGCCTCGTGCACGACGACGCAGCGTCCGGTCTTCTTCACCGAAGCGACTATCGCGTCGAGATCGAGCGGCAGCAGGGTCCGCAAATCGATGATCTCGGCATCGATGCCGGTTTCTTCCACCGCCGCCTGCGCGACATAGACCATGGTGCCGTAGGCGAGCACGGTGACGGCCGAGCCCGCCCGGCGGATCGCCGCCTTGCCGAGCGGCACCGTGTAATGGCCGTCGGCGACCTCGCCCAGTTCATGCTTCGACCATGGCGTCACCGGTCGGTCGTGATGGCCATCGAACGGTCCGTTATAGAGCCGCTTCGGCTCCAGAAAAATCACCGGATCGGGATCCTCGATCGCCGCGATCAGCAGCCCCTTGGCATCATGAGGATTGGACGGCACCACCGTCTTCAGCCCCGACACATGGGTGAACAGCGCTTCCGGGCTCTGGCTGTGCGTCTGGCCGCCAAAAATGCCGCCGCCGGTCGGCATGCGGACCACGATCGGACAGGTGAAATCGCCGTTCGAGCGGTAGCGCAGGCGTGCTGCTTCCTGCGTCAGCTGGTCGTAAGCCGGGTACATGTAGTCGGCAAACTGAATTTCCACGCATGGCTTCAGCCCATAGGCGGCCATGCCGATGGCGGAGCCGACAATGCCGGATTCGTTGATCGGCGCATCGAAGCAGCGGGTCTTGCCGTACTTCGCTTGCAGGCCTGCCGTGCAGCGGAAGACACCCCCGAAGAAGCCGACATCCTCGCCATAGACGATGACGCGTTCGTCGCGCGCCATCGACACGTCCATGGCGTCGCGGATCGCCTCGATCATGGTCCGTCTCGGCATGGTCAGACTCCCGCCTGCTGGCGCTGGCGCCTGAGATGCGGCGGCATCTCGGCAAACACGCCCTCGAACATCTCGCGCGTCGACGGCTTGCCGCCGGCATGCAGCGTGCCGTGGCCTTCAGCTTCCTTCTGCGCCGCGATCACCGTCTCGAGGATTTCCGCTTCGGCCTGGGCGTGACGCTCGTCCGACCAGACGCCGCGTTGGATCAGATGGTTCTTCAGCCGCATCACCGGATCGCCGAGCGGCCAGGCGTCGGATTCCGTCTTCGGCCGATAGGCCGACGGATCGTCCGAGCTCGAATGCGCGCCGGCACGGTAGGTGACATATTCGATCAGCGTCGGCCCGAGATTCTGCCGCGCCCGCTCCGCCGCCCATTTGGCCACGGCATGCACGGCGAGATAATCATTGCCGTCGACGCGCAGCGCCGGAATGCCGAAGCCGAGGCCGCGCGCGGCAAAGGTGCCGGAGCCGCCACGCGCAATGCCTTGAAACGTCGAGATCGCCCACTGGTTGTTGACGACGTTGAGGATGACCGGCGCCTTGTAGGTTGAGGCGAACACCAGTGCGGAATGGAAATCGGATTCGGCCGTCGAGCCGTCGCCGATCCACGCCGCCGCGATTTTCGAATCGTTGCTGATAGCGGAAGCCATCGCCCAGCCGACCGCCTGGATGTATTGCGTCGCCAGATTGCCGGAGATCGAGAAGAAGCCGTGCTCCTTCGACGAATACATGATCGGCAGCTGCCGCCCTTTGAGCGGATCGGCCTCGTTGGAATAGATCTGGTTCATCATCGTGACCATCGGATAGCCGTCGGCTATGAGCAGGCCGGCTTGCCGATAGGTCGGGAAATTCATGTCGCCCGGCATCAGCGCCTTGCGGAAAGCGCAGCTCACCGCCTCTTCGCCCAGATGCTGCATGTAGAACGAAGTCTTGCCCTGGCGCTGCGCCATCTGCATGCGCGCATCGAAGCTGCGCAGCGTCATCATGTGGCGCAACCCCTCGAGCAGCTCCTCGTCGGTGAGCAGCCCGGCCCACGGCCCGACCGCCTCACCGGTGCGGTTGAGCACGCGGATGATCGAAAACGCCATGTCGCGGATGGTGCGCGGATCGACATCGATGTCCGGTCGCGGCACCGAGCCCGCCTTGGGGATAGGCACGTTGGAGAAGTCGGGCGTTCCGCCCGGCCGCACTTCCGGCTCCGGCACATGAAACCGCAACATCCCAGCATCGGTCATGACCATGGTCCTCCCATTTGCTGCGGTGATATTTGCACATCCGCGCGCCCGGCACAGCGCCAATTCATGGGGCGCCGCAACCCATACGGCGTCACGGCCGGCAGGCGACCGCAAGATGCAGATATGTCGGCGAAATTTCTTGTCGATGTTGGGGAGCGGCGCGCAATTAGGCGCAAAGTTTTGCAGGATTTCCAGCAGATAGTCACTTCACGGCCTCCGGGAGAGATGAACGCATCAAGGTCGGCGAACTGGCGCTTTCCTCTCCCCCGTCGATCGGGGGAGAGGTGTCGAGCGAAGCTCGACGGAGTGGGGGTCGACCCTTGGGCGCTAGGCAACGCTTGAGATAGTGCCCTTCCTTTGTCCGTTCGCGGCGATTGCCAGGTGGTTCCCCCACTCCGTCTCGGCTTCGCCGAGCCACCTCTCCCCCCTCCGGAGGGAGAGGAAGGGCGCCAAGGTCTCGAACGCTTTGGAGAACGTTCACTCAGCGACCGCATCATGCTAACCACCCTCCATGGCGCAGAAAAAAGGATACGAGGTCGATTCGTGGCTGGCGAAGCCTGACGCGCGCATATCGATCGTCCTGCTTTACGGACCCGACCGCGGCTTGGTCGCCGAGCGGGCCAAAACCTTTGCCGCGAAAACCGGCCTGCCGCTCGACGATCCGTTTTCCGTCGTACGGCTCGACGGCGCGGAGGTCGATCGCGACCAGGGCCGGCTGCTCGATGAAGCCCGCACCGTGCCGATGTTCTCCGACCGGCGGCTTCTGTGGGTGCGAAATGCCAGCGGTCAGAAGGCGCTGGCCGACGACGTCAAGGCGCTGACTGCGGAGCCCGCGCGCGACGCCATCATTCTCATCGAGGCTGGCGACCTGAAAAAGGGCGTCGGACTGCGCGCGATCGTCGAGGCCGCCGACACCGCCATGGCGCTGCCTTGCTACGCCGATGAAGCCCGCGACATCGATAGCGTCATCGACGACGAGTTGCGCAAGGCCGGCATGTCGATGGCGCTCGACGCACGCCAGGCGCTGCGCCGCAATCTCGGCGGCGACCGGTTGGCCTCACGCGGCGAGATCGAAAAGCTGGTGCTTTATGCCCACGGCCAGAAGGACATCAGCCTCGACGACGTAAGGGCGATGTCCGGCGACGTCTCCGGCGCCTCCTTCGACGACGCGGTCGATGCTGTGCTGGAGGGCAGGATCGGTGACTTCGACACCGCCTTCACCCGCCACTGCCTGTCCGGCGGCCATCCTTTCCTGGTGCTGTCCTCGGCGATGCGGCAGCTGCAGCAGCTTCAGGTCATGCGCGGCCAGATGGACACCGCCGGCCGCAACGCCGCCTCGGCAGTGGCCGGCGCCCGTCCGCCGGTGTTTTTCTCGCGGCGCAAGCTGGTGGAGAAGGCGCTGGAGCGCTGGAACGTCGAGGCGCTCAGCCGCGCGCTGAACCGGCTGCAATCGGCCGTGCTGCAGACCAGGCGCAGGCCGGATTTGTCGGAAGCGCTGGCGCGGCAGGCGCTGCTCGGCATTGCGGTGGAGAGCGCGAGGCTGGCGCAGCGGTAATCTCCCCCCTTGAGGGGGAGATGTCGCCAAAGGCGACAGAGGGGGTCGCCGCGCGTGGAGCGCTGGCGCCTTTCGCAACGACAAACGAGGTCGGCGCTTGATGCGAGACGACCCCTTCTGGCCTGCCGGCCATCTCCCCCTCAAGGGGGGAGATCAGCAGTTCGATCCCTTCGGCAATCGCCAATAAAAAGAAGGGCCGGCAACCGCCAAACCCTTTCTTCATCCTAAGCCAGAACTTCATTCGCCGGCTAAATATGCGCAACCCCAACCCTCTACCGCTCATCCTTCAACCGCCGGCATAGCTCGTCGAGCTGCTCCAGGCTGCGGTAGTCCACGCGGATCGCGCCGCCTTTGCCCTTGTGCTCGATGGTCACGATCATGCCGATCGTGTTGGTCATCAGCCTTTCCAGCGCCAGCGTGTCGGCATCCTTGCCCGATGCGCCGTGTGCTGGTTTTGCCTTGGGCGGCGTGCCGCCCGCCGGCATTTGCGCCAGCGCCTCGGCCTGGCGCACCGAAAGCCCTTCTTCGACGATCTGCTTGGCTAGCCCGGCGGGATCCTGCGCCGTCACCAGCGTCCGGGCATGGCCGGCCGACAGCGCGCCGTCGACCAGCATGTCGCGGATCACGTCGGGCAGCTTCAACAGCCTGAGCGTGTTGGCGACGTGGCTGCGGCTCTTGCCGATTACATTGCCGAGGTCGGCCTGTGTGTAGCCGTGGTCGTCGATCAATTGCTGGTAGCCGAGCGCCTCCTCGACCGGGTTGAGATCGGTGCGCTGGACGTTTTCTATGATCGCCAGTTCCAGCGCTGTGCGGTCGTTGACGTCGCGCACGATGATCGGGATCTCGGTCAGCCCGGCTCGCTGGGCCGCGCGCCAGCGCCGCTCGCCTGCAATGATTTCGTAGCGCCCGGCCTGCGTCGGCGAAGGCCGCGCCACCACCGGCTGCACCACGCCATGCTCGCGGATCGACTGCGCGAGATCGGTGAGGTCGGCGTCGCCAAAGTGCCGGCGCGGGTTTTTCGGATTCGGGCTCAGAAACTCGATCGGCACCTTGCCATCGGCATTCAAGCCCGGCTTTTCGGTCGCTGCCGGGCGATCGATCTCGCCGATCAGCGCCGCCAGTCCGCGCCCCAGTCTCTTTCTCGAAAGGTCGTCGCTCATCTCAATTCCAAATTCTTGATCGTTTCGGTAACGGATCGGCTTTGTTTATCGACCCTGCCTAATCAAGCAGCGCGCAATTTGCGCTCGCGGCGGATCACTTCGGACGCCAGCTGCAGATAGGCCTGGCTGCCCGAGCATTTCAGGTCATAGAGGATTGCCGGCTTGCCATAGGAGGGCGCCTCGGACACTCGCACATTCCTAGGAATGATGGTCTCGTAGACCTTGTCGCCCATATGTGCCCGCACGTCCTGCACCACCTGGTTGGCGAGGTTGTTGCGGCCGTCATACATGGTCAGCACGATGCCCTGGATGATCAGGTCCGGATTGATCGAACGGCGCACCTGCTCCACCGTTTCCAGGAGTTGGCTTAGCCCTTCCAGCGCGAAGAACTCGCACTGCAGCGGCACAAGAACAGAATCGGCTGCCGCCATTGAATTCAAAGTCAAAAGGTTGAGCGAGGGCGGGCAGTCGATCAGCACATAGCCGAACGGCGCACCGCGCTCGGTGGCGGCGCGCAGCGCGTTGCGCAGCTTAAGCACGCGATCCGGCGCCGAGGCGATTTCCATCTCGATGCCGAGCAGATCGAGCGTCGACGGCACGATCGACAGGCCGGGCACCGCCGTTGGAATGGCGGCCTCTTCCAGGCCCAGTTCGCCGGTCAGCACATCGTAGGAGGAGACGGTGCGGTCCTTGCGGTCGATACCGAGACCCGTCGAGGCATTGCCTTGCGGGTCGAGATCGACGATCAGCACCTTTTCGCCGATCGCGGCCAGCGCCGTGGCCAGATTGATGGCGGTGGTTGTCTTGCCGACGCCGCCCTTCTGGTTGGCGACGGTGATGATGCGAGGTCCGGTTTTCATGGGTCTGTGCCAGGTATTCATGTGGGCCAGGTATTCATTGCGTCGCCAAGGTTGCGAAGGAGAGCTTACGCAGTCTGCAGATCGGTCACTTCGAGGATGACGCCATGGGCGTCGGTCATGCTCGGATGTTCTACCAGATCGAAAGCCCAGCGGTGAGTGCTTTCTTCCACCTCGGAGCGGTAATCCCGGCCTTTGTGGAACAGCGCCCGCGATCCCTTGGTCAGCCACGGCGCCGACAGATCGAGCAGCGCCGGCAGCGCGGCCAGCGCCCGCGCCGTGATGATTTCCGGTTCGGAAACAAGCGGATAGCTGTCGTCGATGCGCCGGGCGACGACCCGTGCCGGCAAACCGAACTGGCCAATGACCGCCTGTAAAAACGATGCTTTCTTGCGGTTGCTCTCGACCAGATCGATCGACGCGCCATTGCGTTCGACCAGCAGGAAGGCCATTACCAGGCCCGGAAAACCCCCGCCCGAACCGAGATCGGCCCAGCGTTTGGCCTGCGGTGCGATTCGCGCCAGCTGCGCGCTGTCCAGAATATGGCGGCCCCAGACATCGTCCAGCGTCGACGGCGCGGCCAGATTGATGCTGCGGTTCCATTTCAGGAACAACTGTTCGAACGTCACCAACCGATCGAATGTTTCACGTGAAACCGGTCCCGCGACCTCTTGCAGGCTCGCCCATGAGGCAGCGCTCACGCAACGGCCCTTTGGGCGGCCGATTCGGCGTTGCGGACGTGCGCGACGATGATGGCCAGCGCCGCCGGCGTCATGCCTTCCATACGCTGCGCGTCAGCGATCGAACGCGGCTGACGCGTTACCATCTTCTGCTTCAGCTCATTGGATAGGCCGGGAACATCGGCGAAATCCACCGACGCCGGGATCAACCGGCTTTCCTCGCGGCGGATCTGTCCGACATCCGCCTGCTGGCGATCAAGGTAAACCGAATATTTCGCTTCCGTTTCGAGCCGCTCAGCGGTTTTGACGTCGATTGCGCCAAAGGCCGGCGCAACACGGGCCAGCCAGGCTATATCGACGCCGGGATGAGCGAGCAATTCATAAGCGGAGCGGCGCACGCCGTCCCTGTTGATCTCCAGCCCATGCCGCGCCGCTTCGTTGGGCGTCATGGTCGTCGCAACTGCGAGTTCGCGCGCCCTATCAAGATCCTGTGTGACTTGATTGAACCGCTGCGTCCGCTCCGGCGACACGATACCAAGCCGATTTGCCAGAGGCGTAAGCCTTTCATCGGCATTGTCGGCGCGCAGCGATAGGCGAAACTCCGCCCGCGAAGTGAACATGCGGTAGGGCTCGGCAATGCCGCGGCTGGTGAGGTCGTCGACCATCACACCGATATAGGCTTCGGTGCGGCTGAGCACGATTTGGTCGTCGGCCGCCGCCTTGCGCGCGGCGTTGAGCCCGGCGAGCAGGCCCTGCGCTCCGGCTTCTTCATAACCGGTGGTGCCGTTGATCTGACCGGCTAGGAAAAGCCCCGCAATACGTTTGGCCTCAAGCGTCGGCTCCAACTCGCGCGGATCGACATGGTCGTATTCGATGGCATAGCCGGGCTGCAGCATGGTCGCCCGCTCTAGCCCGGGTATAGTTTTGAGAATGTCGAGTTGCACATCCTCGGGCAGGGAGGTCGAAATGCCATTGGGGTAGACCGTGTCGTCGTCCAGCCCTTCCGGCTCGAGGAATATCTGATGACCTTCTCGATCGCCGAACTTGACGATCTTGTCTTCGATCGACGGGCAATAGCGTGGTCCGACCCCCTCTATCGAGCCGGAATACATGGCGGAGCGGCCGAGATTGGCGCGGATCAGCTCGTGCGTCGCCGGTGTCGTACGCGTGATGCCGCAATGGATTTGCGGATTCTTGATTGTGTCGGTGAGCAGCGAGAACGGCACTGGATGTTCGTCGGCCGCCTGGCTTTCCAGCGACGCCCAGTCGATGGTGCGGCCATCGAGCCGCGGCGGCGTGCCGGTCTTCAGCCGTCCAAGCGCGAAACCGGCGCGGCTCATCGTCGCCGACAGGCCAAGGCTCGCCTGCTCGTTCATCCGCCCGGCGACAATCTTCCTGTCGCCAATGTGAATAAGACCGCGGAGAAACGTGCCGGTGGTCAGCACCACCGCGCCGCACACCAACCGGCGCCCGTCGGCCAGGCGCACAGCGGCGACCCGTCCATCCACGATGTCGAAGTCCAGAACCTCGCCTTCGATGACGTCGAGACCGTTCTGCTGCCGAATCGCTTCCTGCATGGCCAGCCGATACAGCTTGCGGTCGGCCTGCGTGCGCGGCCCGCGCACGGCAGGGCCTTTGCGGCGATTGAGCAGGCGGAATTGGATGCCGGCAGCATCGGCGATGCGGCCCATCAGCCCGTCCATGGCGTCGATCTCACGCACCAGATGGCCCTTCCCGAGGCCGCCGATCGCCGGATTGCAGGACATGACACCGATCGTGTCGAAGCGCAGCGTGACCAGCGCGGTCCTGGCGCCGGCGCGCGCGGCAGCGCACGCAGCCTCGCACCCGGCATGGCCACCGCCCACCACAACCACATCATAGCGATCGATCATTGTCCCTTCCAGATTCAGAGATTTCCCGACACATGTCCCCACGAGAGGACGCTGTCAAGGATTGCAGGTTGATTCGTTCACGTGGACCGGAGTGCTGAAAGTCGCAGAGGTGTTTCACGTGAGTCAGGGAAGCGGCGACAATTACCTCGGCTGGCGCTGCCCCTCATCTGCCTGCCGGCATCTTCTCCCGGAGGACAATGAGGGGCGGGGCCGGCCTTCGGCACTTGCCGTTTTTGCCAAACTCCTCATTTCACGTGAAACACGCACTAGGGCGGCCCCCTGTGTTTCACGTGAGTCACTCACACGCCCCCCTGTTTCACGTGAGTCACTTTCCAATGCAAAACTGCGAAAAGATCACGTCCAGCAGGTCCTCGACATCCACCGCGCCGACAATCCGGCCAAGTCGGTCCGCCGCAAGACGCAGCTCCTCCGCCCGTAGCTCCTGGCCGCACTCTTGCCCCGACAAAGCCGAGATCAGAAAGCGCCTGGTCTCATTGAGCAGCTCCACATGCCGCAACCGAGACGGCAGGATGTCACCGGCATCGCCGATAGCAGCCGCGGCGCGCCTGCCGATCTCAGCCAGCAGTTCAGCCAAACCAGTGCCGTCCACCGTCGATATCAACGCATCATACGCCTCTGATCGCGGCGAACCTTTCAAGAGATCGACCTTGGTGCCGATTCTCAAAGCCGGGGCGTCAACAGGCATGTTGCCGATCGCAGTAGGGTCCGCCAGATCTTCCAGCAACAGCACCAGGTCAGCCGTGTGCGCCTTGGCCCGCGCCTTTTCGATACCGATCGCTTCGATCTTGCCGGGCGACTCGCGCAGGCCCGCGGTGTCGGTTACCCTGACCCGCACTCCGTGGAGATCCAGCACCACTTCGAGCAAGTCCCGCGTCGTGCCGGGCTCGTCGGTAACAATCGCCGCCTCACGCCTGGCCAGCGCGTTGAACAGGCTGGATTTGCCGGCGTTCGGTGCACCGAGGATGACAACCTCAAACCCGTCACGGATGATCTCGGCGGCATGGAAGCCATCGACATGCCGGCCGATCTCGCCCACCATTGCGCGCACATCGGACCAAACCGTGTCCGAAACCGAACCGGGCACGTCGTCTTCGTCGGCGAAGTCGATTTCCGCCTCGATCATCGCCCGTGCATGGATCAGCCGACGGCGCCAGCCAAGATAGAGTTCGCTTTGCACTCCTTCGGCATTCTGCACGGCAAAGCGCCGCTGCGCTTCGGTTTCGGCGTTGACCAGATCGGCCAACGCCTCCGTCTCGACCAGATCCAGCTTGCCGTTGAGAAGAGCCCGGCGCGTAAATTCACCAGGTTCCGCATGACGCACGCCGTCAAACCCGGCAATGATCTCCAGCATCTTGCTGGCGACGGCGCGGCCGCCATGGACGTGGAACTCGGCGACATCCTCGCCGGTAAAACTGTTCGGCCCCGGAAAAAACAGCACCAGGCCGTTGTCGATAAGCGACCCGTCCACTGTTCGGAGCTTGCGCAGGGTCGCAACCCGGTCCTTGATCATGCCGTCGGCAACCGTTTCGACAGCGAATCGAGTTCTTGGTCCGGAGATGCGGATGACAGCGATGCCGGCAGGCAGGCGGCCGCTGGACAGCGCAACAATCGAATCGCCTGAAATCATTTGCCCGTTCTCACCGGTCGCCTAGCTGTCCGGTCGACAATCCCACAGTATGCGGCCGTCATGAACCGGCTGTTCGTCAATATCAAGGTCGATCGCGAGGAGCGGCCGGACATTACCAAATCTGTATAGCCGCCTTGTCATCCATGTGCGAGCAGGCGGGTCCTAATTCCGACGCCAAGCAGTTCTGGGCGGGCCAGCAAGCCCTACGCAGGCCGCATCGTTAACGCTTGTGCCTGGCCCCGAGCCGTGAAGCTGGATCCTTCGCCCCCGACAGGCAAGCTTCGTTCCGGCTGCGAATCAGAATCCCGACCCGCGTCACGCCGATATTGTCGCCCCGATCGGAACGCATGCGAATCGATCGAACATTGGCCAGTGGCATCCGGCCGCCAACCGGCAGACCGGAGCTATGCACCGGCTATCCTGCCCGTGGCGCCGGATCCGTAGGAACCGAGCCGCTGTTGCGACGGCAGGTCAACCGGTGTTTCCGTCCAACGCCGAAGGAAGCGGCGTCGCATCAATGGATGGCGACCGCGGCCCGAACAGCAAATCCTTGGCCGCGACCACCGCTCCGACCGTGATCAGGATGCAAGCAACAGCCACCGACCAGTGAAACACACCAAAGCCTGCCAGCAGAAGCACGATGACCGAGAAGAGGGGCGCGGCATAGGAGAGGGCGCCGAGGATCATGATGTCCCCGTGCGCAGCCATAGTCCCAGGCGTAAAAGCCGGCGCCTAGCGGTATTACGCCCAAGATGACGATGGCGCTCCACTCCGTCGCCGTCTGTGCCCAGACGGTGGTCTCAAGGGTGAGGTGCAGCACCAAGGCGACCGCAGCCGTGATGAAGCAGTAACCGACGACCACATCGGTCGGCACCTTGCCAAAGCGGCGCGATAAAACCGAATAGCCGGCCCAGATGAAAGCGCAGAACAGCGAGATGACATGCCCCTTCATCACACCATTGGCCAGTCCGATCGTGCCGCCCTTGGTGATCACCACAATGGCGCCGGCAAGGCCGAGCATGACGCCGGCAATGTGATGGGCCCTCAGCTTTTCTCCAGGCAGGAAGGCGGCAAAGACGACGATCAGCAACGGCCAGAGATAGGCGATCAGGCTGACCTCGACCGGCGGCGCCGACTGGATGGCGAAGAAATAGGCGCAGTGGTAGATGCACAGCCCCGCTGTGCCGAGCGCCCAGACCTGCCACGGCTGGCGCAGCGACTTGATCGCCGCCGGACGGACAAGCCAGCTCGACGCGCCGACCAACCCGCCAAGCAGAAACGTCATCGCCGCCAGCTGAAAGGGCGGAATCGGTCCCGCCGCCGTCGAAAGCAGCGCCAGGAAGGACCATGTCAGGATGGCCGAGAAGCCGATCAGGGTCGGGATTGTTTTCTCCATGCGGCTTCCGATCTTCGAGACGCGATTACTCGCATGACGACAGCTGTGGAAATTGCCGCCCAAGGCCACGCCCTGTCGGAAATGCGACCTGTTTGCCCCCGCAATGAAAAACCCCGTCCCAGTTCCCGGAACGGGGCTTCAATGCGAAACGATGGCCGACGAGAAGCTTACGTGTTCATCGAATCGAAGAAATCGGCGTTGGTCTTGGTCTGCTTCAGCTTGTCGATCAGGAACTCGATCGCATCCGTGGTTCCCATCGGCGCCAGGATGCGGCGCAGGACGAAGATCTTCTGCAGATCCTGCTTGGAGACCAGCAGGTCTTCCTTGCGGGTGCCGGACTTCAAAATGTCCATGGCCGGGTAGATGCGCTTGTCGGCGACCTTGCGGTCGAGCTGGATTTCGCAGTTGCCGGTGCCCTTGAACTCTTCGAAGATGACTTCGTCCATGCGGCTGCCGGTGTCGATCAGCGCGGTGGCGATGATGGTCAGCGAGCCGCCTTCCTCGATGTTGCGGGCCGCGCCGAAGAAGCGCTTCGGCCGCTGCAGCGCGTTGGCGTCGACACCGCCGGTCAGCACCTTGCCGGAGGACGGCACAACGGTGTTGTAGGCACGGCCGAGGCGGGTGATCGAATCGAGCAGAATAACGACGTCGCGGCCATGCTCGACCAGGCGCTTGGCCTTTTCGATGACCATTTCGGCGACCTGGACGTGGCGCACCGCCGGTTCGTCAAAGGTCGAGGACACGACCTCGCCCTTCACCGAACGCTGCATGTCGGTCACTTCTTCTGGCCGTTCGTCGATCAGAAGTACGATCAGATAGCATTCCGGATGATTGGCCGTGATCGAGTGGGCGATATTCTGCATCAGCACCGTTTTACCGGTACGCGGCTGCGCGTTGATGAGCGCGCGCTGTCCCTTGCCGATCGGCGCCACCAGGTCGATCACCCGCGACGAGATGTCCTTGCCGGTCGGATTGTCGATCTCCATCTTCAGCCGCTTGGTCGGATAGAGCGGCGTCAGATTGTCGAAATGGATCTTGTGACGGATCTTTTCGGGATCGTCGAAATTGATCGTGTTGACCTTGAGAAGGGCGAAATAGCGCTCGCCCTCTTTTGGGCTGCGGATCGGCCCTTCGACGGTATCGCCGGTCTTCAAGGAGAAGCGGCGGATCTGCGAGGGCGAGATGTAGATATCGTCGGGACCCGGGAGATAATTGGCGTTGGCTGAGCGCAGGAAGCCGAAACCGTCCTGCAACAACTCGACCACACCATCGCCGATGATCTCGACGTCCTGGGCGGCCAGTTTCTTCAGGATGGCAAACATCAGTTCCTGCTTGCGCATGACGCTGGCGTTTTCCACTTCGAGCGATTCGGCATAGGCGATCAGCTCTGGCGGCTTCTTGTTCTTGAACTCTGCGAGTTTCATTTCTTGCATAGACGGACTCTTAATCTGCTTTGGGGAAAATATATCGGCTGGATGCGATAAATGCCGGGCGCGGCCGAAAGCAATCAAGGGCGGCGCATGACGGGAAGGAAGACCCGTCTTTTATCGTCGGTCGGGGGAAAGAGCAAGCTGCGTTTTGTCGACCGAAATGGGCCTAGAACGGCTTGACGACAACCAGGATGACGATGGCGATCATCAGCAATGTGGGGATCTCGTTGACGATTCGCCAGTGCCGCGCCGGTTTTTCATTGCGGTCCTCGGCGAATTTCCTGACAGCACCGGCCAGATAGCCATGCACGCCCGACAGCAACAGCACCAAGCCTATCTTGGCGTGCAGCCAGCCGCCGTGAAAGCCAAACACTTTCCAGGCAAGCCAAAGCCCGAACACCCAGGTGACGATCATCGCCGGATTGATGATGCCGCGCAGCAGACGCCGCTCCATCACCTTGAAGGTCTCCGATTGGACGGACCCCTTCTCTGCGTCGGCGTGGTAGACCAGCAATCGCGGCAGATAGAGCATGCCGGCCATCCAGGAGATGACGGCCAGGATATGGATTGCCTTCGCCCAGGGATAGAAACCCTCAGGCGCAAAGAAAAACAAAAGTGCGGTGAGAACAACCAGCACTCCGATGCCGATGGTCATGCGCATCATCGCCCCACGAGTGCTGTTGCCGCGCGTATTATCCGATTGAGCCATCAGCGTGTCGCGCTCCGCACCTGCTTCACCATCGCCTCGACATGTGCCACCGGCGTCTCCGGCGTGATGCCATGGCCGAGATTGAAGATCAGCGGTCCGTCGCCCAGCGCCTTGAGGATCGCATCGACGCCGTCCGACAGGGCTTTGCCGCCGGCCACGAGCCGCAAGGGATCGAGGTTGCCCTGGACCGCACCCGAGCGCTGCAGTTCGTTCGCCGCCGCCAGGGGTACGGTCCAGTCGATCCCCAGCCCCGTGACACCGGTCTTCTCACGATAGGTCTCGTAGCGGGCGCCGGCGCCCTTGGGAAAGCCTATGATCGGAACATCGGGATGAACCGCACGAACCTGCCTGACGATCTCCGCCACCGGCTGCACGCAGAACTGATCGAAAGACGCATCATCAAGCACGCCGGACCACGAATCGAAAATCTGCACCACGTCGGCACCGGCTTCGATCTGGCGGATCAAATAGGCCGCGGAGTGGTCGGCGAGCACTTTCAGGAGATGCTTGAAGGCCGTCGGTTCGCGATAGGCAAACAGCCGCGCCGGCGCTTGGTCGGGTGTGCCGTGGCCAGCGATCATGTAGGTCGCCACCGTCCACGGCGCGCCGCAGAAGCCGATCAGCGTGGTCTCGTCAGGCAATCTTGCACGCAGCCGGCGAACCGTCTCGTAGACGGGTTCGAGATTCACGTGAAACGTTTCGCCGTTGAGAGCCGAAATCTGAGCTGCAGTGATTGGCGTCAGCAGCGGCCCGCGGCCCTCCTCGAAGCGGACATCGCGCCCAAGCGCATGCGGCACGACCAGAATGTCCGAGAACAGGATCGAGGCATCGAAGCCGAAGCGCTCGATCGGCTGCAGCGTCACCTCGACGGCCAGATCAGGATTGTAGCAAAGATCGAGAAAGGACCCGGCGCGCTTTCTGGTCTCGCGGTACTCCGGCAAATAGCGCCCGGCCTGGCGCATCATCCAGAGCGGCGGCGGAAACACTGCCTCGCCTCTCAGCACGTCCAGCACGATGCGGTTCTCGGGCATTGAGCGCTCTCTTCCCTGCCTTCTCTATAATTAAATAGTCTATTTCTAGAATCTTCTGATTCTAAGAGTCTGTTGGTATCGGTGGTTGTCACCTGTCCCGCTTTGCCCTGGAAAAGGCCAGCCAGCATTTTGTCGCGTGTTTCTTCCGCGGGATTGGCAAAGAGTGTGGATGACCAGGATTCCATCACTGGAGTCAATGGTTTGGCGTAGCCCCTGAAAAACCGCCTCTGTGGATGAAGCGCTGGCAAAAACGCCCGTCCCCAGATTTGTCCCCAGCCGCACAGTGAAGCTGACAGCGCATCGAATTGTGGACAACTGGCCTTCTGATACAGTCGCCTCCAGCCGGTCGCCTTTGCGGCCCCGGTTTATCCACACAAGCCCACAGCCTGAGGCGCCCCCTGTGAACAAACCCCAGAGCTTCTTTCATCTGCACCTAATTTCCGACGCCACCGGCGAGACGCTGCTGGCGGCCGGCCGCGCCGCCTCGGCGCAATATAAGGATGCGCGCGCCATCGAGCATATCTATCCGCTCATCCGCACCGAAAAGCAGGTGGCGAAAGTCTTCGAGGACATAGAGGAGGAACCGGGCATCATCCTCTACACCGTCGTCGACCAGAAGCTGGCGCGCGGCATTGACGAGCGCTGCGCCACCATGGGGCTGCCCTGTGTTTCGGTGCTGGAGCCGGTCCTCACCGTCTTCCAGTCCTATCTCGGCACGCCGGCCGGCCGCCGCGTCGGCGCCCAGCATGTGCTCGACGCCGATTATTTCCACCGTATCGACGCACTCAATTTCACCATGGAGCATGATGACGGCCAGCTGCCGCTCAACATGGACGACGCCGATGTCGTGCTGATCGGCATTTCCAGGACATCGAAGACGCCGACCAGCATCTATCTCGCCAACCGCGGCATCAAGACCGCCAACATCCCGATCGTGCTCGGCGTGCCGGTGCCCGAAAGCCTGGTCGCTGCCACCAAGCCGCTGATCGTCGGGCTGATCGCCACCGCCGAACGCATCTCGCATGTCCGGCAGAACCGCGTGCTCGGCAACAGCAGCACCTACGAAGCGACCGATTATGTCGACCGTGCCTCGATCGCCGAAGAGCTCGCCTATGCCCGCCAGATCTGCACCCGCCACAATTGGCCGATGATAGACGTCAGCCGCCGTTCGATCGAAGAGACCGCGGCAGCCATTGTTGCCCTGCGGGGGAAGAATAGATGATGGGATGGCAACGCGACCTCCTGCCCCAATCAACCACTATCGACCAGGCCCAGAACCCATGACCGAAAAAATCATCCTTGCCTCCGGCAGCCCGTTCCGCAAAGCAATGCTCATCAATGCCGGGCTCGGCATCGAAGCGGTGGCTGCCGACGTCGACGAGCGCGCGCTCGAGGCGCCGTTGCAGGACAGCGGTGTGTCGCCGGAAGATGTCGCCCTGATACTCGCCGAAGCCAAGGCGACCGAGGTCAGCGAACGCAGACCGGGCGCCCTGGTGCTCGGCTGCGACCAGACTTTGTCACTGGGAGATGAAGTGTTCCACAAGCCGGCCGACATGGAAGGCGCCCGCCGCCATCTGCTGGCGCTGTCAGGCAAGACGCATCAGCTGAACAGCGCCGCCGTGCTCTGCCGCAACGGCAAGGTGCTGTGGCGCCATGTCGGCATCGCCAGCCTTACCATGCGCAAGCTCGATCCGGCCTTCGTCGGCCGGCACCTGGCCCGCGTCGGCGCCAAGGCGTTGTCGAGCGTCGGCGCCTACCAGATCGAGGGCGAAGGCATCCAGCTGTTCGAAAAGATCGAACGCGATTATTTCACCATTGTCGGCCTGCCGCTGTTACCGGTGCTGGCGGAATTGCGTGCGCTCGGAGCCATCGATGGTTGAGAAAAAAGCTTTCGTCACCGGCCATCCGATCGCGCATTCGCGCTCGCCGAAGATCCACGGCTATTGGCTGAACACATACGGCATCGACGGCAGCTATCATGCGATCGATGTCGCGCCGGCCGATTTTCCCGAGTTCCTCTCTTCCCTCCAGGCCAATGGCTATCAGGGCGGCAACGTCACCATTCCACACAAGGAAGTCGCCTTTGCCCGGGTCGAGCGCCGCGACGAGGCGGCGGAGATGATCGGCGCGGTCAACATGCTGTGGCTGGACGACGGCGTGCTGTGGGGCGGCAATTCGGACTGGATCGGCTTTGCCGGCAATCTCGACGAGCATGCCCCGGGCTGGGAGAGAAACGCTCCGGCCGTGGTGCTCGGCGCCGGTGGCGCGTCGCGCGCGGTCATCCACGCGCTTAAAGTGCGCGGCATCAAAGATATCCGCATCGTCAACCGCACATTGGCGCGGGCGCAAGAACTCGCCGACCGCTTCGGGGCCGGCGTCTCGGCGCATGGCGCGGTCGGCGACTTGCTTGGCGATGCCGGCTTGCTGATCAACACGACGGCACTTGGCATGCATGGCGATGCGACGCTGGCCGCCGATCCGGCCTGCCTGCCAGCTCACGCCATCGTCGCCGACATCGTCTATGTGCCGCTGGAAACACCGCTGCTTGCCGCTGCCCGCGCGAGAAATTTGAAGACGGTCGACGGGCTCGGCATGCTGTTGCACCAGGCTGTGCCCGGATTCGAACGCTGGTTCGGCAAGAGGCCGGAGGTCACTGCCGAACTGCGGCAGATGATCGTCGCCGACATCCTCGCCAAATGATGGGTTGCAAATGATGGGCGCCAAATGATGATCGTGCTTGGCCTCACCGGATCGATCGGCATGGGCAAGTCGACCACGGCGAAGATGTTCGTCGACGCCGGCGTGCCGGTGCATGATTCCGACGGGACCGTGCATCGCCTCTATGCCGGCAAGGCAGCACCTCTCGTCGAAGCGGCCTTTCCCGGCACAACCGTGTCCGGCGTGGTCGACCGTACAAAACTGGGTGCACGGGTGATCGGCAACGCCGCTGCGCTGAAGACATTGGAGGCGATCGTTCATCCGCTGGTGCGGGCCGATGCCGACGCCTTTCTGGCAAGGCACCGCGCCGCCGCCGCGCCGCTCGTCGTGCTCGACATACCGCTGCTGTTCGAAACCGGCGGCCGCAACCGTGTCGACAAGGTCGTTGTCGTCACCGCGCCGGCCGATATCCAGCGCGCCCGTGTGCTGGCGCGTCCTGATATGAGCGAGGAAAAGCTGGCGGCCATCCTGGCCAAGCAGGTGCCCGATGCCGAAAAACGCCGGCAGGCCGATTTCGTCATCGACACCGGTGAAGGCATGGACGCCGCCCGCGCCGCGGTCGGCGCGATCATTGCCGAGCTCTCAGGACGCTGAGCTTGCCTGCTAACTCCTCGGGGATAAGTCGCGCCCATCAGGCTCCTGACGGCAGGCTGTCGCATTACCCATTGCCATTTTGTTCCGCTCCATGATTCTACTCCTCCAGGAGTGGGTTGATTCTATGCGTGAGATCATTTTCGATACCGAAACCACCGGACTCGACATGCGCGACGACCGCATCATCGAGCTTGGTGGCGTCGAGCTGGTCAACCGCTTCCCGACCGGCCGCACCTTCCACAAATTCATCAATCCGCAGGGGCGCGCCGTCCATGTCGAGGCGCAAGCCGTGCACGGCATCAGCGCCGCCGACCTCGTCGGCAAGCCGACCTTTGCCGAAATCGCCGAGGAATGGCTCGCCTTCACCGACGGCGCCAAGCTCGTCGCCCACAACGCCAATTTCGACATCGGCTTCCTCAACACGGAATTCGGGCGGCTCGGCCAGCCGGCCATAGACACCGGGCGCGTCGTTGACACGCTGGCGCTGGCGCGGCGCAAGCACCCTATGGGACCCAATTCGCTCGACGCGCTCTGCCGCCGCTACGGCATCGACAACGGCCACCGCACCAAGCACGGCGCGCTGCTGGATTCCGAGCTCCTGGCCGAAGTCTACATCGAACTCATCGGCGGCAAGCAGGCCGCACTTGTCCTCGACGCCGTCGTGGTGCAGCTCAACAGCAATGGCGACGTTGCCGACATCGACATCTCGATCGCCGCCAGGCCAATCGCCCTGCCGCCGCGCCTGACCGAGGGCGAGCGAGCGGCGCATGCGGGGCTGGTGGCGACGCTGGGCGAAAAGGCGCTGTGGCTGAAGGTGGCGGCGGGGTGAACGGATCGCGGAGGTAGCGTTCCGTCACACCCCTCTCTGGCCTGCCGGCCATCTCCCCCTCAAGGGGGGAGATCAGCAGCTTCGCCGCTCCAGCCATTCCTGCAACGTCTTAAGTTGGCGAAGGTCGCGATGACGGCCAATCTCCCCCCTTGAGGGGGAGATGCCTGGCAAGGCAGAGGGGGGTGCTGTCCCGCCAGCATCTCAGTATACAAAAAGCCCGGCACGAAGCCGGGCTTTCAACTCATGCGCGTGACGCTTGCCTTCAGCTCACCTTGACCTTCGATGCCGCCTGGTCCTCTGCCAGCTTCTGCTGGAACATCTGGGCGAAATCGATCGGGTCGAGCATCAGGGGCGGGAAGCCGCCATTGCGGGTGGCTTCGGCGATGATCTGGCGGGCGAACGGGAACAAAAGCCGCGGGCATTCGATGAACAGGATGGGCAGCATGTGCTCCTGCGGGAAGCCGGCGATGGCAAATACGCCGCCATAGACCAGTTCGACATTGAACAGCACTTCCTGGTCGAAGGACGCCTTGGCGTTCAAGGTCAGATTGACGTCGAACTGCTTGTCGGAGAGCGGGTTGGCGTTGACATTGACGTTGATCGCGATGCCGGGGGCCTTGTCGCGGCCGCGCAGCGAGTTCGGCGCGCCGGGGCTTTCGAAGGACAGGTCCTTCACATACTGGGCAAGCACGTTGAGCGACGGCTGCGCCGTTTCGCCGTTGCCGTTGGCGGCGCCGACCGGCGCGTCATCTTTGCTGGCCATGAGCCTTGTTCCTTTTGCCTGGACAGCAGCGCTGACCGAATTGAAATCGGGCGTTGGCTAGCATGGTCGGCAAGACAAGACAAGGTTTGCCGCCTTCAGGCAGGAAAGGGTCAATAGTCAGTCGTCCTCAAGGCGACGCTCAGTCGTCCTTCAGGCGGCGCCACGGCGAGTTATGGTCGGGACCGCGGTTGAAATCGTCCTCGCGCGAATAGTCGCCGTCGTCGAGGTCGATGACCTTGTCGCGCGACCTGCCGCGAAAACCGCCGGCGGTGAAATCGGTCGCGACGACGATGCGGCCCTTGAGCCTGCGCCAGGCAAGGTCGCGCACCGGCGGCAGGAACAGCAGCAGGCCAATAATATCGGTGATGAAGCCGGGGATAATCAACAGGACCGCGGCGACCACGATCATGGCGCCATGCGCGAGCTGGCGGCTGGGGTCGCCGCCGCCGGCCATCTCGGCGCGGACCCGCGCCATGACGCCAAAACCCTGGTGCCGGAGCAGAAGCACGCCGGCAATGCCTGAAGCCAGCACCAGGCCGACCGTCGCCAGCGCCCCGACCTCGCGGCCGACAATGACGAAACCGACGATTTCCAGCAGCGGCAGCGCAAGCAGGAACAGAGGAAGGAAGGAAATGCGCAAATCTTGACCGATCGTTTCCATGTTTGCCGGGCGGCGCATAATCGCCGCTGGCACTGAGGCCGTTAGATAGGTATGCCTGCCTTTGATTTGAATGATTGCGCCATGCGTTCTATATGCTTTGCATGTTTAACGCCATGCGACCGCCGCCCGATTGGCTGGCGGTCCCGGCCAGGTCAGGGATTGATTGGCGAAAGATATGGGATTCTTCGACTTCGGCACCATTTTCTTTCTGATTGCGGCGGTGGTGATCTTTTTCCAGCTGCGCAACGTGCTTGGCCGCCGCACGGGCAGCGAGCGCCCGCCCTTCGATCCGTACACGGCCAGCCGTACCGAGAAGGACGCGACCCAGAAGCCCGAAAATGTGGTTTCGCTGCCACGCAAGCGCATGCCGGGCGAGACGGCTGCCGAGACCTATGCGGCCATCGATGCCTTCGCCAAGCCCGACACCGACCTCAACAAGGGCCTGCGCGCGATCAAGGACAATGATCCCTCCTTCGACCCCAAAGTCTTCGTCGACGGCGCCAAGATGGCTTATGAGATGATCGTCATGGCCTATGCCGATGGCGACCGAAAAACGCTGAAGAACCTGTTGTCGCGCGAGGTTTTTGACGGCTTCGTTGCCGCGATTGGCGACCGCGAGGCGAAAGCCGAAAAGATCCAGTCCTCCTTCGTCGGCATCGATAAGGCCGACATCGTCTCGGCCGAGATGAAGGGCGGCGAGGCCCACATCACGCTGCGCATCGTGAGCGAACTGATTTCGGCGACCCGCGACAAGGCGGGTGCCGTCATCGATGGCGATCCCGAGACGGTGGCCGAGGTCAAGGATGTCTGGACCTTCGCCCGCGACACACGCTCGCGCGATCCGAACTGGAAGCTGGTCGCCACCGAGGAAGAAGACTGAGCCTATGCATGTCGCCCGGTGCGGGCAGCTTTTTTGGGATAGCGACATGCAGGCAAACATCGGCAGTGGCGAGGCTGAGGTGTCGCTCTCGCCGCTTTTCGTGGAAAAGTCCTTCGATGATCTTCCCGGTTGGAATTCCGATGACCATCTGCCCGCTTTCGAAGCCTTCCGCCGTTCGGCCTTTCATGTCCTGAACAAGCCCTACCGCACCGGTTCGTTGGGCGTCCGGTTCGACGCGTTTGCCGGCGCTTATGACGAGGCGCGCACCGTTTCGCCGGCGAATCGGTCGGCGGCCAAGGCTTTTTTCGAGCGCCATTTCGCCCCAGTCCAGATTCGATCCGAAAACCCCGGCCTGGTCACCGGCTTCTACGAGCCGGAGGCCGAGGCCTCGCCGGTGCGCACGGATGAACTCACCGTGCCGCTTCTGGCGCGACCGGCCGACCTCGTCGACATCGATGACGCCAACCGCCCCAAGGGCATGGACGACTACCTGGCCTTCGCCCGCGACACGCCGCAGGGCCCGGTTGAATATTTCAACCGCGGTGAGATCGAGAGAGGCGCGCT
The DNA here is from genome assembly GCF_057766425.1 of Mesorhizobium sp. P160187. NCBI lineage: Bacteria > Pseudomonadati > Pseudomonadota > Alphaproteobacteria > Hyphomicrobiales > Phyllobacteriaceae > Mesorhizobium > Mesorhizobium sp. P160187. The sequence goes on from NZ_JBYMDX010000003.1 coordinate 1,805,544, forward strand.
GGCCGGCCAAGGCCTGGAAATCGCTTGGCTTGCCGACAAGGTCGACGTCTTCTTCATCCATGTGCAAGGTGCGGCCAGGCTGAAGATGACCGACGGCCGGCTTTGCCGCGTCACCTACGCCGCCAAATCCGGCCAACGTTTCAGCGGTCCGGGGAAGATTCTCGCCGAACTCGGCGAAATCCCACTGGAAAAAGTGACGATGCAGTCTATCCGCGCCTGGTTCAGGGCGCATCCGGATCGCGTCGACGAGATCTTCTGGCAGAACCGCTCCTACATCTTCTTTCGCGAAGCCAATGTCGACGATGCCGCACTCGGTCCTGTCGCCGCCGCCAAGGTGCCGTTGACGCCGGGCCGTTCGCTCGCGGTCGACCGGCTGCTGCACACATTCGGTACCCCCTTCTACATCGACGCTCCGTCGCTGACCGCCTTCGACGGAAAACCGTTCCGGCGGCTGATGATTGCGCAGGACACCGGCTCGGCCATCATCGGACCGGCGCGGGGCGATCTGTTCGCCGGCTCCGGCGATGCGGCCGGCGAGATCGCCGGCGTCGTTCGCAATGCGGCCGATTTCTATGCCTTGGTTCCAGGCGCTCTCGTTTCGGGGAGGAATCGATGAGCAAGCGCCCCGATAAACTCAACGAAGACGATCGGGTGCTGTGGAACCTGGTGGCGCGCACCGCCCGACCGCTGAAGGGCAGGACCGCGGTCGAGATTCCCGACATCGTCGTAGACCCTAAGCCGGCACAGACGCCGGTCGCTGTCGGTCCGGTCCTCGCCGCCAAGCCGAAGGCGCAGCATGTATCGCACGCGCTGGACGAGCCGACATTGGACAAGCTGAAGAAGGGCCGGCTGCCGATCGAAGGCCGCGTCGATCTGCATGGCATGACCCAGGACGAGGCCTATTCGCTGCTGTTTTCGTTCCTGCACCGGGCCCATGCCGGCGGCATCCGTTATGTCCTCGTCATTACGGGAAAAGGGTCGTCGTCGGGCGGCGACGGCGTCTTGCGGCGCGCCGTGCCTGCCTGGTTGTCGACGCCTGCCTTCCGGCCGCTGGTCTCCAGCCACGATCACGCCGCCCGCAACCACGGCGGTTCGGGCGCGCTCTACGTTCGACTCAGGCGAACCCGCTGATGACGCCGTTCGGCGAAAAACTGCGGGCGCTTCGAGCCGAGCGCGGCTTGCGCCAGAAGGACATGGCGCAGGCGATCGGAGTCAGCGCCGCCTATTTGTCGGCGCTGGAACATGGCCGCCGCGGCGCGCCGACCTGGACGCTGATCCAGAAGATCATCGGCTATTTCAACGTCATCTGGGACGATGCCGAAGAGCTGGCGCGTCTGGCCGAGGCCTCACATCCGCGGGTGAGACTCGATACGTCCGGCCTCAGTCCTGCCGCCACCGAGTTGGCCAATCTCCTGGCCGAAAACATCGAGAAGCTGGACGAAGCCGAGCTTGCCCGCATCACCGCGTCGATCCGGGCCGCACTGGAGCGGCGAGAGTAATCCGGTAAGCGATGCCAAGGCGCAAGGTTTGCTTGCGCTGTTCCTGAAAGCGATGCCCGCCGGCCGATAGCCAGCGGGCATATGGCACGATTACTTCGCGCCGGCCTGGCCGCCACGGCCGCCAGTGCTGTCATGATCGCCGCCGCGGCCACCGCCCAGGCAGTCCGAGTTGAGCTCGCAACAGCGATTGCCCCAGTTGTTGGTCTTGGCGCAACCGGTCTGATCGGCCATGGCGGATCCGGCCAAGGAAGACACCGCAACAACGGCGAGGAAGGCATTACGAAGGAAAGCAGTCATTTGAAGTCTCCATGTTTGGGTGGTTGGGTTCTGGTTACGGCTGTGTGTCGCCGCTGGAGACGGTTTGGTTCACGCAGGTAGCGAAATTTTTTGAGGAGGCGTTTCGAGAGATAAGATTTCGAGGGCAGCGCTGCCCTCATCCGCCTGCCGGCGACTATTTTGCAACGTTGACGATTGGCGAAATCCCCGATGGCAGCATCTTTCTCCCCGTCACTATACGGGGAGAAATGCCCGGCAGGGCAATGAGGGGCAGCGCCGACTTGCGGTTATCTCGTGAAAGTTATTAGCCGCGGGCTTCCGACGAAGCTGTTCGCAGCGACGCTCTCACATGCATCGTCCTTATTTACTGAACCGCGCCGACCAGCACCTGCTGGCCGCCGCGGATCGAGACCCAGCGGCCGGTGTTGTCGATGGCCTGCCGCTTGAGGAAGCGATAGCCGGTGGCGTCCCAGATCTTCACCTTGTCGGTCAGATTGTCGAGGACGTAGTCGCCCTTGTCGGTGCGCACCGTCAGCACGGCATGGCCTTCGCCGTCCGGCTTGCGCACGACGGTGATCAAGAGATCGGCCAGCGACACGCCAGAGCGCGAGAGCTGGCGGCGCTTTTCCAGCACATAGTCTTCGCAATCGCCGACGCCCTTGTCGGGATAGGCCCAGACCTCGTCCTTGCCATAGATGTCGTAGTCGCTCATCGGCTTGACGGCGGCGTTGACCCTTGACGTCACGTTGATCAGCTTGCGCATGAAGGCGTCGGTCATCGCGGCGGGGTTGAGGTTGCTCGGCCGGATCGAGCATTCGCCGGGCTGGGTTTTACAGAAATCATAGTGGCCGATCGGCTGCGAGGTCATGCCGCCCGTCGCCATGGCGCCGCCTGCAAGTGCCGGCACTGCCCAGCACGCAGAGATCGCCAGCCCTGCTGCCGCCCACAAGCGCAGCGTCCGTGCCATCGGTGAGGAAGTCATTGTCCCCGTTCGCCCTTGTTCTTAACGAAAGGTTAAAGGGGATTTACACTCCGTGTCAATTATAAGGGGAGCCAGATTCTTCGGCATGGTTACCCGCGCCCGCCCAACAGCGTCTATTGTGCAACAGAACGCCTGTGGCGCGCAAAATCGCCCCGCTTTTGTGGGCAATGCACGCTGCAGCCGGATCGAGCCTCAGCTTTTGGCGGAGCGGACCAGCCTTGGTTTCACCGCAACCCGGTTCTGGCGGCCGTAGCTGGTGATGAAATCGACGATGCGCGGCACGATTTCCGAGCGGAATCGCGACCCGTTGAAGACGCCGTAGTGGCCGACGGCCGGCTGCATGTAATGCGCATGCCGGTCAGCCGGGATGTTGGGGCAGAGATCGTGGGCGGCCTGGGTCTGGCCGAGGCCGGAAATGTCGTCGTTCTCGCCTTCGACCGTGAACAGCGCGACATTGCGGATCGCCTTGGTGTCGACCACCTCGCCGCGATGCGTCATCTCGCCCTTGGGCAGCGCATGGCGCACGAACACCGTGTCGACGGTCTGCAGATAGAATTCCGCCGTCAGGTCCATCACCGCCAGATATTCGTCGTAGAAATCGCGGTGCTTCTCGGCACTGTCGCCGTCATGCTTGACCAGGTGCATGAAGAAGTCCTTGTGGGCGGTGATGTGCCGGTCGAGGTTCATGCTCATGAAGCCCGACAGCTGCAGGAAGCCCGGATAGACTTCGCGGCCGAAGCCCGGCACCGGCCAGGGCGCGTGCATGATGACGTTGTCGCGGAACCAGTCGATGCCCTTTTCCTTGGCCAGAAGATTGACCGCGGTCGGATTGCGGCGGGTGTCGATCGGCCCGCCCATCAAGGTCATGGTCGAGGGCACGAAGGGATCGCCGCGCTTTTCCATCAGCGCCACCGCTGCCAGCACCGGCACCGAAGGCTGGCACACCGCCATCACATGGGTGTCCGGCCCCAGCGCATGCAGCATGTCGATGATGTAGTCGATATAATCGTCGAGGTCGAAATGGCCGTCAATCACCGGTACCATGCGGGCATCGACCCAGTCGGTGATGTGCACGTCGGCATAGGGCAGCATCGCCTCGACCGTGCCGCGCAGCAGCGTCGCATAATGGCCCGACATCGGCGCCACGATGAGAAGCTTGGGGTCGGCCTTTCGCCCGGCGGGCACCGACCGCTCGAAGCGGGTAAGATTGCAGAACGGCTTCGACCACACCGTCTTTTCGCTGACCTCGACGCTCTTCCAGTCGACCACGGTCTTGCTCAGGCCGAAATGCGGCTTGCTGTAGCGGCGCGTCGTGCGCTCGAACAGTTCGGCGGTGGCGGCGACCGAGCGGCCCCACGGCGTATGCGAAAACGGATTGAGCGGGTTGGTGTAGAACAGCCGCACCGCATCGGCATAAAGCCGCGCGGGCTGCAAGGCGGCATGGTTCATTTCGTAGAGCTGGTAGAACATCAGGTACTCCGCAGCTGCCGTGACCGAAGGGACGACGGACAGCGCCGAGCCTTGAATGTCTCGCGCGGAGGTTAACAAGATATTGCTGCGATGCAATACGTCACGTGGCGTGACATATGCCAATCTTTCGTCCAAGGCCTTGAGAAACCGCGTTGGGCGGGTGCAGCCGGCTCAATGTGCACTGCAAAATGCAAGGCTGTTGGACAACGGGGCAGGATGTGTCCGGCCCGATCGGGCCGGACTTGGACAGATCTAGACGCGCGCCATGCACACCGAGGTATGGCCGGAGCCGATGAAGCCGAGTTGGCCGGCGGCGCCCTTGGACAGATCGAGCACGCGCCCTTTGATGAACGGGCCGCGGTCGTTGATGCGCACGATGACGCTGCGGCCATTATTCTGGTTGGTCACTTTCAACTTGGTGCCGAAAGGCAGGCTGCGGTGCGCGGCGGTCAGCGCCGACGGGTTCATGCGTTCGCCATTGGCGGTCCTGGAATGCAGTGCGTACCAGGAGGCGCGGCCGCACTGGCCGGCGGCGGAGGAGGCGGACGCACCGACCATTAGGCCAGCCGCGACCGTTACCGCGACAAGCGCGGTCTGGTTTGTTTTCTTCATGTTGGGGGGATTGGCTCCGTTTTCGACAGACCCCAGCCGTTAAGTGTCGAATAAGGCAGGAAATGCGGCAAGCATCGGGCAGTTCCGTGGCACTGGCACACGTTTGGAGTCGCTGAGAAACAGTTTGTCAGGCATCTTTCGTGTGGCGCGGCCGTATCGCCGGCGATATTGCGAGCTGTTTCACAGATTCCGTGAGCAAGGCAGGACGTTATAGTACAAGTAGAAGAGAGCGCGATTGGGCGCCGTCCTTTCGCTCTGTCATCACGGTCATGGCGCAGGTGACGATCGACTTCGGAAAGGAATCTTGGCGATGAGACTGTTCAGATATCTGCTGGCGCTGATCGTGCTCGCCATTGGCGCGCTGTGGTCGCTGCAGGGCATTGGCGTGGTCGGCGGCAGCTTCATGACCGGCCAGTCGCAATGGCTCTATATCGGCATCGTGACCATGCTGGTCGGTTTCGCCGGGCTGGTATGGGCGAGCCGTTCGCCGGGGTGAGTTGCGACGAAAGTCGACCGCCACAGATCGACCCCCACTCCGTCGAGCTTCGCTCGACACCTCTCCCCCGATCGACGGGGGAGAGGAAAGGCGCGAGCCTTGCAGGGGCGCGAACTTATGCGGCCTGGCTCCCTTCCCCTCCCTCCGGAGGGGGGAGAGGTGGCGCCGCGAAGCGGTGACGGAGTGGGGGAAGGCGCTGGTCAAACCCGCAGTCGCAAACAGGGCCAACCCGGCGAGCAAGAAAACAGCCACCCCATATTGCCGGTCCATTCTGTTACCGATCTATCCGGTTCGGATAGAATGCCCTGCCCGCGATAGGCTCTACCCGAACAGCTGATCCAGAATCCTGCCCTCCAGCCTGGCAAGCTCGACCGAACCACGCCGGCGCGGCCGCGCCACCGACACGTCGAGATCGAGCGCGATGCGGCCCTCGTCGATCACCACCACCCGGTCGGCGAGCGCAACCGCCTCGGCGACGTCATGCGTCACCAGCACGGCGGTGAATTTTTGCTCCAGCCAGATACGTTCCAGAAGCTGCTGCATTTCGATGCGGGTCAGCGCATCGAGCGCGCCGAGCGGCTCGTCGAGCGCCAGGATCCGAGGCTGTCCGATCAGTGCACGCGCCAGCGCCACGCGCTGCTTCTGGCCGCCCGACAGCACCGAGGGCCATTCGTCGGCGCGGTCGGCGAGGCCGACTTCACCCAGGATGGCGAGCGCGCGCCGCCTGGCTTCCGCACCGGTGGCAAGCCCGGTCAGCCCGACCTCGACGTTTTTCACCACGCTGGCCCAGGGCAACAGCCGCGGCTCCTGGAACATGAAGCGGCTCTCTTCGCCAGCGCCGGCCTTGGCTTCCGGCCCGAATGTCAGCGATCCTGCCGTCGGCCGGTCGAGCCCGGCCAGCAGCCGCAAAAGCGTGCTCTTGCCGCAGCCGCTCTTGCCGATGACGGCAACGAACTGCCCGACCGGCACGTCGAGATCGATGCAGTCGAGCACGACCTTGTCGCCAAAGCGCTTTTCCATGCCCTTGAAGGCAAAGGCGCGCTGCCTTTCGACGGCCTCCTCCGGCCGTGACGGTTCCGGCGCGGCGACGAAGGAACGGATGGCGGTCAGGCTGGCGGTTGGCATCGAACCCTCAGGCGTTCTGGAAGGCGGGATGCCAGCCGAGCGACAGCCGCTCGAGCAGGCGGGCGAAGCTGTCGGCAAGCTTGCCGAGCAGCGCATAGATCAGGATCGACAGCACGACCACATCGATCAGCAGGAATTCGCGTGCCTGCATGGCCATGTAGCCGAGGCCGGAACTGGCCGAGATGGTTTCGGCAACGATCAGCGTCAGCCACATGATGCCCAGCGCATAGCGCAGGCCGACGAAGATCGCCGGCAGCGCGCCGGGCAGGATCACCTGAAAAAACAACGCGCGGCGGTCCATGCCGTAGACCCGGCCCATCTCGACCAGCTGCGGGTCGACGCTCTGGATGCCGAGCAGCGTGTTGACGTAGATCGGGAAGAACACGCCGAGCGCCACCAGGAACAGTTTTGCTTCCTCGTCGATGCCGAACCACAGGATGACCAGCGGGATCAGCGCCAGATGCGGGATGTTGCGGATCATCTGCAGCGTCGTGTCGGTCAGGCCGCGGCTGAGCGCCGACAGCCCGTTGGCAAGGCCGAGTGCAAAGCCGATCGAGCCGCCGATGGCAAAGCCGGCCAGCGCACGCAGCGTGCTGACGCCGATGTTTTCGATCAGCTCGCCCGACAGCGTCAGCCGCCAGAAGGCCTCGGCCACCGCGCTCGGCGCCGGCAGCACATTGGCCGGCATCACGCCGGCGCGGCTGGCGGCTTCCCAGCCAATTATGACCAGCGCCGGCAGCAGCCAGCCGATGCCGTTCTGTTTGACGCGCCGGGCAAAACTCACGACGAGGCCTGCAGGCGGTTGGCGCCGTGGAAGCCGACGGCGAATTCATTGGCGATGTTCTCATGCGCCCGTGCCCGCCTGGTGCCCAGGCCGAGACGCGGGAACAGAAGCTCGGCGACACGGTAGGCTTCCTCGAGATGCGGGTACCCAGAGCCGATGATGGTGTCGATGCCGATCGCCTGATACTCGCGGATGCGCTCGACGATCTGCTCCGGCGAGCCGACCAGCGCGGTGCCGGCGCCGCCGCGCACCAGGCCGACGCCGGCCCACAGATTGGGTGACACCACCAGCCGGTCGCGGCGGCCGCCATGCAGTTCGGCCATGCGCCGCTGTCCCACAGAGTCCATCTCCTTGGTGAAGCGGGCCTGGGCATTTTCGATCTGGGCATCGGTGACGTGGCTGATCAGCCGGTCGGCGGCGCGCCAGGCCTCTTCCTCGGTCTCGCGCACGATGAAATGCAGCCTGATGCCGAAACGCAGTTTGCGGCCGCGCCGTTCAGCCTTGTTGCGCGCCGCGCTGAGTTTTTCCGCCACCTGCGCCGGCGGCTCGCCCCAGGTCAGGTACATGTCGACGAGATCGGCGGCGAGCTCCTGGCCGGCATCGGACGAGCCGCCGAAATAGAGCGGCGGCCGCTCCTGTTGCGGCAGAAGATCAAGGCGGCCATTGTCGACGCGGTAATATTTGGCCGGCTTGCGGGCTTGATGAAGCGGTCAAGGCGAAATCCCTGAGGCTTGAAACGGCAAAGGCGCCGGGCGTTTTCCGCCCGGCGCCACACAAGAAAGTTCAATTGCCCGGTGCGGTCCACACGGCGTCGGAGATGCGCACCGCGTTCGGGATCAGCTTGAGCTTGTAGAAGCGATCGGCTGTCGCCTGCTGGCCGGCGATGATCTCGTCGGTGATCGGGAAGATGCCGAATTTGGTGCGGTTGGCCGCGATCGTCTGTGCATCGAGCGGCACGCCGGTCACCTCATGCAGCGCCGCGGCAACCTTGTCGCGGTTCGCGTCCGCCCATTTCGCCGCCACGCCGAGCGCCGCTATCGTCGTGGTGATCGTCTCCGGATGCGCCTTGGCGAAATCCTTGTTGGCGAGGAAATAGGTGTTCACCTTGAGCACCTCGCTGGAGCGCGCCAGCACGCGCGGCTGGTAGCGTGTCTCGGCGATGGCGTAGAACGGATCCCAGACCGCCCAGGCATCGATCTGGTCGCTGGCGAAAGCCGCCGCGGCATCGGCCGGGCTGAGATAGACCGGGGTGATCTGGTCGAAGGGGATGTTTGCTTTTTCGAGTGCCGCGACCAGCAGATTGTGCGCGCTGGTGCCTTTGCCGACGCCGATGCGCTTTCCCTTGAGGCCGGCGAGCGACTGGATCGGCGATGCCGGCTTGACGAAGATCGCTTCGCCGTCGCCATTGGCCGGCAGTGCCGCCGCATAGACGATGTTGGCGCCGGCCGACTGGCCGAAGATTGGCGGTGCGTCGCCGGTCCAGCCGACATCGATGGCGCCGACATTGAGCGCCTCGACCAACGGCGGGCCGGCGGTGAATTCGACCCATTTCACCGCGACACCCTTGTCGCTCAGCGCCTTCTCGATCACCTGCTGCTGCCGGGCGATGACCGGCAGGCCGGTCTTCTGATAGCCGATGTTGAGCTGCTTCAACTCTTGCGCCGAGGCACTGAGCGAGGCAGCAATGCCCGCCGCCAAAAGGCCAAGGCCGAAAACGCGTCTGGTCAGGCTGAACATGATCCCTCTTCCTTCGCTGCGAACCGGCGCCGGGAAGGGCTCCCTGCCGTGGATGAGAGACAAGGCTAGGTAGGTCTATAAATTTAGTAGAGAAACGATTTTGCGAGTTGGCTGCTTGACGTGGAAATATTTTCTTCAGAACCCAGCACTCGTCATCCTAGGGCGAAGCAAGGAGCGAAGCGACGCGGCGCAGACCCTAGGATCCATGCCGTGACGTTTGCCGTAGAGTGGAACGGATCAGAATGTCGCTTGTGCGCGAACCGAGGCTCGATACCCTGAAACCATGACCGGCGACGTCTACATGACTGCAAGCCAAAAACGCGGCACGATCTACATCGGCATCACGCATGCCTGAACACAAATCCGGCCAGGGCGCAGGCTTCACCAGCCGCTATGGTGTTCAACGGCTGGTCTGGTATGAGGAATTCTTCGACATCACCGATGCCATTCAACGCGAGAAGTCGCTGAAGCGATGGCCGAGACAGTGGAAGATCGAACTGATAGAGAAGGCCAATCCGGAGTGGTTTGAGCTGTTTCGCGGAACCGGGTGGTAGGCGCCCGGTTTGTTGCTCCCCTGGAGCGTAGCATCAGCGTCTCGGCATGGATCCTAGGGTCTGCGCCGCGTCGCTTCGCTCCTTGCTTCGCCCTAGGATGACGAAATCGCGAAGGCTGGCGCTAATCTCCATCACCTCACTGCGACCAATACTGCCAGGCCCAGTAAAATCCCTCGTCGCGCGGCGGCAGGCGGTCGCGTTCGGCGTCGAGTTGCACGGGGGCCGGCGATTTCGGCTGCGGCTGCGACGACGAGTTCTCCCGCCAGGCGAGCAGCCAGTTGCCGAGATGGGCGAACAGCACCGCGGTGGACTGGGTCATGACATCACTCCTTCTGTTCCGGGGTCGGCGGTCGCCGTGCTGCGAAGGGAAGCAGCCGGTCAAACCGGCAGAACTTGTTGTCATTCCTTTCCCGCCCACGGAACCAGCTGACGCTCGATTCGGCGGATGATGAATTCCAGCACGAAGGCTATTGTCGCGATCACCACTATTCCCATCACCACGACATCGGTGACCAGGAACTGGGCGGCCGACTGGATCATGAAGCCGAGGCCGCGCGTTGCCGCCACCAGCTCGGCTGCAACCAGCGTCGACCAGCCGGCGCCGAGCGCGATGCGCAGGCCGGTGAGGATCGACGGCAGCGCGCTGGGCAGGATGACATGGCGCACCACTTGGCGCTGCGTCGCACCAAGCGAACGCGCCGCATCGATGCGCTCCTTTGAGACACCGCGCACGCCCGAGGCCGTCGACAGCGCCACCGGCGCCAGCATGGCAATGGCGATCACCAGGATCTTTGACGGCTCGCCGATGCCGAACCAGATGATGACCAGCGGCAGATAGGCGAGCGGCGGGATCGGCCGCAAAAATTCGAGCAAGGGATCGAAGATGCCGCGCCCGACCGTCGAAATGCCGATAGCCAGCCCAACCGGAACGCCGATGACGATGGCCGCGAGCAGCGCCGCGAACACGCGGCCGAGGCTGGCGACGATATGCTGCAGCAAAGTCGCGTCGACGAAGCCGTCCTTGATCACCACGATGAACTTGGTCCACACGGCGGCGGGCGACGGCAGGAACACCGGCGACACCAGTTGCAGGCGCGCAGACAGCGCCCATGCCGCCAGCACGACCAGGATGGTGACGGCGCTGATCGCCCGCGAGGAAACCCCGCGCCGCTTCCGCACCGGCCGCGACCACGGCACCGAAATGGCATCGGCCTCGCCGGTCCCGGTGGCCGGCCGCTCGCTGTAGGAGGTGACGCTCATGCCACCTCTCCTTCGAAGATCGCATCGGTCAGCTCGCCGCGCGCCGCGGCAAAGGCCGGATCGGCCTTGATGGTGCGGATCGGCTCGCCTGCGGCATAGCGCCGGCTGAAACCGGTCTCGAATGTCCGCACCACGCGGCCCGGTCCGGGCGCCAAAACGACGATGCTTGTGGCCAGCACCAGCGCCTCCTCGATGCCATGCGTGACCATCAGCACGCCGACCCGGCTTGCGGTCCACAGGTCGAGCAGCGTCGTCTGCATGCGCTCGCGCGTCAGCGCATCGAGTGCGCCGAGCGGTTCGTCGAGCAGCAGGAATTCCGGCTCGGCCGCGAGCGCTCGGGCGAGGCCGACGCGCTGGCGCATGCCGCCGGACAATTCCCAGATGCGTTTGTCGCCGACGCCGTCAAGCTTGACCAGCGCCAGCAACTGGTCGGCGCGGCGCGCCCGCTCGGCTTGCGGCACGCCGCGCAGCCTGAGCGCAAAGCCGACGTTTTCACGAGCCGTCAGCCAGGGAAACAGCGCATCGTTCTGGAACACGACCGCCCGGTCGGAGCCTGGGCCGGTGATCGGTCTGCCGCCGATCGTGGCGACCCCGCGCGCGGGTTCGACCAGGCCGGCGGCGACATTGAGCAGCGAGGTCTTGCCGCAGCCGGAGCGGCCGACCAGCACGACGAAATCGCCCTTGGCGACATCGATGGAAACTCGGTCGACCGCCGGCGCTGCTTGGCCGTCATAGTGAACCGAGGCCTTGTCGAGTACGAGATGCGGGTCGAGTACGAGATGCGGCATGAAAAGGGGCTCCGGAAGAAAATCAGCCTGCCCCGGCCCTCGTTAAGCGGATCCGGGACAGGCAGCACGCGGCGTCAGGGAAGAGGAAACCGCGCGTGTTCAGAGCAATTCCAGGAAAAGTGTGAAGCGGTTTTCCGTCCGGAATTGCGTAAAACTGAAGATCAGTTCGAGGCCAGAGCCTCGGTCACGTATTTCGACGACACGTATTTCGAATAGTCGGGCAGCACGGCGTCGATCTTGCCCTGCTCCTTGAGGAAGGCCGAAGCTGCCTCCATCGCCTTGACCGTGCCGCCGCCGAGGAATTTGTCGGAAGCCTGCTCCTCCAATGTCGGGAAGACGTAACCCTTGAGGAGCTGCGGCACCTCTTCCAGTTTGGCGCCGGTGATCTTGGCGATCTTGGCCGCTTCCGGCGACGAAACCGACCATGCCTCGGGCTTGGCCAGGAACTGGGCATAGGATTCGCCGGTCACCTTGACGAAATCGCGCACGGCGTCCGGGTTCTTTTCGGCGAAGTCGGTGCGCACGATCCAGGCGTCGAAGGTCGGCGCGCCCCAGGCGGCAACCTGCGAGGAATCCAGCACCACCTTGCCTGTCGTCTTGATCTGGCCGAGCGCCGGATCCCAGACATAGGCCGCGTCTATGTCGCCGCGGGCGAAGGCGGCGGCTATTTCCGGTGGCCTGAGATTAAGGATTTCGACCGACTTCGGGTCGACGTTTTCGTGCTTCAGCGCGGCAAGCAGGCTGTAATGCGTGGTCGACACGAACGGCACCGCCACCTTCTTGCCGGCGAGGTCGGCGATCTTCTCGATGCCGGATCCATTGCGGGCGACCAGCGCCTCGGACTGGCCGATCAGGCCGACGACAAAGATGGTCTGGATCGGCAGTTCGCGGCTGGCGGCCGCGGCCAGCGGACTCGAGCCGACATAGCCGATATCGACCGAACCGGATGCGACGGCGGCGATGACATCGGCACCGGAATCGAACTTACGCCAGTCGATCGTTGCCTTGGTCGCCTTTTCATAGGCGCCGTCGGCCTGTGCTACTTTCGAAGGTTCGACCACCGTTTGGTAGCCAATGGTGATGTTGAGGTCCTGCGCCTGGGCCGGGCCGAGGAAGGCCGCACCCGCCAAAGCTGCCGACGACAGGAGGACAATGCGTCGCGAAATGCTGGACATGAAAGGCTCCATGAAAAATGAGAAAAACCGGATGCCTGTTCATAGTCAGCTAATTCTATCATTCTTGTAGAGTTAAATCGTTCCAAGGAAAAAGCACTTGTTAGAAAAAAACCAACGGCTGATGCGGGCGCGGTGACCGGCCCGTGTCGGACCGTGCACAAACGCAAACGGCGCCCCAAAGGTGCTGAAGAGTTGGTGGTCCTGCCAACCCTCGCTACGGAAGAGGCCTGATTTGGTGCTCGGCGCGCCGCTTGCGGCCTGCCGCAGGATCGATGTCGAGCCGTTGAGCCTCACCGACTTCCGCAGCGACGGCCACCGCTGGATGCTGCGGTCAAGCGGCGTGCCGGTGGCCGCCAAGGCCGCCCGGTCTCAGAGCGGCAAGGCGGCGTCCTGATATCGGGCGCAGGGCGGCGCCCGAGTTGTCGGGAGTCATGTTCGCCGATCCGCGGGCTGCGACCCAAAATTCCCGGCAAAGCCCCAAATGGCGCAAATCCATGCTGTAAAAGACGGTTGATTTGAAAACACGTTCCGCGTGTTCGAGGGTAAGTATAGTAATCTTATCGACATTGGGAGCAGGAGCCGCCGTTCATCGCCGCAATCGCTCGCGGCTGGCTGTGACCGTAACGGCACAAAGCCTTGCTAAAGTGGCCCCTGCGGCGTGAAAACGAAGCAAAGGTTTCTCGGCTTGTATATCATGTCAGTAGAATTTATGTGTCGAAGCAGCTTGCACGCGGCGGGGAGGCACGTCAGGCGTTTCGCAACCGATGGTTTGGGCCATCGCCTGACAGAGAAACATTCGGTCTATGCTCACCAAAAAAGGCAAGTACGGCCTCAAGGCGCTGGTCCATCTGGCGCATCTGCCGGTGGGACAGCTCGCCTTCGTCGGCGACATCGCCAGCGGCAACAACATCCCGAAGAAATTCCTCGACGCCATTCTGGGCGAATTGCGCAATGCCGGTTTCGTCCAGAGCCGCAAGGGCAAGGATGGCGGCTATCGCCTGGCGCGCCCGGCCGACGAGATCAAGGTCGGCCATGTCGTGCGCGTCCTCGACGGACCGCTGGCGCCCATCCCCTGCGCCAGCCGCACCCAGTATCAGCGCTGTGAAGACTGCAATGAGGCGACATGCCAAGTCCGACATCTGATGCTCGAGGTCCGGCAGGCGATCGCCGAGGTGCTCGACCAGCGCACGCTGGCCGAGATGCGCGACATCGTCCTCGACGACCTTCCGGTCGCGAGGGACATCGACGAGCTTGCGCCGGCGCAAAAGGTCCCCGCCTGATCCTGAGCGTGCTCGCATGAGCGTCGCGCGCGCCAATTCGATCATCCGCAGCTCGATCATCATCGTCGGCGGCGGCGCCAGCGGCGTCGTGCTTGCCGCGCATCTGCTGAAGTCGCCCAACCCGGACCTTCGCGTCACGCTGATCGAAAAGCGTCCGCATTTCGGCCAGGGCATCGCCTATTCGACGCTCTTATCGGCGCACGTGCTGAATGTCAGCGCCGCGGGGATGAGCGCCTATGCCGACGATCCCCTGAATTTCTGGCGCTGGTTGCAGGGGCGCGGCCTGATAAGCCAGGAACAGACGCCGCAGACACCCTTCTATGCACCGCGCAGCGTCTATGCCCGCTACCTCAAGGAAGTGCTCGACGAACTCGAAGCGCGCGAAAAGGAAACCGGCCGTCTCAGGCTGATTCGCGAGGAAAGCCTGTCGATCTCGCCGACATCGTCCGGTGTCGAAGTGGTGCTGGCCAACGGCACCAGCGTCGTCGCGCATCTGGCGGTGCTTGCCACCGGCCACGACGAGCAGCCCGGCGCCGGCCAAGGTCATGCCATCCGCATGGGCACCGAGGCCGACACCGCGCTCGATCCTGAAGCCCGCGTGCTGGTGCTGGGCACCGGGCTCAGCATGGTCGATGCCTTCCTGTCGCTCGAGCAGCGCGGCCATCGCGGCGAGATCGTCGCCGTATCGCGGCGCGGGCTGCTGCCGTCGCCGCACCGCAAGGGCAACCCGATCAAGCTCGACGTCGCCGACATTCCGCTCGGCACGCAGCTCTCCTATTTCGTCGGCTGGTTCCGCGACCTGATCCGCGAAAACCAGAAGGCCGGCATCGACTGGCGCGACGTCGTCGATGGGCTGCGACCCTTCAATCAGAAGATCTGGCAGAACTGGCCGTCCTCGGCCAAGCGCCGCTTCGTTGAGCACACCAAGGCCTGGTGGGACATCCATCGCCATCGGCTGGCGCCCGAGGTGCATGCCCGCGTCACCGAAGCGGTGCGCACCGGCCGCATCCGCCCGGTCGCCGGCCGTGTCGTCGGCATCGAGGCTGGCGATGGATTCACCGTCGGCATCCAGTCTCGCCACACAAAGGCGCTGGAAACGCTGCAGGTCGCCCGCATCTATGATTGCACCGGCATCGCCCGCGACATCTCGACGACGTCGAACAGCGTCGTGCGCTCGCTGGTCGACCGCGGCCTGGCGCGGCCCGACCCGCTGCGGCTTGGCCTCGATGTAACGGCCAAGTGCGAAATCATCGCCGGCGACGGCACCGCATCGGCCAAGATCCTCGCCGTCGGGCCGCTGACCCGCGGCACCTTCTTCGAGATCGACGCCATCCCCGACATCCGCGTGCAATGCGCTAGGCTGAGCAAGCAGCTGCTAGGGTAAAGCTGTTGACGTCGGCGGGATAGCACGCCCCTCAGAGGGGGGTGGGAAGGATGGCTACGGAGGGTGTTTGGCTTGAGTCCAAAGCCGGCGTCAAACTGGAATTCCATTCCCCCTCTCGCCGGTTGATTGGCACGATCTACCTTCTTTCCGACTGCAAACGGCCGGAAAAGAAGCTACGCTGCCGCTCTGCCCCCGAGGCGGTCGCTTGTTCAAGGGAGCACATCGACATGAGCGAGCACAGAAAAGCTGCGCCAGGCCGTTCGGACGGCGCGTTATCCCGCCTGCGTCCGCCCTACGCCTCGGTGCTCGACCTCATCGGCCAGACGCCGGTGGTCGAACTGACCAAATTCGACACCGGCAAGTGCCGGCTGTTCATCAAGCTCGAAAGCCAGAATCCCGGCGGTTCGATCAAGGACCGCATTGCGCTGTCGATGATTGCCGCGGCCGAGAAGGAAGGCAAGCTGAAGCGCGGCGGCACCATCGTCGAGGCGACCGCCGGGAATACCGGCCTCGGCCTCGCCCAGGTCGGCATCCCCAAGGGCTACCGCATCATCCTCGTCGTGCCCGACAAGATGTCGCGCGAAAAGATCCAGCATCTGCGCGCGCTCGGCGCCGAAGTGCGCATGACCCGCTCCGATGTCGGCAAGGGCCATGCCGAATATTACCAGGACATGGCCGAGAAGATCGCATCGGAAACGCCCGGCGCCTTCTACGCCAACCAGTTCGCCAACTCGGCCAACCCTGAGGCGCATGAGACCACCACCGGACCGGAAATCCTTGCCCAGCTCGATGGCGACCTCGACGCCGTGGTCGTCGGCGTTGGCTCCGGCGGCACGCTGACCGGGCTTGGCCGCTACTTCGCCAGAACGTCGCCGAAGACCGAAATGGTGCTGGCCGATCCCGTCGGATCGGTGCTGGCGCCGCTGATCAAGACCGGCAAGATGGAAGAGGCCGGCAGCTGGACAGTCGAAGGCATCGGCGAGGATTTCGTGCCGCCCAATGCCGATCTGTCGCTGGTCAGGAAAGCCTATTCCATCCCAGACAAGCAGAGCATGCTGGCCGTGCGGGACCTGCTTTCGAAGGAAGGCATTCTCGCCGGCTCGTCTTCCGGCACGCTGCTGTCGGCCGCGCTGCGCTATTGCCGCGAGCAGACGACAGCAAAACGCGTCGTCACCTTCGTCTGCGACAGCGGCAACAAGTACCTGTCGAAGGTGTTCGACGATTTCTGGCTGGCCGAGCAGGGGCTGGCCGAACAGGAACAGCATGGCGATCTGCGCGACCTCGTCATGCGCTCGCACCGCACCGGCGACACCGTTTATGTCGGCCCCGACGAAAGCCTGCTCAACGCCTATGGCCGCATGCGCCGCTCCGATGTCTCGCAGCTGCCGGTGCTGGACAACGGCAAGCTGGTCGGCATTATCGATGAGGGCGATATATTGGCCAAGGTCGACGGCCCCTATGACGGCCGCTGGGACCGCTTCAACGCCCCGGTGCGCACCGCCATGACCTCCAATCTGCACACGCTGCAGGCCAGCCAGACGCTGGATGCGCTGCTGCCGGTGTTCGACCGCAACGAGGTCGCCATCATCTTCGATGGCGACGAGTTCGTCGGCCTGATAACCCGTATCGACCTGATCAACCATTTGAGGCGCGCACGATGACTGCTGAAACACCCCCATCGGGCAAGAACCGCCTGGCTTTTTCCACGCGCACCATCCATGGCGGCCAGAGCCATGACCCGCTGACCGGCGCGGTGATGGTGCCGATCTACGCGACCTCGACCTATGGCCAGCAGTCGCCCGGCGTGCACAAGGGGTTTGAGTACGCCCGCAGCCAGAACCCGACCCGCTTCGCCTTCGAGCGCGCGGTGGCCGATCTCGAAAGCGGCTCGGCCGCCTTTGCCTTTGCTTCCGGCCTGGCGGCGATCTCGACGGTGCTGGAATTGCTCGACAGCGGCACGCATATCGTCGCCACCGACGACATCTATGGCGGCTCGTTCCGGCTGATGGAGCGGGTGCGCAAGCGCTCGGCCAATCTGCAGGTCTCCTTCGTCGATTTTACCGACCTCGCCGCTGTCGAAGCCGCTATCCGTCCGGAGACGAAACTGCTCTGGGTCGAAACGCCCACCAATCCGCTCCTGCGCATCGTCGACCTCGAAGGCGTTGCGGCACTCGCCAGGCGCAAGGGCGTATTGACGGTCGCCGACAACACGTTCTGCAGCCCCTACATCCAGAGGCCGCTGGAACTCGGCATCGACATCGTCGTCCACTCGACGACGAAATATCTCAACGGCCATTCCGACATGGTCGGCGGCGTCGCCATCATCGGTGACAACAAGGACCTCGCCGCCCAGCTGAAATTCCTGCAGAACGCCATCGGAGCCATCTCCAGTCCCTTCGACAGTTTTCTCGCGCTGCGCGGCATCAAGACACTGGCGCTCAGGATGGAGCGGCATTCCACGAACGGCCTGAAGATTGCGCAGTGGCTGGAGGCGCGAAAAGATGTGCGCCGCGTCGTCTATCCCGGCCTGGCCAGCCATCCGCAGCACGCCATCGCCGTCCAACAGATGCATGCCTTCGGCGGCATGATCTCGGTCGACCTCGACCGCGACCTCGCCGGCACCAAACGCTTCCTCGAACGGACGCAACTGTTCACGCTGGCTGAAAGCCTCGGCGGCGTCGAAAGCCTGATCGAACACCCGGCGCTGATGACGCACGGCTCGATCCCGGCGGAAAAGCGCGCGGAAATCGGCATTTCGGATTCGCTGGTGCGGTTGTCGGCGGGGATAGAGGATGGCGATGATCTGATCGCCGATCTGGAGCAGGCGCTGCGGGGGTAGGCGTACCGGATGCGTACCGATGACAATGAGGGGCGGCGCTGACCGTCGAGATTAAATCCCAATCCGCCGCGCGTTAACACATTCAGCAGCCTTTGCTTAACCCTTCGCCGCTATGTCCCGCCTCGGGGAGGCATGGCGAGAGTGAGTGTGATGGACAACAGCCCGGAAAAGCGCAGCGAATGGCGAGGCATCTTTTATGTGCAGGCCCGCGTGGCCATCCTGTTCGTCCCGGTCGTCGCCAGTCTTCTGATCATTGCCGCACTTGCCGGCAACGACCACAGTCCCGACGCCCTCGACCGCACGGTTACTGGCTCGGTGAAATAGCGGCACGGCCGTCGGCTTGCCTGCCCGGGAACGGCCGCCTCAGAAAAACTTCGGGATCGGGCCGTTCTGCGGCGTCACGTCGCCTTCCAGGTCGATGAACGCCTCGTCGACAAAGCACCAGGCCCAGCCTTCCGGCGGGTCGTAGCCTTCGATGACCGGATGCTTGGTGGCGTGGAAATGCTTGGTGGCGTGGCGGTTGGGCGAGTCGTCGCAGCAGCCGACATGGCCGCAGGTGCGGCAGAGCCTGAGATGCACCCACATGGAGCCGCTCTTCAGGCACTCCTCGCAGCCGAGCGCGCTCGGCGTCACCGTCTTGATGTCGCGCGTGTGTTTGCATTCATCCATTATGCTCTCCTGGCCAGTTCGGGCGCTGCTGCGTTGGGTCGCGCGAGATAGGCGTGCAAGGCAGCCACCACCTGGGCGCCTTCGCCGACGGCGGCGGCGACCCGCTTGACCGAGCCTGCGCGCACGTCGCCGATGGCGAACACGCCGCTGCGGCTGGTCTCCATCTGGCCCGCCCCTATGTCGGCGCCGGTGCGCACGAAACCCCTGGCGTCGAGCGCGATATCGCACCCAGCCAGCCAATCGGTGTTGGGGTCGGCGCCGATGAACAGGAAGAGATGCTGGATCGGCCGCATCTCGACGCCGCCGGGGTTGCGCCAACGCAACTGGGTGAGATTGCCGCCTTCGCCTTCCAGCGCCTCGATCTCGGTCTCGCCAAGCACCTCGATGTTGGGTTGCGCCTCGATACGCTCGACCAGATAGCGCGACATGGTTTCCCTGAGGCCGCCGCGGCGCGCCAGCATCGTCACCTTGCGCACCTGGCTGGCGAGATAGACCGCCGCCTGCCCCGCCGAATTGCCGGCGCCGACCAGCGCCACTTCTTGCCCTGTGCATAGCCGCGCTTCGATCGGCGAGGCCCAGTAATGCACCGACGTGCCCTCGAACTCGGCCAGCTTGGCGATGTCGAGGCGGCGGTAGCGGGCGCCGCTGGCGATCACCACCGTGCGTGCGCGCAGGCTTTCACCGTCGCCGACGGTAAGCGTGTAGCCCTCGCCTGCTGCACCGAGCAGCTTGGCCTCGTCGGGGATGACTATTTCGACGCCGAATTTCTGCGCCTGGTTGTAGGCGCGCGCCATCAGCGCCATGCCGGAAATGCCGGTGGGGAAACCCAGATAGTTCTCGATGCGCGCGGAGGCGCCGGCCTGGCCGCCGAAGGCGCGGCAATCGAGCACGATGGTCGACAGCCCTTCGGATGCCGCATAGACCGCGGCCGCCAGCCCCGCCGGCCCGGCGCCGACAATGGCGACGTCATAGACCATGTCGGGATCGATCGGCCGCAGCAGGCCGATGCAGCGGGCAAGTTCGGTTTCGCCGGGATTGTGCATCAGCTTGCCGTTGGGGCAGAGCACGATCGGCAGATGGTGCGGGTCAACATGAAAATGCTCAATCAGCGTCTTGGCGGACGGGTCGCTGTCGGAATCGAGCGCGCGGTGCGGCTGGCCGCTGCGGCGCAGAAATCCCTGCAGCCGCAGCGTGTCGCCATTGCCGGCCGGGCCGATGACGACCGGCCCGCTCGAGCCGCTTTCCAGAAGCCCGACGCGGCGCAGGATCAGCGCCCGCATGATCCGCTCGCCAAGGCTTGCCTCCTGCACCATCAGGTCGCGCAGCCGCTGCGAGGGGATGACGAAGGCCTCGACCGGCTCGGCCGCCTCCGCATTGACCAGCGACGGCCGGCTGGAAAGCTGCGCCAGCTCGCCGATGAAATTGCCTGGGCCATGGGTGACGATGGTCTCGCGCCGGCCGGGCCTGACATCCTGGGTGATATCGGCCGTGCCCGACAGGATGACGATCAGCCCCGGCGCCACAGTGCCGGCGGTGACGATGTGCTCGCCGGCGGCATAGGAACTCGCCTCGCCGAACCGGCGCATGCGCTCGATATCGGCGTCGCCCAGGATGGGAAACATCTGGTCGCGGCGGGTGACGGTGATCGGCTGGGTGGGTGGGGCCATAGGTGCGAACGTAGCGCCGAGACGGCCGGGTTTGAAGTGGTTTGTTGGAGGACTGGCCGGAAGGGGAGGTGGCTCCCGCGCCAGCTGGTTCGGATGCTTCGCATGGCCCCGCGCTCCAAGGCAAACAGCGCGCCGACCAGTGCGACCTTTATAAGGGCGAGCCCGAGCAGTACCGTCGGCAGTCCTCGCTCACCAGTATGCTGCAAGAGCAGCGCGCCGACGGACGGCGCCGCGGCTATCGCGTTACGCCAAGCGCCTGAGGTGCGGTGGTATCCTCGGGCTCCCCGAAGGCAGATCCTGGCGAAATCCCATTCGTCGCATCTTTGTAGAGCGCTATCGGATGCGGGCGCCCCACCAGATATCCTTGGATTTCGGGACATCCTTCCTTCATCAGGAAGGCACGCTCGTCCTCTGTTTCGACACCCTCCGCGATGACAGGCAAGGCCAGCGCATTCCCCAGGCTGAGTATCGTGCGCACGATGGCGGCCGATTGGACATTCGAGCCGACACCCGAAACAAAACTGCGATCGATCTTGATCTTGTCGAAGGGAAACGCCTGCAACGAGGACAGCGAGGCATACCCGGTGCCAAAATCATCCATCGAGACCCTGACGCCCAACGCCTTCAACCTCCGCAAAACCGACAAGGCAGTTGCCCGGTCGCGGATGAGAACCCCTTCCGTGATTTCCAGTTCCAGCCGCCCCGGAGCAAGGCCGGTCTCGTAGAGGATAGAATGAACGAGGCCTACCAGGTCCCCGAAACGGAATTGCACGGGAGAGAGGTTGACGGCGATCTGCAGCGGTGAGGGCCAGGAGGCCGCGTCTCTGCACGCCTGCCTGAGCGTCCATTCACCTATCTCAACGATCGTGCCATCCTGTTCGGCAAGCGAGACAAACGCGTTTGGGGAGATGAGCCCATGCTTTGGATGGTGCCATCGGGCGAGTGCCTCGAAACCAAAGATTTCGCCGTCCATCCTGGCTTGCGGCTGATAATGAAGCACAAGTTCGCCATGGCCGACCGCAGAGCGCAAATCTCGCTGCAAGGCGTAGCGCTCTCTTAGCCGCTTATCCATCTCAGGATCGAAGAATTGCACCATTCGGCGACCGTCCGCCTTGGCCCGGTAGAGCGCTGCGTCGGCATTTGCCATCAGCGCCGCGGCATTCTCTCCGTCTTTCGGATAGATCGCCGCCCCGATGCTCACCCCAATCGAAATGTGCTGGCCCCGGATTTCGAATTTGCCTGCCGCCGATTCGAACAGACGGTCCGCAACATCCTTGGCACTCGCGGACCGGTCATCCATGGCCAGGACAACCGTGAACTCGTCGCCGCCCATGCGCGCGATAAACGCCTCAGGCGCCGCGGTTTGGAGACGCCGGGAGATGGTGCAAAGCAGATCGTCGCCGGCGGCGTGCCCGAAAACGTCGTTCGCCTCTTTAAAATGGTCAAGGTCGATGCTGAAGACGGCAAAGCTGGCGTGCGTTGCTTTTGCACGCTCGAGCGTCGTGGCCAGGTGTGCTGCAAGCGCGGCTCGGTTCGCCAGGCCGGTAAGCGGATCGTGGTGCGCGAGATGCGCGATTTCCTCGTGCCGTGCCATCAGTTCGGTGCGCGCTACGTTCATGTTCTCGCGCGCGTCGTCCAAGCCGTGGGCGGCTTCCCTCACCTTGTCCTGGAGCAGGTTGAAGCTTTCGGCCATCTCTCCAAGTTCGTCACGAGAGTTTACCGTAACCGGCATGATATTCACGGAGGCATGCGCCGCAGCGAGGTCTCCCCGCCCCAGGGCGACCATGGCGAGAGAGAAATCCTTCAGCGTTCCGGATGTCAGACGCTTTGCCGCGTTGCTCACCTCGGTCGCGGAATGGGTGATCATTCCCGGCAAGATCAGGCCAACGCTGATGGTCAGCAGCGCGACAACGACAAAAATGTCCTCCAGCGCGGCGACCAATGAAGTGTCGCCTTGGGGAACGCTGCCGATCGCCAGGAAATAGCCGGCACCGTCAAGCACGAGCACAAAAAGCATGGCTCCGGTAAGCTTTAGGTGAAGCGTATGTGGCAGCAAGGGTAGACCGAGTGCGTATCGATCCTCCATAGCGCGCCAAGCGTAGAGCGCAGCACCCGAATATGCCAAAGCCAGACCGAACAGGACGGTAGGAAGGCCAAATTGCTGAAATCCCAGTATGGCGGTCAACAGCCATATTGCAGCCGCGCCTACGCCAAGGATGATCGTTCCCCTGGGAGCCCGGAAGGGTCGCTCGGCTTCGGGACTGTCACGGCGCAAGAGCCAGACTGCGATGTTTGGCATGCAGATGCTGATCAGGTACGTAAAATTGGCCGCGGCGATCATCCAGAGCGGATACCCGCACAGCATGAAGCCGATTGCCGCAGCAGCTGTGAGCAGCGTTGCCGCCCAGGGACAATCTGTTGAGGTGCGCCTGGCCAGGAAGCTCGGCAGCAGGCCGTCTTCGCTCAGCTGCGCAAGGGTCCGCGCGGCGCCTGCCAATGGCTGCAACGTTCCATGGAACATGTTCAGCATGATGAGCCAGATGGCGGCCGCCTTGCCGAAACTCCCCAACAAGGGCGCAAAGGTGGGCCCGAGAGCTATGGCGAGGTCGGTGCCGAGCGGCTCCGGTCCGAGCACACCCAGCCAGACAACCGGCAGGACCAGGAAATAGACGCCCGCCATTGCGGCGCTGGCCCACATCGCCAGAGGAATGTTGCGGTTGGGATCGATGGTTTCGCCAACATGGCAGGCTGCAGCCTCAAATGCCGGTGCGGCAAACCCGATCAGATACAGTCCCGCCATCACCGACGTGATGTCGCCGAACAGGCCGGTAAACGGGCTGGTCAGGGCAAAATCCGTCGCCTGCCGCCAGTCGACCGAGCCACTGATGACCGGTACGAGGGATGAGAGAAACGCAAGCGTCGCGGAGGCCGTGGCGATCGGGATCGCCAGTTGGACCACCCACTTGATTCCACACAGGTTCACCGTCGTAAAGAATGCGATTAGCCCGCAGGCGACCGCCTCCACGGGGAGGCCCGGCAGGTACCATTGCTGGATTGCAGACGCTGAAAGAACCGCTGTCAGTCCGCAGGTCGGCACCCAACCCCACCAATAGCAGGTGCCCGTCAGAGCCGAGAGAACGGGACTGTAAGGTCGGAAGGCTTCGGCGCACGCTGCGGAGATACCGCCGACGCGGTTTGGCCACATGAGAACCAATTCGGTCCACGCCGGTGCGGCGGCCCAGCTTAGAAGCAGACCAACAACGAGCAAAGGAACCGCGGCGCTTCCTTGACCGGGAATATTCCCCTGGCCGACAAAAAGGGCGGCAATCAGAAACAGGCTTTGATTGCTGCCACCCATGGCGAGCGCTGTCGTCCCCATCCATCCCAAGGTTCTCGGGTGCGGTCGTGAAGGCGTGAGGCCCGGCATTCAGAGACATCCATTCGAGTGCGGAGCGCTGTCTGACTGGCGAATGTAACCTGCGGAGATATGTCTGTCGAACGTCGCGCTCCCGAAGTCAAAGTTGGACCTTAGGTGAGACGTATTAAGACTTCGTACCAAACCAGATCCGCCCGATGATCGCTGTCAACTTGCGGTAGCTGCGGGTCAATCATGCTGATGCCGGCCCGAATGGATCGATCTCCTCCGATCTGGGATATCATATCAATTTTATCTAATCGCCCACTATGAGGGATAGTCGCGGATACAGCCTAATATCGATTATTATCGACAAATCTCCTGATTGCGGGGCGCCATCATTCGAAACGGCGGCTGAAGTCGACTGTAGATCGCTAAGCACATTGACCGCTTTTGACTTCGTACCTCGCCATCGTGGGGGCAAGCACCGAGACTTCACGCCGTGCCTCAAGTTGGAGCTAACTTGTGCGAGCATGCAGCATAGCCCCGCGTTGCAGGGCAAACAGCGCGCCGACCACGCTGGGCGCGGCGGTCGGCCTTGGCGAGCTGGTGGGTCCTTCCCAGGACGGCGCCCGTACGGTCGATATGGCGATCGGGTCGATATGGCGATCGCTCGCTACCATCATCCGATCTGCACCAAACTGGCCTCGGTGACATTTGTGACCATAGGCGTGGCGACGCTCTGGACCGGCCTGTCGGTTCTGCCGGCCGCGCTGATACGGCGCCGGCATCGGCTCGCATGGCCGGGTATCTTCACATGCGGCGACATGGTGTTCTGGACGATGCTTGAGCGCGACGCGACCTCGCCAGCGGGCACGCCTTCGACGCCGGCCCGCAGCAGGAATGTGTTCAGCACCAGAACACTTGGGATCAGCGTTGCGGGAGCCTGCACACGTGAGTACTTCGCCCTTACAAGCCTTCCGGCTGGTCCTCGAGGACGAACGAAGCTGCAATCAGGTCATCGCCGCTGATGCGGCCACTGCCGCCAACCATGATGGATGCGACTTTCTGAAAGGTCTTCATGTCGGCCTCTGTTATGCGCGCATCGCGCATTCTCGCCCTGAGAGAACCCAGGCGGGCATCGAGGGCTGGCGATGTCTCGACGTCATCGATCATCTTCGATCATCCTGGAGCGCAATGTTAAATCCGCAGCCCGCCGCCATGGTCGGCGGCGGGCTGCAGCTATTCGATCAGTCGTAGACCTTCACAATTTTCCGGGTGCCGGGGTCGACCAGGACGGTGCGGTTGTCGACCACGACATAGCGGTATTTGACGTTGGGAACTTCGTGCAGCTCGACCGTATCAGGCAAGGCACTGCCGACGTTCAGCTCCACGCCCGGGATCTTCACCGAAGCCAGCGGCTGCTTTTTCACATATTCGCGGACGACCGTATCCTGCTCCGGTGTGATGACGACATCCTGAGCTGCGGCGCCGCCGACGCCAGCCAAAAGCAACAAGCCTGCAGCGGCACTTGCAAAGTGGATTTTCATGGTTTTCTCCTCGCGTAATCCGGCGACGGCACCACGCCTGTTCGCCGAGGGACCGAACTTGAGATCAGCCAGATTGTTCCTATGACTTCAGTCCGCGGCGAACCAGACCAAAGTCGGATATCAGCTAAGACCCAAGTCCCGAGGCGGAACGTTCAAGCGGGGCAGGCGTTTCCCAAATGCAACTAAATAAAACAGGAGAGGAACACATGGCCGACGGCCCAACTGTTGTTAATTCTGGTGGTGGGGGCGGCACTGCGATTGCTGTTGTTCTTGCACTTATTGCAGTCGTAGTATTGCTTATTTTTACCGGCGTCATCAATATCCGCGGCGACGGCGGCAAGGATATCAACGTCAAGGTTGAAGCGCCAAAGGTGGAAGCTCCGGCTGCACCCGCAAAGCCTGCGGCACCTGCCCCAGCCCCTGCGAGTGGCGGCTGATCTGCTCGCATCCACGCTTCCGAACTGACCTATGAAAAGGAAATTCCCATGACCAGATATTTCGTCAGCGCCGCCGGCGCCCTCGTCCTTATGGCGGGCATCGGCACCTCGTTTGCCGAGGACGTTATTGTTCTCAAGCCCGAACAACAGACGGTCGTTCGCGAATATATCCATAAGCAAAAGCTGGCATCAGTCAGTTTGCTCGGCGTCGAACTCAATGTCGGCACGGCACTTCCAGACACTGTCGAGCTCCACGCAATCGACGTTCCGGATGTCCGCTACAAGTATACGGTTGTCGGAGATCATGCGGTTCTCGTCGATCCCGACACGCGCAAGGTCGTGCAGATCATCGAATAATGCGCGAGCCCGCCGCTCGGTCTGGAGCGGCGGGCTGTGGCTGCCCTGTGAAAGTCTACGGGCAGCCTTTTCTCAACGGGAGGATGTCTGATGTTTAGCGACAAGGAAACTTGGGTCCTGGAAGCTGCCTTACTCGCGGCAATTCCAATTTGCGTAGCCGTCACCGCACTCGTGGCATTTTTGACCGCGGCCTGGATATGAATCGCTTCCTGTTTGTGATGGGCGACTTTCTATCCCGGCCACCGGGCTTCTATGTCCTTCTTGTAGCCATGCTGCTCTGTACTGCGTTGGTGCCATTCGGCCTGACGAATGTGGTCACCTACGCATTGTCGGTAGCGGCCATCGTGATCACCGGCGTTGTACTGATCCAGGGTTACCGCGACACGGCCGCCATTCACGCCAAGCTTGATGAGATTATCGTTTCGCTGAATGAGACCAGAAACGATGTCGTCGGCTTGGAGCATGCCGAGCCGGAGGAGATTCGGGAGAAGCTCCAGACACTCGAAGAAGAAGCAATGAAAGCGGTTCGCCCGCCGCATTGACCCTCCGCTGGACTATCTGTCATCCATCAGCAAAAAAGCCCGGGAAACCGGGCTTTTGCTTCGCATCTAAATCATTTCGGATTTATCCGAAACAGGAATTTGGTGCCCAGAAGAGGACTCGAACCTCCACTCCTTGCGGAACACGGACCTGAACCGTGCGCGTCTACCAATTCCGCCATCTGGGCTGGTGCGGGCTCATGTAAGCGGGCAAACGATATGTGTCAACGCGCTTTTTCGAGGGCCGCTGCCTGCCGGCTTAGTTTCCCGGGGGTCAGCGCCGCCCCTCACCTGCCTGCCGGCATCCTCTCCCCGTACAGTGACGGGGAGAGGGGCGCTCTCATCGATGATTTCGCCGGTCACCTGCGTCACAAGAAGAGCGCCGAGGCTGCGGCCAGCCCTTTCTCCCCGTCACTATACCGGGAGAACTGCCCGGCAGGGCAATGAGGGGCAGCGCCGACTTGGCGAATGCGCTGGCCGAAAACCTCACCCCTCCAGCACGTCCTTCGACGCCACAGTGGAATCGGCGTTGAGCTTGTAGATCACCGGCACGCCGGTGCCGAGCTCGAGCTTGACGATCTCCTCGCCGCTCTTGCCGTCCAGCGCCATGATCAGCGCGCGCAGCGAATTGCCATGCGCGGCGACCAGCACGGTGCCGCCTTTCAGAACATGCGACTGCATGTCGTGCAGGTAATAGGGCCAGACGCGGGCGCCGGTGTCCTTCAGGCTTTCGCCGCCGGGCGGCGGCACGTCGTAGGAGCGGCGCCAGATGTGCACCTGCTCCTCGCCCCACTTCTGGCGCGCGTCGTCCTTGTTGAGGCCGGAGAGATCGCCATAGTCGCGCTCGTTCAGCGCCTGGTCGCGGATCGTCTTCAAATCGCTCTGGCCGACCGCGTCGAGAATGTGCTGGCAGGTCTTCTGCGCCCGGATCAGCGCCGAGGTGAAGGCAATGTCGAATTTCAAGCCGCGTGCCTTGAGCTTCTGGCCGGCTTCCTTGGCCTCCTTGTGGCCCTGCTCGGTAAGGTCGACATCGCGCCAGCCGGTGAACAGGTTCTTCAGGTTCCATTCGCTCTGGCCGTGGCGCACGAGCACGAGAGTTCCCGACATGTTTGCTCCTTCAAAATTATGGATAGTTTAGCTCAAGCCGAGCACGTCCCGCATGGAATAAAGTCCGGGCTTTTTACCGCGCGCCCAGAGCGCGGCCTTGACCGCGCCGCGGGCAAAGATGGCGCGGTCCTCGGCATGGTGCGACAGCGTGATGCGCTCGCCGGTCCCGGCCAGGATGACGCTGTGGTCGCCGACCACCGAGCCACCGCGCAAGCTGGCAAAGCCGATCGTTCCTGGCTTGCGCACGCCGGTATGGCCGTCGCGTGACCGCACATCGTTGCCGGCAAGGGAAATGCCGCGTCCCGCCGCCGCCGCTTCGCCGAGCAGCAAGGCGGTGCCCGAGGGCGCGTCGACCTTGTGCTTGTGATGCATTTCGAGGATCTCGATGTCGAAATCCTCTGGACCGAGCGCGCGCGCGGCCTGCTCGACCAGCACCGCCAGAAGATTGACGCCGAGGCTCATATTGCCGGATTTGACGATCGTCGCGTGGCGCGCCGCGGCCTCGATCCTGGCGTCGTCTTCCGCCGAGCAGCCGGTGGTGCCGATGACATGGGCAATGCGTGCCTGCGCGGCATAGCCTGCGAATTCGACGGTGGCTGCCGGCATGGTGAAATCGAGCACGCCGTCGGCCTTGGCGAACACCGGCAGCGGATCGTCGCCGATCGTCACATTGATGATGCCGATGCCGGCAAGCTCGCCCGCATCCCTGCCGAGATAGGGCGATCCGGTTCGTTCGACCGCGCCGACGACGCGGGCGCCGGGGATCGAATGGATGGCGCGGATCAGCGTCTGGCCCATGCGGCCGGCCGCCCCCACCACCACCAAGCCCATTTCGCTGGATTCGCTCATGCTGTTCTCCCCACCGCCTTCTTGGCGCGGCTGCGCCGGACCGGAGTTTGGACGGGCTTCGAGTCGTCGACAAGCCCCAGTCCGTTCTTGCCTTGAATGCGGTGGAAGCGGGCGTAGACACTGTTTGGATCGGCCATCAGTGCGGCATGGGTGCCTTCCTCGACCAGGCGCCCCTCTTCAAGCACGATAATGTGGTCGGCGTTGACGACCGTCGACAGGCGATGCGCGATCACGATGGTGGTGCGCCCTTCCATCACATGGGTCAGCGCCTCCTGGACGCGCGCCTCGGCCTCGTTGTCGAGCGCCGAGGTCGCTTCGTCGAGCAAAAGGATCGGCGCGTTGCGCACGATCGCCCGCGCAATCGAGACGCGCTGGCGCTGGCCGCCGGAGAGGGTCGAGCCGCCCTCGCCGACGGGCGTGTCGTAGCGCTGCGGCTGCTGACGGATGAACTCGTCGGCCGCCGCCAGCACCGCCGCCCGCTCGATCTCGGCGTCGGTCGCCGAAAGCCGGCCAAAACGGATGTTGTCGCGTATGCTGCCTTCGAACAGATAGGGCGCCTGCGAGACATAGGCGATCGAGCCGCGCAGCGAGTGCTTGGTGACTTTGGAAATGTCCTGGCCATCGATCTCGATCGAACCCTTGTCGACATCGTAGAAGCGCTGCAGCAGCGCCACGAGCGTCGTCTTGCCGGCACCCGAGGCCCCGACCACCGCCGTAACCTTGCCGGCCGCGGCGGTGAAACTCAGGTTCCTGATCACCGGCATGTCGGCGCTGTAGCCGAACGTCACATTGTCGAAGCGAACCTCGCCGGTGGTGATCCTGGCTTCGACCGCGTCGGGCGCATCGCCCTGTTTAGGCTCCAGGTCGAGCAGCTCGTAAATCATCCGGGCGTTGACCAGGGCACGTTCCATACCGACCTGCGTACGAGCCAGGCGCCGTGCCGGATCGTAGGCCATGATCAGCGCGGTGATGAAGGAAAACACAGCGCCTGGTGGTTGTCCGAGCACCAGCGCCCGGTAGCCGGAATAGGCAAGGACGGAGGTAATGGCGAGACCGCCCAAAATCTCGGAAATCGGCGACAGCCGCTCCGCGACCCGGGCGATCTTGTTGTTACGCTGCTCGGCCGTATCGGCCATGATGCCGATCCGGCGCGCCAGCTCGGCTTCCAGGGTGAAGGCCTTGACGATGGCGATGCCTTGCGTGGCCTCCTGTACGGACCCGTTCAGCCGCGAGTTGATCAGCACCGATTCCCGGTTGATGCGCCGCAATCGGCGGGTGATGTAGACGACGGCCCAGATCAGCGGCGGCCCGATCAGCAGCGAGCTGAGCGACAACACCGGATCCTGGTAGATCATGACGCCAACGAGGGCGATCAGCGAGACCGCGTCGCGGCTGATGGAGGTCAGCGTCAGCGACAGCAGATCGCGAACGCCCCCGACATTCTCGTTGACCTGTGCCGCCAGCCGACCGGAACGCGTATCGTTGAAGAAGTCGACGCCGAGCTTCATCAGGTGGTCGAAGCTGCGCTTCTGGTAGCGGGCGACCAGATTGTTGCCGATCTTGGCCAACGCGACCGCCTGGCCGTAACCGGCGAAGCCGCGCAGCACGGAGGCGGCCATGAACCCGGCGCAGATCCAGACGATCATGTCGCCGCGTCGTTCGTAGAAGATCTCGTTGATCATCGGGGCCATGATCCACGCCGTGAAGGCGGTGGTGGCGGAAACAATCAGCAGGCAGCCGACGGCAACGACATAGGTCCAGCGATATTCACTACCGTTTTCGGCCAGGATGCGGCGCAGCACCGCAGTGACCTCAGCTGGCTGGACTTTCAGTTTGAGTGGACTTTGAGCGGTCAAATCGCGGGCGCTTCGTGGTTTGCTAGAGCATGATGCCGAGAAGTGTGAAGCGGTTTTCGGACGACATCATGCTCTATCTCTTTGATTTAGAGCCGGATGCAGATTTCAGGTCGATTCGATCTGAAATCATCCGGCTCTAGGGATGCCAGGCTGGAATTCGGCCCCCTCTTAGCGCCCCGGCTACGGCTTGCCTATGGCGAAACTTCATCGCGGCCCGAGGTTAGGGTCACGAAAGCGGCAGCCATTTCCAAGAAAATACCCGTTTTCGGGACGAAATGGATCATGCCCGCCAGCGCCGCCCCGCCGTCTGGACGCCGAAGAGCGACGGGTTGCGGGCATAGGCGGCAAGGCCCAGAAGCGCTGCCAGCGGGTGGGTGATGACATAGACCGGCATCGAGGCCATCAGCGCGCTGTGCGGCGCTTTGTCCTCGAAGGCGGCACGGAAACTGCCTTCCTTCAGTGCCGGAACGATCTTTTGCGCGATGCCGCCGGTCAAAAACACGCCGCCGCGGCTCATGAACACCAGCGCGAGGTCGCCGGCGGTGCGGCCGAGGCAGGTGACGAACAGCGCCAGCGCTTCCTCGGCAACCGGGTCGGTCTTGGCCAGCGCCGCCCCGGTGATTTCGGCCGGCGTGGTGAACGGCGCCGGCTTGCCGTCGGCCTTGGCGACCGCCCGGTAGACATTGACCAGACCGCGCCCGCACAGGATCTGCTCGCCCGAAATGCGGCCGTCCAGCTTTTCGATATGCGGGAACACCTCGAAATCGCGCGGCGTCCGCGGACCGATATCCATATGGCCGCCTTCGCCAGGCACCGGTATCCAGTGGTGGAGGGCATGAACCAACCCAGCGACGCCGAGGCCGGTGCCGGGGCCGAGCACGACGCGTCCGGCATTCTCCTCCGGCGTGCCGCCGCCGATCTTTTCCATATGCTCTTCGCCGAGCGCCACGACGGCCAGCGCCTGCGCCTCGAAATCGTTGAGCACGACGATGTCGCCCAGGCCCAGATTGGCAAACATCTGCTTCGGCTTCACCACCCAGGGACAGTTAGTAAGCGGGATCTCGTCGCCATCGACCGGTCCGGCGATGGCCAGCACTGCCGAATTCGGCCGGATGGACGACCGGTCGAGCACCGCCGCCTGGATCGCCTCGTCTATGGTGGCGAAATTGGCGGTTTGCACGATATGCGGCTCACCGGCTTCCGAATTTGCGTCGAGCACGATCGAAAAGCGCGCATTGGTGCCGCCGATGTCGCCGATCAGCACTGGAAACCGCAACGCGGTGTCGTCGTCGCCTGACATGCCCTTGCTCGTCCCCTTTGCGGCGCCGTTGCGACCGTTTCAATCGCCCGGTTTTCAATCGCCCGGTTTTCAATCGCCCCGGTTTTCAATCGATTGAATAGCGCATGGCCCAGGAAAGGGAAAGCGTCAGTTCGCCATCACTGTCCGACGTTTGCCGGCGGCCGTCGCCTTGGCAGGGGAATGCCGATCTCCGGCGTGGCGGTGAAGGCGTTGGCTGCGTTTGGCAAGCCGCCCGCATTGCCCGCAATAGGCGGAGGCGCGTCGGGTTCCGGCGCCCTGGCGGCCATCGGCACGCCGCCGCCGCGATAGGTGACGGCTTCGGCCGAGTCGGCATCGGGCTGGTCGAGCACGAACTGGCATTGTTTCGGCAGGTTCGCCATCGTCATCAGGTCGCGCGCCTTGGGCGCGTCCGGGTTCTTGTTGGGCCGCCACGGCTCCTCGGTAAACCACCAGGCCAGCGGCTTGCCGCAGCCGTCGTCGTCGGGCGTCGCTTCCTGCCCCTTGCAGTTGGGCGAGCCCGGCTGGCAGCCGATGCGGATGTGGAAATGATAGTCATGGCCCCAGAACGGCCGGATTTTTCTCAGCCAGGTACGGTCGCCGGTGACGGTGTCGCACAGCTTCTTCTTGATCCCGGGATTGACCAGGATGCGCTCGACTTCCGGATAGCTCGCGGCGCGCTTCAACAGCTTGGTATGTATCGGCTTCCACAGCCTGTCCTTCACCAGATGCGTCTTGTCGTCGACCATCAGCGTGGCGCTGATGTTTTCGCGCTCCTGGGTCGTAAGCTTGCGGTCGGGCATCGGCGTCAGCCAGATGTCGGCGTCGAGGCCGATCTGGTGCGAGGCGTGCCCGGTCAGCATCGGGCCGCCGCGCGGCTGCGAAATGTCGCCGATCAGAAGCCCCGGCCAGCCGTCGGCGGCGGCATCGCGCGACAGCTTCTCGATCAGCGCAATCATCGTTGGATGACCCCAGCGCCGGTTGCGCGAGGGACGCATCACCTCCCAGTTCTGGCCGTCCATCGGAATGGCGACGCCGCCGGTGAAGCAGCCCTTTGAATAGAAGCCGAAGGATTGCGCCGCAGCCACCGCCGGCAGCTTCTTGGCGCCGAACAGGTCTTTTGCCCGTGGCTCGGCCGTGATTGCGCCCGCCACCAGCCCGGCCAGCGCCACGATCGCCAGCGCCGCCGTCAGGAACGGCCGTCTGCCGGTCAAGGATCGCATCGAAATCGTCATGAACCCCACTGCAAAAGTCCGCAACACAATCGAATCATATCACCCTCGGGCTCGCGTTTCGACTATCTACCTTCATCGGGCTGCGCGGCTCGCCGTCGCGCCAGCTGCCGTCGGCCCACATCCGATCGAACGCCTGGCGGTAGTCCGGATAGCGGAACCGGTAGCCCGCTGCCTTGATCGCGGCGTTGGCGACGCGCTTGTTCTCGCCATAGAAGGACCGCGCCATGGGCGAAAGTTGGGCGGTCTCGAAAGGAATCTCCGGCGGCGGCTCGACGCCCATCAGCGAAGCGGCATAGGTGACGACATCCTGCGGCGGCGCCGGCTCGTCATCGGTGACGTTGAAAATGCCGCCTCTATTGCCACCGATGAGGTGCCAGAGCGCACCGGCGATGTCGTCGCAATGGATGCGGTTGAACACCTGGCCGGGCTTGACCAGCCGCCTGGCCGTGCCGTTTTCCAGATTGACCAGCGCGTTGCGTCCTTGCCCGTAAATGCCGGAAAGCCGCAGGATCGCCACCGGCTTGCCGGTATCGAGGCCAAGCTGCAGCCAGTCTCGCTCGGCCGCCACTCGCATCGACGAGCGTTTCGACACCGGCCGGCACTCGGCCGTTTCATCGACCCAGGCGCCGTCATAATTGCCATAGACGCCGACGGTCGAAAGATAGCCGATCCAGCGAAGCGCCGGCATCGCCTCGATCGCCTTGCGCGCGGCGAGAAGCACAGGGTCGCCGGCCTCCTCCGGTGCCACGGAGATAATGAGGTCGGTGGCTTTCTCTAGCGCGTCGCTGATCTCAGGCGTCAGCACGCCGTCGAACAGCAGCGGGGCGATGCCGGCCTGCCGTAGCGCGTCGAATTTTTCCACTGAGCGCGTGGTGCCAAAAATGAGATTCTTGTGAAGAGGGACCCCCACCCTACCCCTCCCCACAAGGGGGAGGGAACGCTGCCGCGCGCTCTTGCCGATCCCAGTCGCTGGGTCAGCCAAGGTAGGCGCTTCCGCGAGTTCCCCTCCCCCTTGTGGGGAGGGGTTAGGGGTGGGGGTATTCGTAGTGCGCAAACCGTGCCAGCCCGCATTGGCCCGTGCAAAGGCTTTGCCCGAATAGCCGGCGCCGAAGATAAAAACCTGTTTTTCGCTCATGCGTGCGCCTCAATTGGCAATACGGACAGCCATTCGCCCCGCACTGTCGTGTCGGTTTCAGTGTTCGAGTAGATCGCCGCCTGCCTGTTGAATTCGGCGGCCGGCACCAGCCGCGACAGCGCCCAGATCGCCGCGCCGCGCACCAGCGGCGAGGCATCGCCAAGCAGATCGCGCACCGGGCCGGCCAGCGAAACATCGCCGGAATTGCCGGCGGCAACCAGCACATTGCGGACAAAGCGGTCGCGGCCGATGCGCTTGATCGGCGAGCCGGAGAAAAAGGTCCGGAACGCCGTGTCGTCTAGCTGCAACAGCTCGCCCAGCGGCGGCTCGCGCAGTTCGTCGCGGGCAGCAAGCTTGGCTTCCGAAGCGGCGCGGGCAAACTTGTTCCACGGGCAGGCGGCAAGGCAATCGTCGCAGCCATAGATGCGGTTGCCGATCTTTTCGCGGAATTCTTGCGGGATCGGCCCCTTGTTCTCGATGGTCAGGTAGGAGATGCAGCGCCTGGCATCGAGCCGGTAGGGCGCCGGAAAGGCATCGGTCGGGCAGGCGTCGAGGCAGGCGCGGCAGGAACCGCAATGGTCTACCTCGGTCGCATCTGGCGTGAGCTCCGCCGTGGTGAAGATGGTGCCGAGAAACAGCCAGGAGCCGTGCTCGCGGCTGACCAGATTGGTGTGCTTGCCTTGCCAGCCGAGCCCGGCGGCCTCAGCCAGCGGCTTTTCCATAACCGGGGCCGTATCGACGAAAACCTTCACGTCGCCGCCGGCCCGCGCGACGATCTTGCCGGCGATCTCCTTCAGCCGGCCCTTCATCACTTCGTGATAGTCGCGGTTTTGCGCATAGACCGAGATCGCGCCGCGATCGCGCCTTGCCTGCAGCGCACGCGGATCGTGGTCGGGGCCGTAATTCATTGCCAGCACGATGATCGAGCGCACCTCGGGCCACAGCGTCGAAGGCTCGCTGCGGCGTTGGAGCGTCTCCGCAATCCAAGCCATCGAACCGTGAAAACCATCGGCGACGAATTCTGCCAATCTGGCCGGCGCCAGCGGGATCGCGTCAGGCGTGGTGACGGCAACCGCATCGAAGCCGGCGCGCCGCGCCTCGGCGTCGATCAGCGCGCGCAGGGTTTGGCTTCTAGAAGTCGAGGTCCGCATAATGCGAAACCGGCGACAGGCCGCGAACCCGGTCGGAGAGCAGCGGCCGGAACGACGGCCGCGATTTCACCCGCGTGTACCATTCGCGCGCCGCGGCATGCTCGCGCCAATCGATCTCGCCGAGATAATCCAGCACCGACAGCGTCGCCGCTGCCGCCAGGTCGGCATAGGTGACCTTGCTGCCGGCCAGCCAATGACGGGTGCCGGCCAGCCAGTTGGTGTACTTCATGTGCTGGCGAATGTTGGCGCGCGCCGCGCGGATCGCCGCCGAATCGGGGGAACCGCCGCCCGCCGTTTCCGGCATCACCGGCTTCAGCACGCGCTCGCGCACCAGATGCCGGGTCACTTCGCTCTCGGCCTTGTTGAGATACCAGTCGGTCAGGCGGCGGATTTCGGCGCGCTGCATCGGGTCTTCCGCAAACAGGCGCTTGTCGCGCTTCAGGACACCACGTGTTTCGTCGAGATATTCAGCGATCACCATGGCGCCGACGATCGGCACGTCGCCTTCGGCCAGCAGGATAGGCAAGGTGCCGGCGGGGTTCAGCGCCAAAAACTCCTTGCGCCGCGTCCACGGTTTTTCCTCGATCAGCGCCAGCTCCTCGCCATATTCGCCGAAGGCGAGGCGCACGAAGCGGCAGGTGGCGAACATCGGGTGATGGAAAAGCGTCAGCATGATTCCGCGATATTAAGGCGCACTGGCGAATCGCCGTCCGCACCGGTAAGTCTTGGCGGCCCGTCATGCGGCCGTCACGGTGCTGCGACCTATAGGGGGACTTCCGCGCCGTGACAAGCAAGCCCTTTTGCCAGCCGTTTCCTTCCGTCCCTTGAATGCCGAGGTTGCCATGGATAGCCACACCATCGTCGAAGCCCTGCTGCTCGGCCTGCTGGAGGGGCTGACCGAGTTCATCCCGGTCTCCTCGACCGGCCATATCCTGCTCGCCGGCCATTTCCTCGGCTTCCATTCCACCGGCAAGGCCTTTGAGATCCTGATCCAGCTGGGCGCCATCCTGGCGATCCTCAGCGTCTATTTCCGCCGCCTGTGGCACATGCTGCTCGACCTGCCGTATGACCGGCTGACGCGGCATTTCGTCCTCGGCATCCTGATTGCCTTCCTGCCGGCCGCCATCATCGGCGCGCTGGCGCATGATTTCATCAAGACGGTGCTGTTCGAATCGCCAAGGCTGATCTGCATCATGCTGATCATCGGCGGCGTCGTGCTCTTGGTCGTCGACCGCATGAAGCTGCAGCCGGTCTACCGTGATGTCGAGCGCTTCCCGACAAGGCTTTACCTGCAGATCGGCCTATTCCAGTGCCTGTCGCTGATCCCCGGCACGTCGCGCTCCGGCTCGACCATCGTCGGCGCGCTGCTGCTGGGCGTCGACAAGCGCGCGGCGGCGGAATTCTCCTTCTTCCTCGCCATCCCGACCATGGTCGGCGCCTTCGCCTTCGATCTGTTCAAGAACCGCAACGTGCTGAGCAGCGCCGACCTGCCGATCATCGCTATCGGCTTCATCGCCGCCTTCCTTACCGCGCTGATCGTCGTCCGCTTCCTGCTCGATTACGTCTCGCGCAACGGCTATTCGTTGTTCGGCTGGTGGCGCCTGGTGGTGGGAGCGGTTGGGTTGGTGGCGCTTTTCATTTGGGGGTGAGCTTTACCCTCCCCCTTGTGGGGGTCCGAAGGACGGGCGAGACAGGCGGCTCGCCCCGGTCAGTCGATCCGCAAAGCGGATCGGGGTGGGGGTCGGCGCCACACCCCGCCCCGTTTCACCAACGACGCGTCGCGTCGCTTGCTCACCGACTCTCCCCACAAGGGGGAGGGTAAAGGCCGCTAACTCCTCCCAAAAAACGCGTTCTCGACATGCACCGGCCAGCGCCAGGGCAGCACCGCGATCATGTCGAAGCGCATCGACAATCTGCCGTAGTCCGGCTGCCGCGACAGCCAGATGTCGGCGGCGCCTTCGATGCGGCGCTCCGATTCGTGGCCAATCGCCTCCATCGCTTCCATCAGCGTGCGCCGCGCCTTGACCTCGACGAACAGCACCAGGTCGCCGCGCCTGGCGATCAGGTCGATCTCGCCGAAGCGGGTGCGATGCCGGCGGGCGAGGATGCGATAACCTTTCAGCATCAGCGCCGCTGCCGCCAGCCACTCGCCGCGATGGCCGCGCCGATAGGCTTTTTGGCGGCTGGCGGCCGGGCGCTCAGCCACCTTCGCCTTCTCCAACCGCATCCCTGAGTTCCAGCAGCCGCCGGTAAAGCGCCTGCTTCTGCCCGCCGGTCATCTTCGCCGCCTCCGCCGCCGCCTTGGACGCCGGCATTTCGGCGGCCAGCGACAGCAGCAGCCTGTCGATGTCGGCGGGTTGGTCGGCCTTGATCTCGGCGGGCCCGACGCAGATGACGATTTCGCCCTTCGGCGTATCGGCCGCCGCATAATGATCGGCCAGCGCCTGCAGCGTTCCCGTCCGCATCTCTTCGAAAGTCTTGGTCAGCTCGCGGCCGATGGCGGCCTTGCGCGCGCCGCCCAACGCCTCGACCATGGCGACCAGCGTTTCGGCCAGCCGGCGTGGCGACTCGAAGAAGATCAGCGTTGCCGGCACCGCCCTGAACGTTTCCAGCTTTGTCATCCGCTGCCCTGATTTCACCGGCAGAAACCCGGCAAACAGGAAGGCGTCGGACGGCAGGCCCGACGCCGTCAGCGCCGCCAGCGGCGCCGATGGGCCGGGGATCGGCACCACGCGCAGGCCGCGCTCCAGCGCTTCGCCGACCAGCCGGTAGCCTGGGTCGGAGATCAGCGGCGTGCCGGCATCCGAAATCAGCGCCACGCTCTGCCCGGCCTCGAGTGCCGCGATCAGCTTCGGCCCGGCCTCGCCGGCGTTGTGCTCGTGATAAGCGGTGGTGCGCCGCCGGATGCCGTAGCGATCGAGCAACACGCGCGAGACGCGAGTGTCCTCGCAGGCGACGATGTCGGCGGCGGCCAGCGTCTCCAGCGCGCGCAGCGTGATGTCGGAGAGGTTGCCGATCGGCGTCGCCACCAGATACAGCGCCGGCGCCAGCGGCCGGACTGCGGTCTCGGTCTGCCCGATCACATAGCTGCGTTTCTCGCCGGTCACCGGGTCTCTCCATTTCGCCCTGTTTGGCATGGCGCGCGCCGGGTTGCAAAACTCCCGAACGTCGGGCCAAACCTGACGCCGATGTAACCCGGCGGCCATGTCTTTGCCACAGTGGGGAACGAAAGCGTGGCTGGCGGATTGAATACCTGAATCTCTTGAGGAGGAGGACAGGATGGACAGCCTGGAATTGCAGGATGTTTTCGAGCCCTACTATGCCGGGCGCAACCGCGTGCCCGCGCCAAAGGGCAAGCGTGCGCTCGCCGAGAGCGACACCGGCCTGACCAGTCGGGCGGCCACCGCCTTGCCGACGAATGTCAGGCTTTCGGACAACAAACCGGACAGCACGACGGAGCACTGACCGTACGATGCCCAATCGTTTCGATATCTTCATCACCCGTCTTGAAACGAAGAGCGCCCGCGAAGGCGCGCCGCCGCATCCGATGAACGACCAGAACAGCGTCCGCCGGGACAAGAGCGACGCCAAGCCGGCCCGGACCGGAGAGGCGCATGCCGAGAAACACCGCGGCAAGCGCCGCTTCAAGCACGACGCTTGACGAAGAGCACGTTTTTCAAAGGCGTTATCGCGCCAAATCCGCCACCACGGCATCGAGCACGATCATGCCGGCTGGCGTGGCGCGTAGCCTGGCATTGCCGATCGGCGCCACCAGCCCCTCATCCTGCAGCACGGTCAGCCGGGCGCTCGACAGGCCGCGCCCGGAAAACGCCTCGTAGCGGGAAAGGTCGATGCCTTCGGCCAACCTCAGCCCCATCAGCAGGAACTCGTCGGCCTCTTCGGAGCGCGTCAGGATCTCGCCGCCGGTGACGCCATGGCCCCTGGCCTCCACCAGATTGGCCCAGGTCTCCGGCATCCGCTCGGCGATCGTCACAACACGGTGGCCGTTCTCGATAAAGCGGCCATGCGCGCCCGGTCCGACGCCGACATATTCGCCATACCGCCAATAGGTCAGATTGTGCCGGCTCTCGGCGCCCGGCCTGGCGTGGTTGGAAATCTCATAGGCCGGCAGGCCATGCGCCGCGGTGACCTCCTGAGTCAGCGCATAGAGATCGGCGGCCCGATCATTGTCGGGAACGGTAAACTTGTGCGCCGCATGCAGCGCATGGAACGGCGTGCCTTCCTCGATGGTCAGCTGGTAGAGCGACAGATGGTCGGCGGCATGGCCGATCGCCTGTTCGAGCTCCGCCTGCCAGTCGTCCAGCGTCTGGCCGGGGCGGGCGTAGATCAGGTCGAAGGAGAGTCTTGGGAATATGTCCCGTGCCAGGCCAATTGCATGCAGCGCCTCGTCGACATTGTGCAGCCGGCCGAGGAAGCGCAGATCCTTGTCGTTCAGCGCCTGCACGCCGAGCGACACGCGGTTGACGCCGGCCGCGCGGTAGCCGCGAAAGCGCTCGGCCTCTACCGAAGATGGATTGGCTTCCAGCGTCACCTCGATGCCGTCGGGCACCGTCCAGTTCTTCGCCACGGCGTCCAGCACCGCCGCCACCGTTTGCGGCTGCATCAGCGACGGTGTGCCGCCGCCGAGAAAGATGCTGGTCACTTCGCGCGCCCCGGTCCGCTCGCGCATCGTCTTCAGCTCGGTCTCGAAGGCGCGGGCAAAGCGCTCCTGGTCGACCGGCTGGTGGCGGACATGGCTGTTGAAGTCGCAATACGGGCATTTGGCCGCGCAGAACGGCCAGTGGATATAGACGCCGAACCCCGGGCTGCGGTCCAGCGACATCAGGCTGAGCCTAACCTGGCGCGGGCGAATTTCTGGAAGGCGCGGGCGCGGTGCGAAAGCGCCGTTGCCTGGCCGGGCTTCCAGCCATGCTTTTCCTCAGCGCTCATCTCGCCGAACGTCTTGTCGAAACCGTCGGGCAAAAACACCGGGTCGTAGCCAAAGCCCAGTTCGCCGCGCGGCGGCCACACCAGCGTTCCCTCAGCCTCGCCGCGATAATATTCAGCCTCGCCATCGGGGAAGGCCAAGCAGATGACGGCGACGAACCGCCCCTTGCGCTGCGCTGGCTCGGCGGCGCCGACCTCCTGCAAGGCCACTTCGGTGCGCTGCATGGCCATGCCGAAGTCGCGGCTGCCGTCGGGAGCTTCGGCCCAATTGGCGGTGTAGACGCCGGGAGCGCCGTCGAGCGCGTCGACGCACAGGCCCGAATCGTCCGACAGCGCCGGCAGGCCGGTCGCCTTAGCCGCGGCGAAGGCCTTGATGTAGGCGTTTTCCTCGAAGGTGGTGCCGGTCTCCTCCGGTTCCGGCAGGCCGTAGTCCTTGGCCGACTTCGCCTCGAAGCCGAACGGACCCATCAAATCGGCGAATTCGCGCAGCTTGCCTTCATTGTGGCTGGCAACGACGATCTTCTTTCCATCGAGAGAATGCATCAAAGGCCCCAGATCCTTGGCTCGGCGAATTCGATCGAATTGCCCGAGGGGTCGCGTATGTAGATCGAACGCCCGCCCTGCGGCCATTCGAATTCGCTTTCGATAGCGATGTTTTTCGCCTCAAGCTGCGCCTTCCAGCGCGCGAGTTCATCCGCACTTGCGGCAAAGCAGAGATGGCCCTGCCCGACCGTGCCATGCGGCGGCACTTTCAGCCGCGCATCCGGCGCCGGCGGGATTTTGGTGGCTTCGGCGTTGAAGATGAGCAGTACGCCCGGGCCGCAGCGGAAGAAGAGATGGCGGCCGTCGACCTTGCCGAGGAGAGGGAGGCCGAGGACATTGGAGTAGAAGGCTTCGGCAGCGGCGAGATCCGTGACGTAAAGCGCTGACTCAAGAATAGCGGAGGGCGTCACGAGGCGCCCCCCTCTGCCCTGCCGGGCATCTCCCCCGCAAGGGGGGAGATTGGCAGTTCCGCTGGCGGCGTCTCAACGTTGATGGTTGGCGAAAACGGTAGCGACCTCTGATCTCCCCCCTTGCGGGGGAGATGGCCGGCAGGCCAGAGGGGGGTGTGAAGGATCGCCCACGTCATCGCAGTAAAGTCAGGCCACAGCCATCTGCTGCAAGCTCACCAGCCGCTGAATGCCCTTCTTGGCAAGGCCCATCAGCTCCGCGAACTGCCCTTCCGAGAAAGGCTCGCCCTCGGCGGTGCCCTGGATCTCGACGATGCCGCCCTTGCCGGTCATGACGAAATTGGCGTCGGTGCCGGCAGATGAATCCTCGATATAGTCGAGGTCGATGACCGGCTGGCCGTCATGGATGCCGCAGGAAATTGCCGCGACATGGTCCTTCAGCACCTTGGCAACACTGGCCATCTGCCGCGCTTCCATCCAGCGCAGGCAATCGTAGAGCGCCACCCAGCCGCCGGTGATCGAGGCCGTGCGGGTGCCGCCATCGGCCTGGATGACGTCGCAGTCGACGGTGATCTGCTGTTCGCCCAGCGCCTGCAGGTCGACAACGGCGCGCAAGGAGCGGCCGATCAGCCGCTGGATTTCCAGCGTGCGGCCGCCTTGCTTGCCGGCCGAGGCTTCACGGCGCATGCGCTCGCCGGTCGAACGCGGCAGCATGCCGTATTCCCCCGTCACCCAGCCCTTGCCGGAATTGCGCATCCAGCCTGGCACCTTTTCCTCCAGGCTTGCCGTGCACAACACATGCGTGTCGCCGAATTTCACCAGGCACGAGCCTTCGGCGTGTTTGGACACGCCGCGCTCGAAGGAGATGGCGCGCATTTCGTCGGCTTGGCGTTTGGAAGGGCGCATCGAGGCCTCTTTCTGTTCTTTTTAGGGTTGCGTCGGCGGCTTGTAGACGCATGCAGCCCATGGCGCAAAGGAAAAGGCCGGGCGATCTGGCACAGACGCCGGGTTGCGCGGGGGCGATGGAAGTCTATATCCTTGAGCCGGAGGTTTTTGGCTCGAATGACCAAGGCAGTCACCGAACCCAGTCTGCTGGCGCCCGCGCTGCAATCGCTCGACATGCGTTCGCGCGACATTTTTAGGCGCATCGTCGAATCCTATTTGAAGGACGGTGAGCCTGTGGGATCGCGCAGCCTGTCGCGCATCCTGCCGTCGTCGCTGTCGCCGGCCACCATCCGCAATGTGATGAGCGACCTCGAACATCTCGGCCTGATCTATGCCCCGCACATCTCGGCCGGGCGCCTGCCGACCCAGACCGGCCTGCGCTTCTTCGTCGATGCCTTCATGGAGCTTGGCGATCTCTCCGACGAGGAACGCCGGGTCATCGAGGCGCAGGTGCGCGCCTCCGGCTCGGGCGCGACGCTGGAACACATGCTGACCGAG
The DNA here is from genome assembly GCF_057766425.1 of Mesorhizobium sp. P160187. Taxonomy (NCBI): domain Bacteria; kingdom Pseudomonadati; phylum Pseudomonadota; class Alphaproteobacteria; order Hyphomicrobiales; family Phyllobacteriaceae; genus Mesorhizobium; species Mesorhizobium sp. P160187. Next base: position 1,848,349 of record NZ_JBYMDX010000003.1, read on the forward strand.
GCCAGCCAGATGCTGTCGGGCATGTCGCGCGGCGCCGGCCTGGTGCTCGCCACCAAGAACGAGGTGGCGCTGAAGCACATCGAGTTCATCCAGCTCGAGCCGACCAAGGCGCTGGCGGTGATGGTGTCGCAGAATGGCGATGTCGAGAACCGCGTCGTCGACCTGCCGGCCGGCATCACCGTCTCGCAGCTGCACGAGGCCTCCAACTTCCTCAACGCCCATATCAGGGGCCGCACGCTCGCCGAGGCGCGCATCGAGATCGCCCGCATCAAGGACGAGACCCGGGCAGCGCTGGACACGCTGTCGCAGGACCTGGTCGAGAAAGGCCTGGCGGTGTGGGCCGGCGCCGATAGCGGCCTGCCGGCGCGCCTTATCGTGCGCGGCCGCGCCAATTTGCTCGAAAACGTCACCGCCCAGGCCGATATCGAATTGCTGCGCCACCTGTTCGAGGATCTGGAGACGCAGGACGGGCTGATCCAGCTGCTCGACCTCGCCGAGGACGGCCCCGGCGTGCGGATCTTCATCGGCTCTGAAAACAAGCTGTTTTCGCTGTCCGGCTCGTCGCTGGTCGTGGCGCCCTACCGCGACAAGGACGCCCGCGTCGTCGGCGCGCTCGGTGTCATCGGCCCGACCAGGCTGAATTATGCCCGCATCGTGCCGATGGTCGACTACACGGCCCAATTGATTACCCGGATGTTAAGATAATTCCGAAGCCGGGATCACCGTAAAGGAGGGCGCAGAATGGCGCTTGAATCGTTCAAGGCCCAGATCAGCATGCTGCTCGAAGAAATGGTCAACCAGCCGGAGGACGAGCACGAAATCCAGGAGCAGCTGCGCGAAAAACTGCGCGAAATGCGCGCCATGGGCTTGCCGCTGCCGGAAGATCTCGTCGCATTGGAAAAGCGTCTCGACGACGATCTCGACGTCGAAGAGGAAAGTTGAGCGGTTCTCTCGTCGAATCTGCGCGCGCGCACGCTTCTCTTTTGCGGCGGCCGCACAATATCTCCCTTGTGCATGACGCGCCGACCGGCGCGAGTTCGAGGAGAACAGCATGATCCGGATTGCCGGCTTGGCAGGGCTTGCCCTGCTTCTGGCCACCAGCGCCTTCGCCCAGGAGGCCGATCAACCGCTGCTGACCGGCAAAGACGCTTTCGGCGACTGGACGGCCGACAAGCCAGGTGTGCGCCGGCTGATCAAGCCGGATGATCTGCAAAAGCCCAACATCACCGGATCCGCCTCCAACAGCGCCGGCCTTGGCGATCGACCCGAGGGCGCGAAGCCCGTCCTGCTGCCTGGGTTTTCGGCCGAACTGGTTGCTTCCGGCATTTCCAATCCGCGGGTCGTGCGCGTGGCGCCGAACGGCGACCTGTTCGTCGCCGACAGTGACGCCAACCAGATCCGCGTCTATCGGCTGGCCAAGGGTAGCGCGAAGCCGGCCGAAGAGGGCATTTTTGCCGACAATCTCAACCAGCCCTATGGCATCGCCTTCTACCCGCCTGGCGACAAGCCGCAATGGGTCTATGTCGCGAACAACGACAGCGTGGTCCGCTACGCCTATCGCGACGGCGACCTTAAAGCCTCCGGCGAACCGGAGACGATTGTCTCCGACATCCCTACCGGCGGCCACTGGACCCGCGATATCGCCTTCTCGCCGGACGGGAAGACGCTGTATCTCTCGGTCGGCTCCGTATCGAACGTCGCGGAGGGCATGCAGAAGGCACCGAAGGGCGGCCTTGACGCCTGGGCAAAATCACAGCCACTCGGCGCCACCTGGGGTTCCGAGGATGGCCGTGCCGACGTGCTGGCCTTCGGCCCCGACGGCAAGAATGGCCGCATCCTCGCTACCGGCCTGCGCAATTGCTCGGGCATGACCGTGCAGCCGGCCACCGGCGCGCTGTGGTGTGTCGTCAACGAGCGCGACGGTCTCGGCGACGATGTGCCGTTCGAATATGCCACCTCAGTCAAGGACGGCGCCTTCTATGGCTGGCCCTGGTATTATTTCGGCGCCAACGAGGACCCGCGTCACGAGGGCGCGCGCCCAGACCTCGCCGGCTCGGTCACCGTGCCCGACGTGCTGATGCAGGCGCATTCGGCGCCGCTCAACATCGCCTTCTATGACGGCGGCAATTTCCCGGCAGAGTACAAGGGTGACGCCTTCGTCGCCCTGCACGGCTCCTGGAACCGTGGTATGAGGACCGGCTACAAGGTGGTGCGGCTGAGATTCAGCGACGGCAAGCCGACCGGCGAGTACCAGGATTTCATCACCGGCTTCGTCCTCTCCGACGACGCCGTCTGGGGCCGGCCGGTCGGCGTCGCGGTGGCCAGGGACGGCGCGCTTATCGTCACCGAGGATGGCAACGGCACCATCTGGCGCATCACCCATGTCGATGGCCCATCCTGAGCCGGCGAACAGCGCAATCCGGCCCTAATGCACGTCCCGATGGATCACCTTGGGATAGGTATGGATCACCTCGGCCGATGAGACGCGGTCATCGAAACCGGTATCCCTGAGATTGAAGAGCCCGACCGAGCCGAAGGACTTCTTCGCCCCTTGCGCGAAGCGGCTGTCGCTGAAATCGTGCTCGTAAAGCGTCACCGTGACGTGGCCGGCATTGAGCTTCGGCACGTAAACACTGCTGATGGTGTCGTTGGCGACGCCCAGTTGGTTGATGTGGAAGCGATAGAGGTCCTGCACCATGCGCCGGGCCGCATTGCCATTGATCATCCAGTATTCGCGGCGCGATGCGCGGTTCGGGTCGATGAGTTTGAGCGGCGCCTTGCGGCCAAGCCCGAGCCAGTGCTCGAACACCATCACATTGGCGCCCCAGGGATAGGGATAATTGGACTTGTCGATGATGCGTGGCGGGCCATCCTCGGCAATCTCGGCGGTATCGACATAATCCAACCATTGCAGCTGGAACGACGCTTCCACGTTGAGGTCGGTATTGCGCGGATCGGCAGCAATGATGCGCCAGTCCGAGACCGGCGGATATTTGGTGTCGAGGTCGATGTAGAATTCGCCTTTGGCGGTGTCGTCGGGGTCTATCTTTTGCGGTCCGTCACGCTCGATCGCCACCAGCCGCACCTTGAAGCGGTTGTTGACGACCAGCGGATAGATCATCGGACGAACGGGGTAGGCGCCAGGGTTCCGGCTGTCGGTAAAATATCCAGTCTGCGGAACGACATCGCTATCGCCCTTGTCGAACAGGCTGAAAGCCTGACGCCCCTCGAACCACAGATACCATTCCAGCTCGTGGACGTGACCGCGTGCTTCGGAATAGTTGTTGGGCATCCACTTCATGAGCTGGATGTGAAGTCTTTTGGCTAACATGGGTGCTCCTGCCGTTCGGACCATGCGAGATAGCCGACCGCCTTCGGGGCGTAAGTGAACCATCTCTCGCTTTCAGGCGAGGATGACCGGCTTTCATGTCCTGCTTGGCGCAATCGAATCCGTTTTGCCGTTGCAGGCTTTCATGGCATCAGAGTCGTTTCACGAGGTGCGACCGTCATGACCCTCACCGGCTTCCTTGCCTATAGTGCTGCGCTGGGCATCGCCGCCGCCATTCCCGGGCCCGGCGTCACCGCGCTTGTGGCGCGGGCGCTCGGATCCGGCTTCCGCTCATCGCTGGCGATGTCGTTCGGCCTGATGCTCGGCGACCTCATTTATCTCACCGCGGTGGTGCTCGGCCTTGCCTTTGTCGCGCAAAGCTTCGGCATGGTGTTTCTCGCCATCAAATGGCTGGGCGTCTCCTATCTCGCCTTCCTCGGCTGGCGTTTCTGGACGGCCGGGATCACGCCCGAGACTGTCGAGGCCAGGAAAGGCAAGGGCGGCCTGGTATCGAGCTTCCTTGCCGGCCTCACCGTCACGCTGGGCAACCCGAAAACGATGATCTTCTACCTCGCCATCACGCCGACCATCGTCGACCTGAAGACCATCACGCTCGCCGACTACGGCATCCTGGTCGCGCTCACCGTCATTGTGCTCTTCGTGGTGCTGGTGCCATATCTTGCGCTGGCCGCCAAGGCGCGCTGGTTCCTGAAATCGCCACGCGCGATGAGGGCGCTGAACCGCACCGCCGCCGGCTTCATGGTGGGCGCGGCCGCTGCCATTGCCGCACGTCAGTAGATCGGTTCAGGCCCATCCATTCCGCCGATCGGTCCATCCGGAAAATGCGGCTTGAGGGGACAAGCGTTTTCAGCAAGCGGCCCACTCGATATTTTCGGCCGGCAGCCTATCTTGCGCGGGCGAAAGCCCTATTCTGTCCGCCGACGCCAATTGCCTGATCTGATTTGGGAGCGAAACCAATGAACAAGCCTTCCGCGCGCGTGCCCGGCCGCGGCCGTGTCTACAACTCGATCACCGAGACGATCGGCGACACGCCGCTGGTGCGGCTCGACAAGTTCGCCAAGGAGAAGGGCGTCGTTGCCAACCTTCTTGCCAAGCTCGAATTCTTCAATCCGATCGCCTCGGTCAAGGACCGCATCGGCGTTTCGATGATCGAGGCGCTGGAAGCGTCGGGCCGGATCAAACCCGGCAAGACGACGCTGATCGAGCCGACCTCGGGCAATACCGGCATCGCGCTCGCCTTCGCCGCTGCCGCCAAGGGCTACAAGCTGATCCTGACCATGCCCGAAACCATGTCGGTGGAGCGCCGCAAGATGCTGGCGCTGCTCGGCGCCGAACTGGTGCTGACGGAAGGGCCGAAAGGCATGAAGGGCGCCATCGCCAAGGCGGACGAGCTGGCCGCCACCTTGCCCGACGCCGTCATCCCGCAGCAGTTCGAAAACCCGGCCAACCCGGAGATCCACCGCCGCACCACCGCTGAGGAGATCTGGAACGACACCGATGGCGGGGTCGACATCTTCGTCGCCGGCATCGGTACCGGCGGCACGATCACCGGCGTCGGCCAGGTGCTGAAGCAACGCAAGCCCTCGGTGCATGTCGTCGCCGTCGAGCCGGAGGCCTCGCCGGTGCTGTCGGGCGGCCAGCCCGGCCCGCACAAGATCCAGGGCATCGGCGCCGGCTTTGCGCCCAAGATCCTCGACACCTCGATCTATGACGAGATCGTCAAGGTCTCCAACGAGGATTCGGTCGCCAACGCCCGCCTCGTCGCCCGCCTTGAAGGCGTGCCGGTCGGCATCTCGTCGGGCGCTGCCCTGCAGGCCGCCATCGCCGTCGGGTCGCGGCCGGAGAACAAGGGCAAGAACCTAGTGGTGATCATCCCGTCCTTCGCCGAGCGCTATCTGTCGACGATCCTGTTCGACGGGCTGGGGGCTTAACGTCTTAACTGGATAGGCGGCGATCCTTCGCACCCCCCTCTGCCCTGCCGGGCATCGGGGGGTGCTGTCCCTCCGACATCGGAAGTCTCATGGCTGGACCGCAGAAAACCCGGCCGTGGCGTCCGCCACCGGCTTGAGCGGGAGGCGGCTTCAGGGTCAAATCGCCCCGGCCTGCTTCGCGCGGGCAGGGGGAGAATCACATGTACAAGCTTTACACGCGCCCAGGCAGCGGCGGTTTTGTCGTCGAGGCCGCATTGGCGCTGGCAAACGCGCAATTCGACCAGATCGACGTGCCGAAGAAGGATCCGCCGGACCCGGCTTTCCTCGACATCAGCCCGTTGAACCAGGTTCCGGTGCTGACCTTGCCCAACGGTCAATCGATAACCGAATCGGCGGCGATCTGCATCCTGCTTGCCGAGCGCCATCCGGAGGCGGGTCTGGCGCCGGCCGCCGGATCGCCGGATCGCGCCGGTTTCCTGCGCTGGATGGCGTTCATGTCATCGGTGCTCTACCCCGCCATCCTGCGCCTCTACTATGCCCATCGCTACACCACCGATGCCGACGGCAAGAAAGCCGTCAAGCAGGCAGCCATTGCCGAGATGGACCGCGGCTTCGCCATTGTCGATGCAGCCCTCGAGGGGCGCGGCTGGCTGTCGGCGACGCGATGTCGCTGGCCGACGTCTACCTCGTCATGCTGGTGGCCTGGCACCCCGATATGGACAAGGCGCGAGCCGACTGGCCGAACATCGAACGCTTATGGTCGGCGCTGCGCGCGCATCCGCTGATGAAACGGCTCAACACCACGCATGAGATGTGGCCGGCCTGAACGGACGCTTCAATTTCGCAGGATCGCCCGTTTCGCCTGCAGGAAGCGGCGCACGGCGGGGTCGCGTTCAAGGCCGATCGCCCGGTCATAGGCTTCGACCGCTTGCGCCGCATTGCCGAGCCTGGCCAGCAGGCCGGCGCGAGCGGCCCAATAGGGCTGATAGTCGTTGAGCCGCTTGTCGTCGCCCAGCACGTAGAGCGCCGCCAGTCCTGCCGCCGCCCCTTCGGCCTCGGCAATCGCCACGGCGCGGTTGATCGAAATCACCGGCGAGCCTGATATCGCCGACAGCGCATCGTAGAAGTTACGGATCGCCGCCCAATCGGTTTGGCCGGTCCGTCGCCGCGTCGCATGCACCGATTGTACCGCCGCTTCGAGCTGGTAGCGGCCGATGACGCCCATGGTGGCGGCGTGGCCCAGCAGCGCCTCGGCTTCGTCGATCAGCGCGTGATCCCAAAGACGGCAATCCTGTTCGGCGAGCGGCACATAATCTCCAGCCGCATCGCGCCGCGCCGGGCGGCGCGCCTCGGCAAACAGCATCAGCGCCAGCAGGCCGAGCGCTTCCGGTTCGTCCGGCATCAGCGATGCCACCAGCCGCCCGAGCCAGATGCCTTCGGTCGCCAGATTGCGCGCTCTCGTCTCGGTCCCTGCCGGGTCGGTCCAGCCTTCGGCGAAAGCCGCGTAGATCGCTTCCAGCACCGTTCCCAGCCGCTCGCCGAGTTCGGCGCGATCCGGCACGCGGAACGGAATGCCGATCTCGCGGATGCGGCTCTTGGCGCGCACCAGACGCTGGCCCATCGTCGCCGGCGAAACCAGGAAGGCCGAGGCGATCGTCGCCGCGTCGAAACCCAGAACCGTCTGCAGGATCAGCGGCGCCCGCACGCTGGCTTCGATCGCCGGATGCGCACAGGCAAACATCAGCCTGAGACGTTCGTCGGGAAGGTCTTCGTCTTCCATGCTCGCCTCCATCTCCTCGGCCATCAGCTTGAGATGGTCGCGGCTCGCCTCGCTGGTCAGCCGACGGCGCACCGCGTCGACGCGCCGCCGGCGCGCCACGGCCAGCAGCCATGCTTCCGGCTTGTCGGGCACGCCGGTCTGTGGCCAGCGCTCCAGCGCCGCGGCGAAGGCCTCGGCCAGCGCGTCCTCGGCGCCGGCCACGTCGCGGGTGCGCGCCGCTAGCCAGGCGACCAGCTTGCCGTAACTCTGCCGGGCGGCCGCTTCGGCCGCCGCCCGCGCGATCTCCGGGCGATTGTCCATCACGGTTTCATTTCTTGGGCATGTGGTCGGCCATTTCCCAGATCGGCCGCAACTCGACCGTGCCGGCGCTCGCCGCCGGACAGCGCGCCGCCCACTCGATGGCGGTATCGATATCGGCCGCCTCGATCATGTAGAAGCCGGCAAGCTGCTCCTTGGTGTCGGCATAGGGGCCGTCGATCACGTTGGTCTTGCCGTCTGTGATCCGCACCGAGGTGGTCGCCTGGGTCGGGCGCAACCGTTCGCCGGCGAGCCATGCGCCGGATTTCTTCAACGCTTCGGTATAGGCGGCATATGCTGCGCTCATCTGCTGAGCCTTCTCGATTGGCGTGTTCGCCTGCGCGGCTTCGTCGCTGTTGATCAAAAGCATGTATCGCATGGGTCTTCTCCCGTGGTTTCGAAGGCCGCGTCCTAGCGGGGCCAGACGTATGTCGCGCGGCGGCGGCCGATTTCGACAGGCTTCAGAAAAAACTTTCGCCTCCGCCAGGAGATTTCGCAAGGACCAGATGTTCCTTCGTCTGCTGGCGGATGACCGGCAGCGGACTGGCCGTGGCTCCGCACAGCACTATCCTCTGTCGTTGGCGGGCACGTCACACGAGGCGTGGGAGAAGAGAATGGAACTCGTGACCCACAAGAAATTCAAGAACGGCCGGTTGATGCCATGGGGCAAAGGCACGGTCGTCAGCGGTGCGAAAGGCACCGTCTATCTCTGCGGCAACACCGCGACATCGGCTGACTACGATCCGGCCGGCAAGAAGGGTGGCGGCTTCGCCGGCGATGCCGCGGCGCAGTGGCGGGAAGTTCTCGGCAACATCAAATCGGATCTGGAAGAACTTGGCAGCGGGCTCGACCATCTCATCAGGCTGACCTTTTTCGTCAAAGGGCCATTTCCCGACGGCGGCGTCCTCAGCTCGCCTAATTTTCGTCTCGACGTGCTGGACGCGCTTTTCGCCGAGCATTGTCCGAAGCATTGCAGCGACAACAATCCGCCGCCTTCGGAGGTAATCGGCGTCGCAGCGCTTGCCCAGGCAGACATCGTCATCGAGATCGTCGCCGTCGCGGCGCTGCCGGACTGAGGCGCGAACGAACAGGCCGGCCTTGCGCGACGTCGCCGTTGCGATCGAAGCGCGTCGGCACGAGCGGCGGCGCCGCGCCGGTGCGGGTTTTGCACCAGGCCTCGGCTTTGGCCAGTGAGCGCCCGGCGACGAGCAGGATCAGGCGTGGCTCGCTCTCCAGCAATTGCACGATGCGGCCGCCGAAAATGCCATAGCCGCCAACGACCAGAAGCCTCATGGCGCCGCTCTTTTTGCGTATGTCGTTTTCCCGGAACCGAGGTCACTTTTGGGTGACAGGCGATTAGCCGATCACGCGCGCACGTATCGCGGCGGACAGGATCTCGCAACTGTCCTTGCGGCCGAACATGGCGTAGCGGTTTTTGGCGATGCGTTCGTAGAGCCAGTCACGCAAGGGGCGCGGGATGAGCAGCAGGGCCTTCGCCGCCCGCCACGGCCAGCCGAGTTCGGCCATCACCGCGATGAAACTGTCCAGCCGCATGAAGGGAGCGCCGCCGACAAGGACCAGATTGGTCTCGTAGCTGTCGGTGCGCAGCCCGTATCTCTGGAACAGCGCCTCGCCGAAGGGCGACTGCGCCGTGGCGAAGCGGAAGCGGTTTTTGCGGTCGAGCCCGACCACCGTGCGTACGAAGCCCGAGCACAGCACGCAGACGCCGTCGAAAACGATCAATGGTTGGCTGGCATCGAAGGGTTCAGGAGAAGAAGTCACGGGACGTCCGGCAGCTTGTGTCTTCAGACACTAAGCCCGCCGGCAGCGGGATCAAAGCCGCGGCGTTGTCGCACGGCTTCTCGCGGCCAGCGCGGGGCGCTCGGCGCGATAGGTGGTTGCGCGGGGATCGGCCTCCGGTCTGCAGATCCGGCTGTCGTGACGCGTTTCGAATGTCATGATCAATGCGCGCCGAGCGAGCTGCCGCGACGGGCGCAGGCCGGACCCGGGCCGCGCATGTAGTAGCGCTCCGGCCGATAGGTCGGCGCGATGAACTCACGGATGGCGGCGGCATAGCCGGCGATGTGGCCCCAGAATTTCATTTTACTCAAGTCCCTGTCCCGATTTCGGATGTCCCGTCCGATTGCGGGGATCATAGCGTCGAGGCGTGAATAGTCGGTGAACACGATGTTAATCTTTGGTCGAAAACCCCATGCTTCGTGGCCGGAATGCGGCTGTTTGGGGGTCTTTCGGTGTGGTTCGTCGCCATTTCCGGCATTGTGACTTTTGCATCACATATGTTTCGTATGGATGTCGCTTGAGCGCGGTTCTGTTTCAGATTTGGCGAGCCTCTCGAAATTTCCATGCTCGCTGCCGAAATGCCCCTGGCTGCGCGCCCGGAACCGGAACGGGCCTTGCCCGTTCTCGCTTGAACCGCATCGCGCAGGAGTTCGCCATGGCACCTCGCCCCGCCTGGAAGGGCTATCTGAAACTGTCGCTGGTCACCTGCGCTGTCGAACTGACCAACGTCGTCACCCACGCCGAAAAAGTTTCGTTCCGGGTGCTCAACCGCAAGACCGGCAACACGGTCAAGCGCATCTATGTCGATTCTGAAACCGGCAAGCCGCTGGGCGATGGCGACGAGATCAGGGGCTATGAGGTGAGCCCCGGTGAGTTCGTCTATGTCGAGGACGAAGAGATCGAAGCGGTGCAGATCGAGTCCTCGCACACGATGGCGCTGGATGGCTTCGTCGACAAAGCCTCGATAGAGCAGATCTATCTCGACACGCCCTATTATGTCACGCCCGCCGACAAGGTGTCGGAGGAGGCCTTTGCCGTCATCCGCGATGCCATGGCGGACAAGAAGATGGCCGGGCTGGCGCGCGTCGTGCTCTATAGCCGCGAGCGGCCCGTGGTCATCGAGCCGCGCGGCAAAGGCATGGTGCTGACCACCTTGCGCTACGGCAACACGGTGCGGGAGCCGGAGAGCATCTTCGGCGACATCAAGGCGGTGAAGACCGACCAGGAGATGACCGATATGGCCGAACGCATCATCGACAAGAAGAAGGGGAAGTTCGATCCGTCGACATTCGAGGACAAGTTTGAGGACGCGCTGCTCGAACTGATCCGCGCCAAGAAGGCCGGAAAGAAGGCTCCGAAAGCGCAGGCCGCGCCCAAGCCGTCCAATGTCGTCAATCTGTTCGACGCGCTGAAGAAGAGCCTGTCCGATGGCGGCCAGGCGGAAGTCTCGGCGAAGAAGGCCAAGCCGGCGGCAAAAAGCGGCAAGGCGAAAGCTTCTGCGCCCAAGCGCAAGTCGGCTTGAGGGTCGGCGCCGTGGCCAGCCTCGAACAATATCAGTCCAAGCGCGATTTCAAGAAGACGGCCGAGCCGGGGGGCAAGGTCGCGCGCGGCAAGCAGCCCGGCGGCATCTTCGTCGTCCAGAAGCACGACGCGACCAGGCTGCACTATGATTTCCGCCTCGAGCATGAGGGCGTGTTGTGGAGCTGGGCGGTGACGCGAGGCCCGAGCCTCGACCCGCACGAAAAGCGGCTGGCCGTGCATGTCGAGGACCACCCGATCGACTATGCCGGCTTCGAGGGCACCATTCCCAAGGGCGAGTATGGCGGCGGCACCGTCATCGTCTGGGACGAAGGCACATGGACGCCAGAGATCGACCCCGCCAAGGCGATGAAGAAGGGCCATATCGACTTCGAACTCAACGGCCAGAAGCTGAATGGGCGGTGGCATCTGGTCAGGTTAAGACCCCGCCCTGGCGAAAAGCGCGACAACTGGCTGCTGATCAAATCCGACGATGCCGCCGCCCGCCCCGGCGAGGATATCCTGAAGGACGCACCGAAATCGGTGAAGTCCGGCCTGACCATCGAAGAGGTCGCGGAAGGCAAGACCGCCGACGGCAAGAAGCCGAAGGTCTGGCACTCCAACAAGCCCGCGGCATCCAGCAAGGCGAAAGCCGGCAAGCGCCTCGACTTCGTCGAGCCGCAGCTGGCGACGCTGGAGCGCGAGGCGCCGCCCGGCGAGGACTGGCTGCATGAGGTGAAGTTCGACGGGTACCGCATGCAGGCGCAGATCGCCGGCACGGAGGTGCGGCTGCTGACCCGCACCGGCCTCGACTGGACGGAGAAATTCGGCCCCGAGATCGTCGCGGAACTAGCCCAGCTGAAATGCAGCGACGCCATCATCGATGGCGAGATCGTTGTGCTCGCCGACAGCGGCGTTTCGTCCTTCTCGCTGCTGCAGCAGGATCTCTCCGCCAATCGAACCAACCGCTTCACCTACTATGTGTTCGACCTGATGCGGCTTGACGGCAAGGATTTGCGCCGCGAGCCGCTGGTCGAGCGCAAGCAGGCGCTGCAGGAGCTGCTCGGCGAGACGGCCGAAAATGCCGCCGTCCGCTTCAGCGACCATTTCGCCGAGCCCGGCAAGATCATGCTGCAGCACGCCTGCCGCATGGGCCTTGAAGGCATCGTCTCCAAGCGCGCCGATGCGCCCTACCGCAGCGGCCGTGGCCCAAGCTGGGTGAAGTCGAAATGCACGGCCCGCCAGGAATTCGTCATCGGCGGGTATCTGCCCTCGGACAAGACCGGCCGCGGCCTGCGCTCGCTGCTGGTCGGCTACCACGAGGGCGGCAAGCTCCACTATGCCGGCCGCGTCGGCACGGGCTTCACAGCCAGGAGCGCCACCGATCTGAAGAAAAAACTCGATGCGCTGAAGGCAGACGCCTCGCCCTTTGCCGCCGCCGTGCCGAAGGGCAAGGGCCTGGTCTGGGTCAGGCCCGAACTTGTCGGCGAAGTGGAGTTCCGCAGCTGGACGTCGGACCGTATAATACGCCACGCGTCGTTCCAGGGACTGCGCGAGGACAAGCCGGCGGAGGAAGTCGTGCAGGAAAAGGCATCGAAGGCGGCGAACAAGGCAAAGCCGGCGGCAAGCAGCGCCGGCAAGGCCGCCGGGGCTAAGGCGCCCGCGACGATCACGACCAGCGTAAAACTATCCCATCCCGACAAGCTGCTGTGGCCCGAGGAAAAAATATCCAAGCAGGCTTTGCTTGAGCACTATGCGCTGGTCTGGCCGCGCATGGAGCAGTTCGTCGTCAACCGGCCGCTCAGCCTGGTCAGGGCGCCGGACGGCATCGGCGGTCCGCGCTTCTTCCAGAAACATGCCTCGGCCGGCATGAGCGACAAGATCGCCCGGATGAAGGATCCGACCGATGGCGAGGAAATCCTGTTCATCCGCGATTTCGACGGCCTTGCCGCCTTGGTCCAGTATGGCGTGGTCGAGGTCCACATCTGGGGCTGTAAGATCGAGGAGCTGGAAAAGCCGGATCAGATCATCTTCGATCTCGATCCCGACGAAGGCGTAGACGTCAAGGCGGTGCGCGAGGCCGCACTCGACATCAGAGGCAAGCTTGACGACCTGTCGCTGCCGAACTTCGTCAAGCCGTCAGGCGGCAAAGGCTATCACGTGCTGGTGCCGCTGAAACCCTCGGCGGATTGGGAGGAAGTCAAAACCTTCTCCCATGATTTCGCCAAGGCGCTGGAGCAGGCCGCGCCCGACCGCTATACGGCGACGCTGTCGAAAAAGGCGCGCACCGGAAAAATCTTCGTCGACTATCTGCGCAACGGCAGGGGCTCGACCACGGTCGCGCCCTACTCTTCCCGCGCCAAGAAGGGCGCGACGGTGTCGATCCCGGTGACCTGGGCGGAGGTCGAAAAAGGGTTGGCGCCGAATTCCTTCCCGATCGGGGGCAAGACGACGCTGAAGGAACTAGCGGAGGCCGATCCGTGGGTGGACTTTTTCAAGCAGGGGAAGGTGCTGAAGCGGGGGTGAGCGTCGCGCGCCTCACCTGCTACGCAAGCGTTCCGTCACACCCCCCTCTGTCCGGCAGGACAGAGGGGGGTGCTGTACCGCCAGCGTCGCCCAATTAGTGCCTGCAAACTAACCCAAAAACACCCGCTCGAACGCCTGCTTCCCCGGCGGTGAAAACACCACCGCGCGGCTGTCCTTCTCCCGCCTTGCCCATTTCTCCGACAGGATCTTGTCCAGAATAGCCGCGCCGAGCGTTCCCGCGAGGTGCGAGCGGCGCACGCTCCAGTCGAGACAGGCTCGGCAGACCGGCCGGCGCGGCTTGGCGCCGACATCGATGCCGATGGCGGAAAAATGCGATGCTGCCGACGGCCCGAGCCTGATCTCCCCCGGCCGGATCTGCCCCGGCCGGATCTCCCCGAGCCTGATCTCATTGTCGTCGCGCAACAGGATGCCGCGCGCGACGAGGCGGTCGAGCATCGCCACCGCATGTTCGCCGGCGAGGTGGTCGTAGCAGACACGGGCGACGCGCATGGCGCCGTCGCGCGGGCCGGGCCGCACCCGCTTGGGGCCGACCGCTTCGGCCACCCCGGTGATCGCCTCGATCATGCCGGCCACCTGCGGCCCTGCGAGGCCGTAATAGCGATGCCGGCCCTGGCTGGCCAAAGTTAAAAGCCCGCCCTCCATCAGTTTCGACAGATGCGAGGACGCCGTCGGCAGCGACACGCCGGCCTCCAGCGCCAGTTCGCTCGCCGTCAAAGCCGTGCCGCCCATCAGCGCATTCAGCATGTTTGCCCGCGCCGGATCGCCGACCAGGCTGGCGATGCGGGCAATGTCGGGTCCTTCACGCATAGTTAGGCCTCCATCGAAGCATTCTCGTCAGATAAGCATTATTGTCGGGCGGGATCAAGGAGAACGCCGATGCCAACCGCTTCCGCCCCACTCGCCAGCCGCCGGCCGTTCCCGTTCGTCACCTGGCTGCAACGGCGGCTTCTCGCCCGCTGGTACGACCGCCATCTGCAGCGGCTAGACCTCGCGGAGGTCAACGACCATCTGCTGCGCGATCTCGGCCTGACCCGTGAGGATGTGCGCCGCGAATGCGCAAAATCCTTCTGGCAGGCCTGACCGCCAGCGCTTTTGCTTAGCAGACCCTGCGGCACAACGTTTCGATGCCGCTCGAACTATCGATGCGAAACCCAAGGAGATCACGATGACCATCACCTGCTTCATCCGCTATGAGATCGACCCGTTCGCAAGGCGGCGTTCGAGCAATATGCCAAGGCCTGGGGCCAGGCGATCCCGCGCTGCGGCGCCGATTTGATCGGCTACTACGCACCGCACGAGGGCTCGGCCACCACCGCCTACGCCGCCTACAACATCGACAGCCTGGCCGCTTACGAAGCCTACCGAGCCCGGCTCGCCGCCGATCCGGCGGGCAAGGCCAACTACGAATTCGCCCGCCGCGAAAAGTTCATCTTGAAAGAAGACCGCATCTTCCTGAAGCTGGTGTCGGGGCCGCATGGACCGCGGCAGCTGTTCCAGACCGCGGTCAAGGAGGAAGCATGATCGCTGTCATCTTCGAGGTGCAACCGGCTGAGGGAAAGCGCGATGCCTATCTCGGCATCGCCGCCAACCTGCGGCCGCTGCTCGACGGCATAGACGGCTTCATCTCGATCGAGCGCTTTCAGAGCCTCGTCGACCCCAACCGCGTCCTGTCGCTGTCCTTCTGGCGCGATGAGGAAGCGGTGAAAGCCTGGCGCAACACGGAAGAGCACCGGCAGGCACAGCAGGCCGGTCGCGGCGGAATATTTGCCGGCTATCGGTTGCGGATTGCGAATGTGGTGCGGGATTATGGGCTGACGGAGCGGGATGAGGCGCCTAGGGATAGCAGGGCGGTGAATGGGTGAGGCTCCCCTTCTCCCCTTGTGGGAGAAGGTGGATCGGCGCGATAGCGCCGAGACGGATGAGGGGTGTTCCAGCGGAGTGAGGCGTTGGTGTTTTCTGGAACACCCCTCATCCGACCTCGCTTCGCGAGGCCACCTTCCCCCACAAGGGGGGAAGGAGAGGAGCTACGCATTCCCGATCAGCACCCCGGCCGCAAACACCAGCGCCCCGCCCAGCACCACCTGAAACGCCGCGCGCAGGAACGGGGTTTGCATGTAGCGGTTCTGCACGAAGGCGATCGCCCACAATTCGAAGAACACCACCACGGCCGCCACCGCCGTCGCCGTCCAGAAATGCGGGATGATGTAAGGCAGCGCGTGGCCGAGGCCGCCCAGCGTCGTCATGATGCCGACAGTCAGGCCGCGCTTGATCGGCGAGCCGCGGCCCGACAGCTTGCCGTCGTCGGAAGCGACCTCCGTAAAACCCATCGAAATGCCGGCGCCGATCGAGGCGGCAAGGCCGACCAGCAGCGTCTGCCAGGTGTCATGGGTTGCGAACGCGGCGGCAAAGATCGGCGCCAGCGTCGACACCGAGCCGTCCATCAGCCCGGCCAGCCCCGGCTGCACATAGGTCAGGATGAACTGGCGCTGCTCGGCGCTTGCCTCCTCGTCCTTCACCTCGCCCGGCACAAGTTTCTGCTCCAGCCGATGCGCCGAATTCTCATGGCTTTGCTCCGCCGCTGCGAGGTCGTTGAGCAGTTTTCGGGTCGAGGCGTCGCTGGTGCGCTTGGCCGCTTCGACATAGAAGCGATAGGCTTGCCGCTCCATCTCTTCGGCTTGGCGCCGCACATGCTCGATGCCCAGCGGCCGCACCAGCCAGTCGGGCTTGCGCTCGTAATAGCCTTTCACGTGCTCGCGGCGCAGCAGTGGAATGCGCTCGCCGAAACGCTTGCGGTGGAGCTCGATCAGCGCGTCGCGATGGCCGTCTTCCTCCGCCGCCATCGCCTCGAACACTTTCGCCGATTGCGGAAAACTGTCCGCCAGCCCGTCGGCATAGGCGCGGTAGATGCGCCCGTCATCCTCTTCGGATGAAATTGCCAGGGCCAGGATCTCCTGTTCCGACAGCGTTTCGAAAGGACGGCGGCCGAAACCGAAGACACGGGAAAGCATGAGAAATTCACCCCAGTTTAGAACAATTCTAAACTAGGCGCTGCAATCTCCGCGGTCAATCACCGGTCAAGAAATGTTGAAGCGCCGGATTGCAACGCGCCCTTCATTATCGGCAAATGTTCACCTATATTGTCGCGACACGCAAGCGAAAGGCATGAGCAAGATGACGGCAAAGCCGCATGACCACTTCGATCCGAAACCCGTCCTCGATCTGATCGCCAGCATCGAGGCCGATTTGCAGCGGCTGAAAGGCCTGGTCGAACAGCAGGTCGAAAAATTCGACCCCGCCAATCCGCACAACAAGGCGCCCGACGGCAAGCTGACCGAGGAGGGCGTCGAATGCTGCTACCGCCTGTTCGACGAAGGCAAGTCGCGCTACTCGGTCGCCCAGCAGATGAAGATCTCGTTTGCCGCCGCGACGCACCGGTTCAACTCCTGGCGCAAGGCGGGCGGGCCGAAGCGTCAGAGGGCGTTGCTGGGGTGAGAGGCGAAAGCCGAAGCGACATCTGATCTCCCCCCTTGAGGGGGAGATGCCTGGCAAGGCAGAGGGGGGTCGGTCCGACCGGGCTCGACGTCCTGCGCGGCAGATGGAGGGCTAGCGCTTCACGCGCGGCGACCCCCTCTGTCGCCTTCGGCGACATCTCCCCCTCGAGGGGGGAGATTAGCAGCTTCGCCCGCCCTAAGGCACCAGTTCAATCTCTTCCGTCTCGCCGCCATTGCAGGTGTAGCAGCAATCCTCGCATTTTTCCTTGTTGTTGGGGCCGACGCCCCAATAGGTTCCCTCGTCGCCGTCGACCCAGGCGCCGTAGCAGATGGACTCGCCTTCGTTGCACGAGACCGGGATCTGCTTGGTCTCGCCATCGTCGAGATAAAAGTCCTTGTCGTTGCCCGGCCAGACATAGTCGCGGTCCTGGCTGTAGAGCTCGAGGCGCATGGCGTTGGGATGGCTGTTCTTGACGGCAAAGGTGATGTCGGCGGCGTGAGCGGCCGGCGCAAACAGCGCGGCAAGCGAGAGCGCAACGACGATGCGGCGCGTGATGGTGAAAGACATTGAAACCCCCGAGGCAAATCGGCCCCCCGGCCGAGGGGGGTTAGCATCGCATGATGGCGGCTGAGATTGAAGGGCAGTCTCTGACTGATTTTGGGGAGATTGGCGGAGATGGGCGATCGTAATCTCCCCCCTTGAGGGGGAGATGGCCGGCAGGCCAGAGGGGGTCGGTCCGACCGGGCTCGACTTTCTGCGCGGCAGATAGAGGTCAGCGCTTCACGCGCAGCGACCCCCTCTGTCGCCTTCGGCGACATCTCCCCCTCAAGGGGGGAGATCAGCAGCTTCGGCGCCTCACTCACCTACCCCACAAACCCCACTCTCTTGTGGCGCCGTCGCAAAACGGCTTGTTGGCGGAGTGGCCGCAGCGGCAGAGAAAGGTGCGGGTGGTGCGGTCGATCGTGTGGCCGGTGCCGGTGACGATCTCGGCATTGCCTTCGACCTTCAATGGCCCGTTGGTGGTGGGCGTTATGGCGAGCCTGCCGTTGCGCGCGTCCAGCGTCGCCGGCGCGTCCTTCAGCGGCGGCTCGCCGGTGGCTGTGAAGCCGGCCTTGATGTGGCTGTTGTCGCAGAACGGCTTGTTCTGCGAGGCGCCGCAGCGGCAGAGCGTGGCGCGAAAGAAGCTCTCGTCCCCCAGCACGATCTCGGCATGGACGGCCAGCGGCCCGTTCTCGCGCAGCCGCACGGTGTTGACCACCGGCGGCTTCTCCTGCGGCCCGCCATCCTTCCTCAGATAGCCGATGGCGCCGGACGGACAGTTTTCAGCCAGCGTCACGACCTGCTCGACGCTTGCCGCCTCGGGGTGGATCCACTCGCCGGGCGCATTGGGCACGAACACATGCGGGCTGCCGAGCACGCAATTGCGCGAATGGATGCAACGCTTGCCGTTGAAGGAAACGTCGATCTTCTCGCCTTCGACCGTGCCTGCCATGGAGCTCTCCTCGTGGTGGGTGACAAGAGGCTAGGGCGGTGGCGGCAAGGGCGTCAAGCTCGCCGGGAGGCGGCCGACTTTGAAGGGCGCTCTCTGCCTGAATTTGGGATGATTGGCGAAGGTGGCGAAACTGCTGATCTCCCCCCTCGTGGGGGAGATGTCCGGCAGGACAGAGGGGGGCGCGAAGGATCGCCGACGTCTCACCTAGGTCGATCTGGAAACGCGTGAGGTAGTAGGTTTTGCTATCGACGGATAGCTCGGCGGGACAGCGCCCCCCTCTGCCTTGCCAGGCATCTCCCCCACGAGGGGGGAGATCAGCAGCCTCGGCGCCGGCGCTACTCCACCAGATCGATCGTCTCGGTCGTCTTCTCCACGCAAATGAAACAACACGTATCGCAAGGCTGGTCATTATCCGGCCCGACGCCGGCCGAAATCGCATCGTTGCCATTCACCCAGGCGCCGTAGCAGATGTTCTCGCCCGGATTGCACGAGATCGGCACCGATTTCTGCGAGCTGGGCTCGATCAGAAACACCTGGTCGCCGCCCGGCCACGACATCTTGCGATCACGGCTGAACAGCTCCACAGCCACAGCCTGCTTGCGCAAATTCTTGACGAAGAACGCCATATCGGCGGCATGCGCCGGCGTGGCGATGAGGAGGGCGGCAAGGGTGAGGCGGAGCATGATGGGGGTTTCCGAATCGGAGATGCGAGGGTCGCACGGTCAAGGGAGAAGCGCCACATGCGGAATGGCTGGCCTTCTCCGATTGCGGGGTCGAAGGGCGGGGCGAGACCCGTGGCTCGCCCCCGGGCGGTGGATCAGCGCGGAGGCAGGATTCAACCAGGTCAAGCTCGATGGCGATCCCGCTAATTGTCAAAATTATAGAAAGTCGGATAGTATCGGTGAAGCAATCTATAGCTTTCGACGGCCGCCTTCATATCCATCGCCAAAATGTTATCGGACGGTCCAAAAGGTAGACTGCTCATAATTCGTACAGGAGAATGTTTAATTCGTCGGTCAATGAAGTATTTCTCTCGAAGTGATAGATCTGGAACATCTATCATCTGGATCTTGTTCCAATCCTTTGAAATATGTTTCCAATTTCTATATGCGTCAGGCAATCGACCTTCCGTCCGCGCCCTGACAGCGCAGGTCACGGTCAGCATCCTGTCACCGTCGGCGTAACTCGTCGCCAGAACCGGTACGATTTTTATCTCAGGCCTGTGCTTCAGGGCTCGCTCTGCTGCCATCTTGACGGCACCAGCAAGCAACGGAGCAAGGTCCCTGGGTTCTATGGACTCAAGAACTGATGGAAGGTACTCCTTGATCTGCCGTTTGAGTTTGTCTGCCGCCATCGCAGCAAGGTTTGGGTACTTCTTCTTCTCGTTTTCGTCGTATTTTCCAAATTTTCGATATTCCGCATTGAGAGTTATTCTAAACAAATCTCCGGGATCCAAACGAGAAAGAATCTGCTCTGCCTGCTGCAGCTGCGAGCGCCGCTCCTTTGACGACATGAAATCAAGCCAGATAACAACACTTCCCCCGTCACGCAATTCATCAAGATGCATGTGAAGATCACTGCTATCCATCTGGCTACAAATCATCCGATCATTCGGCCTATTGAACATCTGTCTTTTGATATCATCAGCGTCGCGACCAAACGAAAAGAGCTTTTCGATACCAATGCGGCGATACACCGAGTGATGATCATGGAGAAACGTCGCACCCATTGATATGTACGCGTAATTCTTCGCGCCCCTCTCACCAACAGCACAACCGATCAAATCGACGAACATCATTCGGTCGACAAACTTGTTTGGCCGCAGCTGGAATGGCGGGAGCCGCCGCGCCTCCGTATCGTCGGCGATCATAACTGCGCCCTCTTGGCGTGAGCAAGAGTCTGCTCGAAACACTCCTCGCCGACGTCCGAAGGCGTTCTTACTTCGTTGAACAAATATTGCGAAACGATCTCTATTTCAGATCGCTTCCTCGAGAAAGATATCCGACGCTCTTCGCCGTCAGCCGGCGGAGCCGGTAAAACCGGTTTATATTGTATCGCGCCGGTCTTTGAGTTCCGTTTTCCAACTTTTGACTGCGCAAGATTGACGTCAACGACAGCGTCAACTTTCTTTGCGTCCCTGAAAAACTTGGAAGTGTCAGCGACGCGCCCCTTCCACCTATTTGTAAATGCGGTAAATATCTTGATCGCGCTGGAGCAGACGTCAACAGCATGATCGTACACTTCCGATTCCATCTCGATACCAGTTTTCGTGGTAGACACCGGCAATGCACTTGCATCGTTGCTCAAAAACGACATGACTCCGCTTATCGCCATAAACTGATTGTGGAACTTTGGTACTGTTCTTGTACCCCAACCCGTCCTAAAGGTCGTGTCGTTGTGTAGTATGACCCGATCATTGCAAACAACCGATATGCCCGAGTCCTCCCGCGTCCTAGGAGCCTCTTGCTCGTTTTCTATCTCTTCCAACCGAGGAAGCGGCCTGTGAAATCCAACTGTGACCCTTATCGTTACGCCCTTCAAATAAGTGCTATAATCAAACGGGTTTATACCTGATTTGCCGCTGTTGGACGTGAACAGCCGAAGGGTATCAGGCGGGACTGTCGCGCCGTTTACCTCTATAGCAAAGCCCTTTAGTATAACGTAACCAAAATGCCTTGAGATCTTAGTCTTCAGGTCTTCTACAAACGACTCGTTCGTAAAGCTTTTGCTCGCTTCCGGCCTGAGGCTATCGACTGATACTTTAACCCCCTTTTTGGGCCTCGGCCCGCTTTTGCTGATCGGCAAATCCCACTGCTGATCAGTATCCGTCGATTCATCATCCATCCACGCCTTGGTGTAAGCGATTCTCCGAAATCCATCGAGGGAGCTCGATTCCACAGTCGCCTCGCGGCCCATTTTGAAGATCGCCCGCTTCATCCCAATTCCATACATTCCTATGGTTGGGATATCGCTATCGAGTTGCGTCTCAGGTCGCCCCAGCCGAAAGGCCGCATCAATCCGATTGTCCGGGATTCCTCCACAGTTATCTTCGAGGATGAACGTTCCCCTGGATATCTTCAATTGCGCTTTGAAGCCGGTGTATGGCGTTTTGACAGTTCCACCTTTCTTTTGACTACGCATGGCTCCGTCCACGCTGTTGTCAATCAGGTCGAGAATCGCATCGTCCAGATCGATATCTCGCGTAAGCATGGATACAAAAAAACGTTTGGTTGGTCCCCCGTACAATGTCGCGGTGCCCCCCCCGTTTTTAGCGGCTGACGGAATTGCCATTCTCCCCTCCCGGTTTCGACGATCATTGCAACAGGATACATTAATAGACAAGCAGACGGCTGTTTGCTGTATCGGAAATTGTGGATCGCAAGGATTACGGGTATTGGCTATTCCGTAAGAGTCGGAGAGTTTCGATTGAATACGGTAGTTGATCTTTTTTGCGGCTGTGGCGGCCTCTCCTTGGGGGCGGCGAACGCAGGCCTTTTTCCCGCTGTTTCGATCGACGTGGATCGAACTTTGTCGTCCGCCTACGCGCTAAATTTTCCGCATTCAAAAATTCTGAATGAAGATCTGTTGACGCTGGACCCAGCGAGTTTAGCTCATTTTTTGGGAAGCGACCGCTTGACGGCGATCTTGGGCGGACCACCGTGCCAAGGCTTTAGCGTAATGGGCAGGCGAAAAGTGAACGATCCCCGCAATGCATTGTTGCTGAGTTACTTCAGGAACGTTGCCGCTCTGCGACCTCGGTTTTTCTTTATGGAGAATGTTCCCGGGCTTATGGAAGAGACAAATAGGGGCGCGCTTGATCGAGCGCTCGATATTCTTCCGTCTAGCTACAAGGTACTTGATCCGCTCATTTTGGATGCGGCCGACTACGGAGCGGCCACATCTAGACCAAGACTTGTGGTCATCGGCTACGATCCGAGCGAGATGGATCATTTGACGAAAGCGGACCTTGTTGCTGCCAAGGTGGGGTTAAGGCCGACTGTAAGAGACGCAATCGGTGATTTGCCGGGACCAACTGTAAAAGATGAGTGGGTGCCTTATCCAGCCAAAATTGTGCCGACAGAGTATGGAACGAGGATGCGGCGGCCACCTCCCGAACAGCTGGGATCGAAATTAGCCATCGAGAAACTGGCTCAGGGACTGATAAGCGGCTTCCAGCCAACTGTGCACACGGTTGCTGTTGAAGAACGTTTTGCAAAACTTGAGGCCGGGAGACGCGACAAGATCAGCAAGTATCCCAAGCTCTCTTGGGAGCGATCCGCCTATGTGCTTCGGGCAGGCACAGGCAGTGAAAAGGGATCCTTTCAGGCAGCACGCCCAGTCCATCCGGAAGAACCGAGGGTTATAACTGTTCGTGAGGCCGCGAGAATTCAGGGTTTCCCGGATTGGTTCCAGTTCCACCCCACCAAGTGGCACAGCCACCGAATGATCGGCAATAGCGTCGCCCCCCCATTCGCAGAGGCAGTTCTAAAGGTCATTGTCTCCAAGATGGGTCTGGATAAATTTGTTCGAGCTGCATAGCTATTGGTGATGGCCGACCGACTGTCTCCAGAGCGTCGATCCGCTCTAATGTCCAAAGTTCGCGGGAAAGACACCACGCCTGAGATGCGAGTCCGTCGCTTGTTGTACGCGATGGGCGTTCGATACCGACTTCACCGGCGAGAGCTGCCGGGCAGTCCCGATATCGTAATGAATAAAAGACGCAAGGTGATCTTTGTTCATGGCTGTTTTTGGCACCGCCATCCGGGTTGCGTAAAAGCCTCTTTTCCAAAGAGCAACATCGGTTTTTGGGCAATAAAGTTCGATAAAAACATCGAACGCGACGAGCTGTCTGAACGATTACTTAAGTCGAACGGATGGGAGACGCTTACAATTTGGGAGTGCGAGACAAGGAGTATCGACGACCTCACGTCCAAACTTGAAAGGTTCCTCGCGCCCCTCAATCCCCCATCTTAAGCGCCTGAATAAACGCCTCCTGCGGGATATCCACCTTGCCGAACTGCCGCATCCGCTTCTTGCCTTCTTTCTGCTTGTCGAGCAGCTTGCGTTTGCGCGAGACGTCGCCGCCGTAGCATTTGGCGGTCACGTCCTTGCGCAGCGCCGAGATGGTTTCGCGGGCGATGACCTTGCCGCCGATGGCGGCCTGGATCGGGATCTTGAACAGATGGTTCGGGATCAGCTCCTTGAGCTTCTCGCACATCTGGCGGCCGCGCTTTTCCGCCGCCGTGCGGTGGACCAGCATCGACAGCGCGTCGACCGGCTCTTCATTGACCAGGATCGACATTTTCACCAGATCGCCTTCCTTGTAGTCGGTCAGATGATAGTCGAAGGAGGCGTAGCCCTTGGAGATCGACTTCAGCCGGTCATAGAAGTCGAAGACGACCTCGTTGAGCGGCAGGTCGTAGATCAGCATGGCGCGCTTGCCGACATAGGACAGGTCGGCCTGGATGCCGCGCCGGTCCTGGCAGAGTTTCAGGATGCCGCCGAGATAGTCGTCGGGAGTGAGGATGGTGGCGCGGATCCACGGCTCTTCAATGGCGGAGATCTTGACCACGTCGGGCATGTCGGCCGGGTTGTGCAGCTCCTTCATCGAGCCGTCGGTGAGCAGCAGCCGGTAGACGACGCTGGGTGCCGTGGCGATCAGGTCGAGGTTGAACTCGCGCTCCAGCCGCTCCTGGATGATTTCGAGATGCAACAGGCCAAGGAAGCCGCAGCGATAGCCGAAGCCGAGTGCCGCGCTGGTTTCCATTTCATAGGAGAAGGAGGCGTCGTTGAGGCGCAATTTGCCGACGGCGGCGCGCAGATCCTCGAAATCGGCGGCGTCGAC
Organism: Mesorhizobium sp. P160187; assembly: GCF_057766425.1. Classification (NCBI taxonomy): domain Bacteria; kingdom Pseudomonadati; phylum Pseudomonadota; class Alphaproteobacteria; order Hyphomicrobiales; family Phyllobacteriaceae; genus Mesorhizobium; species Mesorhizobium sp. P160187. The sequence continues at coordinate 1,872,400 of NZ_JBYMDX010000003.1, forward strand.
GGGGAACAGGCCGCAGAACACCACCGGCTGCGCCGGCTTGAAGCCGGGCAGCGCCTGCGCGGTCTGGCGCTTGTCTTCGGTGATGGTGTCGCCGACGCGGGTGTCGGCCACTTCCTTGATCGAGCCGGTGAAGAAGCCGAACTCGCCGGGGCCGAGCTCGTCGACATTGATGCGGGCCGGCGTGAACACGCCGGTGCGCTCGACCAGATGCTTTGCGCCGGTGCCCATCATGCGGATGGTCGCGCCCTTCTTCAGCACGCCGTCGATGATGCGCACCAGCACGATGACGCCGAGATAGGCGTCGTACCAGCTGTCGACCAGCATGGCTTTCAGCGGTGCTGAGGCATCGCCCTCGCGCGGCGGCGGCAATTGGTGGACGATTGCCTCCAGCACGTCGGGAATGCCAAGGCCGGTCTTGGCCGAGATCAGCACGGCGTTGGAGGCGTCGATGCCGATGACCTCCTCGACCTGCTCGCGGATGCGCTCGGGCTCGGCGGCCGGCAGGTCGACCTTGTTCAGCACCACGACGATCTCGTGATTGTTGTCGATGGCCTGGTAGACATTGGCCAGCGTCTGCGCCTCGACACCTTGGCTAGCGTCGACGACCAGCAGCGAGCCCTCGCAGGCGGCCAGCGAGCGCGACACTTCATAGGCGAAGTCGACATGGCCGGGCGTGTCGATCAGGTTGAGGATATAGTCCTCGCCATTGTTGGCGCGGTATTTCAGCCGCACCGTCTGCGCCTTGATGGTGATGCCGCGCTCGCGCTCGATGTCCATCGAGTCCAGCACCTGCTCCTTCATGTCGCGCAGCTCCAGCCCGCCGGTGGACTGGATCAGCCGGTCGGCAAGCGTGGATTTGCCATGGTCGATATGGGCGACGATGGAGAAATTGCGGATGTGGTCGAGAGGCGTGCTCATGATGGGGCGGCTTTAGCAGGGGCGGGTTGCAGGGGCAAGCGGGGTGGCGGTGCCCTTGCCTTCTCCCCTTGTGGGAGAAGGTGGATCGGCGCGCAGCGCCGAGACGGATGAAGGGTGTTCCAGCTTGACGCCGGCGTTCTTTCACCGCCATGGCTGCAAACTGACATCCCTTACATAAGCGATTATCGTGGTGCAGACGCTGTCCATGTCTTTCAGGACATCGTCGTTCCAAAAGCGCAACACACGAAAGCCTCTCGCCTCCAGTTCCGTTCTACGGGCCTGGTCTGTCTCTGAGTCCGCATGCTGACTCCCATCGATCTCGATGATGAGGAGTGATTCAAGACAAGCGAAATCGGCGACGTATTTTCCAACAGGAACTTGGCGCCGAAATTTGATCCGATCGAGCCTGCGGTCACGTAGTTCGTGCCACAGTTTGTCTTCCGCCTCCGTCATTTCACGTCGGAGCGAACGGGCAAAGTTTCGTTTGGCAGGAGCGACGGGCTGATGTGGCATGACGTTAGATTAACCAACGTCTCACTCCGCTGGAACACCCCTCATCCGTCTCGGCGCTTCGCGCCGATCCACCTTCTCCCACAAGGGGAGAAGGCAACGACGCGTCCGCCCCCAATCACGAAGCGGTGAACCATGTAACGAAGCCTCGGGCAGCGACGAAGTGTGGGATGAACCCGCCGCAACGGAGACCCCCGATGACTGGACTTAACCCAAAACGCGCCGGCATGCTGGTTGCCGTAGGCGCGGCGCTGATGATGCTTGGCGGCGCCGCCTTCGCCCAGCCGCTCACCGTGGTCGAATTGTTCACCAGCCAGGGCTGTTCGTCTTGCCCGCCGGCCAATGCCAATCTGATCAAGGTCAAGGACCAGCCGGGCGTTCTGGCGCTGTCGTTCAACGTCACCTACTGGGACTATCTCGGCTGGAAAGACATTTTCGGCCGCGAGGAATTTACCCAGCGCCAGGTGCGCTATGAGCCGTCGCTCGGCCGCTCCGGCCCGTTCACGCCGCAGGTGGTGGTCAATGGCGGTGCCGATGCGGTGGGCGCGGCATCAGGCGAGATCGAGCAGCTGATTTCCGCAAGTGGCCGCACGAACGGGCCGACGCTGTCGCTCGACGGCGGCAAGATCAGCATCGGCGCCGGTTCCGCGCCGGCCGGCCGCGCCGATGTCTGGCTGGTCCGCTACAACAAGGGCGTCGTCGAAGTGCCGGTGGCGCGCGGCGAAAACACCGGGCGCACGCTGCCGCATGCCAATGTCGTGCACTCGCTGGAGAAACTCGGCAGCTGGAGCGGCGGCGCCACCACGCTGCCATTGCCGGCAGCCTCCGGCGGCTTGAGCACCGCCGTGCTGGTGCAGTCGCCGGGCGGCGGGCCGATCCTGGCTGCCGCCGCCGACTGATTTTCTTTTTCTACGCAACGCCGCTAGCGCGGCATAACCGGGCTCGCATCCGCGCGCCCTCTTCAAGGAGGAAATACCATCATGACCAAGACCCTGACCGCGCTCGCTTTTGCGCTTTCGATGACCGGCTTCGCCGCCGGCGCCCGTGCCGACGAAGCGACCAACGCCATGAAGCCGGCGATGGCCACCGATGCGAAGAAGCCCGCTACCGATGCCATGGCGCCGGCGACCGATGCCATGAAGCCAGCCGATCCGATGGCGACGAATGCGATGAAACCCGCCACCGACGCCATGAAGCCGGCCGATGCCATGAAGCCCGCAACGGATGCGATGAAGCCGGCGGACGCGATGGCGCCCGCGCAATAAGGCAAGATGCCATGGCCCGGCCGCACAGTGGCCGGGCCATGGCACGGCAATTTGAGAAACCAGGCGGGACGTTCTGTCGTATAGTCTTCGCCACCATCAAGGAGATCAGACATGACCGGCATTGCAAGGACGAGAACGCCGATCTTCAAGAGCGCGCTTGCCGCGCTCATCGTCGCCGCCGCCGCGGCCGCATTCTGGCAGAGCCCGGCGCGTTCGGCCGAGGACGCGGTGGTCATCCCGCCGCCGGCAATGGACGAAAAGGCCGCCAGCGGCAGCGAGAAGGCGATCTTCGCCGGCGGCTGCTTCTGGGGCGTGCAGGGCGTGTTCCAGCACGTCAAGGGCGTGACCAAGGCCGTCTCCGGCTACACCGGCGGCGCCAAGGATGACGCCGTCTACGAAACGGTGGGCAGCGGCCGCACCGGCCACGCCGAATCGGTCGAGATCACCTACGATCCGTCCAAGGTGACCTATGGCCAGCTGCTGCAGGTCTATTTCTCGGTCGCCCACAACCCGACGCAGTTGAACTTCCAGGGCCCCGACTCGGGCACCCAGTACCGCTCGACCATCTTTGCCGAGAACGATGCGCAGCAGAAGATCGCCCAGAGCTACATCGCCCAGCTCGACCAAGCCAAGGTGTTTTCAAAACCCATCGTCACCACGCTGGAAACCGGCAAAACCTTCTATCCGGCCGAGGAATATCACCAGGACTTTCTGACGCTGAACCCGACCTACCCCTACATCGTCTACAACGACCTGCCCAAGGTGGCGAATTTGAAGGCGCTGTTCCCGGGGTTGTATAGCGAGAAGCCGGTGCTGGTGCTGGCGGGGAAGAGCTGAGGGGCGATAGGACTTGGCCGGACGCAGAGAGCGGCGACGCCCTACCTGAGACGCCAGCGGGACAGCACCCCCCTCTGCCCTTTGTCCAGCCGATAGATGGGTAACACTTTGAACCGGATACATAGGTGACACTTCTCTCCCCCTATGCGTCCGCCGCAGCGCCAAGCGGATTGGTTGGCGCGGCGCTGCGGCGGACAAGCTTCATGTGCCGTGTGTCGATGATGCCGAGCGGGTGGGCATGGAATGAGAGTGTCCATTGTCCGTCTTCGGTCTCCAACGCAGCGACCGGTTCGCCCGCCAGCGCTTGCGAGACATATATGAAGCCGCCATTCCATCGGATCTCGCCATTGTGGCGCACGCGGCGGACCGAGGCCTCGGCCGGATAGACGGGCTCGGGTGGTGTCCTGGGCATGGCGCGCTGTGAGGACCGGTAGTGCTGGGCGGGCGTATCCATGCCCAGCGCCTCATGGGGACGTTCCTCATTGTAGCTGTGGCGGAAGGTCTCGAAGGCCTGGCCCTGTGCCGTTCGGTCGGCTTCCGGTGCCTCGGCCATCGGCAGCATGGTCAGGTGAAAGCGCTCGTGACGTCCGTTCTGCTGTGGCCTGCCGGGTGCGATCCGCTCCAAGGTGATGCCGAGCTTGATGAAGCGCACGACAAGCGGCGTCAGCCCGGTGACGCCGGCCGATGCGAAGGGCGGGCCATTGTCGCTTCTGAAGCGATCCGGCAGGCCATGCTCTTCAAACAGCCGTTCGAACACCGGCCAGGCTTCGCTATCGGCCGTCGACCCCGTCGCTTCGAGCGCCAGAAGATAGCGGCTCGACGCATCCATCACCGTCAAGGGTTCGCAACGCCAGCCGTCGCGGGTCCGGAACCAGCCCTTGTGATCGCCAGTCCACACCGCGTTCGGTTCTTGCGGCTGTGGCCAGGGTCCATTGCCGCAGGCCCGCAGGCGGGGTCGCTTGCGGGCGCGGACAAGCCCATGCCGCGCAAGGATCGCGCCGACCGTCGAGGCTGAAGGCCACATGAACTCGGGAGCCGTGCGCCTGAGCCGTGCCACGATCTTCTTTGGACCCCAGAGCGGATGCAGCTCCTTGGCCGCCACAATCCGCTCAACCAGATCCTGAGCTGTCGCCCGGCCATGATTGAGCGGGGCTCGCGGCAGGTCGTGCAAACCCTCAGGCCCAAACGTCCGATAGCGTCCTAGCCATTTGTAGCCGTTCTTGCGTGAGATCCCGTAGGCCGCACAAAGCGCAACCATCGTCTCATCCCCAGAAAGACACTCCACAACAAACCGTAGCCGCTCGTCCATGATGCCAGTCTCTCGCCAAACCATCGCCGGTCCTCCGGCGGACAAGAAAACTGTCACCCATGCTATCGGTCCATTCTGTTACCTATCTATCCGGTTCGGACACCTTCCGGGCATCTCCCCCTCAAGGGGGGAGATTGGCAGCGTCGCTGACGGTGCTCATCTTGCAAGGTTGGCGAAGGCCGCAGTGAGGAGCTGATCTCCCCCCTTGAGGGGGAGATGGCCGGCAGGCCAGAGGGGGGTGCCTCGCGCAACCCCTCAATCATACGTCAGATCCGTCGCCTTGCCCCCAAACACCCGATACGCATAGAACGAATAGAAGATGATCACCGGCAGCACGACCACCGTGCCGGCGAGGATGATGGCCAGGCTTTCCGTCGCCGACGCCGCCTGCCAGATGGTCAGCCTCTCGGGCACCACGAAGGGGTAGAACGACCAGGCAAGCCCGGCAAAGCCGAGCGCGAAGATGGCGGCGAGCGTCAGGAACGGCCGCAGCGCATGGCGGTCGTCGGGCTTGGGCAGGTGGAAGGTCTGCCGCCACAGCCACAGGAACAGCAGCGCCGACAGGATCGGCAGCGGCGACAGAAAGAGCATTTCGGGCCAGACGAACCATTTGGCGAAGATGCGCGGGCTGGCGAATGGGGTCGCCAGCGACACCGCCGCCATGCCGAGCGCGGTCAGCACCAGGGCTGTCCGCAGCCAGGCCACCGCCTTCCTCTGCAATTCGCCCTCGGTCTTGTAGATGACCCAGGCAGCGCCCATCGCTGCATAGGCCGCCGACAGGCAGAGCGCCACCAGCGCCCCGAAAGCGATGCCGCCAAAGCCGACATCGAGGCCAAGCACATAGACGCCGAGCATATAGCCTTGCGCCAGCGAGGCGATGACGGAACCGAGGAAGAAAATGCGGTTCCAGCGATGCTTCTTGCCGGCGGGCACCTTGGCGCGGAAATCGAAGGCGACGCCGCGCAGGATGAGGCCGACCAAAAGCACGAAGACCGGAATGTAGAGCGCGGTGAGGATGACGCCATGCGCCAGCGGGAAGGCGACCAGGAGCAGGCCGACGGCCAGCACCAGCCAGGTCTCGTTGGCATCCCAGAACGGGCCTATTGCCGCGATCATGGTGTCCTGCTCGGCATCTTCGGCGACCGAGAACAGGATGCCGATGCCGAGATCGAAACCGTCGAGAATGACGTAGATCAGGATGGCGAGGCCCATCAGGCCGGCGAAGATCAGGGGCAGCGCGGTTGGCCAGTCGAAGCTCATCGGTCTGTCATCCCTCTCATCAACGGTTCTGCCCTTCGCTATGGCTCCGGGCGTTCGTCATTCGGAAAGCCAAATCGTTGGCTTTTCGTCCGCTACGCGGACCATTCCTCACTCCGCTGCGGCCGGTTGCGACATCGCCGTCTTCATGACGCCCGGCAGCGGCGAGGTATCGCCGTCCTTGGCGGCCTTCAGCGCCAGGTGCACCAGCACGCCAAGATAGGCGATCAGCAGCAGCACATAGAGGATGAGATAGATGGCGAGCGTCAGCGCGACATGGCTGCCGGCGACCGGGCCGATAGCGTCGGCGGTTTTCAGCACGCCGGTGACCAGCCAGGGCTGGCGGCCGATTTCGGTGGTGTACCAGCCGGCCAGCGTCGCCAGCCAGCCCGACAGCGCCATCGGCACCATCAGCATGGCCAGCGGCCTCGGCAGGCTGTGGCGGCGCTTGAGGAAGAAGGTCGCCGACCACGAGACGATGAGCATCAAAATGCCGGTGCCGACCATGATGCGGAAGCCCCAGAACACCGGGAAGACCGGCGGATGCAGGCCGGGATAGTCGTTGAGCCCCGGCACGATGCCGCTGGTGGAGTGACGCAGCACCAGGCTGGCGCCGTCGGGAATGGCGATCTCGAATTTGTTTTCCTTCGCCGCCTCGTCGGGCAGCGCAAACAGCACCAGCGGCACGTTGGGGCCGGTGTTCCAGTTGGCCTCCATGGCCGCGATCTTCTGCGGCTGGTGCTCCAGCGTATTCAGCCCGTGCTGGTCGCCGGCGAAGATCTGGATCGGGATCAGGATGGCGGCGGTGAAGACGCCGGTGCGCAGCGCCTTCCACATCGATTCCGACCGGTCGCCGGTGAGGTAGCGCAGCGCCGACAGGCCGGCGATCAGGAACGACACCGTCAGGCCGGAGGCAAGCAGCATATGCGTCAGACGGTAGGGCATGGACGGGTTGAAGACGATCGCCCACCAGTCGACGGGATGCGCCTTGCCATCGATCATCTCGAAGCCGGCCGGCGTCTGCATCCAGGAGTTCAGCGCAATGATCCAGAAGGCCGACAGCGTGGTGCCGCCGGCGACCAATACCGTCGCCAGCGTGTGGACGCGGTTGGAGACGCGGCGGAACCCGAACAGCATGATGCCCAGGAAGGCCGCTTCGAGGAAGAAGGCGGTGAGGATCTCGTAGGCAAGCAGCGGCCCGGCGATGTTGCCGACCTTTTCCATATAGCCCGGCCAGTTGGTGCCGAACTGGAAGCTCATGGTGACGCCGGAGACCACGCCCATGGCGAAGGACAGTGCGAACACTTTCACCCAGGTGAAATAGGCGCGCATCCAGGCGGAATCATTTGTGGTGTTGTAGCGGAGCTTGAAGAACAGCAGCACCCAGCCAAGCGCAATCGTGATGGTCGGAAACAGGATGTGGAACGAGATATTCGCCCCGAACTGCATTCGCGACAGGATGAGCGGGTCCATGCGGGCTCCGGCTGCTGTTTGTTGGCGCAGAATAGGCGGCGGATGCGGTCCGGTCAAAGCGGCTTGGCGTCACGCGGGGCGCGTTGTCGCAGCAGATGGGATCAATCCGTCAGTGCCCCGATACCCCCATGACGAAACGGCAAGAGGGGAACGTTTGTCCACAATTGTCAGCAGCGGCATTGACTTCCCGCCGTGCGCACCGACATTCAGCGCAATAATAATCCCCGCCTCTTTCAAACAGTCGTTTTCGGCCTCATGTCTTCCACTAATTTGCCTTCCATCATTTCGATTTCCGGGGTCACCAAGACCTACGCCACCGGCTTCAAGGCGCTGAAGGAAATCAACCTCGACATCGAACGCGGCGAGATTTTCGCGCTGCTGGGGCCGAACGGCGCCGGCAAGACGACGCTCATCTCGATCGTCTGCGGCATCGTCAACCGTTCGTCGGGAACGGTGACCGTCGACGGCCATGATATCAACCGAGACTACCGCGCGGCGCGCAGCCTGATCGGGCTGGTGCCGCAGGAGCTGACCATCGATGCGTTCGAGAGCGTCTGGGCAACCGTCACCTACAGCCGCGGCCTGTTTGGCAAGGCGCCCAATCCGGGCTTCGTCGAAAAGGTGCTGCGCGACCTGTCGTTGTGGGACAAGAAGGACGCCAAGGCGATCACGCTGTCGGGCGGCATGAAGCGGCGGCTGATGATTGCAAAGGCGCTGTCGCATGAGCCGCGCATCCTGTTCCTCGACGAACCGACGGCCGGCGTCGACGTCGAACTGCGCCAGGACATGTGGGCGATGGTGCGACGGTTGCGCGACGATGGCGTCACCATCATCCTCACCACGCACTATATCGAAGAGGCCGAGGCGATGGCCGACCGTGTCGGCGTCATCAACCGCGGCGAGATCATCCTGGTCGAGGGCAAGGCCGAACTGATGCGCAAGCTCGGCCGCAAGCGCCTGATCGTGGAATTGCGCAACCCGCTCCCCGCCATTCCCGATGCATTCTCGCACTACGCGTTGGAGCTGTCGGGCGATGGCACACAGCTGACCTACACCTATGACAATCAGAGCGAACGCCCCGGCGTCGCATCGCTGCTGCGCGAACTCGAGACGGCCGGCATCCAGTTCCGCGACATGGATACGCAAAACAGCTCGCTCGAGGAGATCTTCGTCAATCTGTTGAGGCAAGAGCCATGAATTGGCGAGCAGTATGGGCGATCTACCGGGTCGAGATGGCGCGTGCGTTCCGCACCGTGCTGCAGAGCATCGTCTCGCCGGTGATCTCGACATCGCTTTATTTCGTCGTCTTCGGCTCGGCCATCGGCTCGCGCATCACCGAGATCGACGGCATCAGCTACGGCGCCTTCATCGTGCCCGGCCTGATCATGCTGTCGCTGTTGACGCAGTCGATCTCCAACGCTTCCTTTGCCATCTATTTCCCGAAATTCGTCGGCTCCATCTACGAGCTCTTGTCGGCGCCGGTGTCGTATCTGGAGATCGTCATCGCCTATGTCGGCGGCGCCGCGACCAAGTCGATCATCCTCGGCTTGATCATCCTGGCGACGGCCTCGCTGTTCGTGCCGCTCACCATCCAGCATCCGTTCTGGATGCTGGCCTTCCTTGTCTTGACGGCGGTGACCTTCAGCCTGTTCGGCTTCATCATCGGCATATGGGCGAAAAGCTTCGAGCAATTGCAGCTGGTGCCGCTGTTGATCATCACGCCGCTGACCTTCCTCGGCGGCAGCTTCTATTCGATCAACATGCTGCCCGAGACCTGGCGCACGGTGACGCTGTTCAACCCGGTCGTCTACCTGATCAGCGGTTTCCGCTGGAGCTTTTACGGCAAGTCCGATGTCTCGGTCGCCGTCAGCCTGGGCATGACGATGGTGTTCCTCGCCATCTGCATCGCCATCGTCGCCTGGATCTTCCGCACCGGCTACCGGCTGCGCAACTGACCCTGCCGCTCTAAAGCGCGTCGCGTTTTCTTGCTAGATCGCCTTGATGAGGCGCAGCAACCCCAGCATCTCGATCAGCCTGCCTTGGCGGAAGGCGATGTAGGTGGGTTCCTCGACGCCGTGGAAGCGGCGCTTGAACGCCGCCTGGCCCTTGAGGTTGAACTTGCTGCGGTTGACCCAGGGCGACTCATAGGCCCGCTCGAAGGCGTTGCGCCAGAAGCTCAATTCGGCAAAGCCGTTGGCTCCGACGTCGAGCATCGGCGACAGGCCGAGCGTGACGACAGAAATGCCCTCATTGCGAAACCGGTCGACGGCGAATTTGGTCAGCCCGATTTCGGCATGCGGCGAGGCATCGATGTGCTTGCGCTTGAACGAGGTGGTGTAGCCGATCACCTTGCCGCCACTGAACATCGGATCGAAATCGAGCAGGGCGACGAGCTCGCCTTCCGGGCTGTAGAGCACGAAACGGCGCATATCGATGCCGAGATGATCGGCAAAGGGCCTGTTGAGGAACGCCATCTCCCAGCGCTTGACGATGCGGTCTGCCCGCCAGTTCTGCGACAGGCGCTGGACCTCGTCGAGATAGACCGCTCCTTCGCCAAAGGAAAACCCCTTCTTCAAGAGCCAGCGTTCGGAATAGCGCACGGTTTCGTTGCGCTTGCCGGAAAAATCGTGAGCCGGCAGTTCCAGCCGCGTGTCGACGCCGAGACGGTTGACCTGGTAGCCGAGCCCGGACAGCACGCGCGCCGTCGGTTCGCCGATCTGCACGAACCACGGGCTGTCGGCGGCTTCGACAAAGCGCCTGATATAGTCGGACCGATCGGCCGGATGGGCCACCGGGTCACCTAGCGCGAAATGGTGCTTCATCTTGGTGCCGAAGGCGATGTAGCCGTCGGCGTCGCCGAAATAGGACAGTTTTTGCTGCACGGCGGTCGAATAGGCCAGCGAGAAGTCGCCGTGCTGGCGGACAAGCGCCAGCCGCTCGACATGCGAAAAATCCTGGCGCGGCACCTTGGCTGCGGCGCCCTCCAGCAGTCTGTCGAGAAAGATGCGCAAGGAGGGCATGGTCGAGCTTCCGCGTGCCGATGATAAACAGAGGCTTGCCCCCAAGGCCTCGAATCAGTCGCATTGACGCGACCTCATTATCGATCATATCGCCCCTGTGCCATATGGGACGTGCCATATTGGACGGGTCCCCATGGCGCACCTGAAAGGAAATCTCGACCGAATGGCGGCTACGACAAGCGAAACGATGCCTATCGTCCCGGGGCCGAAAGGACTCGACTATACGGTTATCGTCATCGGCGCCGGAGCGGCGGGGCTGGCGGCCGCCGACGCGCTTGGCCGGCGCGGCGTGCGGGTCGTCGTGCTTGAAAAGGAGCCGCGGATCGCCGAACCGTGGCGAGGGCGGCACGAGAAGCTGACCCTCAACACGCATCGCGCGCTGTCGGCCCTGCCCGGCCTTGCCTATCCGCCACGCACCGCCGCCTTTCCGAACAAGGATGCCATCGTCGGTTATCTCGAGGATTTTGCCCGCGCGCGCGGCGTAAGGGTCGAATTCGGCACCGCCGCCGAGCGGATCGGACGCAGAGGCAATGGCTGGCTCGTCCATACGGGCCGGGAAACGCTGAGCGCCCGCAATGTCATCGTCGCCACCGGCCGCGACCGCTTGCCATGGACGCCGGACTGGCAAGGCAAGGCGACTTTCACCGGCAAACTTGTCCACGCCGCCGATTTCGGCACAGCGCAGGACTATGTGGGCAAAAGCGTGCTGGTGGTCGGGGCCGGAAATTCCGGCTTCGACGTGCTCAACCACCTCGCCCGTGCCGACACAAAGGCCATCTGCTTGTCAGCCAGGCAGGGTCCGTCGCTGATGCCGAAACGGATCGGCAAGGTCGCCGTGGCGCGCTTCGGCGGTTTCATGGCGATGCTGCCGACGTGGATTGCCGATGCCGCGATTGCCGCGACGCAGCGGCTGGTGTTCGGCGACCTCACCCGCTTCGGCCTGCCGCCGGCGCCGAAGGGCGGCGCCAGCCGGCTCGGCGTCGAGCAGATCGCTATTGCCATTGACGACGGCGCCGTCGCAGCGCTGAAGGCCGGACGGATTTCGGTGGTGGCGCCGGTGGCGGCTTTCGAAGGCGCCGGCGTGCGGCTGAACGACGGCACGGTGCTCGAGCCGGATGTAGTGATCGCGGCAACCGGCTATCGCACCGGCCTGGAGGCCATGCTGGGCGATCTCGGCGTGCTCGACGCCAAGGGCGTGCCGAAGGCCAATGGCGGCACCCCGAGCGGCCAGCCCGGCCTGTGGTTCATCGGCATGCGGCCAAGTCTGACCAGCTATTTTCACAGCGCCGGCCTGCAGGCCGAAGCGATTGCCCGTCAGATCGCCAAGGGGTTGTAGACGAGCGCTTCTGGACGGAGAAACACCGCGCACTTCGGGCTGCTGCTATGGCGCGGACTAGTGGTTCAACGCATCTGCAAGACGGATCGAATATCCTGGCGATTGGCTGAAACGCCGATCCCGTCGTCATCCACGGGCGAAGCAAGGAGCGTAGCGACGGCGCAGACCCGAGGATCCATGCCGTGACTTCTGAACTACGCTGCGTTGCAGGTTCTGCTCCGCTGCTTCCACGGCCAAGGCATGATCCCTGGGTCTCCGCGACGGAGCTTCGCTCCTGCTTCGCCCAAGGATGACGAAGTTGAGATGCTTGCGGCCAACCTCCAAAGCAGGCGCTTGAACTCGTTCATTGCATCATTATATAACATGTTATACTTATCCAGGAGACGGACCACCCATGGAAGACATCATTCGATCCCTTGGCTATCTCACCCTCGGCAGCAGGCTGAAGCGCATCGGCGAGCAGTTGCAGGCCGATACGCAGCGCATGCTCGATGGGCTGGAGGTGCCGGTGCAGTCCAGCCAGTATCCTCTGCTGGCCGCGCTCGACCGGCTTGGGCCGCTGCCTGTCGGCGAACTGGCGCAGTCAATGGGGATCACCCAGCCGGGGGTGACGCGCAGCGTGGCGCTGCTGGCCGAGTTGGGGCTGGTCGAGGCCGCGCCATCGAACGACGACCAGCGCCGCAGGATGATCTCGCTGACCGCGAACGGCCAGCGCCTGGTCGATGTGGCGAAGCGGGACGTTTGGCCGCGCATCGAGAACGCCGTTGCCGACTTGTGCAAAGACCTTGCAGGGCCGCTTCTCGAACAACTCTCGGCAATAGAGGACGGCCTGGCGGCGGCCCCACTCGACCGTCGTGTGAAACAGGATGTCGCGCCATGAGCCATGTCCTCGATCGTCCGGTCTGGAGCGCGCTCGACACGCGGCATCGGATCTTTGCGTATGGCGACAGGCTCGCCAGGCGCTATCCCTCCTCGATCGTCCCCTTCGCGGCTTCCGGGGCAGACGACGCTGAGAGCCTGCAGGCGCTCGCAAGCCTCATTCCTGCAGGTGAGAGCGTGTTCATGCTCCAGGCGGACCCCATTGCCCTGCCGCCGGAACTGACCGCGACCGTGACCGCCTTCGGCGTTCAGATGGTTGCCGAGGCGCCATTGCCTTCCGTGTCGGACGAGCGTGTGCAGCAGCTGACGCAGGACGACGCGGCCGAGATGCTTGCTTTGGCGTCACTGACCAAGCCCGGCCCGTTCACCCTCAAGGCGCTGAGCCTCGGCGAGTTCTGGGGCGTGAAGATCGACGGCCGGCTGGCGGCGATGGCCGGCGAGCGCATGAAGCAGCCCGGCTACAGCGAACTCAGCGGCGTCTGCTCGCATCCCGAATTTCGCGGCAGCGGCCTCGGCCGGCTGCTGTCGGTGTTCGTGGCCAACCGAATTTTTGCGCGCGGCGAAGTTCCCTACCTGCATGCCTATGCCAGCAATGCCGGCGCGGTCCGGTTGTACGAGTCCATCGGCTTCAGGCTGAGGGCAGAGATGAATGTGGCCGTCGTGCAGCGCGCCGGCTAAAGCGTTTCACCGTTTCACGGAAACGGCGAACCGCTCCTAGGCCTTTATTTTTACGCAATTCCGGACGGAAAACCGCTTCACACTTTTCCTGGAATTGCTCCAGGCCGCCTTGCGGTCCTCAGGCTGATTTCGGCTCCAACCGGCGGAAACCCACGGTTTCCATAAGCATATCTTCCTCGACCATGCCGGCATTGTGCAGCGCAAGCAGGTTCAGCGCGATCTCCCGCGCCTCCGCCGAATCGGGATGCACGTCGCGCCTGCGGCAGGCTTCGTCGAACACGCGTTGCAGCCTGGCGATGTCGTCGGGTTTCAGCAGGCCACGGTCATAGACGGACTTTGGCATGGCACTCTCCTCCAGAAGACGTAGGACGCCATGTTTAAAAGTCCATTCTTTTCCAATGCTTGAGCGCAGCTGCCTGGGTTTGCACGAATCCGACCGAGCGTGGCAGTCAGACCGCGATCGCGCTGCCATTCATTCAGCACCTCGGCCGTGGCCTGTTCCGCCGCAGTCTGCTTGACGTGCCGCCACGCTTGCGAAACAAGAGCTGCCACAAAGGACAGCGAGGCACAAAAGTGAGTTTCTGGGGACTGGCGCAGCTCGTCATTTCGACGGTGATCTTCCTGCTGGCGGCCATCGCGGCCAAGCAATGGGGGCTGGCGCCAAGCCTTGGCAAGATCGTGCTGACACTGGCGCTCTATACGGCGGGCAATCTGATGATGCTGCGGCTGGTTCGTGAGTTCGGCATGTCGGTGTCGTTCAGCCTGTCGGCGGTGATCCAGCTGGTGGCGGTCAATGTGGTGGCGCTGGTGTTCTTCGGCGAACGCGTCAATGCCTTGCAGGCGACCGGCATCGTGCTGGCCATCGCGGCGGTGGTGCTGATCTCGCTCGGGCCTTACCTGCAGGGGCGACTGTAATCCGATGAAGACCCCGCGTGCGTTCACCAACTGGCTTGAATTTCCGGTGCTGCTGGCCGGGCTGGTGATAGCCGCCGGGCTGTGGGGCTTCGAGGAACTGATGGAGGTGGCGCGGGCCACCACGCCGCACGCTTTCGATACTGAGATCCTGCTTGCTTTCCGAAAAGTGGGTCAGCCGGATGTTCCCGTCGGCCCGGCATGGCTGGAAGGCGCGATGCGCGACATCACCAGCCTCGGCAGCTCCAGCGTGCTGGTGCTGATCGTAACGGCGGTGATCGTCTACCTCCTGCTGATCCGTAGGCCGAGGACGGCGCTGCTGATCTTTGTCGCGGTGGCTGGCGGGCAGCTGCTGTCGACCTTGCTCAAGGCCGGCATCGACCGGCCGCGCCCCGATCTTGTCTCGCACCTGGCCAACGAGACGTCGCTGTCGTTTCCCAGCGGCCACGCCATGCTGTCGGCGGTGACCTATCTCACGCTGGGCTCGCTGGCAGCGCGCTTCCTGCCGGGACGAACGACGAAAATCTATGTCCTCAGCCTGGCGGTGCTGGTAACGCTGCTGGTCGGCGTCAGCCGCGTCTATCTCGGCGTCCACTGGCCTTCCGACGTGCTGGCGGGATGGTGCGCCGGCTTCACCTGGGCGACGCTGTGCTGGCTGGCGGCGCGAATGCTGCAGCGGAACAAGGCGGTGGCCGGTGGCAACGAGCCCGAAGACTGACGATCCGGAGCGACATTCAAATCAGCCGGTTGATCAGCCCGTGTCCGCAGCCTGCCAGCAGAAAAACCGCCGACAGCAAGGCTGCCGACGTCGTCAAGGTCCTGAAAATCTTCAACTGATATTTCCCCGCCAATAAGAGCCAAGGCGGTTAACGTAGCATGCTCATCCCGTATCCCGGCATCCGGCTTTGTGAGGAGATCATGTTTCATGTATGCTTTATGATGGTTGAAACATCACTATGATTGTATTACACGTCGTCTCCGCAGACTCAGACGGGGGTTCCGACCGATGATCACTGCCGCCCAGATGCGCGCCGCGAGGGCGCTGGCCGGCATCGATCAGAAGACACTCGCCGAGCGTGCCGGCGTTTCGCTTCCGACAATCCAGCGCATGGAAGCGAGTGACGGCGTGGTCAGGGGTGTGGTCGATACGCTGATGAAGGTTATCCAGGCTCTCGACGAGGCCGGGGTGGAGCTCATCGGCGAGAACCAGACCAGCGAGCGCGGCGGCCGGGGCGTGCGCCTCAAGCCGGTCGCGCCGCCGAACCCGCAAGGCTGAGCCGGCATATAGTCGCGACGGCGACCGCCGACAGTCCTGCCGACGATCCCGCCGCCTTCACGCAAGCGGAAGGCAGTCCATGGATCAGATCCGGCGGGCAGTGCATCAACCGGCCCAGAAGTCGGCAAAGCCGACATTTTCAGAGCTGTTCACGCCCAAGCTGGTGACGGTCTGGCGCGAAGGTTACCGCCTGCCGCAGTTCAAGGCCGACTTCATGGCCGGGCTGACCGTCGCTATTGTCGCGTTGCCGCTGTCGATGGCGATTGCGATTGCTTCGGGCGTGACGCCGGAGCGCGGCCTGTTCACCGCCATTGTCGGCGGCTTCATCGTCTCGGCGCTCGGCGGCAGCCGCTTCCAGATCGGCGGCCCGGCCGGCGCCTTCATCGTGCTGGTGGCGGCGACGGTGCAGCGCGAAGGCGTCGACGGACTGCTGCTGGCGACGATGATGGCCGGCATCTTCCTGCTCGCCATCGGCTATCTCCGGCTCGGAACCTATATCAAATTCATCCCTTACCCGGTGACGGTCGGCTTCACCGCCGGCATCTCGATCATCATCTTCTCCGGCCAGATCGTGGAACTGTTCGGGCTGAGGCTTGCCGGGCCGGAGCCCGGGCCGCTGCTGCCGAAGCTGATGGCGATCGGCCACGCGGCCGGCACGCTCAATATCTCGGCAACGCTGGTGGCGGCGCTGACCATCGCCACCATCGTCGGGGTGAAGCGCTGGCGGCCCGGCTGGCCGGGCATGCTGATCGCCGTCGGACTGGCCTCCCTTGTCGTGGCGCTGCTTTCGCTGCCGGCGGAAACGATCGGCACCCGCTATGGCGGCATTCCGCGCAGCCTGCCGTTGCCGGCACTGCCGGGACTCAACCTCGACAAGGCGATTGCGGTGCTGCCGGATGCGGTGGCTTTTGCGCTGCTCGGCGCCATCGAATCGCTGCTCTCGGCCGTGGTCGCCGATGGCATGACCGGGCGGCGTCACCGTTCCAATTGCGAACTGGTGGCGCAAGGCTTTGCCAACATCGCGTCTGCCCTGTTCGGCGGCATCTGCACCACCGGCACCATCGCCCGCACCGCCACCAATGTGCGGGCCGGCGCGCATGGGCCGGTTTCCGGCATGCTGCATTCGCTTTTTCTGCTGGTCTTCATGCTGGTGGCCGCACCGCTGGCCAGCTACATCCCGCTTGCCGCCCTTGCCGGGGTGCTGGCGGTTGTCTGCTGGAACATGTTCGAGAAGCAGGCCTTCGCCACGTTGCTGCGCGCTTCGCGCGGCGATGCCCTGGTGCTGATGGCAACCTTCCTGATCGTCGTCTTCCGCGACCTCACCGAAGGCATCGTCGTCGGCTTCGCGCTAGGCTCGATCCTGTTCATCGACCGCATGGCCAAGTCGATCGCCGTGGAGGCGGATTTGCCGCTGGTGCAGGACGATGTCGCCGACAGCAGCGGCCGCGCCTACGATGCAAGCGAGGCAAGCGACGCCGACACCGTCGTCTATCGCATCTCCGGCGCCTTCTTCTTCGGCGCCGCCTCTACTGTCGGCACGGTGCTCGACCGCATCGCCGACCAGCGCAAGAACTTCATCCTCGATTGTTCGGCGGTGCCCTTCTTCGATTCCACCGCGGCCAATGTCATCGAGGGCGCGGCGCACAAGGCGAAACGCGCCGGCGTGCGTTTCATCATCGCCGGCGCCTCGCCGCAGACACGGCGCATGCTGATCAACCACGGCGTCAAGCGGCCGCTGGTGACCTTTGCCGCTTCGATCAAGGATGCGCGGGCGCAACTCAAAGCCGTGCCCGTTGGCTGAGCCGGCAAATGTGCGCCGTCAGTCCAGGCTCAGCACCGCGATCTCGCCCTCGTTCATCAGCGGCACGAAAATCCGCGTGCCGTCTGTGCCGATATCGGCGCTGCCCGGCTTGAACTGCTCTACAGCCTCCGGCGCCTCGCCGACTTTGTACCGATAGAGCGTGCCGGTCATGAAGGCGGTGGCGTAGATGCTGTCGCCGATGGCGACGACGCCGTCGAGGTCGGCAAAGTTTTGTGCGCCAGGCAGCGGCGTCACGGCTTTCGTCGCGAGATCGACCGACAGCAGGCCCCCGGGCGCGGCAGTGCTGAAGTCCGGCTTGATGCCCTTGCCCCAGGACGCCACGATCAGCCGATCGCGATCGGCAAAGATGCCGTTGGGTGCGGCGAGCTTCGCATCCTTCACGAACAGTTCCGGCTTGTCGCCGTCAATGCGGTAGATCGCATCGGCCAGCATGTCGGTGACATAAACCTTGCCCGAACTGTCCGATGTCACGTCATTGAGGAAAACGGCGCCGGGCACATCGATCGTCGAGATGAGCTTGCCGCTGGCGAGATCGACGATGCGCACCTTGGTGATGTCGGCGACGTAGAGCTTGCCGCCAGAGATCGCCGAGCCCTTCGGTGCATCCATGCCGGCGGTCCAGTGCCGGCTAACGACCTTGCCGTCCAGCGACAGCACCGAGAGATAGCCGTTGCCGTCGGCCTCCCCGGGATTGCCGACGATGTTGGAGACGATAATGCGATTGTTGGCGGCATCGAACAGCGCCGATTCGGGTTGCTCGAAGCCCGAGGCGCGCCAGAGTTCGGCGGCCTCGGCCGCAGGCACGAGCGCGATACCGAAGGCGGCGAGACAAATAGAGGGGATGAGGGTTTTCATGGCCAGGTCTCCTGTGATGGATGGCGGAGAGGTAGGAGTTTCGATACTTTTCCGGAAGGAAGATTCGAGCTAGTATCGGAAACCGATACGAAATGGCGCAAAAGAGGTGCATTCCATGAACGGCTTGATTTTCGAGGCGCTGAAGCGGACGCTGAAGGCCAAGGGCGTCACCTATCGTGAGCTTGCCGGGCGGATGGGCGTTTCCGAGCCGACGGTGAAGCGCATCTTCCACGAGCGCAACTGCAAGCTCGACCGTCTCATCGGGATCTGCGCTGCCGCCGGCGTCGAGCTGGAAAACGTGCTGGGGTCGATGAACCGGGGGCCGGGACCGGTCAATCGCATCGCGCCGGAGATCGAGCGCAAGCTCGCGGGACGGCCGGCGCTGCTGTTCATCTTCGTCATGCTGTCGGAGAAGTTCACGCCCGAAGGCGTCATGCGCTCGCAAGGCTTGAGCGAAGCCTCGATGTTCCTTTATCTGCGCGATCTCGAAGCGCTCGGCCTGATCGCATTGGGCGGCGGGCTGTCGGCACGGCTGCTGGTCGACACACCGATCCAGTGGAATTTCGAAGGGCCGCTCAGGCCGCTGTTCGAGATGACAAACAAGAATTTCATCGGCTGGGCGATCACCCATCTGGAGCGGGAAGCGACCTTCGTCTCTTTCTCCAGGCGGATGCGGCCGGAGACGGCGGAGATGGTGAAGCGCGAGGCGGAGGAACTGGCCGAGCGCGCCAAACTGCTCGCCCATCACGACCAGCACACGACGCCGGAAGACGGGCTGACCGGCTACAAATGGACGTTTGCTTTTGGCGCAACCCCGTTTCCGGCGATCATGCCGATCGGCCCGCACCCCAGGGATGCCGGTGCGTCCGACCGGCCCACCGCTCCGGCAAAGGGACGCCGCCCGCTGCCGGCTTGACGCGCCAGCCGCGTTTCAAAAACGAAACCATGATAGAGTTCGCGCGCTGATTTGCCAGACTGTACGGGGCGGGTTTGCCGAATGCGTGACCGTCCCCGCAAAATCGAAGTGATCCTATGCCGACCGCGCCAACACTTGAACTTCGCCGCTATTCGCGCCTGAAAAATTTGCGGGAGCGGGCAGAACGCCAGGGTGCTGCATTGCAGTTCTGGGCGCGCACGGCGTCGCTTGCCGTGATCTCCTGCTTCTTTTCATTGATCAGCCGCTGGGATGCCTCGCTGCTCTTCGTGCTGGCGGGCCTCGCGCTGTTCCAACTCGTCGGCCTGATCCAGTTTCGCTTTGCGCGCCGCCGCAACGCGCCATGGTGGATCGGTTACCTCGTCGGTACGCTGGACATCATTCTGTTGACCGTTCTGCTGGTAACGCCCAACCCGTTTTCCCTCGAGGTCGCGCCGGCCGCGATGCAACTGCGCGAGGGCAGCTTCAAATTCCTGCTGATTTTCGTATGCCTTGGCGCGCTGACCCTTTCGACACGATTGGCGCTCTATCTCGGCGCGCTCGCGGCCTTGACGTGGACGATCGGGGTGGGATGGGTGGTTTTGCATGCGGGAACCGTCATTCCGGCAACGAACCTCTATTCGCTGCCGATGACAGAGCGACTGAATCTCTATCTCAACCCCAATTTCGTCGATACGTTCGCGCAGGCGACCAATGTGTTGGTTGTCCTGATTATCGGCGCGATCATGGCGCTGGTCGTCTCCCGTTCCCGGCATCTGTCGGAAGACTATGTCAAGGCAGAGCGCGCCCGCGCCAATCTCGCCCGGCATTTTTCGCCCAATGTCGTCGACCAGCTCGCCTCGGATGACGAGCCCTTCGGTCCGGTCCGCCGGCAGGATATCGCGGTGCTGTTCGCCGACATCGTCGGCTTCACACACTATTCCGAGGATCATCCGGCCGAAGCAGTGTTCGAACTACTGCGTCAGTTCCACCGTCGCATGGAGCAGGTCGTTTTCGACCACCATGGCACCGTCGACAACTATATCGGCGATTGCATCATGGCGACCTTCGGGGTTCCGCAAGCCAGCCATGACGACGCAACCCGGGCCATCCGGTGCGCTGAAGCGATGATCGCCGCTATCGAAGACTGGAATGTCCAGCGTGTGTCCAGGGGATATCCGCCGCTGGACGTTCGGATCGGTGCACAATATGGCGCCGTCGTCCTCGGCGCGGTCGGCAGCGAGCGCAACCTGTCCTTCGCGGTGGTGGGCGACACCGTCAACGTCGCCAGCCGTTTGCAGGCGCTCTGCCGTGAGCTTCAGGCGAATATTTGCTTTGGGTCACGACTGATTGAGGCCGCGAAGGGGGAATCGCCCGCGACACAGTTGAATGCGCGCGATCATGGACCGGTTAGCATCCGCGGCCGGGACGAACCGGTCCATGTCTGGGTCGAACACAGAGCCGAAAACCAGGGCGCAATTGCGGTTTCGGCGTGATGCAGGCCGCCATGTGAGACGCCTGCACCTCGGCAGGATGGACGCCAGAAACCTCGACAGGATCGCGCCCGCCAGCGTGCGCAAAGCTGGCCCGTTCGAGAGCGACTTTCGCTGCCGCATCGATGCGGTTTGGTCGAAATGGTTAGCCGTGCGTTTTCAAATGCAGCATCGGATGGTGTTCGTAGTGCCCGGCGCCATTCTTCACGATCGGGTCCTCCGAGGTGATCGCCTCTATGTCCAGATCATCGGCAATCCGATAGAGCGACACCCCATAACCGCCAGCCGGGTCCATCACGGGGCCGTGCGCGACGATAAGCCTCTTTTCAAGCAGGTCATCCAGGAATGCTCCGTGCTGCTTCATCCACTCTTCCTCATCGGTGGTCATCGTTGCCAGAAAGTCGGAACGCGTCGGAATATATTTGCACAAATAGGACTTCATTCGTCGCTCCTCGGCGAAAGGAGGCTCGCCTGCCGGACTGGCCTGGCGATGCCGTGATTTTAGATCAATCGGCCACGCCCATCTGCTTGCGGAAGCTCTTGTCGAACATGTTTTCGGGCACGAAGCGCCGCATGAAGCGAAGACGGCCTGCCGTTTTGCCAGGCGTATAGCGCATGCTCGGCGTCTTTTCGGTGGCTGCCTGTACCACTTTGTCGGCCACGGCTTCCACCGGATCGCCGCTCGCGATTCTGTTGCGCCAGGTCGAATTCATGGCTGAGCGCCCCTGTTCGTAGACGCCGGAAATCCGGTCAGGCTGTTCGGCGTTCTCTTCCAGTCCGGTGCGGGTGAAGGCGGGCTCGACAAGGGAAACCCTGATGCCGAACGTTCGAAGTTCGTGATCGAGCGACTCGGAATATCCTTCGACTGCGTGTTTGGTGGCGGTGTAGAGGGCGGTGAATGGCCCCGGCAGGAAACCGGACACCGAACTGATGTTGATGATCCGGCCCTCGCCCTGTCTGCGCATGATGGGCAGCACTTCATTGGTCATGCGAACGATGCCGAAGACATTTATGTCGAACAGGCTTTGGGCTTGAGCGACCGATGATTCCTCGGCGCCGCCGATCAGGCTGCGGCCCGCATTGTTTAACAGTACGTCGATCCGGCCGGCGAGGGCGACAACTTGCTTGATGGCGTCTCTGGCGGACCCATCATCGGTGACGTCGCAAGGGACCATGTGAATGCCCTGACGCACTTCGTTGGGCGCAGCTCGGCGGCTGGTGCCGAACACGCGATACCCCGCCCGGATGAGCGCAAGTCCGGCCGCATGCCCGATGCCACCCGAAGCGCCGGTGATCAGCGCGATCTTCTCGGCGCGCGACTGAACTTGTGTCATCTCAACTTTCCTGCCTAATGATTATGATCGTAATCATTAGGTGATAATGACCGCCATAATCATTGTGCGCCTCCGCCATGTCTTATATGTCGATCATCATCAATAGGAGAGGATGCGGTCGTGAAGGTGAGCAAGGAGATGGTCGAGTTAAATCGAGAGCGGGTCATCGATACCGCCGCAAAGCTCTTCCGCGAACAAGGGATCGACGGGATCGGCATTGCCGATCTGATGAGCGCGGCCGGGCTTACCCACGGAGGCTTCTACCGACAATTCAAGTCGAAGGACGACCTCATCGTTCAGGCCATGCAGCGGGCCTTCAGTGACATGAGCGCCGATCTATCCGCCCGGCTCGCTTCGACCGATACTCCGTTTGAGACGCTCGTGCGCCACTACATCTCGGACCATCATCGCGACAATCCGGGGCACGGATGCAGCCTCACCGCACTGGCGGCCGATGCCGCCCGGCACGACGATCCAGCGCTTCGATCGTTCTTCGGAAGCATCGTCAGCAATTATGTCGCGTTGATCATTTCACTCCTGCCGGGAAGCGACCCGGCCGCGAAGCGGAGTGCCGCGATCGCATTCCTAGCGGAAATGGTCGGATCGGTGATCCTCTCCCGCGTCGTGCCCGATCCGACGCTTTCCGCTGAGATCATCGACACTGTCTCGAATGATCTCATAGGGCGCCACTCGCCACCGGCGCCGGTTTGAATGGTTGCTATTCGGCGGCCTTCGCCTCAGCGGCCCTATCTTCCCAGGTCACCGCCCGGTAGTCGAAACCAAATTCCAGCGTCGGTTTCACGATGCGGAAGAAGGGCGACAGGTCGAAGTCGCGCGGCGTGTAGAGCGAGTGGTGGCGGATGTGCAGGATTTCGCGGCGCGAATAGTTCGACTGCGCCGAGGCGCGGCCGGGCGCGCGGGTGATCTCGGGCAGGATCGGGTAGCGGATCTCGCCATAGGCTTCGGCGATCAGCGTCGAGCAGATGGCGCGCGTCGGATCGCCGGAACCGAAAGCCAGCATGCGGCGGCGCCAGCGCACCGGCACCGGCGGCGTCGGCAGGAAAAAGCGCAGCATGTCGAAAATGTTCTTGAGATCGTATTTCAGGCCGAGCTTGCCGATCACGAAGGCGACGACATGGTCGCGGTCTTCCGGGGTCAGCCCGCTCGCCCGGCAGATACGGGTGTTGTAGGTGCGGTAGCGCGACAGCGGCACGGCGACACAGCCTTCGCCGAGCGTGACTTCGATCAGCCGACGCCGTTCCGATCCGTCCTCCGGCCCGGACAAGGCATCGCCGATATAGAAGGCCGCATGCGACCAGGTCGACTGGGTCAGGTATTTGATCGCCGCCGAGATCTTCTGGTTGCCTTCGATGAGCAGGATGTCGCCGGGCTCGAGCGTGCGCCGCAACGTCTCGGCGTCGGACGGCGTGTAGGGCTCATAGCCCGAGGATTCGTCCTGCAGCCGGCCGGCAAGCCAGCGGCCAAGTCGGTCGAGAAGCGTGTCGCGCGGCGCGGTCATGGCAAAGTGTGACTAGCACGAGGTGACGTCCTCGGCCATGATCAACCGACCGGGACCTCTTTCGACAATGCCGGGCCGGCGAGGTCGTCGCGCGCATTGCGCGCGAGTTTCTTCGTCGAGCGCTTGGGGCTGTCGCCGAACAGCTCGGCCGCTCCGGCGAGGCAGCTCTTCTTCAGGCTTTTTTCCGAGCGCTTCAAAAGCTTGCCAAGAAGCCTTGTGTCCTGCGCATCGCCGAGCGGCTCACCGTCGGCCTCGAGCAACACGCGCATGACGAAGACGTCGTGCAGTTCGCCGAGTTTTTCGCCAAGTTCATCAACTGCCTTGCGCCGCATCTTGATCGGCGCCGGCCACAGCCGGCCGAGCAGCGACAAATGCATCGAGTGGGTCTTGGCAGCCTTGCGCAGATCGTGGAAATCCTCTGCTTCGCCGCGCGATCCCGCCCGGTCCAGCGCCTTCCTGGCACGGCGCAAGGTCTTGCGAGCGCCTTCAGCAACCACATCGGCTGCATGCTCAGGCAGATCGGGGAGCAGCAGCCGCTCTATCCTGATGAGGCCTTCCTCGCAGGCGGCGGTGGCCGCGCCTATGGCGGCGTCGAGGCCGGCGCCGGCATGCATTTCATGCTGGCGGGCAATCAGCCGGTCGCGCACGCTGTCGAGGCCGCCGTCGGCAACCTGTTCGGGAAAGGCGGCTGCCAGCCGGTCGACGGTCTCGACCAGCGCGGTCGCCTCGCGCGGCCCGGCAAGCAGCGCCGCCACCTGACGGTAGCATTGGTTCTCAGTCCGACAGAATGTTTCATTTCCGGAACGGACCAGCCGCAGCAAGGCGCGCGCGCTCTTCAGCCGCTTGCGGCATTTGTGCAATGCCTGCTCCGGCTGGTCGCGCGCGACGGCCAGATGGGCAAGCGCCTTGCCGATCTCCTCGCCAAGGATACGCCTGACCTCGCCGGTCAGCGGCAGGCGCGGATCGATGCGAAAGCTCATGCGGCGATCTCCGGAATCCCCCTAGAGCATGATGCCGAAAAGTGTGAAGCGGTTTTCGGACGACATCATGCTCCATCTCTTTTGATTTAGAGCCGGATTCCGATTTTAGGTCGACCCGACCTAAAATCATCCGGCTCTAGGGCGAGCGACGCGTTGTAAAATCTCTGCTCGCCGGTCACTTCGCGGCCGAGCCAATCGGGCAGCATTTCGTCAGGTACATCCTCCGGCGTCTCCAGTTCGGCCACCACAAGGCCGGCTAGGATCCCGCCGAAAACATCGACTTCGTAGAGATAGCCGCGATGCCTAACATGGTGGCGTGTCTTCTCGATGACATGTCCGATGGCGAAGGCCAGCATCTCCTCGGCATCAGTCAGAGGAATTTCATATTCGTATTCGTCGCGCTCGCGGATCTTGCTGCCGAATTTAAGCGTCAGCTTCGCCGAACTGCCGTCGCTGATGCGCACGCGCACGGTGCGGCCAGGTGCTGCGGCAAGATAGAACTGGCGAATGCGTATATTCGCCTCGGCCATTTCTAGCCATTCGGCGCTGGAGACCAGGAACTTGCGTTCGACTTCCTTGCCCATGGCCGCGCACTAAAGCGTCTGCGGCCCGAGATGGCAAGCCGCCGCGGATAATCAACTTGACTTTAATCAATCGATTGATTAAAGTGCCCAGCATGATCAAAACCGTAGCCGATAAAACGCCCCGCCAGGAGACATCCCCCGCAGAGCAGACGCGCGCCGCACTCGTGCTTTCGGCGCTCAAGCTGTTCGGACGGCAAGGGTTCGACGGCACGTCGACGCGTGAGATCGCCGCCGAGGCCAAGGCCAACATCGGCTCGATCGCCTATCATTTCGGCGGCAAGGAAGGGTTGCGCGCGGCCGCCGCCGACCACATCGTCGAAACCATCCAGTCGGTTGCCGGCCAGGCGCTCGGCGGCACGCAATTGCCGGGTCAAGCCGGCCCGGAGGCGGCGAGGGCACAATTGTTCGCCGCGCTGGAAGCGATGGTGGCGTTTATCGTAGCCAGACCGGAAGCTGGCGATATCGTACAATTTGTACTTAGGGAATTGTCGCATCCGACGGCCGCCCTCGACCGCATCTATGACGGGGTGTTCGAACCGACGCATCGCCGCCTCTGCCAGATCTGGGAACAGGCGACGGGCGAGCCGGCCGAAAGCGAGGCCACCAAGCTCGTGGTCTTCACGCTGATCGGCCAGGTCATCTATTTCCGCATCGGCCGCGAAGCAGTGATGCGTCGTATGGGCTGGCGCGAGATCGGTAACGCCGAAGCCGCCAAGGTGGTGGCGGCGGTCACAAGCAATCTTGGCGCCATACTGGCGGCCCGAAATCCGGTCGCCCGCAAGGAGGGCAAGCGATGAGTTTTCTCTGTTCCCTGCCGCTCGCGGCCCAGCTGTTCGGCGCCTGCGCGCCGGCAGCGCCGCTTGCCGTCGGCTATGTCGAGGGCGACTATGTCTTGCTGGCGCCGATCGAAGTGGCGCAGGTCGAGACCGTCGCGGTCAAGCGCGGCGACCGTGTTGTATCAGGCACGCCGGTGGTGACTCTCGAAAGCGCCGACGCAAAAATCGCCGTCGCCCAGGCAGAGGCCGCGCTCGCCCAGGCGCAGGCGCAGCTGGCCGACCTGCAGATCGGCAAGCGGCCGGAGGAGATCGCGGTGCTGAAGGCCGAGGTCGACATGGCCAAGGCCCAGGCCACGGATGCCAAGCGCAAATACGACCGCGCCGCCGACCTGTTCAAGCGCGGCGCCGGCACGCAGGCCGACTACGACACCGCCGCCGCGACGCTGGAGACCGCCAATGCGCAGGTCGGCCAGGCGCAGGCCAACCTCGCCGTCGGCGGTCTGCCTGCGCGTCCCGAAACGATCAAGGCGGCAGACAATCAGGTCAAACAGGCACAGTCGGCGTTGGAACAGGCTGAGTGGCGGCTATCGAAGCGCGTGCTGGCGGCACCCTCGCCCGGCCGCATCAATGACGTCATCCGCAATCCCGGCGACACCGCCGGTCCGACCGCGCCTGTCATTTCGATGTTGCCGGACGGTGCGGTAAAGCTCAGCGTCTATGTCCCGGAAAGTGCGTTCTCGTCGATCAAGGTCGGCACGCTGCTTGTCGTCCATTGCGACGGCTGCGGGCCGGAGGTGAAGGCGCGCGTCAGCTATGTCTCGCCCGACCCGGAATTCACCCCGCCGGTGATCTACTCGCTCGAGAACCGGCAGAAGCTGGTCTACCTCGTCGAGGCGCGGCCTGAGGGCAAGGCGCAAGCGCTGCAGCCGGGACAGATCGTCGATGTCGAGCTGGCGGCCTCCGCAAAATGAACGCCATCGACGTTCATGGCCTGGTCAAGCGTTTCGGCGACAAGACTGTCGTCGACCATGTGACGATGACGGTGGCCGAGGGCGAGATCGTAGGCTTTCTCGGGCCCAACGGGTCCGGCAAGACGACGACCATCCGCATCATGTGCGGCCTGCTGACGCCCGACGAGGGCGAAGGTACGGTGCTGGGTTTCAACATCCGCACCGAGTCGCTCCGCATCAAGCGCGAAGTCGGCTACATGACGCAGAAATTCTCGTTCTACGAGGATTTGACGATCGGCGAGAATCTCGAATTCGTGGCGCGGCTCTACCGGCTGAAACCGGTCGAGGAGCATGTGTCGAAAACGCTGGAAGAGCTTGGCCTGACGAGCCGCCGCAACCAGCTCGCCGGCACGCTGTCGGGCGGCTGGAAGCAGCGGCTGGCACTGGCCGCCTGCATCATGCACAAGCCGAAGCTGCTGCTGCTCGACGAGCCGACCGCCGGCGTCGATCCGAAGGCGCGGCGCGAATTCTGGGACGAGATCCACCGGCTGGCGAGCGGCGGTCTGACCGTGCTGGTGTCCACCCACTACATGGACGAAGCCGAGCGCTGCCACCGAATCAGCTACATCTCCTACGGCAAGATGCTGGCCACCGGCACGGTGGACGAGGTGGTGACGAATGCCGGTCTGACCACCTTCGTGCTGCAGGGACCGCGCCTCGACCAGGTCGCCGATGCACTCAGGGACCGGCCCGGCGTCGACCAGGTGGCGCCGTTCGGCGCGACGCTGCATGTCGTCGGCTCCGACAAGGCAAAGCTCGAAAAGGCGCTCGCCGATGTCGAGAAGGAGCACAAGGGCGTCAGCGTAAAACCCGGCGAGACCAGCCTCGAGGACGTCTTCATCCAGTTCATGTCCGGCTCGAAGGACAATATGGCATGAACAGCGTCTTCTCCTTCGCCAGGCTCGGTGCGCTGCTGATCAAGGAATTCATCCAGATGCGGCGCGACCGCATCACCTTCGCCATGATGCTGGGCGTGCCGCTTTTGCAGCTGGTGCTGTTCGGCTACGCCATCAACAACGATCCCAAAAGCCTGCCTGCCGCACTGGTGGCGACCAGCAACGACCCCTACACCCGCGCCATTGTCGCGGCCCTGCAGACGACCGGCTACTACCGCTTCGACCATGTTGCGCAAAGTGCCGAGGCTGCCGAATTCCTGATGGCGCGCGGCGATGTCGCCTTCGTCGTCACCATCCCGGCCGATTTCGGCCGCCGGGTGGAGCGCGGCGACAATCCGCAGATACTCATCGAGGCCGACGCCACCGACCCGGCCGCCGCCAGCGGCGCCATCTCGACGCTAAGCAAAGTGGCCAGCCAGGCGCTGCTTCGGGCGCAAGGCATGCAGGAGGCGGCGAGTGAGGCCGCCAGGGGCCAGCTCGATGTGGTGGTGCACCAGCGCTACAATCCGGAAGGCATCTCGCAATACAACATCGTGCCCGGCCTGCTCGGCGTCATCCTGCAGATGACCCTGGTGATGATGACCTCGATCGCGCTGACCCGCGAGACCGAGCGCGGCACGATGGAAAACCTGCTCGCCATGCCGTCCAGCCCGTTCGAGATCATGCTGGGCAAGGTGCTGCCCTATCTTGTGGTCGGTGGCGTCCAGGTGGTGGTGGTGCTGGCGGCGTCGAAGCTCTTGTTCGCCATCCCCTTCACCGGTTCCATGTCGCTGCTGCTTACAGCCGTATTGGTGTTCGTGCTGGCGCTGGTGCTGCTTGGCTACACCATCTCGACCATCGCCCGCACGCAGATGCAGGCGCTGCAGCTGACCTTCTTCTTCTTCTTGCCGTCGATCCTGCTGTCCGGCTTCATGTTCCCCTATCGCGGCATGCCGGGCTGGGCGCAGACCTTCGGCGAGATTTTTCCGCTGACGCATTTTCTGCGCATCACCCGCGCGGTGATGCTGAAGGGCGCCGAACTGCCGGCGGTTGCGGGCGAGATCGCCTGGCTGGTCGGGTTCGTGGCCCTGTTTGCCGGCGTCGCATTGGTGCGGTTCAGGCGCACGCTCGACTGAGCGTTCAGGAATTGAGCGATGGCGGACCGCTGACGAACGGACTGCCCCTGACATAGAACCGCAGCGGGCGGTCCGCATCCTTCGTGATGCCGATGCGGATGCCTTGGCCGATTTCGCCGGGCTCGTGCTCGTCGGCTGCCAGCCATAGCGGGCCTTGGCGGCACAGATCGAGGCCGTCCAGCGAACGGTCGATCCGCAATGCCTGGGCGAGCCGCCCCGGCCCGCGCGCCAGGTCGCGCAGGCGCTCCACGCCCCGGTTCAGCCGCATGATGGCGATGCCTTCGAGCGGCTCCAGCGCCCGGATCAGCACGCCGGTGCCGGTGCCCGGCCCCTCGCTCGAGACATTGAGCATCCAGGAGACCCCATAGGCGAGGTAGACGTAGGCGTGTCCGGGCCCGAGGAACAGCGAACGGTTGCGCGGCGTCATGCCGCGATAGCCGTGCCCGGCGGCGTCGCCGGTGACATAGGCCTCGGTCTCGACGATACGGCCGCTGACGATGCCTTCCGGCAGCTCCCGCACCACGAGCTTGCCGATGAGATAGCGGGCGAGATCGGCCGTATCATCAGGCAGTTCGGCACGATCGAGCGGATGGTGGCCGGTCATGCTACCGCCGCCGTGTTTCAAGGTATCCGTTCGACCCATTGCGCGCGCGACTGCCCCGGCTCGAACGGATCGCCGAAATACTGGGTCTCGCGAACCACCTAGCCATCGACGAACTCCATGATGCTCACCGTATAGGACGGAATCCCGTCATAGGTCAGGACATATTCGGTGATCCAGAGGTCGCCTGACCCGGTGATCCGCCGCACGGCAAAGCGCTTCCGGTTGGGCTGCGTGGCGCGCGACGACTGGATGTTGTGCCGTCCGCTGATGCGCTCGCCTGATTGCGGATAATCGAGCACCGCGTCCTCGCGATAGATCTGATGCTCCGTCTCCAGATCATTGGCATCGGAGGCAGCCCAATGGCGATCGAGAGCCGCCCTTATCTCAGCGTCTGCCATATCGGTTCTCAGGCCGCGGCCATGATCTCGGCATAGGTGGTGAAATCGACATTGCCGCCTGACAGCACGACGGCGACGCATTTGCCCGACAGTTCGATCTCGCCTGACGAGAGCGCCGCCAGCGCCACGCAGCCGCCGGGTTCGACCACCAGCTTGAGATGGGCCATGGCGTCGCGCACCGCCTGTGCGGCCGCCTTGTCGGAGACGGCGATGGCGCCGGCGAGGTTCTTGCGGTTGATCTCGAAGGTGATGGCACCGGGCTCTGCGGTGAGGATGGCATCGCAGATCGAACTGTGGCCGGGCTCGTTGGAAACCCTTTTTCCCTCGATCAGCGAGCGGCGGGTGTCGTCGAAATGCTCGGGCTCAACGGCCCAGACTGCTGTGGCCGGCGAGGCATCCTTGACGGCGATCGAAATGCCGCTCGTCAGGCCGCCGCCTCCACAGGGAATGACGACCGCATCGAGGCTGACGCCGAGCGCTTTTGCCTGGCGCATCAGTTCGAGACCGATCGTGCCCTGGCCGGCGATGATGGCCGGATCGTCGAAAGGAGGCACCAGCACCATGCCCTTGTCCATGTAGGGTCGCACCACCGTCATGCGGTCGTCGCGAAAGCGGTCGAACGGCACCACTTCGGCGCCCATCTTGCGGACATTGGCGATCTTCATCGCCGGCGCGTCGGCCGGCATGGCAATGACCGCCTTGACGCCGAACATGGCAGCCGCCGCGGCGACGCCCTGAGCATGGTTGCCTGAGGAGAAGGCGACGACGCCGCGGCTGCGCTCTTCTTCGCTCAGCGAAGACAGTTTGTTGTAGGCGCCGCGGAATTTGAACGAGCCGGTGCGCTGCAGCGTCTCCGGCTTGAACAGGATGCGGCCGCCGAAGCGTTTGTTGAGTTCCAGCGATTCGATCAAGGTCGTTTCGGCGATCAGGCCGGAGAGCCGCGCGGCGGCGGCATGGATGTCGGCGATCCCGGGAAGCGTGGTCATGGCGAAGTCCTGAAAGCGATGAGATCGGCGCATGGTGCACGCAAAGGCAGGCCACGCACCAATGAAAAAATGTGACCGTTACAAAGTTTGGCGGGCATGAGCGGCGACGAGGGTCAAACTGGCCCACCTCTCCCGCCTTTATCAGCTGGGCCGTATCGGCTAAGGGCGGGGGAGCAGAATCCCGGACCGCCAGACATGACCGCCAAGCCAAAACCCCTGTTTCTCGGTATCGACACCGGTGGCACCTATACCGATGCCGTGCTGTGGTCGGAACAAGGCGGGCCAAAAGGCAAGGTGCTGGCCAAGGCCAAGGCGCTGACCACGCGGCACGATCTTGCTGTCGGCATTTCCGGCGCGGTCGATGCGGTGCTGGGAAAATCCGCCACCGATCCGGCCGCTATCAAACTCGTGTCGATGTCGACGACGCTCGCCACCAATGCGCTGGTCGAGGGCCAGGGTGGGCGTGTGGCGCTCATCATGATCGGCTTTACCGGGGCCGACCTTGCGCGCGACGGGCTGAAGACGGCGCTCGGCACCGATCCGGTGGTGTTTTGTCCGGGCGGCCATGACGTGCACGGCAATGCGGCCAAGCTCGATCTGTCGGGGCTGGAAGCAGCACTCCCTGAACTCGGCGCCTCGGTGTCGGGCTTTGCCGTCTGCGCCTATTTCGCCACCCGCAACCCGGCGCATGAACTCGCCGCGCGCGACCTCATCCGCGAAAAGACCGGCCTGCCGGTGACCGCCAGCCATGAATTGTCGGCCAAGCTCGGCGGTCCGCGTCGCGCGCTCACCACCTTGCTCAACGCCAGGCTGATCTCGATGATCGACCGGCTGGTGGCGGCAACCGACGGATTTTTGGAAGCCCGCAACATCGCAGCGCCCCTGATGGTGGTGCGCGGCGATGGCGCGCTGGTTTCGGCGGCGTTTGCCCGCCAGCGGCCGATCGAGACCATCCTCTCCGGCCCGGCCGCCAGCCTGGTCGGCGCCCGCCACATGACGGGCCTGGACAACGCCATGGTGTCCGACATTGGCGGCACCACCACCGATGTCGCCGTGCTCGATGGTGGCCGGCCCCGGCTCGACCCCGAAGGCGCCACCGTCGGTGGCTTCCGCACCATGGTCGAGGCGGTCGCCATGCGCACCTTCGGCCTCGGCGGCGATTCCGAAGTGGCGCTGGAAGATGGCGCGCTCAACCCGAAGATCCTGCTCGGGCCGCGCCGCCTGGTGCCACTGGCGCTGGCCGGCATGATGCATGGTGTTTCCGTGACATCGGAGCTCGAGCGCCAGCTCAGGGCGCCCAACCCCGGCCGCATGGACGGCCGCTTTGCGTTGCGCACCGGCGTGGCGGACAGGCTCGCCGCCGGCCTGACCGCGCCCGAGGCGAAACTGTATGAACTGATTGGTGCCGTGCCGCTCGCCATCGACAGGCTGCTCACCTCGAACGCCCAGAACGCCACGCTGAACCGGCTGGTCTCGCGCGGTCTTGTGCATATCTCGGGCTTCACCCCCTCGGACGCCGCCCATGTGCTCGGCAAGCAGGCCAACTGGGACCCGCTTGCGGCCCGGCTCGGCGCCGAACTGTTTGCCCGCAAGCGTGATGGGCGAGGCCAGTACATCGCGCCGTCTCCGGAGGTGATTTCCGAACGCGTGCTGCTGACGCTCACGCGCTGGTCGGCCGAATACATTCTGGAGACAGCCTTTGCCGAGGATGGGCTGGATGGCGCCGCCACCGTCGCGCATGCGCTGGTGCAGCGCGCCGTCGATTCCCATCCCGGCATCGCAAGGCTCAGCGTCGCGCTCGATCGTCCGGTCATTGGCCTCGGCGCCTCGGCGCCGCTGCACTATGCCGGCTTGGCCGAGCTGGTCGGTAATGAGTGCGTGGTGCCGGAGGATACTGATGTCGCCAACGCGCTCGGCGCTGTCGTCGGCCAGGTCCGCGTCTCCGCCGAAGCCCGCGTCAGCCAGCCCAGGGAAGGTTTGTTTCGTGTGGCGTCGGGGCAAACGGTGCGCGACTTCACGGACGAGGCCGAGGCGATCGCGGCAGCGGAGGCTGATGTGCGGGCGATCGTAGCCGCGCGCGCGAAGGATGCCGGCACGGATAATGCCGAGATCGACGTTTCGACCGAGTTCAAGGTGTCTACGGTTGAGGCCCAACGGATGTTTATCGAAGCGCATGTGGTGGCGGTTGCATCGGGTCGGCCGAGGATTGCGGTTTAGGTGATCTCCCCCACGAGGGGAGAGATCAGCAGCTTCAAATTCCCCGCCTTCACCCTAAGCTGAATTGACCCTTCACCCCTGACATGCCAAAGGGCGCAAAGCCTTTCATCTGGAGAAGCCCTGATGACCGATCGCGTCGAGATCGCCGGATTGCGGATTGCCCGCGAACTGCATGACTTTGTCGGCGAAGCGCTGCCGGGTACCGGCATTGCCGCCGACGCCTTCTGGAACGGCTTTTCGGCTATCGTCCATGATCTCGCGCCGAAGAACCGGGCGTTGTTGGCCAAACGCGACGCCATGCAGGAACAGATCGACGCCTGGCACCGCGCCAATGGCGCGCCCATCGATATGGAGGCCTACAAAAGCTTCTTGCGTGAGATCGGCTATCTCGTGCCCGAAGGGCCGGCCTTCTCCGTGACGACCGACAATGTCGACCCCGAGATCGCCAGCGTTGCCGGGCCGCAGCTGGTGGTGCCGGTGATGAATGCGCGTTATGCGATCAACGCCGCCAATGCTCGCTGGGGCTCGCTCTACGATGCGCTCTACGGAACCGACGCCATTGCCGAGACCGGTGGCGCCGAGAAGGGCAAAAGCTTCAACCCCGTGCGCGGCGCCAAGGTGGTTGCCTGGGCGAAGAGTTTTCTGGACGAGTCCGTGCCGCTCACCTCGGGCAAATGGGCCGGCGTGAACGGGCTGACGGTTTCGGGTGGCACCTTGCGGCTCGGCGCTGGCGCCGGCGGCACCACGCTGGCCAACCCGAAACAATTTGCCGGCTATCGCGGCGACGGTGCCAACCCGGAAGCCATCCTGCTGGTCCAGAACGGCCTGCACATCGAGATCCTCATCGACCGCACCAACCAGATCGGCCGCACCGACCCGGCCGGCATTGCCGACGTGATCCTGGAATCGGCGCTGACCACCATCCAGGACTGCGAGGATTCGGTCGCGGCGGTGGATGCCGAGGACAAGGTCATCGTCTATCGCAACTGGCTCGGCCTGATGAAGGGCGATCTGGCGGAGGAAATCAGCAAGGGCGGCAAAACCTTCACGCGCAAGCTCAATCCGGACCGCGCCTGGACCGCGCCCAGTGGTGGCGCGCTGAGCTTGCCTGGCCGCTCGCTGATGCTGGTGCGAAACGTCGGTCACCTCATGACCAATCCGGCCATCCTCGACCGCGATGGCAACGAGGTGCCGGAAGGCATCTTGGATGCGGCGATGACGGCGCTGATCGCGCTGCACGATGTCGGCGCCAACGGGCGTCGGATGAATTCCCGCGCGGGCTCGATGTATGTGGTGAAGCCGAAGATGCATGGGCCGGAGGAAGTCGCCTTCGCAGTCGAGATTTTCGACCGCGTCGAAGCGCTGCTCGGTATGGCGGCAAACACCATCAAGATGGGCATCATGGACGAGGAGCGGCGCACCACCGTCAACCTCAAGGAGGCGATCCGCGCGGCGAAGGAGCGCGTCGTGTTCATCAACACCGGCTTCCTCGACCGCACCGGCGACGAGATCCACACCTCGATGGAAGCCGGGCCGATGATCCGCAAGGGCGACATGAAGCAGGCCGCCTGGATCTCCGCCTATGAGGCGTGGAATGTCGACATCGGGCTCGAATGCGGGCTCGCCGGTCATGCCCAGATCGGCAAGGGCATGTGGGCGATGCCGGATCTGATGGCGGCGATGCTGGAACAGAAGATCGCGCATCCCAAGGCCGGCGCCAACACCGCCTGGGTGCCGTCGCCGACAGCGGCGACGCTGCACGCCACGCACTATCACAAGGTCGATGTCCACGCCGTCCAAGCGGCGCTGAAGAGCCGGCCGAAGGCGAAGCTCGATGATATATTGTCGGTGCCGGTGGCGGTGCGGCCGAACTGGACCCCCGACGAGATCCAGCGCGAGCTCGACAACAATGCGCAAGGCATTCTGGGCTATGTCGTGCGCTGGATCGACCAGGGCGTCGGCTGCTCGAAAGTGCCCGACATCAACGATGTCGGCCTGATGGAAGACCGCGCCACGCTGCGCATCTCCTCGCAGCACATCGCCAACTGGCTGCACCACAAGGTGTGCTCGCAGATCCAGGTGATGGATTCGCTGCGGCGCATGGCAGCGATCGTCGACCTCCAAAATGTCGGCGACCCGCTCTACCGCCCGATGGCCGCCGATTTCGACAATTCCATAGCCTTCCAGGCCGCCTGCGACCTGGTGTTTAGAGGCCGCGAACAGCCGAACGGCTATACGGAGCCGGTGCTGCACGCGCGGAGGCTGGAGCTGAAGGCGAAAGAGCGGGCCTGATCCTGCGGCGGAAAGGCGTCGGCTGAGGCTGCGCAGCTTCGCGACCGCACTCGTGGGAAGACGCTGCCTCCATTGCCTGCAATCACTAATTTAGCCTGCAGCGTGACTGTTTTGACACAGGTTTCGCAAGGATTTGGGTGTATTGCTAAGACATTGATCAATTGATGGTCGGGTCGGGGACATCCATGCGGCTTTTTGCAGGAATTTTGCTGGTTGCGGGCATGACTGTGACCGGGGCCAATGCAGCGGATTTCGTTGAACCGGTAGCCTCCACCTATTCATGGACCGGCTTTTACATCGGCGCGAATGCGGGTGGCGCCTTTGGCAATATCGACGGCAACTTCATAGGCATCACTGGATCGGCCGACATCAGCGACTTCACCGGCGGTGTCCTGGTCGGTGCCAACTATCAATCCGGCCCGTGGGTTTTCGGTATCGAAGGCGACATAAATTATCTGGGCTTCAAGCAGGAATTCGACGACGGCGGTCTTTTTGCGCGTGCAAGTCTGGATGCCTACGGGACGATCCGGGGTCGCGTCGGCTACGCATTCGATCAGTTTCTGCCCTATGTCACCGCTGGCCTTGCCGTAGGCAATGTCAAGATCGACGAACATGTCTTCAACGAAACCGAAACCAAGCTTCAGACCGGATATGCGGTCGGCGGCGGTGCGGAATATGCTTTCAACAACAATTGGACCGTTCGCGCGGAATATCTATACGTCGACCTCGGCAAGAAGGATTTCGGGTTCGATCCCGTCGATCCTTACAACGTGAAGACGAATTTCAGCGTCGTTCGCGCAGCCTTCGCCTACAAGTTCTGACTTTTAGCAAAGCCAGACATCATCGGTTCTTGATATCGGTCCGGGCGGACAGCTAGCCATCCCGACAAAGCAGGCTAGGCTTCGTCACGCCGCCTGCGCTACCCGCTCCGACATCATGCGGTAGGAAATCGCCTCGGCCAGGTGGATGCGGCCGACGGCCTCGCTGGCGTCGAGGTCGGCCAGTGTGCGCGCCACTTTAAGCACGCGGTGATAGGCGCGCGCAGAAAAGCCGAGTTTCTCGCTGGCGTCTTTCAGCAGCGACAGGCCGGCTGCGTCCGGCGCGGCGATGTCCTCGATGACAGAAGGCGAGCAATGGGCGTTGGTGGTGGCGCTGGTGACGCCCAGCCGCTCGAACCGCTCGCGCTGGATGGTGCGGGCGCGCGCCACGCGCTGGGCGACCGCCGCGCTCTTCTCCGCCCGGTCGGGCCGGATCAGGTCGGCGGCCGAGACAGCCGGTACCTCGATCCTGAGGTCGATGCGGTCGAGCAGCGGGCCTGAGATGCGCGCCTGGTAGTCGGTGCGGCAGCGTTCGCCGCGCAGGCAGCGATAGCCGGGCTCGCCGGCCATGCCGCAACGGCACGGGTTCATCGCCGCTACCAGCTGGATGCGCGCTGGATAGGTGACGCGGTGGTTGGCGCGCGCGATCATGCAGTCGCCGGTCTCCAGCGGCTGGCGCAGCGCATCCAAGGTCTGCGGCGTGAATTCGGGAAACTCGTCGAGGAACAGCACGCCGTTATGGGCAAGCGATACTTCGCCCGGCCGTGCCCTTATGCCGCCGCCGACCATCGCCGCCATCGAGGCCGAATGGTGCGGGGCGCGGAACGGCCGTCGGTCGGTCAATTTGCCTTCGCCGAGTTCGCCGGCCACCGAGGCGATCATCGAGACTTCAAGAAGTTCCTTGGGCGCCAGTGGCGGCAGAATTGAGGGCAGCCTCTGCGCCAGCATCGATTTTCCCGAGCCGGGAGGCCCGACCATCAACAGATTGTGGCCGCCGGCCGCCGCCACTTCCAGCGCCCGCTTGGCGCTTTCCTGGCCCTTGATGTCGCAGAGGTCGGGCAGGTCGCGCGCCGAGACATGGATGCCGGGCTCGGGCCGCGACAGCACCTGCGTGCCGCGAAAATGATTGGCGATGGCAATCAGGCTGCGCGGCGCCAATATGTCGAAATCCTTGCCCGCCCAGGCCGCTTCTGGCCCGCAGCCGAACGGGCAGATCAGGCCCTTTCCCTCGGCATTGGCGCCGATCGCGGCTGGCAGCGCACCGGCCACCGCGGCAATGGTACCGTCGAGCGACAATTCTCCGAGCACGACATAGCTGGCCAGCATGTCGCCGGGAATAGCGCCGAGCGCGGCCATCAGGCCGAGCGCGATCGGCAGATCGTAATGGCTGCCTTCCTTGGGCAGATCGGCAGGCGCCAGGTTGACCGTCACCTTCTTCGACGGCATCGACAGGCCCGACGCATGCAGTGCCGCCTGCACGCGCTCGCGGCTTTCGGCCACCGCCTTGTCGGCCAGCCCAACGATCTGCATGCCGACCTTGCCCGGCGCGATCATCACCTGGACATCGACCGGCACGGCCTCGATGCCCTGGAAAGCAACCGTGCGAACCCGCGCCACCATCTTGCTCTGCCCCCGGATATCGGCTCGCCTCGGCCTTGTGGTTCAGACCGCGAGCGACGTCAGGGACAAGACAACCATAGATTTCAGGCCAAGGGCAATTATATATTTGACAGACCCAAATGGCTATGCGATAACGATTCCAAGGAGTTATCGCTATGTCTGTTCTGTCCCGCCCTTATTTTCATGACGAAGCTGCCGCATTTGAGCATGTCGAGGGCATGCTGTGGCCGCAGGGTCCGGTTTGCTACCATTGCGGCTCTATGGAAAAGCACTACGCATTGAAGGGCGGTCGCACCAAGGCTTCAAAGAAGAACCCGAACGGCGTTGAAATCCATGGCCTCTACAAGTGCTCGGATTGCCGCAAAAAGTTCACCGTTCGCATGGGTACTATCTTTGAGGAAAGCCATCTGCCGCTGCACAAGTGGCTACAGGCTTTGCATGCCATGTGCGCGAGCAAGAAGGGCGTCTCGGCTCATCAACTGCATCGGGCTCTGGAAATCACCTACAAGACCGCGTGGTTCATGTGCCACCGCATTCGCGAAGCCATGCGCTCGGATGACTTCACCCCCATGGGCGGCGCTGGCAAGTTCGTTGAAGTGGACGAAACCTACATTGGCCGTTTGCAGGGCGTCCCGATGCAGCGCACAGGCGCGGCTCACAAGAACACCGTCCTTACGCTTGTCGAGCGCGGCGGTCGTGCCCGTTCGTTCCACATCGACAGCGCCACGGTTGCCCGCGTGACGCCGATTGTGAACGCCAACATCCATAAGGAAAGCGTCTTCCTTTCGGACGAAGCCCGCGTCTACCAGAACATCGGCCCTGAGTTCGCAGCGCACGGCACCGTCAACCATGGCCGTGAGGAATACGTTCGCGGTGTCGTGCATACGAACACGGTTGAAGGCTACTATTCGATTTTCAAGCGCGGCATGAAAGGCGTCTACCAGCATTGCGCGGAACACCATCTGCACCGCTACCTTGCCGAGTTCGATTTCCGCTACTCCAACCGCGTCGCGCTTGGCATTGACGACAACGTTCGTTCGCTGATTGCGTTGAAGGGTGCCAAGGGCAAGCGCCTAACGTACCGGCAACCTGCTTGACGCGAAGAAAAATCACAACCGAAAGCCGGTGCAGTTGAAGCTACCCCTTTGGAAAGGGGAACCGTTTCGGAAGCGGAATAAACGGTGATTTCCGTTGAAAACTCGTAACGGATGCGTTATGGTCGTGGCAATCCATCGCAAAGTTGGAGGTAGGCGTTAGCTCGCCGAACGGCCCTGTCACTAGGGCCGTTTTTCATTGCGGGCGCCAAACGCGCCCGTAACCGTGCGGATTTCCGGCGGCGTTACGGTAAAATTTAGACGCTTCGATCAGTTCACCAACATTGTGGGAAAACCCGGTCATGCCCTGACCTACGCCGTAGATCTGGTGGCATTTGTGGAAAGAGATAGCCGCAAGCAGGTCGGCCATCTGTAGCCCGGTCTGGTCATCGCTCTTCGGCTTGATCTTGATTTCCTTGGAAGTCAGGCAAGCTTGCAAGTGGGCAGGCTGCACCTGCTGAAAGCCGTGATCCAATACGTGCCGAAAGCGGGCCTTTAAAGCCTTGTCTTTGTTCCCCCGTTCCTCGGCCATCACGTCGCCGGTGCTGTTGAGATTACGAAGGAAATAAAAATATCTCTCGACGGCATTCTGGATTAGAAACAGGTACACGTCCTGCCGCCAATTTGGGAAGCGATGGTAGAAAGCAATCTTATCAATAGCAGTCGTTATGACCGTGAACTGTCCATCCTGGTATGTCTGAGTAATCGCGGCATCGAAGGTGGCGCGCGTCGCTTGATCCTGCAGACAGGCAAACGGACCCTGCCTTTTCATCAAGTCATGGCGGCGCAATATCGGTGGCCGCCCCTTTGATGTCAGCCCGAAATGGTCTAGTTTGAGCTGGCGGAATGCCGGGTCGAATTCGTGGTGATAATAATCCCACTCGAAAATAACTCCGGTTATCGAAGCGAATCTGCGCTTCGGATCGTTTGTAGCGGCGTCATCAACGTCGCCAGTGTCATCAATGAACATGCGATAGCGAGACATGAAACACTCGGAATCAGAGAAGCCCACCAAGAAGAGTCAAGTAGACAAGTTCCGCGAACTGGCGCGTGAGATTGAAACCATCGATTCCGAAGAACCGTTGAACGCGGCTATTAGGAAGGTGGCTAAGTCCCCGCCACCTAAATCTGAAAAAGCGCTAAAGTCTAAATAGCCCTATGAGGCTTGCGTAATGACCTTCGTGCCGCTCGTCCCCTCAGAGAGAACCTTGATCGCGAGTTGAGCAAAAGACGGTGGCAATTGTCCCTGCTTCGCCTTGCTCTTTAGAAACTCGGGCAGCTTCTCCTTGATGTAGACCTCCTTCGCCCACTTACGAAAGTACGGCAACGCGGCATCCGGATACGCCCACGGCGTCTGTGGATTCGATAGGGCTTGAGCGAACGAGCTCGGGTAGTCGTGCATGTACTGGACGCGCTCTCCGAACTGAGCCGCCAAGCCCTTTTCGGTCCAGCATCTTCCCCAGTGCTGTCCCATACTGATATCCGGCAGGAAGGACGGTCCGACCTGAGCGCCGCCTTGGATTAACGTCACAATGATATCGGCCATCTCCTTGAAGATGCTGAAGTAACCATCCGGCACCCGATCATATGAAAGGGAGACTCGGTCGTGAAACTGTTGCCAGACGAGCGGTATCTTGTTGGCGGGGTCATAGCCGACTTGCGTATAGATGAAGTCTCGCAGAGCTTTCCCGGCAAGGAGGCGGAAATTATCTCTCGCCTCCTGTTTGAAGTTCGCCGCCTCAAAGGCGTAATATTCTAGGATTGCGAGGCAAGCCACGTCCGGATAGGCGAAAATTGTTTTCAAGCCCTGTTTGCAGACTATATGCGGGCGTTTCAAAGTCTCGCCACGCTTTGCCAGCAACTCCTTTATCGCCGTGATGCGGGGCTTCTGGTTCGCGTCGTTCCAGTCCGAACTGATCGTGCCAATGTGCGCGTTTTCAACGCCGCAAAGGCGTGCCAATCCACGCTGGTTGAGGAAAGGCGTTCCGTCTGAAAGGACACCCATTCCGATACCCTGGATTTCCGTAGACTTGTCTACGCTCAAATCCAGAAAGCCCTGTTTCGGATTGATTTGCTTTTGGCTCGGTTTTGCAGGTAATCTACTGATTTTCAAAGACATTTATTGATTTCCTCGGGTCATACGATGCAACCAATGATTCTTGATCACGTAAGGTAACACAACCTGAGCGATTCCTGATGTAGCGCAAACTGAAAAAGCCGTGATACCCGGTTTTCACAGGCAAACACGGCACAAACCGGGCTTTAGCAAACACTCTCGCGTGTTTATGGACGGGCCATTCCCCTACGGCTGGGTAACTGCCTTCTTCACCGCCAGTAGCGGGAGGCGTCGCGTAGGCGCAGGCTTCGCTGGCTCGTTGGCCTCAACCTTGTTTTGCCGAGCGCGGTATAGAAGCATCTCGGCAATAACTGCCTTTGCGATGCGTTTGAAATCTTCAGACTTCTCGGAGTCCTCAACCAGTTTTTTGAAGTCGGCTATGACTTCCACCTCGCTCAGAATGTGCCGGGGGAAGTTTACGACCTTTTTCGCCTTCGCCATTTCGCTCCCTTTCCTCTATTGGGAATGAGACCCTATCAGCGCCAGCTTATGGAACGCAAACGTCCGCCTTGCGGAGGGGTGCGGTCCCGCACTGCCACCGTTCGCTACAGCTTGGCTTGCCCAACTGCACCGTCCATCCCGTTATGGCTGGGTAGTGTCGGGAGCCACCTTGGGCAGCGTGCCGCTGCTGTGCTTGTAGAGCATAAATTCCATGCCGCCGGTTGGCCCGCTAATCGGCGTCGTTTTATAGGGCACGGCAGCCTCATCCAGAGCGTTTCGGATTACCGACGTGGCGACATCGCTTGTTGCCCGCAGCACCACGCCAGCACCGCTCTTCCCTTGCGACTTGTCTACCGTCCATCCCGTTTTTTCGAAGGTGGACTGCAATTGCCGAGCTATTTCCGCCGTATCGGTCCATTCCCTGTCGCTCTGAAGTTCAACCGTGGCTGTAGGGGATCGGGTCAGGGTAGTTTCGATCGAAGACAGCTGTTGCGCTGATAGCGCCTTTTCGACCTTGTCCATGCGGTCACTCAATGTCTTCTGATAGCCGTCTATTTCGCCATCCCTCTGACGGATCATGGTTTCAAGCGTGGCGACCCTCTCGGCGGTCAGTATCGACTCGAATGCGTATCCTCCAATCAGGCCAGCCACCAAAAGAAGGGCGAACGCTAGCGGAGCGCCCTTCACTACGTGCCACTCTGACTTGATGTAATCCAAACCCCACATGAGTGATTCATATCAGGCTGCTCCCGCTTCGCCAATGGGTCTGTCAAATATACAATCCCCAGGCCAAGGCAAGAACATTACAGGAACATGCGATCGTGGTTGCAGCGCGCTGTGCCGGTTGCAAAAACGGAAGATGGTTAAGCCAAATGGAACGGCTGCTCCGCCTCCTCGACCGCGTTAACAAGGCGACTAGGCCCTTCGGCAATCTGAGGGTGTTGCTTCTAAGCGGTGATGAAGGCATCGACCGAACCTGAAAGCGATCGATCGATCGCGACCTGCGGTGGAAGCCACTCCATGACAGGATATCTGAAAGGCCAAGGCAGGGCGATCCGGCGCGAAGAGCCGCTCTCCAGAAAAATCTCGTTTACAAGGTCTATGAACCGCCCGCGGTCTCGTTCGATTCGTTTCAAAGTTTGCGAACGAATGTAATCCCGGGGAATTCGTCGCTCCTTCAGCGCTAAGACAGCCTCCGCGATGGATCGAGGATCGGGTGGAACTGTGAGCGAATAGTCGTCATCCAGATAAAGGTCTCGGCCGCCATGGTTCGGCGTCGTGACCACTGGAAGGCCCGCGAGAAGATATTCCGTGCTGGCGAACATTGGTCCTTCCAGGTGAGAGAGACAGATTCCCACGGCTGCACGATTTAGATGCGTGTTCACCTGAGCCGGTGCCAATCGGACCGGCTTGCCGGTGCCGTCAAACTCGTTGATAAAGACGTGATGCGGCGCGAGCTCCCTATGCCGATTTATTCGCGCTCTTTCCGACTCCGTCGTGGAGGATCCGCTTGAATCTCGATAGAAGACAAATGCGCAACGCTGGATGCCAAGCGACAAGTCATGGCGCTTCCACGGAGCCAGCTGCGCATTGTAGATTGCATCAAATTCTACAGGGACGTCATCGAGAGGCCTGAATATGTGTTCGGAGGTTGTTGACGTCTTGTTGTGCAGGACGGCGGCCTCGCCGGACTGGTTCAACAGATCAGCCTCTGCCTGAGTGTTGGATAGGAAGATTAGCGAGTGACGGGGGTTCTTGAGTCTATGCAGAACGGCATAGGTCCGGATGGTTTTGACGCTAGCACTGTTTTCGATGGACCAGGTTGGCGAGATGAGAAACCAGGCGCGGTGGCTGCGTGGACGGAAAGGCATATGACTTGCTAATCCGAGCGGCGTACCGGACATTCCCGAATAGGATATGAACGGATCGTCCGACAGCAAACTGGCCTGAAGAGCAGGTTGCGACTTCGCGGAAGGGTGCCCTTTTCTGAGGTTGTGGCCATGACGCAGCATGGCTCTGACAATCTCGAATTTGGTAGGAGGGCGATACCCGTGCTGTAGGGTCAACATGCGGCAATTGCGATCTTGAGTGCGGAGAAAAACTCGCTTCGATAGAGAGAAATTTGGCAAAGAAACACCGCCATTTGATCGACGGAATATCTCAGGCGATCAAATCTGGTGTACGGAGAAGCGCCTCTTGAAAGAAAACATCGTCCCAAGCGGAGCTGGTTCTCACATCGCGCTACCAACCGTATCCGTTTGCGTAGGCTGTTTCAATCAAGAGGCATTCATCGACACTGCGATCCGATCCGTAGCGGCGCAGACATACACTGCGTTCGAATGCGTGGTGGTCGATGATTTTTCGACCGACGGTTCCCGCCGAAGGATTGAAGAGTGTCTGTCCCAGCTTGGCGACAGTCGTTTCCGCTTTCTGCCCCGACTGCAAAATGGCGGGCAGTTGACAGCAATGATGACCGGGCTTGACGCGACAGCCGGGCCCCTGATCTCCTTTCTTGACGGTGACGATGCTTGGCATCCTGACTTCATAGAATGCCATGTGAGAGCGCATCTCAGCCAAACCCGTATCGCGGCAATGTCGAGCTCCGATGAGGTGGTGATAGATACGGCCGGCAACCTGCTTGCGGGCGGTCATCCCGTATTCCACCTGAACGACCCGCGATCGATGCCGAAAATGAGCGGCTACCTGCATGTCGACACCGAAGCTGACCCGACATTATTATTTATTGATCGGGGTACCGTGGGTTGGTTTTGGTCAACCACATCGGGGATGATGTTTCGTCGAGCTCCGCTTGAAATCATGCGTCCATCCGATCCGGACGAAATAAAGATATGTGCCGATGGTTATATGGCTCGTGCCGCCCATATGATCGGCGGAACCGTGAGGATTGGGCGGGCTCTTGGCAGTTATCGGCTTCACGGCGGCAATGGCTGGGCGGACGGGCGCATCCTGGGTACCGGAGTTGGCCTCGGCAGGATGTCGCCTGATACTGAAATAGCGATACGGCGGGCACT
The DNA here is from genome assembly GCF_057766425.1 of Mesorhizobium sp. P160187. Taxonomy (NCBI): domain Bacteria; kingdom Pseudomonadati; phylum Pseudomonadota; class Alphaproteobacteria; order Hyphomicrobiales; family Phyllobacteriaceae; genus Mesorhizobium; species Mesorhizobium sp. P160187. The sequence continues at coordinate 1,916,985 of NZ_JBYMDX010000003.1, forward strand.
GGCCAATCGTTGGTGCGAAGTGGCGCCGGGACTGGCGCATTTAATCTCCCGCCACTCAATGCGCAGGACCTTGGTCGACCTGATCGGACTGTCTGCGGCTTTTGCATTGCTGGAAAAGAACTCCGATGCGGGTTTTCTGCTGAAAGACTGGGCAACACCACAGCGAAAATTGCAGACCAGACTTATCGGTCTCCTTCCTCCAAAACTGAGGCCTCGGCGCTTCCGGGACATAGTTTGATTTGATGAGCCGCTTGCTCGGCAGTCTTACCCGATAAAGAGCATCTTTCGATGCTTCTCTGGACCCACCAAAGTCCTCCGTAGCAACGCACACTACGCGGCCAAATTCCGCCGCTTCGCCTCCACCGCGTCCCAGAACAGGCTGGCGATATCCGCGCCACCAAAGCGCTGCACTTCGCGCACGCCGGTTGGCGAGGTCACGTTGATTTCGGTCATGTAGTCGCCGATCACGTCGATGCCGACCAGGATGAAGCCGCGCTCTTTCAGCGATGGGCCGATGCGGGCGCAGATCTCGCGTTCGCGTTCCGTCAGCTCGGTCTTTTCGGCGCGGCCGCCGACATGCATGTTGGAGCGCGAGTCGTGGTCGGCCGGCACGCGGTTGATGGCGCCGACCGCTTCGCCGTCGATCAGGATGATGCGCTTGTCGCCCTTGCGCACGTCCTTGAGATAACGCTGAACGATATAGGGCTCACGTGACAGCTGGGCGAACATTTCGAGCAGCGAGGCGAGGTTGCGGTCATCCTCCTTGAGATGGAAGATGCCGGCGCCGCCATTTCCGTAGAGCGGCTTGACGATGATGTCGCCGAACTCCTTGCGGAAGGCGGCGACCTCCTGGGGATCCTTGGTGATCAGCGTTTCGGGCATCAGATCGGGGAATTCTGTGACGAAGATCTTTTCCGGACTGTTGCGCACCCAGGCCGGGTCGTTGACGACCAGTGTCTTCGGGTGGATGCGCTCCAGAATATGCGTCGTGGTGATATAGTTCATGTCGAAGGGCGGATCCTGGCGCAGCAGGATCACATCCATCTCCGACAGGTCGGTGCGCACCTTGTCGCCCAGCGAAAAATGATTGCCCTTCTCGTCGCGGAGCTTCATCTCCTCGATGCGGGCAAACACCTTGCCGCCCAGCATCGACAGCCGGTCCGGCGTATAGTGGAACAATTGGTGCCCGCGCCGCTGCGCCTCCAGCGACAGCGCAAACGACGTGTCGCCGGCGATCGAGACGGTGGAGACATGGTCCATCTGGACGGCGATCTTCAGGGTCATCTTCTGGTCTCCAGCGGGTCGAGCAAGTCCAGGAAAAGTGCGTAGCGGTTTTCCGTCCGGAATTGCGGCAAGGCAAGTCGCCGATATACGGAACTTGGCGGCTTCTGCCAATCGCGCTTGCTTGGCCCAGACCCCCTAACGGTCGAAGACCAGCCGGGAGTAACCGAGGAACGACAGCGCCATCGCTACCAGCGAGGCGATCGCAAGTGCCGCCAGCGGCGGCATTGCCGGCAGCGCGAACAGGATGGCGCAGTAGACGAGATAGTTGACGATGCTGGTGGCGATGCCGACGCCGCCATAGCGCGCACCCTCGCTAGCCACGCCGCGGCTCGATGGTGAAAAGGTCAGGTGCCGGTTGATCTGCCAGGTGACGCAGAGCGCAAAGCCGATCGACAGCACGCGGGCGACGAAGGGACCGAGCGGCGTCACCGCCAAAAGCAGCCAGAGTGCGGCGGCATCGGCGACGAAACCAACGCCACCGGCAAGGACGAAGCGGGCGAGCCGGCTCACGGCCTCAGGCGGCCCGGGGCGTCTTGCCCGGTTCGGCCTTCGGGATTTCACCAGTGCGTTCGCGCCGTTCGACCCGGCCCGACGGAACCGAGAGATAGAAAATGCGTTTCTGCTCGGCGCGTCCGCGCGATACCGAATCGAGGATCAGTCCGGTCACCATCGCAAGCATCGAGAGCAGCAGCAGGCCGACCGACAGAACCCAGGTCGGCATGCGCGGCACGAGGCCGGTCTGGGCGAATTCGATCAGCACCGGCGTCATCAGGGCAAGGCTCGACGCCAGGAAGAAAATCGCGAAAGCGCCGAAGAAGCGCAGCGGCTGCGTTTCCTTCATCAGCATGGCGAACATCCACAGGATCCTGGCGCCGTCGCGATAGGTCGACAGCTTCGACGACGATCCCTCAGGCCGGCGGCCATAATCGAGCGCGATCTCGCTCACCGGCAGTTTGAGCTGCGAGGCATGCACCGACATTTCGGTCTCGATCTCGAAGCCGCCGGAAACCGCGGGAAAGCTCTTGACGAAACGCCTCGAGAAGACGCGGTAGCCGGAGAAGATGTCGGTGAAGTCGGCGCCGAACAGCCGCTTGTAGAGGCTGTTGAAGATGCGGTTGCCGAAGGCATGGCCGGAACGGCCGGCATCGTCGGTGACGCCGCGCCTGGTGCCAACCACCATGTCGCAGCGCTCGGTCTGCAGGATGTTGATCAGCAGCGAGGCATCTTCCGGCGCATAGGTGCCGTCGCCATCGGCCATCAGATAGATGTCCGCATCGATGTCGGCGAACATGCGCCGCACGACATTGCCCTTGCCCTGGCGCGGCTCGCGGACGACGATGGCGCCCGCTGCGCGGGCCTTGAGCGCGGTCAAATCCCTGGAATTGTTGTCATAGACATAGATCTCGGCCGATGGCAGCGTCTCGCGAAAGCGCCGCACCACCTCGGCGATGGTCAGTTCCTCATTGTAGCAAGGCAGGAGCACGGCAATGGCCGGCTCATGGCGGACTTCGTGCGGCATTTCCGTCTCCCGACACCCGGCGGAGCCTCCGGCCGCGCTCATATGCGGCCTCGCTCAGGCGACTTTACTATTTATTGAAGCTGTTAAGGCTAGGTTTAAGGCCGCAGTCTTTCCGACGAAGGTCATGATGATGAACGCAGCCAAGGCGGGTGCTTCCTCCTGGAAGTCCGATATGACGCTGGCGCTGCTTGCCATGCTGGTGGTGCTGGCGGTCAATGCCGCCACGGGCTTTCGCGAATTGAGCAATGCCGGCGGCGACAATGACAGCCTGCTGCGGCTGGTCGAGGTTCGCGACATGCTGGCCGGCCAGGGCTGGTTCGACCTGCATCAGTACAGGATGGGGCCGGAAGGCGGTTTCGTCATGCACTGGTCGCGGCTGGTCGACGCACCGCTCGCCGTCATCATCCTCGCCGCCTCGGCGCTGACCGGCAGCATGGCCATGGCCGAAGCGATCGCACAGGTGCTGTGGCCGTCGCTGCTGTTTTGCCTGGCGGTGTTTTTTACAGCCCGTGCGGCACGCAGCTTCGCCGGCGTTGGCGCCGTGCTGCCCGCTATCGTCATCGGCGCGGCGGCGCTGCATTTCATCGGCATTTTCTTGCCGGGTGCGCTCGATCATCACAATGTCCAGCTGACGCTGACCATGGCCAGCCTCAGCCTGCTGCTCAAGGCGCCGGCGCGTCGCTGGGCGGCGCTGATTTCCGGGCTGTGTGCGGCCCTGACGCTGGCCGTCGGCATGGAAACCGCGCCCTATGTCGCCACCATCGGCGCCTGCATCGCCTTGCTGTTCGTCGTCGATCCCGGCGGCGAACGCCGGATCGCCAGGGATTTCGGTCTCGGCTTTGCCGGGGTTTCAGCCCTCGTCTTCGTCACCACCATCCCGCCATCGGCCATGGGCCAGCCGCAGTGCGATGCCTTCTCGGCTGTGCAGTTCGTGGTGGCGGCAATCGCCGGACTGGGGCTTGCCGCCGTGACGTCGCTCACGGTGTCCAATGGCACGGCCAGCCGCCGCCTGATCTCGCTTAGCCTGCTCGCGCTTGTGCTGGGCGCCGTCATCGTGGCGCTGTTTCCGCAATGCCTTGCGGCTCCCTACGCAAACCTCGATCCGCGCCTCAAGGAATTGTGGCTCGATCACATCGACGAGGCGCAGTCGCTGTTCAGTATTGCCGTCAATGCGCCGGCGTCGCTGGCGGCGCGCTATGTCACGCCGCTGGTGGCGATCGCGCTGATGGCGCTCCGCCTGCGCGGACCATGGCGCCGCCAGGACAGCCTCGTCGGCGCCTTGCTGGTCGGCGCCTTCATCGTCAGCGCCTGGCAGGTCCGCGGCTCGACATTCTCGATCGCCTTTGCCGTCATCCCGCTGTCGGCCTGGATCGCAAGCTGGCGCGAACGGGCGAGGATCAGCCCTGCGCGCAGCGTATCGCTGCGCATGGCGGCGGTCTGGCTGGTGTCGGCGAATGCCGTCTGGGCCGGCGCTGCCGCCGCGACGTCGAGCGTATTCGAGGCCAGCAAGGTCTCGGTCGAGGCACAGGACACCGACAGCGATCCGTCCTGCGAGCGCAAGGCCTCCTTCGCGGCGTTGGCCCGGCTGCCGGACACCACGGTGCTTGCCATTTCCAATCTTGGCTCGCCCATCCTGGCCTATTCCGGGCACCGCGTCTTTGCCGGCCCCTATCATCGCAACATCGCCGGCGACCTGCTTGCGCTCGATGCCTTCCTCGGATCGGCGGACGAGGCGGGGACGATCGCGGCGGCTCATCACGTCGGCCTGGTGGCGCTCTGCCGCGGCAGCGCCGAAAGCAAGGTGCTCGCCGCCAAGGCGCCGCAAGGCTTCCTGGCCGGGATTATGCAGGGAAGCGTCCCCGATTGGCTCGAACCGGTGGCCGAAACGCGCGGAGACCCGGTCGAACTCTACCGCGTCCGCTAAAGCATCATTCGCCAGCGAAAAATCGATTTCGCGATACGCTTCCTAAACGCTTTGCTGCCAGTCTCAGCCTAAATTTCGGGCGTCACAAACAGGGATACCGATGCAAACGACGTTTGGCACCGGGCAGGCAAGCAGGGAAAACTCGGATCTGGCGTTCACGGATGCGCTGACCGGGCTTGGCAACCATCGGCGCTTCTTCGACAAGGTCGATCGCCTGATCAGCGACCGCGCCGACGACCCCGCGCCGTTTACCGTCGGCATTCTCGACCTCGATGGGTTCAAGCCGATCAACGATTTGTTCGGCCACAAGGCCGGCGACGACATATTGATCCAGGTGGCGATGCGGCTGCGTGCTTCGATGGACAGTCACTCCACCGTTTGCCGCATCGGCGCCGACGAATTCGCCTTCCTGTATCCGATGGTGTTCTCGGAGGAAGCGGCGGCCGAGAAGTCGCGCATGATGATCGAAATCCTGTCGGCGCCCTACGATGTCGGCGAACGCACCGCCAGGCTTTCGGCGTCGGTCGGCTGCTCGCTCTTTTATTCCGGCGACGAAACCACGGAAATCCTCGTCAACAAGGCCGAAACGGCGCTCTACCACGCCAAGCGTTCGGGCCGTGGCCGCGTCGTCGTCTACACCCGCGAAATGGAAGAGGCGGCCAAGCGCGTCACCCGCATCGAACAGGCGCTGCGCCGTGCCGTCTCGGCCGGTGAGGTCGAACCGCATTTCCAGCCCATCGTCGATTTGACCACCCGCCGCACCATCGGCTTCGAGACGCTGGCGCGCTGGACCGATCGCGACCTCGGCGTGGTGCCGCCGACCGTGTTCATCCCGATCGCCGAAGAGCGCGGCATCATCGGCCCGCTGTCGCAGCTGGTGCTGCGCAAGGCGACCGAAGCGGCGCGCAGCTGGCCGAAGGACCTGTTCCTGTCCTTCAACCTGTCGCCCTCGCAGCTCGTCGACCAGAACACTGGCCTGCACATATTGTCGATCCTCGACCGCACCGGCTTCGATCCGCGACGGCTGGAGATCGAGATCACCGAAACCGGCCTGATGAACGATCCGGCCTCGGCCGAGAAGATCGTCGAGGACCTTCGTCGCGTCGGCATCCGAGTCTCGCTCGATGATTTCGGCACCGGCCAGTCCTCGCTCGGCCGCTTGCGCGAATTCCATTTCGACAAGCTCAAGATCGACCGCGCCTTCGTCTCCTCGATCCTCGACGACCGCCCGTCGGAACACATCATCCGCGCCATTCTGGCCATGTGCGAAGGGCTCGGCATGGATGTCGTCGCCGAAGGCATCGAGGAGGAGGCGCAGGCCGACCGCCTCGTCCAGTTCGGCTGCGCCGGCGGCCAGGGCTATCTCTTCGGCAAACCGGTCGACGCCGACGCCACGCTCGGCTACCTCCGCGATTCCTATCGCGGCGCCCTCTACGCCAAGGCAGTCTGACCGGCGGTCTTGCCTGCGTCGAGCAAGTCAGCGGTGCGAGCCAAGATCGACTGTGCCCGCCATCTTGCGGCCTTTTGTCTGACATAAGCCAATCAAATCGCCGTTTTCGCCCTTGCTCCCCGGACTTGGCTGGATAGGATGCGCGCCGACCGGACCGGGAGATGAAGATATGATGCCATCGGCCGATTTTGCCGACCTCAGGGGAGCCTCGGTGCTGATCACCGGCGGCGGTTCCGGAATTGGTGCGGCACTGACCGAGGGCTTCGTTCGCCAGGGCGCCCATGTCGCCTTCATCGACATCGCCGATGGCCCAAGCACGCTGCTTGCCGACCGCGTCGAAAAAGAACTTGGCCGGCGACCGCTCTACCTCAAGACCGATTTGCGCGACGTCGAGGCGTTGCGCGCTTCGGCCGCCAAAGCGGCTGAGGCACATGGCGACGTCACCGTGCTGGTCAACAATGCCGCCTGGGACGAACGCCACGACGTCGCCGACGTTACCGTCGAGTTCTGGGACAACAATCTCGCCGTCAATCTGCGCCCGCATTTCTTCACCGCACAGGCGGTGGCGCCGGGCATGAAGCGGGCCGGCGGCGGGTCGATCATCAACTTCACCTCGACCTCCTATCTGATCAACCATCCTGATATGCCGGCCTACACCGCCGCCAAGGCCGGCATTCTGGGCCTCACCAAGGGGCTGGCCGGCAAGCTTGGCGTCGACGGCATTCGCGTCAACGCCGTTGCGCCGGGCTGGGTGATCACCGACCGGCAAAGGGAACTCTGGGTCACCGAGGAGAGGCTCGCCGCCCATGTCGCCAAGCAATGCATCAAGCAGGTCATGCAGCCCGACGACATCGTCGGCACGGTGCTGTTCCTGGCCTCCGACGCCTCGCGTATGCTGACGGCGCAGATGTTGATCGTCGACGGGGGTTTCCTGTGAGCCCGGTGAATCAAAATCCGGCAAAAGGCACGCCAGCAGTCGCCGCCGTCGACTGGGGCACGACCCGCATGCGGGTCTGGCTGGTCGACGAGGCGGGCGGGGTGCTTGCCGAGCGTCGCGGCGATGATGGGTTGATCACCGCGCAGCAAAAAGGCTTTTCGACCATCCTCGAGGGCCATCTGGCGGCGCTCGGCGCACCTGACACACTGCCGGTCATCATCTGCGGCATGGCCGGCTCGCGCCAGGGTTGGCTGGAAGCGCCTTACGTCACCGTGCCGGCGCCGCTCAGTGCCATCCTCGCGGGGGCCGCCCGCATTCCCGGCCAGAGCCGCGACATCCGCATCGTGCCTGGCCTGGCGCAGCGCCTGGAAGATGCGCCGGACGTAATGCGCGGCGAGGAAACCCAGCTTGCCGGCGCCGGTTTGCCGGCAAAAGGTCGCCATCTCGTCTGCATGCCCGGCACCCATTCGAAGTGGGTTCTGGTTGAAGACGGCGCGGTCGACGGCTTCTGCACCTGGCCGACCGGCGAGCTGTTTTCGGTGCTGGCCACTCACTCGATCCTGCGCCATTCGCTGGGCGAGAGCCCGAAGCCGGTCATTCCGGACAATCCCTTCTTCCAGGAATGGTGCCGCAAGGCTTTGGCCGAGGGCGGCGATGTCACCTCGCGGCTGTTCTCGATCCGCGCCGCCGGCCTGCTGCAGGACCTCAAGGCCGACGATGCCGCCGCTTGCCTGTCCGGCCTGCTGATCGGCGGCGAGATCGCCTCGGCGGGCCGCCGCTATGGCGAAAGCACCACCGCAATCGTGCTGGTCGCCTCGGGGTCGCTAGCAGCCCTCTACCGCCAGGCGCTCGACCTTGCAGGGCTTGCCGTCAGGACGGTCGACGCCGACGAGGCGGTGCGTGCCGGCCTTATCGAAGCGGCGCGGGAAAATGGCATGATCGCCAAATGACTCACCAGAGTGGAGTGACAGCGTGACCCAGACCGCCCCCTTCCCGAAGCTCAAGCGTGGTCTTGTCGCCATTCTGCGCGGCCTCAAACCCAGCGAGGCGGTTGCCATCGGCCAGGCGCTGTTTGACGCCGGCATCGAAGCCATCGAGGTGCCGCTCAATTCGCCGGAGCCGTTTTCATCGATCGCCAGCATTGTCACCGCATTGCCCAAGACAACGCTGGTCGGCGCCGGCACGGTGCTGACTTCAGCCGATGTCGACGCCCTGGCCAAGGCCGGCGGGAGGCTGCTGGTCAGCCCCAACATCGATGCCGAAGTCATGGCCCGCGCCATGCACCATGGCATGGTGACGATGCCAGGCGTGTTCACCCCCACCGAAGCTTTTCAGGCGATTAGGCTTGGGGCTTCGGCGCTCAAATTCTTCCCGGCAAGCGTGCTCGGGCCTAGCGGCATTTCGGCGATGCGGGCCGTGCTGCCGGCCGATACCGTGGTCGGCGCCGTCGGCGGCGTTTCCGAGAAAGACTTTGCCGGCTACAAAGCCGCTGGGGTGACCGCTTTCGGTCTTGGCTCCAGCCTGTTCAAACCCGGCATGAGCGTCGACGAGGTGGCCACGCGTGCCCGGGCGGCGGTAATGGCCTGGGATGCGGCCTTCGGCGGAGCGGCATGATGGACAACGTTTCGGTTTTCTCGGACCATGTCTGCGAGCTCGGCGAGGGGCCGAGCTACGATCCCGCCACCGATACGCTGTTCTGGTTCGACATTGTCAACGGCCTGCTGCTGGAGCAGGGTGTCACGTCCGGCGCGCGGAAAGTCCATGAGCTCGGCCAGATGGCCAGCGCCATCGCCATTGTCGATGACAATCGCCAGCTCATCGCCACCGAGACTGGCCTGCATGTCCGCGACGTCTCGACCGGCAAGCTGACGCTGCATACGGCCATCGAGGCCGACAATGCGCTGACCCGCTCCAACGATTCGCGCGTCCACCCTTGTGGCGCCTTCTGGGTCGGCACGATGGGCAAGGGTGAGGAGAAGGGCGCCGGCTCCATCTACTGGTTCTTCAAGGGCGAGCTGCGCACGCTTTACACCGGCATCACCGTGTCGAACTCGATCTGTTTCTCGCAGGATGGAACGATCGCCTACTACACCGATACCGCGACCGGCCTGTTGATGCGCGTCGCCTGCGATCCGGCAACGGGTCTGCCGATCGGCGAGTCCAAAGTGTTCGTCGACCATCGCTCGTCGAAGGGCTATGTCGATGGCTCGGTCGTCGACCGCGACGGCGTGCTGTGGAACGCGGTCTGGGGCGGCAAGGCGGTGAAGGCTTATGCGCCGGACGGCACATTGTTGCGCGAAATTGCCACGCCGGCGGGGCAGTCCTCGTGCCCGGCCTTTGTCGGCGCCAAGGCCGATCGGCTGGCGGTGACCTCGGCCTGGAAAGGCAAGGACGACAAGCAGCGCAAGCTTGACCCACAGGCCGGCATGACCTTCCTGCTCGACATCCCCGTCAACGGCCGCTTCGAGCCGCGCGTGCTGATCGCCTGAGCGTACCGGTTGTCGTGCAGGCGTCGGGCGCGGGTCGATTTCGCGCAAGCCGATCGCATTGGCCGTGCGATGGTGTGGCTGCATCACCGAGAAGCGTTGACCCATGCCGCGCCCGACCTTGATCCTCGTCCATGAGCCGGAAAAGGCCTGTTTCGACAGGCTGGTCGCCGACGGCTTTCCCGCCGAGCGCGCCTTGGAAATCTCGTCTTATCTGGCGCAGTCGACCGATCTCGCTCCTGAGTTCGATCAACTGGCGACCGCTTGTGAAAAGCGCGGCCTCGCCTTTATGCCGGTTGCACTCGACGATGCGGCAAGCGCGCTGGCGAAGGCCGATCCCGCAACCACGCTGGTCTGGACGCTGACCGACGGCATTGCCTATTTCCGCGGTGCTGCAGCGCCCGCACTTGCCAGGCTGAATGGGCTTAGAACCATCGGAGCCAACGATGCGCTGTTCGCGCTTTGCCAGGACAAGTTCCGCTCCGGCGCCGTGCTTTGCGCGCTCGGCCTGCCGGCGCCGCAGGCAGGCCTGGCCCGCGACGGCCGCTGGCTGGCCGACCCGCCAGCTTCGGAAGCCGGCTGGTTCGTCAAGCCGAACCGGCTCGGCTCCAAGGTAGGCATCTGGCCGGATTCACGCTGCAACGACCTGGCCCATGCGCTGGAGCTTAGCCGGCGGGTCTATGCCGCTTATCGCGACGATGTCGTCGTCCAGCCCTATGTCGGCGGTCGCAATGTCCGCGCCAGCTTCCTTGGGCTGCACACGGATGCCGGGGCGGAAGCGCTCGGCATTGCGTTCGTCGACTCCGGCGGCGATTTCCAGACCATGGCGGACTCGATGGCGCTTTACGGCGACACCGGCGAGGCCGCCAAGGCGGCTGGACTATACAGCGAGCCGGTGCTGGAGCCGGTCGCCGACACCCAGCCAGCAGCCGCGGCAACCATCCGGCGCATCGCCGAGCGGCTGGTCAGCGGGCTCGGCCTGCGAGACGTGTTTTCCCTCGATTTCAGGGTCGAGGCTGACGACCATGTCCACCTCATCGAGTTCGAGGTCTGTCCCGGCCTGCCCTGCTTCGATTTCCGCGCCTATTGCCTGATGCAATGGGGCATGACGCTGGCCGATGCGGTTGCCGAGACGGCGGCGAACCGACTGAACCGACAGGCGATCTGAACGGTCGAGGGACCAGCGCGACCTACCGCGCCTTGACGGCTTTAGCTCCACCTTTAGTGTCGCGGGACAGTCCTCAGGCAAGGCCGCGCGATGAGCACACCAGCAAGCTCCCTCCACCATCACATCAGGCGCATGGCCGGGCGCGATCCGCACGAAGCGCATCGCGTCGCCACGCCGCTCGAGCTGCTGTTCGATCTGACCTTCGTCACCGCCTTCAGCCTTGCCGCCGCGCAACTGGTGCACGCCCTTGCCGAGGGCAACTACGCGGCGGCGCTGATCGGCTTCGGCTTTGCCAGCTTCGCCATCTGCTGGGCGTGGATCAATTTCTCCTGGTTTTCCTCCGCCTATGACACCGACGATTGGATCTTCCGCCTCGTCACCATGGTGCAGATGATCGGCGTGCTGGTGCTGGCCATCGGCCTGCCGCGCATGTTCGCCTCGATCGAGCATGGCGAACACCTCAACAATTCGGTCATGGTGCTGGGCTACGTCATCATGCGCGTCGCCATGATCTTCCAATGGCTGCGCGCGGCGCGGCAGGACCTTGGGCGGCGGCGTGCCTGTCTCACCTATGCCATCGCCATCGCGATCGCCCAGATCGGCTGGGTGGTGCAGATCCTGGTCGATTTCTCGCTGGCGACGAGCCTGGCTTTCGGCGCGGTCCTGCTTCTCATCGAGCTTGCCGGACCGGTCATCGCCGAACGCCGGGATGGCGGCACGCCCTGGCACGCGCATCACGTCGCCGAGCGCTACAGCCTGTTCGCCATCATCGCGCTGGGCGAAGGGGTGGTCGGCACGCTGGCGACGCTGTCGGCCGTGGTCGAGGAGCAGGGCTGGAACCTCGATGCCGCCTTGATCGGCATTGCCGGAATGGGTCTCACCTTCGGCATGTGGTGGGTCTATTACATGCTGCCCTCGGGGACGGTGCTGCACCAGCACCGCAATCGCTCTTTTGTCTGGGGCTATGGCCAGATGCTGATCGTGGCGGCCATCGTCGCCACCGGCGCCGGGCTGCATGTCGCGGCCTAGGCACCGCCATCAACTGGAGGTGCTGGCGCAGAAGGAAGCGCCGCACTGAGCAGAGCAGCTTCGCGCGTCAGATACCCTCGACCAGCACGATCTCGCCATCGGCCACTTTCTGACGGATGGCGACGGCGCGTTGGTATTCCGGCGAGTGGTAGCAGTCATGCGCCGCGCTGAGCGATTCGAACTCGATAATGACATTGCGGGCGCGGCCAGGCCCCTCGGCCTTTTCATGCTCACCGCCACGGGCAAGGAACTTCACGTCGAAACGGTCGAAAGCGAGCTTGGCGGCAGCGACATAGTCCTTGTAGCCTTCAGCGTCGCGCACATCGACGCGGGCTATCCAGTATCCCTTGGGCATTTTCTTCTCCTCGCTACGCGGCGCGCATCTCTTCCAGTATGGCTTCGGCAGCCGCGCGCCTGTCGCTTGCCGCCACGATCGGCCTGCCGACCACGAGATGGCTGGAGCCGTTGCGGATCGCCTGGCCGGGCGTCACCACGCGTTTCTGGTCGCCATGGTCGCTGCCCTTGGGCCGTATCCCCGGTGTCACCACCGCCAGGTCGGGTCCGACGATGCGGCGCACCGCTTCCGCCTCCTCGGCCGAGCAGACGACGCCGCCCATGCCGGCATGCAGCGCCTGTTCGGCGCGTCTCAGCACCAGCGTGTGCGGGTCGTATTCATAGCCGGCGTCGATCACGTCCTGCTCGTCCATCGAGGTCAGCACGCTGACCGCCAGCAGGCAGAGGTTGCTGCCCCTGGCGGCCTCCACCGCGGCTCGCATCGCCTTGGGATAGGCGTGGATGGTCAGCATGGTCATGCCCATGCGCACGATGTTCTCGACACCCTTCGCCACGGTGTGGTCGATGTCGAGCAGCTTCATGTCGAGGAAGATTTTCGTGCCGCCGCTGGCCAACTCCCTGGCGAAGTCGAGCCCGCCGGCGAAGGCCAGCTGATAGCCGATCTTGTAGAAGGAGACGACGCCGTCGAGCTCCTGCACCGCCTGTTCGGCCTCTTTCACCGTCGGCACGTCGAGGCCGACGATCAGCCTGTCTCTCATGGTATGGGCCTGCATGGCTGTGGAAATCATGCCCCGGTCCGGGTCGACAGCATGCGCGAGGTTTCGATCAGCGTGCGGCATAGGTGCTCCATCGATTTGGTCAGTCTATCATCCCTGAAATTGCCGTCGCCGTCGAAGGCACTGCCGCCATCGGCTACCGAGCATTCCGGCGTCACCATCTCCAGCTGGCAGCGCACCAGCACGGCGCGCAGATGGTTGATGCAGCGGATCCCGGCGAAATGTCCGTTCGAAGACGAGCACAGGCCGGCGACCTTGCCGACAAATGGCCTCACCGGCCAGCCGCCATCGAGGCGCACCCGGCTTACCCAGTCGATCGTGTTCTTGAGCAGTGGCGGGATCGAGCCATTATATTCCGGCGTCGCGATCAGTAGCCCGTCATGGGCGGCGATCAGCCGGCCGAGCTTCACGGCGTTGTCGGGAACGCCTTTTTCCTTTTCGAGGTCCTCGTCGATGATCGGCAGCGGATAGTCGGCCAGCGAAATGCGCGTCACCTCGGCGCCTTGCATGGCCAGCTCCTTCTGCGCCACATCGGCGGTCCTGCCGCTGAAGGCGCCGCTGCGCACCGAGCCGGCAAAGACGAGGATTTTCGCGATCACAGCCATTGGCCACTCTTGTTCCCGGACAGGTACAGCCAGAGGCTGCGCAAATCAACGCACTGGCTCAAAAAACGGAAACGATCGGGGGGCAAGCTGCGCGAAGGTGTGCCGAGCAGCTGGGCTATTGCTAGTGGGTGACCGCAATTCTTGCACTCAGCGCGATGAGTGCAACTCCGAGCAAGGCATCTATCGGCCTGCGGACGCTGCCATATACCGACCGAACCCTTCTTGTGGAGAACATCAGCGCGACAAGCCCAAACCACGCCATCGCGACCAGCCCGATTATGGCCAGCGACACTGCCTGGACCCAGATCGGAGCCTGCATCGGCAATACCGATATGAACAGGCTCGCGAAGAACGCGGCCGTCTTCGGATTTTTAATTCCGACAACGAATCCGCTTCGCCAAGGAGCCGTAGTCTCTGCGCCACCGACGGCCAGCGGTGGCCGCGCCTGCCAAGCCGACAAAAGGATCTTGCTGCCCAGGTAACCGAGATACACGGCACCGGCGATCCGGACGGCAAGGTGAGCCCATGCAATCTGCGTCAGTACGAGGCCCAGGCCACACATCGCGAGAGCCGCCCACACCATGATCGCTGCGGCAATGCCAAGCGCCACATGGAACCCCGCGCGACGGCTGATCAGCGCATGGGAAGTCACGGCTACAAAATCGGGTCCTGGGCTCATGGCGCCGAGCAGGAAGACCGAAGCAAGGGTCAGGAATTGCGGAAGGTAGCTCATTCGATACTCCAGTTTCAGTCTCGTCGTACCGCACGCCTGCATGCCGGAGAGGCCAGGAAAGCCGCTCGCCGATTTCGAGGGTCGTTTCCCTCACCTTCACAAAACCTACAGCGCTCTTTAATATGAGCGAAATGAAAGATATTTCGGCAGCCATGAACATAGCTAATATCAACATCACGATGGTGCGCGTCCTGACATCGCTCAGCGAGACGCGCAGCTTCACCAAAACCGCCGAGCGGCTCTGTCTTTCTCAATCGGCCATAAGCCATGCAATGAAGGCGCTGGAGGAGATCGTTGGCGCGCCCCTCGTCATACGTGATCGGCGCGGTGTCGCTTTCACCGCGACCGGCGAGGCGGCTTTGGACGCGGCGCGCGCCGCTTTGCATGCTTTAGGCCGTCTTGTCGGCCTACGGGAACACTCCATCAAAGGCAGAGTACGGCTCGCGCTGGTCAGCAGCGCCTCGGTAAAGATTGCTCCATATGCGTTGAACATTACTTCCGTCCGGCACCCGGAGCTTGCTGTCGAACTGCTCTTGGGCACGGATACCGAGGTGGCGGAGTGGGTCGATCGCGGTGCCGCCGATATTGGACTGTCCTACATCGCCGGCAATTGCCAAGCCGAGGAACTTGTCGACGACGAACTCTTTGTGGCGTCATCGCAAAAGAACTCAGTCCAAGGCGGGTCATTTCCGATCCGCGCTCTCGACGGCCAGCCATTCATCATGTCGAGCGGCGGCTGCGGACCAATGCTTGCCGAATTGTTCCAGGATTTTGGCGTTGCGCCAGTTGTCATCCTGTCGGCGAGCGATATGGCGGCGCTGCTTGCTCTGGTTGGGGCCGGGCGCGGTTTGTCGATTGCGCCAGGCCTTGCGTTTCCGGCCGATTGGCAGCGAACCGTCGCGAGGCGTCCTCTTGAGCCGCGTGCGCGTCGGCCTCTGCTGCTTCTGCTCTCCAGCAGCGCCGAAGCAACGGCCGTGCGGGCCATGTGCGCGGCGATCAGAGAGGTCGCCACGAGTTTGCGAGGCGGATAACAGTCAAGGATGTGGATCGACCCTTCAATCGAGCTTCCTTCGGGAAACGTCGATCCTCTACAAGGCGCCAGAGACTTCTCCCGCCCTCGATACCAAGCTAATGCGCTTCCCGCCGGTAGATCCACAGCTGCGTCGGCGGGATGTTGCGGAAGATGAAGTCGAAATGCTTGACCGTGTAATTGCCGCGGCCGGGCGGGATCGGCGACAAC
Source organism: Mesorhizobium sp. P160187 (assembly GCF_057766425.1). Classification (NCBI taxonomy): domain Bacteria; kingdom Pseudomonadati; phylum Pseudomonadota; class Alphaproteobacteria; order Hyphomicrobiales; family Phyllobacteriaceae; genus Mesorhizobium; species Mesorhizobium sp. P160187. The sequence continues at coordinate 1,932,430 of NZ_JBYMDX010000003.1, forward strand.
GGCCCATAGGTCAGCTGCACGATCGGCCGTCCAACCGGGATGCGGTCTAGCAGGCTTTCAATATAGGCGATCCGCTGTGCGACCGGAAAATTGAGCAGCGGCACGCCGGAGACGACGGAATCGAAAACCATCCCGCTCTTCTCGCCAAGCGTGGCGTTGAGATTGAAGGCATCGCCCTCGATGACGTTGACGCCGGGATAGAGCTGGCGCAGATGGCGCACGAAATCGGTGGAATATTCGACCGCGTAGAGGTTTTCGGGCTTAACGCCCTGGGCGAGGATTGCACGCGTGATGACGCCTGTGCCGGGGCCGACTTCAAGCACCGGCAGGCCGGACTTCGGATTGACGATGGAAGCCATCTTGCGGGCGGTGACGGAGCTTGTCGGCACGATCGAACCGACCGACTTCGGCTTGTCGATCCAGCCTTTGAAGAATTTGAGTTCGTCGTCGAACTTTTCCGCCAGCGCCTTCCGCAATCCCGGACCACGTGCCATGCAAGTTCTCCTCAACACTCCCCGAACGCTACTTAGCAGCTAACAGGTCCAAGGCAAGGCGCGATCTGGCATAAGATGTTGATGACGTTCGGGAAGCGTGGCGGCCTTAGTTTGGGTTCAGTGCTCGCCGAAGGATTCGAAAAAGTCCTTCATGCGGGCGAAAAAGCCGCTCGACTGGGGCGAATTATCCTTCGACGACAGCTGCTCGAACTCTTCCAGCAACTCGCGCTGGCGGCGCGACAGATTTTGCGGCGTTTCGACCGCGGTCTGGATATAGAGGTCCCCGACATTGGGCTGGCGCAGCACCGGCATGCCCTTGCCCTTGAGGCGGAACTGGCGGCCGTTCTGCGTGCCTTCGGTCACTTTCACCTTGGTCTGACTGCCGTCCAGCGTCGTCACCTCGAACGAGCCGCCAAGGGCGGCCGTCGTCATCGATATCGGCACCTTGCAGTAGAGATCGGCGCCGTCGCGCTGGAAGAATTCATGCGGCTTCACCGCCAGGAAAATATAGAGGTCGCCCGATGGGCCGCTGCGCAGGCCCGCCTCGCCCTCATTGGCAAGCCGGATGCGGGTGCCGTCCTCGATGCCGGCCGGGATATTGACCGACAGCGAGCGTTCCTCGGTGACGCGGCCCTGGCCGGCGCATTTCGGGCACGGGTCCTTGATCGTCTGGCCGCGGCCTTGGCATTGCGGGCAGGTACGCTCGATCGAGAAGAAGCCTTGCGTCGCCCGTACCTTGCCGTGGCCATGGCACATCGAGCAGGTCACCGGCTGGGTGCCGGGCTTGGCGCCGGTCCCGGAGCATTCCGTGCATGAGATCGAGGCCGGCACGCGGATTTGCGCGGTCTTGCCGGCAAACGCTTCTTCCAGCGTGATTTCCATATTGTAGCGCAAATCGGCGCCGCGTTCGCGGCCGCCCGACGAGCGGCGCTGGCGCCCGCCCATCATGTCGCCGAAAATATCTTCGAAAATGTCGGCGAAGCCGCCGGCGCCAAAACCTTGCGCGCCGCCATTCATGCCGCCCTGCTCGAAGGCGGCGTGACCGAAACGGTCATAGGCCGCGCGCTTCTGCGGGTCCTTCAGCGTTTCGTAGGCTTCGTTGATTTCCTTGAACTTATGCTCGCATGAGTGATCGCCGGGATTGCGGTCGGGATGGAACTGCATGGCCAGCTTGCGGAAAGCGCTCTTGAGCTCCTTCTCGTCGGCGCCCTTCTGCACGCCCAGCGTCTCGTAGAAATCAGCTTTCATCTTTTCCCGCAGTCCGGATGCTCAACGTCTTGATGCATGTTGCGTCGTTTGCCGGCACGTTGTCTCGATTTAGGAGCGGTGCTGCCCGGATGCTAGGGCCGGCGCGCTTGTGCCTGTGTTTTTCAGTGACTTTTTCGGCAAGGCCCGCACTTTTTCAGCGAGGGTTGCAAAAAAGCCCGGCTTTGCGCCGGGCTTTCCGCTTTATTTGCCGTCAACCGGTCAGGCCGACTTCTTCTTCTCGTCGTTTTCGTCGATTTCCTCGAAATCGGCGTCGACCACGTCGCTATCCTTGGCCGCGTCCGCCTTGGCGTCGGCTTCCGCCGCTTCCTTCTGCGAAGCTTCGTACATGGCCTGGCCGAGCTTCATGGATGCTTCGGCAAGCGTCTGCGACTTGGCCTCGATGTCGGCGGCATCGTCGCCTTCGGCAGCAGCCTTCAGCGCCGTGATAGCCTCCGATATCGCCGTGCGCTCGGTTTCCGAAACCTTGTCGCCATATTCCTTCAGCGACTTCTCGGAGGAGTGCACCAGCGCCTCGGCCTGGTTGCGGGCCTCGACCAAAGCACGCCGCTGCTTGTCGGTCTCGGCATTGGCTTCGGCGTCCTTGACCATCTTCTCGATGTCGGCGTCCGAAAGGCCACCAGAGGCCTGGATGCGGATCTGGTGCTCCTTGCCGGTGCCCTTGTCCTTGGCCGAAACGTTGACGATGCCGTTGGCGTCGATATCGAAAGTGACCTCGATCTGCGGCACGCCGCGCGGCGCCGGCGGAATGCCGACCAGGTCGAACTGGCCGAGCGCCTTGTTGTCGGCAGCCATTTCACGCTCGCCCTGGAAGACGCGGATGGTCACGGCCGACTGACTGTCTTCAGCGGTCGAGAACACCTGGCTCTTCTTGGTCGGGATGGTCGTGTTGCGTTCGATCAGGCGGGTGAACACGCCACCCAGCGTCTCGATGCCGAGCGACAGCGGCGTCACGTCGAGCAGCAGCACGTCCTTCACGTCGCCCTGCAGCACGCCGGCCTGGATGGCGGCGCCCAAAGCGACGACTTCATCCGGGTTGACGCCCTTGTGCGGCTCCTTGCCGAAGAACTGCTTCACGATCTCCTGGATCTTGGGCATGCGGGTCATGCCGCCGACCAGGACCACTTCGTCGATCTCGCCAGCCTTCAGCCCGGCATCCTTGAGCGCCGCCTTGCAGGGCTCGATGGTGCGCTGGACGAGATCGTCGACCAACTGCTCGAACTTGGCGCGGGTCAGCTTCAGCGTCAGGTGCTTGGGGCCGGTCGCGTCGGCGGTGATGAAGGGCAGGTTGATTTCGGTCTGCGTCGTGGACGACAGCTCGATCTTGGCCTTTTCAGCCGCCTCCTTGAGGCGCTGCAGCGCAAGCTTGTCGTTCTTCAGGTCGATGCCCTGTTCCTTCTTGAACTCGGCCGCCAAATATTCGACGAGACGCATGTCGAAATCCTCGCCGCCGAGGAAGGTGTCGCCATTGGTCGACTTCACTTCGAACACGCCGTCGCCGATTTCGAGCACCGAAATGTCGAACGTGCCGCCGCCAAGGTCATAGACGGCAATGGTCTTGCCATCCTTCTTGTCGAGGCCGTAGGCAAGTGCTGCAGCCGTCGGCTCGTTGATGATGCGCAGCACCTCAAGGCCGGCGATCTTGCCGGCGTCCTTGGTGGCCTGGCGCTGGGCGTCATTGAAATAGGCCGGAACGGTGATGACCGCCTTCTCGACCTTCTCGCCGAGATAGGCCTCCGCCGTTTCCTTCATCTTCTGCAGGATCATGGCCGAGATCTGGCTGGGCGACTGCTTCTTGCCGCCGGCCTCGACCCAGGCATCGCCATTGTCGCCCTTGACGATCTTGTAGGGGACAAGCTTCTTGTCCTTCTCCGTCACCGGGTCGTCATAGCGGCGGCCGATCAGGCGCTTGACCGCGAAGATGGTGTTTTCAGGATTGGTGACCGCCTGGCGCTTGGCCGGCTGGCCGACGAGACGTTCGCCGTCGCCCGAGATGGCGACGATGGAAGGCGTCGTGCGCGCGCCTTCCGCATTTTCAATGACCTTGGGCTCCTTGCCATCCATGATGGCGATGCAGGAGTTGGTGGTGCCGAGATCGATACCGATTACTTTTGCCATTTTTCTAGTCTCTCCGCTAAGCAGGCTCTCAGGACCCGTAAGGCGTTCCGACGAAAGCCCCTGTTCACAAGAAATTCCGCTCCGGCAACCGGCATTCCGGCACTGGGCGGCTTGGCGCGTATATAAGAACAGGCGGCATCGGGCGCAAGCATTCTGCGCATGGCATCCACCGTGCCGCGCTTGGCGCCTTTGAACAGCCGCCCGGCGGCCCGGATGTGCTCAAACCGCGCTCAAAACCCCAGGATCTGCGCGATCCCCCGGCGAAGCGCCCAGTCAGGGCTTCGAAACCACAAGAAAACGTCACCTATGCGTGAGAGAGGCGGCTCCTGGCTGAGGAAGGCGCCTGCCCACAGCAGACACAGGCAAAAGCGTCACGCGGCCTGCGACAGCGATTTATGCGCCTCGGCCAGGATTTCGAACGAGCGCACGCGTGCCGCATGGTCGAAGATCTGCGCGGTCACCATCAGCTCGTCTGCGCCGGTGCGGCGCACGAACGCGTCTATGCCTTGCCGGACCGTTTCGGGAGAGCCGACGACGGCGCAGGACAGCGCCTGCGAAATCATGGTTTTTGCCATCGGCTCGAGCGTCTGGTCATAGCCCTCGACCGGCGGCGGCAGGCGGCCGGCCCGCCCGGTGCGCAGATTGACGAAGGCCTGCTGCAACGAGGTGAACAGCAGTTTGGCCTCTCCATCGGTCGGTGCGGCGAAAACGTTGAGGCCGAGCATGACATAGGGCTTGTCCAGCTGTTCCGAAGGCTGGAAGCGCGAACGGTAGATCTCCAGCGCATGGTCGAGTTCGGCCGGCGCGAAATGCGAGGCAAACGCATAGGGCAGGCCGAGCATGGCGGCGAGCTGCGCGCCATAGAGGCTGGAACCGAGGATCCAGACCGGCACCTTCTGGCCTTCGCCGGGCACGGCGTGGATACGCTGGCCTTCCGCGGCCGGCTGGAAATAGCCCATCAGCTCGACGACATCCTGGGGGAAATTGTCTGACGCCTCGAGATTGCGGCGCAGCGCGCGCGCTGTTCCCATATCGGTGCCGGGCGCGCGGCCGAGGCCGAGGTCGATGCGGCCGGGGTGCAGTGCCGCCAGCGTGCCGAACTGCTCGGCAATCACCAGCGGCGCATGGTTGGGCAGCATGATGCCACCGGCGCCGACGCGGATCGTCTTGGTGCCGCCGGCGACATGGGCGATGACCACGGCGGTCGCCGCGCTGGCGATGCCCGGCATGTTGTGGTGCTCGGCCAGCCAATAGCGCCTGTAGCCGAGCCGCTCGGCATGGCGGGCTAGGTCGAGCGAATTTGCCAGCGATTGCGAGGCGTCGCTGCCTTCGACGATCGGCGACAGGTCGAGAACGGAAAGTGCGGTCATGGGCCTCAAGCCTTTACGATGTTCAACTGCCTGACCCTGGTTTCGAAGGCGCGGTCGGGAATGACGATGTCGAGCTGGTGCCAAGCAACGGGTCCATATTCTCGAACGGGATCGCCTGCGGACGCCGGCGATGCAGCGCGCTCAGCTTGTAGAGCGACGCATCGATCGGACCGCGATAGCCAATGCGGTCGAAATAGGAATCGAGGTCGAAGGAGGCATCGTTCATCGCAGGGTCCGGCTTGACCGGCACGATATAGGCACTCCGCCTGAAGACAACAAATGCGCGATGACGGACAGGCGCGGCAAGCTTATGCCGCGGCCTTTCCGTTCTCTTCGGCCGCTTCCTCCTCCACCACGGCCGTCTGCTGTGCGGCGAGAAAATTGCCGACATGGCTGAGGCCATCGAAATGATCGCAGAACACCTTGACGACGACCAGCAGCGGCACCGCCATCAGCGCGCCGACAAAGCCCCAAAGCCAGGACCAGAAGGCGATGGCGATGAAGATCGCCACGGCGTTGATCTCGAGGCGTCGGCCGACAACCATCGGTGTAACGAACTGGCCTTCGGCGATGTCGCACAAAAGCACGAAGCCCGGCGCCAAGAGGGCGTAGGTAATCGAGTCGAAGCTGATCATCGCAATGACGCTGACCAGCACGATGGTAATCAGCGCGCCGACATAGGGCAGGAAGTTGAGCAGCGCCGCCATCGTTCCCCAGACCAGCGGGTTGGGCATGCCGAGCGCCCACAGGCCAAGGCCGATAACCGCGCCGAGACCGGCATTGATGACGGTGACGGTGAGCAGATAATGCGAGATTTCGCGCTCGACGTCATAGACGACGCGCAAGGCCCGCTTCTTCTCGCTGAGGCTGGCGAAGGACTGGATGATCTTCTCATAGAACATCGTGCCCGACGCCAGCAGGAACAGCGACAGCACAAAGATGATGGTCAGGCTTGTCCCCGCCGACAGGACGTTGCTGGCGGCGGCCGACAGGACGCCGGACTGTGCCATCGCCACCTTCTGGATGCCCGGCTCCTGCGAGGTCTCCGTCATCTGTTCGATCTGATGCGAGATCTGCATGATCCTCTCGAGCGGACGCCGCAATTGCGCCAGCCGCTCGGTGAGTTGTTGGCCGATCGACGAGGTGTTGTTGAGAAGATCGATGACCGGGCCGCTGAGCAGATACCCGGCAACGCCGAAGAGGCAGATCGACAGCACGACCAACATTGTCGCCGAAATCACTTCCGGAATGCCGCGCTTGCGCAGGAAGCGCACGATCGGTGTCAGCGTCAGCGTCAGCAGGAAGGCGAGAATGACCGGCATGAAGAAAGCACGCGCAAAATACAGCGCGTAGATGGCCATGAACAGGAAGATCCCGATGAGCAGCGAACGCATCAGATGCGTGTCGGCACGCGCCACAACTCTCGCCTCTTCGGTCTCGGCAAGGCCAGCACCCAAAGCGGCGGGTTCGGCTTTCATGATTTTCCCTCAGCGGCGCACCGCAATTGGTGCATTCCCCTGACGGAAACGCCTCTGCAAGCCCAAGGTTCCGTTAGCCGGCAAGGCCCTCAATCCGGGCCGCCCGTCGCTCAGGCGGCTGGCGCTGCGACGGCGACGCCGGGCTTGGCGGTCTCCTTGCGCACGATCGGCGCCACCTTGGTGCCGTACAGTTCGATCGCCTTCATGATCTTGGCGTGCGGCATGGCGCCGATCGCCATCTGCAGCAGGAAGCGGTCATTGTTGAAGATCTTGTGCTGGGCGACGATCTTTTCCGCCACCTGCTCCGGATCGCCGACGAACAGCGCGCCGTTCGGACCACGGGACTGATCGAAATGCGCCCGCGAGGTCGGGCCCCAGCCGCGCTCGCGGCCGATGCGGTTCATCACTTCGGCCTGCGGGCCATAGAAATCGTCGGCCGCCTGTTCAGTGGTGCCGGCGATGAAGCCGTGCACATTGATGCTGGTGGCAAGGCCCGAGGGGTCGGTACCGGCCCGCCTGGCGGCATCGCGATAAATGTCGAACAGCGGTGCAAACCGCGCCGGCTCGCCGCCGATGATGGCCAGCGCCAGCGGCAGGCCGAGCACCCCCGCGCGGGCCGCAGACTGCGGCGTTCCACCTATTGCGATCCAGATCGGCAATTTGTCCTGCAGCGGCCGCGGATAGACGCCGCGGTCGTTGATGGGCGCGCGCAGATTGCCGGACCAGGTGACTTTGACGCTGTCGCGGATGGCCAGCAGCAAATCGAGCTTTTCGGCGAACAGCTCGTCATAGTCCTCGAGATTGTAGCCGAACAGCGGGAAGGATTCGATGAACGAGCCGCGCCCGGCCATGATCTCGGCCCGGCCGTCCGACAAAAGGTCGAGCGTTGCGAACTGCTGGAAGACGCGCACCGGATCGTCGGAGGACAGCACGGTGACCGCGCTGGTCAGCTTGATGCGCTTGGTGCGTTCGGCGGCAGCGGCCAGCGCCACCACCGGCGCGGACGCGGCATAGTCGGGGCGGTGATGTTCGCCCAGACCAAAGACGTCGAGGCCGACCTGGTCGGCCAGCTCGACCTCCTCGATCAGATTGCGCAGCCGCTGATGCGGGCCGATCGCGCCGGGGCCGGGCTCCGGGCTGACGTCGGCGAAAGTGTAGAGACCGAGTTCCATGGCATGTCATCCAGATGTTCTGATTTGCCGCTAGAGGTAGCGGCGAGCCGCCCCGGCCGCCAGAGGGGCGGATAGTGAACAGTGCATGTCGGTTTCGGCCGGCTTTGTTTCAGGGAAACGCGTCTCCCGGCTGCAACAGCATAAACTTTCATGGCTGGCATACCGTTTTGGCGCTTGAACTCTCGGTTTTCGCGCGTATGTAAGCGTCGCGAATTGACTTCAGGGAAGTGGACTTGGCTATCTACAGGGAAAAAGACATTTTCGAGCGGCGCAATGCCGCGAACGAGGCAAAGAAGGCGCTTCTGGAGCGCTTCAAGTCAAAGCCGGCGGCTGATGATCCTGCGGTTCTGGCCAAACAGGCCGAACGCAAGGCGATTCTTGAGGCTCGCGAAATACGCGAGGCCGAAAAGGCCAGGCTGAAGCAGGAAAAGCTGGCACGCGAGGCGGTCGAGAAGGCCGAGCGCGAGGCAGCAGCCGAAGCGGCGCGTATTGCGGCCGAAGAGGCAGCGCAGGCTGAAGCGAAGATCAAGGAAGCCGAAGAAAACGAGCGCATTGCCCGTTTGCTGGCCGACGAAGCCGAACGCAAGGCCAAGCGCGACGCACGCTATGCGGCCCGCAAGCAGCGTACCGGCAGGACGCCTCCGGGCTTCTCCGCCCGCTAACGCTTCGATCGAAACGATCGACATCAGGGTCGCCTTGCAGCGGCCCTGAAGGCGTTTGCCTAATTTAAGGATTTGATGCCTCGGAGCTCAGGCGGCGAGCTTCAGCCCCATAATGCCGCAGACGATGAGCGCGATGCAGGCGAGCCGGATGGCCGTCGCCGGCTCGCCCAGCAGCCAGATGCCAAGCAGCGCCGTGCCGACCGTGCCGATGCCGGTCCACACCGCATAGGCCGTCCCGACAGGCAGCGTCTTGAGCGCCAGGCCGAGCAACCCCAGGCTGATGATCATCGAGGCGACGGTGAGCACCGTCGGCAGCGGCTTCGAGAAGCCGTCGGTGTATTTGAGGCCGATCGCCCAGCCAATTTCGAACAGACCAGCGAAGAACAGAAAAATCCACGACATCGGGATGCACTCCTTCCATGAGGATGGCGGGGCGTCCCGGCCGGACTTTTGAGAAAGGCGCGAGGTCGTCCTCGCCGCTTGGGTATAAGCGGCTGCGCCGGTCCGATCAACAAAACACCGGCAGCATCGTTCATGCCGCCGGTGTCAAAATCTGCGCCGAAACGGTTTGCCCGGATCTCAACCGTCCCTAGATATTGACGACCTAAGGCGGGCTTACTTTTCCTTGAGCCTCATCGCCTTCACGGGCGGCGCCTTCAGCGCCGGAGCCGCGGCAGGCTTCTTGGCGTCTTTTTTCGGCTTCCGAGCTTCCTTGCCCGCCTTCATCGCACCTTTAGCCATAATTCGTTCCTCCAGTTGCTGGGAGGCCAAGTGAAACAAGAGAAACGCCGGACTGCAAGAGGGCTGGCGTCTGTCGCCGGCGCCGGCGGGCCGCTTTCAACCGGTTTCTAATTTGCTCGTAAACCATTGCGGTCCGTGCCATGGTTGTCTTCGCACTGCAGCATCGGCCATGCCTTCGCCCGGCGATGATCAGGCAGTGCGGTCAGGACGACAATGCGAATCCGCATCGGCAGCGAGATGAGTTTCGATTTTCCGCAGGAAACGCCGCTGATCGCGATGCTCAATGTCCACTACTCCAGGGCCTCCGATCTCGAGCGCCCGGATTTCCTGACCTCCAACCCGCCGGTGCCGATCCAGAGCTACCGCGACAGTTTCGGCAATTGGTGCAACCGTTTCGTCGCCCCGCCCGGGCGCTTCACCTTCGGCACCGATTCGGTAATCCGCGACCCCGGCACGTTCGAGATGGGCGACCTGATGGCCTGGCAGCACGAGGTGCGCGATCTGCCGTCGGACACATTGCTCTTCCTGTTGCCGAGCCGCTTTTGCGAGAGCGATCTGCTGGCCAGCGAAGCCTGGCGGCTGTTCGGGCATACGCCGCTTGGCATTGCGCGCGTCCAGGCGGTCTGCGACTTCGTCCACAACCACATCGTCTTCAGCTACGGCAATGCGCGGCCGACCCGCACCGCGGCGGAAGCCTATCGCGAGCAAAGCGGCGTCTGCCGTGACTTTGCCCACCTCGCGGTCACCTTCTGCCGTGCGCTCAACATCCCGACCCGCTACTGCACCGGCTACATCAGCGACGTCGGCCTGCCCAAACCTTGGGCGAGCATGGATTTCGCAGCCTGGATGGAGGTCTATCTCGGTGGCCGCTGGCATGTCTTTGACCCGCGCAACAATTCGCCACGCATCGGCCGCATCCTGATCGCGTCGGGTCGCGACGCCGCCGACGTGCCGCTGACCCACATCTTCGGACCGGGCACGCTGGCTGGTTTCAAGGTGTGGACGGACGAGATCATCGAATAGGGGCGTCTTTCCGCAAGCTGGCCTACAAGACCCTGAACGACCGGGCGATTCGTGCGTTGTGATGCCTGTGGAGCTCAGGGGCGTTACATCAGGTTCCTTGGAGGGACAGCATGGCAGCACATGGCGGGTCGAAGACAGTCATCTACGCGGCGCTCGCCGGTAATCTCGCTATTGCTGTGACCAAATTCGTCGCCGCCTTCTTCACCGGCAGCTCGGCGATGCTGTCGGAAGGCGTGCACTCGCTGGTGGATACCGGCAATGGCGGGCTGCTGCTCTACGGCATGCACCGCGCCGCCCGCCCGCCGGACCGCACGCATCCGCTCGGCCATGGCCGCGAGCTGTATTTCTGGAGCTTCATTGTCGCCCTGCTCGTATTCGCGCTCGGCGCCGGCGTGTCCTTCTATGAAGGCGTCGTCCACATCATGGCGCCTGAGCCGGTCGCCAATCCCAAAATCAACTACATCGTGCTGGGCCTCTCAATGCTGTTCGAGGGCAGCTCCTGGTACGTGGCGCTGAAGGAGTTCCGCCAGCAGAAGGGCAAGCAAGGCTGGCTGCAGGCCGTGCAATCGAGCAAGGATCCGAGCGTCTACACGATCCTGTTCGAGGACAGCGCCGCCCTGCTCGGTCTCTTCGTCGCCTTCGCTGGCATATTGGCGGCCGAACTCCTCGACATGCCCGAACTCGACGGCGTCGCCTCGATCGGCATCGCGATGATCCTCGGCGCCACCGCCATCTTTCTGGCGCGCGAAAGCAAGGGATTGCTCATCGGTGAGCCGGCCTCGGCGGAAGTGCAGGCCAAGGTGCTGGCCATCGCCCAGCAGGATCCGGCGGTGCAGCGGGCCAACGGCGTTCTCACCGTCCATCTCGGCCCGCAACAGATCGTCGCTGGGCTGAGCATCGAATTCGAGGACCATCTGACGGCGCCTGAGATTGAAGCCTGTGTCGAGCGCATCGAGGCGCTCTTGAAAAAAGAAATGCCGGAGATCACCAGGCTGTTCGTCAAGCCGCAGACGACCGGAACCTGGGAGCACCGGCGCAAGCAGGTCGAGGCGGCGTCGGACTAGTTCTTGGACCAGCAGTCCACCGTTGGCCCCATCGCCTGGTCCCGCTAAGATCGCTCGACGGATTTCGGAGAATCAACCATGAAAATCGATGGTGGGTGCCATTGCGGCGCCATAACTTATGAAGCAGAGGTCGACCCGGAAAAGACCTCTATCTGTCATTGCACCGACTGCCAGCAACTGACCGGTACCGCCTTTCGTGTCACTGTTCCCGCGCCTGAGGATCATTATAGGATCACAAAGGGCACACCGAAGGTTTATATCAAGACGGGATCGAGCGGCGCCAAGCGTGCCCAGGCGTTCTGCGGCGACTGCGGTTCGCATCTTTACGCAACGTCGGTTGGCGACGGGCCGAAGGTCTATGGGATCAGGGCGGGGACCGCGCGGCAACGCGAGGATCTCGTTCCGACTCAACAGAAATGGCACCGATCGGCCCTGCACTGGCTTCCGGAATTCGAGGGCGTAAGCATCGTAGAGGCGCAGTAGCACCTGCCTCCCGGTTAAACGCGGCCCAAACCAGCCAATAATGTGCTAGGCTAGCCATCAAACGGATGGCGGGGGATAGCAATGTCGGAAACGGACAAAGTGTTTGCCGGCTCGATTCCGGAAAACTACGACCGCTACATGGTGCCGCTGATCTTCGAGCCGTTCGCCGCGGATTTGGCACGACGGGCAGCGTCCTTGTCGCCCGGCGCCGTCCTGGAAGTCGCCGCCGGCACCGGCGTTGTCACCCGCGCATTGGCTCCAAAACTGTCTCCCGGCGCAAGCTATGTCGTGACCGACCTCAACCAGCCTATGCTCGACTACGCGGCCTCGCGACAAGCTCCCGACAGTCGTATACAATGGCGTCAGGCGGATGCTCTGGCGCTGCCGTTCGAAGATGCGGCTTTCGATCTCGTTTGCTGTCAGTTCGGCGCGATGTTCTTTCCCGACCGAGCCGCCGGCTATCGCGAAGCAAAGCGGGTCCTGAAGACCGGCGGCCATTTCCTGTTCAACGTGTGGGATCGCATCGAAGAGAATGTATTCGCCAATGATGTGACGAATGCTCTTGCGGAGATTTTTCCGAACGATCCGCCCCGCTTTCTCGCCCGCACGCCGCACGGCTACAATGACACTGCATTGATCCGCGGCGAGTTGGAAGCCGCAGGTTTCTCCCGTGTGGTGATCGACACGAGGGCCGAACAAAGCCGTGCCTCCTCGCCGCGCCTTCCGGCGGTTGCCTATTGCCAGGGAACTCCGCTTCGCAACGAAATCGAGGCTAGAGGAAAACTGGAAGCCGCAACCGATCACGCCGCGTCCGTGATTGCAGCCAGACACGGCAGCCGCGAGGTTGCGGCCAAGATCCAGGCGCACGTGATCGTGGCTATGGTCTAATGCATGGCGCCCAGAAGTGTGCCGCGGTTCTGGGACAACGACATGCATCAAAACAAAGACTTAAACCGCGTCGTATGAATCCGTTTCAGCGCGACGCTCTTTAATCGTCGCCTTCGACGACACGTAGCCTGAGCTGCCCCGTCTTGGAATCCGCCACCCGCACCCCGGCTTCGGCCTTGGCGGGTCCGCCACCGCGCACTTCGGCTTCGCTTTCGCCAAACTCCAGCGCTTCGATCTTTTGGCCGCGCTTGGTCACCTTCGACGTCGACACCAGTATCTCGTCGATATCCTTGGCCGACTGGCCAAAATGCGTCTGCAACCGGCGCACGCGTTCGTCGACGCGCGCGACGTCTTCCATCAGCCGGATCACCTCGCCCTGGATCAGATGCGCCTGTTCGCGCATGCGGGCGTCCTTGAGGATGGCCTGGATGACCTGGATCGACAGCATCAAAAGCGACGGTGAGACGATGATGACACGCGCCCGGTGCGCCTTCTGGACCACGGCGTCGAAATTCTCGTGGATTTCGGCGAACACCGATTCCGACGGCACGAACATGAAGGCGGTGTCCTGCGTCTCGCCCTGGATCAGGTATTTTTCCGAGATATCGCGGACGTGAATTTCGATGTCGCGGCGGAAAGCCTGGGCCGCGATCTTCTGTTGTTCGGCGCCATCGGCGGCGCGGATGGCGTTCCAGGCTTCCAGCGGAAACTTGGCGTCGATGGCAAGCTGCGGCGCACCGTTCGGCATCCTGACCAGGCAGTCGGGACGGCTGCCGTTTGACAGCGTTGCCTGGAACTCGTAGGCGCCCATCGGAAGGCCGTCGGCGACGATCGCCTCCATGCGCGACTGGCCGAAGGCGCCGCGCGTCTGCTTGTTGGACAGGATCGCCTGCAATTGCACGACCTGGCCGGCCAGCGACTGGATGTTGCCTTGCGCGGTGTCGATGACCGCCAGCCGTTCCTGCAGTTTGGCGAGGCTCTCATGCGTCGATTTGGTCTGTTCGGTCATGGTTTGACCGAGCCTGCCGGTCATGGCGTCGAGGCGCTGGCCGATCGACTGGTTGAGTTCGGCCTGCCTTGCGCCGAACACGTCGGCGATGGCGCCCATGCGGCCCTGCATCTCGGCCTGGCTTTGCAAAATGCCGGCCATCCGCGCCTCGGCGTCGCGGGCGTGGTCGGCGGCTTCCGCCGCGGCGATGGTGCGCGCCTTGGCCGATCGCCACAGCGCCACGACAAGCGCCAGGAACAGGCCGAGAAACACCAGCGCGCCGAGGGCCAGTGCATGGCCGAGCGTGATCGTCGTGGCGCCAAGCCGGGCAACGGGTTCGGAAAGGATGGTGCTCAGGTCGTTCATCCCGCCAGCATAGCCGATTCGCAGACCTGGCACAGATCAAAACATGAACGAGACCGATTCGCACCGGTTGACGCTTCTCCTGCGACGTTTTAGGTGAGGCGCCATGTCGATCAAGCCGCTCATCATCCTTCCCGATCCTATCCTGCGCCAGGTTTCCAAACCGGTCGAACGCGTCGACGCGCCTTTGCGCAAACTGGCCGACGACATGCTGGCGACGATGTATGATGCGCCGGGCATCGGCTTGGCCGCAATCCAGATCGGCGAGCCGCTGCGCATGCTGGTCATCGACCTCGCCAAGGAAGACGAGCCGCCGGCGCCGCATGTCTTCATCAATCCCGAAATCCTCGAAAGCGCCGACGCCCGCTCGGTCTACGAGGAAGGCTGCCTGTCGATCCCGGACTATTACGCCGAGGTCGAGCGTCCCGCCTCGGTGCGCGTGAAATATCTCGACCGCGACGGCAAGCTGCAGGAGATCGAGGCCGAAGGCCTGATGGCGACTTGCCTCCAGCACGAGATCGACCATCTCAACGGTGTGCTGTTCATCGACCACATCTCGAAGCTGAAGCGCGACATGGTGGTCAAGAAGTTCAAGAAGCTCGCCAAGGACAAGGCGCCGGGCAAGCTGGTGGGATAGGGATAGGCCCTGCTTTCGGCGACTCGCACAAAATCCCGTCTCGACCCGCCCCTATTGAGAGACGCTTCCTTGCGTGATATCATTGATATCAGACTGGAGACTCCGATGGGCGATATGTTGATCAGAGATATTCCCGAGCCGTTGAAGCGTGAAATCGAGCATGCGGCACGCAAGGGCGGCCAAAGCCTCTCGATCAAGGCGATCGATTTATTGCGAAAAGGCATGGTTGCGGAAAAAGAAGGCAGGGCCGAGCCTGGACTCACGGCTTGGGATGCGATTCGCGCTGCCTTCGCCTCGGAAAATGCAATCAGCGACGAATTTGCGCAGATGATGGATGAGATCGAAGCGGAACGGAAACGCGACTTTGGCCGCACCATTGAGAATTTCGAGTGATAATCCTCGATACCAATGTCGTCTCGGAAGCGAGCCGGCCCGCGCCCGATCCAAACGTCGCTAAGTGGTTTCGCAGACAGGACCTGCTCGACCTCTATCTCTGCGGTCCTGTTGTCATGGAGCAGTCCTTTGGAGCCGAAAGGTTTCTGAACAAGACCGGCTCGGACCGCCACGTCCGTGCACTTGACCACCTGGTTTCGAAGCAGTTTTCGGGACGTGTCGTCGAATTTGCCGGTCCCATTCCCCGTCTGGCGGGCAAGCTCCGGGCAATGCGGGAAACTATCGGCCGGCCGATCAGCCTTTCCGATGCCATGATCGCTGCCATCTGCCTGTCGCACGACGCTATGCTGGCGACGCGCAATATCAGGGACTTCGAAGAGCTTGACCTCAAGATCGTAAACCCGTTTGAAGCAGACGCTTGAGCGGACTGCCGCGCGCAGAACAGGATACTGGACGAAAATGCCGCTTCGCGTCATCTTCATGGGCACGCCGGAGTTTTCGGTGCCGGTGCTGCGCGCGATTGCCGAGGCCGAGCACGAGATAGCAGCCGTCTACACCCAGCCGCCGCGCGCCGCCGGCCGCCGCGGTCTGGAGCTGACACCGTCGCCGGTGCAGCGCGAGGCTGAGCGGCTGGGCATCGAAGTGCGCACGCCGCTGTCGCTGAAGGGCGAGGGCGAGCAAGCTGCTTTCCAGGCGTTGCGTGCCGATGTCGCAGTCGTCGTCGCGTATGGTTTGCTGTTGCCGAAGGGTATTCTGGAGGCTCCGCGCCTCGGCTGCCTCAATGGCCACGCCTCGCTTTTGCCGCGTTGGCGTGGTGCAGCTCCCATCCAGCGAGCCATTATGGCCGGCGACGTCGAAACCGGCATGATGGTGATGCGCATGGAAGAGGGCCTGGACACCGGTCCGGTGGCACTGGTTGAAAAATGCGCCATAGAGCCCGACATGACGGCCGGCGATCTGCACGACCGCTTGATGAATATTGCTGCCACGCTGATGGTGGAAGCGCTGTCCCGATTGGAGACAAATACCCTGGCATCGACTTTGCAGGCGGCTGACGGGGTGACCTACGCCAGGAAAATCGATAAGTCGGAGACACGTGTGGACTGGACGCGCCCGGCTGCAGAGGTCCACAATCACATTCGCGGCCTGTCGCCATTTCCCGGCGCCTGGTGCGACGCCGACATCGGCGGCCGCACGGAACGGCTGAAACTGCTTCGCTCGACGCTTTTGGAAGGCACGCTTTCTGAAAGCATGGGCGAGTCGGGAGGAATTCTCGATGACCGGCTGACGGTCGCCTGCGGGTCGGGCGCGGTCAGGCTGGTCGAAGTTCAACGGGCGGGCGGAAAGCCCGCTGCCGCGCAGGAGTTTCTGCGCGGGGCCAAGATCGAAAAAGGAATGAAGTTCTCATGAGCATGATGTCGATACGCGGCGCGACGCCGCGGGACCGCGAGGCCATACGCCTGGTCGAGGAACACGCATTCGGCCAGCAGGCGGAGGCCGGGCTGGTCGACGCTCTGGTCACAGGCGGCGACGCCGTTGTCGAACTGGTGGCGGAAGAAGACGGCCAGGTGGTCGGCCACATCCTGTTTTCCAGGCTGTTCGTCCAGAACGGCGGCAAGCAGTTCGCAGCCGTGGCGCTGGCGCCGTTGGCGGTGGAACCTTCGTTCCACGGCTCGGGCATTGGCGGTGCGCTGATCCGCGAGGCGCATATCCGCCTCAGGGATGCCGGCGAGACGCTCGCCGTTGTGTTGGGCGATCCGGCCTATTACGGCCGCTTCGGCTACAATCATGCGCGGGCCGAAAAGTTTGAGAGCGAATATCAGGGCGAAGCGCTGCAGGCGCTGGCCTGGGGTGACGCACCCGAAAAAGGCAAACTGGTCTACGCCCAGGCCTTTACCGCACTCGCCGCCTGAACGAAGGGTGTATGCCGCGTTTTCGTCTCGATATCGAATATGACGGCAGCCTCTTCGCCGGCTGGCAACACCAGGCGGATCAGCCTTCGGTGCAGCAGGCTATAGAGCAGGCGATCGAGAAATTCTGCGGTGAGGCGGTGCGGATACGCGCCGCCGGCCGCACCGACGCCGGGGTGCATGCGACCGCCCAGGTGGCGCATGTCGACCTCGCCAAGGCATGGCCAAACGACAAGGTGCGCGACGCCGTCAACGCCCACCTGCAGGCGGCAGGCGCGCGCATCGCCATCCTGCAGGCGACGGTTGTCCCCAATGAGTTCGACGCCCGTTTCTCGGCCACCGGACGGCACTATCTCTACCGCATCCTCAACCGGCGCGCGCCTGCAGCGATGGAAAAGGGCAAGGTCTGGTGGGTGCCGAAGCGGCTCGATGCGGACGCCATGCACGAAGCGGCGAAAGTCCTGCTCGGCCGACATGACTTTACCACCTTCCGCTCGACGCAATGCCAGGCCAACAGTCCGGTGCGGACGCTGGAGCGGCTCGATGTAAGCCGCCAGGGCGACCTGATCGAAGTCAGGGCCTCGGCGCGCTCTTTCCTGCACAACCAGGTGCGCTCCATGGTCGGTTCGCTGAAACGCGTCGGCGACGGCGGCTGGACCGCCGCCGACCTCAAGGCAGCGCTCGCGGCGCAAGACCGCGCCGCCTGCGGCCAGGTGGCGCCGCCCGACGGGCTTTTTCTCGTCGGTGTAGACTATCCGGAGAAGTTCTAAGCCGGAGCGGCGGTCGGCACCGTGATGCCGAGCAGCGCCACTAGGCCGAACAAGACGGCCAGAGACACCACCAACATGCCTGCGAACACGGCGCTGCCGACAGCCGCGCCCTTGCCGATCGCGGCGTTGGTCATCCGCCAGGAGAGTACCAGCGACAGCACCACCAGAACCAGCCACACCAATTCGGCAACCGGGTTGCCGGACGGCAGGAAAAGCCTGATCAGCGCTGAAGGCAGCAGCATCCAGGCGGTGATCGCCGACGCCCAGTTGCTGGCGACGACATAGTGGACGAAGCGGTCGCCGATGCCGGCGCGCGATGCGACCAGGGCAAGCACAACCAGGGGCAGCAGCCACGAGCCGAGGTCGACGGTCGCCAGGCGAATCAACATGCCCAGCCGGCCGGCGAACGCATTGGGATCGCCGATCTCGTTGGCCGTGCCGACCCAGCCGACGATCATCGCCGGCGCGGCGACGACGATGGCGAAGAAGGAATTCCAGAAGCCGTCCGCCGACAGGTCGAGCAGCCGCAAGCCGTCGGCCTTTCCGAGCATCAGCCGCCAGGCTCCGTTAAGCGATGAAGAGGTCTCGTCAACCGAAAGCATGATCAGCCCTGCTCGAACCAGTCATCGATGAAGCGCTGGTAGATTTGGGTCAGCGTCTCGAGGTCGGCCAGTGCGACGCGCTCGTCGACCATGTGCATGGTCTTGCCGACGAGGCCGAACTCGACCACCGGGCAATAGTCCTTGATGAAACGCGCATCCGAGGTTCCGCCCGAGGTGGACAGCGCCGGCTCCTTGCCGACCGTCGCCTTGATCGACCCGCGCAGCGTCCCGATCAGCTTGTCGTCGCGCGTCAGGAAGACATGGCTCGGCCGGTCGCGCCAGATCAGCTCGTAGTCGACCGGCGTCTTGCCGGTCCGGTATTTCTTGCGCTTCGCCGCCTGGTCGAGGCGGTTATGGATCTCGGCCTGCACCGTCTCGGCAGTCCATGTGTCGTTGAAGCGGATGTTGAAGGTGGCTGTCGCCTTGGCCGGAATAACATTGGTCGCCGGGTTGCCGACATCGATCGAGGTCACTTCCAGATTGGTCGGCTGAAAATCCTTCGTGCCCTCGTCGAAGACGGGCGACAGCAAGGCGTCGACCAGGCTGATCAGGCCGCGCACCGGATTGTCGGCGAGCAATGGATAGGCGACATGGCCCTGGCGGCCGTTGACCGTGACACTGCCCGACATCGAGCCACGCCGGCCGATCTTGATCATGTCGCCGAGCGTGTCCGGATTGGTCGGCTCGCCGACGATCGCGGCGTCCCATCTCTCGCCCTTGGCCGCCGCCCAGTCGAGCAGTTTTGTCGTCCCGTTGATCGCCGGCCCCTCCTCGTCGCCGGTAATCAGCAGCGAGACCGAGCCTTTCGGACCACCCTTTTTCTCGACATGGCGCGCCACGGCGGCGATGAAACAGGCGATGCCGCCCTTCATGTCGACGGCGCCGCGGCCATACATCTCGCCCTTGGCGATCTCGGCGGCGAAGGGCGGATGCGTCCACGACGCCTCGTCGCCCGCCGGCACCACGTCGGTATGGCCGGCAAACATCAGATGCGGCCCATTGCCGGAGCGGCGCGCGTAGAGGTTCTCGATGTCGGGGGTGCCGTCTTCGGAAAACACCGGGCGTTCGACGCAAAAGCCGAGCGGCTGCAGCATGCCTTCCAGGGCAGCCAGCGCGCCGCCCTCGGCGGGCGTTACGGAGGCGCAGCGTATGAGGGTTGCGAGGTTGGCGGCGGGATCGGTCGGCAGTTTCATGGGCAAAGCGATAGTCGAAAGCGAAAGGCCTGTCACGGCCAGAGATGATGACCGGTCCTGCCGCCGACATTATGGTTTTCATGTCGTATAGTGCAGGCCAACACGAGATAGTCGCATGGCCAACGCCGAAAAGACCATCGTCATTGCCGGCGCCGGCAGCATCGGCTGCTATGTCGGCGGTTGCCTGGCGCTGGCCGGACGCAAGGTGGTGTTTTTGGCGCGGCCAGGCATCGCGACGATCTTGCTGGACGGCGGCCTGCGCATCACCGATCTCGATGGTCGCGACCGATCCATCCGGCCGGAGTCCGTCACCACCGATCCCGCCGCTGCCCTCGCCAGCGCCGGCGTGGTGCTGGTGACGGTCAAGAACGGCGCTACCGAGGAGATGGCGTCGCTTGTTGCCGGACATGCGCGCGGCGATGTCGTGGTGGTCAGCCTGCAGAACGGCGTCGGCAATGCCGACCGGTTACGCGCCGGGCTCGGTGGCCGGACTGTGCTCGCCGGCATGGTGCCGTTCAATGTCGTCCAGTCGGCCATAGGCAATTTGCCGCTTCACCTGCATCGCGCCAGCGACGGCAAGGTGAGGATCGAAGACGGTATGGCCGGGCTTGCCGGCCTTCTCGATGTCGAAGGGCTTGGTGTGGAAACGCATGCCGATATGAAGGCCGTGCAGTGGGGCAAGCTGCTGATCAACCTTAACAACGCGCTTGTCGCATTGTCCGGCCTGCCGCTGGCGAGCGAACTTGCCGACCGCCGCTGGCGGCGAATCCTGGCCGGTCAGATTGACGAGGCCCTGGCGGCGATGAAGGCGTTACATATCGCGCCGGCGCGGATCGGCGGCTTGCATCCCGTCCTGCTGCCGAAACTGCTCCGGCTGCCGGACTGGCTGTTCCGGCTGGTCGCCCGCCGCATGCTCGCCCATCGACCCGCAGGCGCGCTCGTCGATGTGGGACGACCTCCAGCGTGGTCGGCCGACCGAGATCGGTGACCTGCAGGGGGCCGTCCTGAGCCTCGCCGAAAAGGCCGGCACGCCGGCGCCTCTGCTGAAGCGGGTCACCGCGCTGGTGCGGCAGGCCGAGCGGGAAAAGCGCGGCTCACCCGGGCTGACGCCGGAAGCCGTCACTGGATAGTCTACTTGCCGCGAGCCTCGGGCCTTGGCCCGCATAGCCCGAAAACAGGCGCGTGGGCCCGCCGCGTCACAGCTTTGGTGCGCGCCTCGGAGCCGGCGCTTTGCTCGCCGGGCCTGGCGCCGGCAGGGGCTGCGCCGCCGGGTGGTTCTCGATCAGCGTGATCTTCTGCCAGATCTTGCGCGACAGGTTGGACGCCAGGTTCTCGACGTCGTTGACGCCGTCGATGACCACATCGTCATTGACCGACTGCGCAAACAGCGCCGCGATCTTGCCGGTGATCGACAGCATCTCCGAGCAATAGTCGAGGTAGCGCGCCAGGTCGGCGGCATTGGTGATGCGCGCCGGCGAATGCGCGGTCGGCCTGAAATTGGCGGACAATGCTGCCGGATCCTTGGTCAGCTGGTGCATGTCGATGACATGGATCAGCGATCTCAACCCATGCAGCTGGCGAAACACCCGCTTGCGCTTGATGCGCTCCTCGGTGCGGATTAGCGCCAGCAGGCCAAGCACGGCAAGGATCATCATGTTGATCGTGGCTTCGATGCCTTGCACCGACTGCACCGCATCGTCGGCCTGCGAGATATGGATGAGCGGCAGGATGGTGCCGACGAACAGGAAGATCAGCGCGCCGGCGGCAACAGCGGCGACGATGGCGCCGCGGAGCCACCAGATCGGCGCTTCGAGCGCCTGCGCCGCCCTGGCCAGGTCGCGCGACAGCGACACCAGTTCGGCGGCGACGCCGCGCAGGCCGGCATCGGGAAAACGCTCGGCGACGCGCTCTTCCAGCCGCTCGGCGGTGTCGATGATCAGTTTCGGATCAAGCGTGCGGTAGCGCATGGCGAGATATCCGGTCGGCGCTCATGGTTCAGCCGGCGCGTTGCTGCGTTTGCCGTAGCGGTTCGGACCGGGGTCACCGCGGAAACACGCTAGAACGATGAGAAGAATGGGGCCGATGATAAGAGAGATCAACGCGTAATAAGTCGGCTTGCCGAAATCATGAAACCGCTTTGCGGTTACCGCAAAGCTCGACCATGTCGAGATCAGCAAAACGACCCAGAACACAAGTGCCCAGTTCTGGCTGGTTGCGGTGCCGGGTTCCAGTCTCGACAACTGGTAGAGCGGGAAAAACTGTGCAAGCACCAGCAGCAGCCCGGCGAGCACGTAGGCACTTGGGCTGACGCGCCCTGAGAGGCTGAAGAAGAGCCAGGGAAGTGGTGGTGTGTTGGGCAATCTGGAGCGCTCTGGTTGCTCGGACAGGATCAATCACGCAGCAGTTCGTTGATCGAGGTTTTCGACCGGGTCTTGGCATCGACGCGCTTGACGATGACGGCGCAGTAGAGGCCAGGGCCCGGCTCGTTGTTCGGAAAGGCCTTGCCCGGCATCGAGCCGGCGACGACGACCGAATTCGGCGGCACCTCGCCATAAAACACTTCGCCGGTGGCGCGGTCGACGATCTTGGTCGACTGGCCGATGAACACACCCATTCCGAGCACCGAGCCTTCGCGCACGATGCAGCCCTCGACCACTTCGGAGCGCGCGCCGATGAAGCAATTGTCCTCGATGATGGTCGGGCCGGCCTGCATCGGCTCCAGCACCCCGCCGATGCCTACGCCGCCCGAGAGGTGCACATTCTTGCCGATCTGGGCGCAGGAGCCGACCGAGGCCCAGGTGTCGACCATGGTGCCGCTATCGACATAGGCGCCGACATTGACGAAGGACGGCATCAGCACCGCGCCCGGCGCGACATAAGCCGAGCGGCGCACGATCGAAGACGGCACGGCGCGGAAGCCTGCCTTCTCGAAATCGACCGCGCTCCAGCCGTCGAACTTCGACGCCACCTTGTCCCACCAGACCGCCTGGCCGGGGCCGCCCTTGATGATCTCCATCGGATAGAGCCGGAACGAGAGCAGCACCGCCTTCTTCAGCCATTGGTTGACATGCCATTTGCCATCGGGCTGGCGCTCGGCAACGCGCACGGTGCCACGGTCGAGCAGGTCGAGTGAGGACTGGATGGCGTCGCGCGTTTCGCCCCGGGTCGCGGTCGAAATCGTGTCGCGCTCCTCGAAGGCCTTCTCGATCGTCTTTTCGAGGCTGGCCAGATCAGGCTTCGACATGAATTCGCTCCGTTACCACGCTGTTAAGGCCGTCGGCCTTAACCTTGTTTTGAAAGTCGCGCGGACCCTATGTTAAGGCGTATTGGGGGTCAATCGCGCGTGCGCCATGGGACGGCGCAAGTGAACTGTTGGGACGGGTAGAAAGCATATGACTCCTATGGAAAAGGCGGGATGGACGCCGCTGCCGCATTCGGACGAGGATCTGGAGCGCTCGAAAAGCGTTCCCGACACGCCGCAGACGCGCGCCGAAACCTACCGGCTGGCCTGGAACGATCCCGACTTCATGACGCGCCGGGAATTGCGCGCTGTGCGCTTGCAGCTTGAGCTCTTGAAGCCCGAAATGATCCTCGCCGAGCGCGGCATCCGCTCGACGGTCATCCTGTTCGGCGGCGCGCGTATTCCCGAGCCCGGCGGCGAGGCCTGGGCCGCCAAGAACGAGACGCAGAAGAAAAACCTCGAGGAAAACAGCAAATACTACGAGGAGGCGCGCAAATTCGCCCGCCTCTGCTCACAGCAATCGGCCACGTCCTACTACCGCGAATTCGTCGTCGTCACCGGTGGCGGCCCAGGCGTGATGGAGGCGGGAAATCGCGGCGCCGACGATGTCGGCGCGCCGTCGATCGGCCTCAACATCGTCCTGCCACACGAGCAGGCGCCGAACGCCTATGTGACCCCGGAGCTGTGCTTCAACTTCCACTATTTCGCCATCCGCAAGATGCATTTCGTCATGCGCGCCAAGGCCGTCGCGGTGTTTCCGGGCGGCTTCGGTACCATGGACGAATTCTTCGAGACGCTGACGCTGATCCAGACCGGCCGCATGGAGCGCGTGCCGGTGATCCTGTTCGGCAAGGCGTTCTGGCAGCGCGCGATCGACCTCGATTTCCTGGCCGAACAAGGCACCATCACGCCCGGCGACCAGGATATCATCGACTTTGTCGACACCGCCGACGAGGCCTGGGGGATCATCAGCCGCTTCTACAAGTTGGGGGAGTAGGGGAACCGGGAATTGAAGAACTGAAGAATTGAGGAAAAGGAGGTCCGGATCGGTCTCCTTTCACCAGTTCTCCAATTCTTCAGCTCCTCAATTCCTCTACCCCCTCCACTATCCCCGTCAGAAACGTCGCGAGATCGTCGGTGACGAAATCGACGTCGTCCTCATTGGCCGGATCGCGTTCCCAGATCTCGGCAAAGGTCGGCTCGAAATTGCGCGGCACCACCAGCACCGTGGTCATGCCCAGTGATTTCGGCACCTCGAGGTTGCGGGCGAGATCCTCGAACATCACCGCATTGTGTCCGGTGACGGCGTGCAGTTCGGCAAACTTCTCATAGGTCTGCCGCGACGGCTTCGGCGTCAGCCCGGCGGCGACGATATCGAAAATGTCGTCGAAATGGTCGAGTATGCCGAGCTGGCGCGCGGTGCGCTCGGCGTGCCTGCGGTCGCCATTGGTGAAGATGAACTTGCGGCCGGGCAGCTGGCGGATGGCGGTGCCCAGCACCGGATCCGGCACCAGCCACGAATAGTCGATGTCGTGCACCTTTTCGAGAAAATCGTCGGGGTCGATGCCGTGGCGCGTCATCAGCCCGTTCAGCGTCGTGCCATATTCGAGATAGAGTTCCTTCTGCAGCTTGCGCGCTTCCTCGCGCGGCAGCGTGAGCAGTTCTCCGACATAGGCCGTCATCTTGACGTCGATCTGCGAAAACAGATTCGAATGGTGCGGATAAAGCGTGTTGTCGAGGTCGAACACCCAGTCGGTGACATGGGCGAAGCGGGCGGGATCGGGCAGCGTGGTCATGGCGTCCTTATGGCATGAAATATCTGCCGTTCGAACCCCTTTCTGATGTAGAGCTTATCCACAACCTATGTGCATCTAGAGTTGTAAAAATGGGCTCACCATTCAAATTTTAGGCATCACGGAAAGGTGGCCTTCAGGGCTTGCTGGCACAGAGACGGTTCAGTGGGAGCCAGCGATGAGTCGCATAGTCTTAAAGTCCGCCGCCGTCGCATTCGGCTCGGTAGCCATCTCGCTTTTGCTGACGCTGATCATCGTTCCGGCCATGGGTTTTCCGGTCGACCGCACCGTCTGGCTGACATCGACGGTGTGCCCGCTGGCGCTCGCCTGGATCGCCTGCGCCAGCACCTTCTGGCAGAGCGACCGACTGAAAAACGCGCATCGCGATCTCGCCCGCGCGCATGCCCAGCTCGCCGCCGCGCATCGGCGCCTGTCGGCGAAGGCGAGCCGCGACGACATGACCGGCATGCTCAACCGCGAGAGCTTCTTTGCCGCGTTGGACGGCTCGCGGCGCAAATCCGATCGCGGCGCGCTGCTGATCATCGACGCCGACCATTTCAAGGCGATCAACGACAGTTTCGGCCATCTGACCGGCGATGACGCACTGGTGTTGATCGCCAGCGCCATCGAGCGCGGCGTCCGCAGCGGCGACGTGCTCGGCCGCATTGGCGGTGAGGAGTTCGGCGCCTTCCTGGTCGGCGCTACGGAAGCCGAAGCCCGGCGCGTGGCCGAGCGCATCCGCCGTGAAGTCGAGCTGGTCCGCTTTCGTCCGGTCGACGAGCGCACGGTGCCGCTGACCGTCTCGATCGGCGGCATCACCTGTGCGCAAGATGCCGATGTCTCGGACCTGATGCGCGCCGCCGACCGCCGGCTCTACGAGGCCAAGCACCGCGGCCGCAATTTGTCGATCCTCGACCGGGACATTTCCGAAGCTGCCTAGGTGTTGGTGGTGGGGCTGTTAACGGTTCGCCAACATTGTTTCCACGCAACTGCGCCGTTTACCGGGTTGTAACTCGTTTACAGGCAAGGCTTGGCACGGGAATGGCATGTCTGGCCGGTACCTGTGCCGTTCAGGGAACGCCATGCGTGGATCGAAGCCCCCATCCAGAGACGTGTCATGAGTTTCTTCATCAGGAAAATGTCGCGCCGCACCATCGTGCAGGCGCTGATTGCGATGCCGGCGCTACAGCTTTTTCGCAAGCTGCCTGACAGCGACCGCCCCCCGGCCGATCCCGACGAGATCGTCGTGGTCAATGGCTGGATCCTGAAGCGGAGCGACCTGGCATGATCTTCGACAGCTATGAGGCGTTTCGAGCCTCGGATTTCAAGCCCAAGGTCTGCATTCTCGGCTCCGGGCCGGCCGGCACCACCATTGCCAGAAAGCTCGGCGCCGCCGGCATTCCGGTCGTGGTGCTGGAGGCCGGCGCACGCGAATTCAGCGACGAGTCGCAGGATTTCTACCGCGGCTCCACGGTCGGCGATCAATATTTCGATCTCGACATCACCCGGCTGCGCTTCATGGGCGGGTCGTCGAACCACTGGGCCGGCTGGTGCCGCGTGCTCGACAAGCAAGACTTTGAGCCCAAGGCATGGGCGCCGGACACCGGCTGGCCAATCGCCCGGACCGACATCGAGCCCTATCTGTCCGAGGTGCACGACATACTCGAGCTTCCCGACTTCAAGCCCGATGTGCCGATTTCAGACGACATACGCTGGGTGCAGCTGATCAAGAGCCCGGCCGTGCGCTTTGGCGAGAAATTCTCCGACGAGCTCGACAAGAGCAAGAACATAGCGCTCGTGCTCAACACCTATGCCACCGAACTTGCCGGGGACGGCAAACGAGTGACCGGCACCAGGCTGTGGTCGAACGGCAAGGATGCCGGCGCCTTCAGCGCCGATTATTTCATCGTCTGCACCGGCGGGCTGGAGAATTCGCGGCTGCTTCTATGGTCGAACCAGCGCTCGAATAGCGGCGTGGTGCCGAACGCCATGGCACTTGGCCGCTACTGGATGGAGCACCCGACCTTCGAGGGCGGCAATGCCATCCTGGCCGATTACAGCGAGTTCGAGGTCGATGCCGTCAACGAGGCGTTCTTCTCGCCGACGCTCGCCGCCATGGAGCGGCTGCAGATCATGAACTTCGGCATACGCCTGATCGAGACGCCCTATGCCGGCGTCAAGAGCCTGATTGCCGACCTCGCCTGCACCGCGCCCGAGGCCGCCGAATGGGTCGCCTACCAGCTCAGCCAGAACCTGCGCTGTGCGGCCCAGCTCTACGTCGCCTGGGAACAGGCGCCGCTGGCCTCGAACCATATCGAATTGTCGAAGACCGATGTCGACCGTGCCGGCGTGCCGCGCATCGAGCTGCACTGGACGAAGTCGCCGTTGGAGCGCCGCACCATCCTCGAGGGGCTCAAGCTGTTCGGAACGACGCTGATCGAGAAGGACCTCGGCCGCGTCCGCATCATGGACTGGCTGACCAATGGCGAGGACTACCCGACGGATGAGGAACTGGCCGGCCACCATCATATGGGCGGCACGCGCATGGGAACCGATGTCACCAAGAGCGTGGTCGACGCCAACTGCAAGGTGCACGGCATGGACAATCTCTATGTCGGCGGTTCCTCGGTATTCTGCACCTCGGGCGAATGCAACCCGACGACGACGATCACCGCACTTGCCTGCCGGCTAGGCGACCATCTGACCAAAGTAATCACGGTGTGACGAAGTCATCCCCCCGGTGTGACGAAGTCATCACCGTCTGATTGTCAAAAAAGCGAACGGCGCGACAGGATTGCTACCGGCGCTACCCATGCCTTGGTGTCGAAACCCTCGGAAATCAGCGCCAACGAGATCTCCCTCCCCTTGTGGGGAGGGATTAAAGGTGGGGGTAGGTGCCGCGCAAACCCTTCAGGATTTGCTAAACCGTCGCTGGATCCAGTGCCGGCTGCCCCTTGCGGCGGGCGACGATCGCCTTGAAATCGGCGGTCCGGAACGCATCGCGCAACACGTCGAAAGACGGCAGCACGAAATAGGCGCGCTGGAACTTGTCGATCTCGTAGCCGGTGCGCATCACCGTTTCGAGGTCGAAGGGCACGTGGTGCGCGTCCGGGCTCGCGACGGCGAACTGCAATTCGGTGAACGACGACATCAGCCCGGCGCCGAAAGCTTTCAGCTTCTGGCCCTCCTCCTGTATCAGCCCGTATTCGGCGGTGTACCAGTAGAGCCGGGTGATCATCTCGTCACCGCCCAGCGCAATCACGCTCTCGGCCTTCTCGCCATACATCTGCATGAAGTCGGCAAACACCGGCTGCGTCAGGATGGGCACATGGCCGAAGAAGTCGTGGAACATGTCGGGTTCGACGATGTAGTCGAGCTCGTCCTTGGTGCGCAGCCAGTTGGTCACCGGAAAGCGCCGGTTGGCGAGATGGTCGAAGAAGGGCGCGGCCGGGATGAGGCCAGGCACGGCGACGATTTCCCAGCCGGTCAGCTTGCGCAGCTTGTCTGAGACCGCGCCGAAATCCGGGATCTTGTCGAGCAGGCCGAGTGCGGCGACGCCATCGAGATAGGAATGGTGCGCCAGCTTCTGCGTCAGCTTGGTCTGCCGGTCGCACAACGTGCGCCACACCGCCTGTTCGTCGGCGCTGTAGTTGTAGCCCTGCGCCACGGTGAAGTCGGAACGGCACACTGAATAGTCGCCACGCAGGCCTTGCGCCGCGCAATCACGGGCATATTCGGCAACGCTCATCGTCGTCATGGTTCTTCTCCCCTGATCGTGACACTTGAATCTGTCCGCAGAGTCTAGCGGCGGCCGGCGAGGCAATTCAGCTTTGATGATGGCTTGGGTCCATGATTTGAGGTAAAAATCACCAAGCAGAAGCTGAAAGAGAGTGAAAATGCCTCAGTTCGACGATTTCGAGATCAAGATGCTGGATGTTCTTCAGCGCGATGGACGCAAGCCCGTGTCCGAACTGGCGCAGGAGATCGGCCTGTCGACGACGCCTTGCGCCCGCCGCTTCGAGGCGCTGCAGGAGGCCGGCATCATCAAGGGCTTTGCCGCCGTGCTCAACCGCCGCGGCGTCGGCCTGATGGTCGAGGTGTTCATCCAGGTGCGGCTCACCAGCCACAGCGACGGTTCGCCCGAAACCTTCATCGCAGCCGTGCAGCACATGGACGAAGTCTCGTCGTGCTGGACGATGACCGGCGACCACGATTTCCTGCTGCATGTGATGGTGCCCTCGGTCGACGAACTCAACGCCTTCGTCATGCACCGCCTGATGCGCCTTGCCGGCGTGCGCGACGTTCACACCCAGCTGGTGCTGCAGAACATCAAGGGCCCGGGCCACGTGCCGCTCGCCCACCTCAGGCGGTAGGACACGCACCGCCATTTCTGCGGAAAAGCTGCACGCAAACTGCTGAACGGAGCCCAAATGCGAAACTGAAACGCCGGCTACGCCATGCGGACCGTCGCTCAAAGGTCCGTCATGAACATCGTGCTGATCAATCCGCCGCACACCGCCATCGGCAGCCGCGTGCCCGATGACCATCTGCCACCGCTCGGCCTGCTGGCACTGGGCGGCCCGCTTATCGACTCCGGCCATAAAGTCCGGCTGGTCGATGCCGAATTCGGGCCGATGCCGTTGGAAACGCTGGTGCGCGATGCGCTCAGCGGCCAGCCCGATTGCATCCTGATCGGCCACTCCGGCTCGACCTCGGCGCATCCCACCGCGCTCGCGATCGCCCGCATGGTCAAGGCGCTCGAGCCGGCGACGCTGGTGATCTATGGCGGCGTGTTCCCGACCTATCACTGGCGCGACATATTGGCGGCGAGCGATGTCTTCGACTTCATCGTGCGCGGCGAGGGCGAGGCAACCATCCTTGCCCTGGTCGTGGCACTGGACAATCGCCGGCCACTGGCCGATGTCGCGGGCATCGCCTATCGCGACGATCTCGGCCGCCCCTTCGCGACGCGGCCGGCCGGGACCATTGCCGATCTGGACGAGTACCGCGTCGGCTGGGAGCTGATCGATCACCGCCGCTACAGCTATTGGGGCGGCAAGCGCGCCGTGGTCATGCAGTTATCGCGGGGCTGCCCGCATCTGTGCAACTATTGTGGCCAACGCGGTTTCTGGACCCGCTGGCGGCATCGCGACCCCAAGAAATTTGCGCAGGAGATTGCCTGGCTGCACCGCCAGCACGGCGTCGAACTGATCAACCTCGCCGACGAAAACCCGACCGTGTCGAAGAAGGTTTGGCGCGCCTTTCTCGATGCGCTGATCGCCGAGAACGTGCCGGTGCTGATCGTCGGCTCGACCCGGGCCGACGACATCGTGCGCGATGCCGACATCCTGCACCTCTATCGCAAGGCCGGCGTCATCCGCTGGCTGCTCGGCATGGAAAACACCGACGAACAGACGCTTCAATTGATCCGCAAGGGCGGCAGCACCTCATCCGACCGCGAGGCAATCCGGCTGCTCCGCCAGCATGGCATACTGTCCATGGCGACCTGGGTGGCCGGGTTCGAGGATGAGACCTTTCGCGATCTGTGGCGCGGCTTTCGCCAGCTGCTTGCCTATGACCCCGACCAGATCCAGGCGCTCTATGTCACGCCGCACCGCTGGACGCCGTTCTTCCGCATCGCCAAGGACCGCAAGGTGATTCAGACGGATGCCCGGCTGTGGGACTACAAGCACCAGGTGCTGCAGATGACCCGGCTGAAACCGTGGATGCTGTTCTTCTCGATCAAGCTGATCGAGGTCGCGGTGCAGTCGCGGCCGAAGGCGCTGACGCGCATTCTCTTCCACCCCGATCCCGAACAGCGCCATTCGATGCGCTGGTACACGCAAATGGGCCGCCGCGTCTGGTTCCGCGAGGTCTGGGGTTTTCTGGCCCGCGACCGCCGCCTCAAGGATGGTCCGACGCTGGCTGAGTTCTGGGGCGCTCCGCAGGATGCCGATGAGGAATCCATGGTCGTCATGCGCCCGTCGCGCAAGCCGGCCGAAGCGACTGTCGCGATCTCGGCCGGCCCCTGACAGGCTCGCTGCCATTTATAGATACGTACCGTATGCGTGTTGACATACGCAGCGTATGTACCCACTTCAAGCATACGGGGCGTAGGGGAGTGACCCGGACAATGGAGTGAAAATGACCAAACGTGACGCGATCTTTCCTGCCGGCCGGCAGGCTCTCTATGAGATCAATCGCTATTCTGCTGCAATACGATCGGGCGACCTTTTGTTCGTCTCGGGCCAGGTCGGCAGCCGCGAGGACGGGTCGCCCGAACCTGTCTTCGAAAAGCAGGTCCAGCTTGCCTTCGACAATCTCGCGGCAGTGCTGAAAGCAGCGGGCGCCACGTTCGACGATATAGTCGACGTGACCACCTTCCACACGGATCCGGCAGCGCAATGGCCCGTGATCGATGCCGTTCGGCTGAAGGTGTTCGGTGAACCGCCCTACACCAATTGGACGGCGGTCGGCGTCAACTGGTTAGCCGGCTTCGACTTCGAGATAAAGGTCATCGCGCGCCTGCCCCAGCCGGCCTAACGGCTGGCCAGCCGATCGACTGGCCGCCAAGCCAGTTGCACCTCAGGGCACGATCAGCGTGCCGGCGCCGTGTTCGGTGAACAGTTCCAAAAGCACCGCATGCGGCGTCTTGCCGTTGAGGATGACGACGCCTTCGACGCCGCGCTCGATCGCCTCGATGCAGGTCTCGACCTTGGGGATCATGCCGCCCGACACCGTGCCGTCCTTGATCAGCGCCCTGGCTTCGGCCACTGTCAGTTCGTCGATCAGCTTCTTGTTCTTGTCGAGCACGCCGGGCACGTCGGTCAGGAACAAAAGGCGCGTCGCCTGGCAGGCGCCGGCGATGGCGCCGGCAAAGGTGTCGGCATTGATGTTGTACGTGTGGCCGTCGCGGCCCGGCGCCACCGGCGCCAGCACCGGGATCATTTCCGAGCGTGCCAGCAGGTCGAGCAGGGTGCGGTCGACCTCGACCGGCTCGCCGACGAAACCGAGATCGAGCACACGCTCGATGTTGGAGTCCGGGTCGATCATGGTCCTGCGCGCCTTTTCGGCGAACACCATGTTGCCGTCCTTGCCGCACAGGCCGATCGCCCATTCGCCCTCGGCGTTGATCAGCGCGACGATCTCCTTGTTGATCGAACCGGCCAGCACCATCTCGACGATCTCGACCGTCTTCTGGTCCGTGACGCGCAGCCCGCCTTCGAACTTGGATTCGATTCCCATCTTGGCCAGCATGGCGCCGATCTGCGGCCCGCCGCCATGGACGACGATCGGGTTGACGCCGGACTGCTTCAGCAGCGCGATGTCACGGGCGAAAGCCTTGCCGAGCTCGATATCGCCCATGGCATGACCGCCATATTTTACCACCACCGTCTTGTGCTCGTAGCGCTGCATATAGGGCAGGGCCCGCGAGAGCAGGGCGGCCTGCATTTCGGCGGTGGCGGTGATCTCCGTCATCGGCATGGTTCCCTGGATGTGGGTAAGGACGGCGGCGTCTTAGCGGGAATTGGCGCAGGCCGCAAACAGCTTTGCTATCACGATGATGAAATCTGCCGGATCAGGCCGGCACCTTGAGCGGCGCCCGCCGCGTCAGTCACCCGGAAATCTTCTCCGTCTGCGCGGCGAGCGACAAAAGCGTCCTGCTCGTCGCCGGGGCGGCCGACGGCCTGGATGCCGAGCGGCAGGCCGGCATCGGTGACATGGACCGGCAGCGCGATCGACGGCTGGCCGCTGACATTCTGGATCGCCGGCCGGTGGGTGAACCACAGGCTCTTGTCCATCAATTGCCCAAACAGGGATCTGATCTCCAAGAGACGGGTCAAATGCAATTTGTCGAGCAGGTTTTCGATGAGCTCGTCGGCCCCCTTCGGGTCCATGGCGCCTCAGGCAAGCGGCGGATGCGCAATGATCGGGTTGCCTCGGCGCGCGCGATCGCAGCATCGACAAGGTCCGGCGGCGAGATCTCGCCTCTATGCACCAGCTCCGCCAAGCCGGTTGCATCGTTCTCCCACAGCATCTGTTCGGCCGACATTGCTGTTCCCCTTTCTGCGGGAGGCTAACGACAGCCGATTTCCTTGGCACCGACCGGCGATTACTGGCGATCGGGCGCGGACATCGTTTGCGTGGACAACAAGATTTCTGCCTTTGCAAATAAATCGTGATCGCTTAGCTTGTCCGTATGACGCCGCAGGATATCTCCACCCTGATTGTCCGGACCTCGATGAAGGATCGGACTGCGTTCGATCTGCTTTACCGGCAAACCAGTGCGAAACTTTTCGGCGTGTGCCTTCGTGTATTGAAGGATCGCGGAGATGCGGAAGAAGCGCTGCAAGAGGTCTTCGTCAAAGTATGGACGAAGGCGGACCGTTTCGCTGTTTCCGATCTAAGCCCAATCTCCTGGCTGGTGGCCATAGCACGCAATCATGCGATTGATCGCATCCGGTCGCGACGCAAGCCCGCTGCCGATATCGATGCCGCGCTCGACGTGGCTGACCCCGGTCCGGGGCCAGAGGCTATGGTTGTTGCGGGTGGTGAATCCGAGCGCATCTATCAGTGCCTTGAAGAGTTGGAACAAGACCGGGCGCAAGCCGTTCGGGGTGCTTATTTGAACGGCGAAAGTTACGCCGAGCTCGCGGTACGTCACAAGGTTCCGCTCAACACGATGCGGACATGGCTGCGCCGCAGCCTGTTGAAACTTAGAGAATGTCTGGAAAGATGACCCTGGCAGAAGAAAATGGACCGGAACGTGGAGGCGACGACCTGCTCGCAGCCGAATACGTTCTCGGCGTGCTGCCGGCGGATGAGCGCCAGATAGCCTCCGGACGCATCGACGCGGAGACCGGCTTTGCCAGTCTCGTCGATTCCTGGGAAGTGAACCTCTCGCCGATGGCTGCCGCTTATGCTGAGGTAGAGCCGCCGGCCACCATCAAGCCGGCTATCGATCGCCGGCTGTTCTCCTCCACCGCGGCGTCGACGACGGCCCCGAGCGGCAGCCTGTGGTCCAGCCTTAGCTTCTGGCGCGGCCTCACCGCAGCGGCTCTCGCGGCCCTGGTGCTCTATGTCGCCGTGCCTTACGTCAGGTCGCCGGTCGTCGTGCCGCAGGAGCGCCTCGTCGCCTCGCTGGCTGCCGAAGGCAGCGATGTCAAATACCTTGTCGTCTACGACGCTTCCCGCCGCGATGTCGGCCTGTCACTGGTTTCGGGCGAACGCGCCGCCGGCAAGGACTTCGAACTGTGGATGATCGAAGGCAAGAATGCGCCGGTCTCGATGGGCGTCATTCCCGCCGGCCAGGTCACGCACATTCCGGTTACCCCGGCAGTGCAGCAGAAGCTGGCGCAAGGCGCCGTGCTCGCCGTCAGCGTCGAGCCGACGGGCGGTTCGCCGACCGGACAGCCGACCGGACCGGTCGTTGCCGCGGGCGACCTGAAGGGCATCTGATAGATCGTAAAACCATGACGTGATAATGAAGGCAGCGGAAGTACATCTTCCGCTGTTTTCGTTTTGGATACGCTGCTGGAGATTAGAGATTCGATCTCCGGAGATAGTTCGCCGACAAGATAAGGATAAATTTTTCCCGGCGCGCGGAAACTCAGGCAGTTCTATTCCGTATCTCCTCATGTTCCCGAAAGAGGAAACAATAACCCCGAGGAGTTCGAACACTATGCGTAGAATCGCCACCCTTTTGCTCGCCGGTACCATTGCCGTCTCCGCCCTCGCCACAATCGCCTATGCCGAGAATCCGATGGTTGGCGGCGCCGCCATGTACGCCAACAAGAACATCGTTGAGAACGCCGTCAATTCGAAGGATCACACGACACTGGTCGCCGCCGTCAAGGCTGCCGGCCTGGTCGAGACGCTGCAGGGCGCTGGCCCCTTCACCGTCTTCGCACCGACCAATGAGGCCTTCGCCGCGCTTCCGGCTGGCACGGTCGAGTCGCTGCTCAAGCCCGAGAACAAGGACAAGCTCACCAAGATCCTGACCTGCCATGTCATCGGCGCCAAGGCGATGGGCGCCGATGTCGCCTCGATGGCCAAGGCCGATGGCGGCACCCATAAGGTCAAGACGGTTGGCGGCTGCGAGCTGTCGCTCAAGGCTGACGGCGGCAAGGTCACCGTAACCGACGAGAACGGCAATGTCGCCAATGTCACGATCGCCGATGTCGAGCAGTCGAACGGCGTCATCCACGTCATCGACAAGGTCCTGCTGCCGAAGATGTAACAAAGCCCCTGCCGCCGACGAACAGGCGGTAAGCTCCTGCAGATTGCGCGGCCCCGCCCCCGTGGGCCGAGCAAACGACCGAGCGCTCCATCCCGTCCGCAACAAGCGCGGAGCCGGTGTGGAGCGTTCGTTTGCAGGACAACCGTCACCGGCTTTTGATTTTCCAGTGGCGGCCAGATCTGGCAAAAACAACCCGCAGGAGGATTTCTGTCATGAACCGTCGAGATTTGCTTTTGAGCGGCGCCGCCATCGCTGCCGTGGCCGGCGCGGCGGCAACGTTGCGCATGGGCGGGCCCGCTAAGGCTGCCGAAACCTTCGAGGTCACCAAGACCGACGCCGAGTGGCACGCCATCCTGTCCGACGAAGCCTTCAACGTGCTGCGCAAGGAAGGCACCGAATATCCCGGCACCAGCCCGCTGCTCAACGAGCACCGCAAGGGCATTTTCGCCTGCGCCGGCTGCGACCTGCCGGTCTATTCCTCAGAGACCAAGTTCGATTCCGGCACCGGATGGCCGAGCTTCTGGCAGGAGATCGCCAACGCCGTCGGCAAGACCGAGGACCGTTCGCTCGGCATGACCCGTACAGAGGTCCACTGCCGCCGCTGTGGCGGCCATCTCGGCCATGTCTTCGACGATGGCCCGGCGCCGACCGGCCTGCGCCACTGCATCAACGGCGTTGCGCTCAGCTTCAAGCCGGCCACTGCCTGACCGTTCGGCGTCTTTAGCGGGGT
The DNA here is from genome assembly GCF_057766425.1 of Mesorhizobium sp. P160187. Lineage (NCBI taxonomy): Bacteria > Pseudomonadati > Pseudomonadota > Alphaproteobacteria > Hyphomicrobiales > Phyllobacteriaceae > Mesorhizobium > Mesorhizobium sp. P160187. The sequence continues at coordinate 1,968,049 of NZ_JBYMDX010000003.1, forward strand.
GGGGATTTGGAGCCGGCGTGACGACCGCCTCTTATCTCTTGAAATGGGGCGAAAACAGTCAACTTCAAGAATTGGCAGACGGCTTTTTATGCGTAGATTCCGCAGCCCTTAACGAGAGGGCCAGAACCTATGCAACGAACTGAAGCACGGGCTCGCGACGGCGAGCCCAAATCGACCGCCAAATCGACCGACGGTGTTGATGCGGACCGGCCGCGAATATCCCATTCCGTGGTGATCGCCGGCGGCGGCCCGACCGGGTTGATGCTGGCCGGCGAGCTTTCCCTGGCCGGCATCGATGTCGCCATCGTCGAGCGGCGCGAGAACCAGGATCTCGCGGGCGCGCGCTCGGGCGGCCTGCATTCGCGCACCATCGAGATTTTCGACCAGCGCGGCATTGTCGATCGGTTCCTGTCGCAAGGCCAGACCGCCCAGGTCGCGGGTTTCGCCGGCGTTTCGCTTGACATCAGCGACTTTCCCACCCGCCACAATTACGGGCTGGCGCTGTGGCAAAAGCACATAGAGCGCATCCTTGCTGACTGGGCCGAGGAGCTTGGCGTCACGGTCTACCGTGGCCGCGAGGTGACTGGCTTAGTGCAGGATGGCGGCGGCGTCGATGTCGCGCTGAGCGATGGCAGGTCGCTTCGTGCCGATTATCTTGTCGGCTGCGACGGCGGCAGAAGTCTCGTGCGCAAGGCGGGGGGCATAGAGTTCCCCGGTTCCGAGCCGAAAACCAGCAATTTGATCGCCGAGATCGAGGTAACAGAAGAGCCGCAATGGGGTATCCACCGCGATGCCATCGGAATTCACGGCCTCAGCAGACTGGAAGACGGTACGGTGCGGGTGCTGGTGACCGAACGCGAGGTCGGGGCCGGCGGCGTGCCCACATTGCATGAGCTCAGCGAGGCGCTCATTGCCGTCTACGGCACCGATTACGGCGTCCACAATCCAACATCGCTGGCCCGCTTCACCGACATGACCCGGCAGGCAGCCTCATACCGCAAGGGGCGGGTGCTGCTGGCAGGCGACGCCGCGCACGTGCATCCACCGGACGGTGGACAGGGGCTGCAGACCGGCGTGCAGGACGCGGTCAATCTGGGCTGGAAGCTCGCCCAGGTGGTCAGGAAAACTGCGCCCGAAAGCCTGCTCGACAGCTACCAGGCAGAGCGCCACCCGATTGCCGCGCGTGTGATGAAAAACACCATGGCGTCGGTCGTGCTCCGTCGCGAAGACGAGCGCACCAAGGCGCTGCGCGATACAGTGTCGGAACTTCTCGGCATGGAAGAGCCGCGCAAGCGTTTTGCCGGCATGTTGTCCGGCCTGGACATCCACTACGATCTTGGCGAGGGGCATCCGCTGCTGGGGCGTCGCATGCCGGATCTCGACCTCGTCACCGCTGCCGGTCCGCTGCCGGTTTTCGCCCTGCTGCATGACGCTCGGCCGCTGCTGCTTAATCTTGGTGAGCCCGGCGCTTTTGGTATCGGCCAGTGGGTGGAGCGGATTCAGCTGGTCGACGCCAGCTACGATGGCGCATGGGAGCTTCCGGTGCTGGGGGCAGTCGAAGCCCCACGCGCAGTGCTGGTCCGGCCTGACGGTTATGTGGCCTGGGTCGGCGGCCCTGAAGCAGCCGGGCTAACCGACTCGCTGACCAAATGGTTTGGGCCGCCTGCCGCAGCATAGCGCGCCGGGTGTTCGACCAAGGAGCTTGACAACGATCGATGCTTAAGCGTGACCCCGGAAATCGGGGGTGCTTTCCGGGGTCACACATGAGCGCGCCAGGCGGGGGTCCGGCGCGCTCAATGGCCTCCGCCGCCGGTGCCCGCGGGCGGCGCCGGCTTGGCGATGACCAGGGTGAAGACCGCCATGGTCGCGAACAGCACGGTCAGCATGGTGAACACATCCATGAACGACAGCAGCGACGCCTGCTGCTGGACCATGCCCGACAGTTTGGAGATCGCCGCCTTGGTGGCGTCGAGGCCGGGAGTCTGCTGGAAGTCGAGCGTCATGTTCTGCAGCTTGGTCTGCGCCGCCGCACTGCCCCATTCCACATGCTCGGCCAGCCTGGCGTAGTGGAAGGCGCTGCGATCGATCAGCACGGTGTTGATGACGGCAAGGCCGACCGCACCGCCGAGGTTGCGGGTCAGGTTGAACAGGCCCGACGCGTTCTTCAGCCGGTCCGGCGGCAAGGTGCCGAGCGCAATGTTGTTGATCGGCACCATGCACAGCATCATCGAGCTGCCGCGCAGGATCTGCGGGATCAGCAATTCCCAGAAATCCCAGTCGGCGGTCAGATGCGTCATCCACCATGTGCCGGCAGCGAAGCCGAACAGCCCGATCATCATCATGATGCGCAAATCCATCTTGCTCGACAGGATGCCGGAAATCGGCGCAGTGACGAACATCGCCAGGCCGCTGACGAACAAGGCTTCGCCGATCATCATGGAATCGTAGCCGCGGATGCGCCCGAGGAACACCGGGTAGAGATAGGTCAGACCGTACAGGCCGATGCCGATGACGAAGGAGAACAGCGAACCGAAGGCGAAATTGACGTTGGTGAAGGCCCTGAGATCGACGATAGGCTCCTCGGCGGTGAAGGCACGCCAGAAGAACAGCGCCGCACCGACAACCATGATGATGGCGCACATGAACACGGCCTGTTCCTGCAGCCAGTCATGGTTCGGACCTTCCTCGAGCACATATTCCATGCAGCCGAGAAACGCCGCCATGCCGGCAAGGCCCCACCAGTCGAACTTGCTGAACAGGCCGAGATTGGGCTTGTCAAAATCGATCAGGGTCCAGGTCGTGACCGTCACCAGAATGCCTGGAATGACATTGATGAGGAACAGCCAGTGCCACGACATGGCATGGCTGATATAGCCGCCGACGGTCGGGCCGATGGTCGGCGCCAGCGTCGCCACCAGGCCGATCATCGGCGACACCATGGCGCGGCGCGACGGCGGGAAGATGGTGAAGGCGGCGGCGAAAACGCTCGGGATCATGCCGCCGCCGATAAAGCCCTGGATGGCGCGGTAGACGATCATCTGGTCGATGTTGGTGGCGGTCGCGGCCAGCGCGCTGGCCGCCGTGAAGCCGGCCGCGGCGCCTGCAAACAGCACGCGCGTCGACAGCATCCGGCTGAGGAAGCCCGACAGCGGGATCATCACCACTTCGGCGATCAGATAGGCGGTCTGCACCCATGGGATTTCGTCGGAACTGGCGCTGAGGCCGGCCTGGATCTCCGCCAGCGAGGCTGAGACGATCTGGATGTCGAGGATCGCCATGAACATGCCGAACACCATCGCCAGGAAGGCGATGAGGCGGCGCGTCGAGATGGTCGTCGGTACCGCCGGCATGGCAGGCGCCGGCCCCGCTCCTGCAGTTATGGTTGCGGTTGCCATGGCGTTGCTCCCGGCTTTCGCTCAGTTCGTCGTAGCCGGAGCCGTGCGGCTGTCGACGGCGACGACGACGCTCAGGCCGGCGCGCAGCCTGCCTGCCTTCAGCACATCGGCCGGCACGTCGATGCGAACCGGGATGCGCTGCACCACCTTGGTGAAGTTGCCGGTGGCATTTTCCGGCGGCAGCAGCGAGAACACCGCACCCGAAGCCGGCGCCAGCGACGACACCGTGCCTTCGAAATCATGGCCGTCCGTGGCGTCGACCGAGACCCGCACCTTCTCGCCGGGCACCAGCTTGGCCAGCTGCGTCTCCTTGAAGTTGGCAACGATGTAGAGCTTGTCCAGCGGCACCACGACGGCGAGCTTCTGGCCGGGGCTGACGAGGTCGCCCTGCTCGACCGAGCGGTTGCCGACGACGCCGTCATAAGGCGCCTTGAGCACGGTGAAGGACAGATCGCGCGCGGCCTTGTCGCGGTTCAGCCGCAGCGAAGCCAGCGTGCTGGCCGATTCGGCGCGCTGCGCTTCGAACACGCCGATATTGGCCTGTGCGGCTGCAATCTGCGCGTCGGCGCCGACGAGGGCTGCATTGGCCTGGTCGAGAGCGGTCTGGGCATCGTCCAGTTGCGCCTGTGTGCCGACATGCGTCTTGACCAGTTGCGCGGCGCGCTGCTGGGCGCGAGCGGCGTTGTCGGCTGCCGCCTGGTCGGCGACCTTCTGCGCCTGCGCCTGTTGCAGCGAAGCTTGCGCCGCCTTCGTCTGCGCGTCGATACGGTCGAGCGTCTTGGCCAGCGTGGCGATCTGCGCCTCCGCCTGGGCAACGGCTATTCTGTAGTCGCCGTCGTCGATCGTCAGCAGCGGATCGCCAGCCTTGACCTGCTGGTTCTCCGAGACCTTGACTTGATCGACATAGCCGGAAATCTTCGGCGAGACGAACGACATGTCGGCCTGGACATAGGCGTCGTCGGTCGAGATCAGGAACCGGCCGTCCGTCCAGTAATTATAGCCATACCAGGCGCCGGCGCTGAGCAGAGCGAGGCCGATGATCGGCAGCATGAACGAGCGAGCCTCCCGCTTCTTCTTGGCCGGCACCTCGGCCAAAACTTCGGCGGCAGGCTTGATGGGCGCTTCCGGCGCTTCGATAACCGGCGAGACCTTGGCGTTGGGAAAGAGGCGGACTTCGGCGGTGGTTGGCGTGTTCGAGGACATGATATCTCGCTACCGTAGCTACATAAGGAAAATGTGTTATACTGAACCGTTCGGTTCGATGCGAACGTTGACATAGCGCTAAAGCAGGCCCATATCAAGAGCAATCGAACCGCTCGGTTCGAATTATTTCGCGAGGTGTGACTTTAATGGCCGACACGTTACCCGACGTCGAAAATGATCGGTGCGATGTGCTGGATAGTGCGCGTCGCGGCCGCCCGGCGGCGGGCCAGGATCCGGTCAAGCGCAGCCAGATCATTGAGGGCGCGCGGCGCGTGTTCATCGACAAGGGCTTCGAAGCGGCGTCGATGAACGACATTACCCGCGAGGCCGGCGTCTCCAAGGGCACGATCTATGTCTACTTCGCCAACAAGGAAGAGCTGTTCGAGGCGCTGATCGAGGAAGAGCGCGGCACCATCTTCAAGAACATGTACGACATGCTCGACCGCGCCGACGATCTGCGCCAGACGCTGGTGAAATTCGGCAAGGTGCTGTCGATGAAGATCACCTCGGCCAAGGTCATCCAGGCGCAACGCACCGTGATCGGCGCCTCCGACAGGATACCGGACATGGGCGCGCGGTTTTACGAACGTGGCCCCAAACGCGGCCACGACAAGGTGGTCAAGTTCCTCAATGCAGCCATCGAACGCGGCCTGCTCAAGATCGATGATGTCGATCTTGCCGCCTATCAATTCACCGAACTGTGCCTCGCCGGCCTGTTTCGCCAGTGCATCTTCGCCTACCGCACCACGGCGCCGAGCCAGGATGAAATCGACCACATCGTGCGGTCGGGCGTCAGCCTGTTCCTGAAGTCCTACGGCACCGAAAAGCTTGCCGAGGAAGAAAGCCATCAGATGATCGCGCTCGAGGCGAAGTCCAAGGCAAAGGCCTAGTTAGCCAAAGGTCTTTTTTCGCAACTCCGGACGGAAAACCGCTTCACACTTTTCCCGGAGTTGCTTTTAACCGCCATTGGCCGCCAGCACGATCGCCGCGCGCAGTTCGTCCAGACCCTCGCCCTTTTCCGACGACGTGGCGAGCACGAACGGAAACGCCGCCGGCCGCTTCTTGATCTTCAGTAATGTCTCTTCGATCAGCTGCGGCACGCCGGCGGCCTTGATCTTGTCGGTCTTGGTCAGCACGATCTGGTAGGACACCGCCGCCTTGTCGAGCAGCGACAGCACTTCGTCGTCCTTGGCTTTGATGCCATGGCGGGAATCGATCAGCACATAGACCCGCTTCAGCGTCACGCGGCCCTTGAGATAGTCGAAGACCAGCTTGGTCCAATCGTCCACCTTTTCCTTCGGCGCGCTGGCATAGCCGTAGCCCGGCATGTCGACCAGCGCCATTGGCGGCAGGTCGGTGCCTTCGCCGGAAAACCCGCCCGGCACGAAATAGTTGAGCTCCTGCGTGCGCCCCGGCGTGTTGGAGGTGCGCGCCAGCCCGTTATGGCCGACGAGCGCATTGATCAGCGACGACTTGCCGACATTGGAGCGGCCGGCAAAGGCGATCTCAGGCGGCCCCTCCGGCGGCAGGAACTTCATCGCCGGCACGCCGCGGATGAAGATCCACCCCTTGGTGAACAGGTCGGTGCCGATGACGGTGTTGCCCAGCGCGTTCAAATTGCTGCCTCCAGCCTCGAAATATCGGCGCCCCGGATGGCGTTGAGGTTGCGGCCGATCTTGTCCACCGGCCAATTCCACCACGCCACAGCCAGCAACCGCCGCACCGTCCTGTCGTCGAAACGCATCTTCACCACCTTTGCCGCATTGCCGGCGACGATCGCATAGGCCGGCACGTCATGCGTCACCACCGATTTCGCCGCCACGATGGCGCCATTGCCGACCGACACGCCGGGCATGATCACCGCATCCATGCCGATCCATACATCATTGCCGACCACCGTGTCGCCGCGCACTTCCTGCGACCACGTCTTCGGGTCGAAGCCTTGCTCCCAGCCATGGCCGAAAATGTTGAACGGATAGGTGGAAAAGCCGGACATGGCATGGTTGGCGCCGTTCATGATGAAGCGCGCGCCCTCGGCGATGGCGCAGAACTTGCCGATGATCAGCTTGTCGCCGATGAAGGGATAATGATGCAGCACGCATCGCTCGGCGAATTTGTCCGGTCCGTCAGGATCGTCATAATAGGTGAAGTCGCCGATCTCGATATTCGGCGCGGTGACCAGGGGCTTGAGGAAGCCGACGCGGGTGTGCATCGGGATCGGGTGCTTGATGTCTGGGTTGGGTCCGTCCATGGCGAGATCCGTCGAGAGTGGCGCAAATTAAAGCCGCCATTCTAGATGGCGTGATCCGCCCTATAGCACCAATCGCCCGATGAGCGAGCCCTGCTGGGCTTCGATGTTCAGTTCGTGCCGCGGCAGATCACGATCAGGTCGACCGCAGCGCAGTCGCCTAAGGCGCCCTGAAACGAAAAACGGGGCCCTGCGAAGGACAAGCAGGACCCCGTGGTGGCGAAGACGGCTTCAAAAGAATGGCACCTCGCCGTGAGGTGGGGAAGGCAGACCGAGAAAGCCCGTCGCAGCCCGCCGTCATTCGCCGTTGCCTAAAACCGTTACTTCGGCAACAGCACCTTGTTGACGACGTGGATGACGCCGTTCGACTGGTTGACGTCGGCGACCGTTACCTTGGCGGCGCCGCCGGATTCGTCGACGACATAAAGCGCGCCTTTTTTTACCTCGGCGATCAGCGTGTCGCCGCTGACGGTCTTCATTTCATACTTGCCACCCATCGCCTTGGCCTTGGTCATCATATCCTTGGCGGAGATCTTGCCGGCCACGACATGGGCGGTCAGGATCTTGGCCAGCTTGTCCTTATTTTCGGGCTTCACCAGCGTGGCGACGGTGCCGGCCGGCAGTTTCTTGAAGGCGGAATCGGTCGGCGCAAACACCGTGAAGGGTCCCGCGCTTTCCAGCGTGTCGACCAGGCCGGCGGCCTTGACGGCGGCAACCAGCGTCTTGTGGATCGGCGAGTTGAGGGCGTTCTCGACGATGTTCTTCGAGGTCAGCATCGCAGCGCCGCCAACGGCGGGATTGGCGAGCGTATAGGCCGTCGTAGCTGCGAGGCCCGATAGAGCCAGGCCGGCGGAAAAGCAGAATGCCTTGAGGATGGACTTTGCCATTGGAGAACCCTTCTGGTGCGACAATTGTTGATTCGATTGTCGGGAAGAGTTACGCGGCGATTGCGGGAAAGTTTCGGTGCAGAGTAAAAAACGATAATGATAACAAATACTTAAAGGCGAATGCCCATTCCACGCGCCGCATCCCCGCGATGGACATGACGGGGTCACGGATCAAAAACAGCGGTCTTCGGATTAGAGCTGATCGGTGTTGATCGGCCTTGGCGGTACAAGCAGCAGCCACGCCGGTTGCACGCCGCAAGTTTCGCGCCTCACGGGAACGTGATGCGCGCCTCGTCCACAAAAACCCCGGACGAGCCGGGGCTTTGATTGCCGGAATAGCGCCTTCTATTCAGCCGGCGAGGGTTTCTTTCGGAACAATGCCGTCAGATTGTCCCATAATTCGATCTTGGCGCCCTGGCGCTTCATGATCACGCCCTGCTGCAGGATCGACAGCGTGTTGTTCCAGGCCCAGTAGATGACGAGGCCGGCCGGGAAGCTGCCCATCATGAAGGTGAAGATCACCGGCATCCAGGTAAAGATCTGCGCCTGCGTCGGATCCGGCGGCGTCGGGTTCATGCGCATCTGCAGGAACATGGTGATGCCCATGACCACCGCCCAGGCGCCCATATGCGGCAGGAAGGCCGGTGGCGCGAAGGGCAGCAGGCCGAACAGGTTGAAGACCGAGGTCGGATCGGGCGCCGCCAGATCCTGGACCCAGCCGAAGAACGGCGCGTGCCGCATCTCGATGGTGATGTAGAGCACCTTGTAGAGCGAGAAGAACACCGGGATCTGCAGCGCCACCGGCCAGCAGCCGGCGAGCGGATTGATCTTCTCGGTCTTGTACAGCTCCATCATCGCCTGTTGCTGCTTCATCTTGTCGTCCGCGTATTTCTCGCGGATCTCGAGCATCTTGGGCTGCACCTTCTTCATGTTCGCCATCGACGCATAGGATTTGTTAGCGAGCGGGAAGAAGAGGGTTTTGACGACCACCGTGGTGGCAAGGATGGCCAGGCCGAAATTGCCGAAGAATTTGTACAGCGTGTCGATCAGGTAGAACATCGGCTTGGTGATCCAGATGAACCATCCCCAATCGATCAGCCGGTCGAACAGCCTGATCTGGCGGTCCTGGGCGTAGGCGTTGATCTTGTTGACTTCCTTTGCGCCGGCGAAGATCTCGGTCTCGACCGTCGCCGACTGGCCGGCGGCAATGGTGATCGGGTCGGTGAGGAAGTCCGACTGGTAGCGCGGGCGGCCATTGTCGTAATAGGCATAGTGCGGCTGGAATGGCTGCTTCTCGGTCGGCACCAGGGTGACCGCCCAGTATTTGTCGGTGATGCCAAGCCAGCCATCGGTCGATTTGCTCGGCGTATAGAGCTTGTTCTTCTCGATGTCGGCGTATTTGTGCTCCTGCAGGCCTTCCGTGCCGGTGACGCCGATCAGGCCTTCATGCAGCACATAGGAACTGGCAATGGCTGGCTTGTCGAAACGAATGACGCGGCCGTAATTGGACAGCGTGACGGGGGCCGAGCCTGAATTCTGCACCGCATCGGAAACGGTGAACATGTAGTCGCCGTCGACGGAGATCGTGCGCTTGAAGGTCAGGCCCTTGTCGTTGGTGAAGGTCAGCGTCACCGGCGTCGCTGGCGTCAGCGTCGCAGTGCCGTCGACGCTCCAGACCGTTTCCGGGCCCGGCACCGTGCCGGTCGTGTCGCTGCCGACAAAGCCGATCTCGGCATAATAGCCGGTGGGCAGCGCCTGCGGATTGAGCAGCTGGATCTGCGGCGATGTCTTGTCGACCGTCTCGGTGTAGTGCTTGAGCTTTAGGTCGTCGAGGCGGGCGCCGGTGAGGTTGATCGAGCCCGACAGGCTCGGCGTGTCGATGTTGACGCGGGCCGTCTTGGCCACTTCCTGCGCGCGGCCTTCCGGCGTCGTGACATAGGTGCCGGGCGCGTTTGGAATGGCGCCGGGCGCTGCGGGCGCCGGCGTGCCGCCGGGGTTGGCGGCCTCGGCCGCCTTCTTCTGCTCCGCCGCCCGCTGCTCTTCGATGCGGGCCGCCTCGCGCTGCTGTTCGCTGCGCGGCAGCACATAGAAATATTGCCACAGCCCGAGGATCAGCACCGACAAGACGATGGTGATGTAGAAGTTCCGGTTGTTTTCCATCGAAAGCCCTTGGCCTATCGTGTTCCGCTGAGACGGCGGGAGAGTTCGGCCTTCAACTGGCCGAACGGAATGGTAAGCACGTCTTCACGCCCGACGATGACATAGTCATTGCCGGGCGCCATGTCACTTGCGGCATGGGTGCGCACGGCTTCTTTCAGCCGCCGCCTGACGCGGTTGCGCACAACCGCATTGCCGACCTTCTTGGTGACGGTGAAGCCGACGCGCGGCGGCAGGCCGTCTTTGCGGTCGAGAACTTCAACGAGAAAAAGCCGCCCGCGCCGCTTTTCACCGCGGCGGACGGCCAGGAATTCCGCACGTTTCAGAAGCCGCTTGGGGTTTGGTCCCACTGGCTTGCCGGTTGCGGGCAACGATCTCGTCTTCCGTTCAGGCGCTGAGCCGCTTGCGGCCGCGGTTGCGGCGAGCTGCGACGACGCCGCGACCACCCTTGGTGGCCATGCGAGCACGGAAACCGTGCCGGCGTTTGCGGACGAGTTTGGACGGTTGGTAGGTACGCTTCATTTGTTTTAATACCGCGGGGTGCGGCCCTTCTTGATTCTGTCACTGTGTAACAGGAGCTTTGCCGGGCCGGCATTGGCGCGATCGAAACCGCGCCGGGACGAATGGCCCGAGCGTGAGCGGCTTATAGAAAGAAGGGTTTTGGGAGTCAATCCAGCGCGAACGCCAGTTCGTCGCAGCGCGAACTGCCAGTTCGTCATGGCGCGACACCCCGTTCGTCGCAGCGCGAAAACCCAGTTCGAGGCGATCTTTATTGCTGGCACCATCGTCCAACGAAGGATGAAATTGGCAAAAAAGCCGCAATCGCCTAATCTCAACCGATCAAGCGTTTGTGAAGACAGGCCTTAATGAGCGAAGTTGCATCAGCGGATGAAGGGAGCGGCCCGGCGACAGCCGATGCCAGCCCGGCGACCGTTCGCCCGGTTGCGAGCCGTTCGGTGCCCAATCGTTCAGTGCCCTTGGCGCGCGGCCTGTCGACCAAGCTGCTCTTGCTCACCATTGTCTTCGTGCTCCTGGCCGAAGTCCTCATTTTCCTGCCCTGGATCGCCAGCTACCGCCTGGCCTGGCTGAAGGAGCGGCTAAGCACCGCTGCCGCGGTGTCGATCGTGCTGGTGCAGGGCGAGCCCAATTCGCTCTCCCGCGCCGCCCAGAACGACGTGCTGATGGCAATCGGCGCCAAGGCGATCGCGGTGCGCGACGGCGGCGTATCGCGCCTGCTGGTGGTGGCCGAGATGCCGCCGCAGGTCGACGAGCATATCGACATCGCCAATGTCGGCATGATCAAGGGCATGACCGGGGCGCTGCATACGCTGTTCTTCGGCGGCAAGCGCATGCTGCGGGTGTTCGGCCCGGTCGGCGACAGCGACAAGGAATTCGAGCTGATCATGCCCGACTATTCCCTGCGCAACGCCATGCTGCGCTATTCGCGCAACGTCGCCTTCGTCTCGCTGCTGATCTCGCTGTTCACCGCAATGCTGGTCTATGCCGCGATCGACCTGATCATGATCGGCCCGATCCGCACCATGACGCGCTCGATGCTGTCCTTTTCCGAGGCGCCCGACGATCCAGGGCGCATCATCCACCCGGCCGCCCGTGCCGACGAGATCGGCGTTGCCGAGCGCGAACTGTCGCAGATGCAGGAACGGCTGCAAAAGATGCTGTCGGAGCAGAAGCATCTTGCCGATCTTGGCCTCGCCGTCTCCAAGATCAACCATGATATGCGCAACATCCTGGCCTCGGCGCAACTGATGTCGGACCGCCTGCGCCTGGTCAAGGACCCGACGGTGCAGGCCTTCGCGCCAAAGCTGTTGCGCGCGCTCGACCGCGCCGTCTCCTATTCCGAAGGCGTGCTCCACTATGGCCGCACGCAGGAGCCGGCGCCCTCACGCCGCCGCTTGCGGCTGCGCCAGCTGGTCGACGACGTCCACGGCCTGCTCGACATCGAGGACGGCATCGAATTCGTCAATGCCGTCGAGCTCGCCTTCGAGGTCGATGCCGATTCCGACCAGCTGTTTCGCGTGCTCACCAATCTCTGTCGCAACGCGGTCCAGGCGATGGCGGCCGACGCCGAGAGCGCGCTGGTGCGCCGGCTCGCCGTATCGGCCGAGCGCATAGGCAGCGTAAGCCGCATCATTGTCACCGACACCGGTCCCGGCCTGCCGGCGAAGGCTCGAGAAAACCTGTTCGCGGCGTTTCGCGGCTCGGCCCGCAGCGGCGGCACCGGCCTTGGCCTGGCCATCGCGCACGAACTGATCCGCGCCCATGGCGGCACGGTGGAGCTGGTCGAATCGATCGGCGGACGCACCACCTTCGCCGTCACCATCCCCGACCAGCCGGTCCGCCTCGACCAGGCCCGCAGCGGCCTGCGCCGCCCGGCCTGAGCTGTATTTGATATTCAGCCGAAGCCGGACTTAGCTGAATCTCAGCACCCCTTGATCGGCACCGTCGAAAGCAGCTGCGAGAAAACTTTTGCCGGATTGGCTTGCTTTTCGGAAATTCAGTCGCTAGGGAACACGTCTTGTCGCGGCCGGTCGTCAGGATCGGTTAGCGGGGCTATGTAAAGCATGGCCTATTGCGCGCCCGTAGCTCAGCTGGATAGAGCACCAGACTACGAATCTGGGGGTCAGGAGTTCGAATCTCTTCGGGCGCGCCACTCTTCAAGCAAGTGCTTGAAATCGCTTAAGGCGTTGATTTTACTGCTATCTGATCCGCACGCGTGCTACTTTCGCGTGCTACATTCGGGGTGTAAAATGGCGCGCATGAAATACATCCAACGTCGCGCGAACCGGTTCGAATTCCGGTTCGCTCTGCCTGATGACATAGCCGGTCGGCCATTCCCGATGCCTTGGCCGGAAGCTATCGAATGGTGCGTGAACCGCAGGTCTGGCCGATTTAAGAACGAACTGGTCAAATCGTTGCGAACCAACGATCAGCGAACAGCCGAACGAGCCGCCCTTCCTTTGATCGAAGAAGCGCACCGTCTCGTGGATCTTGCCAGGAAATCAATTACCAACGGGCCGCCAGCAGAGATCGCGCCTGCCACGATCGACGCGCTTGCAGCCGCTCACACCGCGAGGCTGATGAGAAACGACGAGGCATTGCGCAGTAAGGGTCTTGGACTCGACCTCGACACCGGTGCCTTTTCGCCAGATGGAGCCGGGATGACTGACGGTGACATTGCGGCGTATCGGGCAATCGTATCCTCGCTTGACAAGTTGTCGCGTGATGAAGTTGCAAAAATGCGCGGCAGTGAAGCGATCCACGGGATCATCAACAAGTCGGTCGAGGACGCCGGGATAGTCCTCCACCCGGATGATCCCGCCTGGCGGCAGCTTGAGCTAGCGTTCATCAAGGCCCAGAGGAAGGCGGTGCAAGCTATTACGGCACGGCTAAACGGAGAGGAGATAGCATCCCCTGACATCCCCACGACGAAAGCTCTGCCGCTAACGACCGCTCTAGCGAACTGGTCACAGTCGAACAGTCGGTCGGCTCGGAAGCCACGTCAGGAGTCAATCAACGAAGCGACGCGGGCCGTGCAGAGGTTCGTCGAGCTGCATGGTGACCTCGACGTCGGCAAGATCACCAAAACGCACACTCGTGAATTTCGCGACGCGCTCGCTCGCGTCCCGAAGCGACTGCCACACAAGCTGGCGAAGATGCGGTTGCCCGAATTGCTGAAGAATGATCTCAGCGCCTACGAGCCAAGGGACGCTCAGACCATCAACAAGAGCCTGAATCTTCTCGCCGGCGTTCTGACCAAGGCTGAGAAGGACGGACACTTCGATGCCGCCTCGGGGTGGTCCAATCCGTTCTATGTTACCTTCGATGTATCAACGATGGAAAAGGGCCATTACGAGCCATTCAGCGTCGACGAGTTGAACAAGCTATTTGCTTCACCGGTCTTCGTCGAAGGGAAGCGTCAACTCGGCGGCAAGGGCGAAGCCGCCTTTTGGTTCCCGGTCATTGCACTTTACGCTGGCGCGCGGCGATCTGAGATTGCGCAGCTGAGGCTCGGTGATATCCGAAACGGTGGCGCCGGCATTGCTTTCATCGACTTCAATGACGACGGCGATGATCAGAACCTGAAGACTACGAGCTCGGCTCGGTCAGTGCCGATCCATCGCGACCTCATCGCCGCTGGTTTACTCGACTATGTCGCTGAACGAGCGAAGAAGGCAAAGGCTGACCATCCGCTTTGGGCCGAGTTCAGTTCGCCAATCGGACCCAAAGCAAAGTTGTGGTCGAAGTGGTTTGGCCGCTACTTGGGTGAGTACGCCGTCGACAGCCCGTCGAAAACATTTCACTCGTTCCGGCATACCTTCAAACGAGCTTGCCGCGAGGCCGGAATTTCCGAGGAAGTCCACCACGCGTTCACCGGCCATGCTGGTGGCGGCGTCGGCCGCAGCTATGGACGAATGCGCAGGAGCGACGGCGTGATGGATCGTGGCATCTCGCTGGAGCGCCTGCAGACTGAGATCGATCGGGTTACCTACGATGGACTGGTGTTGCCGCGCTGGAAAAGCCACTCGTGACATTTGTACCAATTGGCCACAGATGCCTGCTCTACGGGATGGCAGCAATGGGCCGTGTCTGGACGGTCCGGTTCTGGTGCACGCTCGGCGGTAAGCTGCCGTTCTGGGTCTGCCTAACACTGAAACCTGCCCTTTGGTTCCGCTCGCCGTGACGTCGAACCAGATAACCCTGACGACCGACCGGCGAGTAGCGGCTTCGACCGGCTGCAGGTGATCGAAGCCGAAATTGCATGGACAACGCGGTATCAGTCGTAGACCTTCGGAAAGCGGTGACGCCTCTCGCGGGCGTCACCGCTGGGCGGTCATTCCGCGGCTTTTCCCCGCGGCTTGCGCTTCGCCGCAGGCTTTGCCGGTGCCGGTCGTGCCGGTTTCGGTGCCCGTTCAGCGGTAGCTTCCGCTATGCCGCCTTCCTCTTCCTGTTCAACCTTCGGCGCCTCCAGCCGTTGAATAAGCCTCCACCCTCTCGCCCGCCGCGCATTAAAGCCGCTCTCCTTGGCGATGATGTTCAGTGCTTCTCCGGCGCGGTCCATAATGCGGATAGACGCGTCGTTGGGATTGATGACATTCAGGTCGGCAGTGAGCCCACGTCTAATCTTGGCGAGGTCCTCGCCGACGAAACTGGTCAACACACGCACATATTCTTCAACCGGAACCTCAGCCAATCGGTCGGCGACCTTGGAATGGAAGCCTTCGCGTTCAAGTTTCAGGAACAACTCATCGACCGTCATTTTGGGCGCCTCTCCCGCATTTAGCTCGACGATTCTTTGCTTCATGTCATCGGGGATCTCATGGCCGAATCGGAGCATGCTGCTCGTATCGAACGCGCCGGGAATCTCTTTGTGGGTCTCAACAAAGCGCTCGAACATTTTGTCCGCACGTTCTCGACCCTCCAATTCCCGAAATAGGTCGATAAGTGCGGTGACAGCGCCTAAGTTGTGAAACTCCGCATTCTTCATAAAGGCGTCGTACATCGTCCCTAGCACCTCGTCCTGGGAGTCGCGGAAGGAATAGTGGAATTTATCCCACGCCGCGTCGAGTTCCCTGCGCGCCTCGCCAGCCTGCTCCCTTTTGTGTAGTTCTGCGGCATGAGCATCAATACTGTCTTGCTCAAAGTAGCCGTCGGCGACACCCTGCATAAGCACCAAGTCAAATTCATCGGTGTGCCCGTATCCGTAGCTGCGCAAGAGCTGTGACCACTTCTCTGCGACAGGATCTTCCTTTTTCTTCTGTCGCTCGGCGGCAGTTTCCCAGAGACCTTTCTGTTTCACATATTCCGTCGACGGCGACCTCTCGGGTTGGAAATGGCACCATCCGAAGAGAACGAGCGAGCTTACGACGCTTCTTAGGACGCCGGGCTGGTACCCCTTCAGCATCGGCTCAATCAGCGCCACTAGGCGGAATATTTTCCGGATGACGCGCACGTTATCGATGCCCAGCTTGACTGACCGCTCGCTGACCATTGCCTTAAGCGCATCGGTGCCCGCGACGCCGTCCATGGCAATCTTGGCGCTTTCAGCCGGTGTCGGCGCAAACCGCAGGTTTATGTCGACCACCTTCTCCAGGTAGGACGTGAACTGGTCCTTGTCGGCGCCCTTCAGCCCCTCGTCATTCAACAGCAGCACGACTTTGCAGCGGCGTTCCTCCTTGAGGTAGGAAATGAAACCAAGAATGTCCCCTGCGCTTATCCCGGCGCCTTTTCTCTCCAGATCGTCAAAACAGATGATTTGATTGGTCGACAACAGAGACAGCGCAGACAACGCCGCATCGAAAATGCCGCTCCCGCCAAGCGAAAAGACCTTCAGAATACTGGTTTTGAGGCCTTTCTCACCCCTCGAAACCACCTCGCTTACCGTCTCAGACGTGATCAGGTCGCCGATCTTGTCTCGAACCACCGTGTTCTGAAGAATGCCGGCCTTGATCTGGGTAATCGAGCTCACACCGAATAGGGAGACGTAAGCATACTCCTTCAGGGCGACTGCCTTCGGGTCTTTCCGGAGGGCCTTGACCGTGGTTTGCCAGTTGTAGGTTTTGCCCGTTCCCCAGTTGCCACGAATGCAAAGCACCTCGGGCGTCTCGGTTTTCAGGAATGCCTTGATTTGATCTTTGACCAGCTGGGTAGACATAGGCGCCCGCGAAATTCTTGAGGTTATGAGACACCACCCTAGAGCAACACAAATCTTTTGGTTAGTAGCCGTCCATCCCCGTCAACTGTTGTCAATGACGTTGAAAACACTGGGCTTACATCCGTCGAACACCGGTGTTGGTTTATTCGAAGCATCCCGACAAGTTCGGGGACCGCGTAGAGTTCGAAGCACCGACCTGTTGGCTGCGCTCGACTCGGCAAGGGTTCGCGCACGGACGGTCATACTGTACACTCTCGGTCAATTCGAAGAAATTGTGTCTGCTTTTAGGAACCTGCATAACAGTCCGCAATGACCGACATGAGGCACAATATCGCCGGGCATCAGTTGGGCCGTGGCCCGACGGGAATGATCCTGCCCGGACGCTGAAAAGGTCTGCTTATTGGGGGCGATCGATCCGCTGGCCTAGCAAACCTAGGTCTCCACCTATCGCCGCTTCCTGCCGCCCGGCCAGGGAAGATTGCCGTCAAGCTCACGCAGGCCGTAGGTCTGTTCCTCCCATTGCTTCCGCTCGGGACGCGCGGGCGGGGCGTCGTCCTCTTCGTACCACAGTAGCGTCATGGTCTGATCCCATTGACCAAAATGCAAGACGTCTTCGAAGAGGCCGCCATCGCGGTCCCAGTCTTCGAACCACTCATCGGCCTCCGCTTCTTCAGGTCCTGACGGCTTCTCGCCCGCTCGTGCTCGTGCGCTGTAGGAACCCTCGGGTAGGAGCGCCCCGGGCCTGACCCAGCCCTTTGCTTGGCGTAGACTTGCCGAGCGGGTGCTGTAGCGAACCTTGCCGCCTTCGGAGACGACGAACGCGCAGAGATTTTTCGAGAAGGTCGCGAAACGCGAGCCGGCCGCAAGAAGCGAGGCATCGAAATCATCGGCCAGCGTGCCGACGGCCGCCATGCCCATTTCCGACATGTCAACCTGCGGCTTGAAGAGCTTGTATGGTAGGAGTAGCTCGGCGGCGAAAATGTCGCAGAAAATCTCGCCTTGGGGCCGCTTGCTGAAACTCCAGCCTGGCTGGCTGTGGTCGGGGACGATGTCTAAAACCGCGTGGGCGACCTCGTGGCAGACGGTAAATCTCTGGCGCCTGTCGCTCTGATTACAATTCACGCAGATCTTGTACTTGCCCTTGGGCGTCTTGAACGACCAGCCATCTTCGCCGTCGTTCAAGGCTTGCTTCTTGATTGTGCCATCGATAGCTGACGCATAGGTATCGACTGAAACCGGCTGAGCAAGAGGTCCGCATTTGCTGACAAAAGCCCGGGCCGATGAAACTACTGACAATTCATCCATCATCATCTTCCGTCATCATGCGCCTGATGCGGGCGAGCGAGGTCGCGTAATCCGCGCGCGCGCCGCGATTCACGACAGTCGACAGCATCTGCAGCTCATCGGCGCTGATACTCTGGTCCTTACGGACAAATTCCAGGATAGTCGGATCGACGTTCGTCTGGCGCACCAGATGGTGCAGAATGTCGCGATCGCGCTTTGAGGCTGACAGCCCCTGTGCGAGCTTGTCGAGAACGTCTTCGGATGGGGCTTCCTTCACGCCCGTTTCAAGTCGATGAATGTAGGCGTGATCGACCTCGCTGCGCTGGCCTAGATCCCTCAGACTCAGCTTTTTCTCCTCCCTCAGGCCTTTCAACCACACGCCCAGTGCTGTGTCCGGCATTCGTCCTCCTTGACAAATTTTACTTAATGCCTATTTGTTGTCTGTGTAGACAACAGGCTCTGGTCTGCATGAGCTAGACTAGGGCTTTTTTCGAACCCTCCCTGTTGTCTGGGTGGACACCAAAATGCCACCGGCCAGGGCGAAACGCAAGCACCGCCAGAGGCGGGAAAGGACATAAACCATGCCGGACATCGCTGCGGCGCACATCGTGCGCATCCACATCAACCGCGTGGCGACCAAGTCGCCCAACCCGACGACGGGTGAAGCGGTCTATGCCCTGGCCGACATCAAAAAGCACGAGAAGCTCTACCGCGAGGCCGCGGGCGACGAAGAAGATGAGCCCATTCCTCGCGATGAGACGCCGATCCATCTGACGCAGGATCAGCACTTCTATAGCCAGAAGGTCTTCGACATTCTCGTCAATGGGGATGACCACGAGATCGACACCAAAGAGATCACTTACGCCCGCGTGGTCGATCTCTATCTCGGGCAGGGCGGCAAGCCCTCGAACGAGTATCTTATCAAATACTCCCACGGTCCGGTCGAGAACCCGAGCGGCACGCTCGCACCCGGTCAGAAAGTGAAGGTGAAAGATGGAATGCGCTTTCGCATTGCCGGAACTGGTGAATCATAATCCCGCCCTGCGCGATCTGGACGAGACGGGATACCTGATCGACTTCGTGGGCGGGTATCTCGTTATCTACGGCCTGCCCTACCTCGACAACCAGGGCGGGCTTCAGCACGGCGATTGGGCCTGCCCACTTGGTCTGACCAGCCCGATTATCGGCCCGCCCTCCGATCATCAGGCCTGGTGGCGCGGGAGCAGACCCCATGACCAGCAGGGACGCGAGCTCAGGCTTGGCGGCGGCCCCAATCCCGTTGAGGTGACGCCCGATCTCGTGATGACCTGCTCCTTCTCTTACAAGCTGATGGATGAGCAGGGCGCGCTGCGCGCGTACCAGTCGTTCGAGGAAAAGGTGCAGACGTACATCGATACGATCACGACGCCGGCGATCAACGCTTATCCGAATGCTAGCCCCCTTCGTGGCATCGCCGTCAAGGCGGCGGCCCAGGGTTCGCCACTGCGCTTTCCCGATACCATGTCCGCGCGCTATCATCTCAATGATCTCTCAGCACTCCTGCGTGGCAAGAAGGTCGCGATCGTTGGCCTTGGCGGAACCGGCTCCTTCATTCTCGATTTGGTGGCCCGTACGCATCTTGATCAGATCGCGCTGTTCGATGATGACAAGGTTCATCTCCACACGATCTTCAGATGGCCGGGCTTTATCCCCGGCGCCATCGGCAAGCTGAAGGTCGAGGCGCTAGCCACGCACTATGATCAATGGCATTCGGGCATTGTCCCGGTCGCCGAACGCATTACGGCCGACAATGTTGTTAGCCTCCGCGATTTCGATTTCGTCTTCGTCTCGGTTGATGAGGGACCTGCGCGCCTGCTTATCGTGGACTGGCTAAGTGCGAATAACATTCCCTTTGTCGATTGCGGCATGGGCCTCAATCGCTCAACCGTCGGGCTCAGCGGCTTCGTGCGCATTACGGGCACCGATCGTGAAGCCTTCGACAACAATCGGGGAACGGTGCGTCTGCCGGTCGAAAACGCGAAAGCTGACGAATATCGCAAGCAGGCGCAGATTCCTGAGCTTAATGCGCTGAATGCCAACATGGCCGTGATCCGGTTCAAGCAGCATTTCGGGCTGCTGGACCGGGAGAGTGATGCGACCTCGATAATCTTCGATACCGTGACCTTCGAAATGGACCGGGCGGGGGAGCCTAGATGAGATTTCGCTATGAAGCGGTCGAGCGCATGCCCAAGCCTTTGATGCCGGGCGTCGTCTATCACAGCGAGGAGTTCGAGATCGGGGCCCTGCTGTGCGCTTGCGGCTGTGGTCATCGTGTCTCGTTGCTGGTGCCCGACAGCCACCAGGTCACTGAACAAGGCGGTATGGCGACGGTGCGCCCTTCGGTTGCCGTCTGCGATGCACCCTGCAATTCGCATTACTTCATTACGGCTGGCGAGGTTGAATGGCTGCGCGCCTTCGATCCAGCCACGTCACAAGCGGTGATGCGCAAGCAGATCGAACGCCATGCGCACGGCGACCCCGCGCGTCAGTCCTTCCTGAAGCGTGTGCTGTCTGCGCTGGGCCGTGTCTGGACCCGGTTCACCTCCTTTGGGCGGCCGCGGTAGCCCTCGCAACAGGCAGGCTAATCCCGGCCTGCCTGTTTTGTTGGTGTCAGTTGGCGACAGACAAAGCGAGCACGCCATGAGGCCCAAATGCCTCGATCTGCGGTTGATAAAGGCAAGCGCGACGGGCAGCAAGCGGCAGTTCTGGCCCTGCCAACCAATGCCCGCTTCCAACATAGAAGCCAACGTCCGGAAGTGGGCATGGTCGACTTCGAGGGCATCGCCAGCGATGTCTGCTCTTAAGAAGCTGTGAAGTGGACCTTTACGGAGGTCATGAGGCGCATTACCGCCCGGCAGCATTTGGCCGACTGCGGACCGGCGGTTCTGGCCTCCATGCTGGAGTAGCGGACGTACAGCCCGCGATCCATCCCGGGCTGCTTGAGATTGGGTGCCAGGCGGCATCCCTTGGCAGGGCTCCCCTTCTCGACAATCTACGGCTACAAGTATCGAATCCTCGAGTGGCACCTGTATGGCTTTGTGACGGCGGAGCGGCATTCTCACTATGAACACTACTGAAAGCGGCCTCGAGAAGTCACTTGTTACAAAGCTGCAGGACCTGAAATATGAGCATCGCCCAGACATTCGCGACCGCGCGTCGCTGGAGCAGAACTTCCGCAAGAGGTTCGAGGCGCTAAATCGCGTTCACCTGACAGACGCGGAGTTCTCTCGGCTTCTCGACGAGATCGTCACACCTGATGTCTTCACAGCTGCTCGAATCCTCCGTGAACGCAGCAGCTTCATGCGTGATGATGGCACTCCGCTCAACTACACGCTCGTGAACATCAAGGACTGGTGCAAGAACGCGTTTGAAGTAGTCAATCAGCTACGCATCAACACGGACAACAGTCACCATCGCTACGACGTCATCCTCCTTATCAACGGCGTGCCCGTGGTTCAGATCGAGCTAAAGACACTCGGCGTTGGACCGCGCCGTGCCATGGAGCAGATCGTAGAATACAAAAACGACCCCGGAAACGGCTACACCAAGACCCTCCTTTGCTTTCTGCAGCTATTCATAGTCAGCAACCGCGATCGGACATTTTATTTCGCGAACAACAACGCGCGCCATTTCTCCTTCAATGCAGAGGAACGCTTCCTACCGGTTTATGAGTTCGCAGACGTAGAAAACAAGAAAATTGTCCATCTGGACGATTTTGCCGAGACTTTCCTGACTAAGTGCACGCTCGGCCAAACGATCAGCCGCTACATGGTTCTGGTCGCAAGCGAGCAGAAGCTCCTGATGATGCGGCCGTATCAGGTCTACGCCGTGAAGGCGATCGTCGACTCCATCGCGCAAGACTGCGGAAATGGCTACGTCTGGCACACCACCGGCAGCGGCAAAACACTAACCTCCTTCAAGGCGTCAACGCTGCTGAAGGACAATCCGGACATCGAGAAGTGTCTCTTTGTCGTGGACCGAAAGGACCTCGATCGGCAGACGCGCGAGGAGTTCAACAAATTCCAGGAAGGTTGCGTCGAGGAAAACACTAACACCGCATCCCTTGTCCGGCGCCTTGTCTCAGACGACTATGCCGACAAGGTCATCGTCTGCACAATTCAGAAGCTCGGCCTCGCGCTGGACGAAAACAGCAAGCGCAACAAGCAGCAGAAGAAGGACGGCAAGAAGAGCTTCAAGGAGCAGCTAGAACCCCTACGCGACAAGCGGATCGCCTTTATCTTCGACGAATGCCACAGATCGCAGTTCGGCGAGAACCACAAGGCCATCAAGGATTTCTTCCCGCGCGCCCAACTGTTCGGCTTCACCGGGACGCCAATCTTCGATCAGAATGCGGCCCAGCAGCAGATCGAAGACACGCAGGCCAGCATGAAGACGACAGAATACCTCTTCCAGCAGCGTCTTCACACCTACACGATCACTCATGCCATCGAAGATGGAAACGTCCTTCGGTTCCATGTCGATTATTACAAGCCTCAGGGCAGGACTCTGCCGAAGCCAGGCGAACCGCTGGCGAAGCGTGCGGTCATCGAAGCGATCCTGTCCAAGCACGACGCGGCAACCGGTCAGCGCCGGTTCAACGCCTTGCTCGCCACTGCCTCGATCAATGAGGCCATCGAGTACTACTATTTGTTCAAGTCCATACAGGGCGAGAGGCTGGCCGCCGATCCCACCTTTCGGCCGCTGAACATCGCCTGCGTCTTCTCCCCGCCCGCCGAGGGCGATCCTGATGTGAAGCAGATTCAGGAAGACCTACCCCAGGAAAAGGAAGACAACGCGGTCGAGCCGGAAAAGAAGAAGGAGGCCCTGAAGGCCATCATCGCCGACTATAGCGCCAACTATGGTACCAACCATAAGGTCGGTGAATTCGACTTGTATTATCAGGATGTGCAGAAGCGCATCAAGGACCAGCAGTGGCCGGATGCCGACCTCAAGACGGCTTACCCCGATCAACCCTACCACAAGATCGACATCGCCATCGTCGTGGACATGCTGCTTACCGGTTTCGACTCCAAGTTCCTGAACACCCTCTACGTCGACAAGAACTTGAAGCATCATGGCCTGATCCAGGCTTTCTCGCGCACCAACCGCGTACTGAATGCCACAAAACCCTA
The DNA here is from genome assembly GCF_057766425.1 of Mesorhizobium sp. P160187. NCBI lineage: Bacteria > Pseudomonadati > Pseudomonadota > Alphaproteobacteria > Hyphomicrobiales > Phyllobacteriaceae > Mesorhizobium > Mesorhizobium sp. P160187. The sequence continues at coordinate 1,991,067 of NZ_JBYMDX010000003.1, forward strand.
TGGCAACATCCTCGATTTCCGGCAGCAGCAGGGGGCCGTCGATGCCGCCATTTCTCTCTTTTCTGGCGAGGCGGCCGCCGAGAAGGCGCGTGAAATCTGGCTCGTAGACAAAGCTCCGGTGGTCATCCACAAACTGGAGACCGCGGTTCAAGAGCTCGACGCCTTCATGAAGTCGCAGGGCCTCGATTGCGCCCCCGATGCCGTGCCCAACCTCAGAGGCGATGCCGCCCGCGCCGCATTCATAGAGCATTTCAAAGAGGTCCAACGGCTCAAGACGCAGCTTGATCAGTACACCGACCTGACCCCCGAGAATGCAGCGACCATCGAAGCGATCCTGCCGCGCGACAGCCTTCTGGGATTTCGCGGCGCCTATCTGGAAACCGCGCAGCGCCTGCGGGCCCAGCATGGCAAGGGTGCGGACACGCCGGCGCCGGAAGCCGACCAGCTGGATTTCGAGTTTGTCCTCTTCGCCTCGGCCGTCATCGATTACGACTACATCATGGGTCTGATCGCTCGCTATTCCGAGGCGACCCCCGGCAAGCAGAAGATGAGCCGCCAGGAACTGATCGGCTTGATCCAGTCCGACGCCAAGTTTATGGATGAGCGCGAGGATATCGCGGCCTTTATCAACACCCTCAAGGCTGGCGAGGGCCTCAGCGAAAAGGCCATCCGCCAGGGGTACAGCCGATTCAAGGCGGAGAAGAATAAAGCGGAGCTGGCGGGCATAGCGGACAAGCACGGGCTGGCGATCGAGGCACTGCAAGGCTTTGTCGATACGATACTGAAACGCATGATCTTCGATGGCGAGGCCCTGACCGACCTGATGGAACCCCTTGGTTTGAACTGGAAGGCCCGTCGGGTGAAGGAACTGGACCTGATGGCCGACCTGATGCCGTTGCTGCTGAAGCGGGCCGATGGGCGCGAGATTTCGGGACTGAGCGCATATGAGCAGTAAGGCTAACGCGCCAGCCGCGACGGGCAGCGGATCAGCGTTGGTGCCCAAGCTCCGCTTTCCGGAGTTTGTCGGTTACTCATTGCAGGATTTGCAGCTGGGGGACTCTACGGCCGAAAGCACAGAACGAAATGGCTCAGGTCAGGCCCCTTCGCAGATAATGGGGGTGTCTAAAGTCGAAGGCATTGTGCCGATGGAGGAGCGCATTGTCGCGGCTGACACCGCACGCTACAAGGTCGTTCGGAAGGACTGGTTCGCTTACAATCCAATGCGGCTCAACATCGGCTCTATCGCTCGATGGCAAGGTGAAAATGACATTCTGGTTAGCCCAGACTACGTCGTTTTCATGTGTAAAAGCACTGGTCCACACAGGCTCGATCCTAGTTATCTCGATCACTTCCGGCGCTCCGACGCCTGGGAGAATTATGTCTCGGAAAAGGGCGATGGAAGCGTCCGCGTTCGCATCTATTACAAAGACCTGGCGCGCCTTCAACTGGCGCTGCCGTCCTGTCTCGAACAACAAAAGATCGCCACCTGTCTGGACTCTGCGGAAGAGTTGATTGCCGCGCAGGGGCGGAAGGTGGTGGCGCTGAAGGCCTACAAGAAGGGCATGATGCAGCAGCTTTTCCCCCAGGAAGGCGAAACCCAACCCCGCCTCCGGTTCCCTGAGTTTGAGGCGGCAGGGAAGTGGGCGGAAGTTCCACTTTCTAAGTTGGTGAGCGCGCTTGATGCTGGTGTGAGCGTCAATTCAGGTGACCGGCCCGCGATGAGCTATGAGATTGGTGTTTTAAAGACAAGCGCTGTCACAAATGGAGTTTTCGAACCGCTTGAGAACAAAGTTGTATTTGATGAGGAAGAAATCAAGCGCGTCAGAGAGCCGGTCCGCGCAGATACAGTGATCCTTAGCCGCATGAATACGCCGGCACTCGTGGGTGCCAACGCATATGTAAAGGACGGCTATCCAAATATCTTTCTTCCTGATCGCCTATGGGCTGCCAAGCCAAGACCCGGGGCTGATATGCGTTTTGTTGCGCTCGTTCTTGGCTCAGATATGGGGCGAGCAGCGTTATCTGGGCTGGCAGGAGGTAGTTCTGGCTCAATGAAGAACATCTCCAAGCCAAGCGTCTTGGAGCTCGTGGTCATGGCGCCTTCTCTCCCCGAACAACAGCGCATCGCCGACTGCCTCACCTCCTTCGACGAACTCATCGCCGCCGAGACCCGAAAGCTCAACGCGGTCAAGACCCACAAGAAGGGCCTCATGCAGCAGCTTTTCCCGTTTATTGAAGAGTCTGCATCGTGAACCATTCTGAAATCGCCACCTTTATTCGTGACGGTAAAGAACAGATCACCCTGCTCTATGCGTTCAACGCGACCGGCAAAACACGGCTTTCGGTCGCCTACAAGGACGCGACAAAGGGAGAAGATGGCGCGCATTCGGGTGTCTACTACAACGCTTATAGCGAGGATCTGTTCGCCTGGCAGAACGATCCCGAGAACGACGGAACGCCCATCCGGCTGGATATTCGCAAGTGCAGCCTGAACAGGTTTCATGGTTCTCTGACCGAAGACGACGTGCGCGACAAGCTGAACCGCTTCAAGCCGGGCTATCGCTTTGAGTTCATTCCTCATGACGATCCTGAAGACGGTATTCAGGCAGTATCGTTCTTTCAGGAAGAGGCAGATCCTGATGACCCCAGCAATATATCTAAGGTCGCTTTCAAGATTTCACGCGGCGAAGAGCGGATTTTCATCTGGTGCTTCTTCCTTGCGCTTTTCGAGGTCGATGGATGGGCAGACCAGCAGGCATCCCACTTCTTCATCGATGATCCGGTGTCCAGTTTGGACGACCACAACATTTTTATCACGGCTTCAACACTGTTCGATCTGATCGAGGACCAATTCGAGAAGCGCAAGATCATCATCACCACGCATCACCTGGGGTTCTTCGCAATACTTGCCGATTGGCTGAAGAAGGGTGAGAAGGCCGACAAGTTCAAGAAACATGCGAAAGTCGGCATTCTCAGCGCCAAAAACGGTGAGCTTGCGTTGGAGAGCCCGAACAACGACGTTCTGCTTTACCACTTGCGCCTTCTGCAACTGCTTGAAGAGGCGTCGGCAGCGAACGAGGTAAGGGCGTTTCACTTTGCGTTGCTGCGGCAGGTGCTGGAGAACGTGGCGTCCTTCCTAGGGGTTGGCCAGTTTGGCTATGTGCTTAGGGAAATAGGCATCAGCGACTCTGAGGATGTCGCGCGTGTCATCAACACGCTTTCGCATAAGAAGGTGTACTACTTCGAAGGCGAGATCCTAGAGAAGGACTCACGAGAACTTTTTGACAGGGTTTTCCTTGGCTTGAAGGGCAAATACAACTTTGTCCTCCACGCGCCAGCGCCCGCCCCAGCGCATGTGGACGCCCCAGAGGAGGCACCTGCACAATGAACAACCAAGCCCAAAAGCAACTGGGCAAAACGCTCTGGAACATCGCCGATACGCTTCGCGGCGCGATGAATGCGGACGATTTCCGCGACTACATGCTGTCTTTCCTGTTCCTGCGCTACCTCTCGGACAATTACGAGATGGCCGCCAGGAAGGAGCTTGGGCGCGATTACCCAGACCCCAACGCTATCGGCAACGGCGGGCGCTCGCCCCTATCTGTTTGGTACGCGCAGAACCCCGATGATGTTGCGGAGTTTGAAAAGCAGATGCGTCTTAAGGCGCACTACGTCATCAAGCCGGAGCACCTCTGGACCAGCATCGCTCATATGGCGCGCACTCAAAATGGCGAACTGCTGAACACCCTGCAGGCGGGTTTCAAATACATCGAGAACGAGTCGTTTCAGAGCACGTTTGGCGGCCTTTTCTCGGAAATCAATCTTAGCTCGGAAAAGCTCGGTCGGACATACGCCGATCGCAACGCCAAACTCTGCGCCATCATCAACGAGATCGCCAAGGGGCTCGCCGACTTCCCGTCCAACGTGGATGCGCTGGGCGATGCTTACGAATATTTGATTGGCCAGTTTGCGGCCGGGTCGGGCAAGAAGGCGGGCGAGTTCTATACCCCCCAGCAGGTGTCAGACATCCTTTCCGCTATAGTGACGCTCGACAGCCAAGAGCCCTCAACCGGAAAGAAAGAACGGCTCGCAAGCGTGCTCGATTTCGCGTGCGGCTCCGGTTCACTGCTGCTGAACGTGCGAAAGCGCATGGGGCCGCACGGCATCGGCAGAATCTACGGCCAGGAGAAGAACATCACGACCTACAACCTTGCGCGCATGAACATGCTGCTGCATGGCGTGAAAGACACTGAATTCGAGATCTACCACGGCGATACGCTGACCAACGACTGGGACATCCTGCGCGAGTTGAATCCCGCCAAGAAGCCCTCCTTCGATGCCATCGTGGCCAATCCGCCCTTCAGCTTGCGCTGGGACCCTACTGAGGCGATGGGCGACGATGTGCGGTTCAAGAACTACGGGTTGGCCCCCAAATCGGCCGCGGACTTTGCCTTCCTGCTGCACGGTTTCCACTATCTGAAGGATGAGGGCGTGATGGCCATCATCCTCCCCCACGGGGTGCTGTTCAGAGGCGGTGCGGAAGAGCGCATTCGAACCAAGCTGCTGCAGGACGGTTACATCGACACTGTCATCGGACTGCCCGCCAACCTGTTCTATTCGACGGGTATCCCGGTCTGCATCCTTGTTCTGAAGAAGTGCAAGAAGCCGGACGATGTGCTCTTCATCAACGCGGCCGAGCATTTTGCGAAGGGCAAGCGGCAGAACCAACTCACGGACGAACATATCCGCAAGATCATCGAGACCTACCAGTTCCGGAAGGAGCAGGACCGCTACTCCAAGCGTGTCAGCATGGAGAGTATCGCCGAGGAGGGTTACAACCTCAATATCTCCCGCTACATCAGCACCGCCGAGCAGGAACTCGAAATCGATCTGATGGCTGCCCACGAAGAGTTGGTCGATATCGAGAAACAGGTTCGCGAAGCGACAGCGAAGCACAACAAATTCTTGCAGGAGCTTGGGCTTCCAGCTTTGCCGCGCTCAGAAGGATGATTTGTGCTTTCAGCCCGACCGTTGAGTTGAAACTTGAGAAGCAGGTGATTTCGACGTCCGCTCTCGGTCACCATTGGCGTGCGTTCGAATGGCGGGAATGGGGGCGCAAAGCAGTCGTAGATCGGCCACGCCATTTGGAGTGAATCGCCACGAGTCGGGCGACCGCAGTCGACCAATGGATCCCGTCCCTGCTATCACCTCGTCACAACAATCGGGTGATTGCGGCCCGCTGGGTGATTCGGTTCTGTGAGATCCAACCATGGCAGGAAAGTCGCGGTATCTGGACCAGGCTATCAAGCACCTCTGGGATGCCGAAATTAGTGGCGACCAATGGCAGCGACCTAAGCGCCTATTTGAACTTGTCGCTATATTGCGTTGGCCTCAACACACCAGTTCCGCTGCGCTGATATCCAGCATAATGATGGCGCGATACGTGGGCGACGCATTTTCGACTGCAGATCCTGAGAGCCAGAGGGCACTGCTGCCAATTTTGATACAGTACGCCAGTCCGAGTGATATCATCTCCAAATGTTTTGATGAGCGAGCCGACGAGCTAATTTGGGAATTTCGGGACAGAGACCTGCAGCGCTTGGTTGCCCTGATAGTCAGGTTCCATGTCACCTACGTCCCGAAGAACGACAATTCTCGTGCGGGTCCGAGTATCAGCAAGGCATTCTATTTGTTGGAGAGGGGCCATCTCTGGGGTGAAGAGCCATGCGCGTGGCGCCGCTTCTCCCAAGCTTGGACCGAGTTTAAGAATGTTAGCCCCTTCTTAATTGTGAGCGAGTTCGGGCAGCGACGGTTCTTGCAAGGGCTGGATCCAACAAGCCCAACTTTTCAAACTACATCTCAGACTATGTTGGGGCATAGAACCGCGATCCGGGAATTTCTTAGCCAATCGAAATGGGCGACTGAGCGACTGCGATCGTCACTGGACACGAGAGCGCTGCGAGACATGAACTTGCCCACGTTCCCATCAGAAATTGTGCCGCAACCAATCCCACTTTCTGGACCTGATCAGCAGATGACGAGACTGCTTGAAGATTACGCTTCGCCGGCACGCTGAGCGCGGTCAGAAAACGTTAGAATTCAAAACCGCTGTCGTTTACCTAACATATTGAATAACCGATATTTTCTGAGATTTTTGCCTAAACTGGTCAGGTAGTTGGGATAGGGTGTCTCAACCACGGCACTCTTAAGCGCGCAATCCATTCACTATCTCCTTCTCCATGGGTTGCAGAAACTCCGCGCCCATGGAAGTCGCCATTGAACTTCCGTTCTTTGAATAGACATAGATGAGCAAGGTTTGCGTCAGGCGGTTCATCGCAACGCTTATGAATGTCGCGGCCGCTTGGCCGGAGCCATTAGCAATCTCAATCGAAAGGACTGACTATGAAAACACTCGAAGAATATCTAGCAAGCCGTGATCAGGCTAACGAGCCGGTCGAAAAGGATGCAGAATTCAAACTTAGGTATGAAACCGATACGATAGCAGCTCTCGATGCATGCAGTTCACGCTATGCTGAGCGCGAGAGCGGTTACCGCGAAGCGCTGAGAACCGACATCGCAACTGTCTACGCCCACGCTTTGCGGCTGGAGTGTGATCAAGTTGAGCGAGACCGCTTCTACCAGCAGAAATACTGGAAGAGCTTCATCAAGCCAAGCGAGCTAAAGTCAGCACGAGATCTTTTTCGAGACGTATGTAAGTACTTTCTGAAAGCGCAATACCAAGACCCCAATGGTGACGGCAAACTCGCGAGCAAGTATTCTGCCGTAATGGCCGCTATGCATGCGCACGACGTTTTTCCAGAAGACGTCCCGGACATGATTCAGATTCACCATGGAATAGAGAAGATCGCGCGGAATGGGTTTGTGAAGCCCGCTTACATAGATCCTCGGGATGTCGGAGATGGCATGACTGCTCAAGGCGAGCAGATTATCTACCCCGACGAAGAAGAGAAGAAAATTGCCAAGAGGCAGCGTATGACTATTGATGGCCAGGAGAGAATACACGACCTTTACGAAACGCTGAACGGCTCGGAAAGTCGGTTCGACGTTCGCGCCACGGCCGACGTAACGTCATCTGGCACCGAATTGACAGTATATAGCGTGGAAAAGAATTCAGTCGCCTTCCTAGATAAGATCGAAACAGGGTCGGAAGCGGCAGCCCAAGAAGGCCTAGTGCTGGTGCCCGTTTACATGACTGCCAAACGGTTAGAGCGAGTAACCAGAATGGTGCAGCGCCGAAGTGTAGATTTGCAGCTTGAAGCGCTCGGAACGCCTCCGGAGAGGGCTTTCAAGGCGACGTCAGCAAAACATCCTCCCAAACCGGCAGCGAGTTAGGCATCTATGTCATAGCCCCTGCAGCCTCTTAGTTCGCTTTAAGCGAACCTTGCCTCTCTTTTCATCGCTTATCACGAACCAAAGCGCCTCGCGTATCGCATTTAGGTAGCGCCGCAGCTCGCATCTTTCTTCACCAATCGCGGGTCTGGATGATCCACTGCAAACTTGCCGCAACAAAGATGAGGTAAGTCTCCAGGCGGTGAAATCCCTGGACGGCTGGATTGGATCGAAAACCACAACCCCAGAAGCTAATTTTGCAAACCGGTAAAATAGCCGAGCAAACTAGCGGCGTAGGATCGCCATGCCACTAGCAAAGTTCCCCTCAAACCTGTTGCGGATTAACCGTGGCCGGTAGTTGGAAGGTATTGCCAAATGAGACACCAGCAGCACCATGACCATCGAATTCAACTCGATACCGCTGAAGCCATAGAGCACTGGGGCCAATGGTTAGAAGAGCAGCACTTAAAGGGCTTCAGAACTTATTTGGTCACACTTCAGTTTAGGCACCTGCCACAGTCATCCCATATTAGACTGGAGATAATGCGCCAAGAGGCAGAGCGAGTCTGGAAATTTTTGGCTATGCGAACAGTTAGGAATTGTGGGCGCGTAACGAACCCCGATTTTCTCCCGCGGTGGATCTTCGTGCCGGACTATCCAGTAGCCAAATATGCTAAACAGTCGCTGCGATCCGTCACAATCAATGACGGGCTACATGTGCACATTGTCGTAGTCATGCCGAAGTTATCCCGCTTTGGTCAGCGACTCGCCCGCCATCTCCGAACCCGACAGGATGCATATATTTTGCCCCGGCAGCCCCTCCTGCGAGTACATGCCAAGCGGGTGAAGCACAACTTTGGCAAAGTCGTCGATTACGCTTTTAAATCCATCAGATCGGGAAGATGCACCCTTGATAATGTCGTGATCTTCCCGAAGGCCAAAGGCGAGTACTAATCCTATCCAATGTTGGCCTCGGACCATTGAAATCGGCCGCATTGTTGCGATATTCGCCCTATGAAAAAGGTCCGGAAGCCAACCAAACGTTTGGGTGATCTCAGGCTAATTCTGCCTGAAAAAGCTCTCGAAAAGCTTCGCAAGTTACTGGGCCTGTCGAAAAGCGAGACTCGGCGGCGTAAAAACTCCAACCAAAAATCGCGTGGTGAGTCCTGATCTCAACCGCATCTATGCTGATTGCTAGTGCTAGCTCGCCAGCCGGGAAGATCGTGGCACCGGCATGTCGCGCTGATCAAAATGGGATAACGCGGACGAACGTGTTCGCAGGGCATGCGCGGCGTTGCGGAATTCGGGCTCGCGCAATTGTCACCGATTGACCACAAGTAAGTTGCCCGTAACGTCGTACCGCGCCCTGATGTCCGCTATGCGCCTCATGCACGAACCCGCTTCGCGGGAGGGGCGCCTCGGCCTGTGATGGCGCGACAGGCATTTGACTTGAGCGGGTAGAGGCGTCGACCTGACCATGGAGTTCCCTTCAACGAGAGGAACTCGCCATGGCTACCCTGTCGACCGGATGCACCAATCTCTCCGCTTCGCCAGAGCATGCAGCACACACGCTCATGCGTGGCCTGGGCTCCCATACCCAGCAGGACTACGTTCGTCACGTCCGGCGCTTCGCTGCGTTCCTTGGCCGCTCGCCCGACACTGCGACGGCTGCGGACATCCGTCGATTCCAGTTGCATCAGCATGAGAGCGGCGTCGGCCCTGCGACGATCAATGGCGCGGTCTCGGCATTGCGGTTCCTGTTCCTCGTGACGCTGAAGCGGCGGGATCTGGCGTGTGCGCTAATAGCGCTTTCGGACCAATTTGGATTGAAGAGGGCGATACCTTTAGTCAGTAGCGGTCGCATCTCGCTTCGAAAAGTCTTATGCGTTGGGCATTCTGAGTGTGTAAGACTTAAAGTAAGTCGAATTGGAATGGCGCGTCGTCGAGTAAGGCATCGATGATGGCGGACGTGAGCGGGAAACCCTGGCGTTGTGTTGCGTTGCCGGTCGAGGCAGCCGGAATCCAGGCCGATAGCGCTCGCGCCGTGTCGATTCCTTCAACCGTCTCTCCGGTGAGTTCCGCCGCCATCGCCGCGCTCACCGTTCGCCCCTGTCCCAAGGCGTGGCCGAGGCGGCTGTTGCGGCCGCCGCCCACTGTGACGTGCAGGTCGCCGATCCCGGCAAGGTCGAAGGCGGTGTCTCGCCGCCCGCCAAGCCGCTCGCACAATAAGGCCATTTCGCGCGCCGCCTGGTTGAAGGCACCTGCGGTGGGATTCCTGGTGGCGCCGCCACGCTGCACATCGGTGAAGCGCGTCTGCATTGCGCTGACGCCAATGGCGAAGAAATTCTTCAACGCGGCGCAGCCTTCGACGCCGGCTGCATCATCGGTAGTCGACAAGCGGTAGTAGCTGGTTTGCATCAGTCGGGCAAAACCCGTGGCAATTTTCTCGTCGGCGCAGGCATAGACGCTCGCCGTGGGAAGGCGGTTCGCCAACTCACGCGCGATGCACGGGCCGCCGATGCCGATGAAGTGCTGCATGAGTCCGACCGCGGGCGGCACCGCTTGCGCGTAGGTGGAAAGCCTCCCGTCATCACGGACCAGACCCTTAGTCACGAAGGCGATCGGCTTCGGCGTCTGAAGCATTTCGTTGAGCTGCTTGACCGCCCATGCGATGCCAGGGCTGCTGACGCCGATGACGACAAATTCCGCTTCCGCGAAATGTGTGGGGCGCAACGCACCGAAGGCGATCGGTCTGACGCCTGCGGGCAGCGGCGCGTCGAGCTTGGGGTGGACGCCGCCCGGCCGCCGCATCGCCGCAATGGCCGCGCTGTCGAGATGTGTGCCGACAAGCAGCACCTCGTGGCCGTTGTCGGCCGCCGGCACCGCAAGCGCGCTGCCCATCACGCCCGCGCCGAGGATGAGGATGCGCGCCATGTCTGGATCTCCCTTCGTGTCTGTCAGCGCATCATCGCGGCGACATTGCCGCCGTCGACTGTCAACACGGCACCCGAGGTCGCCCGCGCCTTGGCCAGATGGACGAAGGCTGCCGCAACGTCGCTGCCCGTCACCTCGCGCGCGACGAGGTTCCCGCGCATATATGCTTCCGCCGACATGCCGCGGGCGCGGCTGCGCTCCTCGACCATGGCATGCGTCATCAGGCCCGTGCGGATGCGGTCGGCGTTGACCGCGTTGGAGGTGATGCCATCCGCGCCGTGTTCGATCGCGTACTGGCGCATCAGCGACATCAGCGCCGCTTTCGACGTTCCGTACGGCCCGAAGTCCGGGCCTGGATTGACCGCCTGCTTCGACACGTTGAAAACCAGCGCACCGCCCGTCGCCTGGGCGCGCATCACCTTGACGGCCGCGCGGGCGATATAGTGATGGCCCCAGAAATTGAGCGCGAAGGCTTTCTCGAAGAGCGCGTCCGATACGTCGACGAGCTTACCCTGGAAGGCCGCACCGGCATTCGAGATCACGATGTCGACGCCGCCGAAACGCGCGCTCACGGCGTCGATCGCCGCCTGGACCGATTGCGGATCAGTCACGTCGCAGACCCTCCCGAAGCCGCCCAGGCGAGCCGCCTGCGTCGCCACAGATTCTGCGTCAACGTCGAGCATGGCGATCTCAGCGCCTTCGGCGCGCAGAGCCTTGGCGATGGCGAGCCCGAGGCCGCCCGCGGCACCGGTCACCACCGCGACCTGCCTGGTCAGCGGCTTCTCGACGTTCTTGGCGAGCTTGGCTTGTTCCAGCGACCAATATTCAATGTCGAACAGGTCGGCCTCTGGAAGGGCTTCGAAGGCATCGATGCCCTCGGCCTTTGTGATGACGTCGATCGTGGCCTCGACGACGTCGCCGCACACCGCCGCGGCCTTGCTGGTCGGACCGGCGGCAAACATGCCGACGCCGGGGACGTAGAAGACACGCGGCATGGGGTCAAGCATGGTCTTGATCCCACCGGAGCGGGTATTGTTGCGCTCGAAATAGGCTTTGTAGTCGGATACGTAGGCGGCGACGGCATCGCGCACCGATCCTGCCCACGCGTCGAAATCGTCCGCGACGGGAGCAGGCAGGGCCACCCCGAGCCGCTTGATGTGGATGACATGCTCGGGCGTCGCGTTGCCGCGCGAAACGAGACTCGCCAGGTTTGATGCATTGCAAAAGTCGAGGATCTTCGGGTTGGACCGGTGTTCAAGCACGAAACGCTTCGGCATGCCCTCGATCCCGGTATCGATAGCGATCGCGCCACGCAATATGGGCGCGATCGCTGCCGCGGTCGCCAGGTTGGAAGGCGGATTCACCACCGTAAACGGCTTGGGATTGCCCTTCGCAAGGCTGCGTTCGGCCCGGTCGATCTTGGCGATCATATCCTCGTAGGAGGTGCGGGCATCGTCCGACCACGTAAAGATGCCATGCTTGAGCAGAATCATCCCGTTGGCCTCCGGATCGGCACGGAATGCGGCGTCGCAGGCCTTGGCGAGGTCGAAACCCGGCATGACGTAGGGGACGACAATGGCCTTGGGAAACAATTCGCGGATCAGATCCTCGCCGTTGGGCTGGTTCGTCAGCGACACGATCGCATTGGCATGGGTGTGATCGATATGCTTGAAAGGAAGGATCGCATGCAGGATCGCTTCGACGGAAGGGTTAGGGGCCGTCGGATCGAGCAGCAGCCGGCGCTGCATCATCACCATCTCCTCGTCGCTCATCGACGCGAACTTCACCATCGCCTTGAGCGGCTGAAGCTGGACGGCGGGTAGACCCTGCGGCTCGATCGTTCCCATGTCCCAGCCGCTGCCCTTGACGCAAAGCACCTCGACCGGGGAGCCGTCGCGCTCTGTGAAAACCGTTTTCACCGAGGTATTGCCGCCACCATGGAGAACGAGCTCCGGATCCGAACCCAGCAGCCGGGTGGTGTAGGTGCGGATCGCAAGATCACGGTTCACGCCAGCCGCGACGTAGCCGTCGACGGTCGCTGCAAAGCCCGTATCGGACCATCTTGATTTCATGAAGGCTTCTCCTTCGCGCGACGTCGTGGCGCGCCTCAATAGGGTCGATGGTGACCGACGATCTAACCTAAAGCCGTCGTTCGCTTGCCGCGTCGAAGACATGAACCTTCGAAGCAGGCACGTCGAACCGGACCTCGTCTCCCTCGCGGAACGGCAAGGTCCGGTCGACGATCGCGAAGAATTCGCCAGCCGCCGCAAGTGTGCAGAGCTGGACGTCGTGGCCGAGCCGTTCGACGAGGATTGCCGTGGTGCGGATCGGTCCGTCCGCCGAGACGACGACATCTGTCGGGCGCACCCCGCACACCACCTTCTGTCCTGGTTTGGCTGTCGTCGAATCGGGCAGAAGCAAGCGGCCATTGACGGTGTCGACGGCCGCCGCGCCGTCCGCGGCCACGACGGTTCCGTCCATGAAGTTGATGGCTGACGAGCCGATGAAATCCGCGACATACTTGCTCGACGGCGTGTCGTAGACCTCGTCGGGCGATCCCATCTGCTCGATCTTGCCGGCACGCATGACGACCACCTTGTCCGCCATTGTCATGGCTTCGATCTGGTCGTGGGTGACATAGATGGTTGTCGTCTTCAGCCTGTTGTGGAGCTGCCGGATCTCGGTGCGCATATGCGCGCGCAGCTTGGCGTCGAGGTTCGATAGCGGCTCGTCGAACAGGAAGACCGAGGGTTCGCGCACCATGGCGCGACCCATCGCCACGCGCTGGCGTTGTCCGCCCGAAAGCTCCTTGGGGTAACGGCCCAGATACGGCGTGAGATTGAGGATTTCGGCGGCGCGCTCGACCTTCGCCTTAACCTCAGCGGGGGGAAGCTTCGCGACCTCCAGGCTGAAGGCGATGTTCTCGTAGACCTTCATCGTCGGATAAAGCGCATAGTTCTGGAAGACCATCGCTATGTCACGCTCGCGCGGATGCATGTCGTTGACGCGCTTCCCGCCGATCATGAGGTCGCCGGCGCTGACCGACTCCAGCCCGGCCGTCATGCGCAGGAGGGTCGTCTTGCCACAGCCTGAAGGCCCGAGCAGCACGACAAACTGGTGATCCTCGATCGAAAACGAGACGTCCCGCATGATCTGCACGGCACCGAACGATTTGCCGATGCCCCTATATTCTACCGTCGCCATGAACTGGCCTCCGCATTTCTTCTTTTCGTTGGGCGCCGGATTTCCTGGCGTCAGTATTTCTGCCGTGTCGGCGTGATGACGATTTCCTGCACGATCGCTTTCTGCGGCATTTGGTATGCGTCGAGAATGAGCTTTGCGACGACGTCGGCCGAGATACCGCCTCCGATCGCCTTCTTGTTTGCCTGGTAGCCGGCAAGTGTGTTCTTATCGTTCACATGGTCCAGAACCTCCGTCTCGATGATCCCGGGCGAGAGCACGATCACCCGCACGTCGTGCGGTGCGAGATATTCGCGAAAGCTTTCGGACACGGCATGAACAAAAAACTTGGTGCCGCAATAGACGGTATGGTCCGGGTAGACCTTCCGGCCGGCAATCGAGCTCATCATCATCAACGTGCCGTGCTTGCGCGCGATCATTCCAGACATCACAGCATGGACGCTGTTCATCACGCCCTTGGTGTTGATGTCGATCATCTCGTCCCATTCTTCCGGCGGCTGGCTCGCGATGTCGCCGAGACGCGCTATGCCGGCATTGGCGAACATCATGTCGACGGGTCCGAACTTCGCTTCGGCGTCCGATACCGCCGCGGCGATCGCCTGCCGGTCGCGCACGTCGACCCTGGCGAGCACGGCGTTGGGCAAACCGAGCGCCTCGAGCCTGTCGAGCCGCCTCGCCATCAGCAGCACGGGATGGCCGGCCGCTGAAAACGCGCGCGCCGTGGCTTCACCTATGCCCGAACTGGCGCCGGTGATCGCAACGAGCGGTCTGTCTCTAGTCATTGATGCACCCTCGCGTTGATGAAGAAACCGGGGCAGCTCGCACTGCCCCGGCGATCTGTCTCTTAGCCCTTCATCACGGCATCGACCTGGGTGGCGATGTCGTCCATGGCTTCCTTTGCCGAGCCGTAGTTGCCGGCGAAGTATTTGCCGAGCGCCACCGGAATCGTGTCGCTGGAGAGCTGTGCCCATTCCGGCAGATCCGGCTCCGAGCCCATGTGGTTGGCGATCGTCTCACGAACGACGGGCAGATGCCGTGTCGTGCCGGCCCCGACCTTCGCATTGGCCTTGACGCGCGGATCGTCATAGACGCTGGCGCGCGTCGGACCCGTGCCACCGCCGAGCGCGGTGATGAGCGCTTGCGTGTCTGCGCAGGTCGCCCACTGCATGAACACCCACGCCGCGTCCGGGCTCTTGGAGTATTTCGAGACGGCCAGGGACGAGCCGCCCTGGTGGCCGACGCCGGGGATTTCGCCGAAGCCAGTCTGGTCCTTGGTGCGCAACGAGGTCGCCTTGGGCGGAACGGCCACATCGCAGAGGCCGGAAATCTTGGTCTGCGTGGGATCGTCGAAATACGGGAAGAACTCGCCCCAGGACAGCATCGACGCCGCGACGCCCTGCGCCACTGCCTGGCCCTGTCCGTCCCATGTCCAGCCGTCGACGCCGGCCGGCATGCTCTTCTTGAGGTTCGTCCAGTATTCCATGGCCGCGAGGCCCTGCTCGTCATTGCCGACGAACTTCTTGTCGGCGTTGAAGATCGAACCGCCATGGCCCCAGAGCATCGAGGTCCATTCGCATTCGAGCGCGTAGTGGCCGGACTTCATCTGCCCGGCGATGCCCGCCATGCTCGGGCCCTTGGCGTCCATGATCGCCTTGGAGTTGTTCGCGAGCTCTTCCATCGTGGTCGGCACCTTCAGGCCCAACTCCTCATAGATATCCTTGCGGTAGATCATGATGAAGATCGGGATGTCGTAAGGGACGCCAACCATCCGGTTCTCGTACATGGCGATGCCGTCCACGAGCGCCGGGAGGAAATCGTCGATATTATAGTTCGGCATGGCGAGGTCGGGCTTGGCCTGGATCTGCTCGCGTGGGTCGAAAACGTCCTGGCTGAAGGACGCGGCCCAGCTCTGGTCGATATAATAGAGATCGTAGGTACCGAGCGACGAGGCGACGTCCAGCGTCATCTTTTGCAGGACCTGCTCCAGCGGCAGGACCTCGATCTCGACCTTGATGCCGCTCGCATCCTCGAAATGCTTCTTGAGAAACGAGTTGAGCGCATTCGACGGCGGAGTCGATTCCGTGGCGAGCTTGATGGTGGTGCCGGCGAACGGCTTGCCGACATCCGCAACCCATTTCATGATCTCCGGCGAGGGCTGTAGCGCTTCCTGGGCAGCGGCCGACGGCACGAAATTGAACAAGCCGCGGTTCATGCCCATGCCAAGTGCGCCGGCCCCGAGGCCGAGCTTGCCGGCGAGCCGCAGGAAATCGCGACGTCCCATCTCCCCCTTCACGAACCGGTCGGTAATCGATGCGAGGTGCATCTTCCGGATACTGTCTTTCATTTCACTTCCTCCAAAGTGCGGACGGCACCATTGCCATCCGTAGTCCGATAGAACCTGTCCATCCTTTGCCTACTGCTTGAGCGACCCCATTGTGAGGCCGCGCACCAGGTGGCGCTGGACGAGAAGTATGACGATAAAGGCTGGCACGATGGACGCCGCGCCGAGTGCTGCCATGTTGCCCCAGGCCGTGCCGATCGACGTCACGAAGGTCGACGAGACGACCGGCACCGTCTTCAGGCTTGTCTGTGTGAGGGTCAGGACGAACAGGAATTCCGTCCAGGAGAAGATGAAGCAGAGCACGGCGCTCGCCGCGATGCCGCCCTTGGCCATCGGCAGCACGATGCGGCGAAAGATCGTCCAGCGCGACGCGCCGTCGACCAGCGCACTTTCGTCGATCTCGGTTGGAATGTCGTCAAAGAAGCTCTTCAGCAGCAAGACCGCCAGCGGCAGGTTCATCAAGCCATGGATCAGGATCACGCCGGTGTAGGTGTCGAGCAGACTGAACTGCTTGAAGATGAAGAACATCGGGATCGCGACAGCGACCGGCGGCATCATCCGCGTCGACAGCACCCAGCTCACAAAATGATGGCGGCCACGGAAATTCATGCGCGACAGCGCGTAGGCCGCCAACGTCGCCACCACGATCGCCAGGATGGTCGAGAAGGTCGCGACGATGATCGAGTCGAGCAGCCTCGGCGCCATGTAGAAATTGCCGCCGCCGGGAGTGACGGCTTCCTGACCGCCGAAGCCGAAACCGAGCGAAATTCCGAACACCTGCTCGAAATTGCGCACCGTCGGCTCGAACGAAAAGATGATCGGCGGCCAGTTGAAGATGTCTTTCGCGTTGCGGAACGCGACCGATGTCCAGAAATAGATCGGGAAAAAGAACAGGCCGACCACGACCCAGCCCGCGATGGTGCGAAGCGCGCGCTGGCCTGATGTCTGATGCGGGAGCACGTCGGCCATCGTTACCACCGCACCTTGAAGACTTTGATGAATATGTTGGCCATGACGATAACCATGAAGAGGCTGACCAGGCTGAGCGTCGCGCCGTAACCCCACTTGGTGAAGCTGAAGGTCTGTTGCCACGCGTAATAGCTCAGCGAATAGGTGGCGGTGCCCGGACCGCCCGACGTCATCGTGAAGACGTAGTCGAAGACGCGGAACAGATCGATTCCGCGCAGCAGCACCGCCACCGCGATGACCCGCGACATCATCGGGAGCGTAAGCCGCCGGAACGTCTGCCAGGAACTGGCGCCGTCAATCATCGCCGCCTCGTATGGCTCGGAAGGCAGCGAGCGCAGGCCGGCAATGAAGATCAGCACTATGAATGGCGTCCATTGCCAGATCTCCGCGAGCAGAACCCCTGCCAGCGCAGTGCTGGAACTGGCGAGGATCGGATGTGACTTGTCGAGCAAGCCCAGCGAATCCAGCGCATAGGTGATGACACCGAATTGCGGATCCTGGAGGAGCAGGAACATCATGCCGGCGATGGCCGGCGGGATGACAAGCGTCATCGACAGAATGGCTCTAAGGGCGCCGAAACCCGGCAGTTCCGCGTCGAGCAGCATCGCGATCGCCATTCCGAGCGTCAACTCGATCACCAGCGCGATGGCGAAGTAGACGAAGGTGACGCCAAGCGAACTCCAAAATCGCGTGTCCACCCAGATCTGCTGCCAATTCTGGAAACCAACGAACGCAAGCGCGCGCTTCTTCGGCACGAACTCGTGGAAGGACAGCCAGATATTGTAGATCAGCGGGTAAATGGTGAAGACGATCAGGAACGCGACAAGCGGCAGCAGCCACGGCACGGGCGAGTCCGATATCGAGAGGCGCTTGATCTGCGCGACCGCCATAAATGTCTCCTCCCAACTCCCCGGCGGGGAGCATTCCTTGTGAAGCGGGACTAGCTCCGCGTCACTCCTTCTATCGCCTAGATAGCCAGGCGCAGACCCGTTCCCGCAGCACTCGCCGACCGGTTCCTCATCCAGCCGTCGAGTTCCTCAATTTCCTGCGCCGACATCCGCAGCCCCGATTTGGTTCTTCGCCAAACCACGTCCTCGGCTGTGCGCGCAAACTCGAAGTCGATAAGATAGCAGACCTCGGCCTCCGACAGGCTGCAGCCGAAAATTCGGCCAAGGTCGGCTTCCACGCGTGCGTTTCCCAAAATGACGCGAGCCCGCGTACCATAATGGCGTACAAGCCGCCGTGCCTCGCGCGGGTCGAGAAACGGGTAGTCCTCACGCAGGCGCCAGGCGAGCTGCTCGGCGCCGTCGATCGGGAAATCGCCGCCTGACAGTGCCTTGGTCGCCGTCCAGCCGGCATGACGTGCGACATCCGGAAACAATCCAGCCAGACGACTGAGGGCATCCTCGGCGAGGCAGCGGTAAGTCGTGATCTTGCCGCCGAAAACCGTGAGCAGCGGCGCGGTCCCTGCCGGCACATCGAGCGAAAGCACGTAATCACGCGTCGTGGACTTCGCGTCGACAGAACCATCGTCGTAAAGCGCGCGCACCCCGGAATAGGACCAGACGACTGCATCGGTGGTGACCGGCTCGCGGAAATAGCCGGACGCGGCGCTGCATAGATAATCGATCTCGGCCGCCGAGGCGCGCACCTCATCTGCCGGACCCGCCTGATCGACATCGGTCGTGCCTATGAGGGTGAAGTCGTCCTCATAAGGGATTGCGAAGACGATGCGGCCGTCCGGCTGCTGGAAGATGTAGCAGCGATCGTGGTCGTAGATCTTCGGAACCACGATATGCGAGCCGCGCACAAGCCGCAGCTTGCCGTCAGCCAGGACGCCGGCACGCTCGATCACGTCACCAGCCCATGGACCCGCCGCATTCACTAGGCTGCGCGCGCGGATGGTCCGCCGTTCACCGGTCTCGACATCTTCCACGACGACGATCCACAGCCCGCGTTCACGCCGCGCCGCCAGGCAGCGTGTGCGCGGGTTGATCGACGCGCCCTTGCTCTCCGCGTCAGCCGCATTGAGAACGACCAATCGGTTGTCCTGTACCCAGCAGTCCGAATACTCGAAACCAATCGAGGATCGATGGCGCAGCGGCTCGCCAGAAATATCGCTGCGCAACCGCAGCGTCTTCGTAGGCGGCAGCCGCTTGCGCCCGCCGAGATTGTCGTAGATGAACAGGCCGAGCCGCAGCAGCCAGGCTGGACGCAGACCCTTGCGATGGGGAAGCACGAACCGCATCGGCCAGATGATGTGCGGTGCGATTCCCCACAAAGTCTCGCGCTCGGTCAGCGCATGCCGAACAAGTTTGAAATCATAGTGCTCCAGATAGCGGAGACCACCATGGATGAGTTTGGTGGAGGCCGAGGACGTGGCTCCTCCGATGTCGCCCATCTCGCACAGATAGACTGAGAGCCCGCGACCTGCGGCGTCGCGTGCAATGCCGCAGCCGTTCACGCCACCGCCGATGATCGCGATGTCATAGACTGCGTTCATGCTGCCACCGATCGTGACTGGCGCCTTGCAGGATCGTGTTGGCGACTTCCACGAAGCCCTCGCCACCAGGTCCGCGGGACACGAAGGCGGGCAAGGCATCGATCGCGTCGCGAAATGCCAGCACGTTGGAGACACCGCAGGCATTCGGGAAGAAGCCGAACATGGGGGCGTCATTGGGGCTGTCGCCGACGAAGACGGCAAGGTCGCGATCTCGGTCGATATCGAACCCGAGAATGTCCGCCGCAAAGCGCCGCGCGGTCGACAGCTTGTCGTAGGCGCCGAACCACCCGTTGACATGGATGGAAGATATCTTGGCGACGGCGCCTTCCGCTTCGAACATCGCCTGGATGCGGCCAGCCGCCTCGAGAGGCAGCGGCGGCACGTCTTCGCAGAAATCGATCGCCAGATCGGCCTCGCGGTAAAGCTGGTCGGAGGCGATGGCGCAGCCTGGCACCGCGCTCAGGATGCGTTCTCCGAGCGCTGCAAGCCGAGCGCGGTCGACCGCCCTTTGCTGAGTTTCGACGGCGAAAACACGACGCATGCGCCGCGCGGATCGATCATAGGCGAAGTAGAAGGCGCCATTCTCCCCGACGACCCCGTCGATAGGCCACATCCGGGCAATCATGTCGCACCAGCCCGCCGGACGGCCGGTGATCGGCGCGACCGCGATGCCTGCTGCCGAGAGTGCCTCGAGAGCGGCATAGGCCGAAGCGGGAAGCACGCCATCGTGGGTCAGTGTGTCGTCGATATCGCAGAACACAACCGCGATCCTGGCAGCAACCTCGACGGGCATGTCTGCGAGCGGACGCATTCTCTTAGAGCTCCCCGGCCGCGAAATCTTCGAGGAGGCCACTGTCGGCGGCGAGGTCAAGGAAGGAGTAACGGTTGCGCATCTCGCGACAATGGACCACCGCCTCGCGGTAGAAGTCGACGGGAAGTCCGAGATCGGCTGCCGTCAGCGGACCGCCTGCGGCAGTGAGAAGGCGGACCATTTCGGCAACCGGCAGCGTGAAGGCCAGGAGTTCCTGCCGCAACTCTGGCCACAGAGTGACGAGCGTCTCGTTCAGCGCCTCGGCACCGGCTGCGTCGAGGAGCTTTGGAGCAATCTCGGCATAGCACTGCGCGGCCGCCTCAGTGCCCATGCGTCGCGCCATGTCCTGCGGATCGATGCGCGTTGGGCGGACAAGCGGCGGCGTTTCGCTGGCAAGCATGGTCTGCTGCAGCCGCGCCATGGTGAGCGTGGCGACGCCAACCTGCTGACCATGCAGGGTGCCTGGATGCCGCTTTCCGGCGAAACAATCGATGTAGTGCGACACCTGATGCTCGCCCATCGAACCATGGTTCGACATGCCGGTGAACGAGACCCCAAGCCCACATAGCGTCAGCACGCGGTACAGATAGCCGTGAGCGGCCAGGTCGCCTTTTGGCAGGAGTGCGGCGCGAGCGTTGAGCTCGGCTTCGTCCTTGTCCTGGATGAGAAATGGCAGCGTGGCATAGAGCGTCAAAAAAAGGCGATGCGAAAGCCACCAGTCCACCTGCGCGACGGAGCGCACCAGGCAGTCTGCGAAACCGGCGGCGGCGAGGTGCTTGGGAGCGGCGGCAGACACGCCAAGATCCGCAAAGAAGCCTGCCGGGGCGTGCGAGGGCAGGGAAACCTTCAGCCCGCTCTCGAGCGTCATCGAGGCGGTGGTCGAGGTATAGCCGTTCATGGACGCAGCGGTGCCGAAGACGCAGTAGCGCCGGCCATCGAGGCCGGTGACGTATTTGCAAAGATCGTTGATGGTTCCCGAGCCCACGGCAACGACGGCCCCGACGCCCCTCAGATCGTCTGCGAGGCGCGTCGCCGTGGCGATGTCGGCATGTGGATTGTCGAGGATCAGCGTATCGACGGAACCGAGCGCCTTGAGCGCCTTTGCGATCCGCCCGCCCATGGCGTCATAGGTCGCTGCATCGGCAACCACTTTGAAACTGGTGCCAAGCTTGAGTGCCCGAACGAGGTCCGCCTCGCGGCCTTCGAGGCTATCGGCGATCACGACGGACTCGTATGGAACCGTCTTGATCAAGCCGGTCTCGGGATTGACCCAACGACCGGCGACGATCTCACCGATGAGCTCCGACCAGTCGATGCCGGAGGGCGGCGATGATGAAGCGAAGGGCGCTGCCATGTTCATGAGAATGCCTTAGAGATCCTGCCACGACAAAAGATATCGAGATGTGGCATATGTCAAGACACTTGCCAGTCACAATTGACATAAGTCCAATTATATTCGATGAACTTGCCATGAAGCGCGAAGCGATCCCGACCAGTTCCCGTCTCGCGACCCTCGCCCCGGCGGCGGTAATCCCGACCGAATTCGACGATGCGATCGTCTGGGCGGCCTGGCTCTACTATGCCGACGAGATGACCCAGAGCGAGATCGCAAAGATGCTTGGCGTCTCACGCGCGACGATCGTCAACTACCTCCAGGAAGCACGCGCGCGTGGCATCGTGACAGTTAGGATCAGCAGCGAGGCGGGCGGGCGGACGTTGCTGGCGCGTCGCCTCAAGGAGCGGTTCGGTTTGGAAGGGGCGTTTGTCATCCCGACGGGCGACGATGCCGCGCTAGTGAAGCGACTCGGCGATGCCGGGGGCAGAGTGTTGGCCGAAATGATCAGGCCTGGCGATACGATCGGCGTGGCCTGGGGGCAAACGGTTCTTGCAGTAGCCGATTCGGTTTCGCTTCCCGCCGCGCTGGAGGGCTTGACGGTCGTTCAGGTCTCTGGAAGTTCGACGGGCAGCCCGGATTTCTCGCCAGAACTGTGCACGTCGCTTCTGTCGCGGCGGATCGCGGCGCGCTGCGTGAACTTGCTCGCGCCAGCGGTTCTGTCGACGCCTTCGCTCAAGCGACAGCTTCTCGCCGAGCCCGTGCTCCTGAAGCAGTTCGAACTGATCCACTCGGCCAATCTCATCCTGTTCGGCGTCGGCGACATCGGGCCGCGCAGCACGGTGCGGGCCTCCAATATCGCGACACAAACGGAGATGGACGCCTATGTCGCGCGCGGCGCCACTGCCGTCATCATCGGCAGGTTCATCGACCGCGACGGCAAGCCGATGTCCGGCGAGCTGGACGATCGAATGGTCGGCATCGAGTTGGAGGAACTAGCCCAAGTGCCGATTAAAGTGTGCGTCGCGGGCGGGAAATCCAAATTGCCTGCCATTCTTGCCGCTTTGAAGGGCGGCTATGTGACCCATTTCATAACCGATGCCGCGACCGCCGAGGCGCTTACGGCCTGACAATCTGAAGCCCTGGAGGAGGAGACCATGGCGAAAGACACCCGATACGTCGTCGGAATCGACTCGTCGACGCAGTCCGTCAAGGCCATCGCATGGACGCGCGACGGCATGCCCGCGGCCGAGGGCCGCGCGCCGCTCGACATCAGCCTGCCCCGGCCTCTGCATGCCGAGCAGGACGCCGACCAATGGTGGGTGGCCACCCGTACCGCGCTGAAGGCCGTGACGGCTGCCATCGACCCGGCCAGCATCGACGGCGTCGCAATCTCGAACCAGCGCGAGACCATGGTTCTCGTCGACGAGCAAAACCGTCCGCTCGCCCCGGCAACGCTGTGGCTCGACCGGCGCGCGCAGGCGATGACGCAGGAACTCAGCGACGTGTTCGGCGCCGAGACGCTGCACGGCATTTCAGGCAAGCCGGTTGGCGTCATCCCCTGCCTCTACAGGCTCGCTCATATGCGCAGGCATACGCCTGAACTTCTGGACAAGGCGCATCTCATTCTCGACGTCAACGGCTTCCTGCTTCGGCATCTTACCGGAACCTCGCACGCGACCTGGACGAGCGCGGATCCATTCGGCATTTTCGATATCCGCGAGAAATCATGGTCGCGCCCGCTGCTCGATCACCTCAAAATCCGGAAGAACCAACTCCCCGACGTTCTCGCGCCGGGTCGGCAGGCCGGCACGATCCACGCTTCGGCCGCGGCCGAGACGGGTTTGAGAGAAGGGACACCGATTTTCGCGGCTGGCGGCGACGGCCATTGCGCATCGCTCGGCGTGAACGCGGTGCGGCCCGGCATCGTTTATCTCAATCTCGGCACGGCGGTGGTCAGCGGCGTTTGGGCGGCTCAGCCGGAACTCAGCCGTTTCTGGCGAACCCTGATTTCGCCGACAGGCGAAGGCTACCTCCTGGAATCGTGCCAGCGCTCCGGCGCCTTCTTCCTCAACTGGTTCATCGACAATTTCGCCGGGGGCCGTAGCGATCAAAGGGTTTTTGCGAAACTTGACGAGGCGGCGGCTTCGATCCCGGTCGGTTCGGATGGCGTCTCGGTATGCTCCTATCTCGTCGGCTGCATGGACCCGCACTGGGATGAAGACGCGCGAGCGACTTTCACCGGCATGGCGCCCGAACATACGACCGCTCATCTCTATCGCGCCTGCCTGGAAGCCATCACGCTCGAATTCGCGCGCTCGCTTGTCGCGGTGCGCGACAAGCGCTTGGCCACGGAGCGGATTCTGGCGATCGGCGGCGGAGCCAGCAATCCTGTCTGGCTCAAGATGATTGCCGACTCGACGTCGATTCCGGTGACCCTCAGCCTCTCTAACGAAGCATCCGCCCTTGGCGCGGGCATCTACGCGGCGGTCGGGGCAGGATGGTATCAGAGCCTGCAGACCGCGGCAGAGGGTATGACACGCACCGCCGGCGAGATCGAGCCTGATCTCTCCACGGCAAGCGCGTGGGCAGCGCTTTCAGCGCGGCAGGCGCGGGTCTATGCTGCGAACCGAATGCTCGTCTGACGATCGCGGTGCGACAACAGAGATTTTGAATGGAGTGAGGTCATGCTAGCCCTGGTTCTCGAAAAGCAGCACGAACTGAGCCTGCGGGAGATTGACCTGCCGCTCGATGTCGGGCCGACCGACGTCAAGATCAGGATCGACACTGTCGGCGTATGCGGCAGCGACGTGCATTACTATACGCACGGCCGGATCGGCCCTTTCGTCGTCAACGCACCGATGGTGCTCGGCCATGAGGCGGCAGGCACGGTGATCGAGGTGGGCGGCGAGGTAACGGCGCTCAGGATAGGCGATCGCGTCTGCATGGAGCCGGGTATTCCCGATCTCTCGTCGCGGGCATCCAAACTCGGACTCTACAACATCGACCCGACCGTGGTGTTCTGGGCCACCCCTCCGGTCCACGGCGTTCTCACCCCTGAAGTCGTCCATCCCGCCGCCTTCACCTACAAGCTGGCCGACAATGTCTCGTTCGCGGAGGCAGCTATGGTCGAGCCTTTCGCGGTCGGGCTGCAGGCGGCTGTGAAGGCAAAGATCCAGCCCGGCGATGTGGCTGTCGTCACGGGCGCCGGGCCAATCGGCATCATGGCGGCGCTGGCGATGCTCGCCGGTGGTTGCTCCCGCGTCATAGTTTCCGACATCGTCGACGAGAAGCTCGCCATTGCCGCGCGCTATCCAGGCGTTTCGACGGTCAACGTTCGGAATGCGCGACTGGCAGACGCCATCGCCAAGGCAACGGACGGGTGGGGCGCGGACGTGGTGGTCGAGGCAAGCGGTGCACCGAAGGCCTATGGTGGCATTCACGACCTGATCCGGCCGGGTGGCTGTCTGGTGCTGGTCGGCATGCCGGTCACCCCGGTTGCCATCGATGTATCATCGTTTCAAACGAAGGAAATTCGCATCGAGACAGTGTTTCGATATGCTAATGTCTTCGATCGGGCGCTGGCCATGATCGCTTCCGGAAAAGTGGACCTCAAGCCGCTGATCAGCGCGACGTTCCCGTTCGAACAGAGCATTGCCGCATTCGAGCGCGCTGCGGAAGGACGGCCCGGAGACGTGAAGCTGCAGATCAATCTGTGACGATAGGCCGCTGAACTGGCAATGGCTTTCGATGACCGTTGGATCTGCCGACCCGTCGCGGAATACACCCCCTTGGCAGTGATCGAGGTACCTCCGCCATCAGAAAGACGTCGGCATTCTTGTCGGCTTCGCGAACAATCTCTAGGATCGATGACAGCTGATCGCCGAGGATCACGCGTAACACTGAGCTCGACACTGATGCCCGCCTTTCCGTCTGGTAAGCGATAGGGCTGCCGCCGCACATCCCATCATCAAAAGTTGGGGCTTTAGGTCTGGCGTTCAAGAGGGCGGAACAATAGCTCCAACGCGCTCCGGTGGAACAGCAGCATCAGGGTAGGTCACGAAACGCCGACCTACGTAGAAATTGCTGCACAGTACTCTCAACCTCGCAAGCCGCAGCGCAGAACGAAACGCCACTGGTTGCGCCTACCTTATCTCCCTGCCGCTCGGATGATTGCGCCCTAATTCAATCACTATCTTCGAAGCTTGCGCTCGGCTCAGAGTAGCCAGTATCAGGTGCTTAATTCACCGCTTACCCTCTCTGGGGAACATTTATTCGGTTTTCCGGCGAATTGCTCCATTCCTATATCCAGTCATACTTACATCTATATTTGACTTCTCCGTTTGTTCATGCTATGTTCTATTGTGACTAAATAAAGCAATGGAGATTGAGATGGAGAAATTTGCCGTTATTCTTGACGGTAGCGTTGAAGGCAGACCGCGTGCGTGCACGTTCGCGGGGGATGCGATTGGCGCAGCTCTTACTGTCGCACATGCGCAAGGTGTCGCCGTGGTAGTCCCGTCGAACGACGAGCTTGTCGCCCTGGCAAAGGAGATACCGGCCGGTCGAGTGTCCCCGGCCGGCAAGGTCGTATGTGTGTTTGTAAAACACGATGTCTACGAAAAGTTCGCGGCTTTGATCGGCACCGAGCACGAGCTGCGACCAGCCGATGCCGGCAGCGCCGCCGACCAGCCTCCCGTCACGGCACCGGCGCAACAGCTGGATCTTTGGTCTAGTATTGTCGTCGGCTCGACTGTGCTTGCCACGGTCGGCCGCGAGGACGGCTGGTGGGAGGCCGTTGTCCTTGCCGCCGATCCCTCCAGCGACCGCTTGACGTTGTCGTGGCGTGATTGGCCGAACCTGCCGTCGTTTAGTACATCGCGTCGCCGCGTAGCGCTTGCTGCACAGAGCGCTTGAACTTCAGGATGCCTTCGGCGGGAACGCGCCCGCCGAAGGCACATTTATTCCGCCAAAAGCGATTGCGCAATCTCAAGTTGCATTTAAACTCATAATATGTTATAATGGTTGTGTCAACTGGTTGAGCTTTGTCGAAGATAGCCGGCCGTTTAACCGCCACCAAACACAAAAGGAATTCAAAATGCGAGGTCAGCCAGCAAAGTTGCTGCGGCCGTCGGAACTGCGCGCGCTTCTAAGCTGGAGCAAGCGAAGCCGGCTGCCGCTAAGAAACCGTGTGATTGTACTTTTGAGTTTTCGTGCGGGCCTTCGCGCCTGTGAAATCGCTGCCCTAGATTGGTCGATGGTCTCGACAGCGAATGGCAAAATCGCGCCATTAATCGAGTTGCCTGGTTGGGCGGCGAAGAAGGGGAGCGGTCGACGCATTCCGATGCACCCCGAAATCAGCCAAGCGCTAAAGCAACTCGTTCGCGGTGCCGACCTGACCGGGCCAGTCATCATATCGGAACGCAGAGACAGAATGAGTGCCAAAACCATCGTCAATTGGTTTGCTCGTGTCTATGGCGATCTAAGCCTCGACGGCTGCTCATCACATTCGGGTCGCCGGACATTTATCACCCATGCTGCTCGAATGATCCATAAGGCCGGCGGCTCGTTGCGCGACGTTCAGCAGTTGGCCGGCCACAAGTCGCTGAATACCACCCAATCCTACATCGACGGCGACGCTACCGCCCAACGCAAGCTGATGCGTCTCCTCTAACCCCTACTGAAAATCCAACGACCGTCACCTCGGCAGCAATCGCTGCCGGGTCGCCTGCGCTCGTGCTCAAAAAAGGAAAGCCTCATGACCAAGAAAGACAACGGAATGTCACCGGCTGATATCGAAATGATCCGAGGAATGCTCGATGAAAACCTAGGCAAAATCCGTCAACTCAACGACGACCTTAGGATCCGACGTCTCGGCGGAACAATTGTCATTACCGCTGGTATCGCCGGCCTCGGCGCATCGGCCGTAACAAAGACCATCGCCGCAATCGCCGCCTTCGATGCTTTCACGCCTGAGAACGATCCCAACGGCGAGCATGACTGTGCCATCATGACCGTCGATGGCGTCAAAATCATCTGGAAAATCGACTATTACGACCTGAAACGGCAGTTTCTTTCACCCGATGCCGCCGACCGAAACGTCACCTCTCGCGTCATGACCGTCATGCGCGCCGATGAATATTGAGAGGCGCATGACGATGGTGAAAACAATTGACGACGCCCGAGCGATGATGACAGCGCTGGTCTCCCTGCCAGCCCAGTCAAAACATCATGGCAATGATCCATTGGCCCTCGGCCAATCCTCAGATGCGTCAGCGGCAATTGCCAATTCCGATACGTCGTTTCTGTACCGATCACTGATTGACGGTTTTAGCTACCAGGGAATTCGTGACTCACACGCTCGCGCCTATATCGAAAAACACGGCAACGCCGAATGGTACGGGGTCACCGCTGCGCTCAGCAGGGAGGGACGTTCCAGCGAGGAGGAACTCTGCCCGAAGCTGACCGACTTTGATAGCTATCGCGGTTGCCGTTATCGCAAGGCAACTCAGACCTGCGCTAATCCCGACAGCCTGGCCAAGTGCCCTGTGCCGAGGCTGGCATTGAGAAAAGGCGTCCTCAACGAGCAAGCTTTCTCGCTCTACCTGTTCATCCGCGACGTCTGCCGTGGCGATCTGGTTGCCTTCATCGACCGATTGCTTGATGTGACCAACACCGGCGAAGACCCGGTCTCCGCCGGGCGCGAAGAGCTTCTAGCGGCATTCACGAAAGTCGTTGGCGTCTCACGCAAGCTTGCCGGCATGATGCTCTCACAAATCCTCCTCAACGCTGGTCCTGATCGCGAACGATGGCACGCCGTCGGCGCATCAGTCGTCGTCGTCGATTCGCTGGTGCATAACTTTCTGCACCGGACTGGCATCCATGCTGCCTATCAAGCTGATCATCTCTATGGGCAACGCTGCTACAGCGCTGTCGGCTGTGAGTTTATCTTGCGCGACCTCGCAGAAAAAATGGCTGACGAGCCGACACTCTCCAGCTCGCCACGAGCGCTGCAGCATGCGGTCTGGCGTTTCTGCGCCGCTGACGAACTATCCGTCTGCAATGGGAACAACATTCGTGACACTCTCCCCTGCGAACTCCATTGGTGCCCGCTCAGACACCACTGTAAGCGACTTGCCCTCCGACCCGCGAAGCCTGCGAGGGAGGAGGCCTGATGTCACATCACGCACCGCTGCCCTTTCGCCAAGGCGAACTTGATGGCCTCTGCGGCATTTACGCCGTCATCAACGCAATCCGACTCGCGCTCGGCGTGCGTGCCAACCTTCTCCGGCGACCCGTTTGGCAGGATCTTTTTGTCGCACTGCTGGAATCGGTTGATCTGTCAGTAGGGGCGGCCCACGCCGCGTCGAACGGTATTGATACACAGCCTATAAGATATTTGCTGAAGGCCGCGATCTTGCATCTGGCGACCGAACACGACCTGACCATCCGAGCAAAACCCATGCTGTGTAGAGATGAACGGCCCTGTTTTGAAGAGCTCTTGCGTCGTATCGGCGATTGGGTTCGACAACCGGGTCAGGCCGTATTGTTATCGGTCTTCGGCTCGCTCAACCATTGGACGGTCGTGCGCCGTGTCAGCCACCGCTCACTCATCCTTTTCGATAGTAGCGGCTATACGCGGATCTCGCTCGATGCATGCTCTATGGCCTACGAGCGGCCAAGGCCCAAAGGACGACAGCACATCGTCCCACACGACGCCATTTTTTGCGTCGCTGCCACTCCTAGTCGCGTGGCGGCTGAACCAACTCAATGTGGCTAACCCCCAACGCTTGAGAGAGAGCGTACAGCGTCTCAACCGTAGGGTTCCGCTGGCCTCGCTCCAATCCGCTTACGTATTGCTGACTGAGGTTGGCACGTTCTGCGACGGCCTCCTGCGTCAACCCTGACTGAGCACGAAGGCGCGCAAAGTTTCGGCCTACGAGCTTGCGCATGTCCATCAGCGAGCAATCGCCGAATTCCTCGCGCGAGTTTATCAACTATAGTATGTAACGTAAAACTGGAGAAACGAGATGACATATCGATCTACCGGACGAAACGAGGAATCAAACGCGGCTGGTGCGTCCATTGGCGGCAAGTGTCTGAGCTACGAGGCTACCACGAGACGGCTTCAGGAGCCGCCAACAGCCAATTTTTCCATAGGTCAGGGCGACACTGGTGCAAGGGCACGCGATCAAATCGGCTTCCGTCGAAGCGGTTTGGCATGGCTCGGCGCGATCACTGCAGCCTTTCTAATAACCGGCACATCTTCGTCAAACGCGGCTCAAGGTGTGGATGCTCAAAAATTGCCACCTTATAACGATATGCGGGAACTCTTTTACGAGCACGCATTGCTCCTATCCAACCCGCTGACTGCTGGAGAAGCGGAAGAGAAGCTGAGGCAGCGCGGGGTGTCTCAAATGACGGCCTTTGTTGCTGGTTTCACCGAGGAGTCATCATCCTGGCTTGTCCAACTTGCCGCCGAGGTTGGACCAGCCGTTACGCCCGGAAAAGGATTCTTCTGTCGTGTGTCCATCGATGACGCAGAAAGCATGGCGCGTCTGCGGCTGGTATCGGCTATTCGACCTGGAATCGTCATCTCAGGTGAGTTGGCAGAATATAACGTCGATCTCCCGAATGGAGTGATGTCTATCGTGCTTGACCCGTGCCAGATTGTTGATCTCCCTCCCCAGTAAACCAGGTGATCGCTGGGCTTTTGATAAACAGCGCCAGTGAGAGCGCCGGGTCGGAGCTGCTCTGTGTAAGCTTGGATCGAAATGGCCTGCTGCGCCACTCTATCGGCACCCAAACCTGCGAGCTTCCAGTGCCAATGACGAGAAGATAAGGCACGACTTTGGCGCTGATTGATCGCCGAGCGTGCTTAGTTCGCCGCCGTTGCGGCAGCCGTATTTTTGTCGGGTCGATCGGCCGAAGCCCGATTTCCGAACGGCCGATTTGAGGCCGGGAGCGGAATGGCGGGTTTCGGGCATCCCTCAAGGTTAGCCGACGTTCGATCGCAAAGCCAACCGTGTGAATTTCCGACCCCTCTTTGCCACTCGAGGCACTCAGGCACATTCCTGGAGCCGGTCAAGTAATCTTGCCCAGAACGACTATTTGGAGTGTCAAGCGGACGATGTGCGGTGATCGAGTTAATACCGTTGCGGCTCCGATCCTTCATTTCGAAGGTAAAGGCAGCAGATCAAGCCGCGGCACAAATTCCTCCAGTGAGTCATCAAGCAACGGGGGTTCTTCCTCAGCCTCCTGCTTGGGCTCGACCATCAGAAGACCGATGATGACCAGTGCCAGCGAGGCCCATGTGACAACTGGTATTGCCTCTCCAAGTAACAGCATACTCCAGCCTATGCCGGCTGCTGTTCCAGCATAGGCGTTCTGGCTTGCGAAAACAGCACCGGTGCTGGAGATCAACTGAATGAAAAGCAGCATCGCCAAATTGCCAGCGGCAGCCATCAGCAAGACGATGACGCCAAGCCGACCGGCCACTAGATCAAATGGCATGAAGTCCTGATAAAAAGCGGCAAGTGGGATCAGCATAAAAACCGAGACAACGAGCGTGATGCCGAACAGGGCAACGTTATTGATGTTGGCAGGCTTAGACTCTGATAGATAGATATCCTCGACCGCGTAAGTGACGGGAATCACAAGAGCAATGACAAGCCACACCCAACCGGTGGCCATTTGTCCGGGCTCTCCGTAGAGGAGGATGATGAAGATGCCGGCGAGACCCAATCCAAGTCCTAAAAAGCGCTTCACATTTGGGGCTTCGGTCCGCATCAGAGCGGCGAATAAGAAGACAGCAAATCCCTCGAGCACGATGACAATGGAGACGATAGAAGCTGGGAGCTTGCTTGCCACCCAATAGACGAGGACCTGGTTGATCACCGAACTAATGAATGCAAAACCAAGGATGAACTTGTAATCCGCCCACGTGAGATCCTTGAGGCTCGGCATTGTCCGTCGCTTCAGACAAATCCCGATGCAGAAGACAGCTCCGATAGTGTCAATTAGGATTGCCAATCCGACCGGATGGGCCTCAACGAGCGAAGCCATCTTTGAAAGTGGCACGACAATGCCCCACAACCCACCACATGCCAGCAGCAGCAGAGCGCCACGAAACGTGCGAATATTCTGTCGCATCTTTCGCTCTCGCTCATAGACCTTCTGGGCCATTGTCGCGAACACGGTGGCAAGCTTGCCGAGACCATCCCTGCGGCTTGCCACATCGCGGATGCCAAGCTTTGAAGGATTGAATCGTCCGGTCTCCAAGCTGGCGGCCGCCCTGGTCAGCTTGGCCACCTGCCGCAGGTATTCCGTCTCAACGTCGCGGAGCCTTTTTTTCTCGATGCAGGTTGCAACACGTGCCTTGAGTAGAGCGAGTTCAAAGTCCTTTGGCAGAAAGTCTTCCGCGCCAAGCTCAATGGCGCTTATCACGCTGCTCATTTCTTCATCGAGCGCCGAAATGACGATCACTGGCAGATCGCGAGTGGCTCGCGAAGACTTGAGCGCCTTGAGCACCTCGAAACCATCCATTTCCGGCATGACTATATCAAGGAGTACGAGGTCAAAGGAATTCTGGGCAACCTGTTCGAGCGCCAGTTTGCCGCTTGCGACAGCTGTTGTTTTATGGCCCAGAGTTTGGATCGCTTTGCTGAGTTTCAGGCGCACTGTGCCTGAATCATCGACTATCAGGACGCGCGCACCCTCTGGTGGGCGAGCCTCAGCTGCGCGAGCCTCAGATGGTTGAGTCTCCGATACTACGCTCATTCAATTGTCCCCCTCGTTTCAGATCGGCAAGGCGCAAGCTGAGATCTTGCTTCGCCGTATCACACTCCCCCGCAATGAGTTTCACCTCCGTCGCGGCCTCGCTGGGCAGACCGTCGCGGCAGGATTTTTCCATCGCCTCGCAAAGCGCGGAAAGTTGGTTGGCGCCGAAGTCCCGCGCGCTCGATTTCAGCGTATGGGCTGCGCGGCCAAGGCCTGAACGGTCGCCGGACTCCGCAGCCTGGCGCATCTGCTCGACGAGCAACGGGGATTCATCCAGAAAACTCTCAATGAGCTCCGCCAGAGATTCTTGATCCCCACCTATGAGATCAAGGAGCTTGTCGAGAGCTTCCTGTGCCACAGCCATGACCAGACCTTTTGTCGTCAGTTGTGCTTGGGAGCGCGTTTCAGAGAGGCGACCAACTCCTCCACGCGCAGCGGCTTGCTCAGATAGTCATCCATCCCGGCTTCCAGGTACCGCTCTCGGTCTCCGGCCATCGCATTGGCGGTAAGTGCCACGATGAAGGGCTGAAGCGAATCCCCCGAGCCTGATGCGCGGATCAACCTTGTGGCTTCAAGCCCGTCCATGTCCGGCATCTCAATGTCCATCAGGATGACATCGTGTTGTCCCTCGGCGAATGACGAAATAGCCGTCTCTCCATCGACCGCCAGGTCTGCCTTGTAGCCAAGCCGTTCGAGCACCTTGGAGCCAATCTTCCGATTGGTGATGTTGTCATCAACCAGCAGGATCCGTAACGGCAATTTCGCGGCCATCTCAGTATCTAGGGACGGCCCCTTGGGCTGGTCAGGCTTGGCCGAACGCGATGGAGCCTCGGCAAAGACCGACATGAAAGCATTGAGGAGCGGCGAGGGCTTGATCGGCTTAGGAAGCATCGCCGCAAATTTGACGCTCTCGATAGCCGCCTTGTTTTTCTCATCAAGAGGGACAAGGGAACTCAGCAATATCAGTGGAAGGTCACCCCTTTGACCAAGCCGACGCAATCGTTTGGCCAGTTCTATGCCGTCCATCTCTGGCATGTTCATGTCGAGCACGACGGCGTCATAATTTTCGCCACTGGAAATCCTGCGCAATGCGTCAAGGGGCGATTCGGTTGTGTGTGGAACCATGGCCCAGGATTGGGCTTGCAGAGACAGGATGCGCCGGTTGGTTGCGTTGTCGTCAACGATCAGCAACCGCTTGCCTGCGAGTTCAACTTTGGCCACAGACATTTGCGCCTGCCTGGGAGCGGGCGCGGCGGAAGTGCGGATGGTAAAGAAGAATGTCGTGCCCGACCCTTCTACACTTTCCACCCATACCTCCCCGCCCATCAGTTCTGCCAGGCGTTTGCTGATCGCCAACCCTAGTCCAGTTCCGCCGTAGCGCCGCGTCGTCGAGGCATCGACCTGGCTGAAAGATTTGAACAATCGATCCAATCGGTCCTCTGGAATACCGATGCCGGTATCGCGTACTGCAAACTTCAGGGTGGACAAGCCCTCTTCGCTTCCGCGGTGGGCTGTCCCCGCGCCCTCAGCTGCAGGCGGAACTTTCGTGACCGATAGTACAATTTCACCTCGTTCGGTGAATTTCACTGCGTTGTTGAGGAAATTGAGCAAAATCTGCCGCAGTCTGGTGCTGTCTGCGACAATTC
Organism: Mesorhizobium sp. P160187; assembly: GCF_057766425.1. Lineage (NCBI taxonomy): Bacteria > Pseudomonadati > Pseudomonadota > Alphaproteobacteria > Hyphomicrobiales > Phyllobacteriaceae > Mesorhizobium > Mesorhizobium sp. P160187. The sequence goes on from NZ_JBYMDX010000003.1 coordinate 2,024,934, forward strand.
CGTCGGGAGTACCGGGCTCCACCACGTAAGCCAGGTCGAGCCCCTTCTCTGCGGCCTTGGAGGCTATCAGGTCAATTGCGCTCTCAAGGCATTCCCGGAGTTCGAAGGGACTTGGATCGAGCTCTAGCTTGCCGGCCTCAACCTTGGAGAAATCGAGTATGTCGTTGATAATCGTTAGCAGTGCTTCGCCGCTATTGCAGATCGTCTCGCTAATCTCGCGTTGTTCAGCATCCAGGTTTGTACCAAGCAACAAGTTGCTCATTCCGATCACGCCATTCATTGGCGTGCGAATTTCGTGGCTCATCGTCGCCAGAAAAGAACTCTTCGCCTCATTTGCAGCTTCGGCCGCCTCCTTTGCCTGCTGCAGCGCCAGGGACAGCTGTTTGAGCTCAGTGAAGAGCTGCGCGTTGTGCAGGGCGGCACCGGCGTTGGCGGCGATGGTAGAAAGCAAGCGCAGCGACTCATCAGTGAATATGCCCTCCTGCGTAGTGCTCTGCACACTAATCACCCCCACAGTGCCTTTGGCTGTCTTGATCGGAACGCCGAGATAGGACAGCGCATCCTTGCCGACGGGGGTAGCCCCGATCTGGGCGCTGCGCTCGTTCACATCCTGGTTGATGAGCAGCGGCTCGCCAGTCTCAATGATCTTGCTTGTCAGACCTTCACCGAGTGTGATCGTGGTGGAGGTTTCGCCAAACTGATAAGGGAAATGGATTAGCTTGGTTTCCGGGTCGAGCAGAGCGACGTAGACGATATCGGCATCAAAGATTTCTTGCATCTGATTGCCGATTAACTGGATCGTGCTGTCAAGTTCCGATTCCGCTATGAGCGCCTGACTGACCGTTCCAATGGCGGCAAGTTCAGCAGCCCGGGCCTCGGTCACTCTTAGCAGACGCTGTGTTTCGTTAAATAGGCGGGCGTTAGCGATGGCGACCCCCATGTTGGAGGCGACCGTCTGCAGAAGGCGTACGTCATTTTCATCAAAGGCATTCTCCTGGTAGCTTTGTACACTGATAACCCCCAGCGTTCTTTCACCAGACTTGATGGGCACACCAATGTAAGATGCGGTCCTGTCCTTTTCCTCTGGAAAGAACGCGCCAAGTTCTTTTCCTCTCTCGAGAGTCGTGAAGATTAACGGTTGCCCTGTATCTATGATTTTCGACGCTACACCCACGCCGAACGGGAATGGGTCAATAACTCTATATTGCCTGAAGTATGCATAAGGCACATGGATTAGGCCGGACTGGCTGTCATGCAGCAAAATTTCACTAACCTCGGTCCCGAAGGCCTCCCGCACCTTGTCGCCGACGAGGCGAATAACCGTGTCCAGATCCAGTGACTGCGTCATGGCCTCGCCGACGTTATTGAGAATGGCCAATTCTGCTGCGCGGTCCTCTGTTACTTGCAGCAGGCGCCGCGTCTCGGTGAAGAGCCTCGCCTTTTCAACTGCAATTGACGTCGCATTGCCGATCGTGGTGAGCAGGTTCACGTCGGATTCATTGAAGGCGTGCTCGCGATCAAGGTTTTGCAGCGAGATGACGCCCTTCGCCCGTCCTTCGATGATCATCGGTACGAACAGGATCGACTTCGCCGCCTCACCCTGCAGCACGTGCGGGTTGCCGTATTTCTCGGTCGCGGTGACGAGACCCTCATTGATCAGCAATGGTTGCCCCGTCTCCATGACATGCTTCCGAAAACCAACGAGCGGGATCGGTTCATCGGGGAAGCGAACGCTTCGCTCGATCGCATACGGGAAATGCAGAAGGTTGTCGTCCGGGTTGAAAAGTCCGATATCCACTACCTGGGCATCGAAAATCTCATGGATCTTGTCGCCAATCTGGTCATATATTGCCTGCATTTGCACATCGGAGACGAGCACTTCCTGAACGCCATTCACGAAGGCCAGTTCAGCGTTGCGGGCCTCCATCATTTTCAGCAGGCGCTGGGTCTCGTCAAACAGGTGTGCGTTAGCGATGGCAACGCCCATGCCGGATGACAGCCCCTGCAACAGACGCACATGATCTTCATTAAATGCGTTCTGCTGATAGCTCTGCACGCTGACAACGCCCAGAATTCTGTCTCCGGCGATGATCGGCACACCTAGGTAGGACTCGGTCTCGTCCTCCTCTGTAGGGGTAAGAGCGCCCAACTCATCCGCCCGATCGCCTGAGCCGATAAGGAGCGGTTTGCCAGACAATATGACTCTGGAGGTCAACCCTTCGCCCATGGCAAATGGTGCAGGCTCTTGATAGTCCTTGGAAAAGGCGTACGGTACTGTGATCAGGTTAGACGACTCGTCGCGCAACAGTATTTCCGTAACATCTGCACCGAATATTTCGCGCACCTTATCGCCGACGATACGGGTCACTGTCTTGACATTCAACGTCTTCGCCATTGCTTCGCCGACGCTGTTGAGGATCGCGAGTTCTTTTGCCCGGTCCTCGGTGAGGTCGAGCAGACGCTTGTTGTCGACGGAAAGTCGGCTGAGTTCGGTTGCCGCAGATGCTTTGGCGATTTCCAACTCGGCAATGTACCGGTTCGCAGATTCGAGCCGACCAGCGAGGTCGGTTTCGACTGAACACTGCATGTCGGCGTTCTCCCCCAACGACATTCCGCTCAGAGTTTGAGCGGCACCCTTGCCGAACTGCCCCTCGCTTATTAGCAGACAATGTTACATGCCAAGTGCGTGATTGACAGTACCTTGCACGCGTCTTCTATGCAGCAGTGACGACCCTCCAAGTCGTCGCGAGAAATGTCCGCTCTTGTAGCGGTCAAGCTGCCACGAGTGACCGAAAAGCGGCGCAGAGCGGAACATGGGCATCGCGCGGCGACAGTTGAGATTCAATTGCGGCTCAGCGCTCGCCGGAGAGCACTGAAACCAATGCGATATTGCGCCGGCGTCAGCCCAGTTTTGCGGCGGAAGAGACGCCCGAAAAAACTCGCATCCTCGTAGCCGACTTCATTCGCCACCGCCTCGACACGTAGATCGTCCCCCTCCGGCATTAGTGCTTCTTTCGCCTTAGGAGAGTTACCTCCTCTCCGAGCGCCCATACATCAAGCTAGGACCGTTCGAGTGTTCCGGGGCTTTGAAGGCGCCAGCAAGGCCACACCTCGATTTTCTACATTTCAACTGAGAGAAAACCCGAAATGTACGTCCTTAACCATTCATTGACTCCCGCCGCTTGCGATCTCTAAATCGTTTCTGAGGGAACGTTCTTGCACGCTGCGTTTTGGGAGGCGCTCGATGTTGAACCGACTTGATCACCCATACCTTTCCCCCGCTGATTTGCAGACCTGCAAACGGGTCTTCGAGCGGCTTTGTGCCGAGCGAAATTTCGACCATGCGAGCGAAGAAGCAGAGCACATTGCTCCGGCGGTGATCCGTCACTTTCGAGAAGGCCACGTAGACGAAGGCGATCTTTGGCTTGCCGTCCGAATGTGCCGCACATTTCGGGAGGCCTTGGCGATGCATCGCAGTGTCGGCAGGCTGGCTTCCTATGAGGGCGTCGCGCGGAGCTCGTATTTGCCGAGCAGCCGGAGATAGTGCGTTAGAGTTCGTTGGGCGCCGCAAATCAGGCCCTCGCCGTCGCGAAAGGTCCCTTCACCGGGGCCTGACATTGAGCACCTCTCCTTCGAGCTCGGGATCAAACAGCTAGCTACCAGCCGCAGCTATTCTGAGGCTGGGAGTTGGTCCACTCCCTTTTGATTGAGGAGAGTTGCCAGCCCGGTAATGATCTGCGGCATAACAAACGGCTTGGTGATCATCAGGCTGTTGGGTACGCCAAGCGACGGCCAGTCGTCCGCGCCATCGCCACTCATGTATATCAATCGCCACTCATGTATATCACTGGCATGGTAGGATTGGCGGCTCGGAGGTGCCGGCCACATCCCACCCGGTAGGGCCGTCTCCAAGTCTGATATCTGGTCAGCAGAGCCGCAACTCGCTCAGGCTCACGATCAAAAGTCGCAATGGCTTCAAGGCCCTTTAAGACGGCGATCACCTCGAACCCGGCCTCGCGGAGGGAGTTCTCGATGTCTAAGAGGATCATGCTCTCATCTCTACTATCAGGACGGAACCCGACGGCATTGAAAGCCCTGCCCCCCGTGAGTAATTGCTCAGTAATTCAACAGCCAGGCCTCGAATGTTCCTTGCGCAATAACATTGTTAATCCGGGGATAGAAGGCTGTGATCCCGAGGGCGCGGCTTCGAAGGGGATGGCCTCTCGCAAAAACAGCCACTTAGACGGGAACTTATATCAAATGTTGAAGTTAGGAAGGTCTCTGAGCGGTTGGGAAGGATCCTAGGCAGCATGATGTCTGAGCCCGAGCGTCGCCTTGTCCAAAGGCTTATCGACGAGACTGACATAACGGAGGCGCAAGCCTTGGAGTTGATAGCGCTGCTGGGAGCGAATTGGTCCAAAGGCATCAAGCACGATCTAACGTCGCCAGCCCTACCGTCATCGAGAACATTAGCGCCCACAGCAAATTGGTGGGCTACCCGAACGGGTTCTTGATGGCACAGGCTCCTTCTTCAAACATCTTGATCCGCAAGCTCCAGACCATCTCGGAACTCGCACAATCAGATATTGGCATTCTGGGGAACATCTCGATTCAGGAGAAGGAATATCAGGCCAACGAAGACATTCTGCGCGAGGGCGACAAGCCGAGCCTTTCCTTCGTCGTTCTTGACGGCTTGATAGGGTCGACCACACTAACCGGGGAGGGCAAGCGTCAGATCTCCTCCTTTTTTGTTCCGGGCGACATTCCCGACCTGCATGGTTTGCATTTGTCGGTCATGGATTGCACTTTCACCCCTCTCATGCCCGCTCGGGTGGGCTTTATGCGGCACGACGCTCTTCGCACTATATGCGACCAGCACCCTTCGATAACGAGAGTGTTTTGGCGCTCCACTGTGATCGATGCGGCGATCTATCGAGAGTGGGTCACCAACGTCGGAAGGCGCGACGCCTACTCTCGTATCGCTCACATTTTTTGCGAACTCATTGTCCGCCTTCGCTCGGTAGGTCGCATTGAAGATCATGTGGCCTATCTCCCCATAACGCAGGCTGCACTTGGCGACGCAGTTGGCCTCTCCACCGTGCACGTGAACCGAGTGCTCCAGGACCTTAGACGCGATGGTCTGATATCCACCGTCGGGCCGCGTTTTCAGGCGAGCGACTGGGCAGGCCTCGTTCGCGCCGCAGATTTTGACTCTACCTATCTGCACCAAAGGGCTGCGTAAACGGGTGCCGGTTTCTGAGCCTGCTGGGTCGCTCACCAGCCGCTGACCCAACCCCTCGCGATACTTGAAACCGAATCTGCTCTAGAACATGCACTCCCACACGATGTCGATCGCTGCTTGAGAACTGAACCGCAGAATGACGTAGTAACGGAATCACTTCTCAAAGATACGGCCTCAGGAAGGAACCCGACGAAACCTGAACGGTGCGGGCGCTCCGGCTGAATATCTGGACGAGGAATATTCCCGCGATCTCGTCAGCCTTCTCACCGTGTCGACCTGAAGCGAAGGTTCGCCGGGGGAAACCTCGAAAGGACGACTGCCCCGAAACACGTGCGGAGCGCCGGATAGTGTCCAAATTTCGCAAAGCCTATGCACCGGAGCTGCTTAGCCATAGTGGAGACGCGGCTTTGGCAACGTTCCTATAAATTGAACCCCAATTCGGTCGTTCCTGCGCCACCGCAGGACTGCTTGGTAGGCAACGCCGTCGGTCGGCACGTAAAGCACGAACCGCTCAGGGACACGCGATTCCACCGGGACTTTGAGCTCGGCTCCGCCACTGTTTTGGTTCCGAATGGTGCAACTGATCTCGGAGTTTGTAATTCCGCTGATGATTGAGGCGCCTTTCAGCACCCGCTGCCTCCGTTCGCGGCGATGCTCTTCATCAACCATGTGACCTCCATCGGTCACCCCCCGGCCCTATGGTACGCCCACCGGCGAACAACTGTCCATCTGGGGCGTCGCTCGGTAGCCGGACGGCATAGATGCCCGTTGCGCTGGTGAATTCGCCGACCAGACCCGAACAGACCCGAATGGTCCCGTCCAGCGGTGTCAATCCGGCAGCAGCATCTCCTCTTCATCAGCCGCGGCCTCGAACAGCAGCCGGAAGTCGTTACCGGGAATTTTGCCATCCATCGCAGATAGGCAAGCCTCGGCCGCCAGCCGCCACTTGGGGCCACGATTGGACCACTTTAGTAGCTCCTCGGCGGCGGCATCAACTCGGTTGACACCAAGGCGAAGCCCCGGGCGCTCAGTCTTCACATAAACCGGAGGGTTGAACCAACGGTGGGGCATCAAGCCTCTCGAACGTCAAAGGCGATGAACAGTCCCCAAACGGAGGCTGAATTGACGATCATTTCGACCAACTGGCAGTCAGTCTCACGAAGATCATGGCCGCGCTCGCGCACCGCTGCAATGGTCGCCTTCACGGAAATTATATTGCCCGGTTGAGAACCCAACAGGACCTCGCGAACCAACTCCTTGGCCGTTCGCTGTGCAGGCCGAACAGGTGCTTGAATGTCCATCCCGCCCTCCCAGAGAGATAGAACCTCAATCAGCTATTCTGTGGGTCAGTTTCCGAAAAATGCAAGTGCCGGAAACGTACAAAGCACGTTGTTTAGGGCGCAATTCCCTTCGACCGATTTGCGCTTCGTTATCGTGGCGACGGATGGCGGTGCTCGGAGCGTCTCGGAGCCGTGCACCTCAACTCGACGACATCGACCCGAGGCGCACGCTGATCCGAGGAGCAGGACGAGGGAGGCTGGGACCGAAACGCCATGCTCTCGACCAACGGGTGGAACTCTCAGGTGGCGCGACGATGACGCCGAACGCCAATCTTCGAGCTGGCACGGAGGGCAAGCGTTCCCTGCAGCAATCGCGCAGGTAGAGCCCAGGCCCCCAATAGCGTGCCCAACCTCGATGCACTGCCAGCATCAACGGCAGGAACAAGGCGAAGTTCTGACCCCGATCGCCGGCCGACTTCGGCGCCGAAATGGTTACCAAACGAAAGCGATGTCCGGGCCTTCAAGGCCTCATCTATTCCGGCCAAGCCGGCCCGGACCCCCGCATTCACTCACATCCCTTGAACCTGAGTGCAGAGTTGCCGCATCGAAGCCATTTGAGCAGCCGAGTTCGCGCCCGAACCCGTGCTGGTGCTGGCGGTCGTATCGCCAGCTGTATTCGAGGATCCCGACGTGCCGGTGGTTGTACCCGAACCAGTGCTGTTGCTGGCCGTGGTGTTACTGCCGGTCGAACCAGAGCTGCCTGAAGTGCCGGTGGCTGTGCCAGAGCCGGTGCCGATACTCGCCGTTGTATCACTGCCGGTCGAAGCCGAGCTACCTGACGTGCCGGTCATTGTGCCAGAGCCAGTGCCGTTACTGGCCGTCATCCTCGAGCAGTCGGAGCGAACCTGTGCCTGCTGTTCAGAGCTCAGGGACGACCAGTTCTTGCGGATCTCATCCTGCGACAGAAGTCTTCCCGAATTGGCGTCGCTGAAGAATGAGCCGGAGAGCTTGCTGTCCCAGCCGCTCGGGATACCGCTTTGGCCGGAGCCGGACGTAGAGCTCATACCCGACCCGGCCGATGAGCCGGACGTTCCGTTCGTGCCGCTGGATGTTCCCGACGACTGCGCCAAGGCCGCGGTGGCGAGACAGAGAGAGATCGCTGTAGCTGTCAAAATCTTACGTTTCATGTGAGTCTCCTATGGGTTCGGCGCCGTTGCGACGTCGAATCCCAATCTCCAGGAAAGGCACTTGTTCCTGTAGAGAGCGGAATTGAATGTCATGATCCATGCGCACCAGTCTTGGGTCTCGAATGCGATGCCGGAGCGCTTCAACGACCACCGAACCGCAGGCAAGGGCAAGCGGCCGGCAGCAGCCAGGAGGGCGACCAGAGCGCCGACATAGAAAGGAAGGAGGTAAGCAAATATTCGCTTCCGCTAATTTAAAGGACCGCACTTGTGGTCCGCAGCGAAGTTAAACTTTGTCAACATGCGGCCTTTTTTGCCGCAGCGGCGCCATATGGCTTTCGACCAGGCGCACGTGCTCGGCCTCGACAGCAGCGCCTACGAAGCGATCCTCAACGCGGTCGTCCGCCGTAACGACCACTTGGCAAACTGATCATGTCGCGGTGCTAAGGGCGAGAGACAACGATAGAACAGGTCTTCCTTTGTTTGGCAGCCCTGTAGTCAGCTTCCCACGGCAATGCTTCGATGTCGGGCTTGTGCCCAGCTTCACGGTAGGCGGCCTGAGCCAGGTAACTTGCTTTGTCCCGCTCCACAAGGCAGACAAACGGCGGATTTCCCGGGCACCTGTAAAGGCCTACAGCTTTTTCCATGCAATAGGTGTCCTACGGGTGCTCGAGCATGTCGTCCTTCATTGCGATGACAGAACAAGAGAGAAGATAGCATCGGCCCGGCACCCCTGTAAGGTTTTCGGCGAGCGTATTAATGTGGGGTTTACCATTGCTTTTGAGGGTGGCTGCGATGGTTGCAACGCATACGGATATCGCTCTGGCGGCCCTTCAGGCCCCCTTCCTATCTCGGCAGCGGTCCATGGCCGGGACCACCGCACTTCGCAGGGAGATGGACAACTCGACAAAGAATGCGGCTTCACGCGAACTGCTGAAGTCGACCGGCCCTTGCCTGCCCAGTACGTCGCAATGATGAATCGGCTGTTCATCACGCGCGATCTGTCCTCGTTCACGACGCGCGGCCAACTTGTGGTGCCGGAAATTGTAGCCGCTGCCCCGGTAACGTTGTCGCTGGTAATCGGGGCCGCCCTGCTCTGGGTGGCTGGCTCGGTAGTCCTGGGCGTAACAGCTGCCGTCAGGCCCGGGAGCTTGTTGGACAAAGCCTTGATGGCGGTTGCGCTTGTCGGCGTCTCGATGCCGGTGTTCTGGGTCGGCGAAGTGATGAACCTACTCTCGCAAAGCCGGTTCCACGATACCTGGCTTTTCAGCTGGGTGCCTCCCCTCGGTTATATCCCCTTTACTCGGGACCCCTGGGGATGGTTCCGAGTGCTTATAATTCCATGGCTTTCGCTGGCGATCCTCTACATCGGTCTTTATGGGCGGGTCCTGCGGACAAACATTGTCGAAGCCTACGGAGAAGATTTCATCCGCACTGCGCGAGCCAAGGGCCTAAGCCGATCGCGGATTATGCTGAAGCACGCGTTTCGAACCTCGCTCATCTCGTTCGTCACTATGTTCGGTCTCGATTTCGGGGTGCTGGTGGGGGGCTCGGCACTTCTCACGGAAGTAGTATTCGGGTTGAACGGGGTCGGGCGGCTAACTTACCGTTCGATGCAGACCCTAGATCTGCCCGTTGTCTTGGGTATCGTGATGTATTCGTCCTTTTGGGTCGTAATCGTCAACGCCGCTGTGGATGTCGCCTATGTCCTCATGGACCCAAGGGTGCGCACGCGATGACTCAGGTGCGCGCACCATGAACCCCGGCAGCGCGTCCGCAACCCCGAGGGAACGGTCTCTGCTGAATGTCAGTGGGCTCAGTGTCTCCTTTGAGACTGACAGTGGCCTGGTCAGGGCTGTGCGCGATGTATCCTTTCAACTTAGCCGCAAGGAGATTCTGGCCATTGTCGGTGAAAGCGGATCGGGCAAAACTGCTACTGTGCTGAGCCTTCTCGGGCTCATCGACCGTAGTAACGGCGCGGTCACTGGCACGGTCGAATTCCAGGACCAGGATATTCTTAAACTGTCCGATCGCAAATTGCGCCGTTTGCGGGGCCCCGGAATCGCACTGATCCCTCAGGACCCAATGACAGCGATGACGCCCGTTTATACGGTGGGCTGGCAGATCGCCGAGCAGATCCGAGCGCATGAAAAAATTCCTCTATCGTCGGCACGCCGGCGGGCAGTTGAGTTGCTCGGTGAAGTCGGGTTCGCCAAGCCATCTGAAATCGCCGGCCGCTATCCGCACGAGCTCTCCGGTGGTATGCGGCAGCGGGCCATAATCGCTATGTCGATCTCCTCCAATCCGGTGCTGTTAATCGCCGACGAGCTTACCTCTGCTCTTGATAGGACAGCGCAAGTGCAAGTGTTGAGCCTGCTTGATCGGCTCAGGACGCATCTTGGATCCTCGATCATCCTCGTCAGCCACAGCATGAGTGTGGCAGCCGATATAGCTGACAAGGTCGCTGTGATGTATGCAGGACGAATCGTCGAGCACGCGCCAACGGGACCGATCTTCAGTCGTCCCAATCATCCCTATACTTGGGGCATGTTAGCTTCCATTCCTCCCTTGAGCGGGAAACGACAGTCCAGGCTTTCTAGCATACCCGGCGCGCCGCCGAGCTCTGATGAGATTGGCAATGGCTGCAGCTTCGCACCCCGCTGCCGGTTTCGAATGGGGATCTGTGATACCGCGCCGCAGTATACCGTCGAAAACGATCATTTCTCGCTTTGCCATCTAGAACCGGTCGATCGGCCGGCTCACCGAGACCGGGTATTGGGGGCTGAGGCGCCTGCTCCCAGGACTGACGCCGCGCGTTCGGCATTAAAACCTATAATCGCGGTGAAAGCCCTTACTAAGATCTACCGTATACCTCGTGCGCTGCCCGGGTCGAGAGGTGGTATAGTGGTCGCTGTGGACGGCGTGACGTTCGAAGTGGCTGAGGGGGAGGCAGTTGGGCTAGTAGGTGAGTCGGGATGCGGAAAGACGACGCTTGGCCGCTGTATTGCACGGCTGTACGAAATCAGTGGCGGTGCTGTGGAGTTCGAGGGTGTAGATATCAGCCATGCGCCGGAACGACGGCTGGCTTTGTTCCGGCGCCGGGTGCAGATGACCTTTCAGGATCCCTCCTCTTCACTAAACCCTAGGCGGCGGATCGGCGATATTATTGCCGAACCGATCCTTTTCCATAAGCTGCGCAGGCCGGCTGACCTCGGTGCAAGGCTTAAGGAGCTGATGCAACTGGTCGGCCTGCCCGTTGAAGCGCTCGAACGCTATCCGCACGAATTTTCTGGCGGGCAGAGACAGCGCATCGGCATTGCCCGGGCACTCGCAGTGGAGCCGGCGCTCATCATCGCCGACGAGCCGGTCTCCGCACTGGACGTCTCGTTGCAGGCGCAAATGGTCAATCTATTCCTAGACCTACGCGACCAATTGAATCTGTCACTTATCTTCATAGCCCATGATCTTGCCGTGATCCGCCAGATCGCGGATCGCATGGCGATTATGTATCTCGGCTCTCTGGTCGAGATCGGGAACACCGAGGATCTGTTCGAGAGACCAGCACATCCCTATGCTAAAGCGCTGGTTTCATCCGTACAGCAAACGCGCGCCAAGCCGCGGCCGCGCACCATCTTAATGACTGACATGCCAAGTTCGCATCATACGCCGAAAGGCTGCAAGTTCTCCCCGCACTGCTCGATCGTTCAAGATCGCTGCCGCGCTGAGCGACCGCTCCTGCGGGCCATAACCGGCAACAGGCAAGTGGCCTGCCACTATCCAAAGATTTAGGCCGACCGCGCTCAAGGGGAAGGCGGGACCGCCGCTGAGATCGAGGGAAGACACTCGTCGGCGTCGGCGATCATGATCCGGAAGTCGAACTCATAGGCGGCTGTAGGCAGCATGCTTTGCCGCGATGAGCCCTTCCAGTCGTGCCGGGCGGCGGCATCGCTCCGGACGGAAGCCGCTGGATATCTTCTTGGTCGGCCTTCCTGCTTCCGGTACGCGTACTCGGCAAGCTGTTCCGACGGCTCTTCCTCACCCACCATCGATCAGAAGTCCGTCCTGATACCGCAGCGATCCGGTCACCGGCGCGAGCCTGCCACCCTCCCTGGTGCGAGCCGGAATGCATAACGACTGCGGATGTGGCTGTTAAAATAGCGGCCTTTGGCAAAGGCAGCTTTGACGCAGCAACGGCCTCAGGGGTGGCACCATAACCACCTCATGACAAATCAGCGATGTGTGTGGCGCGGCGGGCCTGTTCCGCTTGTGGCCGGCGCCTACCCACCCGGGTTCCCCAACCATGGCGTCGGCCATTTTCGTTCTCCCAGCGATTATAGGAATTTCTATCGCCTATGTGTTGGCCTTGGTTGGCGCGATCGGGTTAGATCGCCTCCTTCTTTGGTTTTAGCGGATTACCAGCATATGTCGGCAATGCAGGAGATCGGCAATTTCTTGTTCAAGCACATCCATTGGCCATCACCGTCGCGGCTCTGAGGGTACCCAGCCGCAGGAGGGTCCTAAAGCCGCACAACCCTGTCGAGATGCAGGCGTGCTTCTCGATCTACTTCGAACTGACGTAGCGGCACTGTCCCGACACCCCGATCGATGTTCACGGCCGCATCCCCAAGGCCGGCGAGCAGACGCGAGCGCGCGCTACGGGATTGATGATACGCTTCAAGGGCAAGGACAGGGTCAAGAACTGGGCCGGGAGATCGCCAAGCGCTCCTGCCACCGATCTCGGCTCTAAGGGCGCCGATTTGCCTTGACTGCGCGAGAAAATTCTCCTGTATTTGTGGATACAAAGATGCAAACGCGTTGGTCACTAGATGAGCCATTCAGCAGTTCCCTACGCCCAGACGCCGGCAACTGCGGAGCAGGAGGCTTTTCTACATCTGCAATCTGCCATACGTCTCGGGCGTTACCGTGCAGGCGATAGGCTCATCCCGGAAGAGATCGCGGCCGAGATCGGTATGAGCCGGATGCCCGTTCGGGAGGCCTTCCAGCGGCTGGCACTCGAAGGGCTGGTTGTGATCCGCCCAAATCGTGGCTGTATCGTCGCTGGTCTGACGCTGGACGAGATCTACGAGACATTCGAGATTCGCTCGGTACTGGAAGGGCTTGCCGTTCGCCTGGCAATGCCTCGGATGAACACCGAAACCATTGCCGAACTTGAGCGCTTGTTGGCCCGGATGGAGCGCAGTGGCGCTGCCGGCGGCGCCGATTGGGTAACACGCCACCAGGAATTTCACGGCTACATTTGCAATCTAAGCGGCCGCCCGAAACTTGTTCGGCAAATCGCATCACTGCATGTGACCATCGAACCCTATCTGCGCATCTGGTTCGACTATGTCGAAAAACCGCTCAGCGCCGCGGAGGAGCATTCGGCAGTGATCGATTCGCTACGCGGCGGCGATGCCGAAGCTGCCGAAGCCGTGATGCGCAGACACATTCTCGACACGGCGCCGCTGCTGGCCGAGTTCGCGAGCCCGAGCCGACGTTGAGGTAGTCGGGCAAGAGGGATATTCGATTTCTACAAAGTGCCCTCGCAGGGCCGAAAAAAAGGGGAACAGAACCATGAAACTATTACCCATTGCATGTCTTGCGGCCGGATTGAGCTTAGCTGCCGCTTTGTCGGCTTCGGCCGAGGATGCGCCAAAGAAGATCACCATAGCGACGGAGGGCGCCTATGCGCCCTGGAACTTTACCACCGCTGATGGAAAGCCTGCCGGCATGGAGGTCGAGCTCGCGCGCAATCTCTGTGAGCGTATGAAAATTGAATGCACCATCATTACGCAGGACTGGGATGGGCTCATCCCGGCGCTGACAGTTGGCAAGTTCGACGTCATCATGGCGAGCATGTTTATCACCGACAAACGACTTGAAGTCATAGACTTCACTCAACCCTACGCCATCGATCCTTCCGGGTTCGCCGTGGCGAAGGACAGCGCGCTCGGTGCGTTGGCCGGTTCGACCGAGAAGATAAAACTGGAAGACGAGGCCCCTGCCAAGGCGGCAATCGACAAGATCAAGCCGCTGATCGCCGGCAAGATCGTCGGCGTCCAGGCTGCGACGGCGAACTTGGAGTTCCTGAAAAAGTATTTCGACGGCGCCGTCGAAATCCGCGAGTACAAAACCACGGAACAGCACGACCTCGATCTCGCGGCCGGCCGTGTGGATGCCCTGTTTGCACAGCAGACCGCTTTGGCGGCAACCTTGGCCAAGCCGGAATTCTCAGGCTACACGGTCGCTGGTCCCGGCTTTCTCGGCGGGGTTTTCGGACGGGGCACTGGGGCAGGGCTGCGCAAGCAGGATACCGTGCTCAAGGCGATGTTCAACAAGGCGATCGATGAAGCCATTGCCGACGGCACCATCAAAAAGCTTTCGCTGAAATGGCTGAAGGCCGACGTCACGCCGCCCAACTGAGAAGCCCTTCCCGGAGCGCGAACTAGCCGATGCTGGATAGCGTTCGTCTGCTAGGGTTTGGCGACGGCGGTTGGGCGGTGGCGCTGCTCAGCGCTGCGTTCGTAACGCTTCTGCTTTCGGTCGCCGGATTTATGGTCGGCTCGGTGATCGGCGCCTTGGCAGCTGCGGCCCGGGTCAGCGGGTCGCACTCCCTCGGCTTGCTCGCCGATGCCTATTCCACGGTATTCAGGGGCGTTCCCGACCTCTTGACCATCTATCTCCTGTATTTCGGCGGTAGCATGGCCCTGACTGCGGTTGGCCATTGGTTTGGCGCCCAGGGCTTCCTTGGATTGCCGGCTTTCGCCACAGGCACAACGGCAATCGGCATAATTTCGGGTGCCTATCAGGCGGAGGTATTCCGCGGTGCCTACATCGCCATCGACCGCGGCCAGATCGAAGCAGCGCGCGCCTATGGCATGCCGCCTGCGCTCATGTTGCGCCGGGTGATCGCACCCCAGCTTATGCGTCACGCCATCCCGGGGCTAGGGAATGTGTGGCAACTGGTGCTCAAGGATTCAGCGCTGATTTCGGTAATCGGGCTTGTCGAACTGATGCGTCAGGCACAGATCGGGGCTGGATCGACGCGCGAGCCGTTTCTCTTCTACACGGCTGCCGCCGCTCTCTACCTGGCCATCGCCTCAGCGACGGGATTGCTGTTCAAGCGCGCTGAACGCCGCGCGCTTCGGGGCATTCGGGGGGTGTAATGGATTTCGCCTTTTTCGCTGAAATATTGCCAAAGCTGCTTGCCGGCCTGCCGCTGACGCTTGAGCTTGCCGGCACGTCCATCCTGCTCGGCGCCATCCTCGCCTTGGCTTTGGCGCTGGCCCAGCGCCTCCGCCAGCCCTTGATTGACTGGCCAATCAAGGGTTTCGTCGCGGTGTTTCGCGGCACGCCCCTGTTGGTCCAGATATTCCTGATTTACTACGGCCTTGGCCAGTTTCGGCCGACATTGCAGGAACTTGGTCTGTGGGGCCTTTTCCGCGAACCTTATTGGTGCGCCATCCTCGCGCTAACCCTCAACACCGCAGCCTATGGCAGTGAAATCCTCCGCGGCGCCATGCAGTCGGTCCCGTCCGGCCAGATTGAGGCGGCGCAGGCCTTTGGCATGACGCGACTGATGACATTGCGCCGCATCGTCCTGCCGATCGCACTGCGCCAGGCTTTGCCAAGCTATGGCAACGAAATCATTTTGATGGTCAAGGGAACCTCACTTGCATCCATCGTTACGCTGATGGAAATCACCGGCATCGCCCAGGGCATCATTTCGCAAACCTACCGGGCCATGGAAGTTTTCGTCTGCGCCGGCGCTATCTACCTGATCCTCAATTTCATCATCACCCGGACACTGGGCCGGCTCGAATACAATCTGTCACGGCATCTGCGCCCGGCATAGGGCCTTGCGACCAGTCCAGCGTGATCGGCTGGCGCTCACTGCAATCGTTCTAGGGAGTTTTTTCGCGTATGAGAGATTTCGAGAAACCAAGCCGTTCGGTCGTGGTCGCACGGCATGGCATGGCTGCGACGTCCCATCCGTCGGCCACGCTTGCAGCCGTTCGGATTCTGGAGGCGGGCGGCAACGCACTCGACGCGGCCATCGCCGCCAGCGCCGTCCAGTGCGTGGTCGAACCGGGATCGACCGGCATCGGCGGAGATTGTTTCGTCCTGATGTCGAAGGAAGGGTCCAGCGAGATCATCGCCTACAACGGATCCGGCCGTGCCCCGGCGGCCGCAACAGCCGATTGGTATGCATCCCAGGGCATTAGGGAAATCGAGCGTCACTCACCGCATGCGGTAACGGTTCCCGGTGCGGTTGACGCCTGGACCCAGCTCAACGCCGATCATGGAAAACTGGCGCTGGGCAAGCTTTTCGCTCCTGCGATCGAGTTCGCCGAAAGCGGTTACGCCATCTCCCCACGCGTGCATTTCGACTGGGAACAGGAGGCGGCGCTGCTTTCCGCCGATCCTGCCGCGAGAAGCATCTTTCTCCCCGGGGGGCGGGCGCCGAGGATCGGCGAGGTGCACCGGCAACCAGAACTCGCCGCAACATTCCGCAAGATCGCGACGGACGGACGCAACGCCTTCTACATGGGGGAGGTCGCCGAGGACATGGTTTCGCGCCTGCGAAGCCTCGGCGGTTTGCACACACTGGATGATTTCATGGGGGCCAGGGGCGAATATGTGACGCCGATAAAGACAGGTTTCCGCGGCCACGACGTCTACGAATGTCCGCCAAATGGCCAAGGCGTCATAGCGCTCATGATCCTCAATATCCTGTCGCGCTTCGAGGCCAAGGGTGACCCTCAATCCGCCGACCGGCTGCACATCGAGATCGAGGCGACGCGACTTGCTTATGCGGCGCGCGATGCTTTGCTCGCCGACCCGGCGAAGGTGGCGGTGCCGGTCGAGCAACTGCTTTCAAGCGCGACGGCGGATCGTCTGGCGGGGATGATTGATCTTGGCCGCGCGCGCGCGGATCTTCCTTCATTCGATATGCCGGTGCATCGCGACACGGTCTATATTTCCGTCGTCGACAAGGATCGCAACGCCGTCAGTTTCATCAACTCGATCTATTATGGTTTTGGCTCCGGCATCGTCGCGGCGCGCTCGGGCGTGATACTCAACAATCGCGGTATAAGTTTTTCGCTGGATCCCAACCACCCCAACGTCATCGAACCAGGCAAGCGCCCGCTACACACCATCATACCGGGCATGCTGGTGAAGGATGGGCGTGCAGTCATGCCTTTCGGCGTGATGGGTGGAGCGTATCAGGCCATGGGTCACGCGCACTTCCTGTCAAAAGTTCTTGATTTTGGCCTCGACCTTCAGCAAGCCATTGATCTGCCCCGCATCTTTCCGATTCCTGGCACGATGGACGTGGAGGTCGAGAGCACGCTTCCAGTCGCGGTTCAGGAGGAACTGGCCGGTCGCGGATTCCGCATCGTCCCGGCGGCAGAGCCGATCGGGGGCGCCCAAGCGATCATGATCGACTGGAAGAACGGGACGCTGCAGGGCGGTTCAGACCCACGCAAGGACGGCTGCGCAATCGGCATTTAGAACGCTACACAGGCGCTGGACGAGGAACAGACGTCGGGGTCTCATTCTGGTCGGATCAAGTCTGACGAGAAAGCTTCCGGCAGCAGAGCCGACAGCCCTGAGCGGCCGGCTTCGGCATTTCGAGAACGCAAAGCGGCGCGGGATGTTGCAGAGCAAACCTTCGCAGCACCGTCGCCCAATCTGCGTGCTAGGACTGCGACGGCGGAAACCAGCGGAGTCTGATTTGACCATGCCATCTTCTACCACCAAGCGTGCGCTGATTACCGGGGCGGGTGCTGCCGACGGCATCGGCTTTGCCATTGCGCGGCAGCTCGGCCTAGCCGGTCATGCCGTTTTCCTGAACGGTGCCAGCGCGCGTGTACTCGATCGCGCCGCCGAGCTTTGCGCCGAGGGCATCAATGCCAAAGCCGCTGTCGCCGATCTCACCATCGCAGCTGAAGTCGCCAGGCTGCGGGCTGATGTCGGCGCTGTCGACATCCTGGTCAACAATGCCGGCATGGGTTCGCTGGCATCGCCCTCGTCCGATAAGGCGTTTCTTGCCATGACCGAGGCAGACTGGGACCAAGGGATCGACGTCAGCCTGAAGACCGTATTCCTGGTCACCCGCGCATTTTTACCGGCGATGGTAGAGGCAGGCTATGGGCGCATCGTCAATGTAGCGTCGGTTACCGGTCCGCTGGTGTCTTTCGAAGGCACAGCAGCCTATTCCGCCGCCAAGGCCGGCATGGTCGGCCTGACGCGCACGCTGGCGCTCGAAGTGGCAAAAAGCGGCATCACGGCCAATGCCGTGGCCCCCGGCTGGATCGAAACGGGCTCGTCGAGCGTAATGGAGCGGCAAGCTGCCCTGCACACGCCACCGGCGCGGGCCGGCCGCCCGGACGAGGTTGCCGCAGCCGTGTTGTTCCTGGCATCGGAAAGTGCGAGCTACGTCAACGGCGCCCTGCTGGTGGTCGACGGCGGCAACAGCCTTCAGGAGCGCAAGGGCTGAATCCGAAACCGACCGAACCTGGCTTTGGACGAACTGGCGCTTGTAAGGACGGCGCTGGCTGCGTTCATCCGTGAATGCCTGAAGCTGCTGGGAACGGAAATCCACCATCCTTGAACCGTTCGTGTCGGCGCATTTCTGACGGGATGCGTCGGTTCCTGAGCGGCGCTTCCGCCATCCATAAAGTTCAAACAAGCGAGCGCATCAGCGTTGCTTTTCCCGAAGCGAGATGCGCCTGGCAGGCCCGTTTGATGCGGCCGGACCGTCTGTCGAAATCTGGGCGCTCCAAAGCTCGCGACGTCTTGTCGGCGCCAAGGTTCGTGCTTGGAGAGGGCGTTTCCTACCAAAGTTTTCGTTTGTGCACCCTGAACAAGATCCTTTCCTGTCGGCCAGAGCGGTCCGCGATGCGCTGGAGGCGTGGCCGCTTCCAGTCTCGCCGTCCCGAAAACGGACCAGTCCGCAAACGGCCGGACTATTCGGCCGGTTCGAACCTACCTTGCACCAAGACTGTAGCGACCGGCCCAAGCGGATTGGCGATCCGGCTCTCCAGAACCTCGATAAGTTTGCGTCCGATACCCGCAATGTCCACGAAATGAACGCCGATCTTCGCCGGTAGGAAACGCGCCAGCCGCGTGTTGTCACGAGTGACGATGTGGACGTCACGCCCAGGCTCAAGACCCCGCTTGCCGAGAGCGTGTAACGCTCCCAGCAGGCCCAGTTCGTTGGCGCATGCCAAGCCCGTCGGCGGATCTGACGACGCCAACAGGCGATCGAACCAGGCCGCGCTCGATTCCATCGTGAACGTGCCGTGACCAATGAGCGATGGGTCGAGCGCAATACCGGCCTCGGCCATCGCCCTTCCATAGCCTGCAAGACGCATGACACTCGCCTGATCCTCCGGAACGAGTAGCTGCAGCGCAATACGTCGGCAGCTCTTGTCCATGAGCCGTCGGGTCGCCTCGTAGGCAATGTGTTCATTGTCGATATCGACATAAGGATATGCGGTATCCAGGTCGGTTCTTCCAAACGCGACGAACGGCATGCGCCTATCCAGTAATAGCTTGACGCGCGGATCACCCGACACCAGGCGCGTGATGATCAGTCCGTCTGTGCTGCGCGACTGAAGCTGCCGCTGCACACTCTCGAGGGGATCGTCGTCGGGCGTGGTTGAATAGATCGACAGACTATAGCCCGCTTGCCGCGCCGCCAGCGTCATGCCTTCGATCAAAGGCAGCTTCGCCAAATCGGACAGGTAGTCGCGTGTCTCCATCGGCAGCACTGCTGTCAACGTCAGGGTCCGTCCGGTTTTCAGCGCGCGACCATGATGGTTCGGGACATAGCCGACCCGCTTCGCCTCTTCCTTGACGCGGGCTATGGTGGAGGGCAGCACTTCCGGCCCATCCTTCAGAGCGCGGGACACCGTGGTCACCGAAAGGGAAAGTTCCGCCGCGATCTGTTTTAGATTGGCCATGTCGCCCGACTTCATTTGCGAAAGCGCCGGCTGATCTTGCTGGGCATCGCAACGTTACCGGATTCGATCCGAGGGTCAAACCCAGGTTCGTCGAAGCAAACGAACCTGCCTGGCACCAGCTTGACTCGCGGACAATCTTCGGCAATCGTAACGTTACGATTAACAAAGAAGCCAATCTTGTCGGCATTTTGATGAATCCGGAGGAGGAGAAACCATGTCCCGTTTACTAGGCATTTCCCTGGCAGCGATCGCCGTCTCAGTTGCTTTGCCCGCCTATGCCCAGACAGTCACCATCACCACCGCAGGCGGCGATTATGGCAATGCCATAAAGGAGGCCATGTGGGCCCCCGCCGCAAAAGAGCTCGGCTATGATGTCCGCGAGGAGACGCAAAGCGACGGCCTGGCAGCTCTCAAGATGCAGGTCACCTCAGGCGCAGTCTCGACTGACGTCATCCATCTCGGCTCGCCCGAAGGCGCGCAGGCGGCCGCACAGTCGCTGCTGGAGCCGCTCGATTACACGATCATCGATTCAAAATCCGTGCCGGCCGGCGCGAAGTCGGACTACTGCTATCCGTTCGACTCCTATGGCACTGTCATGTCGTGGAACACCAAGACCTATGGCGAGAATCCGCCAAAGACCTGGGCGGAGTTCTGGGATGTTGCCAAATTCCCGGGCCGTCGCGCCCTGCGCGCCAACGCGCAAGACTTGATCGAGATCGCGCTGCTCTCCGATGGCGTGGCGCCGGCCGACGTCTATTCCGTGCTCAGCACACCGGAAGGCCTGGCGCGCGCCATCAAGCGGCTCGAAGCGATCAAACCGACTGTTTCGGTGTGGTGGACTTCGGGAGCGCAGTCGGCACAGTTGCTGAAAGACGGCGAGGCGGACTTGCTCGTTACCTGGAACGGTCGGGCGCAGACCGTGAAAGCCGATGGCGGCACGGTTGATTACACGTTCAAGGGTTCCGTCATCGGCACGGACTGCCTTGCGGTGCCGAAGGGAGCGCCGAACAAGGATGCAGCCATGAAGCTCATCGCGGCGATGACGCAGCCCGCGCGCGTGGCCAAGCTGACCGACTTCATCGCCTACGGCCCGGTCAATCCTGCCGGCTATGAGGGGGGTCTTATCCCCAATGACCGGCTGAAGACCTTGGCGACCGCGCCTGAAAACGCAGGCACATCGGTGTTTTCGAATGCCGACTGGTGGCTCAAGAACGGCGAGGCCGCTCAAAAGGCCTTCGATGAAATGATGAACCGCTAAGTCTCGAATTCGTTAGCTCTAAAGCTGGAGCCCATCATGAAGTCGCTCCCGATCACCATCGACAGCGTGCGCAAGACCTATGGATCTTACGTCGCGCTGGACGATGTCTCGCTCGACATTCAGGCTGGCGAATTCCTCACGCTCTTGGGGCCGTCCGGATCGGGCAAGACCACGCTGCTCATGGCTTTGGCCGGATTTGTCCGGCCCGATTCCGGTAAACTTTTGTTGGACAATCGGGACATTACCCGCCTGGCCCCCAACAAGCGGGACATCGGCATAGTGTTCCAGAACTACGCCCTATTTCCCCACATGAACGTTCTCGCAAATGTCGAGTATCCGTTGGTGCTGCGCAAGACGCCGAAAGCCGAGGCCCGCCAGAGGGCACTCGACACTTTGGACCGCGTGAAGCTCGAAGGTTTGGCGGAGCGCAACATTGCCGCATTGTCCGGCGGCCAGCGCCAGCGGGTGGCGCTGGCGCGGGCGATCGTCTTCGAGCCGCGCGTGATGCTGATGGACGAGCCGTTGTCGGCGCTCGACAAGAATTTGCGCGAAACCATGCAGTACGAGATCCGGCGTCTGCACGATGATCTGGGGATCACCACGATTTATGTGACGCATGACCAGCGCGAAGCACTGATCATGTCAGACCGGGTCGCGGTGATGAATTCCGGCCGTATTCAGCAGATCGACACGCCACAGCGGATTTATGATCGTCCATCGACCCGCTTTGTCGCGGAGTTCATGGGTGAGGCCAACATTGTGGCCCCGGGCGCGGTGCGCAGAATGGACGGCGCCGATGAGTCACGCGAAGCTCTGA
Organism: Mesorhizobium sp. P160187; assembly: GCF_057766425.1. Taxonomy (NCBI): domain Bacteria; kingdom Pseudomonadati; phylum Pseudomonadota; class Alphaproteobacteria; order Hyphomicrobiales; family Phyllobacteriaceae; genus Mesorhizobium; species Mesorhizobium sp. P160187. The sequence continues at coordinate 2,046,687 of NZ_JBYMDX010000003.1, forward strand.
TGATCCGCGCGGAAAGCCTCCATCTTGATACGGAACTCGTCGGGCGAGACGGGGTGGCGCTCGAAGGAATACTGAGCGCCAAGGCGTTTCGCGGCGAGAACTGGCTTCTGACGCTGGCGCTTGACGGTGGGCAAGAGGTTCTTGCCTGTATTCCGGCGGCGCTTGCCGGCGGCTGCGCCGAGCTCGCCGCCGGTCAGCGGGTGACCGTATATGCACCAGCAGCGAAGGTGCACGCCATACCGGGAGCGATAGCGTGATCGCCGCCGCTGTCGATCCTGCCCTCGCGGCAGATGCGCGAAGCGAGCGGCGGTTCTTCCTTGCGCTGTCGCTTCCGGCACTCTTCATCGTTGGACTGGCAGCGATACTGCCCATCCTCTGGATTATCCGGCAATCCTTCCTGACCACAGGAGGTCAGTATACCGTCGGCAACTACGAGAAGGTGCTTTCGAGCGGACTGACATGGTCGGCACTCGTCACAACCGTTGAGCTGTCCTTTGGGACGCTGGCGTTCTGCATTCTTCTCGGCACCCCCTTGGCGCTCGCTCTGGCCAGCGCCAGGCCAAGGGTGGCCAATTTGCTGATGGCCTTCGTCATGCTGCCATTGTGGACTTCCATTCTGGTGCGCACCTATGGCTGGCTCGTGCTGTTGCGGCGCGATGGCTTGATCAACGCGGCTTTGACCGGCTCAGGCCTGACAGCTGAGCCATTGCCGCTGGTCTACAACTTCACTGGAACGCTGATCGGCATGGTTCACTACATGCTGCCGCTCTTCCTGCTGCCCGTTTATGCGGCGATGCGCGATATCGATGCAAACCTCGTTCGCGCGTCGGCGAGCATGGGCGCCACGCTCGGACAAACGATCCGCACAGTCATTCTGCCGCTTTCGTCCGGCGGCATCTTCTCGGGTTCGATCATCGTCTTCATCTACACGATAGGTTTCTTCATCACGCCAGCGGTGCTTGGCGGCGGCAAGGTAAATCCTCTCTCCATCCGGATCGAGCGCACGCTGTCGACCTTTCAGGATTGGGGCTCGGCGAGCGTCCTGGGCATTCTGCTGCTCGTTCTCATGGCGCTGATTGGCGTCATGTTCCTGGCGGCGCAACGACTAATGGCGCGCAACAATGTCGGTACAGCCCATGCTTGAAGCCTATCCAGACAACAGGCCGGCCCGCATCCTCCTGTGGAGCTTTTGCGCACTCGTAATGGCGTTTTTGATGCTGCCGACGCTGGTGGTCGTCCCGCTCTCCTTTTCGGCGTCCAATCTTCTCGAGTTCCCACCGCGCGCATACTCGTTGCGCTGGTACGAGGCTTTCTTCGGCTCGGCGACATGGATGGCCGCACTCAGGACGAGCTTGGTCCTTGGCACATTGACCGCGATGGTCGCAGTGCCCCTGGGGCTGCTGGCCTGCATCTCGATAAATCGGCTCGGCGGAAAGGCTGCCACAACCATTCAGGGTATTCTGCTCACACCGTCCATCGTGCCGGGTATCCTGCTTGCGATCGGCCTCTTCTTTGTGCTGGCGGCGCAACGTCTGGTCGGAACGCTATTCGGCGTGCTTGTCGGGCATGTGGTGCTGGCCATTCCTGTCGCCTGCATTGTGTTGTTGCCCGCCCTGGCCCGCTTTGACTGGAACCAGGTTCAGGCGGCGCGCAGCCTCGGCGCAAACTGGGCGAGAGCCATTGGCGGAATAATTGTCCCGCAACTTCAGATCAGTCTGTTGTCGGCCACGTTGATGGCCTTCCTGACGTCGCTCGATGAGTCCGTCATCTCGATCTTCGTCGCCAGCGGTCAAAACAGCACGCTGCCGAAGCTCATGTTCCTGTCGCTGCGCGATCAGATCGATCCGACCATTGCGGCGATCTCGACATTATGGACCGTCATCGTCGTGGCCGTAGTCCTGATTGTGACCCTTCGCCAAAAATCCTGACCGAGACTGGAAACATGCCTACAAATCATCACGCAGCCGATGCTCCGGCGGGTCAATCAACGGACATACCTCAGGTAGCGTTGGCCATTATCACCGGCTCGGCAAACTGGGGGCTTGCCTTCCCGGAAGATGTCGAATTCGAGGGTGTGCGCACCTTGCAGCGCGACGTGAGTTTTGAAACGCCTTTCGGTCGCACCGACAACTGGAAGCTTCTAGAGTTCGATGCGTCGATTACCGCGGAAGGCAAGACCAAACGTGCCTTGTGCATGTATTCGCACGGCAATCCGCGCGACCATGTCGACCATTCCTGCCATCGCCGCGCGTTCTGGGTCTTGATGAACGCGGGTGTAAGGCAAGTGCTGTCCTGCTCGACCATCGGCGCCGTCAACAAGGCGATCCAGCCCGGTGACATGGTGGTCAACGCCGATATCATCGAACTGACGCAGACCCCGTTTTCGCTGCTTCCCGGTCGCCAGAGCTTCGACTGCTCGGGCAAGCAGATCGTATGTCCAAGATGTGCGGCGGTTCTGGTCGAAACCGCCCGCCGTCATTGGCCAGCCGAATGCCGTGTTCATGGCATCGAACAGCAATTGGTCGCTGGCCACTGCTATGGGCCGCGACTGACAAGCCCAGCCGAAGCGCTGGCGTTTCGAAGCATGGGAGCGGATGTGCTCAACCATTCGATTGCCCCTGAGGCGACGTTGTCGCGCGAGATCGGTGCATGCTTCGTACCTCTGGCATTCGTAACCGCCGGATTCAACGACTACATGGACCGCAATCGCCAGAAATTGCTGCGGGAGGACGTGTTGCCGAGCCTCTCCATGACAGCCTCGCGCGTCGCGCTGGAAACCGCCGCACGGCTTCCGGTCAATCCGGAATGCTCTTGCCAGGGCTTGAAGTCACCTCAACCGGAAGAACGGTCTACTCGGTTCTAACGCGCGGCGACGGAGCCGCTCGAGTCTAATTCCGTCGATTGGCTGCGTGGAGTGCCTCTGTGTGCAACGCAGCGCTGCACGACAGGCTGTCGCTATTGCTCTTGCCAGTCCGCAACTCGTTTCCCAGTGCGTCTCGACACAGTTGAAAGAGCTGGTTTCAGCGACGCTGGTGCACGCCGAGAGTGCCGGCAGTCTCCTCTATTGGCGTTGCTGCATTTCCTTAACGACGATATCTCCGTCCACCACGATCGGTTCGTCATCCAGGAAAAGACTGCAACCGCGTGCCGTCGGACCCACGGGTGACCAGCGCCCGCTTACCTTGGAGTCGCATCGCCATGCTCCCGCAATTGGGCGGTCAAGGGTACGACCTCGCCGGCTATGAACTTTATCCGACCGAGGCAAGGCCGACGGGCCTAGGCTGGCGCGGGGCAAAGCCGCCCCGCGACGAAATCCTTGACCTGGCGCACAGCCTGCTCGCGCGTGACGCTGCCCGGCTGCAGACCGAGCCTGAGCCATAGCCCGTCGATCAAAGCGGTGATGCCGACAACGATTTCGTCGGCCAGTTCCGGCGAAGCGAGGCCGCGCAGGCCGGACAAGAGGTTCGAGCGCATGCGCGCATGGATGACCTTCTGGATGCGCGCCAGCTGCTCGTCGCGGGGCACTTCGGCGCAGAGCGACAGCCAGGCATGGCAGAGCGGCGGCAGGAACAGATGCTCCTCGAAATTGCCCTCGATCACCGCGTCCAGCCGTTCCATCGGCGTGCGCGCCCGCTGCAGCCGGGCGACCACGGCGTGGCAGAGCACGGCGTTCGCCTCGCGCATGGCGTGCTCGAACAACTCCTGCTTGTTGCGGAAATAATGCAGCACGATGCCCTTGGAGGCGCCGGCCTGGGCCGCGACCTTTTCAAGCGTCGCACCGGCGATGCCTTCGCGCTCCAGAACGGCGAACGCCGCCTGGCGCAATTCCTTCCGGCGAATGTCGCTGAGACGCGTGAGCTTCACTGGGTCGACCCATCCATTGCGAATCCATGTTGACATCTTCGTCCGTTCAGATCAACAATTGACCAGCAGGACAATAAAGTGACCAATAGGTCAAAGTCGGAAAGAGGAGAACCGGAATGTTGCGCATGCTTGCGAATGGCGTCTGTGTCGCGGCCCTGACGCTGGCTTCCCAGGCGGCTCGGGCCGCCGAGGTCGAAAGCTGCAAAACGGTCCGCATGGCCGAGCCCGGCTGGAACGATCTCGCCTTCACCACCGGCGTGGCCGAGGTATTGCTTCAGGCGCTCGGCTACGAGCCGCAGAGCGAGGTGCTCGGCATCAACGTCATCTACGAGGGGATGAAGAACAAAGACCTCGACCTGTTCCTCGGCTACTGGGATCCGGCCATGGTCACCTATTACGAGCCCTACAAGAAGGACGGCTCCATCGAGAATGTGCGCGTCAATCTGGTCGGCGCCAAATACACCTTTGCCGTGCCGACCTATGTCTGGGACGCCGGCGTCAAGGACCTGTCGGACCTGCACAAATTCGCCGACAAGTTCGGCAAGAAGATGTACGGCATCGAGCCCGGATCCAATCAGCTGATGATGGACGCCATTGCCGATCCCAATTTCAGCCTCGACGGCTGGCAGGTGGTCGAATCGAGCGAGGCCGGCATGCTCTCGGAGGTCGGCTACGAGATCAAGGAGAAGCAGTTCATCGTCTTCCAGGGCTGGGCGCCGCACCCGATGAACACGATGTACGACTTCAAGTACCTGACTGGCGGTGACGAGTTCTTCGGTCCGAATTTCGGCGCCGCCACCGTGACCACGCAGGTTCGCAAGGGTTTTCTGCAGGAATGCCCGAATGTGGCGCAGTTCCTGAAAAACCTCGCCTTCGACATCGACATGGAAAATGTCGGCATGGGCTACCTCATTAACGACGGCATGAAGCCGGAGGACGGGGCTCTGAAGTCGATCGCCCTGCACAAGGATCGGCTCGATGCCTGGCTTGCCGGCGTCGCCACCTTCGATGGCAAACCCGGGCTTGCCGCGGTCAAGGAAAAGCTCGGACTGTGAGGCCGGCTTTGGAGCTGACGGATCAGGAAGCCGAACAGACGTCTTGGGCCGGACGTAAGCGCATCGTCGATGTCGGCAGTCTCGAGCTTACCTATGTCGAGATCGCCGGTTCGGAGCCGCCGTTGCTCTTGGTTCATGGCTTCACCGACACCAGCCGCAGTTTTTTGCTGCTGGCGCCGCATCTTACCGGGCGCCGGCTTATCATGCCGGACCTGCGTGGCCACGGCGGTTCGCAGGCGGGCGAGGGTTATCGCGCCGCCGATTTTGCCGAGGATATGGCCGGGCTGATCCAACGCCTGCGGCTCGGCCGGCCGATCGTTGTCGGCCATTCGCTGGGCGGCATGGTGTCGATCATGCTGGCCGCGCGTCGTCCGGAGCTGATCGGTGGGCTGGTGATCCTGGCCAGCACGCTGAAGCCCGATTTCGGATCGGATCATCAGCTGATCGACGGCGTCGCAGCCTTGCGCGACCCGATCTCGCCGTCCGATCCGTTCTACGACTGGTGGCATGCCTGTCGACCGGGCGTGCCGCGGGCTTTTCTCGCCGGCCTCGCGAAGGACGCGTCCGCGATCCCGGCTGCGCGCTGGCGCGCCATTCTCGAAGAAGTCCGCCGCACCGATCTGACCGCCGCGGCGCGGGCGGTGGAGGCCCCGACGCTGATCATCGCCGGCGGGCGCGATCCGCTTTTCGGCGCGGCGCACCAGCGCACGCTGACCGATGCACTCGTCGGATCGCGTCTGGTGTGGGCGCAGGATTGCGGCCACAACCCGCATTGGGAAGATCCAGCCTTTGTCGCCGACGCGATAACAGGCATGTTGCCGGCGCGATGATTATCTCAAGAGCGACCGCGCCCTAGGCGCCAGCTTTTTGGGACTGACAATCATGGTCGCGGGCAACCGCCATGCCGGCGAAGCGGCGGGGCGCGGCTTGATGACCGACATGGGCATCGTTCGCGCCACCCGGCACAAACGCCGGCTTGCCGGCCGCGCCCTTGCCCGCCCTGCTCTTCGGCATCCGGCTCCTGCACTGAAAAATCCGGGGCGGAATCGAGGGAGGGAGCGCGACGAGGCGCAGGCGAAGATGAAAAAAGCAGAGCTGGAAGAGCTGAAGGACAAGGTGCACTGCGCCGCGGTGCTCGAGCGCGCCGGATTCGCGCTCGACGTCAAGGAGAGCACGCGCGAGCGATGAAATTTCGGCGCGATGCGTTGGTTCGATCCGCTGTCGGACGGGAAGGGGGACGTCTTCCGCCTCATCGAACACCTCGAGGGGTGCATTTCGTACAGGCAATGAAAGACGTCGCCGGGCTCGTCGGATTCGTGTCCACCACGCGTGTGTGGGACCGACAATCTTCCGGCGAGCGAGAGCCTGATCTGTCGATTCCAGAACGCTGGCTGGGAGCGGACATGGTGGATGCAGCTCGCCGAAGGTCCAACGATATAATCGTAGCCGGCAAAATTGGCGACGAAGACCGCCTCGGCCCCTGCCGCATCCTTGTGCGCGCCGCTGTTGGCCATCGGCTGACCGCAGCAGGTCTGCTCTTCAGATAGTCCACGTCGAGACTCAGGCGCTCCAGCAATTCGAGCGTCGCAATGCCGTCCTGGATAAAACGCATCGATAAAGCACGGGACAAAGACAGCGCCTTTCATGGCAGCGCTGGGACCGAGGCAAAGAGCTTGCCGAGCACCAGCGATTGACACTGGCCACGGACGTCGAGGTCTACTTCTGCGATCCTCGATCACCCTGGCAGCGCGGCTCGAATGAAAACACTAACCGACTGCTGCGCCAATATCTGCCACGTGGCACCAACCTGTCCCTGCACAGCCAGGCAAAGCTCAGCGCCATCGCGCGGCAACTCAACGAACGCCCCAGAAAGACCTTGCTCTATCAGACCCTAGCGGAGCGATCGGTTGAACCCGCCGCCAAAAGCGGTCATTGATGTTGGGCGGACGAACTCGTAACCGATTGAAGCGACCGGCGTCAGTTATTTGCACAAGTAGCGCAGTGACTTCAGAGGGCTTGGGCGCCCGCCACGGAGCGCCGTAATCATCGAACGGGCTACCGCGGTAGCTTTCCCTGCCGAGCGACAACTGACGTTCGGCGTCATCAGAAAAAGGCGGACTCTGGCACGGTTCTGGTCTATGCCGACGCTCGTTGCCGGTCCGCCGGCCTTTTGCAACTGGTCCATGAATGAAGCGCCAGCCCACGACGTCGAGCCTGTTACGCCGACTCAATCGTTCGGCCGTGGTGGATTTGATCCGCACCCAAGGAGTGATTTCGCCATCGAGCCTCGCCGAGCGGCTGAACATCAGCCTGCCGACGGTGATGCGGGTGATCGAGGATCTGATTGCCGAGGATTTGGTTGCGTATGACGGGTTTGACGAGGCCAATGTCCGGGGCCGGCCGCGGGCGCGCATCAAGTTCCGCGGTGCGGCGCATGCGATCATTGGCATCGAGGCCGGCAAGGGCGAGTTCTACGGCGCCGTGGCCAATCTCGAAGGCGTCGTGCAGACAGAAATGCACGAGACCGCCGACGATGATGGCGAGCGCAATTTCGAAAAGCTGGTCGGCCTGATCCGCCGGCTTATGGCGGCCCCCCGCCCGCGCGGCCAGACTATTCGCGGCATCGGCATTGGCGTGCCCTCGATCGTCAGGCAGCCGGAGGGCGAAGTGGTGCTGACGCTCGGGCTCGGCTGGCGCGACATGCCGTTGCGGGCGCGGCTCAGCGAGCATATTCAGATACCTATCGTCGTCGAAAACGGGCGCAACCTCGCCGCCGTGGGCGAATGGGGATTCGGGGCCGGGCGTGGCGCCGACAGCGTCGTGAGCCTTTCGATCGGGCCCGGCGCGGGCGCGGGCGTCGTGATCGACGGCAAGCTTTATGGCGGGCATTCGCATGCGGCGGGCGAGCTCGGCTGGTATCTCGACGACCCCCTCCTTACCGGGCGGCCGTTCGAACATCTGGGCGACAAGCAATCGCTGCGCTTTTTCGGCATCCCCGAACAGGCGACCAAGATGCTCGAAGAGGCCAACACCCAGTATGCGGCGGGAAAGCTCACCCTGGCCGCCGTCACCGACCGGCAGGCGGACAAAATCGCGCCGGTTGTCACCGAGTTGCTGGACTATGCGACGATGGCGGTGGGCAGTGTTGCTGCCTTCATGAACCCCGAAATCATCGTACTGGCGGGCCGGGTCGTCGGCGGTGGTGATCTGGTGCTCGATGTGCTGCGACATCGCCTCAAGGGGAATGTGTACGACCCGCCGCGCCTCATGATAGGCGCGCTGGGGCACCGCGACATCGTGCTTGGAGCGGTGCGCCTTGTGCTCAATTCGACGACGCTCAACCCTGCTGACAGCCTGGTGATGGCCGACTGAAGATCAATCGATCGCGATTGACAGCGACTGTATGTCGGCATTAAGTTTCTGACTGAAAGAAAAACCGCGTCCTGCGTCGTGTGGGAGCGTATCTTTCGTGGGAGGACTTCAATGACGAAGATTTTCAATCCGCTTGGGCGGATGATGCAGCGTCGTGACTTCTTGAAAGTTGCAGGTGCGAGCGTTGCGGTAGCGGGTCTGCCTGCGGCAGTTAGCGGTGCCGAGCCCGTCAAGGTGCTTGTGTGGTCGTGGGTGCCGAATCTCCAGCTTGAGGTAAACATGTTCAACGCCGCGCATCCGGGCATCCAGATCGAACTCGTGAATCCCGGCCAGGGGGACCCGTTGTATAACGCGCTCCGCGCGGGCCTGCAGGCGGGCAGCGGCCTGCCGGACGTCGCCCAGATCGAATACCAGCACCTTGAGAGCTTCCGCCAGGTCGACGCCCTCGCAGACATCGGCCAGTACGCCAATGCCCATCGGGGCGAGTTCCCCGAAGGCCTATGGGCGCAGGTCGCCATGGGCGATGTGGTCAACGCCACGCCGCAGGATTACGGTCCGATGGCGATGCTCTATCGCAAGGACATCTTCGACAAGCATGGGATCACGCCGCCCACCACCTGGGCTGAGTTTGCCGATGCGGGCAAGAAGATCCATGCGGCCGATCCGAATGTGTTCATGACCGACGCGCCGTTCGGAGCCAACGCCGACTGGGTCTTGGGTCTGTTGTGGCCGATGGGGTGGAAGCCGGTCAGCCGCGATGGCGACAAGCTCGTGATCAGGATCAACGACAAGATTGCTAAGGACTTCGCCGCCTATTGGCAGGACCTTATCACCGCGGGTGTTATCGAGACCAAGCCGGGCTTCAACAATGAGTGGTACAGCGGCCTAGACTCGGGTCGCTATGCCACCTGGCTCGCTGCGGGCTGGGGTCCGCTGTTCCTGACCTCGGTCGCCAAGACCAGCGTGGGCAAGTGGCGTGCCGCCGATCTGCCGCAGTGGGACGCGAGCAAGTTCGTGACTGGCGCTTGGGGTGGCTCAGCGCTGGCCGTGATGAAAGCGACCCAGCATCTGCCCGAGGCCGCCGAAGTCGCGATCTGGCTGAATACGAATCCCGAAGCCACAAAGCTCTACACCACCAAGCAAAACTTCTTCCCCTGCACGAACGCGCTGCTGTCGAGCCCGGAATGGGCGAGCGCCAAGCCGGAATTCTTTGGCGGCCAGGAGGTGAACAAAGTGTTTGCCAAATCAGCGAGTGCCGTGGCGCCGTTTGAGTGGAGCCCGTTCCAGGGCTTCCTCTACCAGTCGATGTCCGATGAATTCGGCGCTTCGATCAGCGGCAACGGCACGCTGTCGGATGCGTTCGACCGTGTCCAGGATGCCGTGGTCACCTACGCGAAGGACCAAGGCTTCACCGTGGCCTAACTCCTCCCGGGCACCGGCCGGGCGCGCCTTGATCGGCGCGCCCGATCTCTTTATCTTGCAGGATGGGGACCAGGGCATTGTCGAACTCGCCAGCCGCAGCGACGCGCCCAGCGCGATCGGGCGGTTTTCCGTCACGAAAGCTGGCGCCCTATCTGTTCCTGGCGCCCTTCATGCTGCTGTTTATCGCCTTCATCGTCGCGCCGCTGGTCTATGCGTTCTACATGAGCCTCTACCGCGACACGCTGGTGGGCGGACGGCAGTTCGCGGGTGCAGCCAGCTACATCAAGGTCGCGGACGACGCCAAATTCTGGGGCGGCGTGTGGAACCTCGTTTCGTTCGGCATCGTGCAGGTGCCGATCATGCTGGTCCTGGCGTTGTTGTTCGCCATCGTGCTCGATCGTGGCCAGGTCTATGCCAAGGGCGTCTTCCGGCTCGGCTTCTTCCTACCCTATGCTGTGCCGAGCGTGATCGCGACGATCATCTGGGGTTATCTCTACGGCCCCACCTTCGGCCCGTTCACGCAGATTGCCAAGGCGTTCAACCTGCCGCCGCCGGACTTCCTATCGCCGGGCGCGATGATCTTCTCATTGGCCAATATCGTGACGTGGGAATATGTCGGCTACAATATGGTGATCTACTACGCCGCGCTGAAGGCGATCCCGTCGGACCTCGCCGAGGCCGCGCGGATGGACGGCGCCTCGCCCTGGCAATTTGCCCGGCTGATCCAGCTGCCGCTGCTGTGGCCGGCGATCCTGCTCACCATCATCTTTTCGATCAACGGCACACTGCAGCTGTTCAATGAGCCGTATTTGATGCGCGCGCTCGCCAGTAACACCATCAATTCGAGCTACACGCCGAACCTCTATGCCTATTCTCTGGCGACTAAGAACCAGCAGTATGGCTATGCGGCCGCCGTTTCGTTCGTGCTTGGCATCGTGATCGCCGGTGCCTCCTACATCTTCACCCTGATCGCCAACCGCCGTCGGTCGGAGCAATGATGACTGCGACCACCGACATCGCCACTTTCGAGGCTGCCAAGCGCCGGCCCGGCGAAAGGCGGCGCTCGCAAATCATGCTCACGCTGCTGCTGTCACTGTTTCTCCTCTACAGCTTCATGCCGCTGGCCTATCTGGTCCTGTCGGCAACGAAGACGAATGGCGACCTGTTCACCACGTTCGGCTTCGGCTTCGGCACGGAGTTCAACCTCTGGCGGAATCTGAGCGATCTTCTGGCGCGCGACAACGGCGTCTTCATGCGCTGGATGTTCAACAGCCTGCTCTATTCGAGCGTCGCCGGGCTCGGTGCCGCGATCTTGGCTACCGCGGCAGGCTATGCGTTAGCCAAATTCAAATTCGTCGGCCGCAATCTGCTGTTTGCGCTGGTCTTGGGCGCTGTGATGATCCCGCAGACGGCCCTCGTCGTGCCGACCTTCCTGCTGCTGGCGCTTTCGGGACTCAGCGACAACCCGCTGGGCGTGATCCTGCCCTCGATGATCTCGCCGATCGGCGTCTATCTGATGCGCGTCTATATCGAGCAGGGCGTCGACGACGAACTGCTCGACGCAGCGCGTCTCGATGGCGCCGGCGAGTTCGTGATCTTCCGCGCCATCGTGCTGCGGCTGGTGGCACCGGGCATGGTGACCGTGGCGCTGCTCTCATTCGTCGGGACCTGGAACAATTACTTCCTGCCGCTCATCGTGCTGCGCACGCCGGAATATCAGCCGATCACGGTGGGCCTTGCGACCTGGTATCAGCTCGCGCAGCAGGGCGGTGGCGGAGGACAGGTGCTGTTCTCGATCATCATCACCGGCGCTCTGGTCAGCATCATCCCGGTCATCGTGGTATTCCTGCTGCTGCAGCGGTTCTGGCAGGGCGGCCTCACCGCCGGCGCCATCAAGTAGACTATCGCCTGGAGTTTTCCGACTATGACGACTGCCTCGAAATCCGCGCCGCTCTCTGTCTGGCGGCCGATCGCGACCGACACTTTCCTCGTCGGTACCCCGCATTACCCGGAGCATGTCGATGAGAGCTATTGGCAGCGCGACGCCGACCGCATGGCAGCCGCGGGCTTCAACGCGGTGCGACTTGCGGAATTCGCCTGGCATATTATCGAGCCGCGTGAGGGGACGTTCGACTTCGTTTTGTTCGACCGCGCCATAGATGTGCTGGGCAAGGCTGGCATCAAGACCATCATGTGCACGCCGACGGCGACGCCGCCGCGCTGGCTGACGGCGCGTTATCCCGAAGTGTTGCGCGTCGATGCCAATGGCCGCGCCATGAGCCATGGCTCGCGCCAGCACAGCAATCTTGCGAGCGGAGTGTTCCGCGAGCATTCGAAGCGCATCACCAAAGCGATGGCCCAGCATTATCGCGGCAATTCGCACATCATCGGCTGGCAGACGGACAATGAGCTCAATACCTCTGGATCGCTGTCCTACGGTCAGGTGACGCTGGCCGAGTTCCAGGCCTTCCTCAAGGACAAGTACGAGACCATCGCCGCGCTCAACGATGCGTGGGGCGGGCATTTCTGGGCCACCGCCTACGACGATTTCGATCAAGTGGTGCTGCCCCTCGACTACGCGCCTGCCCCGGTCGGGCCGACCCATGTGGTCGACTATCACCGCTTCCTCGCCTTCGTCACGGCGCGGTTCCAGCACGATCAGGTGCTGATCCTGCGCGAGACCAATCCAGACTGGTTCGTCTTCCACAATCTGGGGCGGATCGACGACATCGACTTCCGCGGCGAGTTCTCGACCGATCTCGATTTTCTCGGCTTCGACATCTACCCGCATCTCGATGACGAGATGCAGCGGGTCGGCAGCGTCGGCGAGGTACAGGCGCTGCGTCTCGACATCTGCCGCGGCTTCACCGGCAACTTCATCGTGCCTGAGCAGCAATCGGGTTTCGGTGCGCAGCCGAACTTCTCGACGCTGACGCCCGAACCCGGCGAGATGCGCCGCATGGCCTATACGTCAGTAGCGCGCGGCGCCGATGGCGTGATGTTCTTCCGCTGGCGGCCGGCGCATTTCGGCGCCGAGATCTATTGGATGGGCATCATCGATCACGACGACATCCCGCGGCGGCGCTATGACGAGGCCAAGCAGTTTGCGGGCGAGGTCACGGCGCTCAAGGACAAGATCCTCGGCACGCATGTGCGCATGGATTTGGGCATCGCCGGATCAGATTTCGACAATCAAGAGATGCACCGCTCCTGCCCCATCGGCATGCCGAGCCCGCAGGACGATGCGACGCTGCTGCACCGCTATTGCTACCGCCACAACTTCGCCTGCGGCTTCATCCATCCCGAGGATGATCTCAGCAAGCTCAAGGCGCTCTACGTGCCGCATTGGCTGAAATGGACCGATGCGTGGACGGTGCGGATCGAGGCCTTCGCCAAGGCGGGTGGAACGGTAATCCTGGGCGGCCGCACCGGATCACGCGACGTTAACAACCACGTCATCCGCGACACCTCGCCGGGCAAGACGCTCTCGGCGCTGGCCGGGATCACGGTCGAGGAGTTCGGGTTGCTGACGCCGATCGGCGGCGAGGGCCTGTTCGAGCATGGCGGCCGCTTCGGCGCCAATACGGTGCGCAAGAAGCTGCCAGCGACGTCGGCGAGCCGCCAATACGAGCTCAAGATCGGGAATGCGCAGGTGACGGCGGCGCATCTTTATGAGCTGCTTAACGTCGCGCCCGGCACGGAGGTTATCGGCAGCTGGGCCAGCCGCTTCGCCGAGGGCCAGGCCGCGATAACTTCGCGCAAAGTCGGCAAGGGCAAGGTGATCTACCTCGGCACGTACCTCAGCGACGCTCTGGTCGAGGTGCTGGCCGATCAAGTGCTGGCGCCCGCCGGTATCGTGCCGCTCATCGCAGACATGCCGGCCGGCGTCGAAGCGACCATCCGCGAGAGCAAGGACCGCCACCTGCTGTTCATCCTCAACACGCTGGGCGAGCCGGCAAGCATCGGCAATGTCCCCGCGGGCAAGGATTTGCTCGGCGATGGCAAAGTACGCGGCGGTAGGCTGTCGCTCCCGGCCTATGGCTGCAGCATCATCGAACTCGACTAGGGATATTGGCGCGAGGCCTTGGGAAACGCTCAATATCGTCTGTCCCGGTGATCTAGATTGGGCAGCGATCTCCACTCTAAGGACGCGTGTCCGCTTTGGGCTAATCTAGGACTTTCGCACCGAAGTCTCACATGTCCGCCTGCGTGCTGGGGTACCCTAGCAGCGGACTGTTGCGGTCCGCCCCAAGGCTGCCGGTCAGGAGTGCGCCTAGTGGCCGTCATTCCTGTGCCCGTCCACTCCCCAAAAGCGGACATGTCATGCTCAATGCAACGGCAGCTTCGCGCCCCAAGGATATTCCCCAGTTGGCTAACGATAATGCAAGCTGCTCGTAAGTGAGGCCTCAAGTCGCGCCAGCGGTTTGCGGCCACTCCAAAATTTCGACTCTATCCGGCCCATCCTTATCAAGGCAAAATAACGCTTCATTAGAGATTATGAGAAATCAGCAGCGTCGATCGGCACTGAGAAGCCGACCTTGACGCGGTCCATGATCACCATTGTCTTGAACCCCTTAATATCGGGGTTCTCATAAAAGAACTTACGGGTAAAACTCTCATAGTCTTCCATGCTCTTCGCCGTCACGATGAGCACGAAGTCCGCATCCCCGGTCACATAGTATCCGTTCATCACCTCCGGCGTCTGGCGGATCGACTGCTTGAAGCGGTCTACAATATCCACCCGTTCGCGTTCCAAGGAGACCGAAACCAGCATGGCGATTGGCCGGCCGATGGCCTTCGGCTTCACGACGGAGATGTCGGCCTCGATCACCCCCTCGTCTCGCAAGCGCTTGAGGCGCCTCTGCACCGCGGTGGCGGAAAGGCCGACCATCTCACCGAGTTCTTCGCTCGTGTGGCGGTTGTGCGCCTGCACGATGCTCAGCAGACGCGCGTCTAATCGATCAAGCCGCATAAGGCTTCCCGCATAATTTCTTTGATCTGGTCAAAATAAGACAGGAATCCTGCGTCTATGCAATCGTTTCAACACAAAATCTGCTGACTTGCTCCATTAGGCTTCGTTGAAATAACAACGGCAAGGGGCCGATATGTTGAACACGATCATGACGGCACGGCAGGCCCTCGCTGGTCTCAGCGATACGGAGTTGCTGCGTGAAGGGTCCTATGTCGACGGCAAATGGCAAGCGCATGGCAGTGTTAGCGCGGTCACCGATCCGGCGACTGGCGATGTCATAGCCCATGTAGGAGACTGTGACGCGGCGCTCGTCAATCGGGCGATCGATGCCGCCGATACCGCCTTTGGCGGTTGGCGCGACAGGCTCGCATGCGATCGCGGAAAAATACTCTTGTCTTGGGCGGAGCTGATCAGACGCCATAGCCATGACCTTTCCATCATCCTGACGGCCGAGCAGGGCAAGCCTTTGGCCGAAGCCGAGGCCGAGATTCTTTATGGCGTCGACTTCATCGAATGGTTTGCCGCCGAAGGCGAGCGTGCCTACGGCGAGACGATACCCGGGCACAAGCCGGGGAGCCGCCTGTTCGTGTCCATGCAGCCGATCGGCGTCAGCGCCGCGGTCACGCCGTGGAATTTTCCGAGCGCCATGATCGCCCGGAAGGCGGCCGCCGCCCTAGCGGCGGGCTGCCCCGTCATCGTCAAGCCCGCCGTTGAAACGCCGCTCTCGGCCCTCGCCTTGGCGGAGCTGGCGCATCGCGCAGGCCTGCCACGGGGCGTCTTCCAGGTCCTAACCGGCGACCCGACACGTCTGACGGACAGCCTGCTCGCCGATGAACGGGTGCGTGCGTTCTCCTTCACGGGTTCCACCGAGGTCGGCAGGCTTCTGCTCGCCAAGGCCGCGGTAGTGATCAAGAAGGTTTCTATGGAGCTCGGCGGGCACGCACCCTTCATCGTGTTCGACGATGCCGACCTGGACGAGGCGTTGGAAGGCTGCGTCGCCGCCAAATTCACCACCTCGGGCCAGGACTGCCTTGCTGCCAACCGGATCTATGTCCAGGAAGGCATCCACGATGTCTTCGTGACAAGACTGAAGACTCGGATCGAAGCGCTGCGCATGGGCTCCGGCTTCCAGCATGGGGTCGACATCGGGCCGATGACGAAGACGACCGTCGTCGAGAAGTGCCGCGCCCACATGGCAGAAGCAGTCAGCAAAGGTGCCCGATTGCTGATAGGTTCGATTCCCGGCCCGGAGGCCGGAAACTTCGTCGCGCCCGCTCTTCTGGTCGATGTCCGCCACGACATGCTTATTACCTCGGAAGAGACTTTCGGTCCGGTCGCGCCCGTCCTGCGCTTCGTCGATGAGGACGACGTGCGCACCGCGGCCAACGCCAGCGAGATGGGCCTGGCCGCCTATGTCTATACCCGGGATCTGAAGCGCGCGATGCGCCTTTCGGATGCGCTCGAATACGGCATGGTCGGGATCAACACGGCGTCGTTTACCGGTGCGCCCATCCCCTTCGGCGGGTGGAAGCAGTCGGGGCTCGGGCGGGAAGGATCGCGCCACGGGCTGCAGGAATTTATGGAACTTAAGTATGTCTGCTTCGGCGGCTTGGCCGCATAAGGGCGAACGAAGATGGTAAATATTGCTGAAATCGCGGAGATGGACCGCAGGACGGTTCTTCATCCCTTCACCTATTTGAAGGATTATGCATCCGGCAACGTTGATCCGACGATCGTCGAGACGGGAAAGGGCGTCAGGATTCAAGACGCCACCGGCCGGGAATATATCGATGGCTTTGCCGGCCTTTACTGCGTCAACATCGGTTATGGCCGTACCGAGGTTGCAGAGGCTATCGCGCGACAGGCCTACAAACTCGCCTATTATCATTCCTATGCTGCACACACGACGGAAGAACTCGCGCGTCTTTCGGACCGGCTCGTCCGGATGGCGCCGGGCAAGATGTCAAAAGTCTTCTATGGCCTGTCAGGGTCGGACGCCAACGAGACCCAAGCGAAGATCGTCTGGTACTACAACAACCTGAGGGGCAAGACGAGTAAGAAGAAGATAATCGCGCGCGAGCGCGGATATCATGGATGTTCCGTGGTTTCCGGCTCAATGACAGGCATGAGTTTCTATCACGACCACATGGATCTGCCGGTCTCTGGGATTCTCCGTACCGGCGTCCCGCATTTCTATCGCGGTGCGCATCCGGGAGAAACCGAGGAGGACTTTTCAGCGCGGCGCGCCGATGAACTCGAGGCGCTCATCCTGAGTGAAGGCCCGGATACCGTGGGCGCGTTTATCGCCGAACCGGTGTTGGGCACCGGCGGCATCACGCCGCCGCCGATCGGGTACTGGCCGAAGATCCAGGCTGTGCTTCGCAAATACGATGTCCTGTTGATCGCCGACGAGGTAATCTGCGGCTTCGGGCGCACCGGCGCCATGTTCGGGTCGGACCTCTACGGCATAGAGCCCGACCTGGTAACCGTCGCCAAGGGCCTGACATCGGGCTATGCGCCTCTTTCGGCGTCTATTGTGTCACAGAAAGTCTACGAGGTCATGGAGGATGCAACGCCGCGCGTCGGCGCCTTCTCGCACGGATATACCTATTCCGGACATCCCATCAGCGCTGCTGCGGCGAACGCCGTCCTCGACATCGTCGAACGCGAGGACCTGGCCGGTCAGTCCGCCAGGAAAGGTGCTTATCTTCTTGCCCGGTTGAAGGCGGAATTCGCACAGAATCCTATTGTCGGCGAGGTTCGGGGCATAGGCATGCTGGCAGCCTTGGAGTTCGTCGCCGACCGCGGAACAAAAGCCAGCTTCGATCCGGGCCTGAAGGTCGGTGCACGCATCTCGCAGGCAGCCCGCGACCGGGGCCTCATTGCCCGCGCCATGCCGCATGGGGACATTCTTGGGTTTGCACCCCCGCTGGTCATGACGGAGGCGGAGATCGATGAGATGGTCGGCATTGCCAGGGCGGCTGTAGATAGCGTGCTCGTAGACATGGATGCGCAAGGCGCGGTGGCCGGTTAGCATGCTGCATCGCAAGATCTCACGCCCGGCCGAAGTCCTGAAGGTCAAAGATCTCGCAAAGGTGTTCGGCTCCACCAAGGTGCTGGACGGAGTTAGCTTCAGCGTAAGGCAGGGCGAGGTCGTCTCGCTGATCGGATCGTCGGGGTGCGGGAAAAGCACCGCGCTTCGCTGCACCAACTTTTTGGAGACGCCGACTTCCGGGCAGATTGAATTCATGGGAGAGGCCATCTCGGTAACCACCGACGCGCGCGGAGAGCCGAAGATTGTCAACGCAGCCGCGGTCAGAGGGCTTCGACGCCACGTCGGAATGGTATTCCAGAACTTCAATCTCTGGCCGCATCGCACTGTTCTCGGCAACGTGACCGAGGCGCTCGTTTACGTGCTCAAGCAGTCTCGGAAAGAGGCAGAAGAAATCGCGCTGTGGGCGTTGTCGAAGGTCGGCATGGAAACCTTCCGCGACCGCTATCCGCAGCAGCTTTCGGGTGGTCAGCAGCAACGTGTCGCCTTCGCGCGTGTCCTGGCAATGCGCCCGAAATTGATGCTGTGCGATGAACCGACCTCCGCACTCGATCCGGAACTGGTCGGAGAGGTCTTGAAGATCATACGCAAACTCGCAGAGGAAGGTGCGACAATCCTCCTCGTGACGCACGAAATGCGGTTCGCAAGGGAGCTGTCGAACCGAATGTTATTCCTGCAAAGGGGCCGCCTCGAGCAGGATGATACGCCGGAAGAACTGTTTCGAAACCCCGCGAGCGAAGCGGTAAAGCGGTTTCTTTCGAGCGTGATGCCGGCCAATGCCTGAAGGCAGGCACTGGACAATCAAGAACCAAACAAGGGGAACTGAGATGAAAATCAGCAAGCTAATCAAGTCCGCATTCGCATCCGGCCTGCTCGTTGCCGGGGCGGCGAACATGGCCTCGGCCGAGGAAGGTGTTTTGCGAATCGGCACCGAAGGCGACGCGCCAAAATTCAGCATGGCCGACCCAAGCGGCAACGTCACCGGCTTCGACGCTGACATCGCCAATGGGATCTGCGCCGAAATGAAGGTCCAGTGTAAGTTCGTCGTCCAGACGTTCAGTTCGCTTGTGCCCTCAATGGACAGCGACCGATTTGACGTTATCATCTCAGGTCTTGGCATTACGGCCGAGCGAGAAAAAAAGATCGACTATTCGATCCCTTACGCAACTACACCTCTTTACTTCGTCGTTGCAAAGGATTCGCCGCTGGCCGGCCTGAAAAGCCTTGACGAAATCAAGAAGGCGATCGTCGGCAAGAGTGTCGGTGTCCCCACAGGCACTACTTATGCCAGGTTCATAGAGAAGCGGATGACGGGCGTCGATCTGAAAACGTACGACGCCGTCACCCAGTTGACGGCCGATCTCGCTAGCGGTCGCATCGACGTAGCTTTCGGAGATTCACCGACCTGGGTCGACTTCCTGGCAACGCCGGACGGCGCGAACTTCGCGAAAGTCGACGTCAAGATAATTTCCACGGATGACCCGGAAGTCCTCGGCCGAGGCATGGGCGTCGGGATGCGCAAAGGCAACACCGATCTCAAGGCGAAGATCGACGTGGCCCTGTGCAAGATGATCAACGACGGCACGGTCAAAAAAGCTTCCATGCAGTGGTTCCAGGACGACTACACCATTCCCTGCAAGCAGTGATCCTTCGATAGTAGCGGCCTGCCTTGGCGTCGCCCAAGGCAGGCGGATGGGAGGCGTCTATGCAGGATTTCTGGGTTCTGATGGTGGAGCATGGCTGGGCGCTGGCTCTCCTGCGCGGCAGCGCAGTGACAATTGTGATCGGGTTGCTCGGCATGCTGCTCGGTTTCCTGGTGGCGACGCCACTGGCCATCCTGCGCTGGCAGAAGGTAGTGGTCGTCTCACAGATGGTGGATGCTTACAGCATCCTGATCCGCGGAATTCCGGGATTGCTGGTTATTTACCTGCTGTTCTACGGCTCCTTGGACTGGGTAAGAACCGTTGCTGGCACGTTCGGCTACGAGCAGGCCGCCGAGAATGCCTATCCGATGATCGTCGGCGTCATAGCGATTGCCGCGATATCCTGTGCCTACTCGATCGAGGTGATCCGCGGCGCTCTCCAAGCCGTGCCCCTCGGCATGCTCGAAGCCGCCCGCTCCTTGGCACTCCCGAGAATGGTGACATTCTTTCGCATTACCTTTCCGCTCGCCTTGCGGCTCGCACTCGGCGGCATCAACAATGTGTGGCAGATGACGATCAAGGATACGTCGCTGATCTCCGTCGTTGGCCTGCAGGAACTGATGCGGACCGCGGCGATCGCCGCCGGCATTACGAGGTCGCCGCTGTTTTTCTACTGCATTGCCGCAGCCTTGTTCTTCGCCATGACGCTCGCCAGCCAAACCGCATTCTCGAGGATCGAACGGGTCCTCAATCGCGGCTTCGGAGGGATGTGACATGGATTTGGGCATCATGGCGTATGCGCTCCCGTTTCTACTTGAGGGCGTCAAGATCACGCTTCTCATCGCAGTCTTCGGCATTGTTCTTGGTCTGCCGCTGGGAGTCCTGGTCGGCCTTGCGCGCGGATCGAAAAACCGGGTGCTTCGCGGTTTTTGCGACGCCTATTGCGCGATATTTCGTGGCACGCCAATGCTGGTGCAGATCTTCGTGATCTACTACGGCTTGGCCCAGGTAAGTTTCATACGCCACAACCCGGTTCTGTGGTGGATGATCGGCGATGGGCTTCATGCAGCCATCCTCGCCGTCGTACTGAACTCCGGCGCTTACACCGCAGAGACATTCCGATCGGCTTTCAAGTCGCTGCCCAAGGGCTTGATCGAAGCCGCCGAAGCTTGCGGCATGAAGCCATGGCACATTTTCCTTCGTATCAAGTTCCCGCTCGCGCTGCGACAGGCACTTCCCGCCTACAGCAGCGAGGTGGCCATCATTGTCAAGGAATCGAGCTTGGCTTCCGCGATCACGGTCCTAGAGATCACCGGCTACGCCAAGCGCCTGATGAGCGAAACCTTCGCGGTGATGGATATCTTCCTCATAACCGCCGCCTTTTACCTCGTGATCAGCGTCATTGCGCTGATGGCGATGAAACTTCTTGAACGCCGTTTAGCCATCCCGGCTTGAACCAGTCCTGAAAGGAAAGACCGTGTCCAACCTCACTTTCATCGACCAGAATAACCTGCCCAAACCCCGCGAAGGCAAGCCTGCTCCAGACAGGCTGATCGAAGGCGATCCGCGCTTTCTTAGTTGGGACATCGCACAGACCGCCGACGGAATAGTTCAGTCCGGCGTGTGGGAGGCGACGCCTGGAGCCTATCGCTCGATAAAGGGCAAGACTTTCGAGGTCTGCGTTATCCTGTCAGGCGTATCCGAACTGATAGAGGACGGGAAGGAGCCGCGTCGCATCACGGCCGGCGACGCCTTTGTCATGCATCCGGGTTTCACCGGCGTCTGGAAGGTCATCGAAACCACACGCAAGCTCTGGGTTAGTCGCGACTAGTGGCGTCCCAGCTTTCCTTGCAACCCAGCAGCAGTATCGCCCCATGACACAGACGCTTTCCATATCGATCAAATCGACGCCATACTGGTGGGAGGACTGCGCCTTTCCGCCTTTGCCCGTCAGCAAGCTCGATGGGAGCTGCGACGTGGTGATCGTTGGCGGCGGCTATACGGGCCTTTCCGCCGCGATTGAGCTGGCGCGGGCCGGCAAGCACGTCCAGCTGTTCGACCGCCAGTCGCTCGGTCAGGCTGCTTCCAGCCGTAACGGTGGTATGGCGAGCGGCAGCATCAGGCCTAGCCGCAAGGAACTGATCCGCCGCTTCGGTCTGGACAGGGCGAACGGCATCCTCCTGGAAGGCCAGGCCGCGCGGCAGGACCTTTGGCGGTTCCTCGAGGCGGAGAATGTTGACGCCAACTTCTTGCTGTCCGGCTTGTTCGAGGGAGCGATGACAGTCGAGGAGACGGAAGAGCTTCGGCGTCATGCCGGATTTCTGGCTGACAGCCTTGGCATCGAGACCTTCGCCGTCAAGGGATCGGACGTCCGAAAATATATCGGAACCGACCTCTATGTTGGTGGCATGGTCCGTATGGATATTGGCGGTCTACAGCCCGCGAAGCTGCTGGCCGGCATGATCCGCGTCGCGCGCGCGACCAACGCCGTTCTTCACGAGAACACCGCGGTCCTGGGATCGGCCAGCGATAAGGCAGGCGTGCGGGTCACCACCGAGCGCGGCGACGTTACGGCGAAGAAACTCCTTGTATGCACCGACGGATACACCGACGGGTTTGATCCATGGCTACGCCGCCGCCTGGTGCCGGTTCGCAGCCGGATCATAGCCACCGAACCGCTGGAAAAGCAGGTCATGGACCGGCTGATGCCCGCGCGCATGATGTATGGCGACATGCGTAGACTGAGCTACTACTACCGCCCGACGCCCGACGGGTCGCGTATCCTGTTCGGCGGGCGCGACGGTACGACCGCGGGCGATCCGCTCACGCCGACCGTCCATTTGCGAACGGAACTCGCCAGACTTTTCCCGGAACTGAATAATATCGGCATCACGCATAGCTGGTTCGGGAATGTCGCCATGCACCGGGATATGATCCCGCGCATCTTTTCGCGGGGCAACACCACTTACGCGACCGGCTATTGCGGTTCCGGCATCGTGTGGGCGCGGTGGCTCGGCAAGAAGGCGGCGCTCAAGATCCTCGAAGACACGGAGCAGCCACGCTCGGCTTTCGATTTCGATCAGGCTCCCAAGGCCGTACCGTTTTTCCGCGGTCGTCCATGGTTCATTCCGCTCGTGTACTGGATGTATGAGCGCCATGACCGGAAGACGCTGCGCCGTCGCAAGGATGCATGAGGCGGCATGACGTTCCTGTTCCTCTGTGACGCGACGCGAGGGACCGTGTTCGCCGAGGTGTTCTCAAAGCACCTGCCGGACGTTCGGTTCTGCATGGAACCGGAGGCCGTCGACGACGACGACATCCGCTTCATCATGACCTGGAACGTGCCGGAAAACCTTCGGCGATATCCCAACCTTGAGGCTGTGTTCTGCATCGGCGCGGGAGTCGATCAGTTTGCCGGGGCCACGATTCCTCCAGGTGTGAAGCTCATTCGCATGGTGGATCAGGGCATTACCGGGATGGTCGTCGAATATGTCGCTATGGCTGTCCTTTCGCTTCATCGAAACCTGCATCTCTACATCGATCAGCAGCGGCGTAGAGTCTGGGAGGAGTTGGAGCAACATCCGCAGGCCGTCGACCGCAGGGTGTCCGTTCTGGGTATGGGCGTGCTGGGTGAAGCCGCCCTTCGCGGGCTGCAGCCATTCGGTTTCCAACTCTCGGGATGGAGCCGGTCGCTCCGATCCATAGACGGCGTGACTTGCCATAGGGGCGAAGCCGGGTTGCGGAAGATGCTTGCAAGGACGGACATACTCGTCTGCTTGTTGCCGCTAACCGGGAATACGATCGGAATTCTGAACGATGACCTGTTCAGCGCCCTTCCGCGCGGGGCCCGCCTCGTTCACGCCGGCAGGGGACGTCAGCTCGACGCCGACGCGCTGGTGTCGTCGTTGGATAGCGGCAGGCTGTCGGGCGCGTTCCTCGACGTGACCGATCCCGAGCCGCTGCCGCCAGAGCATCCTCTGTGGGCGCATCCGCGATTGGTCATCACACCGCATATCGCGGCAAGCACGCAGGCGGAAAGCGCGGCGTTAACGACCGTGCAGAACGTAAAGCGTCTTCTCGTCGGCGCTGATCCAACGGGACTGGTGAATCTCGCGGAACTTTCCGAACCCAATTTCTCCGATCAAAGATAACGAAAGGCCGGCGGACATGAACGTTGCCGCAAAATTCTCTTCGCCCCTAGACGTCGCTTCTCTACCCACCGGCCTTTTCATTGACGGACAATGGAGACGCGGTACGGAGGGGAAGACCATAGACGTCATTGATCCATCCAACGGAAACGTCATCGTGTCCGTTGCGGATGCGACTGTCGACGACGCGATGGACGCGATTGCGAGCGCCCACAGGGCCGCAAAGGGCTGGGCGGCGACCGCTCCGCGCAAGCGTTCAGAGATCCTGCGCCGCTGCTTCGAGCTGATGATCGAAAGCAAGGATATGTTGGCCGAGCTTATCAGCCTGGAAAACGGCAAGACCTTGAACGACGCGCAGGGCGAGGTCTCCTACGCTGCTGAGTTCTTTCGCTGGTTTGCCGAGGAGGCAGTTCGTCTCAATGGCGAAATATCGACGTCGCCAAGCGGGGCAAACAAGATCATCGTTCAACACCAGCCAATCGGCGTCGCTGTTCTCGTCACTCCCTGGAATTTCCCGGCTGCCATGGCCACCCGCAAGATCGGGCCGGCGCTGGCGGCGGGCTGCACATGCGTCTTGAAGCCTGCTACGGAGACGCCGCTGACCGCGCTCGTGCTGGCCAACCTTTACAAGCAAGCTGGAGTGCCTGACGGCGTGGTCAACGTGGTCACCACCTCCCAGTCCGGACCAGTCGTCAGCGCCATGCTGAACGATCCTCGGGTGCGGAAGCTATCCTTCACGGGTTCCACCGAGGTCGGCCGGACACTCCTGCGCGAAGCAGCTGGAACCGTCGTGTCGTGCTCTATGGAACTCGGCGGAAACGCCCCCTTCATCATCTTCGACGATGCCGACCTGGATGCGGCCATCGAGGGCGCAATGGTGGCGAAGATGCGCAACGGCGGAGAAGCTTGTACGGCGGCGAACCGCTTCTACGTCCAGTCCGGCATCGCCGAAGCATTTTCCGCCGGGCTAGTCGAGCGGATGAAGTTGATGAAGGTCGGGGCCGGATACGATCCCAAATCGCAATGCGGTCCGTTGATCAACAGGAAGGCCGTCGAGCGCCTCACCGAATTGGTAACCGACGCCACAGCGAGAGGCGCCAAGGTGCTTGTCGGCGGCGGACCGCTCGACGGTCAAGGATACTTCTTCGCTCCAACCGTGTTGTCCGGCGTCTTGCCGGACTCGAGGATTTCGGCTGAGGAGATCTTCGGTCCGATTGCCGCGCTTACAACTTTCGATACCGAAGACGAGGTTAACGAGCTGGCCAATGCTACGGAATACGGTCTCATATCATATGTCTACACCCGAGATTTGGCGCGCGGGATGCGCGTCTCGGAACAAATGGACAGCGGCATGGTCGGGCTGAATCGCGGTCTTGTATCTGACCCCGCAGCGCCATTCGGCGGAATGAAGCAGAGCGGGCTCGGCCGCGAGGGCGCCCACCTTGGGATTCTCGAGTTCTGCGAGACCAAGTACATCGCGGTTAGCTGGTAGGGCGATCGATCTGCGTGGGGGCTGGGGACTGCCAGGTGTCCACGTCGGGACAGACCTCGGACCACAGTCATTGATGAGCTTTGGGTTATGGATCTCTCAAATATCGCAGGCGAATCCGCTGCATCGATGTCGATCAAGGTACGGTTGAATGGTTGATTTAGAAGACATCGAAAGGGCCCGCGATCGGATCGGCGGCTGCATTTTTCCGACCCCGCTCATGCCGTCGCGTTCGCTATCGGAACTCTGTGGTGTGCCCGTCCACCTCAAGTTCGAACATCATCAGGCTACGGGAAGCTTTAAGCTGCGAGGCGCCTTCAACGCGCTTCTTCAATTGACCGACGAGGAGCGCGCGCGAGGCGTCATCGCTGCTTCTACAGGCAATCATGGAAGAGCGTTGTCATTCGCAGCGCAAGCGTGTGGCGTGAAGGCGACGATATGTATGTCGAGCCTGGTGCCGGACAACAAGATTGTCGAGATTCGCCGCCTTGGCGCCGATGTCCACATTGTAGGACGGTCACAGGATGAGGCGCAGGAAGAGGCCGAGCGGCTCGTCTTGAGCGAGGGATTTAATCCGATTCCGCCCTTCGATCATCCAGCGGTCATTGCCGGCCAAGGGACGTTAGGTTTGGAAATCATCGATGCCCTGCCGGATGTCGCGACCGTACTCATTCAGCTTTCCGGTGGTGGCCTCGCCTCGGGTGTCGCACGCGCGATCAAATCCAAGCGGCCCGAAGCGCGCGTTATTGGGGTCACGATGGAGCGAGGCGCGGCGATGAAAGCCAGCCTGGATGCTGGTCACCCGATCCAAGTGGAAGAATTCGAGAGCCTCGCGGATTCCCTGGGTGGCGGCATTGGTCTTCACAACAGGCTGACCTTTGCCATGTGCGGAGATCTCCTGGACGATGTCGTTCTTTTGAGCGAGGCCGAGATCGCCGTCGGTATCCGACACGCTTACCTGCAAGAGCGCGAGATTGTCGAAGGCGCTGGTGCCGTTGGGATAGCAGCATTATTGGCGAACAAGGTCAGCAGCCTGCGAGGTCCCACCGTGACGGTTCTGTCAGGCCGCAACATAGATATGCAACTGCATCGCCGTATCATAACAGACGAAGCGAGCCCCAAATGAATTTCGCAAAACCGAAGATCTTGACCGGGCCTCAACTGAAGGGCTTGGTGAAGTTAGATCTCGACATCGTCCGCTGCGTGGAGGAGGCATTTCGCACCTTGGCCACGGGAAAGGTTGTCATGCCGCCCATCCTGCGGCTCGATATTCCCGAGCATCGCGGGGAAGTCGACGTCAAGACGGCGTATGTGCCAGGCCTGGACGGCTTCGCCATCAAGATCAGTCCGGGTTTCTTCGGCAATCCCGAGATCGGCTTGGCGAGCACAAATGGCTTGATGATATTGCTCTCTAGCACGACGGGTTTGGTGCAGGCGCTGCTGCTGGACAACGGTTATCTGACCGATCTGCGCACGGCCGCTGCCGGCGCGGTCGCCGCCAAGTACCTCGCCCGCAAAGACGCCTCGATTGCCGCCATCCTGGGCGCGGGACTGCAAGCCCGTCTTCAGTTGCAAGCACTCATGCTTGTCCGCCCGATCCGTTCGGCCCGAATATGGGCACGCGGGGGAGTCAAAGCCCACCTTGCCGCGCGAGAACTGTCCGACGAGTTGGAGATCGACGTTGTCGCTTGCCCGACCCAGGAGGAGGCTGTTGCAGGCGCGCATATCATTGTCACGACGACGCCGGCTGTGAGCCCGATCTTTTTATCGCGCTGGCTTGCACCCGGACAGCACATAACAGCAATGGGCTCGGATGCTGAACACAAGAATGAGATCGAGCCTCAGGTGATCGCCACTGCCGACATCTATGTGGCCGACAGCTTGGCACAAACTAGACGTCTCGGCGAACTGCATCACGCAATCAATGCCGGTGTCGTTGACGAGAACGCGCGCTTTGCCGAACTCGGACAGATCATTGCCGGTGAGATGGCGGGGCGCACCAGTGCCGACCAGATTACGATCGCGGATCTCACCGGAACAGGGATTCAAGACACCGCTATCGCGAACTTCGCATTCGCGCGGTCACGTCAACTGACAGAAGGAACGACCAACGAGCCCTGGTAGCCTTCGTTTGATTAACGTGTTCCTACTTGAGGAGACGCTAACCGACGGCCTGCTGTCCATTACTGGGAGCTAAGAACACCCATCGGAAATTGGCAGAGCAGAATCAAGCCGAGTTCCGTTCTTAGTCTAAGTTGGCTGTTTGCCCGATACTTCGGGTTCGAGGCCGTCAAGGACTGGCGCAAAGTTTTCCAGGAGCACATCCGCTCACGCGGGTAGGACGTTGTCTGCAGCGCCCCACGTGCTGAAATTCCCTGAACCACTCTGAATCTAGCTTACTCCTAAACGGCAGCTTACTGACAGAACTCTGCCTTGCGGTCAGTCCCCTCTCGGCCCAAATCAGTCATCGGCAAAGCTCGACTTGCAGCAATCCGGTCAAACCGGTTTGTCACTGATCTATGCTACAGACGTGCTACCTTTGATAAAAATAAAACCAACAAAATCAGTGATTAGGCGACGGTGCGTTGCGTCTCTTCGGGCGCGCCATTTCCGCCGAAACTGTGATTTCCTGCGATCCGCTAGCCGGTCTTGGGCTCACATATGAAGAGCAGGTCGCGGAACACGTTGCCGAGCACCGCCTCATTCGAGTGCTGGAGAACTGGACGCCGCCTATTCCAGGCTTCTTTAAATATTACCCCAGTCGCCAGCATCAGCCTGCCGCACTAACTGCGCTAATCAACGCGCTGCGGTGTTCTTGAAATGGCCGGTACGTGGGGACTGTTATCTGGGCGCGGCGACGTCAGAACGCTCGCGCGCGCCGCCGCGCAGCAGGCTCACTTTTCTTCCGCTTTCCCGGTCAGGGCCCAATCGGCCTCGCCCCAGCCAGATACCGCTCATTGTCGAACGGCTCGGCGTGGGTGCTGTCCGGGCTCCACATGTGGCGGTGGGTCTCCGTCAGATTGCCGAGATAGACATGCAGCGCGCCCGAGCGGGCGCTGCCGGTGTTGGCGACCGCATGCACCGTATCCGGGTTCATATGCACCACCGCGGGCGCCGCGATGTCGTGGCGTTCCGGCGCATCGATCTCGCTGCCGTCAACGGGATAGATGAAGTTGGTCTCGCTACCCTTGTAGATGCCGATCAGCGCATCCATCAGATGGTTGTGCGGCGGGTACTGCAGGCCGGGCGACAGCGTGATGTGGTAGATGGTCAAGTCAGGGCTGGCATGCAGCAGCACCTCATCGTCGTCTTCCTCATGCGCGAGCACGCCTGATGCATGGAAGCGATCGGTGTGTTCGCGCAGCACCGCCTTGACCCGTTCGAAGGCATGAGCACCTTTGGCTGCGTTGACGATATCGGAGGTTACGGCGTAGAGAGGCGAGTTGGCGGCAAGAGACATTTGTCGTCATCTCCATTGGGAAGCTCAACCAATACAACTGAGATGCTCAGGCTAGCGAATGCCGGCAGACCCGTCAACCGGATGGTCGAAACGGGCAAGCAGACTACGCGGGCAGACCACGCGGGCAGACCAAACGGGCAGGCAGATATGGCTCTTCCGAAATCAGTGTCACCGTCCGCCGTCAAGGCGCCGTCGACCGCCGACATATTGCGCAGCGAGGAAGCTTATGAGCAGCTGAAGAGCGACATCGTCGCCTGCGTCCTGCAACCCGGCGAAAGCCTGACCGAAAAGCAGATCGGCGACCGCTACCAGATCAGGAAGGCGACGATCCGCTCGGCTTTGGCCCGCCTGACGCAGGAAGGGCTGATCAAGAGCGAGCCGCGCCGCGGCTATGTCATCGCACCTCTTAGCCTGCGCGACGTCAACGAGATCTTCGACGTCCGCAGCCTGATCGAACCGGAAGTGTTCCGGGTGGCCGCGGCAAACCTCACCGAACGCGGGCTCGACGACATCGGGCTGGCGGCGCAGAAGGTGCTGAAGCCGGAGACGCTGCGCAGCCATGTCGCCTTTCTGGCGGCCGACCGCGCCTTTCGCCTGGCCCTGGCTGAACTCTCCGGCAATCTGCGCCTGGTTCGCCTGCTCGACCAAACGCTCGACCAGTCGGAGCGTGTCCTCCATCTCGGCTTCAAATCGCGCGACTTCACGCAAGCGATCATCGGCCAGCAGAAGGAGTTGGTGCTTGCCTGCGAGCTGGCCGAAGTCTCGGCCATCGCAAAGCTTGCCCGCTCGCAGTGCCTGTCGCTCAAGAAGCAGGTGCTCGAGGCCTTGCTCGCCGGCTCCAAGCTGCAGGACGCCAATTTGCAAAGCTTCGCCTGAGGCGCGAAGCCGCGCTCTCTGGCCGATGCTTACCCGTCGATGAAGCGGATGTCCGCATCGGCAAGGCAATAGGGCGCGTAGCGGAAATCGCGGATATGGCTGACCTTTCCATCCTGCCAGTCGACCAGCATGAAGCCGCGCACGGCGTCATCTCCCGCTTGCGGGTTGCGGATCAGGATGGCCGCCCTGCCGTCGACGAAGCCGAGCGACAGCGCCCAATCCTGGACACGGTCGTAATTGCCGAAATAGTTGGAAACCTGCGCTTTGCCGCGCATGCGGGTGCGGTTGACGACTTCAAGCTGGATGTCCTCGGCGATCAACGCGCGCACGGCGTCGAAGTCGCGCGCGTTGAACAGGTCGACATAGCGGCGCAGGCGCCGCTCGTCGTCGGCGTCGAGCTTTGGGGCAGGCGCCTGCTCGTCCTGTGACGCCAGCAGGCGCAGCTGCGACCGCCCGCGATGGAGCGCTGCCTTGGTCGCAGCCAGGGTCGCGCCGGACACTTCGCAGGTTTCGTGCAGGCTGAGGCCAAGCACGTCGACAAGGATCACGGCGCTGCGCTGCACTGTTGCCAGCTGCATGAAGCTTCGCAGGCTGGCGGCGGTGGCGAGCCTCGCATCGGCGCTGGCGGAGGGGTCTTCGATCGTCGTCATGTCGGTCTCGCTCATGCGCGCCTGCTCCCGCTGGCGCCGGCGCAGATGATCTTGCGCGGCATTGTGGGCTATGCGGAACAGCCATTGCTCCGGATGCTCGACGGCGGCGTCGCCGTCGATGGCCTGCAGTGCCTTGATCAGTGTCTCCTGGACGATGTCCTCGCCATCGATCACCGAGCCGGCCATGCGGGCGCAGTAGCGGTGCAGCTTCGGTCGCAAGGAGCCGAGCATCGCCTCCAGGGCAACGCGGTCGAGTTTTGCTGTGTTCATCCTGTCCGTTCCCAAAATGCCGGTCTTTGCATTCAAGCCGGCACGACCTCGCCGGCCAGCATACGATAATTGCCGACGATCTTTGCCGGCGATCTGGCAAGCGGCGTCGAGCGGCGTCCGGCATGATCGGCGCTGAAGGCCTTGAAGGCTGCGAGCCCGGTCAGGCCGTCGCCATCCTGGCTGACAAGATGGATGAACTCGCCATTCTCCAGTTCCAGGACGAGGTAGCGCACGGATTGCGGCTTCGTGTCGTCGAGTGCCTCGAACACCTGTGCAACCAGCATACGGTTCTCGGCGATGCTTTCGTCCTTCACGCCGTAGCGGATGAGATTGTAGCCCATTGTCGTCTCCTATTTTCAACTCTGCGCGGAGAAGACGTTTCGCGGCCTCGAAAAAATTCGTCGCCCGGCGAATCTTTTCGATCGTCCGGATCGTCTTTCCCGTGGACGGTTGCGCGGCAGCCATCGAGGAGCAGGAGAGATCCATCATGCACATCCAGTTTGCCGAATTGCCGGTGTTCGACCAGGACCGTGCCAAGGCCTTCTACACCGGCCATCTTGCTTGCCAGGTGGCGGAGGACCAGCTGATCGGCGACAGCGGCTGGCGCTGGATCGAGCTGACATTTCCCGGCGCCGTCACCAATTTGCATTTCGTCAAACGCCCCGATGACACGCCGGGCACTGAGCCGTGCTGGTGCTCGTTGATGGCGATGTCGAGGCAACGGTCGCGGGCCTGAAGGCGCGCGGCGTCGAAATCGTCACCGAGCCGCAGGAAGCGCCTTGGCAGCCGGGCCGCACGGTCGCCGAATTCCGCGACAGCGAGGGCAACCGCATGGTTGTCGCCGGCAAATGATCGGACCCGGCGCAAAGCCGAACTTTGACATGAGAACAACAGGAGAGATGGACATGACCCCCCAAACGTCGACGCTGAAAGTACCGGGCGCCAGCCTCTATTATGAGATGCGCGGTTCCGGCCCCGTACTGTTGATAATCCCCGGCGGACCGCAGGACGCCGGCGTCTTTGCCGATGTCGCGGGCCACCTCGCCGACCGCTACACAGTGGTCGCCTATGATCCGCGCGGCAATTCGCGCAGCACCTTCGACGGAGAGCCGCAAGAGCAGGACCTCGATGTCCATGGCGACGATGCCGCGCGATTGATCGAGGCGCTTGGCGCCGGACCGGCCTATGTGTTCGGCACCAGCGGCGGCGCCCAGATCGGGCTCAACCTCGCCGCCCGCCATCCCGGCCGGGTTCGTGCACTGGTGGCGCATGAGCCGCCCAGCATGATGCTGCTCGACGACCCGTCGCCGTCACTGGCCGGCATGCGCGACCTGCACGACACCTATCGCAGCCAGGGTGTCGAGGCGGCGATGCAGAAATTCTTCAGCGAGAACAGCCTGTCGGAAGGGCCGGGTCAGGATGAAGCCGGGCCGCAGGACGGACCGCCTTCGTTCGAACCGTCGCCCGAGGAGGCCGAGACCTTTGCCAGGGTCAGCGGCAATTTCGAATACTGGCTGGCGCATGGCGTCATGCCGCTGTCGCTCTATCGTCCCGATATCGAGGCGCTGCGCGGCCGCCCGGTCGTGGTCGGCATCGGCGAAGAGTCCGTCGGCCAGCCGATCGACGGCATGGGCAAGGCGCTGGCCGACAGGCTCGGCAGCAAGCGCGCCGCCTTCCCCGGCGACCACATGGGCTTTGCGCCCTATCCCGACCGCTTCGCCGAGACCTTGCACCTGACGCTCAGAGGCGCGTGAGATCGTCAGTTCAATAGGAAAGGGCGTCCGCATGCACAATGCGGACGCCCTTCTCCCATGAAATTACCGGCTAAGATTGCTGTATCAGACGGCCTCCCAGCCTTCCTTGCCGCCGGCGCGGAAGATGGCGTCGATGACCTTCTGGTTGAGCACGGACTCCTCCAGCGTGAAGACACGCTCCTTGCCACCCTGTGCCGCCCTGGCAAACGTCTCGACCTCGCGCCGGTATTGCTGGGTGCCGGGAAAGCGGAACACCTGCGCCTCCGTATGGTTCTGGTTGTGCAGTTCGATGCGGTGATGGTCGTAGAGCCCGGCATTGAACGGCGAGAACACCTCGATGAAACCCTTCTCGCCGTGAAACACCATCACCTGCCGCGCTGCCATCTGCGTCGAGAGGTAGAAGGACAGTTCGAAGTCGCCGAAATCGGCGCGGATCGAGGAGTAGATGTCGGTGCCGAATTTTTTGTCGCGCTCGATCGTCGCCTGCACGCGGAGCGGCTCCTTGCCGGTTGAAAACCGCGTCGACACCGTCGGATAGACGCCGATATCAGGCAGCGCGCCGCCGCCGAGATCGAGCTGGTTGCGCATGTTGGTGGGATCGACATTGTAATAGGAGAAGGCGCCCTGCACATGGCGCAGCCGGCCGATGGCGCCATCGGCGATGAGATCGCGCACCTTGATCCATTGCGGGTGGTAGATGACCATGAAGGCCTCGCAGACCAGCACCTTCTTCTGGTCGCGCAGCTTGATCAGCGGCGCGATGTCCTTGGCGTCGAGCGCCAGCGGCTTCTCCACCAGCACATGTTTTCCCGCTTCGATGGCCTTGGCCGTCCATTCGACATGCTGCGAGGTCGGCAGCGGGATGTAGACGCCGTCGACGTCTTTCGAAGCGAGCAGCTCCTCATACGAACCAAAGGCATGTCTGGCGCCGAACCGCTCGCCCAGGGCCTCGGCCTTCGACAGGTCGCGGCTGGCGATCGCGGACAAAACGCCATTCTCGGCCTCGACGATTGCCGGCAACAATTGCTCGCGGCCGATCTTGGCCGTCGACAAAACACCCCATCGGAACATCAGGCTTCTCCTATCGATTTACAGGCGAGGAGGTTTGCCCGAAATTGCGGGAAAAGCCAATGCGGATCGCTGGTCCTGCTAGCCTCGCTTGCCCGTCAGCGTCATGTCGAAATTGACGATATTCGAATAGATCGGCGTGCCGACATCCATGCCGTACCGGGAGCGCAGCACCTTGCCGGTGACGTGGAATTTAATGACGCCGCCCTTCAGCCCGCCGAGCTCGGCAGTGAACTTTTCCGCAAACGTCTTGCCGCGCGCCGTCAGCCGGCCGCTGACCAGCGCCGTGGTGTCGCTGGTTCGGGTTACGCTGGTCGAGCGGAACTGGATTTCGGGGCTGTTGGCCACGTCGAACACCGCATCGGAGCGCAGGAAGGCGTCGATGCGGCCCTGGCCGGTGCCGACGCTTTCGGGATAGATGGTGAAGTTGACCGCGGAACGGCCGACATCGCTGTTGTCGATGCGGATGGAGCCCTTGAAGCGGCCAAAGGCGCCGTCGAGGCCGCCGCCACCGACCTTGCCGATGGAGAAGCGAATGCTGGAGCTGGCCCGGTTGACCGTGTAGCTGCCGGCGGCGTCGCCGAGGTCCACAGCGGCGGAGACAGGCATGGCAAGGCAAGCGGCAACAGCCGCCAATCCGAAGATGCGCGCATACATGGGTTTTGTCCTTCTGGGGCAGGCGAAGTGTTGCGCCCTCACTCCAATGAACGAATGCGCGGCGCGCGCTATTCCATGTCCTGATCTGACGAAGGCGTGATCATGCGCGTGAGCACGCTGTCGCGCAGCCAGAAATGATGCCGCAGCGCCGCCAGCGCATGCAGCGCGACCAAGGCAATGCCGACATAGGCGAGATACCAGTGTGCTATCGCCCAGAAGTTTTCCGCCGCATCGGACACGCCGAGCGGCAGGTTCGGCATCACGAACAGGTTGAACGGCATGCTGGGTATCTCCAGCATCGACACCGAAACCAGTGCCCAGCCGGACAGCGGCACCGCGAGCTGGAAGCCATAAAGCGCCAGATGCGCCAGCGGCGCCGTCCGACGCTCCAGGCCTCCGACCGAGGCCGGCAAGGCCGGGGCCGTATTGCCGAGCCGCCAGGCAATGCGCAGGATGAGGAGGCCGAGCAGCAGGAAGCCGAAGGATTTGTGCAGCTGGATCAGCTCGAAGGCGGTGCGCTGGCTGGTCAACCGCACCATGATGAAGCCGAGCATGAACTGGCCGATGAACAGGATGCCGATCAGCCAGTGGAGGACGATCGCCGCCCAGCCGTAGCGGGTTGAGTTGTTGGTGATGGACTGCATGGGAGAAGAACGAATGCCGGATGGGCTTTCTTCCGGCGCGTCCTTACCCTCCCCCTTGTGGGGAGGGTCGATCCGCGTAGCGGATCGGGGTGGGGGTCCTCGTAGGGCGCAGCCCCCGTCGCTTCGCGCCGACCCTCCCCACAAGAAGGAGGGTGGCTAAGCACCGACCTTGAAGAAATCCACAAACGCCCGCAGCGCCGGGCGCATCTGGCGGCGGCTGGGGTAGTAGACGAAGAAACCGTCGAAGGGCGGACACCAGTCTTCCAGCACGCGGATCAAGCGACCGTCGGCGAGCGGCGCGCGCACATAATCGTCGAAGACGAAGGCGAGCCCAGCGCCGTCGACCGCCGCCTGGGCGATCAGATGGTCTTCGTCGAGGATCAGCGGCCCTTGCGCCGCGATCTCGATCTCTTCGCCATCCTTCTCGAATTCCCAGCGGTAAAGAATGCCGCTGGAAAAACGGAAGCGGATGCAGCGGTGGTCGGCAAGATCGCGCGGATGACGGGGTCTTGGCATGGTCGCGAAATAGGATGGCGCGCCGACCACGGCGCCGCGAAGGTCCGGTCCGATGCGCACCGCGATCATGTCGCGCTGCAGGCTCTCACCGAGCCGCACGCCGGCATCGAAGCCGCCTTCGACGACGTCGGTGAAGCGATCCTCGATGACGATTTCCAGCACGATGTCGGGATAGGCCGCGGCAAAGCCGCCGAGCCTGGGCGTCAATGCCAGGTGGGCCGCGGTGCGCGGCACGGTCAGCCGCAGGTTGCCGGCCGGCCGGTCGCGCGCCTCGATCGCCGTTTCCAGCGCCAGATCGATCTCGGACAGCGCCGGCCGCAGCCGTTCGAGCAACTGCGCGCCCTCTTCTGTTGGCGCTACGCTGCGGGTGCTGCGCGCCAAAAGCCGCACGCCGAGCCGCGCCTCCAGGCTGGACACGGCATGGCTCACTGCCGAGGGCGCGATGGCCAGTTCGCGCGCCGCGCCACGAAAACTGCCGCATTGGGCGACTGTTGCCAGTACAGCCAGTTGAGAAAGATGCGCTCGGTTCATTGCTCTATTTTATAGAACAGCCCGTGCGAATGACAGCCAATTATCGAACGTAAAGCCAAGCGCTATCTCTCTTTCATCGCAACAAGGAGACGCGCCATGAAAACCCGCAAACTTGGTACTGAACTCGAAGTCTTCCCCGTCGGCCTCGGCTGCATGGGCATGAGCTTCGCCTATGGCGGTCAGGCCGAGGCGGACGCAATCGCCACGCTGCGCCGCGCTGTCGAAATCGGCGTGACGTTTTTCGACACCGCCGAAGTCTATGGTCCCTTTGAGAACGAGATCCTTCTCGGCAAGGCGTTGAAGCCGGTGCGCGACAGGGTGACGATCGCCACCAAATTCGGCTTCAAGATTTCCGAGGAAGGCTCAGGCCTCGAACGCATGGTTGGCGTCGATAGCCGCCCGGAGCACGTCAAGGCAGTGGCGGAAGCCTCGCTGAAACGGCTCGATACCGATGTCATCGACCTCTACTACCAGCACCGCGTCGATCCCGGCGTGCCGATAGAGGACACGGTCGGCGCCATGGCGGAACTGGTGCGCGACGGCAAGGTGCGGTCGCTGGGCCTGTCGGAGGTCAGTGCCGCCACCATCCGCCGGGCGCACGCCGTGCATCCGATCGCTGCCGTGCAGAGTGAATATTCGCTCTGGAGCCGCGACCCTGAAGACGAAGTGTTCGATGTCTGCCGCGAACTCGGCATCGGCTTCGTCCCCTACAGCCCGCTCGGTCGCGGCCTGCTCACCGGCACCATCGCCAAGCCCGAGGCCCTCAGCGACGACGACTGGCGCCGCACCTTGCCGCGTTTCCAGGCCGACGCCATGGCCGCTAATGCCAAGGTCGTTGCGACGCTGGAAAAGCTGGCGGTGGAAAAAGGCGTCACCTCGGCGCAGCTGGCGCTGGCCTGGGTGCTGCACCAGGGCGACTTCATCGTGCCGATCCCCGGCGCAAGAAAGATACGCCATCTCGAGCAGAACACGGCGGCGGTCGGGATCGAGCTGAGCGCGGCTGAGGTCGCGGCGATCGGCGATGCGCTGTCGCCGGACAAGGTGGTTGGCAAGCGCTATACGGAGGAGCTGTTGGCGCTGGTGAATGGGTGAACAAGCGGGGGAGCTTGGCGCCCTGAGAAGTCAGCGCGCGGCACCCCCCTCTGTCCTGCCGGACATCTCCCCCGCAAGGGGGGAGATCGGCTGTCGTCGCTGTTTTCGCCAATCACCAACGTTGCAGAAAGTGCGCCAACGATGAAGCTGCCAATCTCCCTCCTTGCGGGGGAGATGGCCGGCAGGCCAGAGGGGGGTGCCTCGCGCCGCCATTTCGTATTACCACGGCACCACCGTAATCTCCGGCCAGCACGCCTTCGCCCTCGCCCCCTTGGCCTCATGCGTGCGCCTGTTATCCATCAGCCGGTTGGGCGTGATGCGAAACGCGAAGAGGTCATCCAGCCCGAACGGCGCCACGACCTCAAGCTGCCCATCGGCATCGTATCGCACCCCGACCGCATGCGTCTTCGAAGCAAAATAGCTCACCGACTCGCTGGAACTCGTATAGCGCGGGCAGGGCTGGCCGAATTTCTGCGGATACCACAGATGCACCCGTGCCTGGTTGCGCACCTCGGCCGGCAGAGCCAGCCCCTCGAAATGCTGCGCGGCTCGACGGATGACCGCGTCCTCGGCCTCGTAGGACAGGTCGCTGTCATCGAAGTAGAAGAGATCGACATCCTTGATGCCGTAGCCCGGCGCCTTGCCGGTCAGGTGGTTCCAGACGCTGTTGTAGAGCGCGCCGGACACCACCAGCCAGTCCGGCAACGCCAGCGTGCGGGCCCGCTCCAGCGCGTCGCTGACGAGCGCATCCGCCAACACCATGGCGAGAAACGCTTCGCGCTGGGCTTCGAACGGCAGACCGGAATAGCGCAGATGGTCCATCGCCCTTTGGAGAGCGATTCGCAACTGCCGGCAATCCTCAGAAGCAATTCCAGGAAAAGTGTGTAGCG
Source organism: Mesorhizobium sp. P160187 (assembly GCF_057766425.1). NCBI lineage: Bacteria > Pseudomonadati > Pseudomonadota > Alphaproteobacteria > Hyphomicrobiales > Phyllobacteriaceae > Mesorhizobium > Mesorhizobium sp. P160187. Next base: position 2,084,112 of record NZ_JBYMDX010000003.1, read on the forward strand.
GTTTTCCCAGGAAAGCGCGCCGCGCTTTCCCTAAGACGCGCTTTCCCTAAGAATTGCGTGAAGTCGAAATACGTACGGCGGCGTTAGCCGCTCTACGTCCTCAACACGCCGCCCGTTTGCTTGCCGACATTGTCGACGACGCGCTTGGCCAGCGCCTCGAAATCCTCGTCGGTGAGCGTCTTTTCAACCGGCTGGATAGATACTTCGATGGCAATCGACTTCTTGGCGACCCCGAGAGATGCCCCCTCGAAGACGTCGAACACCGAAACGCCTGTGATGAGCTTCTTGTCGGCAGCGAGCGCCGCGCGCACCAGCGTACCGGCCTCGACCGCCTTTTCGACGACGAAAGCAAAGTCGCGCTTCACCGCATGGAAGGCGGACAGCTCGAGCTTCGGCTTGGTTTTCGTCGGCTTGGCCTTCGGTTCCGGCACGGCGTCGACATAGACCTCGAAACCGCAGATCGGTCCGGAAACGTCCAACCCCTCCAGGGTCTTCGGGTGGAATTCGCCGAAGGTGCCGAGCACCGTCTTCGGGCCGAGCTTGATCGTGCCGGAGCGGCCGGGATGATACCAGGCCGGGCCGCCAGGCTCGATCTGCAGCCGGTCGACCGGCGCGCCGCAGGCTTCCAGCGCGGCAATGGCGTCGGCCTTGGCATCGAACACGCCGACCGGCCCGGAATTGCCCGCCCAGCTGCGGCCGGAGCCGTCGAGCTTGGCGGTGCCACGGCGCACGCCAGCGGCAACGCGCCGCTGCTGGTCGGGGCCGTCGCCTTCATAGGTGCCTGACACTTCGAACAGCGCGACATCGCTAATGCCCTTGTCGGCATTGCGCTGCGCGGCGGAAATCAGCCCGGGCAGCAGCGAGGGACGCATGTCCGACATGTCGGCGGCGATCGGGTTGGCGAGCTTCAGCGCCGTCTGGCCGCCGCCGAACAGCTCGGCGTGCCTGGCCGGAATGAACGACCAGGTGACGGCCTCCAGCATGCCACGCACGGCGAGCGAGCGCTTGGCTGTGCGGGTGCGCACCTGCAGCGTCGTCAGGATCTTTGCGTTGACCGCGTCATGGGCGCCGAGCGGCTGCGGCGCGATGTTGTCGACGCCGTGGATGCGCATGACTTCCTCGACCAGATCGGCCTTGCCGTCGACATCAGGGCGCCAGGACGGCACGGCCACATCGACGACGTCGCCCGAGCCCTGCGGCTCGAAGCCGAGGCGGGTCAGGATGTCGAGGCTTTCCGCCTTCGGCACTTCGGTGCCGGTCAGCCGCTTTACTTCCGAGATCGGGAAGGAAACGATCTTAGGCTTGTAGCCGGCATAGCCAACGACCTCGGTTTCCGTCGGCTCGCCGCCGCAGAACTCCAGCACAAGCTTTGTCGCCAGCTCGACGCCGGGCACCATGAATTCTGGGTCGACGCCACGCTCGAAACGGTAGCGCGCATCGGTGATGATGCCAAGCGTGCGGCCGGTGCGGGCCGTGGTGATCGGATCCCAAAGAGCGGATTCGATCAGCACGTCCGTGGTGCTCTCGTCGCAGCCGGAATGCTCGCCGCCCATGACACCGGCGATCGATTCGACGCCATTATCATCGGCGATCACGCACATCTGCGGCGTCAGCGTGTATTCGCGCCCGTCGAGCGCCAGCACCTTCTCGCCGTCGCGTGCGCGGCGCACGACGAGATTGCCGGCGACCTTCTTGGCATCGAACACATGCAGCGGCCGGCCACGGTCGAAGGTGACGTAGTTGGTGATGTCGACCAGCGCGCTGATCGGGCGCAAGCCGATGGCGATCAGCCTTTGCTGCAGCCATTTCGGCGACGGCCCGTTCTTCACGCCTTTCACCAGGCGCAGCGCGAAGCCGGGGCAGAGCTCCGGCGCCTCGATGGTCACCTTGACCGGCGTTTCACCTTTGCCAGGGACCGCTTCGACCGGCGCGGTCTTGAGCCGGCCAAGCCCGCTTGCCGCCAGGTCCCGGGCGACGCCGTAAATGCTGGTCGCATCCGGCCGGTTCGGCGTCAGATTGATCTCGATCACCGGATCGTCGAGATGCGCGTAAGCCGCGAAGCTGGTGCCGACAGGCGCATCGGCCGGCAGGTCGATAATGCCATTGTGCTCATCCGACAGCTCCAGCTCGCGCTCGGAACACATCATGCCATGGCTCTCGACGCCGCGGATCTTGCCGACGGTCAGCGTCACGTCGATACCGGGCACATAGGCGCCGGGCGCGGCGAAGGCGCCGATCAGGCCGGCGCGGGCATTCGGCGCACCGCACACCACCTGGACAGGGGCTGCGCCATTGCCGGTGTCGACGGTCAGCACCCGCAGCCGGTCGGCGTCGGGATGCTGCACCGCCGTCAGCACCTTGGCGATGACGAACGGCTTCAGGCCGGCCTTGTCGTCGACATGCTCGACTTCGAGGCCGATCGAGGTCAGCCTCTCGACGATCTCGTCGAGCGTGGCGTCGGTGTCGAGATGATCCTTGAGCCAGGAAAGGGTGAGTTTCATCACTATGTTCCGTTTTGTCTGTACCCGCCCGGACCTTGTCCATCGGGTCTGGGCACGCTTGTCTTCAAATGGCGCGGCAAGTCGTCGGGCATATGCACGAAGGGCAGCTGCTCGCGCACATAGGCATGGTGCGTCGGCCGGAAATAAGCCGGCATGTCCATGGCGCCCAGCATGAAATAGATGTGGTCTTCCAGCCGCTCGTCGACATAGGCGATAGGCGAGCCGCAAATGCCGCAGAACGAGCGTGTAACCGGGCCGTTCTCGTACATCTTCAGTGCCTTGCCGGTGAAAGCCACCTGCTCGGTAAGGAAGCCGACAAAGGCCGACACCGGCGCGCCGCTGGCGCGCCGGCAATCGCCGCAATGGCAATAGCTGACATGGTGCGGTTCGACCGAGGCCTCGAACCGTACCGCGCCGCAGCGGCAGCCACCGGCGTGCGGCGCCGTCATGCGGAAAGACCTCCGAACAGCGTCGGCATGTCGAGCGGCCGGAAACCGTAATGCGACAGCCAGCGGACATCGGCGTCGAAGAAGGCGCGCAGGTCCGGCATGCCGTATTTCAGCATGGCGATGCGGTCGATTCCCATGCCCCAGGCAAAGCCCTGATATTCGTCGGGATCGAGCCCGCCGGCGCGCAGCACATTGGGGTGGACCATGCCGCAGCCGAGGATCTCCATCCAGTCGGAGCCTTCGCCGAAGCGCACTTCGCCGGGCCGCGAGCGGTCGCATTGGATGTCGACCTCGAGGCTTGGCTCGGTGAACGGGAAGAACGACGGCCGGAAGCGCATCTTGACCTGCGGCACCTCGAAGAAAGCCTTGCAGAATTCTTCCAGCACCCACTTCATGTTGGCGACATTGGCCGATTTGTCGATCACCAGCCCCTCGACCTGATGGAACATCGGCGAGTGGGTAGCGTCGGAATCCTGCCGGTAGGTCTTGCCGGGAATGACGATGCGGATCGGCGGCTTCTGCTTCTCCATGGTGCGGATCTGTACCGGCGAGGTGTGCGTGCGCAACAGCTTGCGCTCGCCCTTTTCGTCCGGCTGGAAAAAGAAGGTATCGTGCATCTCGCGCGCCGGATGCCCTTCGGGGAAATTCAGCGCGGTGAAATTGTAATAGTCGCTCTCGACATCGGGACCTTCTGCGATGGCAAAGCCGAGATCGCCGAAGATCGCCGCGATCTCGTCGATGACCTGGCTGATCGGATGGATGCGGCCGCGCTCGGCCGGCGATTGCCGCACCGGCAGCGTCACGTCGACCGTCTCGGCGGCAAGGCGCGCCGTGACCGCCACATCCTTCAGCTCGGCCTTGCGTGTCGTCAGCGCTTCGGTGACGCGGTTCTTCAGGCCGTTGATCGCGGGGCCCTTGACCTGGCGCTCCTCGGCGCTCATCGCGCCCAGTGTCTTCAGCAATTCCGAGATCGACCCCTTTTTGCCGAGAGCCGCGACGCGCACGGCTTCGATAGCAGCCTCATCGGCGGCCGACGCGACGTCGGCCATCAGGGAGTTTTCGAGAGTATCCAAGCCGGTAGCTATGTCGTTCACGGTCAAACTCGCTGTGTTGGGAGTCAACTTTGAGGTGAAAGTCACTTTCAAGTTGAAAGTTCAGCCATAAGAAAAACCCGCGCCAGCCGTGCCAGCGCGGGTTCCCCAATCAGAATTGCGAATGCTGGGAAGCGCTGGGCTCGGAGGCCGATCCCGAAAAGTTGCAGACTTTTCGGAAAGATCGCGCTCCTCGCTAAATTTCCCTGAGCATGATGTTGTCCAAAAAGTCAGCAACTTTTTGGCATCATGCTCTAGGCGACAGCGCTTTCAAAAGCATTCGGGGTGGTGTTCTTCAGATATTCGAGCGCGACCTTGGCCTTGGCCACGAGTGCGGCGAACGCCTGCGGTTCATGGATGGCCATGTCGGACAGGATCTTGCGATCGATCTCGATACCGGACTTGTTGAGGCCGTCGATGAAGCGGCCATAGGTCAGGCCATGCTCGTGCGTCGCGGCGTTGATGCGCTGGATCCACAGCGCGCGGAACGAGCGCTTGCGGTTCTTGCGGTCGCGATACGCATACTGCATCGACTTTTCGACCGCCTGCTTGGCGATGCGAATGGTGTTCTTGCGGCGGCCGTAGAAGCCTTTCGCGGCTTTCAGGACCTTCTTGTGCTTGGCGTGCGAGGTGACGCCTCTTTTTACGCGTGCCATGTCATGATCTCCTTAAACGCTGTTCCTGAAACCGAATGCTCAGAGGCCGTTCGGCAGAAAATTCTTGATGACCTTCTTGCCATCCGGTTCAGCCAGAACCATCGTGCCGCGGGCATTTCGAATGAACTTGTTGGAACGCTTGATCATGCCGTGACGCTTGCCGGCCGCAGCCGACAGGACTTTACCCGTACCTGTGATCTTGAACCGCTTCTTGGCGGCCGATTTGGTCTTCATCTTGGGCATTTTGCTACTCCGTATTGGTGGCGCACAATCGCGCTTCTTGTTCGCTTCGGGCGGACCAAAAGCCCGAAAAGCAAATGAAACCGCCACGGCATGCCCTGCCGGGCGGTTTTCTTGGAACGGCGGTCCTATACGTCAAAGCGGGCTGGCGCGCAACACCCGAGCGGCTGCGACGCTCTCTCCGCGATCAGGGCAGCCTAAACAGCACCGGCAGAATGCCCGATTGCTGGGCACCATCGATGGTCTCGAACACCGGCAACGCCACCAGAAACACCAGCCCGTCGAGCAAGGTGGTCAGCAAGAGGCGCGGCTTGAAGCTGCCGGTGTCGCCTTCCTGGTAGAGCGACAGCTGGGGGAAGAAACGCGGCACCCGCGCCAGATAGGCTGTGTAGGGCGCGCCGAGAACCTCCTTGAGATACCGTTCCTCGCGCAGGATGACGATGTGGAAGGCGCCGGCGCACAAAAGCGCAAACAGGACGATGCCGGAGAACGAGCCGATCTGCGCCCCGACGCCGGCGGCGGCAACGGTCGAGAACACGTAGAGAGGATTGCGGGTGATCGAATAGGGTCCGCCGGTGACCACTTCGGAGGATTTGCGCCCCCCGATATAGAGTGTCGACCACAAGCGGCCGACGACGCCAAGGAAGATCAGCAGCACGCCGACCATCTCGATCGTTTCATGCACCGGGGTATCGGGCGGGAAGGTCGACTGGCCGAACAGCAGTGCCGCAAACAGCACCACCACCAGCACCGCAAGCACCATCCGGCGCATGTGCTGGTAGCCGCCCAGCTCCTTGATGGGCGCAGGGTTGATTTCATTGGCCATGTCGGGAATCCGATCGTCGAGAAGCTTTGCCGGCGATCGCGGCGTCTGGACAGGAGAATCGGCGTCCCGCCGATCGCCGGGACGCCATGAGACAGGATTCAGGCGGATTTAGAGCGCAACGCCCGAACTGATCTAGCGCGGGGCCAGCACCATCATCATCTGGCGGCCTTCCAGCTTCGGCTCGGCTTCGACCTTGGCGATGGTAGCCGTCTCCTCGCGCACCTTGTTCAGGAGCTGCATGCCGAGTTCCATATGCGCCATCTCGCGGCCGCGGAAGCGCAGCGTCAGCTTGACCTTGTCACCTTCCTCGAAGAAGCGCCGCACGGCCTTCATCTTGGTTTCGTAGTCATGGCTGTCGATGTTCGGGCGCATCTTGATCTCCTTGATCTCGATGACCTTCTGGTTCTTGCGCGCCTCGGCCGCCTTCTTCTGGTTGGCGTATTTCAATTTGCCGAGATCGAGAATTTTGACGACAGGCGGCACCGCATTGGGCGAGATCTCGACCAGATCGAGCCCTGCCTCTTCGGCGAGCAGCAATGCGTCGTTGATGGAAATATCGCCGCGGTTCTGGCCATCGGCGTCGATCAGTTGGACCCGGGGAACCCGGATATCACGGTTGGAGCGCGGGCCATCTTTGGTGGGCGCCGCTGCTTTGAAAGGTCTGCGAATGGTCGTGGTCTCCTTGGCCGTTTCGTTCAGGGTTTCAATCTAGAAATGTTCAGGACGCGCCAATGTGGTGAGCGCGCGGGCGGAGTCAATAGCACAGCGCTGACAGAAAATCACCCTGATCGCAGGCCTGCACCAAACAAAGGATGTCGCGAGCACTTTCCGCCTCGCCTGTGCCTGTGTCAAAAGACCGGCGAGTAAAATCAGGCTCCCGCAATCAGGCCCCCAGAACCAGGATTGATCCACAGCCATGACCGCGACCACCCCAACCCTGCTGGATGTCGACGGCATTGATATCGCGGTTCGCCATTCCTCGGGCGCAACGCCCGGCATCGTCTGGCTCGGCGGCTATAAATCCGACATGCTGGGCACGAAGGCGCAGACGTTGTCGGATTGGGCGGCAAGGGAAGGCCGCGCGTATCTGCGCCACGATTATTCCGGCCATGGCGAATCCGGCGGCGCCTTTGCCGACGGCACCATTTCGAAATGGCTTGGCGAGAGCCTCGCCGTCTTCCGGCGTTTCACCGAGGGCAAGCAAATCCTGGTCGGCTCGTCGATGGGCGCCTGGATCGCGCTGCGCATGGTGCAGGAACTGCGCAAGGCGGGCGACAGCAATGTGGTTGGCCTGGTGCTGCTCGCGCCGGCGCCGGATTTCACCGCCGAGCTGGTCGAGCCGGCTCTGACGGAGGAACAGAGGCGCGACCTCCGGGAGAAAGGCTTTTTCGAAGAACCTTCGGACTATTCCGCCGAGCCTTACATCTACACAAGCGCGCTGATCGAGGACGGCAGGGCGAACCGGGTCATGACCGGGCCGATCGATACCCATTGCCCCGTCCACATCCTGCAGGGCCTGGCCGATGCCGATGTGCCGGCAAGCCATGCGCTGAAGCTGGTCTCGCTGCTGCCGGCCGACGACGTCACCTTGTCGCTCATTCCCGACGGCGACCACCGCCTGTCGCGGCCGCAGGATCTCGACATGCTGCTGAGGGCGGTGGGCGACATGGTTCAGCGGGCGGGGTAGGCGAGAATGCGCATTTCCATCCCGATATCCGCCTTTGTCGCGGCAATCGTCGGCTTCGGCGGCACGCTGGCCGTCGTCATTGCCGCCGCCAAGGCGGTTGGCGCCACGCAAGCCGAAACCGCGAGCTGGGTGACGGCAGTGTGCGTGGCGATGGCGATCGAATGCTTGTGGCTGTCCTGGCGCACGAAAATACCCATCATCACCGCCTGGTCGACACCGGGCCTGGCGCTGATGGCGGCATCGAGCGGGTTTACCATGGCCGATGCGGTCGGCGCCTTCATCGTCACCGGCCTAATGTTGATCGCCACCGGCCTGTTCAAGCCGCTGACCCAGCTGATATCAAGGATACCGGCGTCAGTCGCGTCCGGCATGCTGGCGGGCATCGTCGTCACCTTCGCGCTCAATGCCGTCAAGACCATTCCGGTCGACCCCTGGTTGATCCTGCCGCTGATCGCGGCCTTCTTCGTCATTCGCCTGTTCAACCCGGCGCTGTCGGTGCTGGCGGTGCTGATCGGCGGCGGCATCGCCGCCTTCCTGACAGGCCGCGTCGGCGGACTGCCGGCACCGGAACTGTCGACGCTGACGCTGATTGCTCCGCATTTCAGCGCCGCAGCTGTCATCGGCCTGGCGCTGCCGCTCTACCTCGTCACCATGGCGTCGCAGAACCTGTCGGGTCTCGCCGTCTTGCGCGCCGCCGGCTATCACCCCGAACCCGGCCCGCTGATCGGCGTCACCGGCCTGTTCTCGCTGCTGTCGGCGCCGTTTGGCGGCTCGACCACCAATCTGGCCGCGATCTCTGCGGCGATCTGCACCGGGCCGGACGTCCATCCCGACCCGGCCGAGCGCTGGAAGACCGGACCCTTCTATGCACTTGCCTATCTGATCTTCGCGGTTTTCGGCGCCTCGCTGGTGGCGATCTTCGCAGTGCTGCCGCAAAGCCTGATCGTGCTGGTGGCCGGCCTGGCGTTGATGGGGTCGCTGGCCAACGCGCTGGCGATCGCGCTCAAGGACGAGTACCAGCGCATGGCGGCTACTGTCACCTTCGTTGTCACCGCGTCGGGGCTGACTTTGTTCGGCGTTGGCGCCGCCTTCTGGGGCTTGGTCGCCGGCCTGGTCGTGCTTTTCCTCGAAGCGGTCAAAAAGCGATAATCAATTCAGGACCTTGTCCGGTTTTGGCGGACGTTGTCTTGAATCGCCGTTTTTCTCATCCCATTTCGAATCCACGCAGCCGCTCTTGGCTGTCTCCAACCGAAGGAATGGGAGAAAATGAACACATCCGCATTGATCCGCCCGGCCTGGACGCCGGCGACCATCGCGCTGATGGTGATCGGCTTCATGGTGTTCTGGCCGCTTGGCTTCGCCATGCTCGCCTACATCATCTGGGGCGACCGGCTTGACGGCTTCAAGCGCGACGTCAACCGGGCCACCGACGGCATCTTCGCCGGCTGCCGTCGCGGTTCCGACAAGGCCGCCCGCTGGGGCCACGGTTCGGCCCGCACCGGCAATGTCGCTTTCGACGACTGGCGCGAGAAGGAACTCGAACGCCTCGCCGAAGAGCGTCGCAAGCTCGATGAGATGCTGAGCGAGTTCGACGAGTACGCCCGCGAATTGCGCCGCGCCAAGGACCAGGACGAGTTCGACCGCTTCATGGCCAACCGCAACAAGTCGACAGCGCCTGCGAAGACAGGCTCGGCCGAAACGGCCAAGCCCGCGACGCCCAAGCGCAAGGGCCCGAACCTGCTTGACGACTGAGGCTGCGCGCATGACCCCGAAAATCGAAACCGATTTTCGGAAAGGTTCATGCGCCGAATTAGAGTGCTACAGCGTCCTTTGCGCGTCAGAGACGCGCGGCGCTCTAAGACAGGCCTTGGCATGATGGACGGCGTCGCGCGAGCGGCGCCGTTTCTTTTTTGTTCTGGTCGTTTTCCTCGAATCGCGTATCGTTCAGCCATGTCCTTCGGCTTTTTCCGCAACCTGACCAAACCAAAACCCTCGCCTGTCGAAGAGCGAGAGCACGTCGTTGCCGGCCGCACACTGCCGCTCAGGATCGTCGAGAGCGCCCGCGCACGGCGGCTGACGCTGCGCATCGATTCGGGCGGCCAGGGGCTGCGCATCACCGTGCCGCCGGGCCTGCGCCGCGGCGAGGTGGAGAAATTCCTTCACCGCCATCAGGGCTGGCTGGAGCAGCGTCTGGCCAAGGTACCGACACGGCCGCAAGTGCGCCCCGGCATCAAGATCCCGATACGCGGCGTCGCGCATCGCATCGTCCACGAACCGTCGAAACGCGGCACCGTCACCGTGTCGCGCGACGAGCGCGGTCCGCTGCTGATCGTCCATGGCGAGCGCATACATTTGCCGCGCCGCATCGCCGATTTCCTCAGGCGCGAGGCCAAGAAGGACATCGAGAAGCTGGTGGTCAAGCATACCGAGGCCATCGGCAAGCGCGCCAAGGCTATCCGCTTCAAGGACACGTCGAGCCGCTGGGGCTCCTGCACTTCCGACGGCAATTTGTCCTTCTCATGGCGCATCATGATGGCGCCGACGCCGGTGATAAACTACTTGGTCGCGCATGAGGTGGCGCATCTCAAGGAGATGAACCACGGCCCGAAATTCTGGAAACTGTGCGAGCAGCTCTGCCCCGACACCGACCGCTGCAAGGACTGGCTGAAGCGGAATGGTGGGGCATTGCAGGCGATTGTGTTCGATTAGCCTTCGCCGGCGGCGCGCTCAATCATCATTGGCCGCATTAAGCTCTTCAGGCCGCAGCCCTTCGTCGCCATGGCGCGGCCATGGCAGGAAATTCTGCTCGAACGCATCGCTGCCGAAATAATCCAGGACCCGGTGCGCTTCCGCCCCGTCGAAGGCGGCCTTTTGCATCAGATGGGCGATGACGTCGCGCGCTTGCGCGATCTTCTGCCTGAGTTCGGCTATGCTCTGGTCGGCCATTCGTCTGCTCCGCCTTGCTTCTCCCATCAATAGGTAGCGCCTTTGGCGTTGCCGGCAAACAGCATGCTTTTTCTCGACTCTTGGCCGGTTTCGTGCCAAGCCCCGCGCCATGGCGCTCGATATCAAGATCTGTGGATTGAAGACCGATGAGGCAATGGCCGCGGCCCTGGCCGGCGGCGCCAGCCATGTCGGCTTCATCTTCTTTGCTAAAAGCCCGCGCTATGTCGAGCCTGCGGCAGCCGGCCGCCTGCGCGAGGCGGCAATCGGCAAGGCCAGGGCGGTCGCCGTGACGGTCGATGCCGATGACGCGTTCCTGGATGAGATCGTCGCAAAGATGCGCCCCGACATGCTGCAGTTGCACGGCACGGAGACGCCCGAGCGGGTGGCCGAGGTGAAAGCTCGCTACGGCCTGCCTGTCATGAAGGTGTTCTCCGTCAGTGAGGTAGCCGATCTCGAGCGGCTAAAGCCGTTCATCGGCGTTGCCGATCGCTTCATGTTCGATGCCAAGCCACCAAAGGGCTCGCAACTTCCGGGCGGCAATGGCGTCGCCTTTGACTGGCGCATCCTGGCCGGCCTTGACGCCGGGCTCGATTACATGCTTTCCGGTGGGCTCAACGCCGCCAATATCGGCGACGCCCTGATATCAGCCAATCCGCCCGCGATAGACATTTCGTCGGGGGTGGAAAGCGGCCCGGGCGTCAAGGATCCGGCGCTGATCGAGCAGTTCTTCCGGGCCGTCAGGGCCGCGCGCGACGACCGCGCTGCCTGAGGCACTTCTTTCGAACCCGAGCATGTTCCGGAGAAGTGGGAACCGGTTTTCCGATAAGACATGCTCAGAACCAAGACCAGGAGATCGGCGATGAACAAGCCGGCGACACCCAATTCCTTCCGCACGGGACCCGACGAACAGGGCATGTTCGGCATCTTCGGGGGCCGCTTCGTGGCCGAGACGCTGATGCCGCTGATCCTCGACCTCGAACGGCACTGGAACGAGGTCAAGAACGATCCGGACTTCAAGGCCGAACTGACCGACCTGTCGACCCATTATGCCGGTCGGCCATCAAAGCTGTATTTCGCCGAAGGGCTCACAAAACACCTTCGTGAGGTTTCCTCGGCGAAGGGCCTCGGGGGCGGCGCAAAAGTCTATTTCAAGCGCGAGGACCTGAACCACACCGGTTCGCACAAGATCAACAATTGCCTCGGCCAGATCCTGCTGGCCAAGCGCATGGGCAAGAAGCGCATCATCGCCGAGACGGGCGCCGGCCAGCACGGCGTTGCCGCGGCCACGGTCGCGGCGCGCTTCGGCTTTCCCTGCGTCGTTTATATGGGCGCCACCGACGTCGCCCGCCAAAGCCCCAACGTCTTCCGCATGAAGCTGCTCGGCGCCGAAGTGCGGCCGGTGACCGCCGGTCACGGCACGCTGAAGGACGCCATGAACGAAGCGTTGCGCGACTGGGTCACCAATGTCGAGGACACTTATTATCTGATCGGCACCGCCGCAGGTCCGCATCCCTATCCGGAGCTGGTACGCGACTTCCAGTCGGTGATCGGCATCGAGGCGCGCGCCCAGATCCTCGAACAGGAAGGCCGGCTACCCGACACCATCATCGCCGCTGTCGGCGGCGGCTCGAACGCCATCGGCCTGTTCCATCCGTTCCTGGATGACAAAGAAGTCCGCATCATCGGCATCGAAGCCGGCGGCCGCGGCCTTGACGGCATCGAGCATTGCGCCTCGATGAATGCCGGCGCGCCCGGCGTGCTGCACGGCAACCGCACCTATCTCCTGCAGAACGCCGACGGCCAGATCCTCGACGGCCATTCGATCTCAGCCGGCCTCGACTATCCCGGCGTCGGCCCCGAACATTCCTGGCTGCGCGATTCCGGCCGCGTCGAATACGTGCCGATCCTCGACGACGAGGCGCTGGAAGCCTTCAAGCTGACGACACGCGTCGAAGGCATCATCCCGGCGCTGGAATCCGCGCACGCCATCGCCCATGCGGTCAAGATCGTGCCGGATATGGACAAGGACCAGATCGTCATCGTCAACCTGTCGGGACGCGGCGACAAGGATGTGCACACAGTGGCCTCGATGCTGGGCATGGAGATCTGATCATGGTGACCCGCATCGACCGCCGCATGGCAAAACTAAAAGCCGAGGGACGCCCGGCGCTCGTTACCTATTTCATGAGCGGCGACCCGGACTACGACACCGCTTTGTCGATCATGAAGGCGCTGCCGAAGGCCGGCGCCGACATCATCGAAATGGGCATGCCGTTTTCCGATCCGATGGCCGACGGCCCGGCGATCCAGGCCGCGGGCCTGCGCGCGCTGAAAGGTGGCCAGACGCTGGTCAAGACGCTGCAGACGGCGGCTGATTTCCGCGCTGGCGACAATGAGACGCCGATCGTCCTGATGGGCTATTACAACCCGATCTACATCTACGGCGTCGACCGCTTCCTTAAGGACGCGATTGCCAGCGGCATTGACGGGCTGATCGTCGTCGACCTGCCACCGGAGATGGATGAGGAACTCTGTATCCCTGCGCTGAAGGCCGGCATCAACTTCATCCGCCTGGCAACGCCGACCACCGATGACAAGCGCCTGCCCAAGGTGCTGCAGAATACGTCGGGCTTCGTCTATTACGTGTCGATGACCGGCATCACCGGCTCGGCTTTGGCCGACACCGGCAAGGTTGCCGCCGCGGTCAAGCGCATCAAGGGCCACACCAACTTGCCAGTCTGCGTCGGCTTCGGCGTCAAGACCGCCGAGCAGGCGCGCATCATCGGCGCCAATGCCGATGGCGTCGTCGTCGGCACCGCGATCGTCAACGCGGTCGCCAATGTGTTGGGACCGAAGGGCGAGAAGACCGCCGACCCGGCCGAGGCCGTCGCCACCCTGGTCAGCGGACTGTCTCAGGGCGTGCGTTCGGCCCGCCTTGCTGCTGCCGAATAGTTTCCCTACTTAGGCCTTGTGCAAGTCGTTATCCCAAAACCGGTTCCCACTTTTGGGCGACATGCACGAACCAACTCTTCGTCAGGACAGGAGCCGAAGCGATGAACTGGATCACCAATTACGTTCGCCCGAGGATCAATTCGATGCTCGGCCGGCGCACCGACATGCCCGAGAATCTCTGGATCAAGGATCCCGAGACCGGCGAGATGGTGTTTCACAAGGACCTGGAATCCAACCAGTTCGTCATCCCGTCATCGGGCCATCACATGAAGATTTCGGCCAAGGAACGGCTGAAATTCTTCCTCGACGACGGCAAATACGAGCAGCTTGAGAACCCCAAGGTCATGCAGGACCCGCTCAAGTTCCGCGACGAGAAGCGCTACACGGACCGGCTGAAGGACGCCAAGGCCAAGACCGGCCTGGAAGACGCCATCATCAATGCGCTGGGCACGGTCGAGGGCCTGCCGGTTGTAGTGACGGTGCAGGATTTCGCCTTCATGGGCGGCTCGCTCGGCATGGCCGCGGGTGACGCCATTGTGCACGGTTTCGAGGTCGCCTTGCAGCGCAAGCGGCCGCTGATCCTGTTTGCCGCCTCCGGTGGCGCGCGTATGCAGGAAGGCATCTTGTCGCTGATGCAGTTGCCGCGCACCACGATCGGCGTCGATCGGCTGAAGGAAGCCGGCCTCCCATACATCGTCGTCTTGACCAACCCGACCACCGGCGGCGTCACCGCCTCCTACGCCATGCTGGGCGACGTGCATATCGCCGAGCCCGGCGCGCTGATCGGCTTCGCGGGCCCGCGCGTCATCGAGCAGACTATCCGGGAGAAACTGCCGGACGGTTTCCAGCGCTCCGAATATCTGATGGAGCACGGCATGGTCGATATGGTGGTGTCGCGGCTGGAACTGCGCGAGACGATTTCACGGCTGTTGAAAATCCTGCTCAAACTGCCGCAGGAGCAAAAGCCGCTGGAGCCGGAAATCCTGCCGCCGTCGGTCATCCCGACGGAAGCCCGCCCGCAGGCCTGACGCGACATTTCTGGCCGCAAACCGCGATTGCGTGCACCTGCGCGCATGCGTAGGATTCGCTCATGACAACGCTTGCCGCAGATCGTGAAATCGAAGCCCTGATGGCGCTGCATCCGAAAGGCTTCGACCTTTCGCTCGACCGCATCACAAGGCTGCTCGAACGCCTTGGCAATCCGCAGGAGCGGCTGCCGCCGGTCATCCATATCGCCGGCACCAACGGTAAGGGCTCGTGCGCGGCCTTTTCGCGCGCGCTGCTGGAAGCCGGCGGCCACCTTGTCCATGTCCACACTTCGCCGCATCTGGTGAACTGGGCCGAGCGCTACCGACTGGCGGCCGAGGGCGGCGGCCGGCTGGTCGACGACGAGACCTTCGCCGAGGCCATCGCCCGCGTCGCCCGGGCCAATCAAGGCCAGAAGATCACCGTCTTCGAAATCCTAACCGCCGTCACCTTCATCCTGTTTTCCGAACATCCGGCTGCCGCCGCCATCATCGAGGTCGGCCTTGGCGGCCGCTTCGACGCCACCAATGTCGTTGCCCGGCCGGCGGTGTCGGTGATCATGCCGGTGTCGATGGATCACGAAGCCTATCTCGGCGACCGGGTCGAACTGATCGCCGCCGAAAAGGCCGGCATCATGAAGCGCGGCTGCCCGGTGGTCATCGGCGCGCAGGAGAGCGAGACGGCGCTGCAAGTGCTGATCGAAACCGCCGAGCGGCTGGATTGCCCGACCTTCGTCTACGGCCAGGATTTTCTCGCCTTCGAGGAAAACGGCCGCATGGTCTATCAGGATGAGGACGGGCTGATGGACCTGCCGCCACCGCGCCTGCCCGGGCGCCACCAGTTCGCCAATGCGGCGGCAGCGATTGCCGCCGTCAAGGCCGCCGGTTTCGAAATCAGTCATCGCGCCACTGAGAAGGCGATGGCGAGCGTCGCATGGCCGGGCCGCATGCAGAAACTGGTACAGGGCCGGCTGATGGAGCTGGCGCCCAAGGGCGCCGACATCTGGCTCGACGGCGGCCACAATCCGGGCGCCGGCATGGTCATTGCCGAGGCGCTGGCCGAGCAGGAGGAAAAGAACCCGCGGCCGCTGTTTCTGATCTCCGGCATGATCAACACCAAGGACCAGAGCGGCTACTTCCACGCCTTCAAGGGCCTGGCACGGCATGTCTACACCGTGCCGGTGAGCAGGAGCGATGCCGGCGTGCCGAATGACGAGCTGGCGGTGCGGGCGACCGAAGCCGGCCTCACCGCTGAACCGGTTAGTTCCGTCGCCAGCGCGCTGATGCTGTTGCGCGACACCTGGGATGGGCCGGCGCCGCGCATCCTGATCGGCGGTTCCTTGTATCTTGCCGGCGCGGTGCTGGCCGAGAACGGCACGCCGCCGACCTGAAGCTATTCACTGCGAGGAGCCGAACATGATCAAGGTCAAGCAGCTCGCCCATGTCTGCATCTTTGCGCACGACCTCGAAGCGACGCGAAGCTTCTACCGCGACGTGCTTGGCCTCGACACCCGGTTCAATTTCCTGCGCGACGGCAAGATCTTCGGCTTCTACCTCAATTGCGGCGGCCGCAGCCATGTCGAGGTGTTCCAGAAGGACGGCACTGCATATAGCGAGCAGAACCAGATCAATCATTTCTGCCTTGAGGTCGAAGATCTAGACGCGGCGATCGCCCACATCAAATCGAAGAGCATCGACGTTACCGCCAAGAAGCATGCCTGCGACGACACCTTTCAGGCCTGGATCCGAGATCCCAACGGCGTGAAGATCGAGCTGTTCGAATACACCGCAAAAAGCGCGCAATTCGCCGGCGGCGACCGCATCGCCGACTGGTGAGCTGTGTTGGTGTCGACGAGGATCAAAGCTCCGGCCCTGTATGGACCTTGCGGCTTTTTCGGATGATTTCTTCCAGATCGATATCCGCGCCACTGCTTGCCGTCAGGCGGGAGTAGAAGGTGGACGCCGGTTCTCGCCCCGCCTCCCGAATCTCATAGGATTCAAGCGCGCGTTCGACGATATCCGCTATCGAGCGGTTTTCGCGATGAGCAAGACGATGCGCAAGATCTCGTGCTTTTGCGCTGCGGACGGAAAGCCGGGGTTCGGCCATTTCAAAATACCTTCGAGAAAATATATCCCCCATTTAGGACGAGCCATCAAGATGGCAGAGGATGGCAAGCCATCACCTTAGCTCAATCTCGATGAAGGCATACTCGCCGTCATTGGCGCTAATGACGTCGTGTTCGACGCCCTCCTTTCGGAAATAGGGCGCACCCTTCTTCATCTCGGCAAAACTCTCGCCGTCCTTGGTCACCAGCTTCACCTTGCCGTCCATCAGCGGCACCACGACATAGTCGTGGCCGTGGCGATGCCAGCCGGTGTTGTCGCCGGGCTGGAAGCGGTATTCGGTGACGATGACGCGCTCATTGTCGATGAAGACGGTGGCCTTGGCGGATCCGGTCATTCTGTTTCTCCCTGTCCTGCCTCAAGCAGATGACATGGAGTGCGCCGATGCGAGGGCCAGAGGCGGCCGGGCGATGACGCCAAAGAAAAAGCCCGGCGCGAGGGCCGGGCTTCGATCTCGGGAACTAATGCAGGTCGCCCAAAAGTGGTCCCGGTTTTGGGAGGACGACATGCATCAAAACAAGGCCAGATCAGGCGAGGCTGCCATTGATCCAGTGCGACAGCGCGGTCTTCGGCGCGGCGCCGACCTTCATGTCGGCGACTTCGCCGCCCTTGAAGATCATCAGCGTCGGGATCGAGCGCACGCCGAACTGGGCGGCAAGCTCGGGGTTCTCGTCGATGTTCAGCTTGGCGATCTTGATCTTGTCGCCGAGTTCGTTGGCGATCTCTTCCAGCGACGGACCGATCATCTTGCAGGGGCCGCACCATTCGGCCCAGAAATCCACGACGACGGGCTGCGAGGCGTTGAGCACATCGGCCTGGAAATTGCTCTTGTCGACCTTGACGGTGGCCATGCGAAATCCTTTCGAAATTTATCTCGCACCAAATGTGGTGGTTGAGCAGCCCTTCTTCAAGCAGAACTTGTGTCACGCTCCCGTGAGTCGGGCAAGGGCGTCATCCATCGCCTGCGCCGGCAGTTCGATAAGCCTCGGTGCCTCGGTAAACAGCAGCGCCGCCGTCACTGCGCGGCCGGGGTAAAGCGGCTTGAGCAGCGCGCGGTAGAGCGCCAGCTGCAGTATATAGGCCGGCGGCACCTGGGCCAGGCCTGCGGGCGCCGGCCGGTTGGTCTTGTAGTCGACGATCGATACGCGCCCGGGCGTCACCGCCAGCCGGTCGATCTTGCCGGAGATCGAGCGCAGCCTGCCCTTGACCTCGATACTGCCCATGACGGCCACTTCGGCGCGGGACGAGGGCGAAAACAGCCCGGCAAAACGCGAATCTCTGAGGATCGCCATCACCGAAGCCAGCGCCTTGTTGCGCTCGGCCTCCGGCCAGTCGGCGCCGGCTCGAATGAGATACTGCGCCGCCGCGCCTTGCTGTTCGTCTTCGGCAAAACCGGGCAGCATCTGCAGCAGCTTGTGCAGCGCCAGCCCGCGCATCACGGCAAAACCGGGCTCCGCTTCGCTGTCCAGCACCGGCGAACGCGTATCGACGACCGCCTCCTTGCCCTCGTCGATCAGCGCCGACGCGCCGGAAGGCGACAGCGGGCGCGGCAGCTCCTCATAAGGCGGCAAGGGCCGGAACAAGCCCACCGGCAGCGGCGGCACCTGTTGCGGCAGCCGCGACTCGTCGGCTGCCGCTTGCGCCACCGGCGGAAGCTTGGTCATGACGAAACGGTGCACCGGCTCGCTGCTGGCGGGGTGGCGGCGCTCGGTGCTTTCGGGTGCACCTGTCAGCGCGCGGCTGACGATCGAATGCCAGGTGCCGGTGCTGGGCTGACGCTTGCCGTGATAGCCGCAGACGATCAGCCGGTCCTCGGCGCGCGTCATGCCGACATAGAGCAGCCGCCGGTATTCGTCGTCGGCAAGCTCCCGCGCCCTGGCCGAGGCCGCCTTGGAGAAGCCGTTCGCGACATCGGCGGCCGAGCGCCAGAGATAGCCCTTGCCGTCGAAATTGCGGCCCGAAGCGTCGAACGGCATGAGCCGCGGCAGATGCTGGTCGCTGAACGGCGCCGAACCGCCATCGACCAGGAAGACAACAGGCGCTTCCAGGCCCTTGGCGGCATGCACGGTCATGACGCGGACCTCGTCGCGCGTCTGGTCCATCTCGCGCTTGATCTCCGGGCCGGTGTTTTCCAGCGTCGCCAGGAAAGCCTCCAGCCCCGGCAAGCCGGTGCGTTCTTCGGCCAGACAGAAACTCAGGAACTCGTCGAGAATATCGCCGGCTTCCGGTCCAAGCCGGGCGATCATCTTCTTGCGCAGGCCGTCGCGCGCCAGCACCCCGGCGTAGAATTCGAACACCGGCCGGAACGCCGCCTCGTTGGCCCAGCCGTCGAGCCGGGCAACGACATCGGTCAGCGCGGTATTGTCGCCAGCATGCTGGCGTAATGAGGCGATCAGCGATGTTCCGGCTGGCCGTCCGGCGCCAAGCGTAAAAAGCGTCTCCTCCGACACGTCGAAAACCGGGCTGCGCAGCACGGCGGCGAGCGACAGGTCATCCTGCGGCTGGATGAGGAAATGGCCGAGTGCGATCAGGTCCTTGACCGCGATGTGGCCGGGCAGGCTCAGCCGGTCGGCGCCGGCAACGGGAATATCGCGGTCCTTCAGCGCGCGCGACAGCGCATGGACGAAGCGGTCGCGCTTGCGCACCAGCACAAGAATGTCGCCGGCCCTCAGCCTGCGTCCCTTGCCCTCGATGATCTCGCGGTCCTTGAGCCAGGCCTGGATGATCGCAGCCACGTGCTCGGCCACCCGCACAGCCGGCGCGCTGGCATGATTGACCGGCAACGTCCAGTCGTCGGGCTCCTCGACGGCGTCAGCGCCGAGCGACGGCCAGACCTCGACATAGCCAGGCGCGTCGTTGCGGATCGCCTTGTGGTCGAGCGGATCGGGGTCATGGCTGATGCCGCGCCGCACGCCCGGATCGGCAAAGACGCGGTCGACGGCGGCAAGCACGTCGTCGGTCGACCGGAACGACCAGGTCAGTTTCAGGTCGGCAAACGAAGCATTGGCGGCGTTCACACGTCCGGAAAACAAGAGCCGGCTGTCGGCGAAGGATTCCGGCGCGGCACCCTGAAAGGAATAGATCGACTGCTTTTCGTCGCCGACGGCGAACACCGTGCGATTGGTCGTGCCGCGCTGGCCGTGGCCGGCATAGAACTCCTCCGCCAGCCGCTTCACCACCTCCCATTGGTCGGGGCTGGTGTCCTGCGCCTCGTCCAGCAGGATGTGGTCGATACCCTGGTCGAGCTTGTACTGCACCCAGGGTCCGGCATCCGGCCGCGCCAGAAGGTTGACGGTGCGGGTGATGAGGTCGTTGAAGTCGAGAAAGCCGCGGCTGCGCTTCAGGCGCTCGTACCGCACGATCAGCCAGTCGGCTATGGTCAACGCCGCGACCGTGCCTTCCAGCATCCGGAACAGCGCCAGCCGGTCGGAGACCTCTGTTATCGCCTTGACGGCCGCCAGATAGCGCTCGGGAAGGTCGGGCAGCCGGCCGAGCAGCGCCTTCTTGAACAACTTCGAGGGATCATAGGGGTCGCCATCGGCCTTGAGAAAGGCTTTGCCGAGCATCTGCAGCCGGCGGGTCGGGTCCGTCTCGGCAAAGGCCAAGCGGGCATAGGGCAAGAGATTGTTGAGCACGGTGCGGGCGTCGGCGGCCTCGGCGGCACTGGCGAACACTGCAAAGAAGTCCAGCAGGAAACCCGGCAGCGGCCATACCGATGCCGCTATGTCTTCGGCGTTCTGCCCGGGGCGGAAATGGAATTCGTCGAACAGGGCCCGAAATTCGGCGCCGTCGCGCCGGACCGCATCGATGAAGCCGCGTAAGCCGTCGCGCTTGCGAACGATTTCGGCGAGCAGCGCATCGAGCCCGTGTTCTCCGCCGCGCTCCAGCACGGTGGCAAAGGCCTCGGCCAGTCCGGTGTCTCCGGCTGACGTGCCCGAAATCATGTCCCGGCGGGCGCCAGCAAACAGCGAGGCCTCCATCTGCGGATCGAGCATTTCGAAATGCGCCGGGATGTTGGCCTCCAGCGGAAACTGGTGCAGCACCGATTCGCAGAAGGCGTGGATGGTCTGGATCTTCAGCCCGCCCGGCGTTTCCAGCGCTTCGGCAAACAGCCGGCGCGCCCGCCGCATCGTGTCGCGGTCGGGTCGGCGGCCGTCCACCGCCTCAATCTTTGTGGCAAGCTCGGCATCGCCGAGCGCCGTCCATTCCGACAGGGTCGAGAACACGCGGTTCGACATGTTGGCGGCGGCCGCCCGCGTATAGGTCAGGCACAGGATCTTCGACGGATCGGTGCCGTTGAGCAGCAGCCGGATGACGCGCTGGGCCAGCACATGCGTCTTGCCCGAGCCGGCATTGGCGGACACCCAGGCCGAGTTCTTCGGGTCGGAGGCGCGCGCCTGGCTGGCGGCGGTTTCGCTGGGGATGGGATAGGCTTTTTTCATGCCTCCCCCGCTTCGTCATCGCTGTCGCCGCCGGCCGACCATTCGAGCACGCGCGCCAGATGGTCGTAATCGCCATCGCTCTCGCCCTCGCGAAAAGGCAGCGCCCGCGACAGATAGCCGGTCGTCGGATCGGCATAGTGGACCAGCAGCTTTTCCAACCGCGCCCAAGCCTCCTCGGCGAGGTCTTCGGCGGTCCGAGGCTGGCGGTTGTAGTCGAGGATGGATTCCTCGAACACTTCGCCATTTGGCTTCAGCCGCACGAATGCGAGCTGGGAGGGCTCGCGCGCGCCAAGCCCCTTGAAGGCGCCGCGCCGGAGCAGCGCCCCTTCGAGCGCCAGCTGTGGCGCCAGCAGCGTGTGGGCCTGCGCCTTGGACGGGGACGAGCCGGTCTTGTAGTCGAGAATGTCGGCCATGCCACCGGCCAAAAGGTCGACGCGGTCGGCATAGCCGGACAGCGTCACGCCGGTGCGGCCGACAGCGGTCTTTTCGGCGCGCTCCTCGGCATGCCGCCGGGCGACGGCGGGAGCGCGGCCGCGCTCCCATTCGATGATGTTGGCGGCAAGCTTTTCGAAGCGCGGCCACCACACAGCCTCGACGTCGGCGGGCAGGGCGATCTCGGCAAAGCAGGTCCGGCCGGCAGCGATGAGGCGTTCCAGAGCTTCGGGCGCGCGGGGATCCGCCACCTCTGTCGAGAACAGATGCAGGATGTCATGAAACAGCGTGCCGCGCTCGGCCGCACCGGGATCGCGGATCACCGGCTCGAGCGGCAGAAGGCTCAGAATACGCTTGGCATAGACCGCATAGGGGTCGCGGCGCAGCGTCTCGATCTCGGTCACCGAGAAGTGGGTGGGCCGCATGCTCAGCGGCGGTTTCGGCTGCGGTCGCGGCGCGAAATGCTGCCGCTCGCCGGCATCGAGCGCGCGCGCCCAGGCAAGCAATTCGTCGCCGCGCCCGCGCAATGCGGCCGCCGGATCCTTGCCGATGAAGGTGAGGATGCGCTGCAGCCAGCGCGACGGCACCGCCGGTGCGTCGCCGGCTCGGGCGGAGCGCGTCAGCACCACCTTTTTCGCCCCCATCGCCATCTGGAAGTCGTGGGCGGCAAGGCCGATACGGCGCTCCGGCGGCTCGAGATCGATGCCGGTCTTCATCAACCGCGACATGAAGCGATCGCTTTCCGGCTTGCGTGGCCACACGCCCTCGTTCAGCCCGCCAATGACCAGCGTGTCGACATTCTGCAGCCGCGCTTCCAGCGCCCCCCAAATGGCGATGTTGCGGTCGGTGCCTTGCCCGGGCTTGACCGTTTCCGGTGCTACCAGCGCGTCCATCACATCAGGCCATTCGTCGGCCGGGAAGTCGAACGAGGCCGAGGCCGCGACCACACCGCGCAGCAGCTCGGCGAGTTTCTCGCCGGCGTCGCCGGCATAAAATTCAGCCAGGCTGCGCTCCGCCGTGCGGCCGAGATTTTCCAGCGCGGCGACGCTCGCTCTGGTCAACGCGACAAGATCGGCATTCTCTTCACCGCGAAAGGCGGTCAGCGGCGCCAGTGCCGTCACAAGCCGGCTCAGCATATCGCGGGCATCGTCGATGCCGCGCACGCTCAGGCGCGAAAACCAGAAGGGCTGGCGCTTGTCCCCGCTCAGCCCGGCGAGACGCTCCTCGAACAGTGCTGGCAAGGCGGCGATGTCGGGGCGTCCGGTGCCGCCGCGCAGCGCCACGAGTTCGATGAGCTCGGCGGCATGGCGCACGCCGGTGCGCTCAAGTCCGAGCCCGAGCAGCGGATGCTTGAGCAGCGACAAAAGGCCGACGGGATCGCCGGGCCGGAATACCGCTTGAAGTGTGAGCCGCAGCAGGCTGGCGGCAGGCGTGTTGGCGAGCGGCGTGCCGCCGGAATCGTCAGCGATCACACCGAAGCGCAACAGCTCGGCCGAGACGCGCCGCGCCAGCCCGCGGTCGCCGGTAACGAGCGCTGCCCTGTGCCCCGGCTGTTCCACGGCGGTTTTCAGCGCGATGGCGATCGCCGCCGCCTCGTCGCGTTCGCTGGCGGCTTCGACCAGCGTCACATCGGCGAAGGCCTCGGCGATATCCAGGGCGTTGAAGCGTATGCGGGTCTCGGCCCATAGTTCCGTGGTCTCGGCCGGACGCAGCGCCTCGCCGACAAGGGCCGCGCGGAGCACCAGTGCGGGCTCGGCGGCGACCACTTCCTCGACATCGCCACGCAGCACGCCAACCTTGCCGATCAGCTTGGCCATGCCGTATTGTGGGTGGCCGAGCAGTGCCGGCCGCGCACCGGGCGCCGCAATCGCGGCAAAAGACGGTTCGTCCAGCATCCCATCGAGCCCGGGCAGCACCACGGCGCCGTTAGGCAGGCTGGCGACCGTGGCAAGCAGTTCAGCCGTGGCCGGAATAGAGCCCGTCGAGCCGGCGGCGATCACCGGGCCTTTGGGCGGGTTGCGTTCCAGCCGCTTCGCCTCGCGCCGGATCAGCGCATTGCGGTGCGCGGCCGGGTTGGAGCGGTCGCGCTCCTCCAGCAATTTCGGCCAGGCCTCGGTGACGATACGGAGGAAATCGAGCGTCACCAGCCACCAACCGGCAAGATTGCCGGTGACCAGATCGGCAAGCCTGGTCCAGTCCGTGCCTTCGGTTTCGATTTCGTCCATGAGCCGGGCGAGGTCGCGCGCCAGCCAGATCGCATCGGCGGCGGAGGCCGGCACGACAATCTCTTCGTTGAACATATCAAGGACATGCGCCGGCAGGGTGCGCTTCCAGGCCTGCACCAGCGGCGCCAGCAGCAGCAGGCGTTCGATGGCTGCGATCGGCGGCGCCATTTCAAGCTCGGTCGGCGTGCCGGCGTCGAAGGCGGCTTCGTCCTGGTCGAACTCTCCGAGCGGGCGGATGACCGGCAGGATCGCCGAACGGCGGCTCCCTCCCGGTCCCGAAAGCGCGTCGACAAAGGCGCCGCGCAGCGCACGGGCCGCGCGCCGTGTCGGCACATAGATGGTGACATCAGCCAGCGCCAGCGGATCGCCGTCGAACCGGAAGCCGGGCACCAGCCGTCCGGCCAGCAAGGCCTCGGCCAGAGTCGGCAGGAATGGCGCTCCGGGCGGGATCGAAAGAACGCGGCGCGCGCCGCTCATACCACCTTCGCGAGAGCTTCGGCGGCGGCCGCTTCCGCCTGCGGAATGGCGTCGGGAGTGCCGACGGTGATCCAGCTTCCGCGCATCTGCATGCCGAACAGACGGCCAGAGGCGATTGCCTTGTCGAAATAGGTGTTGAGCGAATGCGCCCCGGCCGGCGCATCCCTGAAGATGGCGGGATTGACGATTGCCGCTCCGGCATAGATCAACCCGGCCGGATCGCCTTTCGAGCGCCGCAGGCCGCCATCCGGCGCCATCAGGAAATCCGTGCCGACACCGTGTCCGGTGGCCGAGTCGAGATCGGTAAGCATCAGCAGAATATCCATTTTCGCGCCGTCCCATGCAAGGGCAAGGCGCTCGAGGCTGGGCTGGCCGCTGTCGATCCAGAACGTATCGGCGTTGATGATGTAGAAGGGGTCGCTGCCCAGCAGCGGCAATGCCTTGACGATGCCACCCGCCGAATTCAGCAGTGCGTCGCGCTCGTCGGAAATGACGATCTTTGGCGCCCGCCTGTGGGCGATATGGGCGACGATCTGGTCCGGCAGATAGTGCACGTTGACGATGGCTTTCTCGACGCCGGCCGCTTCGAGACTGTCCAGCCCCCAGTCGAGCAAGGTCCTGCCGGCGATCCGCACCAGCGGCTTCGGCATGGTGTCGGTGATCGGCCGCATGCGCTTGCCAAGACCAGCCGCCAGCACCATCGCTGTGGTCAAGGTCACGGGAGCCGTTCCTCCAGCAGGCCATGTGCCATGTAAAACTCCTTCAACTGAGCCAGCGCCGGGTGCGCCAGCGCCCGCCTGAGATAATCGCGGATGCGCGGCAGGTGTCGGAGATAATAGGGCTTGCCGTCGCGCTTTTCGAGCCGCACGAAAATGCCGAGGATCTTCGAATTGCGCTGCGCCGCCATGATCGCATAGGCCGCGCGGAAGGCGTCCTCATCGAAGCCGCCGGCGGCGTGGCGCGCAGCGACATAGGCGTCCACGGTCCGCTGCTCGATATCGGGCGAAACGGTGACGCGGGCATCCATGGCCAGCGACGCAACGTCATAGGCCGCCGGACCCATCAGCGCGTCCTGGACATCGACGATGCCCAGCCGGTCGTGGCCTTTGCGGTCACCGCGCCAGATGATGTTGGGCGAATGGAAGTCGCGCAGCATCAGCGTGTATTCCTGTGTGTCCAGCCGATCGAGAACCGCGTTCCATTCCCTGTGATAGCCGGCGCGTAAAGCCTCGCTTGCCGGGCTGCCGGTCACCATCGGCACATACCAATCGACCAAGAGATCGGCTTCGATCAGCATGGCGGCGCGATCGAAGGGCGGCACCTCGTGGAAGACGCCCGGCAAGGCCTCCATGCGCTGCGGCCAGGTCTTCCCATGCATCATCGCCAGCAATTCGGCCGCTGCCGCGTAGCGCTCGGCCACCGGCTCATCATTGTCGTCGAGAAAACCTTCCGAGCCCAGATGCTCCAGCAGCAGAAAGCCCCGTTCGAGATCCTCGGCATGGATTTTTGGGACACTGACACCTTGCGCCAGCAGCGCCTTGTCGATGGCGACGAAAGCGGTGACCGACTGCGCCGTGTGGGCGATCGCGGCATAGGGCTTGCCGTCGCGCACCGGCGGCCCCAGCACCAGCCTTGGCGAATTCATCAGCACGCGCGGCGCAAGGCCGGCGAGCGAAACAATCTCGTAAGAGCGCGCCGAGGCGTCGCCGACGAAATGGCGCCGCGCGGCGTCGCCCCAACCGGCCGTTTTGAGGAAATCGCGCATCGCCAGCGATCGCGCCACGCGTTCGAAGGCAACGCCTTGGCCCGATAGTTTCGCCAATCGTCCTTCGTCCTGATGGACGAGTTCGATCCAGATCGACGTTCTCGGAAGAGCGGCCTCCGCCCGTTCCGGCCACTCGACAAGGGCAGCGCCCTGCAGCAGCGCCTCGTCGAAACCCAGCTCGTCCATCTCGCCGGCCGAGGACAGGCGATAGAGATCGAAATGGTGCACGGGGATGCGCGTGTCGTAGCTTTGCACCAAGGTGAAGGTAGGGCTCGGCACATCGAGGCCGGCATCATCGGCCAGCGCCCTGATCAGGGCCCGCGCCAGCGTCGACTTGCCGGCGCCGAGATCGCCCTTGAGCGCCAGCACGTCGCCCGGCCGCAGCGCCATGGCCAGGTCTTCGCCGAGCCTTGCGGTCGCAGCCTCGTCTGCGAGAAAACGCTCCAGCACAACAACAGTCATCGAGCGCGCTACTCGGCCGCGGCGCGGATGCCCGACGGTGCATCGGGGAAGGTGCAGATGACGGTGGTGCCCTTGTCCTTGCCGGTCTCGATGCGCACGCTGCCGCCGTGCAGCTCGACAAAGCTCTTGACGATCGACAGGCCTAAGCCCGCACCGCGCCGGCGCCCGCCATTGGTGCGCGGCTCGAAGCGGCGGAACACCGAATCGAGCAGGTCCGGCGGCATGCCGGGGCCGTTGTCATGGACGGAGAATTCCACACCTTGCTCCAAATGCCGGCAGGCAAGCGTGATAGTGCTCGCCTCCGGCGCGTAATTGGCGGCGTTGCTGAGCAGATTGTAGAGGATCTGGCGAACCCGGGTCTCGTCGCCGTGAAAACTTTTCGGCGCCGCAGCGGCGTCGATCCGGAGCTTGATCGAATGCTCTTGCAGCCGGTCGGCGACCAGTTCGGCCGCGGCCTCGATGGTGCGCTCGACGCTTACTTCCGAAATGTCGAGCTGCATGATGCCGGCGTCGACGGTGGCGAGGTCGAGTATGTCGTTGACGATGGTGAGCAGCACCGAGGATGACGAGCCGACATGCTCGACATATTCGCGCTGCTTTGGGCTGAGCGGCCCGGTCGCCGGCAGCGACAGAAGCTCGGTGAAGCCGATGATGTTGGTCAGCGGCGAGCGCAGCTCGTAGGAGACATGCTGCACGAACTCGTTCTTCAGCTGGTCGGATTTCTGCAGCGCTTCGTTCTTGTCCTTCAGCGCGCGCTCGACATTGACGCTGTCGGTGACGTCCACAAAGGTCATCATCACCTGGCCGTTGGGCAGCGGGATGACGGCGTAGCTGAGCACTGTGCCGTTCTTCAGTTCGGTCTGGCCATGGCGGTCGCGGCGCTCGTCGTCGAAACCGGTGATGGCGGCGACGAACCCGCCCCACGGGCTGTCTACGGCGCGCTGGTCGCTGAGATCGCGGATCGCCGAGACATGGACGTTGGGCTTGATCACATCCTGGCTCAGTCCCCACAGCGCGACAAAGGCTGGGTTCGACAGGCGCAGCCGCCCATCGGGACCGAACACCGCGACGCCTTCGGCCAGATTGTCGAGCGTTTCGCCCTGGACCCGCACCGCCGTCTGGTAGCGGCTTTCGAGGTCCATCTTCTCGGTCAGGTTCTCGAACACCCAGGTCACGCCGCCCTTCGGCTGCGGGTTGGCCACCACGCGGATGGTCTTCCCGTCGGGCAGATGCCACCAATGCTCTTGCGATTCCACCGCGCGGTAGGCGCCAAGCAGGCCTTCTTTCCAGCGCCGCCATTCCGGCTGCTCGGCGATCTTGCCTTCGCTGCGCAGCCGGTCGAGCAGCAGCGCATTGTCGGGCGCGCTGTGCAGGAAGCCCGGGTCCAGCCCCCACAGTTTCTGGAACGCCTGGTTGAAGAAGCGCAACTTCTCGTTGGCATCGAAGATCGCCACCGCCGTGTTGAGCTGGTCGAGCGTGTCGGCATGGCTGCGCACCGTGCGCTCATATTCGCCGCGAATGGTTTCGGTGGCGCTGGTGTCGCAGGCAAGGCCGGCCGAGCCGTCCGCACCGGCGAAGTCGGTGACGGCGAACACGCGGCGGTCGCCCTCGATCACTGTCGACAGCGTTTGTTCGAAGATTGGGCGCGATTTGTGCTGCGCGGCGATCTGTTCGCGCGCTTGGGCGCCGAGGAATTCCTTGGCTTCGCGCACGGCGGTCTCGGCGTTCGGTGCCTCGACCGCTCCGGCATAGGCACGGTTGACCCATTTCAGCCGCCCGTCGGTGGCGCGCAGCCAGGCCGGCATCGGCAAGGCGTCGAGCAGGCCGATCATGGTCTCGTAGTCGGCGGCCAGACGCTGGTTCTCGATCTTCAGCCTGGCTTGGCTCCTCTGAGTTTCCGACAGCGAGACGAAGCGCACCAGCACATGCGCGGCGCTCTTGCGGCCATGCACTTCAAGCGGCGCCCCGGCCTGCGATTCGATCACGAGATCAAAGGGTTTCGCTTTCTCGCGCAGACCAGCGACGGCATTTTCGAGCGCCGCCGCCGAGCGCGGCATCAGCCAGCGGCCGAAGGCGAGGAAGGCTGCACGGTCGTCCGGCGCACCGCTTTCCAGCGGCAGCGTGCCGATCAGCTCCGGCTTCTTGTTCTCGGACGCCCAGACGATGACGCGCTGGTCACGCAGATTGAGCAGCGCCTCGGAGCGCTGCAGCGCCGCATTGACGTCGGCAATGCGGGCTCTGAGTTCGACATTCTGCGCCGAGGTGCGGGCTCTTTCGCGGATCAGGAAGATGGCCGAGACCAGTGCCGCGCCCATGACGCCGACGAACATGGCGAGCTGGATGACTTCGACCGCGCTGACCGACAGTCCGGCCTTCTGCGCAATGGCCGGCTCGGCATGGGCGGCAAACGAGGTGAGCGGGCCGGCAAGAGCTGAGGTGGCAAGAAAGCCGGCGGTGCGGGCGCCGACGCGCCTCTTCAGGCCACCGCCTGTCGTGACGGAGCCATTGCTATCGGAATCGTCATGGCCGCCGGAAACGGCCGATCCCGCGCGAGGCGGGTTTTCCCCCGGCATGCCTTGGTCCTCTTCGCCGCCTGAATGCAAGACCGCCTAGATCAGGATCACGTTTGATGGAAACGCCCTTCTGACCTAACTCTTTTCTAAAGGGCATGATCTTTTCCGAAAACCGCTTCCCACTTTTCGCTGACGCGGTCCTTCGGTTCGAATCATGCTCTCGATGCGTACGCCGGCCTCGTCCCCGGCCCACGAATCAGCACAATAGCGCGTGCTGGAATCGGCGTGAAGAATCATCCGCGCAAAAAAGAAGCCGGGCGAAAAGTCAAACGCCCGGCTTCAATATCTAGTGATAAACGCCGCTTCTGTTAATAGCGGTAGTGTTCCGGCTTGAACGGACCCTGCGGGGTCACGCCGATATAGGCGGCCTGTTCGCCGGACAGTTCGGTCAGGCGGGCTCCGAGCTTGTCGAGATGCAGACGCGCCACCTTCTCGTCGAGGTGCTTGGGCAGCACATAGACCTGGTTCTGGTACTGGCCGGGCTTGGTGTAGAGTTCGATCTGCGCCAGCACCTGATTGGTGAACGAGGCCGACATCACGAAGCTCGGATGACCGGTCGCGTTGCCGAGGTTGAGCAGGCGCCCCTCGGACAGCAGGATCATCCGCTTGCCGTCCGGGAAGGTTATCATGTCGACCTGCGGCTTAACGTTGGTCCATTGCAGGTTGCGCAGCGACGCGACCTGGATCTCATTGTCGAAGTGGCCGATATTGCCGACGATCACCATGTCCTTCATCGAGCGCATGTGGTCGAGGGTGACGACATCCTTGTTGCCGGTGGTGGTGATGACGATGTCGGCGGTTGGTGCGGCATCTTCCAGCGTGACGACTTCAAAGCCGTCCATCGCCGCCTGCAGCGCGCAGATCGGATCGACTTCCGTGACCTTGACGCGGGCGCCGGCGCCCTTGAGCGAAGCCGACGAGCCCTTGCCGACGTCGCCATAGCCGCAGACGACCGCAACCTTGCCGGCCATCATGGTGTCGGTGCCGCGGCGGATGCCGTCGACCAGCGATTCCTTGCAGCCATATTTGTTGTCGAACTTCGACTTGGTGACCGAGTCGTTGACGTTGATCGCCGGGAAGGGCAGCAGGCCCTTCTTCTGCAACTGGTAGAGCCGGTTGACGCCCGTCGTCGTCTCTTCGGTGACGCCGCGGATGGCTTCCTTCTGCTTGGTGAAGAACCCGGGCGAAGCCTTCAGCCGCTTCTTGACCTGGGCGTAGAAGTATTCCTCTTCCTCGCTCTGCGGGTTGGACAGCACGTCCTCGCCGGCTTCGGCGCGGGCGCCGATCAGTATGTACATCGTGGCGTCGCCGCCATCATCGAGGATCATGTTGGAGAGGCCGCCATCGGCCCACTGGAAGATTCTGTCGGTGTAGTCCCAATACTCCTCGAGCGACTCGCCCTTGACGGCGAACACCGGGATGCCGGCCTCGGCGATGGCTGCGGCCGCATGGTCCTGGGTCGAGAAGATGTTGCACGATGCCCAACGGATATCGGCGCCAAGCGCCTTCAGCGTCTCGATCAGCACCGCGGTCTGGATGGTCATGTGCAGCGATCCGGTGATGCGCGCACCTTTCAACGGCTTCTTGTCGCCGAATTCCTCGCGGCAGGCCATCAGGCCCGGCATTTCGGTTTCGGCGATATCGAGTTCCTTGCGGCCCCAGCCGGCAAGCGAGATGTCGGCGACCACATAGTCCTTGCTACCTGTCATGGCAGTGCTCCGGTGTGATTTGTCTTCAGAATGCGCCTGCGCCACACGGCGCGTCGAAGGGCGGAATGCCGGCCTGACTAGCAGATCGCCGCCAAGACGACAATGGGATATAAAGAAATCTTTATGCGCGTATGTGTTTTACGGGGATGCATGCCGCCCAAAAGTATCCCGCGGTTTTGGGACAACGGCGTTCAAAGCAAAAACTTCAGCACTCTTCGCCGAAGCGCGAGGCGACCAGCTGCTCCAGCGCGTCCATCGCCGCTGCGGCTTCAGCGCCGCTGGCGGTGACGCGGATCGAATAACCGGGGCTCGCCGCCAGCATCATCAGCCCCATGATCGAGGTGCCGCCGACCTTGAGACCATCCTTCTCGACATGGACGGTGGCGTCGAAGCCGCTGGCGACCTGGACGAACTTCGCCGAGGCGCGCGCATGCAGGCCGCGCTGGTTGACGATCGGGAACTCGCGCACGATCTCACCGGGCGACAGCGCGTTCATTTGCTGCTCAGCAGCTGACTTGCGACGTTGATGTATTTGCGCCCCGCGGCCTGCGCCTCGTCGAGCGCGGTCGCCATGTTGTCGCCCTTGCGGATCGACGACAGCTTGATCAGCATCGGCAGGTTCATGCCGGCGATGACCTCGGTGCGACCGGATTCCATCACCGAAATGGCGAGGTTGGAAGGCGTGCCGCCGAACATATCGGTCAGAACGATGACGCCGGTCCCGGTGTCGACGCGGCCGACGGCGTCGACGATATCGCGCCGACGCTGCTCCATATCGTCGTCGGCGCCGATTGCCACGGTTTCGAAATTGTCTTGTGGCCCCACGACATGTTCCACGGCATGGCGGAACTCGGCGGCCAGTTGACCGTGCGTTACAAGCACGAGTCCGATCATTCTATGGTGGCTCCCGTAGTCGCCGCTTCACAGGCGCTTTTTATGCTCGCCGGCCATCCCAGGCGGCGGGAGCGCTATCTTGTCGACGCGCGGCGCGTTGACAAGCCCAAAATTGCGTCGGCCATGGCCAATTTGACGCATTGCAGCAAAAAACCGGCGGCGGATCATACGAAAGGCGCAATCGCCAGCCGCGCCATTACCGCCGGCAAAGCCGCAGTGACGTTGCGCTGAACGAGGTCGATGCGCGGCACCACACAGCCGGCAATGGTCGCGCTCGACTCTTCCTGGAAACGCTCCACAGCGTTTGCGGCAACCAGCTGGATCGTAAGGTCGATGACCCCAACAGGTTGGAACAAAAGCGGCTTCGGACCAAGTCCGGGCACCTCTGTGAGGCCGGCGATGCTGGCGGGCGCATGGCAGACCAGCCGCCCGAAACGCGCCGCGACAAACAGCTGGTCGTCGCCGATCAGCCGCGCAAACAGCCCGAGCCGGCTGAAATGGTCGATGAGCGCCAGCGCCAGCGTTGTCTTGCCCGAGCCGGACGGCCCGGTGATCAGGACGCCCCGCTCGCCAATCAGGATTGCGGTGGCATGGATGTTCTCGGGTTTCGCGGTGGGATCGGGCATGCGCAGCCGCGATCAGCCTTCGGCCGGCAGCGTAACGACGAAGCGCGCGCCCTTGATGTCGCCGGGCTTGGTGCCGGGGATGTTCTCGGCGGTCAGCGTGCCGCCATGGGCTTCGACGATCTGCCTGGATATCGACAGGCCAAGCCCTGAATTCTGGCCGAACGCCTCGCCGGCCGGGCGGTCGGTGTAGAAGCGCTCGAAGATGCGGTCGATGGCGTCGGCGCGGATTCCGGGGCCGTTGTCGTCGACGGTGACGATGTTGACCTTGCCCGAGCGTGCCAGGGAAATGGCGATGTGACCGTGGTCCTCCGGCACGAAGGAGCGGGCATTCTCGATCAGATTGGTGATGACCTGGCCGATCCTGAGATCATGGCCGGTGACGAAATAGCCTTTGACGCCTTGCGGCAGCTTGGCGGCCTTGAATTCGATCTCGACAGCCTTTTTGTTGCGCGTCGCTTCGCGCGACACGGCGACGAGATCGGTGATGAATTTCTTCAAATCGACCGTGGCGGCATCCTCACGCGCCAGTTCGGCGTCGAGGCGCGAGGCATCGGAAATGTCGGTGATCAGCCGGTCGAGACGCCGGACATCGTGCTGGATGATCTCCATCAGCCTGCCGCGTGAATTGTCGTTCTTGGCCAGCGGCAAGGTCTCCACCGCGCTGCGCAGCGAGGTCAGCGGGTTCTTCAGCTCGTGCGAGACATCGGCGGCGAAGCTTTCGATCGCCTCGATGCGGGCATAGAGCGCATTGGTCATGTCGCGCACCGCGACCGACAAATTGCCGATCTCGTCCTGGCGGTCGGAAAAGTCGGGGATCTCCTCGCGGCTCTTGACGCCGCGCCGCACCCGCACTGCCGCCGCCGACAGCCGGCGCAGCGGATTGGCGATGGTGGATGCGAGCAGCATCGACAGGATGGCGGTGACCAGGGCGGCGATGCCGAACACGCGCAAAATAGCCTTGCGCTCGGCGGCGACGATCTTGTCGATGTCGCCGCCTTCCGTCGACAGCATCAGCACGCCGAGAACGGCGCGGAAGCGCTGGATCGGCACCGCCACGGAAACGATCTGCTCGCCCTGTTCGCTCACCCGCACGATCGTCGATGGACTGCCGGTCAGCGCCTTGACCACTTCCGGGAAGGCCGCACCGTTGCCGCCGGGCTGCTCGTGGTAGACGGGCAGGTCCTTGTTGCGGAAGAAGTCGAAGACGAATTTCTGCACGCGCTCCAGCATATCCGGCTGCTCGTCCTCGACCGGCGGCAGGTCGTAGCGCAGGATCTGGCCGCGCGAGTAGAGATGGCGCGAATCGAGCAGCAGATTGGCGTCGCGATCATAGATGCGGGCCCGGGTGCGCGTCGGCGAAATCAGCCGCCGCAGCACCGGCGCGACGCGCTCGGGGTTGATCGGGAAATCCAGGTTGTCGAGCTGGTCTGAGCCCGGCCCGAGGCTTTCACCGGCCTGCAGTTCGAGCAGTTTTTCCGGATCGATGCTGATCGAATCGGTCTCGACCGTCGCCGACGCGGCAATGGCGCCGGCGATGATCTCGCCCTGCGTCATCAGGCTTTCGACGCGGGCGTCGATCAGCCCGTCGCGGAAGGTGTTGAGATAGAGGATGCCGGTGACCAGCACGGCGAGGCCGGCCAGGTTGAGGAACAGGATGCGCCGGGTCAGGCTGGAAAAGATGTGGTGGCCGAGGAAGCGGCGCATCGGCACGGTCAACCTCGACAGGAATGCGGGCAGAATCCGCGACCGCCTGACAGCGCTCGTTCGTCTGCTCCGCTGTACATCCACTGCCATCGAATAGCAGCTCCCGCCTAGTCTTTGGTTTTATGCATGTCGTCGTCCCAAAAACCGCGACCACTTTTGGGCGACATGCATCAACTCAAGCTTCGCGGAACCGGTATCCGACTCCGTAAAGGGTTTCGATCATTTCGAAGTCGTCATCGACGGCCTTGAACTTCTTGCGCAGCCGCTTGATGTGGCTGTCGATGGTGCGGTCGTCGACATAGACCTGCTCATCATAGGCCGAATCCATCAGCGCATCACGGCTTTTTACCACGCCGGGGCGCTGCGCCAACGAGTGCAGGATGAGAAATTCGGTGACCGTCAGCGTCACCGGCTCG
Organism: Mesorhizobium sp. P160187; assembly: GCF_057766425.1. Lineage (NCBI taxonomy): Bacteria > Pseudomonadati > Pseudomonadota > Alphaproteobacteria > Hyphomicrobiales > Phyllobacteriaceae > Mesorhizobium > Mesorhizobium sp. P160187. The sequence continues at coordinate 2,118,334 of NZ_JBYMDX010000003.1, forward strand.
CCCTTCCAGGTGCAGGTATGGCGTTCCTGGTCCATGACGAGCTGGCCGCGTTCCAGCGAACGGGCCTGCTGGCTGGGCGCCTTTGCCGCAGCTTCGCGGGCGCTGGCGCGGCGCAGCACGGCGCGCACCCGCTCGACCAGCAGGCGCTGCGAGAACGGTTTGCGGATGAAATCGTCGGCGCCCATCTTGAGGCCGAAAAGCTCATCGATCTCATCGTCCTTCGAGGTCAGGAAGATCACCGGCAGGTCGGACTTCTGCCGCATCCGGCGCAACAGCTCCATGCCGTCCATGCGCGGCATCTTGATGTCGAGGATGGCGAGATTCGGCGGCCGCGCCGCCAGGCCTTCCAGCGCCGACGCACCATCCGTGTAGGTCTCGACGCGATACCCCTCGGACTCGAGGGCGATCGACACCGATGTCAGAATGTTGCGGTCGTCATCGACAAGCGCGATTGTTGCCATTTCAAGCGGCTCCCTCATGAGCTGTCCCTTCTGTCTTAGAGAAGGGGCTTTTGCAGGACAAATTAGGTACAAAATGTGGCACAGGCTCCACCCGCTGTCGCGGACGGCTTGCCGGCGGCCCCATCGGAACCTCTACACGGGTTGGACGAACACTGTGTGCCAATCCTTTGGGCAACCACCGTGATTTTTTGCACATATAAACGATTTAAACAACTTTCAAAATTTTTAAATCGATTAATGATTTGATATCATTCGAGTTTTCTGGTTCTCACCGTCTCAGCCCCTAACGCGGGCTCGCCGGAAACGCGCCGGCAAAGTGCGGCGAATCCAGAAGAAGGGACCCTTGATGTCGGAAGTCGGCAAACGCAATTCTGCTTGCGCGATCGATCGTATCGGCCTGAAAACCACCGGCACGGTGCATTATAATTTTGGTGCGGCCGCCCTTTATGAGGCAGCGATCCGTCGTGGCGAGGCCCGGTTGACCGCCGGCGGCGCGCTGCTTGCCGAGACCGGCCAGCACACTGGCCGCTCGCCCAAGGACAAGTTTGTCGTCCGCGATGGCGCCACCGAGCCCCATGTCTGGTGGGACAACAACAAGGCGATTTCGGCGGGCCAGTTCGAAATGCTGCTCGCCGATTTCCTTGTCCACGCCGCGAATAGCGATCTCTATGTGCAGGACCTCGTCGGCGGCGCCGATGCCGAGCTGAAGCTGCCGACGCGGGTCATCACCGAATTCGCCTGGCACTCGCTGTTCATCCGCAATCTTTTGATCCGCCCGCAGGCCGCCGAGCTTGAGGATTTCGTGCCGGAGATGACGATCATCGACCTGCCGTCCTTCCGCGCCGATCCGGCCCGCCACGGCAGCCGCACCGAAACGGTGATTGCGGTCGATCTCACCCGCAAGATCGTGCTCATCGGCGGCACTTCCTATGCCGGCGAGATGAAGAAATCGGTGTTCACCATGCTCAACTATCTGCTGCCGGAAAAGGGCGTCATGCCGATGCACTGCTCGGCCAATGAGGGCCCGGCCGGCGACGCGGCGATCTTCTTCGGGCTTTCCGGGACGGGCAAGACGACGCTGTCGGCCGATCCGTCACGTACGCTCATCGGCGACGACGAGCACGGCTGGGGACCGCACGGCATCTTCAACTTCGAAGGCGGCTGCTACGCCAAGACGATCCGGCTGTCGGCCGAGGCCGAGCCGGAGATTTTCGCCACCACGCAGCGCTTCGGCACGGTGCTGGAAAATGTCGTGCTCAACGCCGACCGCGTGCCGGACTTCAACGACGGCCGGCTCACCGAAAACACGCGCTGCGCCTATCCGCTGGATTTCATCCCCAATGCCTCGAAGAGCGGACGGGCCAGCCACCCGAAAAACATCATCATGCTGACCGCCGATGCCTTCGGCATCATGCCGCCGATCGCACGGCTGACCCCGGCGCAGGCGATGTATCACTTCCTCTCCGGCTACACCGCCAAGGTGGCCGGCACCGAGAAGGGCGTTACCGAGCCGGAAGCGACCTTCTCGACCTGCTTCGGCGCCCCGTTCATGCCGCGCCACCCCAAGGAATACGGCAATCTGCTGCGCGAGCTGATCGCCCGCCACGGCGCCGATTGCTGGCTGGTCAACACCGGCTGGACCGGCGGCGCCTACGGCACCGGCAAGCGCATGCCGATCAAGGCGACGCGCGCCTTGCTGGCCGCAGCGCTTGACGGTTCGCTGAAGGCGTCCGGTTTCCGCACTGACGCCAATTTCGGCTTCGAGGTGCCGGTTGCTGTGCCTGGCGTCGAGAGCGCCATTCTCGACCCGCGTTCGACCTGGGCCGACAAGGCAGCCTATGACCGGCAGGCAGCGCGATTGGTCGGCATGTTCGCCGTCAACTTCGAGAAATTCGAGAGCCATGTCGATGCCGTCGTGCTCGGCGCAGCACCCCGCCTGCAGGAAGCTGCGGAATAGTCCAGGCATCTTCACCGAAGCATCCTTGAAAGGCGCGGTCTCGATCGGGCCTTTTCTTTTTTGGTCCGCCGCGCCATGACTGCGGCATGCCTATCGACGACATCATCATATCAGACGAAGCCGTAATCCATCCGGGCGACCTGCACGAGGATTTCATCCGCTCGTCGGGTCCCGGCGGCCAGAACGTCAACAAGGTGGCGACCGCCGTCCAATTGCGCTTCGACGCCGCCAATGCAGCTGGCCTGTCCGAACGCGTGCGCGCGCGCACGATCAAGCTCGCCGGCCAGCGCGCCACCAAGGACGGCGTCATCGTCATCGAGGCCGGCCGCTTCCGCACCCAGGAGCAGAACCGGGCCGATGCCCGGGCAAGGCTGACGGCGCTGGTCGCCAAGGCCGCGGAACCGCCGCCGCCGCCGCGCAAGAAGACCAGGCCGTCGAAAGGCTCGGTGGAGCGGCGGCTGCAAAGCAAGGCAGGGCGCGGCACGATCAAAAAGCTGCGCGGCCGGGTAGAGAACGACTAAGGACCGCGCCGACTGCGCATAAAGCGGCCTCCCCTGCCGCAGCCGCAAGGTTTCGCCATTGCCACAGAAAGGGAGGCCGACAACGGTGGCTTTCGGGTCGCCGTTTCTGATTGGCGGTGGCATGGTTTCAGTATCAACCGGAGGCGAAGTCATGCTCGTTCTGCCCAAAGGCGTCCGCCACTTGCCTGGTTATCTGTCCCGCGCGGCGCAGGAAGCGCTGGTCGAAGAGGTGAGGACAATTGTACAGCGGGCGCCGCTGTACGTGCCGGCGATGCCGCGGACCGGCAAGGAGATGAGCGTGCGCATGACCAATTGCGGCACGCTCGGCTGGGTCACCGACAAGGAGCTGGGCTATCGCTACCAGCCAACGCACCCACTCACCGGAGAGCCATGGCCGCCGATCCCGGACGCGCTGCTGCAATTGTGGCGGGAGGTCGCCGCCTATCCGAATCCGCCGGAGGCCTGCCTGGTCAATTTCTATACGCAGGACGCCAAAATGGGTCTGCACCAGGATCGCGACGAAGCCGATTTCTCGGCCCCAGTGGTCTCGGTGTCACTTGGCGACGATTGCCTGTTCCGGGTCGGCCAAGTGACGGGCAGGGGGGCCACACGCGACGGCGGTACCAAATCGTTCCGCCTGAAAAGCGGCGACGTCGTCGTGCTCGGCGGCGAAGGCCGGCTCTGCTTCCACGGCGTCGACCGCATCTATCCGTCGACCTCGGCGCTTCTGAAAAAAGGCGGCAGGATCAATCTCACGCTGCGGCGGGTGACCTTGCCTTGAAGAGGTGAGAGTGCATTCTTGCACTTACTGAACCACTGACCTTGCGAATGAAAAGTCCCTAACGGAATTTAAGGTTTCGGCCGCTAGTCTGCGCCAAAACGTCATCATTCCCGGTGTGGATACCATGCTCGAAATCGAATCCGAAGTGATTTGGCGCTACATTCGAAATGCCGCATGGCGCACGGTTTCGATCGCCCGCTCGGATGCATCGCTCTACCTGTTCATTGGCATCTACACTGCAACGGGGCTGGGGTTTCTGGCTTGGGTCGGCGCGCTCCATCGCACCGCATACCAGACCTACGTGCCGATATGGCTTATGGTTTTCGGTTTCGTGCTGCCGGCGGTATCGCTTCTCCTGGAAACCGGCTGGCTTTTGCATCGATTTGAGCGTCGGCGGAAATTTGCTGCGGGCAAGATGTTCTCAGCCGAGCGGATGGCGGTTCTCTTTTCCGGCATATGTCTGTTGATGGGCATCATGATTTTCCAAAGCACCTTCACCTCGGTCAAGAACGGCATGTCCGTCCTGTGGAAAGGTTTCCCCTATGATCGCGCCTTGGCGGATATCGATGCCTATCTGCATTTCGGCACTGATCCGTGGCGATGGCTCTACGTTATCGGCAAGCATGACTGGGTACGGGAAACCGTCGGATGGAACTACGACATGCTGTGGTTCATCATTTGCTACAGCATGCTGTTTTTCATGGTCACGTCACCACGCACCACGCATCTGAAGAGACGCTATGTGCTGTCCTTCATGGTGGTGTGGGTAGTCGTCGGAAACATCCTGGCCGGGCTGTTCATGTCGGCCGGACCGGCGTTCTACGGCTATGTCACCGGCGATGTGCCACGCTTCGGTGAACAGCTTTCGTTTCTTGCGCAAAGCCCGTCGGCGAGTTCCGCCGCCGTGTACCAGCAGTATCTGTGGACGCTCCAGACCGAGGGTGTGACTGGACTCGCGTCGGGAATATCGGCATTTCCAAGCGTTCATGTCGCCTTGATCACCCTGAATGCGGTGTATACCTGGGAGTACGACCAGCGGTTGGGCGCCATCGCATTTCTGTATGTCGCCTTCATAGTCGCGAGTTCGGTCTATCTTGGTTGGCACTATGCGATCGATGGTTATGCGGCGGTCGCGCTCACGATCGCCCTATGTGCGGCCGTCCGCAAGCTGGTACCCGACGGCGAAATCCTGATGCCAGGCCCGGCCCGGCAATCGGCGGCTGGCGGCAGCCGCCCGGAGGCGGTCGTCACAGTTTCCTGAGCGCCACTTCCTCGACCAGATGATTGGCGCCCTTGCGCAGGATGAGGTCGGCCCGCGCTCGTGTCGGCACGATGTTCTCGCGCAGGTTTTTCAGGTTGATGTTGGCCCACAAGCCTTCCGCAATGGCACGCGCGGCGTCTTCCGAAAGCTGCGAATAGCGGTGGAAGAAGGAGTCCGGATTGCGGAAGGCCGTCTCGCGCAGGCGCATGAAGCGGGCGATGTACCATTGGTGGATCAGCTTTTCGTCGGCGTCGATATAAATGGCGAAATCGAAGAAATCCGACAGGAACGGCACTATCTTGCCGTCCTTCGGCAATTTGCCGGGTTGCAGAACGTTGATGCCTTCGAAGATCAGAATGTCTGGCCGGTCGATGGTGACGAACTCGCCGGGAATGACGTCATAGGTCAAATGCGAATAGACGGGCGCGCGGACATTGCGCTGGGCCGACTTGATGCCCGACAGGAAACGCAGCAGCGCACCGACATCGTAGCTGTCGGGAAAGCCCTTGCGCTCCATCAGATTGTCGCGTCGCAACACCTTGTTGGGCAGCAGGAACCCGTCGGTAGTGATGAGATCGACCTTGGGGCTCGACGGCCAGCGCGCCAGAAGCTCCTTCAGCACGCGCGCCGTGGTCGATTTGCCGACCGCAACCGAACCGGCAATGCCGATGATGAACGGTGTCTTGACCACATCCAGCGCGTTGAAGAAGGCCTGGCGCTGGCGAAACAGCAACTGGCTGGCCTCGACATGCGCCGAAAGCAGCCGCGAGAGCGACAGATAGATGCGCTTGACTTCTTCCAGGTCGACCGGATCGTTCAGTGAGCGCAGACGGTTGATCTCGTCTTCGCCCAGCGTCATCGGCGTGTCGGCGCGGAAGTTCGACCATTGCTCGGCCGAGAAGAAACGATAGGGGGAATATTTCTCGGTCGGAGCGAGCTGGTCCATCGAGTTTCCTGCCCTCTAGAGCATGAGGCCGAAAAGTGTGAAGCGGTTTTCGGGCGACATCATGCTCCCTCTATCAATTTAGAGACGGATTCAGATTTAAGGCCTCGGCCCGAAATCATCCGGCTCTCGCGGTCAGCCTTTCGGCCGGGATGCCTTTTCAGTGACGCCCGAACGGCCGGTGCGGCCCTCAAGCTCCTTCAGCACCTCGCCCAGCGAAACGCCGGCCATGCCAAGCACGACGAGCCAATGATATATGAGATCGGCACTTTCGGAAACGAGGGCTTTCTCGTCGCCCTTGACGGCGGCAATGACGGTCTCGACTGCCTCTTCACCAAGCTTCTGCGCCGCCTTGTCGATGCCTTTGGCGAACAGTTTTGCCGTCCACGAGTCCGGGTCGCCGGAACGGGCGCGTTCGCCAATGATCGTTTCCAGATCGGACAGCGAAAATTCAGCCATGGCGCAGTCTACAGCCTTTGTGGAGTGGATTGAACCGGATAGTCCAGCCGCATCGGCAGCCCGGCCTCGGCCATATGCGCCTTGGCTTCCGTAATCGTGTAAGTGCCGAAATGGAAGATCGAGGCGGCGAGCACGGCGCCGGCATGGCCGTCGCGAATGCCCTCGACCAGATGATCGAGCGTGCCGACGCCGCCCGACGCGATCACCGGCGCGCGCACCGCATCCGCTATCGCGCGGGTCAGCGCAATGTCGTAACCGGCCTTGGTGCCGTCACGGTCCATCGAGGTCAAAAGAATCTCGCCGGCGCCGCGATCGACCATTTTTCGCGCAAACTCGACCGCATCGATGCCGGTCTTTTCACGGCCGCCATGGGTGAAGATCTCCCAGCGGTCGGCTTCATTGGGTGCCGACACCTTCTTGGCGTCGATGGCGACGACAATGCACTGGTTGCCGAACTTGTCGGCGGCTTCCGCGACGAAATCGGGGTTCTTCACCGCCGCAGTGTTGATCGACACCTTGTCGGCGCCGGCCAGCAACAGTTTGCGAATATCGGCCACCTGGCGCACGCCGCCGCCGACGGTCAGCGGCATGAAGCATTGTTCGGCGGTGCGGGCGACGACGTCGAAGATGGTTTCACGGTTGTCGGACGACGCGGTGATATCGAGAAAGCAAAGCTCGTCAGCGCCGGCCGCGTCATAGGCTTTGGCCGCCTCGACCGGATCACCGGCATCGATGAGGTCGACGAAATTGACCCCCTTGACGACGCGGCCGTTCTTGACGTCGAGGCAAGGGATGACTCGGGCCTTCAGCATCAGCCCTTCTCCATCGTCGCCAGCAACTCGCTGAGCAGTTCGCCGACCAGCGGCGGAACCTCGGCCTGCGCATCGAACGCCGGATCGTAGGCGGAAATGGTGATGCCGGAAATCGGCAGCAGGCCGGCCATGCCGCAGACAGCCTGGCGCAGCTGTTTCGGCTCCGGGCCGCCGGGCGTGGTGTAACGGTTGGCCTGCAGCGCCCCGGGGTCGTGCACGTCGAGATCGAGATGCAGGTGCACCCGCTTCGCATCCGGCGCCTTCAGCCTGCCGCACGCCGTGGCCCAGTCCGGGCATTCGGTGCGGATGACCGGCAACGTCTTCAACAGCTCCGTTTCGGCCGGATCGAGATCGCGCGCGTTGACCAGCACGCAGCGCGCCGGATCGATCGGCCTGAAGCCGGGGATGGCCGAGGCCATCGGCTTCCAGCACAGGCCGAGAACCGTGGCCAGCGCCATGCCATCGAGAAAGCCGAAGATGGACGTCTCCGGGGTGTTGAGATCGCCATGCTGGTCGGCCCAGATGATCGCATCGGCATCCTCGCCGGCAACCGCACCGGCCGATGTCAGGCAATTGCCGGCCAGCACGATGGGAAACCGGCCGCGGTCTATGGCGATGCGGACCTCGCCGGAGAGGGCACCGCACACGGCAAAGCCGGTGGCGATCTCGCGCTGCTGTTCGTCGCCAACCCTGCCGATATCGGTGACGACGACGTCATGCCCGGAGAGCCTCAGCGCGTCGACAAGCCCGCCGGCGATAAGTGCATCCGGGCCTCGGCCCATGCCGCCGTGATAGTGGCCACTGTCATAGGATGCCAGGATGATGGAGATTTTCACGGCCGGGTCTCCATCGCCTTGCCCTGCAGCACCGCAAGCGCCTCGGCCGGGTCGATACGCCCGTCATAGAGCGCGCGGCCGGAGATGGCGCCTTCCAGTTTCTTCGCGTCGGGCATGGTCATGCGCACGATGTCGGCGATCGAAGCCAGCCCGCCCGAGGCGATGACCGGGATCGAGACCGCGTCGGCGAGATCGATCGTGGCATCCCAGTTGATGCCGGTCAGAACGCCGTCTCGGTCGATGTCGGTGTAGATGATGGCGGCAACGCCGGCGCCTTCGAATTTCTGCGCCAGTTCGATGACGCCGAGGCTGGAAGCCTCGGCCCAGCCTTCGACCGCCACCTTGCCGCCCTTGGCGTCGATGCCCACGGCGATCTTTCCAGGAAATTCCTTGCAGGCTTCCCGGACCAGGTCGGGATCGCGCACCGCCACCGTGCCGAGGATGACGCGGGCCAGCCCGCGGTCGAGCCAGTCCTCGATCTGCGCCAGCGTGCGGATGCCGCCGCCGAGCTGCACCGGGTTTTTCGTCGCCTTGAGGATGGCGCCGACCGCCGCGCTGTTGACGCTCTGGCCCTTGAAGGCGCCGTTGAGGTCGACGACATGCAGCCATTCAAACCCTTGCTCTTCGAAGGCCTTGGCCTGGGCCGCAGGGTCGTCATTGTAGATGGTCGCGGTCGCCATATCGCCGTGCTTCAGCCGCACGCACTTGCCGTCCTTGAGGTCGATGGCCGGAAACAGGATCACCGTTCAGACCCCCTCCACAATGGCGAAATGCGAGGTCGAATAAGCGCGCCGGAATTTCAGCGCTGCCTGGTATTCGGGAGAATGGAAGCAAGCCAGCGCGACCTCGTAGCTTTCGAACTCGACGATCACATGGCGATTGCCGGATGGCCCTTCCGGGCTTGACGACTGACCGCCTCGCGTCAGGAATTTCGCGCCGTATTTGTCGAACGCCGCTTTGTTGGCGGCGATGTATTTCGGATAGTTTTCCGGATCGGTCACATCGACCATCGCCATCCAGTAGCCCTTCTTGCTCATCTCAAGGCCTCCAGCGCAGGAAGTTGGTGATCAGTGCCAGGCCGAGCGCCTGGCTCTTTTCCGGATGGAATTGCGTGCCGGCAAGGTTACCGCGCGCGACCGCCGCCGTTACCGGGCCGCCATAATCGGCGACGGCCAGCACTTCGTCCGGCCTTGTCGCGTCGAGATGGTAGGAATGAACGAAATAGGCGTGCAGACCCTTAGGCCCGGTCGCAATACCCGAAAACAGCGGGTGCTTGCGCTCCAGATCGATGGTGTTCCAGCCGATTTGCGGGATCTTCAGTGCCGGATCGGCGGGCGTGATCTCCTTGACGTCGCCGGCAATCCAGCCGAAGCCCTTGGTCACGGTCTTTTCCAGGCCGCGCTCCGACATCAGCTGCATGCCGACGCAGATGCCGAGGAACGGCCGCGCCTTGGCGATCGCTACCTCTTCCACCGCTTCCCACATGCCGGCGACGCCGCGCAGGCCCGCCGCGCAATCGGCATAGGCGCCGACGCCGGGCAAAACGATGCGGTCGGCGCTGCGCACACGCTCGGCATCGGCGGTCAGCTCGATGGCAGCCGCAATGCCGGCTTCATGCGCGGCGCGCTCGAAGGCCTTGGTGGCCGAGCGCAGATTGCCCGACCCGTAATCGATGATCGCGACCCGCATCTCAGGCTTTTCCCGGCGTATGGCTCAGGCCCAGCGTCAGCCCGGTCTGCGCCGGCCGGGCCAGGCTGGCGTCCGGCACGATGCGCGGCAGCGGCGCCGGCTCATCGGCAAGCGCCTCGGCGTCCAGTGACTGGCGAATGTCGGCATCGTCAGGATTGTCGGCTTCGACGACGCCCCATTCATGCCAGCCGCCGCGGCGCAGCGCTGCGAGCCGCAACCCTTGGCCTTCCAGCCCGATATAGAGCGACACCAGTAAAGACAGTGCGGAGCCGGCCCAGTCCAGTCCCAGCCATTGGCCGAGCACCGAGATGAGCCCCATGGCGACGAAGGCGAGCGCGGCCTCGATCCAAAGCCGGTGCCAAGCGAGCCACAGCGGCGCCACCAGGAAAGCCAGCCAGGAAAAACCGTCGCGGACAAAAATGGTTGCGTCGGCCGCCTCGGTGCGGCCTGGCGGTTCCATCACGACATAGATGGCCATCAGCCTACCCTTTCAGAGATCCCTTGGTGGAGGGAACCGCTTCCGGCTGGCGCGGGTCGCGCTCCAGTGCGAAACGCAGCGCGCGCGCCACCGCCTTGAAGCAGGTCTCGGCAATATGGTGGTTGTTGGCGCCATAATGGTTGGTGACATGCAGCGTGATGCCGGCATTCTGCGCCAGCGCCTGGAAGAATTCTCGCACCAGTTCGGTGTCGAACGTGCCGATCTTGGGCGACGAGAAGGCGACATTCCAGACCAGAAACGGACGGCCCGACACGTCGATCGCGGCCCGCGTCAGCGTCTCGTCCATGGCAAGGTCGACAGAGGCGTAGCGCATGATGCCGCGCCGCTCGCCCAGCGCCTTGGCCAGCGCCTGGCCGATCGCAATGCCGGTGTCCTCGACCGTGTGGTGGTCGTCAATGTGCAGGTCGCCCTTGGCCTTCACCGTGATGTCGATCAGCGAGTGGCGCGACAGCTGGTCCAGCATGTGGTCGAAGAAGCCGACGCCGCTCGACATGTCGGATTTTCCGGTGCCGTCGACATGGACCGAGACACTGATCTCGGTTTCCTTGGTCTTGCGGCTGACTTCGGCGGAACGGGACGCCATGACCTTGTCCTTGGCTGAGGGGTTCGAAACTCAAGACGGGGTTCCAAGCTGTCATTTGCTTGAAAACGAAAGCCTTCTAGCAGCATGATCCGGCGATTGCCAGTTGCGATGCGGACAGCCACCGGCCATGGCGGACGCCGTTTGCAATCACCCGCCCCATGCATACATATGGCCGATCGAAATCACTCGTACCGCGCGCCAATCGCCTTATCGGGATCGCGCGAATCGGAGCTAAAAATGTCGAATGAACTGAGCATGCACGCCACGACCATCGTGACGGTGCGCAAGGGCAACAAGGTGGTGATCGCCGGCGACGGCCAGGTCAGCCTTGGCCAGACCATCATGAAAGGCAACGCCAAAAAGGTGCGCCGCATCGGCAAAGGCGGCAATGTCATTGCGGGTTTCGCCGGCGCCACGGCGGATGCTTTCACCCTTCTGGAGCGGCTGGAAGCCAAGCTCGAACAATATCCCGACCAGTTGACGCGCGCCTGCGTCGAGCTCGCCAAGGACTGGCGCACCGACCGTTATCTGCGCCGGCTGGAAGCAATGATGCTGGTGGCCGACAAGTCGGTTTCGCTGGCGCTCACCGGCACCGGCGACGTGCTGGAGCCCGAATTCGGCGTCATGGCCATCGGTTCCGGCGGCAACTATGCGCTGGCCGCTGCCCGCGCGCTGATGGACAGCGACAAGGATGCCGAGGAGATCGCCCGCAAGGCGATGCAGATCGCCTCCGACATTTGCGTCTACACCAACAACAACTTCGTTGTCGAAACGCTCGATGCCGGCTAACCCGCCGGTGCTCTATGATTTTCGACCGGTTACCGAAAAAGACCTGCCGATGATCGCCGGCTGGCTGGCCGAGCCGCATGTCGCCGAATGGTGGGACGATCCGGAGACGGAAATCGCCGAAATCCGGGAGCACATTGACTCTATTTCTGTAGAGCCGCTGATCGTCGAGCTCGACGGCAGGCCGATCGCCTATCTGCAGAGCTACGATCCGCATCTGGAAGAGGACCATCCCTATGCCGACCAGCCGTTCGGCACGCTCGGCATCGACCTGTCGATCGGCGTGCCTGACCTGGTTGGCAAAGGTCATGGCTCGGCGATCGTCAGGCAATTCGTCGAGCAACTGTTCGAGGAAGGCGCGCCGCGCGTCATAATCGATCCGCATCCCGGCAATGGCCGTGCCATCCGCGCCTATGAAAAGGCCGGATTCCGCGTCATTGATCGCAGGCACTCTAGATATGGCGACGCCGTGCTGATGGCTGTCGATGGCAAAGAGAGCGACGTGGAAGAAGGGGAATGAGTTGATGGCGACACCGGGCACTGCCAAAAATTACTCGGCCTACGAAGACAGCTGGCGCATGGGGCTTCTGCTCGTGCTCGCTCTGCTCATCTTCCAGGCCGGTGCGCTTTACGGCATGGGCCGCACGCCGATCTGCACCTGCGGTTACGTCAAACTCTGGCACGGTGTGGTGAACAGTTCGGAGAATTCCCAGCATATTTCCGACTGGTACACCTTCTCGCACATCATCCACGGCTTCCTGTTCTACGCCTTGGCCTGGTTCCTGTTCCCGCGCTCGCCAATCGGTCTGCGCCTGGCTTTCGCCGTCGTCATCGAGGGCGGCTGGGAACTCCTGGAAAACAGCCCGTTCATCATCGAGCGCTACCGCGCCGGCACCATTTCGCTGGATTACTATGGCGATAGCATCATCAATTCGGTGTCCGACACGCTGGCCATGGTGCTGGGGTTTGTGATGGCCAGAAAGCTACCTATATGGGTGGTCGTCGGCCTCGCCCTCATCTTCGAACTGGGTGTCGGCTACCTCATCCGGGACAATCTGACGCTCAACGTGATCATGCTGCTGCATCCGTTCGAGTCCATCAAGCAGTGGCAAAGTGGAATTCAGTGATATGACCACCTTCTCTCCCCGTGAAATCGTTTCGGAACTCGACCGCTTCATCATCGGCCAGAAGGACGCCAAGCGCGCCGTGGCCATTGCCTTGCGCAACCGCTGGCGCCGCCAGCAGCTGGAAGGCCAGATGCGCGAAGAGGTGATGCCGAAGAACATCCTGATGATCGGCCCGACCGGCGTCGGCAAGACCGAGATCTCGCGCCGCCTGGCGCGGCTCGCCGGTGCGCCTTTCGTCAAGGTCGAGGCCACCAAGTTCACCGAAGTCGGCTATGTCGGCCGCGATGTCGAGCAGATCATCCGCGACCTGGTCGAGATCGCCATCGGCCTGGTGCGCGAGAAGATGCGCGAGGACGTGAAGGCGCGCGCGCACCTCAATGCCGAGGAGCGCGTGCTGGAAGCCCTGGTCGGCAAGACGGCGAGCCCGGCGACCCGCGATTCCTTCCGCAAGAAGCTGCGCGACGGCGAGCTCGATGACAAGGAGATCGAGATCGAGGTTGCCGACACCGGCACCGGCGGCATGCCCGGCTTCGAGATCCCCGGCATGCCGGGCGCTAATATCGGCGTGCTCAACATCAACGACATGCTGTCGAAGGCGATGGGTGGCAAGAAGACCAAGGCGCGCAAGACGACGGTCAAGGAGTCCTACGCGCTGTTGGTCAACGACGAGTCCGACAAGCTGCTCGACCAGGACGAGGTGGTGCGCCGGGCGCTCGACGCGACCGAAAATGACGGCATCGTCTTCCTCGACGAGATCGACAAGATCGCCTCGCGCGAAGGCGGCATGGGCGCCGGCGTCTCGCGCGAAGGCGTGCAGCGCGACCTGCTGCCGCTGATCGAAGGCACGACGGTGGCGACCAAATACGGACCGTTGAAGACCGACCACATACTGTTCATCGCCTCGGGCGCCTTCCATGTCTCGAAGCCCTCCGACCTGTTGCCGGAATTGCAGGGCCGCCTGCCGATCCGTGTCGAGTTGCGGGCGCTGGAGAAGGACGATTTCATTCGCATCCTAACCGAGACCGAGGCCAGCCTCATCAAGCAGTATATCGCGCTGATGAAGACCGAAGGCGTCGACCTCACCTTCACCGACGATGCCATCGATTCGCTGGCCGGCATCGCTGTCGACCTCAACGCTAGCGTCGAAAACATCGGAGCGAGACGCCTGCAGACGGTGATGGAGCGCGTGCTAGACGAGATCTCCTACGACGCGCCCGACCGCAACGGCACCAGCGTCGCCATCGATGCCGCCTATGTGGAAAAGCATGTCGGCGACCTCTCGCGAAACACAGATTTGTCGCGATTCATCCTTTAAACGAGGGCGCCGGTTCATCCGGCGCCGGCATTAGAGCGCCGCGCGTCCTTTGGACGCGCAAAGGTCGCTCTAACAGTATTGAATCGACGCATCGGACTTTCCAAAAATCGGTTTCGATTTTTGGGCCGATGCTTAGGCAACAGTTTCCGGCAAACATCATCGTGTGTGGCCGGATGGTATCATGCGGCCACCTTTCGTCTTGCCGGCTGCAAGGGCGCTCTCGACTCGACCGGGAGCTTTACCTAGTTTGCGCGGCAATTCTCTAGGCGGCGGCGCATGAAAAAACTGATCCTTGTCATTCTCGGCTTGACGCTGGCGGCGACGCTGTTCGCGGCTGACGCGGCGACATTGGTGCCGGCGGGCAACCGCAATGTCGTGCAGCCTGACATACCGGGCGCCTCCAGCCGCCGCACCCAGGCCACCAACACCACCTTCCAGGCCAAATACCGCAAGGTCTACGCTCTGTTGCAGAACGACGCCGAATTGCGCGCCAAGATCAGGAAGGCGGCTGCCGCTTACGGCATCAACCCCTTGCACATCGTCGGCGCCATCGTCGGCGAGCACACCTACAATGTCGATGCCTACGACCGGCTGCAGACCTACTACGTCAAGGCGATCTCCTACCTCTCCAGCAAGCTGTCCTTCGCCTATGACGGCGAGGACATCACCGATTTCGTGCAGCGGCCGGAATTCAAGAAGTGCACAATGTCGGACAGCTACGACCTGTGGGAATGCCGCGAGCAGGTGTGGAACCGCTCCTTCCGCGGCAAGACCGTCGGCGGCACCAGCTTTCCCAACGACCGCTTCGGCGCCACCTTCTTCCAGCCCTATTATGCCGGCCAGACCTTTGGCCTCGGCCAGCTCAACCCGCTGACCGCGCTGCAGATGAGCGATCTCGTGCACAAGGTGTCGGGGCTGCCCGAACTCGATGTCGGCGATCCCAATGGGGTCTACAAGACCATCATGGATCCGGATCTGACATTGCCCTATGTGGCGGCGACGATCAGAAAATCGATCGACGCCTACAAAAACATTGCCGGCTTTGACATCTCAGGCAATCCGGGGCTGACCGCCACGCTCTACAATGTCGGCAATCCCGAGCAGCGCGCCTATGCGCTGAAGGTTGAAAACGACAGACGTCGCGCAGCGGGTGAGGCGGTCAAACTGCCCGAGGAGAATTATTACGGCTGGCTGGTCAACGACAAGCTGGACGAGCTGAAGGCGCTGTTTTAGCGGGCTTAGCTCAGCCGTCTACCTCCCCCTTGGTGGGGAGGTCGGACCGCAGGTCCGGGTGGGGGCCGGTGCCGCACCCCCGCCCCGCTGCTTCGCAGCGACCCTCCCACAAGGGGAAGGGTAAAACTTACGCTGCCAGCAACGACTTCAGCTTCACATCCGGCGACCCCAACGCCTCCGGCGCCGGCCTAGCCCGCTTGGCGATCAGCATCTCGGCCAGCCTGATGTCGCGCGCCACGGCATTGCCCGTACCGAGGCCGCTCGCCGCCACCAGCCTGCCATCCTCGGCCAGATGAAACAGAATAAAAGCACCGTCGCCGAGATCGCGGCGGACCGTGCTTTTGCCCTCGTCCGAAAGGCCGGCGATCTGCAGCGACAAACCATACTGATCCGACCAGAACCATGGCACCGCGGCATGCGCTTCGCGGGCGCCCAACATGTTCTTCGCGGCCAGCGCACCCTGTTCCTGCGCATTGCGCCAGGCTTCCAGCCGCACCCGCCGGCCAGCATAGACAGCGAGCGGAAACGAGCAGCAATCGCCGGCGGCGAAGATGTCGGGATCGATTGTTTGGAGTTCGCCATTGACGGCGATGCCGTTATCGACGGTCAGGCCCGCTTCCGCGGCAAGCCCGGTCACCGGCACGGCGCCGATGCCGATGACGGTGAGATCGGCGACGATGTCCTGCCCATCGGCGAGCATGATGTGCACCTCAGCGCCGTCGTCGGCGATATCAGCGATGCCCTGACCGGTGAGCACGGTGACGCCTTCGGCCTCATGCGCCTGATGGATGATTTCAGCGATCTCCGCCGGCACGCCACGCATGAGGATGCGCGGCTGCGCCTCAATGACCGTGACGCTGGCCCCGAGCTTGCGCGCCGAAGCGGCGAGCTCCAGGCCGATAAAGCCACCACCAATGATGGCGATGCGGTTTGCCGGGCTGAGGTGGGCGCGAATGGCCAGCGCGTCGGCAAAGGTGCGGAGGTAGACGCAGCGCGACCCCAATCCCGGCATCGGCAGCTTGCGCGGTGTCGAGCCGGTCGCCAGCAGCAGCTTGTCGTAGGGCAGGGCCGAACCGTCCGACAGCCGCACCATATGCGCCGGGCGGTCGATCGCCACCGCTTGAACGGAATGGATATGCCGGATCGATTTCTCGGCCAGAATTTCGTCGCTGGCGATCGTCTTGATCTCGGCCGCGTCGCTCGTCATTGCGTCCTTGGATAGGGGCGGCCGCTCATAGGGCAGATGGGGTTCGTCACCCACCAGCGTCACCGGCCCGTCATAGCCCAGTTCGCGCAGAGCAAGGGCTGCCCGCCCGCCGCACTCGCCGGCGCCAATGATGACCATTCCCGCCTGCATGGTCCTACCCGATCTGGATCAGCACTTTGCCGGCCTCGACCTTTACCGGATAGGTGGCGAGATTGACGCAAACCGGCGCGCCGCGTGCCGCCCCCGTCTTGTAATTGAAGCGGCCATTGTGCTTGGGGCACTCGATGATGTCATCCATCACCAGCCCGTCGGCCAGATGCACCTTTTCGTGCGTGCACAGGCCATCGGTGGCGAAATAATCGTCGTCAGGGCTGCGATAGATGGCGAAGGTGCGGCCGCCATGGTCGAAGCGCATCACATCTTCTTCGTCGATGTCGCCGGCGGCGCAGGCCTCGATCCAGTCGCTCATGTGTTCCTCCCAAAAGCAATTCCAGGAAAAGTGCGTTGCGGTTTTCCGTTCGGAGTTGCGACAAAACAAAAGCTTAATCGCGCGATCATTCCGCCGCGGCGGCGACGGCGTCGTTGTGGAGTTCCTCGCGATAGGGCCGCGCCGTCGGCGGCAGTTCGCGCTTGAGGAAATAGTCCTCGTTGCGCAGCTGGCGCAAAAAGGCCGGGATCATCTCGCGGTAGCCGGCCAGGATCGACGGCGTCGGCGCCGGCAGATCGTGCTTGATCAGCGCATGCAGTTTAGGCAGTGCATGATAGGGCACCATCGGGAACATGTGGTGTTCGACGTGATAGTTCATGTTCCAGTAGATGAAGCGGCTGACCGGGTTCATGTAGACGGTGCGGCTGTTCAGCCGGTGGTCGATGACATTTTCCGCCAGCCCGCCATGCTGCAGCAGGCCAACCATGACATGATGCCAGGCGCCGTAGAGCCGGGGCAGCCCGACCAGCATCAGCGGCAGCCATGAACCGAAATAAAGCGCCAGCGCGATCGTCACGGCATAGATCGCCGTCCAGATGCGGGCGATGCGAATGGCCTTAGGCTGCTCCTGTTCGGGGATAAAAGTCTTTTCCGCCGCGCTGATATTGCCGGCGGCATTGCGCAGCATGTCCGACATCGCATGCCAGGCATCCAGCACGCCGATAAAGCCAAGCGCGACCCGGAACAGATCCGGCGGCCGCATGACGGAGATTTCCGGGTCGCGGCCGACGATGATGGTGTCGGTGTGGTGGCGGGTGTGGCTCCAGCGCCAGGTCACCGGATTGCGCATGATCATGAAGCAGGCGATCTGGTAAACCGCATCGTTCATCCACTGGGTGCGGAAGGCGGTGCCGTGGCCGCATTCGTGCCAGCGTGAGTCGGTGGAGGAGCCGTAGAGCACGCCATAGACGAAGAAGAACGGCACGCACCACCAGCTGCCCCAGAACCAGGCGCCGCCGGCGGCACTCACGATCAGCGCGGCCAGCCAGATCGCGGTGTCGCGGATCGCCGGCCCGTCGGAGCGCTGCATCAGCTCCTTCATCTGCTTGCGCGGAATATCGGTGTGATACCACTCGGCCGCCGCCAGCCCGGTCTCGACGGCGAGCTTGGAATCGCGGCCCATCAGGCTGTAGTCGCGCCGAAACGGTAGTGTGGATAGTGTCGCTTCCATAGGGGCTGCCTCCGTCGGCCACAGCATCCGTCAGGACGGATATGTCCATTACAGGCGCTTGTGTCCGAGCGCAAAATAGCGCCATGCGGTGATAGTCTCAATATCACAAAGATAGTTTCTATCATTTTCCATCAGAACGATGTAAGCAGTTGCAGGCACTCATGCGGGACAGTCATGGCAAAACGGCCAACCATCACCGATCTGGCGCGCATCTCCGGCGTTAGCGTCGCCACTGTCGACAGGGTGCTGAACAACCGGCTGCCGGTGCGCGAGGAAACCGCGCGCCGCGTCTATGAGGCGGCGACCGGCATCGGCTACCACGCCGCCGGGCTGATCAAGCGGCGCATGCGCCAGGAATTGCCGGAATACCGCCTCGGCTTTCTGCTGCTGCGGGGCAATGATGTTTTTTACGGCGATTTCGCGCGGGAGCTAGAAATGGCGGTCTCGCAATCGCAGCGCTTCCGCGGCGTCGCCACCATCGATTTCGCCAACTCGCTAGCCGCCGACGAGATCGCCGCCCAGATGCGCAAGCTGGCAGCGAAATCCAGAGCAATCGCCGTTGTCGGTCCGGACCATCCGACGCTGACGGCGGTCGTGGAGTCGCTGAAAGCGAGGGGGCAACCTGTCTTCTCGCTGCTGTCCGACTTTGCCGCTGGCATCCGTGAGGGATATGTCGGCCTCGACAATCGCAAGGTCGGTCGCACCGCGGCCTGGATGATCGCCAGGGCGGCAAAGAACCCCGGCAAGGTCGCCCTTTTCGTCGGCAGTCATCGCTTCCACGGTCATGAACTGCGCGAGATCGGATTTCGCTCCTTCTTCCGCGAACATGCGCCGGACTTCACGGTGATGGAAACGCTGGTCAATCTGGAAGCCAACCAGGTCACCCACGATGCGATGATCGATCTCCTGGTGCGGTATCCGGATCTTGCCGGCTGCTATGTCGCCGGCGGCGGCATGGAAGGCGCGGTCTCGGCGCTCCGCGCAGCGAAGCCCGCAAACATGCCGGTGGTCGTCTGCAACGAGATCAACGCCGAATCGCGCGCGGCACTCGCCGACAACATCCTGACCATGGTGATCTCGACGCCGCTCGCCGCCTTGTGCCGCGAGCTTGTCGACCTGATGGCGCATTCCATCGAGGCCGGCGCCGCCAACGCGCCGGGCCAGACCTTCCTGCCCTTCGACATCTATCTGCCGGAAAATATCTAACGCGTTGCCGCGCCGACCCGTTCGGCGCGGGCTCTCCGGCGATGATAGAATCTATCAGAGTCTGCCTTCAGACTCGGCCTGGGCCGCTGTCGGCCTTGATTCGACGTGAAATTGCGGCGCGGCGACCGAAAATCCGCTTTCCGACTTAGGAATCGCTCTTGACGTCTCGCGAAAAAATGGAATAAATATTTCATCAGATTGGTATTTTGGTTCTTTCGTTCCGGAACATCTGTTTCAAACTGGGAGCCTGGCGTTCCATCCCTTGGACAAAACGCCATACGGAACAGGAAGGCATCAGGGAGAGATTCCTCGGGCTATCGGGGATTCCGGGTAGATCGGTGCAGCCGGACACCAATGTGGAGGAGAAACACAATGAAGAAACTGATTTTGGGCGTCGCCTTTGCGGCGCTGATGAGTTCGTCCGCTTTTGCCGCCAAGGTCGGCGTGTCGATGGCCAAGTTCGACGACAACTTCCTCACCGTGCTGCGCAACGGCATGATCGAGCAGGCCAAGGGCATGAGCGGCGTGGAACTGCAGGTCGAGGACGCGCAGAACGACGTCGCCAAGCAGCTCGACCAGATCAAGAACTTCGCCGCCTCGGGCGTCGACGCCATTATCGTCAACCCGGTCGACACCTCGGCCACGCAGGCGATGTCGGACGCCGCCGCAGCCGCCAAGATCCCGTTGGTCTATGTCAACCGCCAGCCGGTCAATGTCGACACGCTGCCGGACAACCAGGCCTTCGTCGCGTCGAACGAGGCCGATTCCGGCACGCTCGAGACCAAGGAAGTCTGCCGCCTGTTCACCGAGGCCGGCAAGAAGGAAGCCAATGTCTATGTCATCATGGGCGAGCTTTCCAACCAGGCCGCCGTGCAGCGCACCAAGGACATCGAAGAGGTGATCGCCACGCCGGAGTGCAGCTTCATCAAGATCATCGACAAGCAGACTTCGAACTGGAACCGCGACGAAGCGCAGAACCTGATGACCAACTGGCTGTCGACCGGCAAGCCGTTCGACGGCGTCATCGCCAACAATGACGAAAGCGCCATCGGCGCCATCCAGGCGATGAAGGCCGCCAACATCGACATGAAGACGGTTGTCGTCGGTGGCGTCGACGCCACGCAGGACGCGCTTGCCGCCATGCAAGCGGGCGACCTCGATGCCACCGTGTTCCAGGACGCGGCCGGCCAGGGCGCTGGCGCGCTCGACGCGGCACTGAAGCTCGCCAAGGGCGAGAAGGTCGAGCACAAGGTCTACGTGCCCTTCCAGCTGGTTACGCCGGCCAACATCGACAAGTTCCTGAAGAAGAACTGAGCCGGCAACTCACGCGTAAGCAATTCCAGGAAAAAGTGTGAAGCGGTTTTCCGTCCGGAATTGCGACAAACAAACAAGAGAGCGGCGCAACCGCGCCGCTCCCGTTTCCCCCACCGCCCTGAGGGGCGGAAGGGCAAATGCGGCCTCACGGAGGACAAGGCATGTCACAGACATCTCATGGCGTCGGCGGGGTCAGCTATGACGCGAAGAGGCGGACATGGCCGGCCGAATTCAACGTCTTCCTGGCGCTGGTCATTCTGGTCGTCATCTTCGAAATGATCGGCCGCATCTTTCTTGGCGACAGCTTCCTGTTCAACACGCGCGACAACGTCGCCGGGATCTTCAATGAGGCCCGCCTGCAGATCATCATCCTGCAGGTGTCGATCGTCGGCATCATCGCCATCGGCGTCACGCAGGTGATCATTTGCGGCGGCATCGACTTGTCCTCGGGCTCGATCGTCGGCGCCACCGCCATGATCGCCATGAGTTTTGCCCAGGTGGCGACGGTCAACGGTAACCCCAACCCCAAGGCGATGTTCCTGGCGCAAGGCTGGACCGACCTGCCGGTCATCGTGCCGGTGCTGGTCGCCATCGGCTGCGGTCTGCTCGCCGGTCTCGTCAACGGCTCCTTGATTGCATACACGCGCATTCCGCCGTTCATCGCCACGCTCGGCATGATGGTGACCGCGCGCGGCATTGCCAAATGGTGGTCCAAGGGTCAGCCGATCTCGTTTCCGACCGAAAGTTTCGCTGGTATCGGCAAGGGCCTGATGCCGGTCATCATCTTCCTGTCGCTGGCGGTGCTGTTCCAGCTGATCATGACCTACACACGCTACGGCAAGCACTGCTACGCCATCGGCTCCAACGAAGATGCCGCGCGCATGTCGGGCATCAAGATCGCCAACCACAAGATCCTCGTCTATGTCATTGCCGGCATCCTCGCCGCGCTGGCCGCCGTCGTGCTATCCTCCAAGAACCTGACGGCACAGTCCGGCATGGGCGTCATGTACGAGCTCGACGCCATCGCCATGGCGGTCATCGGCGGCGTCTCTTTGTCGGGCGGCCGCGGCTCGATCGTCGGCACCGTGATCGGCTCACTGATCTTCGGCGTCATCATTTCCGGCTTCACCTTCCTGCGCCTCGACGCCTACTATCAGGAGATGGTCAAGGGCGTGATCATCGTCGGCGCGGTCGTTCTCGACCAATGGCGCCAGCGCATGCGGGCATTGAGGGCTTGACCATGCCAGATATCTCCACGACAGACATCGTCCTGAAGACCGAAAACCTGACCAAACGCTATGGCGGCGTCCATGCGCTGGAAGGCGCGAATTTCGAGCTGCGCAAGGGCGAGCATGTCGCCATCATGGGCGACAATGGCGCCGGCAAATCCACCTTCGTGCGCCAGATCACCGCCGTCGAGCAGCGCACCAGCGGCCAGATCTGGTTCGACGGCAGGGAAGTGAATTTCGCCGGGCCGATCGAAGCGCGCACGGCGGGCATCGAGACCGTGTTCCAGAATCTGGCGCTGGCCGACGATCTCGACGTGCCGTCGAACCTGTTCCTCGGCCGCGAAAAGGTGCTGTTCAATCTCGGGCCGTTCTCGATCCTCGACCGCAAATACATGCGCAAGGCGACCGAGGCGGCGCTGATCCGCACGGCAGTGAAAATCCCCAATCTCTCCAACACCATCCGCCACATGTCGGGCGGCCAGCGCCAGTGCGTTGCCATCGCTAGGACGGCGACCTTCGCCTCCAAGCTGATCATCATGGACGAGCCGACGGCAGCCCTTGGCGTGCAGGAGACCGCGCAGGTCGAAAACATCATCCGCACGCTGAAGGACAATGGCGAACCGCTGATCCTGATCAGCCACAACATGCGCCAGGTGTTCGACCTGTGCGACCGTATCGTCGTCTTCCGGCGCGGCCGCATCGTCGCCAACCTGCGCAAGGAAAACACCGACGGCAACGACATCGTCTCCTACATCACCGGCGCCAAGACCGGGGAGGCGGAACTCGCGGCCTGAACAGGATGGTCATCCTGTTTTCTGGCGTGCTCGAAAAATTATCTTGCCACCTTTCTCAAAAGGAAGGTGGAGACACAACTCTCTCGAACCCATCCCCCTAGAGGAAATACCCCATGACTGTTCGTTTCGCCCTCCTCGGTGCCGGCCGCATCGGCAAGGTCCATGCCCGCGCCGTCGGCTCCAACCCGCAGGCCAGACTGGTGGCCGTTGCCGACGCTTTTGAAAAGGCGGCGACCGAGTTGGCAACCGCCTATGGCGCCGAAGTGCGCACCATCGACGCGATCGAGAAGGCCAAGGACGTCGACGCCGTGGTCATCTGCACGCCGACCGACACCCATGCCGATCTGATCGAGCGTTTCGCCAAGGCCGGCAAGGCGATCTTCTGCGAGAAGCCGATCGACCTCGACGTCAAGCGTGTCGAGAAATGCCTGGCCGTGGTCGACAAGGCCAAGGCGACGCTGATGGTCGGTTTCAACCGCCGCTTCGATCCGCATTTCGCCGCCGTGCGCAAGGCGATCGACGACGGTGCCATCGGCACCGTCGAGATGGTCACCATCACCTCGCGCGATCCCGGTGCGCCGCCGATCGACTATATCAAGCGCTCCGGCGGCATCTTTCGCGACATGACCATCCACGATTTCGACATGGCGCGCTTCCTGCTCGGCGAAGAGGTGGTCGCGGTCAGCGCCCATGCCTCGGTTCTGGTCGACAAGAAGATCGGTGAGGCCGGCGATTTCGATTCGGTCAGCGTCATCCTCGAAACCGCGTCCGGCAAGCAGGCCGTCATCTCCAATTCGCGCCGCGCCACCTATGGCTACGACCAGCGCATCGAGGTGCATGGCTCCAAGGGCATGGTCGCCGCCGAAAACCAGCGGCCGGTGTCGATCGAAGTCGCCAACGAGAAGGGTTACACCCGCCCGCCGCTGCACGATTTCTTCATGACCCGCTATCTCGACGCCTACGCCATCGAGATCGCCGCCTTCATCACTGCTGCAACCTCGGGCAAGAAGGCATCGCCGAGCGGCGCCGACGGCCTCGTGGCGCTGAAGCTGGCCGATGCGGCGCTGAAATCGGCGACATCGGGCAAGACCGTCCGCCTCGACAAGTAAGAACCGAAACCAGGGCACAGGAGCAGAGCGATGAGCACATCAGCCGATCGCAATTCGAACACGCGCGCCATCGTCACCGGCGGCGCGCAAGGCATCGGCTTTGCCGTTGCCGCGGCCTTGGCCGACGAAGGCTGCAAGGCGCTGGCGCTGATCGGCCGTTCGCAGGAGAAGGGCGACAAGGTTGTCGCCCACTTCAAGAAGGCAGGCGTCGATGCGATCTTCATCAGCGCCGACGTCTCGAAAGTGGCGGACTGCAAGCGCGCCGTGGCCACCGCCGTCTCGCATTTCGACACCATCAACGCGCTGGTCAACGCCGCCGCCACGTCCGCGCGTGGTTCACTTGTCGAAACTTCGGAAGAGGTGTTCGACCAGATTTTCCACACCAATGTGCGTGGTCCCTTCTTCCTGATGCAGGGCGTGGTGGCGCATCTGCTGGACAAGAAGGCGCCGGGCTCGATCGTCAACGTGCTCTCTATGTCGGCGCATTGCGGCCAGTCGTTCCTTGCGCCCTATTCCTCGAGCAAGGGCGCGCTGGCGACGCTGACCAAGAACGTCGCCAACGCCTATCGTTTCAACCGCATCCGCTGCAACGCCGTGCTGCCGGGCTGGATGGACACCGAGGGCGAGGACATCGTGCAGAAGAAATGGCACGGTGCCTCCGACGACTGGCTGGCAAAGGCAGAGGCCGGCCAGCCGATGGGCCAACTGGTGAAGCCCGACCAACTGGCGCGGCTGATCAGCTACATGGCCAGCCCGCAATCCGGTGTCATGACCGGCTCGCTGGTTGACTACGACCAGAACGTCGCGGGGACCTCGCCGGAGTAGCCTCAAACCCTGTTGCAGCAACATCGCCATTCCCACATAGTCATGATAGTCATGATAGTCACTAGGGATGCGATGCTAACGTCATCCAAAGGCACCAGCTGGACGGTTGCCGGGGCAAAAGCCCGGCTCTCCGAGGTCATCGAGCGCGCGCAGTCCTCGCCGCAGACGATCACCAAGAACGGCAAACCAAGCGTGGTTGTCGTCTCGGCCGAGGAATGGCAGCGCAAGATCGCACGCAAGGGTACGCTTGCCGAGTTCCTGCTGGACTCGCCGCTGCGCGGCGCCGATCTCGACCTTGAACGTCAGCGCGACGAACCGCGTGACCTGCCGCGGTGAGACTGCTGCTCGACACGAATGTCCTGTCCGAGGTGACGAGGCCAGCGCCTGTCGCACGTGTCCTGGGCTGGCTGGACGAGCTTGATGAGGACCGCTCCTTCATCAGCGTAGTGTCGATCGCCGAGATCCGGCGCGGCGTCTCTCTGATGGATGAGGGCCGCAAACGCGAGGCGCTGGCCGAATGGCTCGCCCGGGACCTGCCCCAGCGCTTCGAACAGCGGGTTTTGCCGGTGGACGATGCGGTTGCCTTGGCCTGGGCGACCTGATGGGTTTGGCAAGCGCCGCGGTAGTGGTCTATCGTCGATGGACGGCCTGATCGCAGCCACTGCGATTGCGCACGAGCTCACCTTGGCAACGCGCAATACGAAAGATTTCGAAGGCTTGGGAATTGAACTTTTCGATCCCTGGACCGCATGAGCCGCTCGGCGTTGTACGCCTTGGCGATTGGCGAAAAGCGCCCGTCACTTCGTCATCCCAGGGTCTCCGCGACGGAGCTTCGCTCCTGCTCCGCCCAGGGATGACGAAATCGCGAGGATTCGGCCCATCCCGAATTGTCTCCGCATACCCCACGTGACAAGCGCCTCGGCATCGACTATATGACGCCTGATGATCAACCTGACCGCCACCTATTGGTACTTTAGCAGCTCGCTGGCGGCGGGAGGATTGCGCTCGATCTGAAGATTGCAGCAACAAGTCCGAACAGCCGCCAGACCTGGCGGCTTTTTTGTATCAGCCGGCAGGTCTCCCTAAAAACAGGAGCAGAAAGCCGTGTTGACCACCACAGACGATCTTCGGGTCAAGGAAATCCGAGAATTGAGCACGCCGGACGAGGTGATGCGGGAGATCCCGCGCACGCTGACGGCAACGCGCACCGTGAGCGCATCACGCAACGCCACCCATGCCATCTTGAACGGCACCGACGACCGGCTGCTTGTCATCGTCGGCCCGTGTTCGATCCACGACCCGGTCGCGGCCGTTGACTATGCCAGCCGGCTAGTGGCGCTGCGCGAGACCCTGTCCGACCGGTTGGAGATCGTCATGCGGGTCTATTTCGAAAAGCCGCGCACGACTGTCGGCTGGAAGGGCCTTATCAACGACCCCGATCTCGACGGCAGCTTCAACATCGACAAGGGGCTGCGGATGGCGCGCAACGTGCTGTCGGCGGTCAACAATCTCGGCCTGCCCTCGGCCACCGAATTTCTCGACATGACGACGCCGCAATACATTGCCGACCTCGTCGCCTGGGGCGCCATCGGCGCGCGCACCACCGAGAGCCAGATCCACCGCGAACTGGCTTCCGGCCTGTCCTGCCCGGTCGGCTTCAAGAACGGCACCGACGGCAATCTCAGGATCGCCGCCGAGGCGGTGAAATCCGCCGCCCAGCCGCATCATTTCATGGCGGTGACCAAGGGCGGACGCAGCGGCATTGCGACTACTACCGGCAATGAGGACTGCCACGTCATCCTGCGCGGCGGCGTTCAGCCGAATTACGATGCGGCGAGCGTCGAGGCGGCCTCGGTCGAACTTGCCCGCATCGGCGTCGCCCCCCGTCTGATGATCGACGTCAGCCACGCCAACTCGAGCAAGAAGCCGGAGAACCAGCCGAAGGTGGCGGCCGATGTCGCCGGTCAGGTCGCGGCGGGCGACGAACGCATCATCGGCCTCATGATCGAGAGCAATCTCGTTGCCGGCCGTCAGGATGTCGTGCCCGGCAAGCCGCTCGTCTATGGCCAGAGCATCACGGATGGCTGCATCGATTGGGCGACCACAGAGACGGTGCTGCACGGCCTCGCCGGCGCCGTAGAATGGCGCCGCTCAGCCCGCCGCGCCATGATGGAGAACCGGCCGGGCGCCGCCTGATACGAGGCGATGCGCGGAAAGGACGCTGCGGCTCCCCTTGCACCCCGGCCACCGGTCTGCTAGATACTGAACCATATGGTTCAGTATGCCGACTTGGACTCCTCGTTCGCCGCGCTCTCGGACGCCACCCGGCGTGGCGTTCTGGAGCAGCTCGGACGCGCAGATGCTTCGATCACCGAGCTTGCCGGAAAGTTCCACATGACCCTCACGGGCATGAAGAAGCACGTCGGCGTCCTGGAGCAGGCGGGGCTCGTCACCACGCAGAAGGTTGGCCGCGTGCGGACCTGCAAGCTCGGCCTGCGCGGACTGGAGGAAGAGGCGGCCTGGATCGAGCGGCACCGCCTGCTCTGGGACGCACGCTTCAACGAGTTGGACAAGGTTGTCGAGGAATTGAAACGGAAGGAGAAAGCCGATGCGCCAAAGAACCGAGAGTGAGCCCACGAACAACCGCACGACGGTCGAACGGACGTCCGAGCGCGAGCTGGTCGTCACGCGAACAGTCAACGGTCCGGCGCGCATCGTGTTCGAGGCGTGGACCAAGCCCGAGCTGTTCAAGCAGTGGTGGGTGCCGAAGTCGATGGGCATGTTCCTGCGTTCCTGCGAGATGGATGCTCGTACAGGAGGCACGTACCGCCTGGTGTTCGGCCACGACGCCTCGGACCTTCACGAATTCTTCGGCAGGTATATCGAAGTGACACCGCACTCACGCCTTGTCTGGACCAATGACGAAGGTGGTGACGGTGGACCCGTCACCACGCTGACCTTCGAGGAAAAGGGTGGCAAGACGCTGCTGGTCATGCACGAACTCTATCCCTCGAAGGAGGCTCTCGACGCGGCCGGTACCGGGGCGGCGGATGCGATGGGCGAGACGTTCGAGCAATTGGACGAGCTTCTCGTCGTCTTGGGCGAGAGCGTGAGGCGGTCATGACGTCAACGGTCTCGCGGGCGGGGTAGCTGCCGCCCTTGACGACGAAAAGACCGGGACAGTGATCCGCAAGCGCCGCGCCGAGGCGAAGAAAGGCGGCGTCATCGCTTGATCGGGATCACGCTGCCCTCAACCCTTCCCATGCCGTAAACACCGAGACCGCAAACAGCAGCAGTCCGGCCGCCCGGCCCGCAAAAGCGGTCGCCCGCGGATTGGCCACCAGCAGATTGCGGCTGCGGCCGGCGGTGATGGCGAGCCCGCCATAGATGGCGGCCTGCGTCAGCATCGTCAGCAAGCCCATGACCGTCGCCTGCATCCAGATCGGGCCGTAATCCGGCTTCAGGAACTGCGGATAGACGGCAAATATGAAGAGATAGGCCTTCGGGTTGATCAGGCAGGTCACCAGTCCCTGGCGAAAGGCCTTCCAGGCCGTACGGCTGCCGGCGGGCCCGTCGTGGCCGACGGTGATGGAACTGCGCATCAGCGAGATGCCGATGAAGGCCATGTAGGCGGCGCCGGCTATCAGCAGCGGCTTGTACAGGATCGGTACGAAATGCATCAGCAGGCCGACGCCGATGGCGCCGTTCAGCGTGTGCACGATGCCGCCGACCATGATGCCACCGGTGGCGGCGAGGCCCCGGTCGCGGCCGCCGGTGAGCGCATTGGCAAGCACGAACAGCATGTCCATCCCGGGTACGATGATGATGCCGGACAGCAGGATAAAGAACAGCCAGAGATTTTCCGCGTAGCTCATGTCAGTTGCCTGTCGCTTCCTGCTGGGGTGCCGTTGAGGAATTTGTTGATTTTCAACCCGATAGGCAGTCCAATAAATCATCCCAACTGACGGGGATGTGTCAGTAGCGTTCATCAGGGAGAGGAAATGCGCAAGGCGTCGCGGCTGTTCGAGATTATCCAGATCCTGCGGCTGGCGCGGCAGCCGGTGACGGCAGCCATGATCGCCGGGCAGCTGGAAGTCACGATGCGTTCGATCTATCGCGACATCGCCGCACTGCAGGCAATGCGCGTGCCGATCGAAGGCGGGCGCGGTATCGGCTACATATTGCGGCCCGGCTTCGACCTGCCGCCGCTGATGTTTTCGATCGAGGAGATGGAAGCGATCGTCCTGTCGCTCGCCCTGCTGGAGCGCACGGGAGACAGCGAACTCAAGCAGGCGGCCAAGCGCGTCAGCGCCAAGATCGCCGGCGCCGTGCCGCCGCCGTTGCGCCAGGCGTTCGACGCCAACGCGCTGCATGTCTGGGGGTTCGCAGCACCGGCAATCGGCACCATCGATCTGGCGCTTGTGCGCCGCGCCATCCGCGACGAGGAAAAGCTCGACCTGTCCTATCGCGACGAAATCGGCCGCGCCTCCGAGCGGCTGATCCGTCCAATCGCGCTGATCTACTATTCAGAAACCGCCAACATCGTCGCCTGGTGCGAATTGCGCC
Source organism: Mesorhizobium sp. P160187 (assembly GCF_057766425.1). Taxonomy (NCBI): domain Bacteria; kingdom Pseudomonadati; phylum Pseudomonadota; class Alphaproteobacteria; order Hyphomicrobiales; family Phyllobacteriaceae; genus Mesorhizobium; species Mesorhizobium sp. P160187. Next base: position 2,147,505 of record NZ_JBYMDX010000003.1, read on the forward strand.
AGGCCATCCGCAATTTCCGCAGCGACCGCATCGCGGATTGCCGGGCGACCGGCCTGCGCTTCAAGGGCGAAGGCGATCGCCTGCGCCAGGTCTGGGTCAGTGGCTGGGAGGCGAACGCTGTCGCTGGCGGCTGAAGCGAGCGGGTTTACCGCACATCCACCCAGCGCTCTTCCTCGAACGACCTCGCCATCGCGTGCACGGTGCGCTCGATCTCCAGCCCTTCGGCAAATTCGATGACCCGTGCCGGCTTGCCGGCAAGCCGCGTCAGCAATTCGTGGCACTCGATGATCTTGAGGTCGTTGAAACCGAGCCCATGGCCCGGCGCCGGGAGGAAGGCGTCGTAAGGCTTGTGGTGCGGCGCCACCAGTATGGTGCGGTAGCCCTGTTCGGTCGGGCGATCGGCGGTGACATAGAGCTGGATTTCGTTCATCCGCTCCTGGTCGAACAGGATCGATCCCTTGGAGCCGAAAATCTGGATGGCGATGCGGCCCTTGCGGCCCCAGGCCGAGCGGTTGACCAGCAGCGTGCCGGCAATGCCGTTTTCCAGATGCATCAAAACGCTGGCGATGTCGTAGGTCTCCACCGCACGGCGGCCGCCGCTGGCCAGCTTGCGGTCGGCATAGGGCTTGGCCATGTCGCAGATGACTTTTGCGACGCGGCCGAACAGTGTCGAGACCAGCGACAGCGGATGCACGGCGAAATCGTCGAGCGCGCCATAGCCGGAAGCAGCCTCGTGCTTCCAGAAGAACAGCGCTTCCGGGTCGGCCATGAAGTCCTCGTCCATCTCGATGCGCAGATGGTTGACCTCGCCGATGATCTTTTCCTCGAGCAGCGCGCCGATGTGGCGGATGGCCGGGCTCTGTATGTAGTTGTAGCCAAGCGCTGCGACCTTGCCGGACTTCTTCGCCGCGGCCGCCATCGCCGCTGCTTCGGCAAAGCTCGGCGCCATCGGCTTCTCGCACCACAGATGCTTGCCGGCTTCGAGAATAGCGATGGCCATCTCCGGATGGAACTGATTGGGCGTGGTCAGCGAGACGATATCGACCTCGGGGTCGTTGACGACGGCACGCCAGTCGCCCGACGCCTTGGCGAAGCCGAACTCACCGGCCTTGCGCTTGGCCAGCTCCTCGTTGACCTCGCCGAGATGGACCAGCTTCGGCTTGGCGACATCGGGAAAGACGGCGCCGACGGCGCTCCACGCAATGGCGTGGCATTTGCCCATGAAACCCGTGCCGATAAGACCAACGCCGACCATTTCTTTCTCCCAATACCTGAAGCGATCGATGGATGAATTAGTCCATTTCTTCTCCGAATGGAATGTCTGCCTCATTTTTTATGGCCTTCTTGCGCAGGCTCGCTATGATGGGGCAGAGAGGACGTCACTTCAGTTAAAGAGAGCATGATGTCGTCCGAAAACCGCTGCACACTTTTCGGCATCATGCTCTAATGCATGTCGCCCAGAAGTGTGCCGCGGTTCTGGGACAACGGCATGCATCAAAACAAAGACTTAAAGCGCATCGCACGAATCCGTTTCACCGCGACGCGCTTTAAGTGAGCTTGGACGGGGCGACGATGGACGAACGGGTACCTCGCGACTTCGAGACGCTGCGCGCCACGATCCTCGATCGCCGTGAAACCTTGCCCAAGCGCATCGCCCAGATCGCCGCCTATGCGCTCGACAATCCCGATGACATCGCCTTCGGCACCGCCGCCAGCATCGCCGCTTCGGCGGGCGTGCAGCCGTCCACCTTGATCCGCTTTGCCCAGCAACTAGGCTTCGACGGCTTCACCAGCCTGCAGCAGGTGTTTCGCGAGCGGCTGCGCGAGCGCAATTCCTCTTATGACGAACGCCTGCAGGCGCTGCGCGCCAAGGCCGATGCGGGTGCTGGACACCGAGCCATCTTCGACGGCTTCGTCGCCGCCGCCAGCACTTCGCTCAACGATATTTCGCGAACGCTCGACGAGGCGCATCTGGAAGACGCGATCTCGCTGCTGGCCAAGGCCGAGACCATCTATGTCCTGGCCAAGCGGCGCTCCTACCCGGTGGCAAGCTATATCGCCTATGCCTTGGGCAAACTGAAGATCCGCAACCAGCTGATCGAATCCGCCGCCGGCCTCAATGCCGAAATGGTCGCCTTCGCCACCCCGGCGGACGCCGTCATCGCCATCAGCTTCTCGCCCTACGCACCGGCCACCATCGAGGAAGCCCGCACCATTTCCGAACAGGGCGTGCCGATCGTCGCCATCACCGACAGTTCGTTTTCGCCACTCGCCCAGTTCGCCAAGGTCTGGTTCGAGGTCGCCGAGGCCGATTTCGCCGGCTTCCGCTCGCTGTCGGCCACCATGGCGCTGGCCATGGCGCTCACCGTCGGCGTCGGCGAGAAGCGGCGCAGCACCGGAAAGAAGCGTAAGGCCTAGGCCGGCGCCCGGCGCTCGAATTCGCAGAGGAATGCTCATTCCATATTGACTATGGATTGGAATTATTATTTCATATTCCCGGCGCCACGCTGCCGCTCGCGCGTGTCCCCCAACTACGTTGCTCAAGACAACAAGACCGACGGGAGGTTCCAATGAGCGAAGCCGTGGACGCCAAACAGGCGACGCTCGATGTCATCACCATCGGTCGCGCTTCCGTCGACCTTTACGGCCAGCAGATCGGCTCGCGGCTGGAGGACATCGGCTCCTTTGCCAAATCGGTCGGCGGCTGCCCGGCCAATATCTCCGTCGGTACGGCCAGGCTCGGCCTGCGCTCGGCGCTGCTCACCCGCGTCGGTGACGAGCAGATGGGCCGCTTCATCCGCGAACAGCTCAGCCGCGAAGGCGTCAATGTCGACGGGCTGAAGACCGACAAGGAACGGCTGACGGCTCTGGTGCTGCTTTCGGTCGAGAGCGAAGGCGTCTCGCCGATGATCTTTTATCGCAGCGACTGCGCCGACATGGCGCTCGCCGAAGAAGACATCGATGAAGCCTTCATCGCCTCGGCCCGCTCGATCGTCGTCACCGGCACGCATTTTTCCCGGCCCAACAGCGACGCCGCCCAGCGCAAGGCGATCCGCATCATCAAGGCCAAGGGCGGCAAGGTGGTGTTCGACATCGACTACCGCCCCAACCTCTGGGGGCTCGCCGGCCATGCCGAAGGTTTTGAGCGCTATGTCAAATCCGACCGCGTCTCGGCCCAGCTGAAGACGGTGCTGCCCGATTGCGATCTCATCGTCGGCACCGAGGAAGAGATCATGATCGCCTCGGGCGCCGACGATTGCCTGAGTGCGTTGAAGACCATCCGCGCGCTGTCCAAGGCGACCATCGTCTTGAAGCGCGGCGCCATGGGTTGCATCGTCTATGACGGGCCGATCAGCGACGATCTGGAAGACGGTGTCGTCGGCAAGGGCTTTCCGATCGAGATCTATAATGTGCTGGGCGCGGGCGATGCCTTCATGTCCGGTTTCCTGCGCGGCTGGCTGGGTGGCGAAGACCACGCGACGGCGGCGACCTGGGCCAATGCCTGCGGCGCCTTCGCCGTGTCGCGGCTGCTCTGCGCGCCGGAATATCCGACCTTCGAGGAATTGCAGTTCTTCCTCAAGAACGGCAGCAAGCACTTAGCGTTGCGCAAGGACGAGGCGATCAACCACATCCATTGGGCGACGACCCGCCGCCGCGATATCCCCTCGATGATGGCGCTCGCCTGCGACCACCGTGTGCAGCTCGAGGACGTCGCGGCAAAGACCGGCGCCGATCCGGCGCGCATCCGCGATTTCAAGGTGCTGGCGGTCAAGGCCGCGGCGAAAGTCGCCGCCGGCCGCGACGGCTATGGCATGCTGATCGACGAGAAGCATGGCCGCGAAGCGATGTTCGAATTCGCCCGCCACCCCTTTGCCTGGCTCGGCCGTCCCGTCGAACTGCCGGGCTCGCGGCCGCTGCGCTTCGAGTTCTCGCAGGACATCGGCTCGCAACTGGTGGAATGGCCGGTCGACCACTGCATCAAATGCCTGTGCTTCTATCACCCCGACGATCCGGCAGCGCTCAAGGAAGAGCAGCAGCAGAAGCTGCGCTCGCTGTTCGAAGCCGCGCGGAAGGTCGGCCGGGAGCTTCTGGTCGAGATCATCGCCGGCAAGCACGGCAAGCTCGATGACACGACGATCCCGCGCGCCCTGGAAGAACTCTATGCGCTTGGCATCAAGCCGGACTGGTGGAAGCTCGAACCGCAGGCGTCGGCCGGCGCCTGGGCCAAGATCGAAGCGGTGATCCTGAAGCATGATCCGTGGTGCCGCGGCGTCGTGCTGCTGGGTCTCGAAGCGCCGCAGGACGAACTGGAAGCGGCCTTTGCCGCCACCGCCAAGGCGCCGATCGTCAAGGGCTTTGCCGTCGGCCGCACCATCTTCGTCCACGCCGCGGAACAATGGCTGGCCGGCAAGATGACGGATGACGAGGCTATCGCCGACATGGCCGCGCGCTTCGAACAGTTGACCGAAGCGTGGCTTGCCGCGCGTGGCCGTAAAGCAGCATAAAGGCGCGGCAAGAGGACTGCGGAGGAAAACACCATGAGCAAGACAATCCGCCTGACGATGGCGCAGGCGCTGACCCGCTTTCTGAGCAAGCAGATGACCGAGATCGACGGCAGAAGAGTGCCCATCTTCGGCGGTGTGTGGGCGATCTTCGGTCACGGCAATGTCGCCGGCATCGGCGAGGCGCTGTACCAGCTGCGCGACGAATTGCCGACCTTCCGCGCCCACAATGAGCAGGCGATGGCGCATGCGGCGATCGCCTATGGCAAGGCCAATTTCCGCCGCCGCTTCATGGCCGCGACCTCTTCGATCGGCCCCGGTGCGCTCAACATGGTGACGGCGGCGGCGCTCGCCCACGTAAACAGGTTGCCCGTCCTGTTTTTGCCGGGCGATGTCTTCGCCAACCGCATCCCCGATCCGGTGCTGCAGCAGGCCGAGGACTTTTCCGACGGCACCGCGACGGTCAATGACTGCTTCCGTCCGGTGTCGCGCTATTTCGACCGCATCACCCGTCCCGAGCAGATCATCCCGGCATTGGCGCGGACCATGCAGGTGCTGACCGATCCCGCGGAATGCGGCCCGGTGACGCTGTCGCTCTGCCAGGACGTGCAGGCCGAGGCCTATGACTATCCCGAGAGCTTTTTCGCCGAGCGTGTCTGGCACCAGCGCCGGCCGCGTCCGGACCGGCATGAATTGGCGGCGGCGGTCACCGCGCTGAAGGGTGCGAAAAAACCGCTGATCATCGCCGGCGGCGGCGTGCTGTATTCGCAGGCTTCGGATGAACTGGCGAAATTCGCCGAGAGCGCCGGCATTCCGGTCTGCGAGACGCAAGGCGGCAAATCCTCGCTGCCCGACACACATCCGGTCAACATGGCGGCAATCGGCGTCACCGGCACGTCCGCGGCCAACCGGCTGGCGGAAGAGGCCGATGTCGTGCTGGCGATCGGCACCCGCCTGCAGGATTTCACCACCGGCTCATGGGCGCTGTTCAAGAATTCCGGCAAGACCATCATCGGACTCAACGTGCAGCCTTTCGATGCCGGCAAGCATCGTGCGCTGCCGCTGGTCGCCGATGCGGCCGAAGGGCTCGCCGAACTCGGTGCTGCGCTGGGGAACTGGAAAGCACCGGCGACATGGACCGACAATGCGACCCAAGGCAAGAAGGCTTGGCAGGCCGAAGCCTCCAAGGTGACGGCGTCGACCAACGCCGCCTTCCCGTCGGACGCGCAGGTGATCGGCGCCGTGCAGCGCGCGCTGGGGTCCGGCGTGACCTTGCTGAACGCGTCGGGCGGCCTGCCGGGCGAGTTGCACAAGCTCTGGCAGGCAGGCGCGCCCGGCTCGTACCATGGCGAATATGGCTTCTCGACCATGGGCTACGAGATTGCCGGCGGGCTCGGCGCCAAGATGGCCAAGCCCGACCAGGAGGTCGTCGTCATGGTCGGGGACGGCTCCTACCTCATGATGAATTCCGAAATCGCCACGTCGGTGATGCTTGGCCTGAAGCTGACCATCGTGGTGCTCGACAACAGGGGTTATGGCTGCATCAACCGGCTGCAGATGGCCACCGGCGGCGCCAACTTCAACAACCTCCTGAAGGACGCGCGCCACGAGATCCTGCCCGACATCGACTTCGCCGCGCATGCGGCCAGCATGGGCGCTATTGCCGAGAAAGTGCCGTCGATCACCGGCCTGGAGACTGCGCTGCAAAAGTCGAAAACCAACGACCGCACCACCGTGCTGGTCATCGACACCGACCCGCTGATTTCCACCGATGCCGGCGGCCATTGGTGGGATGTCGCGGTGCCGGAAGTCTCCGCACGGCCGCAGGTCAACGCAGCCCGCAAGGCCTATGACGAAAAGCGGCAGATGCAGACAGTCGGCGATTGATGTACATGCACCCGCCCCTACCTCCCCTTGTGGAGGTCGGACCGAAGGTCCGGTGGGGGGCTCGCGCCGCACCCCACCCCGCTGCTTCGCACCTCCCCACAAGGGGGAGGGTGAACAAGAAACCGGAGCTAAAACTTGAAAGCCAAACTGGGCATGTCCCCCATTGCGTGGTGGAACGATGATCTTGCCGAACTCAGCGACGACGTCTCGCTGGAAGAGTGCCTGCGCCAGTCGCGCTCTGCCGGCTTCACCGGCATGGAAATGGGCCGGCGTTTCCCAAACGACCCCGAAATCATGCTGCCGATCCTGAAGCAGGCCGACGTGACGCTGTGCGGCGGCTGGTTCTCCGGCACGCTGGTCGATGAGGATATGGGCAAGAACAGGGATCGCATCCAGCCGATGATCGACCTGTTCAAGGCGGTGAATGCGCCTTGCATCGTCTATGGCGAGGTCGGCCGCTCGATCCAGGGTGATCGCTCCAGGCCTCTCGCCACCAAGCCGAAATTGTCGAACGACGAAATGAAGGCCTATGCCAGGCGCCTCACCGAGTTCGGCGAATGGTGCGCAGAGCAAGGCATGCCGCTGTCCTATCACCATCACATGGCGGCGGTGGTCGAGACCGAGCCGGAGCTCGATGCCTTCATGCGCCATTCCGGCGAAGGCATTCCGTTGCTGCTCGATGCAGGGCATCTCGCCTTTGCCGGTGGCGACGTGCTGCGCGCCATCGACAACCACCACAAGCGCATCAGCCATGTCCATGTGAAGGATGTGCGCATGGGCGTGATCGACGGGCTCGACCGCACGAAGCAGTCCTTTCTCGACGCCGTGGCGCTCGGTGCCTTCACGGTGCCTGGCGACGGTTCGCTCGATTTCGGCGCCATCGTGCAGCGCTTCGCCGACCATGGCTATGAAGGCTGGTTCGTCGTCGAGGCCGAGCAGGACCCGAAAAAGAACCCGCCGCTGAAGATGGCCCAAGTGGGTTACAAGGAGCTGATGCGGGTGATGACGGCGGCCGGCTACACGGTGGAAACGCAAGGCTTTCCCAATGCCTGAGGCGATCCGATGAAGGATTACGAGCACCCGTTCTTCCGGCCGCTGTGGCGGCGCGTTGCCGTCGTCGCCGTCTGCGTGATCTGGGCCGGAATAGAACTCGCCTCCGGCACCCCATTCTGGGGCATCATTGCGCTCGGCTTTGCCGCCTACGCCGTCTGGCAGTTCTTCTATCTTTACAAGCCGGTGGAGGAGAGCAAGGCTGCGCCTGATCGACCGAAGACCGGCGAAGCGAAGGCGGACGCCGAACCGAAGGAATGAAGCGGCCGTGGCTCGGAAGGGCTTGCGGGTCGGACACTGGACACCTGGCGTATCGCCTACGTCGGTGATTGGCCGGAACGTTCCTCGCTTCGTCATCCTAGGGTCTTCGCGACGGAGCTTCGCTCCTGCTTCGCCCTAGGATGACGAAGTTGAGAGGCCGACCTCGAAGACTTGCGATAGGAGACAAAACATGTCGAAACTGCTCGTCAAAGCCGACAAGGGCCATGGCCGCGTCGCGCATGTCACGCCCAACAGCGCCGGCTGGACCTATGTCGGCTTCGACCTGCACCGTTTGAAGCCCGGCGAAAACGCCTCGGGTAAGACGGGCGGTCGCGAAGTCTGCCTGGTGTTCGTCACCGGCAAGGGCACGGCCAAGGCCGGCGGCCGGGAACTTGGCCTGCTCGGCGAGCGCATGTCGCCCTTCGAGGGCAAGCCGTGGTCGGTCTATATTCCTGAGGGGTCGGATTGGTCGGTCACCGCCGACACCGATCTCGAGCTCGCGGTCTGCTCGGCGCCGGGCCTGGGCGGCGGCTTGCCCGTTCGCGTCATCGCACCCGACGACCTCGGCCAGGAGACTCGGGGCAAAGGCACCAACACGCGCTACGTCACCAACATATTGCCCGAGGGCAAGCCCGCCGACTCGCTGCTGGTGGTCGAGGTCATCACGCCCGGCGGCCACACATCGAGCTACCCGCCGCACAAGCACGACCAGGACAATCTGCCGGCCGAATCCTATCTTGAGGAAACCTACTACCACCGCCTCAACCCGCCGCAGGGTTTTGCCTTCCAGCGCGTCTACACCGACGCCGACAAGACCGGCGCCCGCGAGCTGGACGAAGCCATGGCGATCGAGGACGGCGATGTTGTGCTGGTGCCCAAGGGCTATCACCCCTGCGCCGCCTGCCACGGCTACGACCTCTATTATCTCAACGTCATGGCCGGGCCGAAGCGGACGTGGAAGTTCCACAACGCGCCCGAGCACGAATGGCTGATGAAGGCCTGATCGGCCTTCGCTTGCGGCGGAAGCTGTCGGTCCAGCAGGAAAAAATCGTCGGCTAAGGACCTGCGGGGTCGATTTGCCTTCGAAAACCCGCATAAGCTTCGTCAATCCGTCATGGAAATCACCTATGGCAGCGGGCTGACGAGGATTTTTTTCGATGCGCTACGCCATTTATTTCACCCCGAGGCAGGACGAACCGCTGGCGCGGATCGCCGCCAACTGGCTGGGTCGCGACCCCTTTGGCGCCGCCACCAGGCCGGTCGAGGCGGTGGGCGAGCTGTCGGCGGCCGAAGTCGCTTTTCACACCGCATCGGCGCGGCGCTACGGCTTTCATGCGACGCTGAAAGCGCCCTTCCGGTTGGCCGCCAACGAAACCGAAAGCTCGCTGCGCGCGGCGCTGGACGCCTTTGCCGAAGCAACGCCGACGGTCACCATCCCGCGCCTGGTCGTCAGCCAGATCGATGGTTTCTTCGCTTTGGTGCCGGAAGGCCCGCTGCCGCCGCTCAACCGTTTCGCCGACGATGTCGTGCTTAGCTTCGACCGTTTTCGCGCGCCGCTCACCGAGGCCGAGATCGAGCGGCGCAGCCCGGATTCGCTGAAGCCGGCCGAGTTCCGCAATCTCTGCCAGTGGGGCTATCCCTATGTGTTTGAGACCTTTCGCTTCCACATGACACTGTCCGGCCGGGCCGGGCCGCAGGAAAGCCAACGTCTGCGCGCGGCAATTGACAGCCTGTTCGCCGATGTGCTGCAGCAGCCGGTGCTGGTGGATGCGCTGACGCTGTTCGTCGAAACCGAACCGGGCGCTCCGTTCATGGTGCTTTCGCATCATGCGCTCGGCCGCCGCGCTGCCCGAAAAACCGCCTGACCGCAATTCGTCCGAGTAACCAGGGACCGCCTGAATGACCGCCGAAACTGTTCTCCACAACGCCCGCATCGTGCTTGCCGACGAGATCGTCGAAGGGTCGCTCGTGCTGCGCGACGGTTTTATCTCCGGCGTCGACGCCGGCACCGGCCACACCGGCGGGAGCATGGGCGGCGAGGACATGGGCGGCGACTACATCATTCCCGGCCTGGTCGAGCTGCACACCGACCATCTCGAAGGCCACTATGCGCCGCGCCCGAAAGTGCGCTGGAACCCGATCGCCGCCGTCCTTGCCCATGACGCGCAGGTGGCCACCGCCGGCATCACCACCGTCCTCGACGCGTTGCGTGTCGGCATGGACGAGGACGCGGATATTACCTCCGACGACATCCGCAAGCTCGCCGGCGCGATCGAGGACAGCGTCGCGAAAGACCGGTTGCGGGCCGACCATTTCCTGCACCTGCGCTGCGAGGTCTCGGCGCCGGATTGCTTGCGGGCTTTCGCCAATTTCGATGGCGACGAGCGGGTCAAGCTGGCCTCGCTGATGGACCATGCGCCGGGACAGCGTCAGTTCGTCAATCTCGAGACCTACGCCCATTACTATCAGCGCAAGCTGAAATTGACCGATCGCGACTTCCAATTGTTCTGCGAAAAGCGGATGTCGGAATCGGCGAAGAATTCGGGACCGAACCGGGTGGCGATATCAGCCGCCTGCAACGAGCGGGGCATTGTGCTGGCGAGCCATGACGACGCCACATCAGGCCATGTCGACGAGGCGATCGAGCAGGGCGTGCGCGTCGCGGAATTCCCGACCACGCTGGAAGCCGCCAAGGCCTCGAAGGATGCCGGGCTCGGCGTACTGATGGGCGCGCCCAACGTCATGCGCGGCTCCTCGCATTCGGGCAATGTCTCGGCCCGCACGCTGGCCGGCGACGGCCTGCTCGACATATTGTCGTCCGACTACATTCCCTTCAGCCTGATCCAGTCGGCCTTCTTCCTCGGCGACGTCGTCGAGGGCATTTCCCTGCCGCAGGCGGTTGCGATGGTGTCGAAGAATCCGGCCGAGGCGATCGGCCTCGACGACCGCGGCGTCATCGAACAGGGCCGCCGCGCCGATCTGGTGCGTGTGCGCGTCGACGACCATGTGCCGGTCGTGCGCACCGTCTGGCGCCAAGGGCGCCGGGTCGCCTGATGGTCTCGGCGTCGATCGAGCGCGAACTCAGCAGCGAGGCCTTTCCGCTCCGCAACGGCGTGTTTGTCGCCGTCGTCGGCCCGAGCGGCGCCGGCAAGGATACGGTAATCGGCTATGCCCGCACCTTGTTTGCCGACGAGACGAGGCTGGAGTTCGTCCGCCGGGTCATCACCAGGCCGAGCGACGCCGCAAGCGAGGATCACGACACGCTGGCCGACGCCGCCTTTGCCGAGGCCCAGGCCGACGGCGCTTTCGCCATTTCCTGGGAGGCGCACGGCCTGCGCTATGGCATCCCGGCCGATGTCGACTGGTCGATAGCCAATGGCCATGTCGCCGTGGCCAATGTCTCGCGCGCAGTCATCCCGGTGCTGCGGGAGCGCTATGCCAATCTGGCTGTCGTCGAGATCACCGCTTCGCCGGAAATCCTCGCCGAGCGTCTCGCCCAGCGCGGCCGCGAATCGCGCGGCGAAGTGCTGGCTCGGCTCGCCCGCAGCGCCAATATCGCTTTGTCCGGCTCCGGCGTCACCTCGATCGACAATGGCGGCCGGCGCGAAGCCGCCGGAGAACGCTTCGTCGAGGTGCTGCGCAAGGCGATGGCCTTCTCGGATATATCCGGCGTGATGTAGCGCTACTCCGCCGCGACAGTCTTCCGGCTGGCATCGAGCATCAGCCGCCTTGCGCGGAACACGCCCCATTGCTGGTCGACCAGCACGCCGATCAGGATCACGCCGCCCATTACCGCGAAGTTGAGCGAGGACGGGATGCCGAGCAGATTGACCAGGTTCTGCAACTCCTGCAGCAGCACGGTGCCCAGGATGACGCCAACCAGCGAGCCTTCGCCGCCGCGCAGCGAGAAGCCGCCGAGAACGGCGGCGGCAATGGCGTAGAGCTCGTAGAACTGGCCGTGGCTGGCCGGCGAGATCGAGCGCGTGTACATGGCGAAATAGATCGCCGACAGCGCCGTCAGAACGCCGCAGATGACATAGGCGGCCATCACGACGCGGCCGGTGCGGATGCCCGAATATTTAGCCGCCTCTTCGTTCTTGCCGATGGCATAGAGGTAGCGTCCGAACACCGAGCGGTGCAGCACCACCCACATGACGATCGAAATGACGATCAGTGCGATGAAGCTGTTGGGCACGCCATAGCTGCGGCCCGCGGTGAGGAATTCGAGCTCGGGAAAATTCTGGCCGAAGGCGAAGCCGGCGGTGCCGTCGGCGGTATAGAAACGGGCGACCCCCCGATAGATCAAAAGGCCGCACAGCGTCACCACGAAGGGCTGCAATTTCAGCCTTGTGATCAGCCAGCCATGCGCCAGCCCGATGATGCCGCCCAGCACCAGGATCAGCGGCAGCGCCACCGGCCATGGCATGTCGCGCACAGCGATGAAATCGATGAACAGCGTGCCGAGCAGCGCCACCAGCGATCCCACCGACAATTCGATGCCGCCGGTGATGATGACGAAGGCCTGGCCGATGGCGAGGATCCCGAACAGGCCGATCAGGTTCGAGGTGTTGGCGAGGTTGATCGGTAAAAGGAAGCGCGGGTTGATGGCGGTCACCACGGCGCCGACCACGAGGATCAGGATCAGCAGGCCGAGATCTTTTTTGCTCATCGTCTTCTCCCCAATGCGCCGGACCGGCAATCGCCTGAAGCCCGCTAGTTTGCCGGCTTGCCGACCGCCAGCAACAGCACGTTTTCCTGGCTGAATTGTTCCTTGTCGAGAATGCCCGAGATCTGGCCCTCATGCATGACGGCGATGCGGTCGGACACGCCGATCACCTCTTCCATGTCGCTGGAGATCATCAGCACGGCGACGCCGGCATCGGCCAAGGCTCGCATCAGCCCGTAAATCTCGGCCTTGGCGCCGATATCGATGCCGCGCGTCGGCTCATCGAGGATCATCACCTTCGGGTTCATCGCCAGCCATTTGCCTAGCACCACCTTCTGCTGGTTGCCGCCCGACAGCGTGCCGGTTCGCGTCTGCACCGACGGCGCCTTGATGCCGAGATTGCTCTTCTGCTTCTCGGCGGTGGCGGTCTCGGCGCTTGCCGACACCAGTCGACGCTTCGCATGCGCCGGCAGGTTGGGCAGCGAGATGTTCTGCGCGATCGACAGGTCAAGCAAAATGCCGGTCAGCTTGCGGTCTTCCGGAACCAGGAAAATGCCATGCGCGACCGCATCGGCCGCCGAACCCAGTACAAGCGGCTTGCCGTCGAGTTCGAGCCCACCGCCAAGCGTGCTGTCGATGCCGAAGAACACCCGCGCCAGTTCGGTGCGGCCGGAGCCGACAAGACCGGCAAGGCCGAGGATTTCACCGCGCCTGATGTCGAGGTCGACCGGCCGGGCAGGGTAGGCGGGGGTGCGGATGGCTTTGGCCGAGAGAGCCGTGGCGCCCGGCGCCCGCGCCGCCTCGGAGGCCTTCTCGCGCTCCTTCAGCATGCGGCCGATCATCAGCTTGACCATCTGGTCGTGGTTGATGGCGCTCTTCGGCAAGGTGCCGGCCAGCATGCCGTCGCGCAGCACCACGACGCGGTCGGCGACGCGCTCGACCTCATGCAGCCGGTGCGAAATGAAGATGACGCTGATGCCATCGGCCTTCAGCGCCTTGATGACGTCGAGCAGCTTGTCGGTTTCGGCAAGCGGCAGGCTCGATGTCGGCTCGTCGAGGATGACCAGCCGGGCCTTGATCGACAGCGCCTTGGCGATCTCGACCATCTGCTGCTGGGCAAGCGACAGCGAGGCAACCGGCGTATCGGCGGAAAAGTTGGCGCCGACACGCTTCAGCAGCGGCGCCACCATTTCGCGCAGCTTGGCGCGGTCGACCAATCTCAGCGGCCCGCCGCGCAACGGCTCGCGGCCGAAGAAGATATTGGCGGCAACATCGAGGTTTTCGAACAGATTGAGTTCCTGGTGGACGAAGGCGATGCCCGACCCCAGGCTGCCTTCGACGGTGAGCCCGTCATGCGCAACGCCGTCGACGGTGATGGCGCCGCTGTCCGGCCTGGTGACGCCGCCGAGGATCTTCATCAAGGTCGACTTGCCGGCGCCGTTTTCGCCGACCAGGCCGATCACCTCGCCCGGCCTGACTTCCATGGAAAAGCCGTCCAGCGCCACCACGCCCGGATAGGTCTTGCGCACGTTCTCGAGGCCGAGGAACGGGGTGGTTGCGACGATGGATGGGTCGGAATAATTCATCACGCCATATTTGATCAGGCTTGCCAGCAGCCGGTGGGCTACAGACTGACGGGCGTTGGCCGGCCCGTCAACACGATCGCCGGCTCAAGGCGAACCCTGAGCCGGCGCAACTGCTCGTGGTCTCAGTTTCCGGACATCGCCTTCAGATTGGCGGCATAGGTGTCGACATCGTCCTTACCGATGATCTTGGTCGGGATGATGATCAGGCCGCCTTCCGGAATGCCTGATTTGTCGCCCTTGAGATAGGCGGCCATCAGCTTCATGCCCTGATAGGCCCATTCGAAGGGCTGCTGCACGACGGTGGCCGCCACGGTGCCTTCCTTGACGCCGCCCAGCGTGATCGGATCGTCATCGAAGCCGACGACGGTGATCGAGCCGAGCTTGCCGGCGTCGCGCAGCGCTTCATAGATGCGCGGCGTGTTGTAGGAATAGAAGCCGACCATGCAGGTGATGTCGGGGCTGGCGACCAGCGCGTCCTCGACATTCTTCTTGGCGCGCGCCTGGTCGATGTCGTCGCCGCGCACGTCCACCAGTTCGATCTTGCTGCCGGCGAGGCCGTCCTTCATGCCCTGGATGCGTTCCTTGGCATTGTCGGCGCCGAGCAGGCCGACGAAGCCGAGGCACTTGCCGCCGTCCGGCATCGCTTTCTTGGCGATCTCGGCCGCCTGCTTGCCGGCGTCGACATTGGACGAGCCGATATAGGCGACGCGCTTGGTCTGCGGGGCATCGGAGTCGGTGGTGAACAGCGCCGTTTCCGACGCGATCTTGTTCAGGCCGTCGGTCGAGGTCTTGGGGTCGACGGCCGAGACCATGATGCCCTTGACGCCGGCGGTCACCAGATCGTCCATCAGCCGCTGCTGGATGGCGACCGAGGACTGCTCGGGATACTTGAGTTCGAGATTGTAGTCGGGCAATTCGGCCTGCGCCTTCTTGACGCCGGCTTCGGCGGCCTTCCAGAAATCGGAAGCGCCGTTGACGACGAAGGCAAGCGTCGGCTTGTCGTCGGCGCGCGCAATGGCTGTCGCGGTCAGGCCAAGCAGCAGGGCTGCGGTGGCCACGGATGCATGTCGTATCAAGGATTTCATGTTCAACCTCCCGTTTTGGCTCAGTCGTCGGACTGAACCGATCTGAATTCACTGACTTGCCGCTCGCGATTTGGACGCCCTCCTCCTCAGGGGTTCCCGGCGCTGAAGAATGGCGTCGTCGGTCGCGATCACGGACTTTAGAGACTCATCCCGTGCTCGTAAATAGTCTGATTTGTCTGACATATCACATGTCCGAGACCAGGCTTGCGGAGGCAAACCCCGCTCGCCATCGGGCCATTCACGTGCACTTCTCGCCGCACGGGGTCCCACCTGACCGGACACGGCGGATTGACGTTACAGCGTCGTTTTGTATTAGTAAACACTATTAGCAGAGGTCTCGCGCGGACACTCGGCGGTGGCCCTAGGTCTAGTTTGCCCGAACAGGTGCAGCACGGCTTCGCGCAAGCAGATGCCTTGCAGTCCTCAAATTTCACGCGGCCCGAAGCGGCATGGCGGCGAACTTCAAAGCTGCTAATAAAGATAAATGCCTTCGACTATTTCCATTGGTCGACGGCGCGACACCATCTTGTCGGTGTGGCAGGCTTGCGACTAGACAGGCTGGGGATTGGGACGCACTGCCATGAGCGAGACGAGGGATCCGGACGACACGGCGAAGCGGCGCAAGGCGCCGGCGAGAGCCGCCAAGGGCGGCCGCGTCACCATGACCGACATCGCCAGGGCAGCCGGTTGCTCGCAGGCGACCGTCTCTTTCGTGCTCAACGATTCGCCCGGCATCCGGCTGTCGCAGCAGACGCGCGAGCGGGTGATCGACGCCGCGCGTGCGCTCGGCTACGCAGCACCCGCCTTCTCGGCGCTGCGCAAACCTGTTGCCGCCTTCGATGGACTTGACGGTGTCATCGGTTTCGCTGTCGACCAGCTGGCGACAAGCCCGGAAGCCGTTGTCGCCATCGAGGGCGCGCGCCAGGCATCGTGGAACGCCGGCAATGTGTTGCTCGTGGCGCAGACCATGGGCGACGCCGTCATGGAGCCGCGCGCCATTGCGGCGCTCACCAGGCGCGGAATCTCGGCGCTGATCTACATGACCATCTTCACCCGCGAGATCACGGCGCCGGATTTCCTCTACGGCCTCGACATACCGGTCATCCTGCTCAACTGCTACACGGCCGATTATGCCTTCCCGGCCGTGGTGCCTTCCGAGATCGCCGGCGGCCAGAACTCGACCCGGCATCTGATCGGCCACGGCCACCGCCGCATCGCCATCATCACCGGCGAGCCGTGGATGCAGGCCGCGCAGGACCGGCTGAAAGGCTACCGCAGGGCGCTCGCCACCGCCGACATCCCGTTCGATCCCGAACTGGTGGTCGAGGGCGACTGGTCGGCGAGCGCCGGCTATGCCGCGACCGTGAAGCTTTTGGCGCTGAAAGAGCGCCCGACCGCCATCTTCTGCCAGAACGACCGCACGGCCATCGGCTGCTACGAAGCGCTGAAGGAGGCAGGCCTGCACATCCCGCAGGACATCTCCGTCGTCGGCTATGACGACGAGGAGATCGCCCGCCATCTGTTCCCGCCGCTGACGACATCGATCCTGCCGCACATGGCGATGGGCCAATGGGCGATCGAACAGCTCGAAGTGCCGCCGCCTGCCGGCCGCGGCCGCTATCCCATCACCAAGCTGGAATGCCCGCTGGTGCAGCGGGAGTCGGTGGCAGCTGTGGCTGGATAAAGTTGAACCAGCCCATCCCGATGCAAATCGGGATGGGTCTGTTTGGTGTTTGCGCCTCAGGGCAGGGTCTATCCGGGAACGTGCCGCGGTTAGAACCGCAAGACGACAAAGGAGCGCCTGCGATAGCAGCGCCGGCGCAACCGGCCATGCCGCCAGAACGTGCGGCAGTGCCGTCTCCAGACATGCCGCCTGTGGTGGCGACGACGGTGCCATCGCCGATGCGATATCTGCTCGACATCGCCCGGGCCTTCGTCGTCATCAAACGAATTGGCATCCTGCTTGTCGAGTTCATCGAGAATGCCGTTACCGACATTGGGAACCCCGGCCACGGCCTTGAGAGGCCGAACCGCGGTAGCAAGCGCCGCGGCCCCCGCAACGCCGAACAATGCTGTCAAGAATGATCGCCGATCCATCAAAACCTCCATCAGCAAGACAAGGCTAACATGACGAGCCTAACACAAAGCAGCTAGAGCGGGTGATACAAAAGGCCAGAGGCGAATCTTCGAGCCGGCCCAAACGGGTGACCGGACGGACGGCAGAGGTCAGATTAAGGCCGCAACCGGGCGGCGCGCTTCCTTCGGCTCGGCGACCAAGCCATGCGGAATGCCGCCGATGAAAGCGCACAGCCTGAGCGGTTCCGCCTTTCCGCGAAACGCTGAACCGCTCGGCAAAGCTCTCTCCCTAAGAATGCCCGCCACCTTGCGGCATTGGGGCTGGCTGAGAGACTGACGCCCCACGGCAGATGCGATGTTGCGGTACTCAGCGCCGCGCCAATATCCGGCAGAGCTCCTTCAGGTCCCGGTCGTAGGTGCCCTTGCCGCTGAGCACGCTGGCGCAGCGTTTTTTCATCTTGGCGATCTGGCCGGCCGACATGGCGCTGATGGCAACCACCGCCGGCCGCGCCGGCACCGCTGGCGTGTTGGGATCCCTGGGGCTGGTGGGCGCGGTCGGTGCGCCTATGCCGACGCCGACCCCGGCCGTCACCCCATTGCCCACCCCGACCCCGGCGCCGACCCCGACACCGCTGCCGACGGTTGCGCCGACGCCGACCCCGACGCCCGTGCCGACCGATACGCCGGCGCCGGCGGTAACGCCGCTGCCAACCGAGGCGCCGACACTGGCGGTGGTGCCGCTGGTGCCTCCGACCGTCGCTCCGGCATTGACGCCCTTGCTGCCGCCGACCGAGACGCCGACGCCAAGCCCGCCGCCACTGCCGCCGACCGAGACGCCCACCCCACCGCTGCCGCCGATGCCCACACTGAGCCCGCCCGCGCCAGCCGGAAAGCACAAAGCCACGGCAACAGCGCCACCGGCCAAGGCCTTTGTTAAACTTTTAAAGAAATCCATAATGACGCTCCCCGTGTTGGTTGCCTGTACGCAGGTTGAACAGCATCCGTTACCAATATGATTACGCGAGTGTAGCGTTTTTAGTTTCTGCGAGAATAGGTAGTATTGGAAATCGTTGTTATGGCTGCTTGCGGCGATCGGAATATATATTTTGGAATTGGCGGAAAAAATCGAGGATTTGCGGTTAGACTCGGAACCTTAGACAGGCAGGACGAGTGCTCGCATGCGGGAATTTACCGGGCGCATGCCTCAGGCCATCTTGCGAAGCCGCTTCCCTAGGCTGCGGTGGAGAATGGACCCTCGAGAATGGGCTCGTACTGGGGAAAGGGGACGATCCAAGAACCCGCGACGATCCACCGGTGTCGGGCGCGTTGAGCGTCACATCGTTCCCCTGCTCGCAGTCGACGGCGTCAGCGCTACCCTTGCGGAAATACCTTCGCCCCGTTTGGCGTTTCTGCCCTTTGGATCGGATGCCGATCGTCCGCTGGCGTTTCGATCTCTTCAACTTACGTCGAGTTTCGCAAATCCACTTTGCATCCCGGCTAACGTTCGAAGGGTTCGCCAAGCGAGGCGACACCGTTCAGCCTGAGCAAGCGGCGGTCCGCCGAGATGACACCGAGCACGACGATCGTAACGAGATAGGGAAGGCTGGAAAGCAGTTGCGATGGCAGGTCCAGACCGGTCGCCTGGGCGGCGAGGCTCATCAGCGAAACCGCGCCGAAGAGGCAGGCACCCAGGAAGATGCGGCCAGCGAGCCACGTACCAAAGACAACGAGTGCGATCGCGATCCAGCCACGTCCGGCAATCATGCCGTCCGCCCAAAGGGGCGTGTACACCGCCGCCGCATAGGCGCCGGCAAAACCCGCCATCATGCCACCAAAAGCTATGGCCGCGACACGGATAGCGATGACCGGATAGCCGATCGCGTGTGCTGCCTTGGGATTCTCGCCGATTGCCCTCACGACAAGGCCGACTCTCGTATAGGCAAACATCGCCCAGATCGCAAACGTCACGGCAAGGGAAAGCCATACGACGACGTCCTGGATAAACAGCCTGCCGACTACCGGGATTTCCGAGAGGCCGGGAAAGGCAAGTTTCGGGAGCCCCTTCACCGTCAAGCTCTCGTAGCTTTTGCCGAACAGCGCCGAAAGGCCTTGGCCGAGAATGCCGATCGCAAGGCCTGTCGCGACCTGGTTTGCCCGGAATCCGAGTGCCAGCACTGCAAAGACGAGGGACAGGACGGCGCTACCGAGGCCGGCGGCAACGAACCCCAGCAGGTGTCCACCGCCGTGGTAGACGACGATGAACGCGAGCACCGCGCCGAGGGCCATCAGGCCCTCTACGCCGAGGTTAAGAACACCGGCGCGCTCGACCACCAACTCGCCGAGTGCGGCAAGGAGAAAGGGGGTTGCCGCTGCGAGCATGCCCGAAATAATGAACTCGACGGCGTTCATGGCTGGCTCAGGTGATGGGGGCGGCGCCACTCGATGCGGTAGCGCACGAAGGCCACAGCGCCGAGATAGGCGAGCAGCAAGCTGCCTTGGAAGACGCGGACGGCGGCGATCGGCAGGTTTGCCGACACCATCGCATTGTCGCCGCCGATATAGAGGACAGCCATGAAGAGCGCGGAAAAGATGATGCCGACTGGATGCAAGCCGCCGAGATAGGCGACAATAATGGCCGCATAACCGTAGCCGGTCGAGATCGAGCGCTGCAACTGGCCGAGCGGACCCGCGACTTCCGCGGCGCCTGCCAGTCCCGCCGCCAAGCCACCGATCAGAAGCGATAGCCAAATCGCACGCCCTTCGCTGAAGCCGGCGTAACCGGCCGCGCGCGGGGCAAGGCCGCCGACCTTGAGCTTATACCCCATGAAGCTTCGCTGCATGAAAACCCAGGCCACCAGCGAGAGCGCAAGTGTGATGAGCAGCGAGACGTTGACTCGGGTACCGGTGATCAGGGTCGGCACCATCGCGTCGTTCTGAAACATGACGGATTGTGGGAAATTGAAGCCGGCCGGGTCCTTCCATGGGCCGAGCAGCAAGTAGTTGAGGACTTGCGCCGCAACGAGGCTCAGCATCAGAGAGACCAGGATCTCGTTCGCATTGAGCCTGACGCGCCAGAAGGCGGTGATAGATGCCCAAAGTGCACCGCCGAGGGCACCGAGAAGCAGCATCAGCGGCCAGATCCACTGCCCGGTCGCCTGCGGAAACCAGACGGGGATCGCCGAGGCGAAAATAGCGCCCAGGATAAACTGGCCCTCCGCGCCGATGTTGAACACTTTTGCGCGGAAACCGATCGCCAGCCCCTGAGCAATGAGGAGAAGAGGCCCCGCCTTCAGCAGCACCTCCGCGAACGATGCCCAGGAGAGGAACGGCTCGAGAAGCATCGCGTACAGGACGGCCGCCGGATCTCGGCCTATCAGCACATAAAGGCCCAGATTGAGGATGATCGCCATGCCAAGCGCGACAGCAGGGGCCAGCATGGCCGCGACGAGCGAGGCATGCTCCCGGCGGACGAGCGCGGGGAGGAACGTCGCGGCCCAAACGCTCATGCAGGAACCTTCTCTGGCGAGGCATGTGCTCCGATCATGTATCTGCCGATGTCTTCGGGGCGCGTGTCCCGCGTGACCAGAGGCGGACTCAGCATTCCATGATGCAGCACCTGGATGAAATCGCAGAGTTCGAAAAGTTCCTCGAGTTCCTCGGAAATTACGAGGATCGCCACTCCCAGGTTGCGCAACGCGATGAGCCGCCTTCTGATGGCGGATGCAGCGCCAATGTCTACACCCCAGGTTGGCTGCGCCACGAAAAGCAGTTTTGGCGACAGCATCATCTCGCGACCGACGATGAATTTCTGCAAGTTGCCGCCGGACAGCGAGCCCGCTTCGGCATCCGGGCCGGAGGCGCGGACGTCGTACCGACGGATGCATTCGCTGGTGAAAGCCGTCGCTCCGGCGCTGTTGATGAGGCCGCGCCTCACGAGATCGAAAGGATGGGCGGTAAGAACGGTGTTGAGCACGAGCGACATTTCAGGGACCGCGCCGCGTCCCAGCCGGTCTTCGGGCACGAAGGCGAAGCCAAATCTCCTGCGCGCGGCCGCATCGAGTGTGCCTACGTCGCGGCCCATCATGTAGATCCGGTCGCGTTGTTCCTTCAGCAGCATCGCTTCGCCCGAGATGAGTGCGGCAAGTTCGCCTTGGCCATTGCCCGATATTCCGGCTATGCCAAGGATCTCGCCTGATCGTACCGTGAGGCTGATGCCGGAGAGCGGCGTGGCAAAGGGGTCGTCCGGCGTGTAGTCCATGCCGATTATTTCCAGCCGCTTCTCCCCCTCGGGCATGGCCAACGCGGGCATCACCTCGGGCATGTCGCGGCCGATCATCATCCGGGCGAGGTCGTGCGCATCATAGTCCCGCGGGTCGACGGTGCCGATAACGCGCCCTCCACGCAAGACCGTCGCCTGGTCACAGATCGTGCGAATTTCCTCCAGTTTGTGCGAGATGAACAGGATGGACACGCCGCGGTCGCGAAGGCGCCTGAGCGTGTCGAACAGCTTCTTCACCGCCTGCGGCGGCAAGACCGAGGTCGGCTCGTCGAGAATGAGCAGCTTCGGGTCCGTCATCAGGCAGCGGATGATCTCCACCCGCTGCCGTTCGCCGACCGAGAGCGCGTGCACATCGGCGAGAGGATCTACTTCAAGGCCAAAATCCTGGCCGAGGCTGCGGATGCGCCCCGCCAGCTCCGCCTTGCCGCCGGGGACGACGAGCTGGATGTTCTCGACGACAGTCAGCGTCTCGAACAGCGAGAAATGCTGAAAGACCATGCCGATGCCCCTGCGCCGTGCCTCAGCCGGCGAGGCAAGGCGCAGAGGCTCTCCGTTCCAGACGACGGTGCCTTCGTCCGGCTGTTCAACGCCATAGATGAGCTTCATCAGCGTCGATTTGCCCGCCCCATTCTCCCCGAGAATCGCATGGATCGATTGGGGCGCCACGTCCAGATCGATGGCTTGGTTGGCCCGGATCTGGCCGTAGCTCTTCGAGATGCCGCGGAGCGACAGAAGGGGCGGGGTCATGACTTACTTCGGCAGTGGTGTGGTGACACCCTTGACGTGCCAGTCCATCGCGACGATCTCGGGATCCGCTATCGTCGCACCGGCGGCGGCGGCTTCGCTGCCGTCGGCCTTGGTGATTGGACCTGTGAAGGGCGAGAAGCTGCCGTCGGCGATCTTCGCCGCCACTTCCTTGATCTTCGTCATCGTGTCGGCTGGGATATCTGAGTTCCAGTCCACGACCTCCACCACCTTTTCGGCGACGCCGAGGAAGGTGTTGGCGCCCTTGAAGGTTCCGGCGAGATGGGCATCCACGGAAGCCTTGAAGAAGGGCGACCAGTCCGTCGCGATGCAGCCGAGATATTTCTTCGGCGCATATTTCTTCATCGACGAATTGAGGTTGAACGCATAGACGCCAGCCTCCTCGCAGGCCGAGATCACGGAGGGTGTGTCCTGCGCGTTCGAGAAGATCACGTCGCAGTTCTGTGCCATCAGCGCCTTGGCGGCTTCCTGTTCCTTGGCCGGGTCGAACCAGGAGTTCACCCAGACGACCGATACCTCGATATCGGGATTTACAGTCTGTGCGCCGAGCGTGAATGCGTTGATCGAGGTGATCAGCTCCGGAATGGCGAAGGCCGAGACGGAGCCGAGCTTGCCGGTCTTGGAAAGAGCCGCGGCGGCTATGCCGAGCAGGTAAGTGCCCTGGAAATACTTCGCCGCGAAGGGCGAGAAATTCGGCGCGGTCTGGAAGCCGGAGGCATGCAGCACGGTGACCCCAGGATCGCGGCGGGCGATCTGTAGTGCACCATTCTGGTAGCCGAATGAGCCGGCGATCAGGAACTTGTTACCGTCGGCGACGGTCTTGTTCATGATCCGGTCGGCGTCCGGCCCTTCGGCGATGTTCTCGATGACGGTGATCTTCACCTTGTCGCCGTACGCGGCCTTGACCGGCTCGAGCCCGGCGGCGAGCGCATGGCCCCAGCCGACATCGCCGACCGGCGACGGGAGCACGAGCGTGATACCGAGCGGCTCGTCGGCTGCAAAGGCGGGACGGCTGCCAAGCGCGCCGGCAAGCCCTGTCGCGGCAAGGCCCTTCATCAGAGTTCTGCGGGTCAGATAGTTCAGCATGTCAGTTCCCCTGTCTTTAAGTTGTTAGAATTCCACCGCGGCAAAAGCAGCTTCCGCGTCCGCAGCAAGCCGGGTCTCGTTCAGCCCGGTAAACGCACCCTTCTCCCAGACGATGCGGCCGTTGATCATGGTCATGTCGGTGGGCATGCCGATGCCGACCTTGGCGATCAGGCTCAATGGATCGTGGCGCGTGCCGACATAATCCATGCGGCGCGTGTCGATCGCGAAGAGGTCGGCGGCCATGCCGGGCGACAGTCGGCCGATGTCATTGCGGCCCAGAAGCGCGGCCCCGCCCGTTGTCGCATAGCCGAGGAAATCGACCGGCGCAGGCACGGGATGAGCGCGCGTCGAGGCCGCCAGGCATTGCAGCATGTAGGCGGAATGGATGCAGTGCATGAGGTTGGAATTGTCGTTCGAGGCAGCACCGTCGCAGCCGAGACCGACGCGCAGGCCAAAGGCGGACATGGCGGGAATATCAGTCACCTCTGCGCCCACCAGATAGACCGGCTCAGGGCAATGCGAGACACCGGT
Source organism: Mesorhizobium sp. P160187 (assembly GCF_057766425.1). Classification (NCBI taxonomy): domain Bacteria; kingdom Pseudomonadati; phylum Pseudomonadota; class Alphaproteobacteria; order Hyphomicrobiales; family Phyllobacteriaceae; genus Mesorhizobium; species Mesorhizobium sp. P160187. The sequence continues at coordinate 2,171,279 of NZ_JBYMDX010000003.1, forward strand.
GCCGCTCGCCGCCATCAGCCGCAGTTCGTCATGCGTCAGCTCCCAGCAATGGGCATAGAAAGTGTCTCGGCCGGCAAATCCGAGGTCCTCGAGATAGTCCACCGTACGCATGCCATGGCGGGCCTCGATGATCGGGCTTTCGCCCTCGCCGACATGGGTGTGCATCCGCACCCCGCGATCACGCGCCAGCGAAACCGATTCCACGAAGGTCTCGCGGTAGCAGTTGACCGGCTGGCAGGGAGCGACCGCGACCTGACGCATGCTGAAGGGACCGGTGTCGTGATAAGTGTCGATGAGGCGTGCACAGTCGGCGATGAATTCGTCCGTGGTCTCCAGCATCTCGTCTGGAATGGTCGAGCCTTCCGATTTTGGCAGCGTGTTGCCGCCGCGGCCCGCGTGGAAACGCATGCCGAGAAGGTCGGCCGCTTCGAACTGCCGGTCGATGAGCCGTTTTCCGGCATGGCGTGGAAAATTGTACTGGTGGTCGAAGGCCGTCGTGCAACCGTGCTTTATCAACTCTGCCATCGCCGTGATCGAGGCGTGGTAGAAACAATCCTCGTTGAGCCGGGAGAAGATCGGATAGATCCGGTCGAGCCATTCGATGACCGACAGCTTCGTCCAGTCGAGTTCGGCACGGTTGCGCACAAAGCACTGAAAGAAGTGATGGTGCGTGTTGACGAGGCCGGGATAGACGAACCAGCCGTCGGCATCCTGCACGATAGTACCGGCCGGCAACTCGCTTCTGTGCAGGCCTTCCCCGATTGCCTCGATCTGCGGGCCATTCGTCAGCACATCGACATTGCGCCGGACGCTCGGACCCCTGCCCTCGTCGGTGATGACCGCTGCGCAATTCTTCAGGAGATAGCCGGTCACCTCACGCCTCGTCCGGTATGGGTCGCGGTTCGGGCTTCAACTCGTGCAGCCGGTGGATACCGGGCATTTCGATGAAATTATCGAGGCTGCGGAGCGCTCGCGACCAGAGCCGGATCGTGGGATACGGATCGAGGGAAACGCCGCCGTCGGGCGCGAGCGCGACATAGGGAAAGCAAGCAATGTCGGCAATCGTCGGCCGGTCGGATGCGAGAAACCGGTCGCCACGTATTTTTTGTTCGAAGAGGCCGGCTTCCAGTTCGCGTAGTGCCGCTATGCCATTGGCCTGCAGCGCACCGATGTCACCGGGGCGCAGCAGCATCTCATGCAGGCGCGCGCCGCCGAGGTTGGCGGTCAGCCTGTGCGAGAAGGAAAGCCATTGCTGGATGCGCGCCGTCTCCTCGGGGGCGCCGCTGCCGAGCCAGGCCGGTGCTGCCTTCGCGGCGAGATAGCCAAGCATGGCGGAAGATTCGGTCAGGATCAGGTCGCCGTCTTCAAGGATCGGGATGGAGCCTCCCGGATTAAGCGCCATAAGCTCGGGGCCACGATGCTCGGCGCCGGGATGGAAGTCGACCGGGCGGATTTCGAGCTTCACACCTGACAGCGTCGCCATCAGGCGCACCTTGTAGCAACTTGGGGAGAGGATGTAGTCGTAAAGCTTCATTGTGCCACCAATTGCGCGCCGTAGGTATAATTGTGGCGCTTCAGCCAGCGGCGATAGGCGATCGAGGTCAAGTCGGCGCGCGTCGGGATTTCCATGCCGGGATCGAGCGGCAGAAGACGCGGGATCTGGTTTTCGAGGATCGAGCGGTCCTGCAGGAAAATCGTCTGCTGGAAATGGATGAGGTCGGTCTGTGGCGTCTCGTCATCGAAAAGCGCCATCCACGGCCAGACGTCGCAGAGATCCTCGGCAAGCGGTTGGACGAATAGCGTAATGACATCCCATTCGCCCGGGCGCGGCGGGCAGGTCTTGTAGAGGACTGAGCAGGTCGGGGCCGGCACGCGGTACATGTATTCCGTCGTGATACCGCCGCTCGCGGATTTCGCCGCCTGCGGCTGGTAGAACTTCACCTGGGTCGCCCAGACCTCGTCCTCTTCCTCGCGGATCTCGACCTTGTAGTTTTCGACCTCGGTATGCGGCTCCGAGCCGAGGATGTCGGTATGGACGAAGGGGAAGTGTGCGATGTCGAGGAAGTTCTCGACGGCGCGGAGCGGCGAGCAGCGCACCCGCACCACGCCGACATCGACGAAGCGGCGCCCGGGCTGGTCTGCCTCGGGAATCGGGAAGACCGGTTTATTCGGTTCGCCGAGCGACGACCAGATATGGCCATAGCGCACCGAAACCGGCAGCACGCGCCCGTTTTCGCCTGTCACTTTCGCCGCGCCATTGGCGTCGAGCGCAACCTTGATCGGCTCGCCCATCAGGGTGGTCTCGCGCCCATAGCGGTCGAGCCGGCTGAAAAGCCCGACCGGATACCATTCGTCGCGCATCGCATCGTCGATCATGGCACAGCCCCTTTCGCCTCGATCCCTTCGGCCATGCGCCGAAGGCTCTCGGCGGCTCGCGAGGCGGCGATGCGCCCGGACGCATCGCAATCGGCTGGAACAAGGACGTGGATCAGCGTCTCGCCGGCTTCCTGCGGGATGGGCAGCAGGCGGATTGCCGGCGCGCCGGGCGCCTGCCAGACGCATCCTTCAACGGTGGCCTTCGTACCGGCAGCGACAAAGAGCGCCGAATGTCCGGCACGGGCCGTCAATGAACGGAGCGGCACGTAACCCTCAAAAAGGGGTGGGTTGCCATCAGGCTCTCCATCAGCGACCCAGATGATCCCGCCGGCCTCTTCGACCAACCGGGTCGCAACGCGAATCGTCTCCGGCGGCGTGAGGCTGGGATGGGCAGGAATGCGCAGGCACTGACCGGCCTGCGAATAGGTCCAGCCGTGATAGATGCAGGAGAGCGCCTCGCCGCGCACGAAGCCATGGGAGAGGCGCATGCCGCGATGCGGACAGCGATCGGCCGATGCCGCCAAGCGCCCCGATTGGCTTCGCCAGAGGGCAATGGGACCGGCGGGCGTCCGCGCCGGCATTACCTGTCCTGTTGGCAGATCCTGGGAAAGGGCGACCGGCACCCAGGTGTCCGTCTTGTCGGACAGCATGACCTTACTTTCCGTACTGATACCACTGTTTCCCGACCAGAGAGATGCCGGCGCAAGGAGTTGGCGAACCGCTCGATGCGGCTGACGTATGCATAATTATTTCGCAATTGCAATATTGGTTAAATTAGGTGCAAACGGACGGTAACCACACGCAAAGCTATATGTTTTTTTGCTCGACAGGCGCGCGGTCGATCGTCTCGACCCAGACCTCAATGGGCCCAAGCGAACATCCCATCTCCATCATGTCGATCAGTTCCGCCGCACCGACAATATCGAGTTCGATGCGATCGGTGCTTGCATGAGCGATGTGGTGCGCGAGACCGAGCTTGGCCGCATGGCGCATGATCCAGGGCAGGAAGGACGCGGGTTCGAGGTGGCCGCGAATGGTCATCCGCTCATGCAAGCGGTGTTGACTTTGCTTCATCACGAACGCGCGCCTTGGTGTCACGGTCAGCAGCATAGCGTCTGACTGAACGGGCGGAAGTGGTAATCGACGCGCCAATAACACCGAATATCGACTGATCGCCCGTGCCTAGACCCGGGCACTCATGCATGTCGCCCAGAAGTGCCGCGGTTCTGGGACAACGACATCCATTAAAACAAAGACTTCAAGCGGGTCGCATGGATCCGTTCAGCGTGACGCGCTTAAGGGTTATCTGAGCTATTGTAATACATGGGTAGATTGGCGCACCCGACAGGATTCGAACCTGTGACCTCTGCCTTCGGAGGGCAGCGCTCTATCCAGCTGAGCTACGGGTGCCTTCAGGGAACCTGAAAACGAACCAGCCGATAGGCCGGCCAGCCACGGCTTCTTAGCGGAAGCCGGCGCGGGCTTCAACGGGCAATTGGCGTGGCGATATTTTCGAAGCCACGTCGCGCGGCTCGGCAACTTCGCGTCCGCCTTGCAGCCTCAGCCCGGGACTCACCCCGCCACCTCCACCTTCGCCACCCGCCTGCGCACCCTGCGCGGCGCCCGCTTCGCCTTCTTCGCGCCGGTCAGTTCGTGCATCGCATCCAGCTGCATCTGCTGCATTTCGGCCAGCCGCGTCCATTGGCGCGAGATCAGATAGTCGAGCTTTTCGTGCAAATGGCGCACTTCCAGCTCGGCTTTCAGGTTCACCCGGTAGTCGTTGAACGAGCGCAGGCGGTCCTTGGCCTCCGTCCGTCTCTGGCTCATCATGATGATCGGCGCCTGGATGGCGGCGATACAGGAGAGCAGCAGGTTGAGCAGGATGAAGGGGTAGGGGTCGAAGGCGCTGCTCACGCCCGCGATCAAATTGATGCCGATCCACACCGCAAGCACGCTGCCGAACGAGATCAGGAACCACCAGCTGCCGCCGAAAGCCGCCATGTTGTCGGAGACGCGGTCGGCGAACGAGCGGTGCTCCTCGAACTCCTCTTCCGAGTTTTCCGAAATCGTGTCCTGCCTGGCGATCGATTCGACCACCTGGCGGTCGAGCTCGGAGAATTCGCCATGCTCCTGCTGCAGCAGCTCCTCCATGTAGCGCATGCGGTAGCGGCCGAGCTCCTCCCGGCTGATGCGGGCTCCGCGCGGCAGGTCCGGATGATCGGAGCGGATGCGGTCGGCCAGGCTCGGCCTGAGGTCGTCGATGCGCACCAGGTCACGCTTGCGGAATTTGCGGCCCGATATCGCCGACGGCTTTCGCTTCGGCTTCAGGCGGCCATGCGGTTCGGAGTCCGGCACATCGGGCGCTTCCAGCGCCTCGTCGGCAACCAGCTCGGCGTCATGATCGCCGATGGGCGGCGCCTCGAAATACTCGCCGCCGCTGTCGTTTTCATTGGCGGCCTGTTCGGATGGTTTTGGGCTCATGATGCCGGCTCCTGCTGTCGCGCCCACGATACGCCAAGGCGAGGCGGCATAGCCACCGCCTCGGTGACGATTGCGGGCTTGTGCAAGCGCTTGTGATGCAGGCGCCAAGCCTGCAACGGCGACGCCAGCCTCCACTCCGTCTCGGTTTGCGCTCTACGAGTACCCCCACCCTTAATCCCTCCCACAAGGGGAGGGAGACTTGGTAGGCGCTGATCTCCGCAAACCGTCTAGGTTCGCTGCCAAAAAGGATGGCATGCGGCAGCGTTCCCTCCCCTTTATGGAAGGGCTAGGGTGGGGGTCCTCTTCGGAAGAACCATATGCGATTGCCCTGCATCTTGGGGGGTAGAGGGTGGCTCGGCGAAGCCGGGACGGAGTGGGGGGACGCGATTGCCTGCCCCTCCACGAGAGATCGCGAGCGCGCCCATCGCCTTGGCGCCATGGTCATCGGCTGCTGGCCTCATCCTCGCCCTGTGGCCAACCTGCCGGCGCGCTTATATCCATGGGAGAGCTGCGCCATGATGCGCCTCGCCAAGCCGCCAGGGGCAATGGCCCCACAACAGGGGTCGCCGCCATGTACAAACATATTCTGATCGCCACCGATGGTTCGGAACTCGCCGGCAAGGGCGTTGCCCACGGGCTGACGCTGGCCAACAGCCTTGCGGCCACCGTCACCTTCGTCAATGTCTCCGAGCCGTTCCCAATCCTCGCCTGGGGCGGAGCTGTCGCCGGAGTCGCGGTCGGCGACGAACTGGTCAATTATGAGGAAAATGCCCGCCGCTATGCCGCCGACGTGCTGGACCGGTGCAAGGCCTCGGCCGACGAACTCGGCGTGCCGGCAAAGATCTTGCACGTCGAAAACAAGACGCCCGCCGAGGGCATCCTCGACGTCGCCCGCGCCGAGGCCTGTGACCTGATCGTCATGGCCTCGCATGGCCGCCGGGGTCTCGGCCGCCTGCTGCTAGGCAGCCAGACGGCCGAAGTGCTGTCGCTGACGGAAACGCCTGTGCTGGTGGTGCGGTAGCTGTTTATTGAGTTGGCAAGCCGGGTGGCGCTAGCCCAGGAAGCGACGATGCAGGCGGCGGCAGGCCGGGAAGCGGCGACGCTGCCGGCTGGTCTCCCGCAAACATCAGCCGCGTCTTGGTATCGGCCAGCATCGGCGAAAGACTGCGCTGGATCAGCGCTTCGACATGGTCGTTGCGCTGCCTAGCGCTGTCGGCGCCCATCACCACCACGATCAGATGCCGGCCGTCGGCATTGTAGGACGTGACGATATTGTAACCGGATGCCCTGATATAGCCGGTCTTGATGCCGTCGACGCCGCGCACCCGGCCGAGCATGTCGTTGTGGCCGCGCACCAGCCGGCCGCGGAACATGAAGTCGCTTTCGGAGAAATAGTGGAACTGCTGCGGGAAGCGGGCGCGCAGCGCCATGCCGAGCGTCGCCATGTCGCGCGCCGATGTGTGCTGGCCATCGTCGGGCAGGCCGGAGGCATTGCGGAAGACGGTGCTGCTCATGCCGATCTGGCGCGCCTTGGACGTCATCATGGCGGCGAACTGGTCCTCCGAGCCGCCGAGATATTCGCCCACCGCCACCGCCACGTCATTGGCCGACTTGACCACGATCGCCCGGATCGCCGAATCGACATCGATGCCCTCGCCGCGCTTGAAGCGCAATTTGGTCGGCGGCTGCCGGGCGGCATTGTCGGAGACCGGGATCTGCGTTTCCTTCGAGACGCGGCCGGACTCCAGCGCCTCGAACAGCAGGTACAGCGTCATCATCTTGGTCAGCGACGCCGGATAGCGTTGCGCCCTCGAACTGACTTCGAACAGCGTCTTGCCACTGCCGGCATCGATTACGATGGCGGCATATTTCTCCTGCGGCGCCGGCACCGCCAGCACGCTGTCGGGCGGTGCGGTGGTGCTGCAGCCGGCCACGAAGACGAGCAGCAGGAGGGCTGCGAGAAATTTTTGGACGAGGGAGCGGAAATGGAAGTTTGGCAAGGCAAGTCCGGCGTTGCTGAGAGGGCCGGAACCTAGCCTAACCCATTGTGTTCGTCCATTTGGTTAACGGCGGAGCTGCCGATGACGCTGCCAATCTCCCCCGCAAGGGGGGAGATCAGATGTCGCTTCGGCTTCGCCAATCATCGGCGCTGAAACGGCAACCTCGACATCCGCCCACCCGCCCGAAATCGCCTGCTTCCTGTCCTGTTTTGCCTGCGGGGTCGCGGTGCTGCTATAGAGGCGGCAATTGCTTGGGGGATTTGACAATGACCGGTGACATCGGCGCGGCTGCGCCATCTCTTATCAGGGCTTCGCTCAGCCGCACCGGCAAATGGGCCGGCAGCGTCGCTTTCATCGGCGGCGCGGCTTCCGACATCCTCAATCCGCTGGCGCCGTTCGCCGCCTATATCGCGCTGGTCGCTTCGGTTGCCGCCGCCATCATCGCCATTGCCATCGTTCTGCGGCTGGTGCTGGCCGCCAAAGCGCTGCCGGCGCTGATCTTTGCCACCAGCGCTGCCGCCGTCGCCGGCGGCGTCTATGGCCTGCAGCAGCAGACCAATTCGCAGAACGGTGTGATCGCCGGCCTGGTGCCGGCCATCGCCCAGTTGCAGCAGCAGATGGGCATCGTCTCGGCCAGGGTGGCCAGGATCGAGCAAACGGTAACCGAGACGAAGCTGGCGGTCGACCAGGTCAAGCAATCGACCGACGCGGTGGCGAAGAAGACCGAGGAAATTGCGTCGACCCAGCAGCAGCAGGCTGAGCAGGGCGCGCAGACGCAAAAGTCGGTAGAGGCGGTCAAGCAGACGACCGAAACGCTCGCTGCCGGCCAGCAGAAACAGGCCGAGCAGGCGGATAAGCTTCAGGCGACCACCGAGCAGATCGCCGCCTCGATCGACACCATCGCCAAGGGCTTTGCCGCATTGGCCGCGCAGGGCGGGACGATCGCCGAGCCGAAGCGGCCGGACGAATTCTATCACAATGCCCGCGTCTACGAGCTTTCCGGCGACATGCTGAATGCGCGGCGCTCCTATCTCGCTTTCGCCGGTTTCGACGTCGACGCCGTCGATCCCTACACACGCTTCGCCACCCTGCTGCGCGTGCAGGACGGCAAGGCCGGCGCCCGCGAAGTGTTCGGCGCCCTGGCCGACAAGGCCAAGGCGCTGTCGATCAAGCTGGTCCATATCCTGCAGTTCGATGATGCCCAACGTCTCGACAAGCTCAACGCCTTCATCGCGGCCAATCCGGATTTCGCACCGGCCTATTACCTGCTCGCGCAGGAGTTTTCCGAGGATCGCCTCGGCGTCCAGTCGCTGTCCGACAAGCGCAGCGAGGCCGAGGCGCTGACCAAGTTCGTCTCCTATGAAAAGGAAGGCGGGCTGCTCAAATATTTCGTCGACCAGACGCAGCTCGCCGACTGGCTCGATCGCAGCCGTACCCGCCTGACGGCGCTTGGCGACGTGCTCGACCCGCAGCGCTTTGCCCCGACGCTGACGCCGATGCGCTCCAATGCCGGCTGGACGATCTCCATCTCGCTGCCCGAGGCTGCGACCGGCATTTCCTGGCGCATGGGTGTGTCAGGTCCGTTCACCGACACCGGATTGATGGCGATGAACGACCAGCGCACCGGCAAGCCGATGCCCAATCCGAGCTTCGAATTGCCCGACAGCACCACGGCCACCACCATCGGGGTCAAGTATCTCGATCTCAGGGGCCGCGAGACCGGGCCGTTCAACATAAGTTTCGATCCGGACGCAGCGCTGCAACAGGGCAACAAACAGATCCTCGACCAGTTCTGGACGTCGTGGATCGCCTTCGACGCCAGCGGCAATCATGGCCTGGTCTATTTCTCCCAGATGCTGTCATTCCGCTGCGGCATCAAGGAGGTGCGCTACAGCCTGAACGGCACGGCGCTCGACAAGGAGATCAAGCTGCCGCCTTGCGACAAGAAGGACCCCTACGCCATTCCTTATGACTACCAGCCTTACTTCAAGGTCGCCGACAACGTGACATCGATGGCGGTGCAGGTCACCTACACCGACGGCACCAAGTCGCCGGTGCGCGAGTATAAGCGGCAGTAGGCGCCCACCCTCCCCCATGTGGGGAGGGTCGATCCGCGTAGCGGATCGGGGTGGGGGTCCTTGTAGGGCGCTACCCCCGCCCCGTCGAACAATCTCCGCTTCGCGTCGAGCGCTCGCCGACCCTCCCCACAAGGGGGAGGGTAAAAATCGCCCTGATGCAAAATGCCGGTCGCTGTGCTTGCGCATCCGTCACGGAGCGGGTTTGTTCGCTGCCATCAGAATCAGCAGGTGCGCGGATGGATACGGTCACGATCAAGGCAAAGGGCATTTCGGTCACGCTCGATCTCACTGTCGGCCATATCGCCGACATGACGGTCGACAGCGATGGCCGCCAGCTGAAGCCGCTGCACCGCGCGCCCTGGATCGATGCCGGCGAGACGCTGCCGCCGGACCTGCCTGAAGGCACGGTGCGGCTGTCTGGCGATTTCCTCTGCGCACCGTTTTCGGCCAGCGACATCGAGGCCGCACCGCTGCATGGCTGGCCGGCCAACAGCCCCTGGGATGTCACCGCCAGCGAAGCGACATCCGACGGCTGGCGGGCCGTCTTCCGGTTGCGCCGCACGGTGATGGGCGCGACGGTCGACAAGATCTTCACGCTCCGCAACAGTCATCCCTTCCTCTATCAGGAGCATGTCTTTTCCGGCGGTTCCGGCGCTGTCTCCGCCGCCCACCATCCGATGGCGGCGATGCGCGATGGCGGCCGGCTGGCCTTTTCGCCGAAGCGCTTTGCCGGGACACTGGACGCACCGCTGGAGCCCGATCCGGCCCGCGGCCGCTTCAAGCTTTCCTATCCCGCCCGCTCGACCGATCTGACGCGCTTTCCAGCCACTGGCGGCGGCACGCTCGATCTCACCGACTACCGCATGGAGGATGAGCGCGAGGATTTCATCACCCTGGTCGAAGCCGATCATGACGGTCCGGGCTGGACGGCGCTGGCGCGCCGGGCCGAACAGGATCTGGTGCTGGTGCTGAAGAACCCGGCGGAGCTTCCGGTCACCATGCTGTGGTTCAGCAATGGCGGCCGCGACTACGCGCCGTGGAGCAGCCGCCATCGCGGCGTGCTCGGCATCGAGGACGGCCGCGCCGCCATCGGCCATGCCGCATCGATCGACGACAATTGGCTGAAGCGCGAAGGGGTCGCGACCGCTTTTACCCTCGGCGGCGAAGTCTCCTTCCGCCATGTCATCGGCGCGCTGCCGCAGGCAAACGGCGAGCCGCCGCGCGCTATCGGGACAGCCTCAGGTCACATGCGTCTCACCGGAGCCGATGGTTCGACCCGCGATGTCAGGTTCGACAGCGATTTCCTGCGGATCGGCCAGCCCGGCTGATTTTCGAACGCTGGCCCTGCCCCTCACCTGCCTGCCGGCATCCTCGACACACGGCACATGGAGCTTGTCCGCCGCATCGCCGCGCCAACCAATCTGCTTGGCGCTGCGGCGGACGCATAGGGGGAGAAGTGTTACCCATCTATCGGCTGGACACCGGCAGGGCGACGAGGGGCGGCGCTGACGTGGCGGATGTCGTGAGATTGCCCAAATCGCGGTTTGAAATTTCCTCAAACTGCCGACAAGATGCAAAGCATAACTGGAAGCGCCCAATGTCCGAAATCGCCCATCTCGCCGCCACCATCTTCAAGCGCGCTGGCAAGGCGAAACGCTTCATCGTCGCCATTGCCGGCCCGCCCGGCGCCGGCAAGTCGACGCTCTCGGCCGGCCTGCATGATCTGTTGCCGGAGGGCGCGGCTGAAGTCGTGCCGATGGACGGCTTCCACTATGATGACATCGTGCTCGACCAGCGCGGCCTGCGGTCAAGAAAGGGCGCGCCGGAGACTTTCGACTTCGCCGGCTTCGAGACGCTGTTGAAGCGCATCCGTTCGGGCGAGCCAGACATCGCCATTCCGGTGTTCGACCGCAGCATGGAATTGTCGCGCGCCGCCGCCTCCATCGTTGCCGCCGAGACCAAGTTCATCCTGGTCGAAGGCAATTACCTCCTGCTGGACGAGGAGCCGTGGTCGCGGCTGGCGCCGCTGTTCGACTTCACCATCTTTGTCGATGTGCCGCGTGCCGAACTCGAGCGCCGCCTTCTGGTGCGCTGGCACGAGCATGGCCGCTCCGACGAAGACGCCCGCGCTTGGATCGCTTCCAACGACATGCCCAACATCGATCGCGTGCTCGGCCGTCGCAGGTCCGCCGACCTGGTTGTTGGCGATCCCGCATAGTTCGCTGGACTTCGGAACGGGAACCTTAAGACTTTCAGGTCGTTATCTCTCATCGGCAATCGTGCCGCCGTGAGGGAACCGTCAGATGGCAACCAAGGCAAAAACACCCGCCAAGAGCAAGACCGCTCAACCCAAAGCCAGGCAGGCAAAGGCCACGCAGGCGAAGGCAGGCGCCGGCCCGGCGATCGCCGAGCGGTCCAAGGACGCAAAGCCGGCTTTCGGCAAAGCGGCGCCAAAGAAGGTAGAACCGGTGGCGACGGCAAAGGTGACGGCGAAAACCGCCAAACCCAAGAAGCCGGCAAGCAGCGGCTCGGTGGCCGGCGGCGCGATGCGCACCGTCAAGGCGACCGCCAATGTCGCCGCTGGTGCGGTGGCGGCGACAGCCAGGGGCGCTGCGTCGCTCGCTGCGTCCGTCATCGGCAAGGGCGGCTCGAAAAGCAAGGCCAAGGCGAAATAGACCCGGCTGCTTCGGCTGGCCGAGGTCAATTCCTGGCGGGAATGGTCAGGCCGCGCTGCACCGCGGAGCGCGCCAGCCCGCGCTCCAGCCATGCCGCGACGGTGGGGAAGTCGTCGAAGCCGACGAGTTCGCGCGCCTCGTAGAAGCCGATCAGATTGCGCACCCAGCCCAGCATCGAAATGTCGGCGATGGTATAGTCGTCGTCCATGATCCAGGTTCGACCCTTCAGCCGCGTCTCCAGCACCCCGATCAGCCGCCGCGATTCATTGCGGTAGCGATCCAGCGGCCGCTTGTCGGCGATCTCGCGTCCGGCGAATTTGTTGAAAAACCCGACCTGTCCGAAAATCGGCCCGATCGCCGCCATCTGGAAGAACACCCATTGGATGGTCTCGTAGCGCCGCGCCGGATCGGCAGGGATCAGCTTGCCGGTCTTGTCGGTGAGGTAGAGCAGGATGGCGCCGGATTCGAACAGGCCGAATGGCCTGCCGCCCGGCCCGTCGGGGTCGATGATCGCAGGTATCTTGCCGTTCGGGTTCAGCGACAGGAATTCCGGCGTCCAGCTCTGGTCCTTGCCGATATCCACCAGATGCGCCTCGTAGGGGAGGCCGAGTTCTTCCAGCGCGATCGAGACTTTCACCCCATTCGGCGTCGTCGCGGAATAGAGCTGCAGGCGGTCGGGGTGGCTGGCCGGCCAGCGCTTGGTGATCGGAAAGGCGGACAGGTCGGTCATCGAAAGCTCCGGTCGGGAATTTGGCGCGGTATCGCGCCGTCTGGCGAGTTGCGAAGGATTATCCTCGGCTTCTTTGCCGATCAACCGGTCGAAGGTGCACACACCGTCTTCGCAGTCATTCAGGGCCAGTCGCTCAGGCCAGTCGCTTGCCGTCAGACCGCCTTGAACGCCACCACGGCATTGGTGCCGCCGAAGGCAAAACCGTTGCTGATCGCCGCGCGCACCTTGCGCTCGCGCGCCACATTCGGCGTGATGTCGAGATCGCAGTCGGGGTCGGCCTGCCGGAAATTGGCCGTCGGCGGCACGATGCCTTCGCGGATCGCCATCACGCAGGCGATCATTTCCAGGCCGCCCGAGGCGCCGAGGCAATGGGCATGCATCGACTTGGTCGACGACACCGACAGCTTATAGGCATGGTCGCCGAAGACGCGCTTGATTGCCGCCGTCTCGATCTGGTCGTTGGCCTTGGTGCCGGTGCCGTGGGCGTTGAGATAGTCGACGTCCTCGGGATTGAGCCCGGCGTCCGCCAGGCAGGCGCGCATCGCCGCCGTCGGTCCCTCGACAGTCGGCGCGACGATATCGGAAGCGTCGGCGGAAAGGCCGGCTCCGGCAAATTCGGCCAGAATGGTCGCGCCGCGCGCCATGGCGTGTTCATACGTTTCCAGCACCGCCATTCCAGCACCTTCGCCGAGCGACAGGCCTTGGCGATCGGCCGAGAACGGCCGGCAGGTATCGGGCGCCAGCACCCGCAGGGCCTCCCAGCCCTTCAGGATGCCCCAAAGCAGCGGCGCGTCGGTGCCGCCGGCGACCATGACATCGGCGCGGCCGAGCCGGATCTGGTCGACCGCCGAGGCAAAGGCGTGATTGGACGAGGAGCAGGCCGAAGTGACGCCGAACACCGGCCCGCGCAGGCCGAGATTCATGCTGACATGGCCGGATGCCGCACTCGGCATCACTTTCGGCACGGTGAAGATGCCGGCCCGGTTCTTGCCGTCGACCAGGATGGCGCGATAGTTCTCCTCGATCGCCTCCCAGCCGCAGACGCCGACGCCGACAACCGCGCCCATCCGGTAGGTGGTTGCTTCAGTCGATGTCAGGCCGGCATGCTGCATGGCTTCGCGCGCGGCAATCGTCGCCAAAAGGCTGAAGCGGTCCATCGACACGGTCTGCTTGTGGCTGATGCCATGGTCGGGCAGCGTCTTGATTTCGCAGCCGACCCTGACCTTCAAATCATGCAAACTGGGATTGCTGATTTGACCGATGGCCGATCGGCCGGCCCGCATTTCGTTCCAGATTGCAGGCGCATTGGCGCCGAGCCCGCATATGCCGCCGATGCCGGTAATGACGACGCGCTTTTGCATTCAGCTCAGGCTTTTTTCGCAATCAGCGCGCGAACAGCCTCAACCATATCGCCGACATTCTTGAGATTGCTCCAGGCATCGACCGTGTTCATCTCGATCTCGATGCCGTACTGCTCCTCGAGATCGAAGATGATCTCGGTCAGTTCCAGGGAATGGATGCCAAGCGCGGTCAATTCCGTATTGGTGGTGATCTCTTCGCCACCGGGCTCCGCATGTGCCCTGATCTTGGCGATGATTTCCGTTGCCAGCTCGTCAGCCATTCGATTCCTTCCCCAATTTTATAACGTCGCGGTGCCGATTGGTTGGCGCCCCTGTTGCCTGGACTGAAATCGCCGTCGCCTTCAAAAACCCGCCAGGCGCAGCATGACCGTTCCAAAGAGGCTCCCTCTATAGAAACGGAAACGCTGTCAAGCAACAAGCTATATCAACAAGCACCATATCGACAAAGCGCCGGGAGTGCTTAACGTTAGCGCCGTGGATACGTTGCAGCATGTCTTGATCCCAGCTCTTCCGGCCCAGCGCGCGGCCGGGGCGGCCCGGCTTGCGTGCGGCGTCAGGGATGGACGCACCCGGCTTTTGCGCCTCTATCAGGACGGCTCGGCCAAAATCCGCATGCCGGCCGTTGCGGCCGATCCGCTCGAAGCCGTGCTCATCAACACCGCCGGCGGTCTGACCGGCGGCGATCGGCTCGGCTGGGAAATCGATGTCGGGCCAGGTGCCTCCGCCTCGATAACCACCCAGGCCTGCGAAAAGATCTATCGTGCCGCTAGCGACCGCGCCGAAGTTCGGGTGAAGCTCAGCGTCGGCGCGGGCGGGCGTATCGCCTGGCTGCCCCAGGAAACCATCGTCTTCGACCGCTCGGCCTTTGCCCGCACGCTCGAGGTCGAGCTTGCCGCAGGCGCCGAGGCATTGCTGCTTGAAGCCACCATATTCGGCCGCCTCGCCATGGGCGAAGAGGCCGCGCACGGCCATTTCCACGACCGTTGGCGTGTCCGCCAGGATGGTGCGCTCGTTCATGCCGAGGATTTCCGCATCGGGCCGGCTATCGCGGCGGCACTTGGCCGCCCGGCGGTCGCCGGCGGCGCCATTGCCGCTGCGACGCTGCTGATGGTCTCGCCGCAGGCCGAAGCCTTGCTCGATCCGGCCCGCGACATCGTCGGCGCCGACGGCGATGCCAGCGCCTGGAGCGTCAAAAAATCTGGCAAGCTTCTTGCGAGGCTGTTTGCCGAGGACGGCTATCAGCTGCGCAAGCGGCTGGTTCCGCTCGTCGAACTGCTCAACGGGCGGGCGGGTCTGCCCAAATTATGGTCACTCTGAGCCAAATACAGGCCAAATCCAGGAAAGCGCATGAACCTGACGCCGCGTGAAAAGGACAAGCTGCTCATCGCCATGGCGGCGATCGTGGCGCGCAAGCGGCTGGAACGCGGCGTCAAGCTCAATCACCCCGAAGCGATCGCGCTGATCACCGATTTCGTCGTCGAGGGCGCCCGCGACGGCCGCCCGGTCGCCGAACTGATGGAGGCCGGCGCCCATGTCATCACCCGCGCGCAGGTGATGGAAGGCATCGCCGAGATGATCCACGACGTGCAGGTCGAGGCGACCTTTCCCGACGGCACCAAGCTGGTGACCGTTCACGAACCGATCAGGTGAGGAGAAAACGATGCTGGAGCTGCGACCGAATTGCGAATGCTGCGACAAGGACCTGCCGCCGGAAGCGGCGGACGCGCTGATCTGCACCTTTGAATGCACCTTCTGCGCTGACTGCGCTGAACATGTGCTGGGCGGCGCCTGCCCGAACTGCGGCGGCAATTTTTCCGCACGCCCGATCCGCCCAGTGGAGAAACTGGTGAAATATCCGGCCTCGACCCAACGCGTGCTCAAGGCCGAGGGCTGCGGCCCGCGCAAGGCTGCGTGATTGTTTTCGTGACTTCGAAGGGAAGACCGATGATCTCTGCTTCAACCAAACGCACCACGCTTGCAGCGATCCTGCTGCTGGCGGCGGCGATGCCCGCCTATGCCCATGTCGGCATCGGCACGACCTCGTCCTTCGCGGCGGGCTTCGCGCATCCGCTGTCCGGCCTCGACCATATGACCGTCATGGTAGCCGTCGGCCTGTGGGCGGCGCTCAAGGGCGGCAAGGCAATCTGGGCCTGGCCGCTGGCCTTTGTCGGCGTCATGCTGGTCGGCGGCGCGCTCGGCATGCTCCACGTGCCGGTGCCTTTCGTCGAACCGGGCATCCTTGCCTCCGTCGTCGCGCTTGGCTTGCTGGTGGCGTTGGCGGTCGATCTGCCGGTCTCGGCCGGAGTCGCCATCATCGGCCTGTTCGCGCTGTTCCATGGCCATGCCCACGGCACCGAAGTGCCGGAAAATGCCGGTGGACTTGACTATATGGCCGGCTTTGCCGTTGCCACCGCACTTCTCCATGCCATGGGCATCGCTGCCGGCCTTGGCCTCGGCATGCGCTTTCGCGGGCTTGCCCGCGCCGCTGGCGCCGCTTGTGCTGCAGTCGCCGTCGGCCTGGTCTTCGGCGTTTTGTGAGGCTAACGATGATTCCCGGCGAAATCATCACGGCAAGCGGCGACATCGAGCTCAACAAGGGGCTGCCGACGGTGACGCTGAAGGTGGCCAACAGCGGCGACCGGCCGATCCAGGTCGGCAGCCACTACCATTTCTTCGAGACCAATGAGGGGTTGAAATTCGATCGCGACAAAGCGCGCGGCAGGCGTCTGGACATTGCCGCCGGCACCGCGATGCGCTTCGAACCGGGACAAGAGCGGGACGTCACGCTGGTGCCGTTCGGAGGAAAACGCGAGGTCTACGGTTTTCAGCAGAAGATCATGGGCAGGCTGTGAGATCGACGGGGTCGGGCGCCCTGAGGTCAGTTCGACGGCCTGGCCGCCGCGTAGATGACGATTCTTGCCGAGCCGTCGAATTCCACCGCAAGGACGTCTTCCGTAAGCACGCGCCGCGAATCGATGGCGTTGAACAGCAAGGCGTTGGCGTCGATCTCCTTGCGCAGTTCCGCAATGTCGTCCTGATGCTGTTCGACCTTGCTCTCGACCGCCGGCGGCGGGCCGCCTTCGCTGCGCGCCGCGTCGGTGAGGAAGACGATATCCACAGTATCGAGCTTGGACGTCTTGCGCACGGCGCCGATGTTCTCACGCGTCCGCTCGATCGCGGTGATGATCTTGTTGGTCTGTGGTTCCGTCCGCGCCTCCTCCTGCCGGACATCGGAGCCGACGATCCTGTTGACGGTGTCGGCCCGGTTGACGGCGTCAGCGCTTTCAAGACCTTGCGCGGCTTGCGGGCCGAAAGCTGCGAGAAATGTGCAGGCAGCAAGGCTCTGGAGCCATCTGGTGTCGGCAAAGACAGGCATTGCTCGCTCCTGGTGGACTTTTCTGTGCAACGCCGTTCGGCGCCAAAGGAACGAAACGCCTCCTGTCGGGCGAAGGTTCCCTGTGGGCTGGCGGGCCGGGTGCCGGCCCGCCAAGCGCTTCTTTCAGCTTGCCTTCTTGGTGACAAGGGTCAGCGCGCCATCGGTGGTCATGCTGGCGGCGACCACCTGTGCCGAGGTGAGCCCCTTGGCTTCGAGCGCCGACTTGATCTGCGGCGTCGCGTCGATCGAAGAGCGCAGTTTCTGCAGCCCGGCATCGCCACGCTGGGCGATCACCTGATTGACCTGCGTCTGGGTGGCCTTGGGCAATTCGCTGATATCGACGATGTTGACCTTCTGGATCGCCGGCGCCGCCGGCTGAGCGCTGGGCGCCGCCGGCTTCGGTTGCGGCGTGGGCTGCTGCTGGGCGCCGGCTACGGTTGCGGAGGCCAGCGTGGCGGCGGCTGCAAGAACGATGATTTTGCGCATGTATTTTCCTTTCATCGATTTGGCCAAGGGTTTGGCAAACGGGCGGTTTGGGGTGGCACGGCCACCTCAACGGCCAAATGGGATCAGAAGGTGTCGCCGAGCGGGTCATTGCATGACCATTGGATGGCGACGATGTGGAGTTCGGCTGCGGCCGGACTCTCGTTTGGGGACCATTGACTGATGGCTAGAATTACCCGCGCCGCCTACGCGCAGATGTATGGCCCGGCGGTCGGCGACAGAGTGCGCCTGGCCGATACCGAGCTGTTTATCGAGGTCGAAAAGGACCTCACCGTCCATGGCGAGGAGGTGAAATTCGGCGGCGGCAAGGTCATCCGCGACGGCATGGGCCAGAGCCAGGTGTCGCGCGCCGGCGGCGCGGTCGACACGGTCATCACCAACGCGCTGGTGGTCGATGCCACGGCCGGCATCTTCAAGGCCGATATAGGTCTCAGGGACGGCCGCATCGCGGCGATCGGCAAGGCCGGCAATCCCGACACGCAGGACGGTGTCACCATCATCATCGGCCCCGGTACCGAGATCATCGCCGGCGAGGGCAAGATCCTGACCGCCGGCGGCTTCGACGCGCACATCCACTTCATCTGCCCGCAGCAGATCGACGAAGCGCTGATGTCGGGCATCACCACCATGCTCGGCGGCGGCACCGGCCCGGCGCATGGCACGCTGGCCACCACCTGCACACCGGGACCCTGGCACATGGCGCGCATGATCCAGTCCTTCGACGCTTTCCCGATGAACATCGGCCTGTCCGGCAAGGGCAATGCCTCGCTGCCGGCGGCGCTCGAGGAAATGGTGCTGGGCGGCGCCTGCTCGCTGAAGCTGCACGAGGACTGGGGCACGACGCCGGCGGCCATCGACTGCTGCCTGTCGGTTGCCGACGATTACGACGTGCAGGTGATGATCCACACCGACACGCTGAACGAATCCGGCTTCGTCGAGAACACCGTCGCCGCCATCAAGGGCCGCACCATCCACGCCTTCCACACCGAGGGTGCCGGCGGCGGCCATGCGCCTGACATCATCAAGGTTTGCGGCCTGCCCAACGTCATCCCGTCCTCGACCAACCCGACCCGGCCCTACACCGTCAACACGCTGGCCGAGCATCTCGACATGCTGATGGTCTGCCATCATCTGTCGCCGTCGATCCCCGAAGACATCGCCTTTGCCGAAAGCCGCATCCGCAAGGAGACCATCGCGGCGGAAGACATTCTGCATGACATCGGCGCCTTCTCGATCATCTCGTCGGACTCGCAGGCAATGGGCCGCGTCGGCGAGGTGGCGATCCGCACCTGGCAGACCGCCGACAAGATGAAGCGCCAGCGCGGGTCATTGCCGCAGGAGACCGGCAACAACGACAATTTCCGCGTCCGCCGCTACATCGCCAAATACACCATCAACCCGGCAATCGCGCATGGCCTGTCCAGGGACATCGGTTCGATCGCGGTCGGCAAGCGCGCCGATCTGGTGCTGTGGAACCCAGCCTTCTTCGGCGTCAAACCGGACATGGTGCTGATCGGCGGCATGATAGCCGCAGCCCCGATGGGCGACCCAAACGCCTCTATCCCGACTCCGCAGCCGATGCACTACCGCCCGATGTTCGGCGCCTATGGCAAGGCCAGGACCAACTCGTCGGTGACCTTCGTTTCGAAGGCGGCGCTGGAGTCCGGCCTGCATGGCAGGCTCGGCGTCGACAAGCAGTTCGTGGCGGTGGAAAATACCCGCGGCGGCATCGGCAAGCACTCGATGATCCTCAACGACGCCACGCCGCATATCGAGGTCGATCCCGAAACCTATGAGGTTCGCGCCGATGGCGAACTCTTGACTTGCGAGCCGGCAACCGTGCTGCCGATGGCGCAGCGGTATTTCCTGTTTTGAGGCGAGGGGCGATTTGATCGACCCGGCAAATTCCATTGCGAGCCGGTCGGTCCCACCGCAATATGCGGCTCAAAGAAACCGCGTAGCAGGTCATGGTCACCGAAATAGCCTCCGCCCACGACATCTTCCCGCATATCCGCATCGTCATGGGCATGGTGATCGGACTTGGCGTCGCTCGCCTGCTGTCGGGGGTGGCGCGAATCGTCCAGCATCCCGGCCAGTACAGGCTCTATCCCGTGCACCTCGGCTGGGTCGCCTCCATGCTGTTGCTGCTGGTGCATTTCTGGTGGTGGGAGTTCGGCCTCTACACCATAGAGGTCTGGACTTTCGGCAAGTACCTGTTCCTGATCTTCTACGCCATCACGCTGTTCCTGCTGTGCGCGCTGCTGTTTCCGGATTCGATGCTCGACTACACCAGCTACGAGGATTTCTTCTATTCACGCCGTGGCTGGTTCTTCGGCCTGCTGGCGACGACCTATCTGCTCGACGTCGTCGACACGCTGCTGAAGGGTCCCGAGCATTTCGCCCGCTACGGCAATGAATATCTGTTCCGAACGCCGGTTTTCGTGGTGTTGTGCATCGCCGCCATACTGGTGCGTGACCGCCGCTTCCACATCGCATTCGTCGCCGGCACGCTGATCTATCAGATATCGTTCATCCTGCGGCTCTTCGACACCATCGTCTGAACAGTGGCTATGGTTTAGGGTCGCAGGAAAGAGGGTTCAACCATGTACAAGGCCATCGGATCGCGTGGATCCCGCGTCAGCCGCGTTCTGTGGATGCTCGAGGAACTCGGGCAGCCCTATGAATTCGTCGAGGTCAAATTGCGTTCGCCCGAAGCCTATGCGCTCAACCCGTCGGGCAAGGTGCCGATCCTGATCGATGGCGAACTGACGGTGACTGATTCGGCGGCAATCTGCGTCTATCTCGCCGACAAGCACGCCGACAAAGGCATGGGCGCCAATCCAGGTGTGGCCGGACGCGCCGAAATGGATTCCTGGATGCATTTTGCCCAGTCCGAGTTCGAAGCGCCGCTGTGGAACAAGCTGCGCCACCGCTTCCTGTTGCCGAAGGACGTGCGGGTCGATGTCGGCCCCGCCGCCGCCTACGATTTCGCCTCGGAGGCCAAGGCGCTCGACGGCCGGCTGGGGGATCGGGAGTTTGCGCTGGGCGACCGGTTTTCCGCCGTCGACGTGCTGTTGGGCGACATGGGCGGCTGGGCCCGCGCCGGAAAATTTCCGATCGAATCCGAGCGCGTCAACGCGTATTTCGACCGCGTCCTGGCGCGGCCTGCCCGTGCGAGAGCCCAGGCTAACGGTGGAGCCATGCGATGAAACTCAACCTGAACACCGACTTCACCAAGTTCCCCCGGGCCGTCTCGGTGGTGCCTGCCGGCACTGCCGGAACTACGCCGCCATCCGGCCGTGCCGTCCTGCCCCATGACGAGCGTCATTTGCGCCGCCGCGCCATTGAGCTTGCCGACGGCAGCAAGGTGCTGGTCGATCTGCCCGAGCCCGTGACCTTGAACGATGGCGACCGGCTGGTGCTGGAGGATGGCGGCCAGGTCGAGATCACCGCGGCACCCGAAGAGGTCTATGATATCCGCGCCCGCGATGCGGTGCATCTGACGGAGCTTGCCTGGCATATCGGCAACCGCCATCTGGCGGCAGCGATCGAGCCCGGCCGCATCCTGATCCTGCGCGACCATGTCATCAAGGCTATGCTGGAAGGGCTGGGCGCCACGGTCCGCGAAGTCTCCGAACCGTTCAAGCCGGTGCGCGGCGCCTATTCCGCCCAAGGTGCGCATGGTCACGATCATGGCCATGCGCATGCGCACGCCGAAGCGCATTCCCATGATGGACGTTCCCACGCACACAGCGAGTCGCATTCGCACAGCCATTCCCATGACGGGCACCATCACGATCATGACTGACCAGCCATCCGGCATCGCTTTGCTGCGGCTCATGGCGTGGCTGTCGCCGGCCTTTCCGGTCGGCGGCTTTGCCTACAGCCATGGCCTCGAACGCGCCGGGCAAGACGGGCTGGTTGCCGATACCGCCAGCCTCGCCTTCTGGCTGGAGACGCTGGTCGAGATGGGCTCGGGCTGGAACGACGCCGTGCTCTTCACGGAAGCCTGGCGCCGCGCCCGCGACGGCGGCGATCTCCATGAAATTGCCGATCTCGCCGAAGCGCTGGCCGGCTCGCGTGAGCGTCACACCGAAACCATGCTGCAAGGCGCCGCCTTCCTGAAAGCGGCAGCGGCTTGGGCGAATCCGGTGTTGGGCCGCCTGCCGGCCGAATGCGCCTACTGTGTCGCCGTCGGCGCCGTTGCCGGCGGCAACGGCATCGCGCTTCAGGACGCGATGTCGGCCTTCCTGCAGGCCTTCTTCTCCAACCTCGTTCAGGCGGCGATCCGACTCGGAATCGTCGGCCAGACGGACGCCATGGCCTTGCTCGCCGGCTTCGAGCCGTTGGCGCTGTCGACGGCCGCGCGCGCCGCCGGCTCGACATTGGACGATCTCGGCGGCTGCGCCTTCATCTCCGACATCATGGCGATGAAGCACGAGACGCAGTATTCCAGGCTGTTCCGCTCATGATCGTCCTCGCCTTCGCCCTCTCGGCCGTCCTGCTGCTGATCACCGCGCTGCATGTCTATTGGGGCCTTGGCGGCATCTGGCCGGGCAGGGACGGCGTCTCCTGCGCCCACGCCGTCGTCGGATTTCGCGGCGTCGACGAGATGCCGACGCCGTTTGCCTGTTTCGCCGTTGCCGCGTGCCTGTGCCTGGCGACACTGTGGCCGCTGGCGCTGACCGGGGTCTTCGCCACCCCCTTTCCAAGGGAAGGCCTTGCCGCCACAGCGCTGCTCATAGGGCTGGTCTTTCTCGGCCGCGGCATTGCCGGCTTCACGCCGTGGTGGCGCCGTCTGGCGCCGGAACAGCCTTTTGCGCGGCTCGATATCAGCTTCTATTCGCCGCTCTGCCTGTTGATCGGGCTCAGCTTCGCCATCCTCGCCATCACGGAGTTTTTCGGCATGACGGATTTTTCGCTATGACTCAGGCCAACGGTCCCCTGCGCATCGGCATCGGCGGTCCCGTCGGCTCCGGCAAGACGACGCTAACCGAAAAGCTCTGCAAGGCGCTGCGCGACGATTTCTCCATCGCCGTCGTCACCAACGACATCTACACCAAGGAAGACGCCATGATGCTGGCTCGCCTGCAGGCGCTGCCTGAGGACCGCATCGTCGGCGTGGAGACCGGCGGCTGCCCGCACACCGCCATCCGTGAGGACGCCTCGATCAATTTGCAGGCGATCGCCGGGCTGAACAAAAAGTTTCCCGATCTCGACATCGTCTTCATCGAATCCGGCGGCGACAACCTCGCCGCCACCTTCTCGCCGGATCTTGCGGATCTGACCCTCTATGTCATCTCGGTCTGCCAGGGCGAGGAAATCCCCAGGAAGGGCGGGCCGGCGATCACCCGCTCCGATTTCCTCGTCATCAACAAGAGCGATCTGGCGCCCTATGTGAACGTCAACCTCGATGTCATGGAGAGCGACGCCGCCCGCATGCGCGGCAAGCGCCCGTTCGGCTTCACCGACCTGTCGCGCGGCAAGGGCCTGCAGGAAGTCATCGACTTCATCGTCGAGCATGGCGGGCTGCAGTCGGCTCGCTCGGCCGCCTGACCCAGTATTTACCGGTTGCTGGTCGGCTCTTCGCGCGGCATTCTCTCGAAAACGGAGGTTTCAGATGAGCATCGCCCGCCTGCAGAAGGAAACGCTGACCAACCTGCCCTATTATGAGGAGCGCGTCGATCTTGCCGCTGCCTTCCGCTGGACGGCGCGGCTCAATATGCATGAGGCGGTGGCCAATCACTTCTCGCTGTCGGTCGATGAGGACGGCACCAAATTCCTGATGAACCCCAACCAGGTGCATTTCTCGCGCATCAAGGCGAGCGACCTTTTGCTGATCGACGCCAACGATCCCGACACGCTGACCGGCCCGAATGCGCCTGACCCGACCGCATGGGGCCTGCACGGCGCCATCCATCGCAACGTGCCGCATGCGCGCTGCGCCATGCATGTGCATTCCATCCACGCCACCGTGCTGGCATCGCTGGCCGACTCGACCCTGCCGCCGATCGATCAGAACTCGGCCATGTTCTTCAACCGCCACGTCGTCGATGCCCATTATGGCGGGCTGGCGTTCGAGGAAGAAGGTGAGCGCTGCTCGCAACTGCTCATTGACCCGAAAGTCAAAGTGATGGTGATGGGCAATCACGGCGTCATGGTCATCGGCGACACCGTCGCCGACGCCTTCAACCGCATGTTCTATTTCGAGCGCGCCGCCGAAACCTACATCAAGGCGCTGTGGACCGGCCGGCCGCTGCGCACGCTCTCCGACGCCATTGCCGAAAAGGCCGCCAGCGAGATGGACGACTATCCCGGCCAGGCGGAGCGTCATCTCGCCGAACTGAAGGCGATCCTCGACGAGGAGGA
Source organism: Mesorhizobium sp. P160187 (assembly GCF_057766425.1). Classification (NCBI taxonomy): domain Bacteria; kingdom Pseudomonadati; phylum Pseudomonadota; class Alphaproteobacteria; order Hyphomicrobiales; family Phyllobacteriaceae; genus Mesorhizobium; species Mesorhizobium sp. P160187. Next base: position 2,195,229 of record NZ_JBYMDX010000003.1, read on the forward strand.
GCCGGTGTACCGGAGCTAAGCGACCATCCGTGCTTCTCCCGTTTACGCTACGCACTCACCTTCTGTGATTTGTTATGACTGATCGGCGTAAGGTTGATTGCCAGGTGGTTCCCCCAATCCGTCGCTGCTTCGCAGCGCCACCTTTCCCCCTCCGGAGGGAAAGGAAGGGAGCCTTTCTGGACGAGCGTTTGACGGCAAAAAGCTTGGCGCCTTTCCTCTACCCCGTCGATCGGGGGGTCCGAAGGACGGGCGAGACCCGTGGCTCGCCCCGGCAGGGTGGCTCGGCGAAGCCGAGACGGGGGTCGACCAGCGCAACATTAGACAATGCATGGCCAAGCTGAAGGGAGGATGAGGGGCAGCGCCGACGTTCATAGGCTCACTCAGAGTCCCAACTGAGCCCGCAACTCTTCCGCACTGTTGATCACGACAGCGCCCTTCGGTCCTGCCATCGGCGCTTCCGGCCAGAAGATCGTCCGCATCCCCGCGGCCAGGCCTGATGTGGCGCCGGTAACGCTGTCGTCGACGGCCACCGCGTCTGAAGGATCGACGCCGGCCAGCCACGCGGCGCGCAGGAACGGTTCGGGATGCGGCTTGCCTTCGCGCACGTCGTTTCGGCTGATCGTGCGCATGCCGGGATAGATCAGGCCGACGGCGCTCAGATTTGCATCGACGATCACCCGGTCGGAATTGGACACCACCGCCTGCTGCACGCCGAGCGCGCGCAATTCGTTGAACACTTCGATCGCGCCGGGGCGCGGCTTCAGCGTCTCGGCCATCGGCATGTAGTGATCGTATTTGCGCACGATCCAGTCGTCGAAGGGCAGGTCGAGGCCGAACTCGCTGCGCAGCATCTCGTAGACCGGTGCGGCGGCGACGCCCAGCACCCGCTCATGCAGGTCGGCCGGCGGCGTGATACCGACGCTGCGCAGCGCCGCCACCAAGGCCGCCTCATGCAGCGGCTCGCTGTCGACCAGCGTGCCGTCCATATCCCAGAAAACCGCTTTCGGCGTCATGCGAGGCTCCTTTTCCGATCCCCTTAAAGCGTTTGTATCAGGAGATAAACCGCCGAGCCCGTCCGCTGGCGATTTTCGCTTGGTTGGTTGCCGCGCGGCGGCCGGATCGAAGCAGCAAGCAATTGCCCTGCCGATAGACAATTGCGCGCCGACACATTCCCTGCAAGACTATGACGCTTCGCCCAAGGGCGCGCAAAGGGGCAGGGCTGGAGGCACATTTTGAATTCGCGGCAAGATGGCGGCAGCAGCAGGCTGGACGAGGCAGCGCGCGCCGGCTGGCTTTACTATGTTGCCGGCAACACCCAGGACCAGATCGCCGCCACGCTCGGCATTTCCCGGCAGACGGCGCAGCGGCTGGTGTCGCTGGCGGTGTCGGAGGGGCTGATCAAGGTGCGGGTCGACCACCCGATCGCCAATTGCCTTGATCTCGCAGCTAGACTGAAGTCACGCTTCGCGCTCGACCTCGTCGAAGTGGTGCCGAGCGATCCAACCTCATCCTCGACCACGATCGGCATTGCCGAGGCGGCTGCGGCCGAGATCGAGCGGCGGCTGCGGTCACCGACGCCCATCGTCTTGGCCATCGGCACCGGCCGCACGCTGAAGGCGGCGATCGAGCAATTGCCGCCGATGGAATGCTCGCAGCACAAGGTTGTGTCCTTGACCGGCAACATCTCGCCCGACGGTTCGGCCGCCTTCTACAACGTCATCTTCACCATGGCCGACCGGGTCAAGGCGCGCTCGTTCCCGATGCCGCTGCCGGTCATCGCCTCGTCGCCGGAAGAGCGCGAGATGCTGCTTGCCCAGCCGATGATCCAACCGACGCTGGCGCTGGCCGCGGAAGCCGACGTGACCTTTGTCGGCATCGGCGATCTCGGCCCGAAGGCGCCGCTCTACGAGGACGGTTTTATCTCGGAAAGCGAGTTGAAGGCGTTGCAAAAGGCTGGCGGCGTCGCCGAGATCGTCGGCTGGGTGTTCGATCGGGAAGGCCGCATGATCGAGGGCATCACCAACGACCGGGTATCGTCGGCAGCCTTGCCGTCACGCGAAAAGTCGCTGGTCATTGCGCTCGCCATGGGCGAGCGTAAGTTGCCGGGCATCCTGGCCGCTGTGAACCGCCGGCTGGTCAATGGCCTCATCACCGACGAGCGGACCGCCACGGCTTTGCTCGACGGTTCCTGATAGATTAAGCGGCCCATCGATAAAATCCAACACGTTTATTTGCAGCGCCCGGACGGGTCGTTGCCGTCGAGAAAACCCATGTCGCGCTGCAAATGCGGCGACAGCTCCCGGACGTCGACGTAGCCGCGCCGGCGGTGCACAAGCAGGGAAAATTCATGCACCAGCAGGGAAAACCAGCTCTGCGCCGGGGTCGAATGGAGCTTTTGCTGTACCGTGGTCATGATCTTCAGCCTCCGCTATGCTTGAACTTGATTGATCGTTGACACCAGATATCGGCCTGATTGCCTCTTGCCGCCAATCAAACGTCGATCACGACCCATAAGGAGGGCTTATGCCCGATCTCAAGGCACCACAGCTCGCCCAGTTGCCGCCGCTGCAGGCCATCAGGGTGTTCGAAGCCGTCGCGCGGCATCTCTCCTTCACCAAGGCCGCGCAGGAACTCGGCATGACGCAGGCCGCCGCCAGCTACCAGATCAAGCTTCTGGAAGAGCGCATCGGTTCGCCGCTGTTCCTGCGCCAGCCGCGCCAGATCGTGCTGACCGAACCCGGCCAGCGCCTGGCGCCCGCCGTCAGCGAGGCGTTCAGCCTGCTCTCAAGCGCCTATTCCGCCGCGCGTGGGGGCGCCGATGGTGTGCTGTGCGTCTCGACGCTGCTGACCTTTGCCTCGAACTGGCTGGCGCAGCACCTCGGCTCCTTCCAGGTCGCGCATCCGTCGCTGGCGGTGCGCGTCGATACCTCGAACAGGGTGATCGATTTTGCCCGCGAGGACATGGACATCGCTATCCGCTCCGGCAGCGGCAAGTGGCCTGGAGTGGAGACCCATCTTTTGTTCAAGGCCGATTTCACCCCGGTGCTGAGCCCGGCACTCGCTGCCACCATAGGTGGCGTCCACGAACCCGCCGACCTGTTCAAGCTGCCCATTCTCGATCCCGGCGACATCTGGTGGCGGGAATGGTTCGCCCTTGCCGGCGTCCCGGCGGACGAACTTGCCAGGCGCACCGGCACCAGCATGGGCGCGCAGGCCTATGAGGCGAACGCGGCCATCGCCGGCCATGGTGTGGCAATCCTGACCACCGCATTGTTCAAGACCGAGCTCGCCGCCGGCCGCCTGATCCAGCCCTTCGACCTGGTCGGCGACGACGGCCACGCCTATTGGCTGGTCTACCCGACGGCGCGTCGCAACGTGCCGAAGATAAAAGCCTTCCGGGACTGGATCCTGGCCGAGATCGCCTGCGCCTGAGGGCGAGCGATTCGCGGATTGATTTCCGAGATGCAAAGCGAGCCATGGATCCGCGACGAATGCTCGCTTTCGCGGACAAACAGCTGCGATCGGGCCACCCGGTTAACCAAGCTTGACAAAAACGCTGTCGATATCACTCGCCCGGCATAGGCTTGTGCTTGTGACGACCCAATTGAGCAGGATCAATCGTCTGCAGATTGAAACAGGGTCGATCAGCCGGCTGATGAAAGTCTATCGAGTCCAAGAAATCGAAAACAACACCGTGCGCACGACGCAGGTGATCGAAGCATTTACGCCGTTTCAAGCTGCCGTGAAGGCAATCGGCCGGGAAGTTAGGCTGCGCAAGGACGAGCCCAGCTGGATCCAGGTGACGGAAGTGCTGACCAGAGCCAAGCAAACACGCGACGGCAGGGTTTTCGAATATTCCGTCGGAAGCTACCCGTCCCACGGCTGACGGGCTGGGCCCTATCGCTCCCTTGGCGCCATGATTGGGTTGCGATGGGTCGGCATCAACCCGCTCTCACATCCCCGTGCAAACAGCTTCCCAAATCCATTCAATATCCTCTACGCGCGCAACGTCGCGCACCTGCCCCGTGTGCTGCGCTGCAGCATCGAATCCGGCTTGACATAATTAACGCCAAGTGAGTAATTGCCCATTACCAAGGCAAATGCTCATCTTGGTTCATGGGAGGAATTTGATGAAACTGCGCACGCTCACTTTGGGCCTGTTGTCGGCCAGCGCCTTCGCTTTCGCCGCGCATGCCGAATCCATCACCATCGCCACCGTCAACAATGGCGACATGGTCCGCATGCAGAAGCTGACCGACGACTTCACCAAGGCTAACCCCGACGTCACGCTCAACTGGGTCACGCTCGAAGAGAACGTGCTGCGCGAGCGCGTCACCACCGACATTGCCACCAAGGGCGGCCAGTATGACGTTATGACCATCGGCACCTACGAGGTTCCGATCTGGGCCAAGCAGAACTGGCTGTTGCCGCTCGACAAGCTCGGCGACGACTATGACGCCAAGGACATCATCCCGGCCATCGCCGGCGGCCTGTCGGTCGACGGCAAGCTCTATGCCGCGCCCTTCTACGGCGAAAGCTCCTTCGTCATGTACCGCAAGGACTTGATCGAGAAGGCCGGGCTGAAGATGCCCGACGCCCCGACCTGGGACTTCATCAAGCAGGCCGCCGACAAGATGACCGACCGCGCCAATGGCGTGAACGGCGTTTGCCTGCGCGGCAAGGCCGGCTGGGGCGAGAACATGGCCTTCCTCACCGCCATGTCGAACTCCTTCGGCGCCCGCTGGTTCGACGAGAACTGGAAGCCGCAATTCGACCAGCCGGAATGGAAGAACACGCTGCAGTTCTATGTCGACCTGATGAAGGCCGACGGTCCCGAGGGCGCCTCGTCCAACGGCTTCAACGAAAACCTGGCGCTGTTCCAGCAGGGCAAGTGCGGCATGTGGATCGACGCCACCGTCGCCGCCTCCTTCGTCTCCGACCCGAAGAACTCGACCGTCGCGGACAAGGTCGGCTACGCACTGGCCCCCGACAATGGTCTGGGCAAGCGCGGCAACTGGCTGTGGGCCTGGTCGCTGGCCATCCCGGCCGGCACGCAGAAGGGAGACGCCGCACAGAAGTTCGTCTCCTGGGCGACCAGCAAGCACTACGCAGAACTGGTTGCTTCGAAGGAAGGCTGGGCCAACGTTCCTCCGGGCACGCGCTCCTCGCTCTACGCCAATGCCGAGTATCAGAAGGCGGCTCCGTTCGCCAAGATGACGCTGGACTCGATCAATGCCGCCGACCCGACGCATCCGACCGTCAAGCCGGTGCCCTATGTCGGTGTGCAGTTCGTCGCCATTCCTGAGTTCCAGGGCCTCGGCACAACCGTTGGCCAGCTGTTCTCGGCGGCGCTCGCCGGCCAGACCAGCGTAGACGACGCGCTCAAGCAGGCGCAGGACGCCGCCACCGCGACCATGACCGAAGGCGGTTATATCAAGTAAGGCTCCTCCCGGTGCCGAATGCCGGCCGCCTCCTTGGCCGGCAACGGCCGCCCGAATCCCAGTTCGGGCGGGCCCTTTCACACACCTGAAAATTTGGCTGACCTTGAAGGGTGACCGTCATGGCTACTCAGCAGACCCGTTCGCTTGCCCGCTTTATGTTGGCGCCATCCGTGGTGCTGCTGTTCGTCTGGATGATCGTGCCGCTGGCACTCACGATCTGGTTCTCCTTCCAGCAGTACAATCCGCTCAATCCGATCCGCGACGGGTTTGTCTGGTTCTCGAATTACTCGCTGTTCTATTCCAACCCGGCATTCCTGCAGTCGATCCTCAACACGCTGGTCCTGGTGGGCAGCGTGCTGCTGATCACCGTCATCGGCGGCATCATGCTGGCGCTGTTGATCGATCAGCCGATGTGGGGACAGGGGATCGTCCGCATCCTCGTCATCTCTCCGTTCTTCGTCATGCCGCCGGTGGCTGCACTTGTCTGGAAGAACATGATCATGCACCCGCAATACGGCGTCTTTGCCGACATTGCGCGCTTCTTCGGGGCTCAACCGATCGACTGGTTCGGGCAGCATCCGATGCTTGCCATCATCATCATCGTCGCCTGGCAATGGCTGCCCTTCGCAACGCTGATCCTGCTGACCGCATTGCAGTCGCTCGACGGCGAGCAGAAGGAAGCCGCCGAGATGGACGGCGCCGGCTTCGTCAGCCGCTTCATCTATCTGACGCTGCCGCACATGTCGCGCGCCATCACCGTCGTCATCCTGATCCAGACCATCTTCCTGCTGTCGGTCTATGCCGAAATCCTGGTCACCACCAATGGCGGACCCGGCTATGCCTCCACCAACCTGCCCTTCCTCGTCTACCAGAAGGCATTGCTGGAGTTCAAAATCGGCCAGGCATCGGCCGGCGGTGTCATCGCCGTCATTCTCGCCAACATCGTCGCCTTCTTCGCCATGCGCGCGGTCGGCAAGAACCTGGACAAGTAAGGGAGGATACGATGGCACGTGCAGTCACCACCCAACACAAGGTCATTGCGACAGGCGCCGCCTGGATCGTCGCGCTGCTGATCTTCTTCCCGATCCTCTACACGATCATCACCTCGTTCAAGTCGGAGCAGGAGGCCATCCAGGGCTTCGCGCTGATCCCGTCGGGGACGTTCGAGAGCTATACCGAGGTCCAGGCGCAGAGCGGCTACTTCAAGTTCTTCTTCAACTCGGTGCTGCTCTCGGTCGGCTCGACCATCCTGGCCCTGATAGTCGCGGTTCCGGCCGCCTGGTCGATGGCCTTCTCGCCGGGCAAGTGGACCAAGGACATCCTGATGTGGATGCTCTCGACCAAGATGATGCCGGCGGTTGCCGTGCTGTTCCCGATCTACCTCATCTTCCGCGATGCCGGACTGCTCGACAGCCGCATCGGCCTGATGATCATGCTGATGCTGATCAACCTGCCGATCGTGATCTGGATGCTCTACACCTACTTCCGCGAAATCCCCGGCGAAATCCTGGAGGCGGCACGCATGGACGGCGCCACCTTGTGGGGCGAGATCGTCTATGTGCTGACCCCCATGGCCGTGCCGGGCATCGCATCGACCATGCTGCTCAACATCATCCTGGCGTGGAACGAAGCGTTCTGGACCATCCGCCTGACCACCACCGAGGCAGCGCCGCTGACGGCCTTCATCAGTTCGTTCTCGAGCCCGCAAGGCCTGTTCTGGGCCAAGCTTTCGGCGGCCTCGACGCTGGCCATCGCCCCCATCCTGATCATGGGCTGGTTCAGCCAGAAGCAGCTGGTGCGCGGCCTGACATTCGGCGCGGTAAAATAACGGACGTTGCCTGAAGCAATCCGGCCAAATAACCCCTCGGGGAGGAAACCATGGGAAACATCACGCTCAAGAACGTCTCCAAGCATTTCGGATCGACGGTCATCATTCCAGGCCTCGACCTGGTCATCGAGAATGGCGAGTTCGTCGTCTTCGTCGGGCCGTCGGGTTGCGGCAAGTCCACGCTGCTGCGCCTCATCGCCGGGCTCGAGGACACCAGCGGGGGCACCATCAACATCGATGGCCGTGACGTCACCGGCGAGGCGCCGGCCAAGCGCAAGCTGGCCATGGTATTCCAGTCCTATGCGCTCTATCCGCATATGACGGTGGCCAAGAACATCGGCTTCCCGCTGAAGATGGCGGGCGAGGATGTGGCGACGATCGACAAGAAGGTGAAGGACGCAGCCCGGGTCCTCAACCTCACCAACTATCTCGAACGCCGGCCCGGCCAGCTCTCCGGCGGCCAGCGGCAACGCGTCGCCATCGGCCGCGCCATCGTGCGCCAGCCCTCGGCATTCCTGTTCGACGAGCCGCTGTCCAACCTCGATGCCGCACTGCGCGGCACCATGCGGCTCGAAATCAGCGAGCTGCACCATCAGCTCAAGACGACGATGGTCTACGTCACCCACGACCAGATCGAAGCCATGACCATGGCCGACAAGATCGTCGTGCTCAACGCCGGCAACATCGAACAGGTCGGCTCGCCGATGGAACTCTACAAGTCGCCGAAGAACCTGTTTGTCGCCGGCTTCATCGGTTCGCCGAAAATGAACCTGATCGAAGGTGCGCCGGCGGCCAAATACAACGCCAAGACCATCGGCATTCGTCCTGAGCATATGGGGATATCGACCACAGCGGGTGACTGGAAAGCCCTTGTCGGCGTCGCCGAGCATCTGGGCTCCGACACCTTCCTGCATGTCCAGGCCGACGGCGTCGGTCCGCTGACGGTACGCGCCGATGGCGAACTGGCAGTACGCCACGGCGACACCATCTATTTGACGCCCGACAAGGTCCGCATGCATCGCTTCGGCCCCGACGGAAAGGCGCTGACGCAGTGAGACTGAAAGGCAAATCGGCGCTGATCACCGGATCCGCGCGCGGCATCGGCAGGGCTTTTGCCGAAGCCTATACGCGCGAGGGTGCCACGGTGGCCATTGCCGATATCAATCTGGCGGCTGCCGAAAAGACGGCCGCCGAGATTGGCGCCAACTCCTATCCGGTCAGGCTCGACGTCAGCGACCTTGCTTCGATCCATGCGGCGGTCAAGGCGGTCGAAACAAAGACCGGCGGCCTCGACATACTGATCAACAACGCTGCCTTGTTCGACCTGGCGCCGATCGTCGAGATCACCAAAGCAAGCTACGACAAATTGTTCTCCGTCAACGTCGCCGGCACCTTGTTCATGCTGCAGGCAGCGGCGCGTTCGATGATCGCAAGGGGCAAGGGCGGCAAGATCATCAACATCGCCAGCCAGGCAGGACGCCGCGGCGAGCCGCTGGTCGCCGTCTATTGCGCCACCAAGGCCGCGGTGATTTCGCTGACCCAGTCCGCCGGGCTCGATCTGATCAAGCACCGCATCAACGTCAATGGCATCGCGCCCGGCGTCGTCGACAGCGATATGTGGGATGAGGTCGATGCGCTGTTCGCCAAATATGAGAACCGGCCGAAGGGCGAGAAGAAGCGGCTGGTCGGCGAGGGCGTGCCCTATGGCCGCATGGGCAAGCCGGAGGACCTGACCGGCATGGCGGTGTTCCTGGCCAGCGACGACGCCGAATACATCGTCGCCCAGACCTACAATGTCGATGGCGGCCAATGGATGAGTTGATGGGCCGGGATCACGAAGGCCGCAGCCCGGCCAAAAGGTAGAAAAATGACCGTGAAACTCTCCTCCTCGATCCTCTCGGAACTCCCAGCCAAGGTCGCCGGTCCGAAATACGACCGCGCTGCGCTCAAACCCGGTATCGTGCATTTCGGCGTCGGCAATTTCCATCGCTCGCATCAGGCGGTCTATCTCGACGATCTCTTCAACGCAGGGATCGGTCATGACTGGGCTCTGGTCGGCGCCGGGGTCTTCGAGGGCGAAAAGCTCGGCCGTTCCAAGCTGCAGGAGCAGGACTGGCTGACGACAGTGGTCGAGCAGGATTCCGATCATATGAGCGCCCGCGTCACCGGCGTCATGATCGACTTCCTGACGCCCGGCGATGCGGATGCGATCATCGACCAGCTCGCCGATCCGGCGATCAAGATCGTCTCGCTGACCATCACCGAAGGCGGGTATTTCATCGATCCGGCCTCGGGCAAGTTCAACCCGACCCATCCTGATATCGTCGCCGACGCACAGGCCGGCACGACGCCGAAGACGGTGTTCGGCCTCATCCTGGCCGGGCTGATGCGCCGCCGCGCCGACGGCATCGTGCCGTTCACCGTCATGTCCTGCGACAACATCCCTCACAACGGCCATGTCACCTCGGATGGCGTCATCGGCCTCGCCCGCCTGATCGATGAGGATCTGGCAAACTGGGTCAGCGACAATGTCGCCTTTCCCAACGGCATGGTCGACCGCATCACCCCGGCCACCTCGGATCGCGAGCGCGGCATTCTCGCCTCGGAGTTCGGCCTCGAGGACAACTGGCCGGTGTTCTGCGAGCCGTTCAAGCAATGGGTGCTGGAAGACCGTTTCACCGACGGCCGCCCGCCGCTGGAAAAGGTCGGTGTGCAATTCGTGAGGGATGTCGCGCCCTATGAGCTGATGAAGATCCGCATCCTCAATGGCGGTCATGCCACGATCGCTTATCCCGCAGGGTTGATGGACATCCATTTCGTCCATGAGGCGATGCAGGAGCAGCTGGTGCGCGGCTTCCTCGCCAAGCTCGAGCATGACGAGATCATCCCGACCGTGCCGCCGGTGCCGGACACCGTGCTGGAGGATTATTATCAGCTCATCGAGCACCGCTTTTCCAACCCCAAGATCGGCGACACCATCCGCCGGCTTTGCCTCGACGGTTCCAACCGGCAGCCGAAATTCATCATCCCGACCATTGCCGACCGGCTGAAGGCCGGCAAAGGCGTCGCGGGTCTGGCGCTCGAGTCGGCGCTGTGGTGCCGCTACTGTTTCGGCACCACAGACAGCGGCGCGGTCATCGAGGCCAACGACCCGAGCTGGGACCGGCTGCAGGCAAGCGCGAAGGCGGCGAAGGACAAGCCCGGTGCCTGGCTTGCGATGGAGGATATATATGGCCACGTCGGCCGCTCGGCGCCGTTCGCCGAGGCCTTTGCCCATGCGCTCAACGTCTTGTGGGCGAATGGCACGCGCGCGACGCTGACGCGCTACATCTCCGGCAAGCTCTGACGCCAGCCGCAATGACGCCCGAACTGGTCATCTTCGACTGTGACGGCGTGCTGGTCGACAGCGAGGCGCTGTCGGTTTCGGCTCTGCTCGGCATGATCTCTGCCGCCGGGGGCTCGGTCAGCGAAGATACCGCCTACGAGCATTTCCTAGGCAAGAGCATGAAGAGCGTGCGCGAGATACTTCTTCGCGATTTCACCATCGACATCACCGACGTGCATCTTACCGACATGCGCGTCGAACTGATGCGCAAATTCCGCGAGGAGCTGAAGCCGATTCCCGGCATCAGCGACATCCTGCCGAGGCTGGGCGTGCCCTGCTGCGTCGCTTCCTCCGGCACGCTCGACCGCATTCGCTATGCGCTCGACGTTACCGGCCTGCTCGGCCTGCTCGAGCCCCATCTGTTCAGCGCTGCCATGGTCGCGCGCGGCAAGCCGGCGCCGGATCTTTTTCTCCATGCCGCCGCCGCCATGGGCGCGCATCCCGGTAATTGCATCGTAATCGAGGACAGCCCTGCCGGCATCGCGGCGGCGCGTGCGGCCGGCATGCGCGTCTTTGCTTTCACCGGCGGTTCGCACGCCGGCAACCCGGCCTTGAAAGCGCGGCTTGCGTCGAGTGAACCGGACTTTATATTCGCGGACATGCTGCAATTGCCCGATCTGATTGCAGGCTAGAGCATGATGCCGAAAAGTGTGAAGCGGTTTTCGGACGGCATCATGCTCTACTTCTTTGATTTAGAGACGGATTCAGATTTCAGGTCGAACAGACCTGAAATCATCCGGCTCTAGGAAGCGAGAGTAAAAGCATCTTGACGAAAAGCTTCGTTTGCGCGGTCGATGTCGGCACCGGGAGCGCCCGTGCGGGCATTCTCGACATGTCAGGCACCTTGCTCGGCCGCGCCGAGCATCCGATCGTCATGAACCAGCCGAAGGCCGATCACGCCGAGCACAATTCGCAGGATATCTGGTCGGCTGTGTGCATTGCCGTCCGTGCCGCGCGCGAAAAGGCCGGTGTGTTAGCCGACGATATTGTCGGCATGTCGTTCGACGCCACCTGCTCGCTGGTGGTGCTGGACAGGAATGCCGGCCAGCTCAGCGTCTCGGTGACGGGCGAACGGCGCTGGGACACCATCGTCTGGCTCGACCATCGCGCCATCGCCGAGGCGGATGAATGCACCGATAGCGGCCACGCCGTACTCGACTATATCGGTGGCGTCATGTCGCCGGAAATGGCGACGCCGAAGCTGATGTGGCTGAAGCGCAATCTGCCGGGAACTTGGCATGAAGCCGGCTACCTGTTCGACCTCACCGATTTCCTGACCTGGAAGGCGACCGGGTCGCTGGCGCGCTCGCAATGCACGCTGACCGCCAAATGGACCTATCTGGCGCATGAGGACACCGGCTGGCGCCGTGACTTCTTCGACAGGGTCGGGCTTGGCGATCTGTTCGAACACGGCAACCTGCCGGAGAAGGCAAGTGCTGTCGGCGCCGACATCGGCACGCTCACCCCTGAGGCGGCGGCGGAGTTGGGCTTGAGCGAAAACTGTCGGGTCGGCGCCGGCGTCATCGATGCCTATGCCGGCGCGCTTGGCGTGCTCGGCGGCTTTGCTGGCGACGAGCAGAATATCGGCCGCCATCTGGCATTGATCGCCGGCACCTCGTCCTGCGTCATGGCGATGTCGCCCGACCCGCAGCCTTTCGCCGGCGTCTGGGGTCCATACTATGGCGCCGCACTGCCAAAGCTCTGGCTGTCGGAAGGCGGCCAGTCGGCTACCGGGGCTTTGCTCGACCACATCATCCGCTGGCATGGCGCCGGCGGCGAGCCGGATGCGGCCATGCATGCCAAGATCGCCAGGCGCGTCGCTGAACTGCGCAGCACCGAAGGCGACAAGCTGGCGGCGAGGTTGCATGTACTGCCGGATTTCCACGGCAACCGCTCGCCGCTTGCCGACCCGCATGCCGTCGGCGTGGTCAGCGGGCTGACGCTGGATTCCTCCTTCGACAGTCTGTGCAAGCTGTATTGGCGCACCGCCGTCGGCATCGCACTCGGCGTGCGCCATGTGCTGGAGGCGCTGAACGAGAACGGCTATCTCATCGACACGCTGCATGTCACCGGCGGCCACACCAAGAACCCGTTGCTGATGGAGCTTTATGCCGACGCGACCGGCTGCGCGGTGATCGAGCCGCTGGCCGACGAAGCCGTTCTGCTCGGCACCGGCATGGTCGCCGCCACCGCGGCCGGTCTGTTCCCGGACCTGAATGCCGCTTGCGTCGCCATGCAGCAAGGCGGCAGGGCGCGCACCTCGAACCCGGCCGCGTCAGGCCGCTTCGACCGCGACTACAAGATTTTCCTCGAAATGCACCGCCAGCGGCAGGAGCTCGACGCGATCGGCTAGAGCAATTCCAGGAAAGTGTGAAACGGTTTTCCGTCCGGAATTGCGTACCAAATCTAGGCCTCCTCTCGCCGGCGCAAGGATGCGCCGGTCGCCGCGTCGAACAGATGCACGCTCTCCTCCTCGAATGTGTAGCGCACAGGCGCGCGCAACGCCGGGCATTCGCGGGCCGATACCAATGCGCCGACCTCCTTGCCGCCGCAGGCGAACGTCACCAGCGCGTCATTGCCGTGGAACTCGATGAGGTCGGCGGTGCCTTGCAGAAGATTGATGCTCTGAGCGCCGGCGGTCTTCAGGTCCGGCGGTCGGATTCCAAGCACGGCGAGCTGGACGCCGCGCAGATCGAAGCCCGAGCCTTCTATGAAGAAGGTCGAGCCGCCGCCTGTCAGCGTCCAGCGTTCGTCCTTCCGCCCGACGGCCACGTCGATGAAATTCATGTTCGGCGTACCGATGAAGCCGGCGACGAACAGATTGCCCGGCTGGCGATAGATCTCGGCCGGCGAGCCGATCTGTTCGATGACGCCATCCCTGAGCAGCACGATCCGGTCGGCCAGCGTCATCGCTTCGAGCTGGTCGTGGGTGACATAGACGGTAGTGGTCTTCAGCGACTGGTGCAGGCGGGCGATTTCGACCCGCATATGGTTGCGAAGTTTGGCGTCGAGATTCGACAGCGGCTCGTCGAACAGGAACACTTTCGGCGTCTTGATCATGGCGCGCGCAATCGCCACGCGCTGCTGCTGTCCGCCGGAAAGCTCGGTCGGTTTGCGGGCGAGATAAGGCTCGAGGCCCAGCGTCTCTGCCACCGCTTGGACCCGCTTCTTTATCTCGGCCGCCGAAACCTTCTGCCGCTTGAGTCCGAAGGCGATGTTGTCGAAGATCGTCATATGCGGGTAGAGCGCATAGTTCTGGAACACCATGGCGATGCCGCGCTCGCCGGGCTCGAGATCGTTGACCACTCTGCCGCCGATCGACACTTCGCCGCCGCTGATATCCTCCAGCCCGGCCAGCATCCTGAGCAAGGTCGACTTGCCGCAGCCGGATGGGCCTAGGAACACGACGAACTCATGCTCCTCGATCGAGAGATTGAGATCGCGGATGACGGTGGTAGCCCCATACGCCTTGTCGACATGGGAGCAAACGATCGCGGACATGGTCAGCCCTTCTCGCCGGTAAGCAGGATTTGCAGCTTGACGTCTTGCGGCTTGCCTTGCGCCGCCCGCTCGAAGGCCTTGATGCTGTCGGAGAAATCATAAGTGCCGGTGATCAGCGGCTTGAGGTCGACCTTCCCCGAGGCGATCAGCTGCAGCGCGCGGTCGAAGATGTTGGCGTAACGGAACACCGTCTCGATGCGCACTTCCTTGGAGATCGCCGCCGGAACGTTGAGGCTGACCGGTTCGACCGGCAGTCCGACCAGCACCACCGCGCCGCCCGGCCGCACGACATCGAACAGGTCGGCGAATGCCTTCGGGCTGCCGCTCGCCTCGAACACGATATCCGCGCCCCAATTGTCGGTCGCGGCGGAGACTGCGTCGACCAGCGATTGCTCACCTATATTGACCGGCACGATGCCGGGATATTGTGCGGCAATCTCGAGCTTGGGTGCGGAAAAATCGGAGATCAGCACCTTCGAGCAGCCGCCGGCCAGCGCCGCCAGCGCGATCATGATGCCGATCGGGCCGCAGCCGACGACGACGGCGACGTCGCCAGGCACGATGCGGGCGCGGCTCGCCGCCTGCATGCCGATAGCAAAGGGTTCGACCATCGCGCCTTCGGCGAAGGTGACATTGTCCGGCAGTCTGTAGGTGAAGGCGGCCGGGTGCACGGCATAGGGCGCCAGCACGCCATGCACAGGCGGCGTCGCCCAGAAGGAGACGTCAGGGTCGACATTGTAGATGCCGAGCCTGGTCGCGCGCGACGACAGGTTCGGCACGCCCGGCTCCATGCAGACGCGGTCGCCGACCTTCAGCGTGCCGACATTGGCGCCGATCTCGACGATCGTTCCCGCGGCTTCGTGGCCGAGCACCATCGGGGCCCGCACGACATAGCTGCCGATCGCGCCATGGGTGTAATAGTGCACGTCGCTGCCGCAGACGCCGACCGTGTGGATGGCGATCTTGACATCGCCCGGTCCGACGTCGAGCGGCAGCGCGATCTCGCGCAGCGACAGTTCGCCTTTTTTCTCAAGCACCAGTGCCCGCATAGGTAAGTCCTCGCATCAAGTCTTTTTTTGCCGGAAAACGGAATTCAGGAAGCCGCTGAGCACGCCGAGGAACAGCAGCGGCGGTAGCGACAACAGCACGACCGAGGCGTTGAGGATTCCCCACGGCACGTTCATGCCTTGCTGTGAAAGTTCGGAAGCGACGATCGGCAATGTCTTGGCGTTGGAACTGGACAGCATCAGCGCGATCAGGAATTCGTTCCACACCAGCACGAAGCTGAAGGCGACGGCGCCGATCAGCGAGCGCGCCGCTACCGGCAGCGCAATGCGCCAGAACACCGAGTAAGCGCCGTAGCCGTCGACGAAAGCGGCTTCCTCGATTTCCTTCGGCACGGCCTGGAAGGCGGGAATGGCGAGCCACATGATCACCGAGATGGTGAGCAGCGAATAGGTGACGATCAGCGCCGGCAAGGTGTCGTAGAGCCCGATCTGCAGCCAGATCACCATCAGCGGAATGGCGACTGCCACCGGGGGCAGGAAGCGCAGCGACAACACGAAGAACTGGATGTCGCCAGCGAAGCGATTGGGATAGCGCGCCACCGCATAGGCTGCCGGAAGGCCGAGCATGACGCCGATCAGCACGGCGACGCCGCAGGAAATGACCGAGTTGTAGAGACCGGTCATGACGCTGTCGCGGCCGATGATGTAGCTGATATTGTCGAAGGTCGGGGTAAACACCAGGCGCGGCACGCGGGTGATGATGTCGACATTGTTCTTCAGCGAATTGACCGCCGTCCAGGCGAGCGGAAACACCGCCATGAAGCCGGCGAAGGCCAGGATGATCTTGCCGATGAGGCGGCCCGGTCTCATGCGATACGGCCTCATGCCTGCACCCGCTTCCACAGCATGGTGAAGGTGATGACAGTCGCGATCATCATCAGCACCGCCATGGCCGAGGCATAGGACACCTTGCCGGATTCGATGAAGCCTTGCGAGAAGGCGTACATGTCGAGCGTCTCGGTCGCCACGCCCGGCCCGCCGCGCGTCATCACATAAATCAGGTCGAAGGAGCGCAGCGATTCGATCATCTTTACGAACATCAGGCTGATCAGCGGCGCCTTCAGCATAGGCAAGGTCACATAGGCATGGATCTGCCAGCGTTTGGCGTGGTCGAGCCGCGCCGCTTCGATCGGCTGCGGCGGCAAGGTCTCCAGAAGCTTCAGCACGATGACCGCGAAGAACAGTCCCCACTGCCAGACATCGACCGAGGCGACGGCAAACAGGGCCGTCGACGGCTTCGACAGCGGGTCGAAGATCAGCCCGCCGGTGATCAGCCTGTAGGGATAGGTGGCGATGCCGTAGAGCGGATGATAGGCAAACTTCCACACGAAGGCCGCCGAGACACGCGGCAACAGCACCGGGATGATGAACAGCAGGCAGTAGATGTTGCGCAGCCGCGGCGACGCTACTTCGAACATCAGCACGCCGAGCCCGATCGCCACCATCATCGTCGCCACCACGGTGACGATTTCCCACTTCACCGAAACCCAGACCGCGTTGAGGAAACGCCGGTCGGCGAACAGGTCGATGAAGTTCGACAGCCAGACCCAGGAATAGTCCGACGAGCTCAGCTCGCGGTTCTGCAGCGCAATGACGACGGCGTAGAGCGTCGGCACCATCGACAGCACCAGAAGAATGGCGAGCGTCGGAACCAGAAACGTCACGGGCAGGGAAGAGCGTCGGCGCATTGCCTATCCTCGGGCTGTGCCTTTTTGGAGAGACCCGCGGCGCACAGGTCCCGGCATCCGGTCGAATGCCGTGGACCGCGCGCCGCGGGCGGGAGGATTACTTCTTCTTCACCAGCTCGTTGGCGTAGGCCTCGAGTTCGTCGAGGCCGCCCTTGACGTCGGTGCGCGTGCCGGTGACCAGCTCTTCCAGGATGATGCCCCAGCGGTCGCCGAGATCCGGCCAGCGCGGATCCTGCCAGAAGTTCACCGCCGTCACCTTGCCGGTATCGGCAAGCGCCTGGCCGAGATCGGCGCCATAGATGTCGGCGAACTCCTTGCTGGACAGCACGCTGGTGCGGTTGAGCTCGCCGAATTGGTGCGCGTCGAGCCGGCGCTTCTCGTTCTCCTTCGACGTCGCCCAGGCGATGAACAGGCCGGCGCATTGCTTCGCGGCGTCATCGGCATTGGCCTTGGCGGCGATGGCGAGGCCGTGGCCGTAGCCGCCGCCGGTCAGTGGCGAGGGCGGCGGCAGGAAGCCGATCTTGCCGACCACTTGCGAGGTCTTCGGGTCGACCGCCATGCCCGACAGCGGCGTCGATTCGACCAAGATGGCAACCTGGCCCGACAGGAAGGCGCCGGTCGATTCATCCCAGCTGCCGGTCTGCGTGCCGGGCGCTGAATCCTTGAACAGTTTAAGATAGGTCTCGGTCGCTTTGACCGCGGCCTCGGAGTTGAAAGCCGGCTTGTCACCGTCGAACCATTTTCCGCCATAGGCCTTGAAGAACGGCATCCAGCGCCAGACATTGGCGCCCGAGCCACGCGCGCCGCGCAGCGCGATGCCGTACATGCCCTTGTCGGGATCGGTCAGCTTCGGCACGTCGGCGATCAACTCGTCCAGCGTCTTCGGCGGCTGGATGCCGGCGGCTTCCAGAATGTCCTTGCGGTAGACCATAAGGTCGCCGCCGCCGGTCAGCGGCGCGAACCACACCTTGCCGTCATAGGTGGCGACCTTCTGCCGGCCCGGGTCGAAATCGGCGTAGTCGTAGTCAGCCGGGTAATAGTCGGTGAGCGGCACGATCCATTTCGACGAGGCGAACAGCGCGACATTGGCTTCGTCGACATAGTAGACGTTGTAGTTGCCGACCGTGGACGCATCGGCGCGCGACTTTGCCCGGCGGTCGTTCTCGTTGAGATAGTCGATCTGGAAGCTGGCGCCGGCCAGTTTCTGGAACTCGTCCTTGGACGCCTCCAGCAGCGTCAGCCCGTCACGCGGTTGCGCCAGCACCTTGACCGGTGCCGAGCAGACCGGCGCCGCCAGCGCCATGGTCGAGAGGGTCGTGGTAAGCATGAAAGCTGCGCTTATGCTCGCAGCGAGCCGAATTGGTTTCATTGATTTTCTCCTCCAGGAACAGTCGCAGGAAGCGGAAGTCTTCGGTTGCGCGATCCTCGCCATCGCCCGAGCGACAAGCCACCCATCGCCAAAATGAGGAGTTGCTAAAGGCCGCGCTAGAAGCCCCGTTGCAGCAGACCTGTACTTTTATGCATTGTGCGCTGCAAAATCCGGCTCGCCTGCACGGCCTCTGTCACATGAGTACCGATGGAGTGAGGAAGGCCGGTTTTCAGGCGCGCATCGTCATCCGCTGCTTCGACAGCTTGCGGTAGGATGACGGCGTCATCCGGTGCTTGCGCAGGAAGGCGCGGTTGAAGTTGGAGATGTTCATGTAGCCGACCTGGAAGCAGATGTCGGTGATCGGAATATCGGTGTCCGCCAGCAGCTTGCAGGCTTGCCAGAGCCGGAGCTTGGCGATGTGGTCGCTGAAACTGTTGCCGGTGTTTTTCTGGAAGAAGCGCGAAAACGTGCTTTCGCTCATCCCCGCCAGCTCCGCCGCCTCCGGCAGCTTCAGGTCCTCGGCGAAGTGCTGGAAGAGATAGGTCAGCGTGCGCTGGATGATGTCCAGCGAGGTTGCGTCGAGCGCGGGTGAGAAATCCGGCGAGGACAAAAGCTCGTATTCGTCTGTCCTGGCCAGCAGATCGACCAGTTCGAGGAAGAGGCAAAACCGGACGAGCCCGTGCACGGTGCCCATCCTTTCCATCAGCGCAGCGCCGTCGAGCGCGGCGCGGCCATGGAAGACGATGCCGCGCAGCGATCGCTCCAGGAACGGTTCTAGTTCGCGCAGCTCCGGCAGCAGTCCCGCCGAGCCGCGCAGCCGCTGCGGATCGAATTGCAGCACGATGTCGCGTCCTTCGATCAGCTCGCCGGGTTGCACCGATGTCACCCAGTCATGCGGCAGCCCGCCGCCGACGATGCTCAGGTAGCCCGGCCCGAATTCGCCGATGTGATCGCCGACCAGCGCGACCCCGGAAGACTTCCTCAGGAGATGGATCTCGTATTCCGGATGAAAATTCCAGACATTGCGCTCCCAGGGATAGTCGTCGAGCCGCCACAGGAAACTGTCGCTCGCCTCGGTGACGATGTGCTCGAAAGCGGGCACCGTGCGAGGGATCGCGGCCGTGTTCTTTCTGCGCCTGAATGCCATCGTCTGCTCTCCGGGGCGTATGAGGAAGCGACTGGTTTCGGGTAATCCGTAGCAGTCTGTCGCCCGCAAGTGAACGATGTCTGCCTCAGCGATTTCAACGCCGGCTCTCGATGATCTCGATGAAGCGGGCGAACAGCCCGGCCTGGGATTTGATGCCGAGTTTGCGGTGGATGTTGCGGCGATGAACCTTCACCGTTCCCGGCACGATGCGCATGGCTCTCGCGATCGACTCGGTGGAATGCCCCTGCAGCACCAGATCGACGACATGCTTTTCGCGCGGGGTCAGCGACAGGCTTTCCCAAATGTGGGCGCGGTCGAACTCGTTGACGGCGGCGATCGTCTCGCCCTGCTCCGCTTCGTCCTGCTCCTCGGCCGCAAGTGCGGGCCAGCGCAACCGGGCGAAGTTGATGACCGCCGGCGCCATGTCGCGCAGCAGCCTGGCATCGGCGGTGCCGAAGGGACCCGAGGCGTGCAATCGCATCAGCGACAGCACCAGCGCATCCTTGCCGGGCAGCGGCACGAAGAAGCCGACCTCCTCGGCGAGCCTTGTCTGACTGTAGTAGGTGCGAAAATACTCGCTGGCATAGAAGCGGTCGGGCGCCAGTTCGCGCATGCGCCAGAACCCCTCCTTGCGCTCCACCGCCGCGTGATGAAACGGGTCGAGCAGGTAAGGCCCTTCCTGATAAAGCGTGACGAAGACATGGCTCTCGTCAGGCGAGAAGGTTTCGAACAGCAACGGCGGCCGCGAAGCGCCGCGGTAACCGAAGATCACGCAGTGGTCGAAGCCGACATGCTGGCTCAACCAGCCGACCATTGCCTTGCCGAACAGGTCGCCGCTCGTCTCCCGTGTCGCCGCGACAAGGGCTGCGAGCCGGCTGTATTCGTCGCTGCGGGACGCACTCAATCTATACCCCCTTAAACGAGAAAATAGATCAGATATACCACCAGCGAGGTATATACTAGGCGCCATTGGCTCTGGTAGCGTCCTGGAATAGCCCTGTTGCTGGAGCCAGCACTTTGACCGCAGTGCCCGACATCGAGTTTCGCGGCGTCACCAAGCGCTATGGCGCTGTGACCGCCGTCAGCGGCATCGATCTCGCTGTGCCGCCCTCCGCCTTTGTCGCCCTTCTCGGACCGTCCGGCTGCGGCAAGACCACATGCCTGCGCATGATCGGCGGCTTCGAGCAGCCGAGCGAAGGCCAGGTGTTCATCCGTGGCCGGGACATGGCCGGAACGCCGCCCTATCGTCGGCCGGTCAACATGGTGTTCCAGCAATACGCGCTGTTTCCGCATCTCGATGTCGAAGCCAATGTGTCCTACGGGCTGCGCCAGGCACGGCCGCGCCTGTCGTCGCAGGAAATCGGCCGGCGCGCCGGCGAGGCGCTCGAAATGGTGCGGCTCGCCGGCTATGGCCGCCGCAAGATCCACGAACTCTCCGGCGGCCAGCAGCAGCGCGTCGCGCTGGCGCGCGCACTGGTCAACAAGCCGGCGGTGCTGTTGCTCGATGAGCCGCTGGCGGCCCTCGACAAGAAACTGCGCACCGACATGCAGATCGAATTGCAGAACCTGCAGCGCGAGATCGGCATCACCTTCGTGCTGGTCACCCACGACCAGGAGGAAGCGCTGTCGATGAGCGATTTCGTCTGCGTCATGAATGGCGGCCGTATCGTCCAGCTCGGCCAGCCGAGCGAGATCTATGACGAGCCGGCCGACCCGTTCGTCGCCGACTTCGTCGGAAAGACCAATCTGTTGAGCGGCAAGGTTGCCGGGCATACAGGCGATCTTGTCAATGTGGCGCTGGCGGACGGAACCGTCATTGCCGCGCGCAAACGAACCGCCTTGCAGCAGGGCGAGACCGTTTCTGTCAGCCTGCGTCCTGAATCGCTAAGCCTCGGCGCCACCAAAGGCAGCCCTTTCAAGGGCATCGTGCGCAACCGGATCTTCTTGGGCTCGACGGCGGAATACGCCGTCGAGGTGCAGGGCATCGGAACGCTGCTGGCCAAGGCCGACCATGTGATCGGCCACGGCAATCTCTTCAAGCCGGGTGAACCCGTCGCCATCGGCTTTGCCTCCGGGACGCCGCTGGCGTTTCCGGAGACCAAGAACAACGGGACCAACCAGAGGGTAGCAAAAAATGTCGAAATCATATCGTGACGGACTGCCGATAAGCCCTGAGAACTTCGTCGACCAGCTGATGCGCCTGAAGCGCGGCTCGATCGGCCGCCGCGACTTCCTCGGCCTCACCGGCCTTGGCATCGCGACCGCGGTGATGGCGCGCGAGCTCGGCATCATGCCGACGCCGGCCTTCGCCGCCGAAAACCTCGGCGACCGCATGTCGATCGCCACCTGGCCGAACTATCACGACCCGCAGACCTTCGAGAATTTCAAGAAGGACACCGGCGTCGCCGTCGAGGTCAACGTCTTCGGCTCCAATGAGGAGATGCTTGCCAAGCTGCAGGCCGGCGCCTCGGGCTGGAGCCTGTTCGTGCCGACCAACTACACGATCTCGACCTACAAGAAACTCGGCATCATCGATCCGCTCGACATGGCCAAGCTGCCGAATTTCGACGGCTCCCAGGAGGACCCGCGCTTCACCTCGGAAGGCACGATCGACGGCACGACCTACGCGGTGCCGAAGAACTGGGGCACCACGGGCTTTGCCGTCAACACCAAGAAGCTGGCCAAGCCGATGACCAGCTGGAAGGAATTCTGGGACGTCGCCATGGCTGAGGGTGATGGCCGCACCATGGTGCATGATTACCAGCTGACCACCATCGGCAACGCGCTAAAATATTACGGCTATTCCTTCAACTCGCTGAAGCAGGACGAACTCGCCAAGGCCGAGGAACTGCTGCTCAAGGTCAAGCCGCATCTGTTCGCGGTCTCTTCGGACTACCAGCCGGGCATGCGGGCGGGCGACGCCTGGATGACCATGTGCTGGACGAATGATGGCGCACAGCTGCATCGCGATATTCCAGAGATCGCCTATGTCTTGGGCAAGGAGGGCGGCGAAATCTGGACCGATTTCTACGCCATCCCGAAGGACGCGCCGAACAAGCCGGCCGGCTATGCCTTGCTCAATTATCTGATGACCCCGGAGGTTGCTGTGAAGGAGCATCTGGCCAACGGCGCGCCGTCGACCGACGCACGCGTCAACAAGCTGCTGCCCAAGGAAGTGCTGGACAATCCGATCCTCTATCCGGCGGCCGACCTGTTGACACCGCTGGAATTCGGTGCGGCGGCGACGTTGACCGATCCCGGCCGCGCCGAGCTGATGGCGCGCTTCAAGTCGGCTTGAGGCCGGCCTGACGCAAACGGAAACCGGTGGGCCTATGTCCGCCGGCATCGGGGCGGTTTCCATGCACGGCAACAGATTTCGGTATAACATCCTGACAGCGCTGCTGCTCGCTCCGGCTACAGCGTGGCTGGTGGTGTTTCTGGTGTTGCCGTTCGTCGCCATTGCCGTGTTCAGCGTCGGCGAGCGGGCGCCGGAGGGCGGCTACCAGGCCGCCTTCACGCTGGCGCAATATGCCAACCTCCCGGCGCGGGCGACTGCCTTCTGGAACACGATGATGCTGGCGCCGGTGGGCGCGCTTGCCTGCCTGCTCGTCGCCTACCCCGTCGCCTACTACCTTGCCCTGAAGGCGCCGCAACGCTGGCGGCTGATCCTGCTTGCGCTCGTCGTCATTCCGTTCTGGACCAGCCTTTTGATGCGTACCTATGCCTGGATGTACATTCTGGGCGGACGCGGCATTCCCGCGCTGCTGGCCTTTGTCGGTATCGAGGATGTCAGGCTGATCAACACGCCGGGCGCCGTGCTGCTCGGCATCGTCTATGGCTATCTGCCGCTGATGATCCTGCCGATCTATGTCAGTCTCGAGCGGCTCGACCGAAGGCTGCTGGAAGCCTCCGCCGATCTCGGCGCGACCCCGCTCTCAACCTTTCTGGGGGTGACGCTGAAGCTGTCGCTGCCGGGCGTCATGACCGGCTTCTCACTGGTCATGATCCTGCTGCTTGGCGAATACCTGATCCCGACGCTGCTTGGCGGCGGCAAGGTGTTCTTCATAGGCAATGCGCTGGTCGACCTGTTCCTGCAGTCGCGCAACTGGCCGTTCGGATCGGCCATCGCCATCACGCTGGTGGCGGTTTCGGTGGTGGTGCTGATCGCGGCAAACCGTATCTCGACACGGGTGTCGGGCGCCCGCAGGGTGGATCTGATCTGATGCGCGCCTTCGTCACCGCCGTCTTCGCCTTTCTCTATCTGCCGATCGCGCTGGTCGTGCTGTTTTCCTTCAACGCCGGCCGCCATGCCAGCGAGTTCACCGGCTTTTCGGTGCAGTGGTACGGCACGGCGCTGTCGAACCCGTTCCTGGTCGAGGCGTTGAAGAACAGCCTGTTCATCGCCACCACCAGCGCCCTTCTGGCGGCGGTGTGCGGCACGGCGGCGGCACTCGGCCTGGCGCGGGTGGGGCTCAGAACCCGCGCCGTCTTCGACGCGCTGATGGGTGCCGCGATCGTCGTTCCCGGCGTCGTCATCGGCATCTCGACGCTCGTCGCGCTGGTCCAGTTGTTTGGCGTGCTCAACCCGTTCCTCGCCTCGATCTGGCCAAACGACCAGCCGCCACGCCTGTCGCTCGGCTATGGATCGATCATCGCCGCGCATGGCCTGTTTTCGATGGCGCTGGTAACGATGATTGTCGGCACGCGTCTCGCCAGCCTCGACCGCAACCTGGTCGAGGCCTCGAGCGATCTCTACGCCACGCCGCTGACGACGTTTCGCTCGATCGTGCTGCCGCAGATCATGCCGGCGATGATCGCCGGCTTCCTGCTCGCCTTCACCTTCTCCTTCGACGATTTCATCGTCGCCTTCTTCGTCGCCGGCGCGCAGACGACGCTGCCGATCTATGTCTTCGCCTCGATCCGGCGCGGCGTGACGCCGGAAATCAACGCCATCGCCACCATCGTGCTCGTCGCCTCGGTTCTTCTGGTGGTGCTTGCCCAATGGCAACTGCGCCAGCGCCAGCCGTCAAACTGAACAAGCCATCCAGCTGAAAGACAAATTCATGATCCTTAGAGACCGCATCGCCGTGGTGACGGGCGCCGGTTCCGGCATCGGCCGCGCCGGCGCCATGATCATGGCCAGGGAAGGCGCTGTGGTGGTCATCGCCGACTGGGATAAGGCCAGCGGCGAGACGACAGCGGCGGACATCCGGGCAGTGGGCGGGCAGGCCGAGGCGATTGTCACCGACGTCTCTGACGACGCGGCGGTCGGACAGCTCATCACCGGCACGCTCGGCAAGTATGGCCGCATCGACATCCTGCACAATCACGCCGGCATCCAGGTCGGCGGCACGCTGACCGAGGTCGAGGTCGATGGCATGGATGCGTCCTGGCGCATCAATGTACGGGCGCAGTTCCTGTCCGCGCGGCTGGCCATGCCGGCGATGGTCGCGCAAGGCGGCGGCGTCATCCTCAACACGGCCTCGAATTCCGGCGTGTTCTACGACCGCGAGATGATCGCCTACGCGACGTCGAAACATGCGGTGGTGGCGATGACCAGGCAGATGTCGCTCGACTATGCCCGGCACAATGTGCGCGTCAACGCGCTCTGCCCGGGCTGGGTCGACACGCCTTTCAACGAGCCGTTCATCGCCCAGATGGGCGGGCGCGAGGCGATCGAAACCTATGTCCGCACCAGGATTCCGATGGGGCGCTGGGCGAGCGCCGAAGAGATCGCCGAAGCGATCCTGTTCCTCGTCTCCGACCGCTCATCCTTCATGACCGGCCAGGCGCTGGTGATCGACGGCGGCGAAAGCATCGGTTGATCCAAGGGCGGTCGGTAGGAATGGTTCCCGCCTCTGGCTCAATCGCCGGCTGCCCGTCGTCCCTTGCCTTCATGTCGCATTTCGTCCAATAGAACGACGCAAACGCCGCGAAACCGAAGGTTTTGCCGTTTGGAAGTGCGGCTTCCGGCCTCGTTGCCGACGCGCCGCAACCGGAAAGAGCAGGACAATGTCTGCGATCGAAGCCGGCGCTCGTGCGCCGGAAAATCTTTGGCGTCAGGAAATCAGGGCGACGCTGGCGCTGGCCTGGCCGATGGTGCTCACCAATCTCGGCCAGACCGCGATGACCGCCACAGACGTCATGATGATGGGTCGTCTGGGCGCCGATACGCTGGCCAGCGGCGCGCTCGGCGCCAACCTCTATTTCATGCCGCTGATCTTCGGCCTCGGCCTGATGCTGGCGACCTCGCCGATGATCGCCACCGAGCTTGGCCGCCGGCGCTATTCGGTGCGCGATTTGCGCCGCACCGTGCGCCAAGGCCTGTGGCTGGCGATCCTGATCTCGATCCCGATCTGGGTCGTGTTGTGGCATGGCGAGGCCATTCTGCTTGCCATGGGCCAAGAGCCGGCATTGGCGCATCAGGCCGGCATCTATCTGCGCTGGTTGGAATGGGCGGTGCTGCCTTTCTACGGCTATATCGTGCTGCGTTCCTTCATCTCGGCGCTGGAGCGGCCGGGCTGGGCGCTGATCATCGTCTTCGTCGCCGTCGCCTGCAACGCCTTCTTCAACTGGGTGTTCATGTTCGGCAATCTCGGCGTCACCTCGATGGGCATTGCCGGTTCGGGGCTGGCGACCACGCTGTCGAGCACGCTGATGTTCTGCGGCCTGGCAGCCGTGGTGATGCTGGAGAAGAAGTTCCGCCGCTACCGCCTGTTCGGCCGCTTTTGGCGCTCCGACTGGCCGCGTTTCAAGGGTCTGCTGCGGCTCGGCATGCCGATCGCCGGCATCCTCGCCTTCGAGGTGACGATCTTCAACGCGGCAGCCCTGCTGATGGGCCTGATCGATGCGGACTCGCTGGCCGCGCACGCCATCGCAATCCAGATCGCCTCGATCTCCTTCATGGTGCCGCTCGGCCTCAACCAGGCCGTCACCGTGCGCGTCGGGCTGGCCCATGGCGCAGGCAATCCGGCAGGCGTTTCGCGCGCCGGCTGGACCGCCTTCGTCATCGGCGTCTCGTCCATGGCGCTGATGGCGCTGGTGATGGTGCTGTGGCCGCATCTGTTGATCAGCGCCTTCATCGACATGACCGATCCGGCGAACGCCAGGGTGATCGCGCTGGCCGTGTCGTTCCTGGCCTTTGCCGCGCTGTTTCAGATCTTCGACGGCGCGCAGGCCGTTGCCGCCGGCATGCTGCGCGGCCTGCACGACACCAAGCTGCCGATGATCTATGCCGCCATCGGCTATTGGGGCATCGGCCTGCCGCTCGGCGTGCTGCTCGCCTTCCATTTCGGCCTGCACGGCGTGGGCATCTGGATCGGCCTGGCGTCGGGTCTGGCCGTGGTGGCGGTGCTGCTGCTCGCGCGCTGGCTGCGGCGGGACCGCATCGCACCGCCGCTCGTCTTCAGGCATTGACGGCGAACCAAGCGGTCCGCCAACTGCCCGAAGCAGTCACTGCAGAGCAGATGTCTGGTATCGCTTTGGGCCGAAAGCTGCCGGTCGGCTTGCGACGCGCAGGTTAAATAGCGGACCATGCGAAAACGCCCCTGGCAGAGTACTTCAACGGCGGAACTCCTGAAATTGCGTCAGTCGCAATCGAGGTCTTCCCATTGTTGGAAATGGAGACCAAGGTGGCCACATGGAGCACTTAAATACGCAAACATTTGTGCTCGTGTCGACATTGATCATGGTCGGCCAAAACCTCGATCACCCGGCATTCGCCGACTCTACCATGGCGGCAGCCTTCAACCATCAGCTCGAGCTCGGCCTGCAAGGCTTTCAAGCTGCGGATACGCTGCGCAACGTCGGCGAGCCGTGCTTGGGCAATGGCGTCAGCCGTTGCACAAGGCTGTAAAGGGTTATCCTGCAAATCAAGTAGAGTGCGGATCGCTTCGATATCGAAGCCCAGTTCGCGGGAATGGCGAATAAACGCTAACCGGCGCAAGTCGCCACCTTCATATTGACGGCGGTTGCCGTCACTTCGCGCTGGCGCGGCAAGCAACCCTATCTGCTCGTAATAGCGAATGGTCGGTACTTTCACGCCGCTTTGGCGGGCGGCTTCGCCAATGGTCACCCCATTCAGCATATTTCGCTTGCTCCTCTAGTCGCTAGAGGATGTAGCGTCGCAGTCAAACGATACAAGAGGAATGTTATGACCGCGCTTCAAGCACAAACCCGTTATCGCGTCGAAGGCATGGATTGTGCCGGTTGCGCCACCAAAATCGATAAGGCGGTACGTCGCATCCCTGGCGTCGAAGATGTCAGCGTGTCCGTCACCGCCGGCACCATGACGGTCAGGCACACGCCCGAGAGTGACCTCGCCGAACTTGAAAAGAAGGTGACTGGCCTCGGCTACACGGTTGCCGAACTCAAGGTAAAGGGAAAGGTCGGGCTGGACGGGGCAGAGCACCATCACAATGACCACGACGATGCGGGCGACTACCATGCGGGCCATGCTCACGCCAGCCACGATCAGGTCAGCGAAAGTCAAGATGACCGCGAGGAGGGAATAGAGGGCCTTCACGGGCACGACCGCGCGCCAACCTCGGGGCCGTGGTGGAAGAGTCCCAAGGGTCGCCTGACGATCGCCAGCGGCGCGGCGCTGGTCCTTGCGTTTGCCATTCACTATGTGTGGCCGGCGTCCGGGGTGTGGGTCTTTATCGCGGCCATGCTGGTTGGCCTGGTGCCTATCGCCAAACGGGCCGTCATGGCCGCCGTCGCAGGCATTCCCTTCACCATCGAAATGCTCATGACCATAGCGGCCGTCGGTGCGGTCATTATCGGCGCCGGCCAGGAAGCTGCCACTGTGGTCTTCCTGTTCCTTGTCGGTGAGCTTCTCGAGGGCGTTGCCGCCGGAAAGGCGCGCTCGAGCATTCAAGCGCTGACCACGCTGGTCCCGAAAACGGCCTTCATTGAAAAGGGCGGCAAGACGCGCGAGGTGCCGGCCGAAAGCCTTGAAGTAGGCGCCATGATCATGGTGCGGCCGGGTGACCGGATTCCCGCCGATGGCGAGATCACCGAGGGTGAGAGCGCGATCGACGAATCCCCGGTGTCAGGCGAGAGCGTGCCGGTGCGCAAATGCGTCGGCGACAAGGTTTTCGCCGGCACCATCAATGGCGACGCTGTTTTGCGCATCAAGGTCACCGCCGTTGCCTCCGATAACACCATCGCGCGCGTCGTCAAGCTGGTCGAGGAAGCCCAGGAGAGCAAGGCGCCAACTGAGCGGTTCGTCGACCGCTTCTCGCGCTGGTACACGCCTGCTGTGGTCGGCGTGGCCGCGATGGTGGCCGTGGTTCCACCTCTCGTTTTCGGCGGCAACTGGAACGAATGGATCTACAAAGGCCTCGCCCTGTTGCTCATCGGCTGCCCCTGTGCCCTGGTCATCTCGGTCCCGGCGGCAATCGCCGCGTCGCTCTCGGCTGGCGCCAAGCGCGGCCTACTGATGAAGGGCGGGGCGGTCCTCGAGGCTCTCGGCAAGGTCACCGCCGTGGCGCTTGACAAGACCGGCACGCTCACGCTGGGCAAGCCCCAGGTCACCGACGTGGTTTCTTTCGGAAAATCGGAGGCCGAAGTGCTGCGTCTTGCTGCCGCCTTGGAGACCGGCTCAAGCCATCCGCTTGCCATCGCCGTCCTCGCAAAGGCGTCTGCAGACAAGGTTCAGGCTCCGGCCGCGTCCAAAGCGCAGGCTCTAGGTGGCAAGGGGGTCAAGGCGAACGTGGAAGGCACCGAAGTTTTCCTTGCATCGCCACAGGCGGCCGAGGATACGGCGAAGCTCACTGAGGTTCAAAAGTCTCAAATCGCCGCGCTCAATGACGAAGGCAAAACCGTTTCGGTCGTCCTCGTCGACAACAAGGTGGCGGGCGCCATTGCAATGCGTGATGAACCGCGCCCGGACGCTTTCGCTGGTCTCAAGGCGCTGACGGATTCCGGCATTAAGACCATCATGCTGACGGGCGACAACAAGCGGACAGCTGCCGCGATCGGCAAGCAACTCGGCATCGAGGTCCGCGCCGCGCTACTGCCAGAAGACAAGCAGCGTATTGTCGGAGAGCTGAAGGGAGACGGCCTCATTGTGGCCAAGGTCGGCGATGGCATCAATGACGCGCCAGCCCTTGCGGCCGCCGATGTTGGTATTGCGATGGGCGGCGGCACTGACGTGGCTCTCGAAACCGCTGATGCAGCGGTGCTGCATGGCCGTGTCGGCGACGTTGCCGCGATGATTGCGCTGTCGAAGGCGACCATGGCCAACATCAAACAGAACATAGCCATGGCCCTCGGCCTCAAGGCCGTCTTCCTCGTGACCACGGTCTTGGGAATCACCGGCCTGTGGCCGGCGATCATGGCCGATACCGGCGCGACCGTGCTGGTGACGGCCAATGCCATGCGCCTCCTGCGCTGGAAAGGGGCAGCATGACGGCGGTGCCGCACCATGTGCTAGACTTGCGAAATGGCTGGTGCACACCGGCTTCGCCGCACCAGCCATATCGCTGAAGATCAAGCAGGCCTGGGCCGGGACGGCCCGTACAGGCGACGCGATCGAGGGGTGCTGTTACAAATGATTGCGCTCAGCTCCCGTCGGACGACATCGCGCCGAGCAATCTGCGAATATCGCCGAACCTGGCGATCGAGCCGAACACCAGTGCCGCCACCGCGACGAAGAACACCGACACCGAAGCCATGGTCGGCGTGTAGCCATAGCGCAGCGCGTTGAAGATCTTGATGGGCAGCGTCTCGGTGGTGAAGCCGATCGTCATGTAGGCGACGATGTATTCGTTGAGCGACAAGACGAAGGCGAAGGCGTAGCCCGAGACGAGGTAGGGCAGGATCAACGGCAGCACCACGGTTTTCAGCACTGTGCGGTCGTCGGCGCCCATGGTGGCGGCGGCCTCTACCAGCGAGCGGTCGATCGAGGCAAAGCCCAGCGACAGCGTCACCAGCGGCAGCGTCACGAAGAAGATGGCGTGGCTGATGATGGCGGTGAAGAACTGGCCGAACAGCCCGACCGTCGCCCAGAAGGAGAGGAAGCCGAGCGCTGTGATGACCGGCGGCAGGATGAAGGGGGCAAGCCCCAGCACCTGAAAGATGTTTGCCCAGGGCGCGATGCGCCGCCACAGGAACCAGGCCAGCGGCAGCGCCACCGCCACGGCAATCGCCGCCGAGCAGACGGCCAGCGTCACCGAATGGATCAGCGCCAGGCGCCATTCCGGATCGGTGAAGATCTGGGCGTACCAGGCGAGCGAGAAGCCGACCGGCGGGAAGGAGAGCTCCTGCCGCGAATTCACCGACACGCCGGCGACGACGATCAGCGGCGCCGCCAGGAACAAAGCGACGATGGTGAAATAGACACGGCGCAGCAAGGTCGCGGTCATAGGGCGTTCTCCCGGCGTCCGACGAGCAGCGTCAGTCCGACCAGCGCCAGCGAGATCAGCACCAGGAACACCGCCATTGCGGCCGCGAACGGCATGTTGGACTGGTAGATCGCCTGGTCGGTGATCAACACCGACAGCGTCCAGTGCTGCGGCCGTCCCAGAATCTGCGGTAGCAGATAGGAGCCGAGCGCAAAGACGAAGACCATGATCAGCGTCGCCACGATGGTGTTGCGCAGCGCCGGCGCGACGACGTTGAAGAAGGCCCGGATAGGCGAGGCGCCGAGCGTGCGCGCGGCCTCTAACAGAGTCGGATCGAGGCGGACCAAAGCGGGGTAAAGCACCAGGATCGTATAGGGCAGCGCCTGGTAGACCATGCCGGTCAGCACCGCGCCAAAGGTCGGCAGCAGCGCCACCGGCTTGTCCATCAGCCCGATCGCCACGAACAGATTGGTGATGCCCGCCGTGCGCGAAAACAGCGTCGACCAGGCAAAGCCGATAATGACTTCCGACAGCGACAGCACCGACAACAGGCCGACCAGCCATAGCGTCTGCACGCGGCGCGGCCGGCGGGTCAGGAGGTAGGTGAAGGGGAAGGCGATGGCCACGCAGCAGACGGCGACCAGCACCGCCAGCATCAGTGAAAAGCCGAGCACGCCGCCGAAGAATACCGACAGGAAGCGGGCGTAATTGTCGAACACGAAATCCGGCGTGTAGAAACCGGACGGATTGCGCTTGAAGAAGCTCACCGCGATCATCGTCGAGAACGGCACGACGAAGAAGACGATCAGCATCAGCGCCGGAAAGAACAGCGGCGTGTAGTCGGCTAGCGACTTCGGAGCCTCGCGTCTCATGCGCCGAGCACCACGCAGCTGCCGGGCGGCAGCGTTACGCCGACCTGGGCGCCGACCGGCACGTCATGCCGTTCGCGCGGCGTGGTCACGGCAATGATGCTGGTGCCGCCGACGTCGACGAAGGTCTCGATGGTGCCGCCGAGATCGCGAACGAAGCTCACCTCTCCGGTAATGGCCGAGCCGCCGGGGCTGCCCAGATGCACGTCCTCCGGGCGGACCGAAACAGACGCTTTGGTCTGACCCGCCGGCATGGCAAGACCTGGAATGGCTGTGCCCAGAATGGTGGTACGCCCGGTGCTGTCGATCTCGGCCGGCAGCAGATTGGTGATGCCGATGAAGTCGGCGACGAAGGCGTCGGCCGGCTTGCGGTAGATCTCGATCGGCGGCGCCGCCTGCAGGATTCTGCCGTGGCCCATGACGACGACCAGGTCGGCCATGGTCATGGCTTCGCGCTGGTCGTGGGTGACGACGATGGTGGTGATGCCCAACCGCTGCTGCAACTGGCGCAGTTCCACCTGCATGGCCTCGCGCAATTTGGCGTCGAGCGCCGACAGCGGCTCGTCGAGCAGGAACAGTTTCGGCGACAGCGCCAAGGCCCGCGCAATTGCCACGCGCTGGCGCTGACCGCCCGACAGTTTGGCCACCGGACGGTCGGCAAAGCCGGTCAGATGGATGAGGCCCAGCAACTCGTCGACGCGTTTCTTCTGCTCCTCCTTCGAGGCGCCGCGAATGCGCAGCGCATAGGCGATGTTGTCGCCGACGGAGAGATGCGGAAACAGCGCCAGCGACTGGAACACCATGCCGAGATTGCGCTTGTGCGTCGGCAAAGGCGTGATGTCCTCGCCGTCGAGCACGATGGCGCCGCTGGTCGGCTCCTCAAGTCCGGCAATCATGCGCAGCAGCGTGGTCTTGCCGCAGCCCGACGGGCCGAGCAGACACACGAACGTGCCATGCGGCACGTTGAGCTGGACATTGTCGACGGCGGCGAAGTTGCCGAATTTTTTGGTGACGGCGTTGATGTCTAGTCCGGACATGCTCATCCCTTGGAGGGTTTGCTAAGGGGCCGCCGGACTATCCCGGCGGCCGCTGTGGTTCAGACGGATCGAACGGCTCAGCCGACGATCAGCTCGGTCCACTTCTGGTTGATCCAGTCGGCCTTCGACGTATAGAGGTCGTAGCGCGGGATGATCGGGTCGATATCCGACGACACCGCGGCGAACTCTTCCGGCTTGAGGTCGAGCACCTCTTTCTTCAGCGTCGGCGTGGTGCCGACCTTGCGCGACATCAGGCCCTGCATCGACGGCTGGCTCATATAGTCGATGAAGGCATGCGCCTCGTCGACCTTGGTCGAGGCGCGCGACAGCACCCAATTGCCGGAATCCTGGATGCCGCCTTCCTTCGGGAAGGTCGAGCGGACATGGAAGCCGTCGGCGACCGCGAGGCCGGTGACGTCGTGATAATACTGGCCCATCGGGATCTCGCCCGACTTCAGCGCCTGCTCGAACTGCGCCTCGTCGCGATACCACAGCCGGACATTCGGCTTGAGCTCGGCGAGCTTTTCGAACGCCTTGTTCAGTCCGTCCTCGGTGTCGAGCGCATTGGTGCCGCCCATGAAGGTCTTGGCTGTCACTTCGAGCAGGAACGAGTTCGAGGCAAGCGCCAGGAGGCCAAGCTTGTCCTCATTGGCCTTGTCCCACAGCGTCTCCCATGAGGTCGGCGCATCCTTGTAGACATCGGTGTTGGAGACCAGCGTGATCCACCAGGCGACGGCGCCGATGCCGGCGACCCGGCCATCCGGATATTTGTTGACGAAGCGCGGCAAGAGGTCGTTGTAGTGCTTGAACTTCGACGTATCGAGCGGCGTCCATAATTCGGTCGACTGGCCCTTCAGCGTCGAGGTCTGCGACATCATCGAAAGGTCGGCCGGCGCCTGGCCTGCCTTGGACGCCTGTTCGAGCTGCACCAGCCAGGCTTCGCCGGTCGGCTCGGCGACCGATTCCACTGCAATGCCGGTGGCCTTGGTGAAATCTGGGAAGACGTGCTCGTCAAAGGATTTCTTGAAATAGCCGCCATAGACGCCGACCTTCAGCGACTTGTCCTGCGCGCGCAGGATCGACGGCATGGCGAGCACGCCGGCTGTAGCGAGGCCCGCACCAAGCACGCCGCGCCGTGTCAGGGATTTTCCGATCAGTCTGTTCATCTGGTTTCTCCTCAGTTGATGCCGTTCTATTCCGGCAGGTTCCCTTCACGCACTGTCGCCGCCTGGCGTCAGTGGGCCGCCGCTCGTTGTTCGAGCGTACGGGCGTATTGCGTCAGTGGAAAGCACATGACGAAGAAGATCAGCGCCACCAGCCCGTAGACCTTGAACGGTTCGAAGGTGGCGTTGTTGATGGCGTTGGAGGTTCTGACCAGCTCCTCGAAGCCGATGATCGAGGTCAGCGCCGTCGATTTGATCAACTGCACCAGGAAGCCGACGATCGGCGCCCTAGTGATCGAGAACGCCTGCGGCAGGATGATCAGCCTGAGCTCCTGCAGACGGTGCAGGCCTAGGCTGGCGCCGGCGTCCCACTGCCCGCGCGGCAGCGCATCGACGCCGCTGCGCCAGATCTCGGCCAGATAGGCGCTGGCGAAGAAGGTCAGGCCGAGCACCGCTGCCGTCCATGGTTCGATGCGCAGGCCGAGCACCGGCAGGCCGAAGAACATCAGGAACAGCTGCATCAACAGCGGCGTTCCCTGGAACAGGGCGATGTAGCCGGAAGCGATGCGCCGGCTCCATTTATTCTCTGCGATGCGGAAGAACAGCACGATCAGCCCTACCACCGCCCCGCCGACAAAGGCCGCCAGCGACAACAGCACCGTCCAGCGGGCGGCGAGCAGCAGATTGCGAACGATGTCCCAGAAGGTGAATTCGATCATGTGACACCTGCCCCCAACACGCGGCGCCCGCCTGTGACCAGCAGCCGGCGCAAGGCCATGGACAGGACGAGGTAGACCAGGGTCACGACGAAATAGGTTTCGAAGGACCGGAAGGTGCGGGCTTGCAGCATGTCGGCCTCATAGGTCAGCTCGCGCACGGCGATCTGCGACACCACGGCCGATTCCAGCATCATGATGACGATCTGGCTGGTCAGCGCCGGGTAGATCACCTTGAGCGCCTGCGGCAGCACGATCTTCACAAACACCTGGCGTGGCCGAAGCCCGAGTGCCAAGGCGGCTTCCGTCTGTCCGCCGGGCACGGCATCGAGGCCGGCGCCGACGATTTCAATCGTGTAGGCCGCCATGTTGAGCGTCATTGCCAGCATGGCGGCCAGGATCGGATCGAGCCTTATGCCGAGGCTGGGCAGGCCGAAGAAGATGAAGAACAGCTGCACCAGGAACGGCGTGTTGCGCATCACCTCGACATAGACCGCGATGGCGCGCTTCACGAATACCGGGCCGTTGCGCCGGCCGGCAGCGCCCAGGATGCTGAGCAGCGTGCCAACGAGCGTGGTCACGACGATCAACAGGATCGTCGTGGCCGCGCCGCGCGCGATGTCGCCCACAGCACCTGGGAGCCAGGCAAAGGCCACGAGAACTCAATCCTTGAGGTTGTCGGGATTGAGCGGCGTCTTCAGCCAGGCCTTCGAGCTCTCGTCGAGCTTGCCGTCGGCCAGCATCTTGGCAACCGCGTCGTTGACCGCCGTCTTCAGCCGGTCCTCTTTCTTGTTGAGGCCGATATGCGAAGGCGAGGTCAAGAGCTGGAACTTCTGCTCCGGCTTCAGCGCGTCCTGCTTGGCCAGCACCTGGGCGCCGACATCATTGCCGACCACCATCAGCTGGGTCTGGCCGGAGATGAAGGCCTGGATGACGGAATTGTAGTTGTCGAAGCGCTTGATGTCGGCCGATGCCGGCGCCGCTTCGGTCAGCGACGTATCCTCCAGCGTGCCGCGATTGACGGCGATCGACTTGTCGGCGAGATCTTCCTTGCCTTTGATCGAAAGCGCTGCCGGACCGATGACGGCGATGTAATAGGGCGCATAGGCGGCGGCGAAATCGATGACCTCCTCGCGCTCCTTGGAATAGCCGACGCTCATCAGGATATCGACGCGCTTGTCGGTGAGATACGGGATGCGGTTCTGGCCGGTGACGCTGACCAGATTGAGCTTCACCTTAAGTGAATCGGCGATCGCCTGCGCGACGTCGACGTCGTAACCCTTGATGCTCATATCGGCGCTGGCCGAGGAGAAGGGCGGAAAGTCGGAGAAGATGCCGACATTGATGGCGCCGGCCTTGGTGATGTCGTCGACGGCGTCGGCATTGGCCTGGGAGGCGAACCCGAGGCCGGCGAGCATCAGCGCAGCGGCGATGGTTGATTTCATATGGATTGTCATTGGTATTCCCCTTCTGGAAGCTTGTTTGTTTTGGAAACGGCCGCCGGCTCCAGCGCGGCGGCCGCCTTTGCATGTGAAATCCGTCAGGCCCCCTTGCCGGTGATCGCCGGGCTGAACACCATCAGGCTCAGGATCTCGAACAGGACCTGGGCGCCGACATGGGCGGTGTTGGTGGTCGCGTCATATTGCGGCGCCACCTCGACGACATCGCCGCCGACAATGTTGAGACCTTTCAAGCCGCGCAGCAGTTCGAGCATCTCGCGCGTCGTCAGGCCGCCTATTTCCGGCGTGCCGGTACCCGGCGCGAAGGCCGGATCGACACTGTCGACGTCGAAGGAAATGTAGGTCGGGCCGTCGCCGACTATTCTGCGCGCCTTCTCGATGATGGCCGGGATGCCGAGACCCGTCACCTCTTCGGCATGCACGACCGTCATGCCGGATTCATAGGTGAACTCCCACAGATACTCCGCCGAGCCGCGGATGCCGATCTGGATGGTGCGGGTGGGGTCGAGCACGCCGTCCAGCACCGCGTTGCGGAACGGTCCGCCATGATGGAACTTGGTCATGTCGAACAGCCCGCTTGTGTCGCAATGAGCGTCGATATGGATCATGCCGACCGGCGCCTTTTTGCCGACCGCCTTCAGGATCGGATGGCTGATCGAGTGGTCGCCTCCGACCGAGAGCGGCAGCACGCCGGCATCGACGATCTGGTTGGTGCGGCGCTCGATATCTTCGTGGCTGACCTCCAGCCGGTAGCGGCTGCGGAACGGCGTATCGCCGATGTCGGCGACGCGCAGCTCATGCGTCGGCGCGCATTCCAGCACATGATTGTAAGGGCCGATGCGCTCGATGGCGCGCAGCGCCCTTGGCCCGAAGCGCGAGCCGGGCCGGTTGGTGACGCCGAGATCCATCGGCACGCCGATGATCGCCACCTGCAAATCGCCGAAATCCGGATTGTCGGCAGCGATTTCACGGTAGGGCGCGGCGAGGAAGGTGGGGATGCCGGCATAGGGCGCCAGCCTTGTGCCGCTCTTGGAGAAGATCTTGTCCGCGACCTTGCGGAACTTCGGGTCGAACATCTCGCCGCCATGGCTCTCGCCATACTTGCGGCGCAAGGCTTCCAGCTTGCCTCTGTCATAACCCATGTCGGTCTCCTCCTGCGGGCTGATGCATGCGGCCGTGGCGACATCTGCGAACTGACCATCATCCGGCCGGGTCGCTGTCC
Source organism: Mesorhizobium sp. P160187 (assembly GCF_057766425.1). Lineage (NCBI taxonomy): Bacteria > Pseudomonadati > Pseudomonadota > Alphaproteobacteria > Hyphomicrobiales > Phyllobacteriaceae > Mesorhizobium > Mesorhizobium sp. P160187. The sequence continues at coordinate 2,232,470 of NZ_JBYMDX010000003.1, forward strand.
CGCTGGCTGCCTGTAGATTTCACGTCATTGATGCTGTTGACCTGCCAAAGTGTCCGGCAGCCGCATTGAAAAATCAATTGATATTGTTACGGTGCTGATTGTGAGAAAATCTCACAGAGTATCCGGTTGCTCATGGCCAAGCGTCTGCCCCCCTTGAATCCCTTGCGCGCCTTCGAGGCGACGGCGCGGCATGCCTCGCTGACCAAGGCGGCGAGTGAGCTCAACGTCACCCACGGCGCAATCAGCCACCAGATCAAGGCGCTCGAGCAATCACTCGGCGTAAAACTGTTCGAACGCACCGGACAGCGGGTAAAGCTCACCCCGCACGGCGCCGAATTGCTGCCGGCGGTCTCGACCGCCTTCGACGGCATCGCCGCCGCCACCCAGCGCATGACCAGGCCAGCCAGCGCCGGTACGCTGTCGGTCTCCTGCGTGCCGGCGCTGCTGCTTCTGTGGATGACGCCGCGGCTCGGCAGCTTCATGGCGCAATATCCTGATATCAGGTTGACGCTGATCCCGTCCAACGACCCCAAGGACATCCGCGCCCCACAGGTCGATGTCTGCGTGCTCTATGGCGACGGCAGCTGGACCGATTGCTGGATGCGCAAATGGTCGGGCCTCGAACTGTTCCCGGTGGTCAGCCCGACGCTGATCAACAACCGGCCGCTCCGCATCTGCCGGGATCTTGCTGGCCATGTCATCCTGCATGGCGATGATGGCCGCGAATGGCACACCTGGCTGGCCGCCGCCGATGGGCTCGACCTCGAACGTGGCCGCCGCCACCATCTCGGCGACGCCCGTACGGCGATCGAAGCCGCGGTGCACGGACATGGCGTGGCTCTCGGCGATTCCGTCACCGCCAGCATGCTGCTCGCCAGGGGCCTGCTGGTGGCGCCGTTCAGCCTGTCGGTGCCGGCGGTCGATGATTTCTACGTCGTCTGCCGCAACGAGATGCGTTCGGCGCCTATCGTGCAATTGTTCGTCGACTGGCTGTTTGCCGAAAAGGAACAGGCCGACAGCCGGGCCGACGCGCCGGTGGCCGGCCGCATCGGCAGCCGCAGGAAGCGTCCGGCGCTGCGGGTGGTGGGCGCCAAGAGTTGAGGCTGGACCTGAGCGGCTGCTTTTTGTCGGGCCAGCCCGGAAAGCGGGAGGCGCTTTCAAAAATTCAATGCTAATAAGCTCTTGCCCGGCAATTCCAGGAAAACTGTGCGGCGGTTTCCCGTCCGGAATTGCGTAAGAAAGACGTGAGCAGCGAAGGCGACGGCAGGACATGGCAAGAACCGATATAGCGCGGCGCGTCTACAACCACACCTGGAAGCTGGACCCGATCGTCCGCAGCCTGCTCGACACCGATTTCTACAAGCTTCTGATGCTGCAGATGATCTGGGGCATGTACCCCAAGGTCGACGCCACCTTTTCGCTGATCAACCGCACCACCTCGGTGCGGCTTGCCGACGACATCGACGAAGGCGAATTGCGCGACCAGCTCGACCATGCCCGCACGCTGCGCTTCTCCAAAAAGGAGATGATCTGGCTTGGCGGTAACAATTTCTATGGCCGCAAGCAGATCTTCGAGCCGGAATTCCTCGCCTGGCTGGAAGGTTTTCGGCTGCCCGACTACGAGCTGTCCAAGCGCGACGGTCAGTACGAGCTCTCCTTCAGCGGTCCCTGGATGTACACTACGCTGTGGGAAATCCCGGCGCTGGCGATCATCAATGAGCTTCGTTCCCGCGCCGCCATGCGCGCCTTCGGTCCCTTCGCGCTTGACGTGCTCTATGCACGCGCCAAGGGGAAGATGTGGGCCAAGACCGAACGCTTGAAGGCGCTGCCCGGCATCCGCATCTCCGATTTCGGCACCCGCCGCCGCCATTCCTTCCTGTGGCAGCGCTGGTGCGTCGAGGCGCTCAAAGAAGGTATTGGCGAAGCCTTCACCGGCACCTCCAACGTGCTGCTGGCCATGGACAACGACCTCGAAGCGCTCGGCACCAACGCGCATGAACTGCCGATGGTTTTTGCCGCCCTTGCCAAGCCGGAAAAGGAATTGAAGGAATCGCCCTACAAGGTGCTGCAGGACTGGCAGCGTTATTATGGCGGCAACCTGCTGATCGTGCTGCCCGACGCTTTCGGCACCGCATCCTTCCTGCGCGACGCCCCGGACTGGGTCGCCGACTGGACCGGCTTCCGCCCCGACAGCGCGCCGCCGATCGAAGGCGGCGAAAAAATCATCGACTGGTGGCGCGAGAAGGGCAAGGACCCCAGGCAGAAGCTGCTGATCTTCTCCGACGGTCTCGAGGTCGAAACCATCGAGGAGACCTACAGGCACTTCAAGGGCAAGGTGCGCATGTCCTTCGGCTGGGGCACCAACCTCACCAACGATTTCGAAGGCTGCGCGCCGACCGAAACCAACAGCCTGGATGCGATATCGCTGGTCTGCAAGGTAACGGAGGCCAATGGCCGGCCGGCGGTGAAGCTGTCGGACAATCCGGCGAAAGCGACGGGCGACAAGAAGGAGATCGAGCGCTATCTCCGGATTTTTGGCGCGAAGGACCGCGTGGAGCAGCTGGTCAAGGTTTGAGGGTCGGCGGGTGCCTTGCTGGACGAAATGGAAATCGCGATAGCGTGAGTTCCCGCCCACCCCCCTCTGTCCTGCCAGACATCTCCCCCGCAAGGGGGGAGATTGGCAGCGTCGAGTACCGCGCCTCTTTCTTTACCCTTGAAAGTTGGCGAAAGCCCCGGCGACATCCAATCTCCCCCCTTGCGGGGGAGATGGCCGGCAGGCCAGAGGGGGGTGTGAAGGATCGCGTCAGGCTGACATATGTCGCCTGCTCCACCACCCTCACACTCCTCCCCACCCCCGCCCTCGCGCACGCCTCCGACCGCGGTCACGTCCTCCTCCTGCCGACCGGCTACTACATCGCCGGCGGCGCGCTTGCCGTCGCGGTAAGCTTCCTCGTTCTCGCCCTGCTGCCACCCGCAACCCTCCACCGCTTCTGGCGCCGCCGCCTGCCGCTCTTCCCATTCGCCGACACCCCTCGCACAATCATCAGCCTCATCTCCTTTGCCGGCTTCGCAAACCTCATCGCCGCCGGCCTGTTCGGCAGCCGCGATCCGCTCTCCAATCCGCTGCCGCTAACCATCTGGACGCTGCTCTGGGTCGGCCTTGCCATCGCGCAAGGCCTGTTCGGCGATCTCTGGTCGTGGCTGAACCCATGGTATGGCCCGTGGCGGATCGTAAGCCGCCTGTTCAAGCTTCGTGGCGGTGAGGGACAGGAATCGCGTTTGCCTTCATGGCTCGGCTGCTGGCCGGCCGTTATCCTGTTCTTCGCCTTCGCCTGGTTCGAGCTGATCGACCCGGCGCCCGACGATCCGGCGCGGCTGGCCTATGCCGCCGGCCTCTACTGGTTGCTTACCATCATCGCCATGCTCGCCTTCGGCTACCGCGATTGGAGCCGGCGCGGCGAATTCCTGACGATCTTTTTCGCCATGGTGGCTCGTTTCGCCATCGTCGAGCGCGATGAACACGGCCGCCTCGCTCTCTGCTGGCCCGGCGCAAAACTGCTCGGCGCAGCGCCCCTGCCGGCAAGCGGTATCGCCTTCCTGCTGCTCAGCCTGTCATCGGTGTCCTTCGACGGCCTGTCGAAAACCTTCTTCTGGCTCGGCCTGTTCGGCAGCAACCCGCTGGAATATCCCGGCCGCACCGCGCTCATCGGCATAAGCAGCTTTGGCCTCGTGCTGACCTTCGTCTTGCTCGCGGCGGCATTCCTGCTGGCCGTCATACTCGGCCAGCGCCTTGCCGGCAGCCGACATTCCCACGGCGAGGCCGCCGGGCTGCTGGTCTGGTCGATCGTACCGATCGCGCTCGCCTATCATGTCGCGCACTATCTGACGGCGCTGCTGGTCGACGGCCAGTATGCGATCGCCGCTTTGTCCGACCCGTTCGCGCTGGGATGGAACCTGTTCGGCGCCGCCGACATGCAGATCGAGGCCGGCATCATCGCCGGGGCCGACTCCGCCTGGTGGCTGTGGAACCTGCAGGCCGGCATCATCATCGCCGGGCACATGCTGGCGGTGCTCGTTGCCCATGGACTGGCCTGGCGACTGCACCAGGCGCCATCGCGCGCCGCCCTCAGCCAGTTGCCGCTCACCATGGTGATGATTGCCTACACGATCTTCGGCCTGTGGTTGCTTGCCACGCCGACGGCCGGATGAGACAAGCTGATCCACATGCCTTTGCGGAAAGCCCGCTTGCAAGCTCTGTGCTTTGGTGATTTAGTTTGTACACATGCAATTTCTGCCCCTCCTGCAAGGGAGTGGCCTTGCCTCGTTACAGACAGTCAAAACTCAAAAACAGGGGAACTGCCGTGACTGACAAGAATGGGTTTTTCGATCTCTCCAAATCCACCCTTAGCCGCCGCACCGCGCTGAAAGGTCTCGCCGCCGGCGCCGGGCTGACGCTCGCGCCCGGCTTCGTCCGCTACAGCCAGGCGCAGAGTTCGGCGCCAATCAAGATCGGCTTCCAGTCGCACCGCACCGGCATCGGCGCCGCCTATGGCCGCTGGTATGAAAAGACCAGTGCCGCCGCGGTCAAGGCGATCAACGACGCCGGCGGCATCAATGGCCGACCTGTCGAACTGGTGATCGAGGATGACGGCACCGATCCCGGCCGTGGCGCCGAGGTGGTCGGCAAGTTCGCCACCCAGCACAAGACCGACATCGTCTTCGGCACGCTGTTCTCGCATGTGGTGATCGGCTCGGCGCCGGCCGCCGGCGAAAACAAGATCCCGTATTTCGTCGTCAGCGAAGGCCACCACGTCGCTTCGACCAAGCTCAACCGCTACGTCTTCCAGCCTGGCATCACCGATGTGAAGAGCCAGATCCAGTCGATGGCGCCATGGATCGCGGCCAATGCCGGCAAGAAGGTGACGCAGATCTTCCCCGATTTCGCCTTCGGCTACGACCATCGCGACTACCTGCCGCCGGCGCTGAAGGCGCAAGGCGCCGAGGTCATCGCCCAGATCGCCATCCCGCCGACAGAGTCATCTTTCACGAAATACTTCCCGCAGATCCCGGCCGAGACCGAAGTCATCTACCACGTGATGGTCGGCCCGGCCGTGCTCACCTTCGTCAAGGAACTCGGCGAGTTCTACGGCTCCAACCGGCCGCAACTGTTCGGCTTCATCGATTCGCTCGAAGCCACCGACATCAACAGCCCCGGCCTCGAATTTTTGGACGGCAGCCATTTCTGGGAAGGTTCGCCGCGCTATGCGCAGGCCAATGACTCGGCCGCCCAGAAAGCCTACCGCGCCGCTGTCGGCATCGACGACAATGGGGCTGCCGTCGGCGACCCCAAGGACGTCTCCACCGCCGCCCACATGTTCGGCTGCTGGGAGACGCTCTATGTCGTTAAGAAGGCGATGGAAGATGCCGGCTACAAGGGCCCGGAAGACCGCGCCAAGCTGGTCGAGGCGACCGAGGCTCTGACCGAATTCGCCGAAGGCCCGGAGCATCCGCAAGGCCCCAAGACCTTCAACGGCAAGATCCACCAGTGTTTTGGCATCCAGAACATCTCCAAGGTCGAAGGCGGCAAGATGAAGGTCGTCCACAAGACCAAGATCGAGGACGGGCTTTACGAGGCCGAAGGGGATTATACGACGCAGGCGCTGTGAGGCGCCTTACCCTCCCCCTTGTGGGGAGGGTCGGCACGCAAGCTTCGCACTTTTGCGAAGCTTGCGAGACGGGGTGGGGGTCGCGACGGCCCGTGCCCAACCCCCACCCGACCGCTGCGCGGTCACCCTCCCCACAAGGGGAGGGTAAGGGCGCCCTGAATGCATTTCGGACCCCACCTCCTCCTCGCCGCCCTCGAAGGCCTTGTCACCTCAGCCGTGTTGGCGCTGACGGCGCTTGGGCTGTCGCTGGTGTTCGGCGTCATGCGCGTCGTCAACGTCGCCCATGGCGAGTTCTTCATGCTGGGCGCGGTGCTGGCCTGGGCGATCTCGACGGCGATACCCGGCCATCCCACGCTCGGCTTCCTGGCGGCGCTGGTGATTGCGCCGCTGATTGTCGGCGCCATTGCGCTGGTAGCCGAGCGGCTTGTGCTGCGGCGGCTCAATTACAATCCGGAAGCCACCATCGTCGCCACGATCGGCATGCTCTACATCATCCAGCAGCTGGCGTTGAGCTTCTATGGCCCGGAAGCCCGCCCGGTGGAGCCGCCCTTCAGCTACCGCATCCTTTTGCCCTGGTTCGGCTATTCCGGCTACAAGCTGTCGATCATTGCCGCTTCGGCCCTTCTGCTCATCGCCACCTGGCTGGTGCTGACGCGCACCAAGATCGGCCTCATCATGCGCGCCACCCAATATGACAGCGAGACGGCGCAGGCCTTCGGCATTCCGGTCGACCGCGTCTATGCCGGCGTCTTCGGGCTCGGCGCCATGCTGGCGGCCATCGCCGCCGTGCTGATCGTGCCGATCAGTCAGGCGCACTACCTGATGGGGCAGGACCCGCTGCTGTTGTCCTTCATCGTCGTCATCATCGGCGGCCTCGGCTCGCTGCGCGGCACCGTCGTCGCCGCCGTGCTGATCGGCCTGTCCGACGGCATCATCTCGGTGTTCTTTTCGCCGACTTTGGCCAAGATCATCGCCACGCTGCTGGTGGCCATGGTGCTGGTATTCCGGCCGCAGGGCCTGTTCGGGCAGGCGTCGCGATGAGCGAAGCTTCGCCGGCAAAAGCCTATGCATTGCATCTCGGCGTCATCGCGCTGCTGTTTGCGCTGAGCTTCGTCCTGCCCGACTACCATCATGGCCTGCTGGCCCGCATCATGGTGCTGGCGGTGTTCGCCATGGGCTACAACATGCTGTTCGGCTATGTCGGCCTGCTCAGCCTCGGCCACGCCATGTTCTTCGCCGCCGGGCTCTATGGCGCTGGTCTCGCGGTCATCCATCTCGGCTGGAGCGTGCCTTTGGCTTTCCTCGCCGGCATCGCCTGCGGCGCGCTGCTGGCACTGGTGATCGGCCTGCTGGCGCTGCGCACCACCGGCGTCGCCTTCATGATCGTCACCATGATGTTCGCGCAGGTGTTTTACCTCGTCATCCTCTATTTCGCCGCCTGGACCGGCGGCGACCAGGGTCTGGTCGTGCCGCAGCCGGCGCGGGTTCTGGCCTTCGGCGCGACATCGCTCGACCTAACCAACCCGACCGTGCGCTACATGAGCGCGCTGGCGCTGTTCTCGGTCGTGCTGCTGATCACCCTCGCCATCGTCCGCTCCCGCTATGGCCGCGTGCTGGTCGCGGTGCGCGAGAACGAGGAGCGCACGAAAATGCTGGGCTACGACACCTTCTCCAACAAGCTCATTGCGGTCGTCGTCTCCGGCACCATCTGCGCCGCCTCGGGTGCGGCCTATGCGCTGCTGTTCGGCTATGTCGGCTCGAGCTTTGCCTCGGTGCAGTATTCCATCCTGCCGCTGCTCTGGGTGCTGCTCGGCGGCGCCGCCACGACGCTGGGCGCGCTGCTCGGCACGGTGTTCATGTACTATGTCATCGACACCGCCAGCGGTTACACCTCCGCCTATCTCCTGATCGTCGGTATTGCGCTCATCCTTCTGGTGCTGTTTTTCCCCAAAGGCATTCTGGGCACCATCCGCCAGCGCTGGCTCGGGTGGCTGCCATGATGCCGTTGCTGACCACCAAAGGCCTGGCGCTCAGTTTCGGCGGCCTGCGCGCCGTCGACGGTGTCGATTTTCAGCTGATGCCGGGCGAGATCCGCGCCGTCATCGGTCCCAATGGCGCTGGCAAAACCACCTTCGTCAGCCTGGTCAGCGGCCGCATTCAGCCATCGTCCGGCATGATCGTCTTCGACGGCGCCGACATCACCAGCCAGCCGGCCTATCTCAGGGTGCGCCGGGGCATCGCCTACACCTTCCAGATCACCAGCGTCTTCGCCAACCTCTCTGCCTACGATAATGTCGCGCTGCCGGTGCAGCGCACGCTGACCGATGCCCGCTCGAAAGGTGCGGTGCGCACCGGCGTCATGGCCGCGCTGGAACGCACCGGACTGGCCGGCCGCGCCCATATGCCGGCCGGCCAGCTTTCCTACGGCCATCAGCGCCTGCTGGAAGTGGCAATGGGCCTGGCGCTGAAGCCGCGGCTTTTGATCCTCGACGAGCCTACGCAAGGGCTGGCCGACAGCGAGATCGACAATTTCATCGAACTGGTGCGCGAGATCGCCAAGAGCGCCACCGTGCTTTTGATCGAGCACAACATGCCTGTCGTCATGCAGCTGGCCGACCGCATCACGGTCTTCAACGCCGGCAGGATCCTGGCCGAAGGCACGCCCGAACAGGTTCGCGCCAACACACAGGTGCAGGAAGCCTATCTGGGGACGGCGCCATGAGCGAAGCCCCCAAGACTGAAGCCCACGAGACTGAAGCGCTGACTATCTCCAGGCTCGACTGCTTCTATGGCGAGGTTCAGGTGCTCTATGGGCTCGACCTAGTGCTCAACAAGGGCGAGGTGCTGTGCCTGTTCGGTCGCAACGGCGCCGGCAAGACGACGACGCTGAAAGCGATCATGGGGCTGGTTCGGTCGAGCGCCGGTTCGATCCGGCTCGCCGGCAAGGAGTTGACCGGCCTGGCGGCGCATGAGGTGCCCAAGGCCGGCGTCGCCTATGTGCCCCAGGGCAGGCGGCTGTTCGCCGAGATGACGGTGGCGGAAAACATCGAGATCGGCCTGATGGCGCGCGGCAAGGGAAGAGCGACGCGCGAGAGCGTGCTCGACCTCTTCCCGCTGCTGCGCCAGCGGCTGCGGCAGCGCTCCGGCACTTTGTCCGGTGGCGAACAGCAGATGCTGGCCATGGCCCGCGCGCTTTGTCTGGAGCCGCAGGTGCTGTTGCTAGACGAGCCGACCGAAGGGCTGATGCCGTCGATGATCGCCAAGATCCGCGAGACGGTGGTGAAGCTGCGTGAGCTAGGTGTCTCCACCATTCTGGTCGAACAGCGCGTCGACGCCGTGCTGTCGGTCGCCGACCGCGTCTGCTTCATCGAAAACGGCCGCAACCGCGAGACCGTCGATGTCGAGCAATTGCGCGCCGACCCATCGGCAGTCAGGCGCTATGTCGGCGTCGGCTGATCAGCCGAAAAACAGGAACCCGGCGATCAAAAAGGTCGGGATCAGCACCAGCCCTGACCATGCCATGTAGCCGAAGAAGCCCGGCATCTTCACACCGCGGTGTCGGGCGATGGCGTAGACCATGAAGTTGGGTGCATTGCCGATATAGGTGTTGGCCCCCATGAACACCGCGCCGGCCGAGATCGCGGCCAGCGTCGAGGCCGCCTCCGTCATCAGGTGCCGCGCGTCGCCGCCTGCGAGTTCGAAGAACACCAGATAGGTCGGCGCATTGTCGAGGAAGGACGACAGCCCGCCGGTCAGCCAGAAATAGGCGAGATCATTGGGCTGCCCGGTGGGTGACGTCACCAGCGCGACCAGCGGCGCCAGCGCGCCGTCAGGGCCGGCGCGAAGGATGGCAATGACCGGCACGATGCAGATGAAGATGCCAGCAAACAGTTTCGCCACCTCCGCGATCGGGCCCCAGGTGAAGCCGTTGGCCTCGCGATGGCTCTTGAGTGACACGACAAGCGACAGTCCGGCGAGCCCCAGGATAATGGCGTCGCGCGCCAGGTTCTGCAGTTCGAGGCTCACGCCCAGCACTGAAAAGCTCACGCCTGGCTTCCACGCTGCCGACAGCAGGATCGCGGCAATGACGCCGGCCAGCAGCGGCAGATTGGCCAGGCCGCGAAGGCGCACCTTCGTATCCGGCGTCGGATCCTTGATCTTCGGCGCGCCGCCTTCACGGCGATGCAGCATGATGTCGATGGCCAGGAAGACAAGCAGCACCAGGCCGCCGGTAAACAGCGTCTCGCGCCAGAGGTTCGCCGACGTCCAGAAGAAGTCGACGCCGCGCAGGAAGCCGACGAACAATGGCGGGTCGCCCAAGGGCGTCAACGAGCCGCCGATGTTAGACACCAGGAAGATGAAGAAGATGACGACATGGGCGTTGAACTGCCGGTTGTCGTTGGCGCGCAGCATCGGCCGGATCAGGATCATCGAGGCGCCGGTGGTGCCGATCACCGAGGCTAGCATCGCCCCGACGAGCAGCAGCCCGGCATTGACCAGCGGCGTGCCATGGATGTTGCCGGCGACAAGGATGCCGCCCGAAATGGTGTAGAGCGCGAACAGCAGGATAATGAACGACATGTATTCGGTGAGCAGCGTGTGCAGCACGGCTTCACCGGCTACCGGAACGCCGAATGCAACCATCAGCGGGATGACAGCCAGCGCTGCCCAGCCGGCGGCGATCTTGCCGTAATGATGCTCCCAGACATGGTGGAACAGCAGCGGTCCGGTGGCGATCGAGAGCAGCAGGCCGGCGAAAGGCAGCGCCCACCACAGCGACATGGCAGCATCGGGCAGGCCGCGGGCCTCGGCCGCGAAGGCCATTTGCGGAGACACAGCGGAAGCGAGTACACCTGCCGCGAAAGCCTTCCCCAACTGTGTGCAGCCCCCTCGATGCGTCACGATCCAGTCACTCCGAGATCGGGTCTTCGAGCTTCACCCCGGCATCGCGCATCCTCTTCAGCATCGCCTCGACCGAACCGTTTAGATCGATGCCGCGGCACGCGTCGAGCCGCACCGTCGTCTTGAAGCCTTGCTTGACCGCGTCGAGGGCCGAAAAGGCAACGCAGAAGTCGGTCGCCAGGCCAACCAGGGTCACACTGTCGATGCTGCGCTCCTTGAGGTAGCCGGCGAGCCCTGTCGGCGTCTTGTGGTCGTTCTCGAAGAAGGCGGAGTAGCTGTCGATATCGGGGCGAAATCCCTTGCGGATCACCAGCTCGGCCTTGGTCCAGGCGAGCCCCGAGTGAAAATCCGAGCCGAGGCTGCCCTGGATGCAATGGTCCGGCCACAGCGTCTGCGGCCCATAGGGCATCTCGATCGCGCTGAAGGGCTGCGCCCCCGGGTGGCTGGAGGCAAAGCTCGAATGTCCGGCCGGGTGCCAGTCCTGTGTCAGCACGACATGCTCGGCATGCCGGATCAGATCGTTGACCAGCGGCACGATTTCGTCGCCGCCGGCAACCGCCAGTGCGCCGCCGGGGCAGAAGTCGTTTTGCAGGTCAATGACAACAAGCGCTTCGTCGGCCATGGCGCCTCTCCTCTTCTACGTCTCGAACGGGGGATCGAGTGAAATACGCCGCTGATGCGACCGGATGCAGAAACTTGACCGGATGGCCGCCTGCGTCAACCTCTGCAAGCGTAACAAATGCATGGCGGCCGGGTTCCCTTAAACTCCGGCTTTGACAATTTCCGCCAGCTTGATATCATTTGCATACGAATGAATTTGGCCTGATCAGACACTGGCGGGGTTCGGGAAAACCCCACCTTCTGAAGGCCCCAATGGGAAGGCCGATTTTTTTGGAAGGCAAAGCGTGATCCGTTACGCGAAACCCACCACGCTCGACGAGGCGCTCGCTCTGCTGGGCGAGGGCGCCTGGCGCGTGCTTGCCGGCGGCACCGATTTCTATCCGGCGCAGGGCGCCAAACCGTTCCGCGACAATGTTCTCGATATTAACGGCCTGGCCTCGCTGCGCGGCATTGCCGAGACCGAAACCCATTGGGTTTTGGGCGCCCGCACCACCTGGACCGACCTTGTCCGCCATCCATTGCCGGCGGCTTTCGATGCGCTGAAGCAGGCCGCGCGCGAAGTGGGCTCGCTGCAGATCCAGAATGTCGCCTCGATCGCCGGCAATCTCTGCAATGCTTCGCCTGCTGCCGATGGCGTGCCTAGCCTGCTGGTGCTGGACGCCGAGGTCGAGCTGCGCTCTGCAGCCGCGACGCGTCATCTGCCGCTGCAGGAGTTCATTCTCGGCAACCGCCGCACCGCGCTGCTACCGGGCGAGCTGGTTGCCGCCATCCGGGTGCCGAAGCCCAGGGCCACCGGCACGTCGGCCTTCGTCAAGCTCGGTGCGCGGCGCTACCTCGTCATCTCCATCGCCATGGTGGCGGCGCGCCTCGTTGCCGAGAATGGCATGGTCATGGAAGCCGCTGTCGCGGTCGGGTCCTGCTCGGCCGTCGCCAGGCGGCTCGCCGCTGTCGAAGCGGTGCTGGTGGGCAAGCCTGTCGGCCCGGCACTCGCCGATGCGCTCCTGTCCGCGCCGATGGCCGAGCTCTCGCCGATTGCCGACGTGCGCGGCAGCGCCGAATACCGGCTCGACGCAGCGCGCGAGCTTGTCGCCCGCGCCGTGCTGAGGGCTTGCGGGCTGACGAACGACAACAGCATGGTGGCGGCATGAGCCACTCCGAGATGATTGAAGCCCTGCCCGACCTCGTGCCGGGCCTCGGCATCGAGCGCGCCGAGATCGCCTTCGCCGTCAATGGCGCCGCCGTCTCGGTCAATGTGCCGCCGCTGCGCCGGCTGTCGCAGGTTTTGCGCGACGAATTGCAGCTGACCGGCACCAAGGTTGGCTGCGATGCCGGCGATTGCGGCGCCTGCACGGTGCTGGTCGACGGCGACGCCGTCTGCGCCTGCCTGATGCCGGCGGCCTCCGCAGCCGGGACGTCCGTAACGACCGTCGAAGGCCTCGCCAATGGCCGGCTCTCGGCTCTGCAGGCGTCCTTCCTGGCGCATGGCGCCGCGCAATGCGGCATCTGCACGCCGGCGCTGCTGGTCGCGGCAACGGCGCTGCTGGATGGCACGCCGAATCCGACCGAGACCGAGGTGCAGGATGCGCTGGGCGGCATCCTCTGCCGTTGCACCGGCTACAGAAAGATCATCGCGGCAGTGATGGATGCGGGACGGTTCGAGACGTCGACCGACGGCGCTGCCCCTCATCCGCCTGCCGGCACCCTCACCCCGTATAGTGACGGGGAGAAGGGAAGTGCTCCAGCGCCGACGCTCCCCGCTCCCCGTTCTTCACGGGGAGAGGGTAAGGGTGAGGGGCAGCGCCAACGTCATTCGTTGGAATTCAACTTTGAACGTAGAATGCCAACCACAGGGAATGCTGTAGGCGCCTCCCCGGTCCGGCTCGACGGCGTGCCAAAAGTCACCGGCGCTGAAAAATTCGGCGGCGATGCCTTTCCCGCCGATGCGCTGGCTGTGCTGGTGGTCCGCTCGCCGCATTATCATGCCGGCTTCGCCTTCGGCGACCTGGAGGGCTGGGTGAAGTCGCATCCCGGCATCGCCGGCGTCTTCACCGCCGCCGACATCCCGGGAAAAAACTGTTTCGGCGTCATCGGTCCGTTTGCCGACCAGCCGGCGCTGGCCGAAGGCTTTGCGCGGCTGCGCGGCGAGGCAGTGGCGCTGGTCGCCGGCGAGCGCGAGGCCATGCTCGATCTCGACCTCCAGGATTTCCCGGTCCGCTGGACCGAGCTGCCGCATTTTCTGCAGCCCGGCGACGCGCAGGCAGAAGGGGCTGCGCTCATCCACGCGAACCGCCCGGCCAATTTGTTGACCAAGGGCTTTGTCGAGCGCGGCGACCCCGAGACGGCGCTTGGCGAGGCTGCTTACACGGTGTCCGGTGCCATCGACACCTCCTATGTCGAGCACGCCTATATCGAGCCGGAAGCCGGCCATGCCTACATGGACGGCGACACGCTGGTCGTCGTCGCCTGCACCCAGGCCCCCTATATGGACCGTGACGAAACGGCAAAGGTGCTCGGTCTTGCCGTCGACAAGGTGCGCATCGTGCCGACCGCGACCGGCGGCGGCTTCGGCTCGAAGCTCGACGTGTCGCTGCAGCCGCTCATCGGCCTTGTGGCACTGAAAACCGGCCGGCCGGCGGCGCTTGCCTACACCCGCACCGAATCGATGATGTCGACCACCAAGCGCCACCCCGCCGAGATGAAGGCGACCATCGGCACTGACGCCGAAGGCCATGTCACCGGCATGATCTTTTCCGGCGATTTCAACACCGGCGCCTATGCCAGTTGGGGGCCGACTGTCGCCAACCGCGTGCCGGTGCATGCCTCCGGTCCCTATGCGACGCCGAATTACCGCGCCGAAGGCCGCGCCATCCACACCCACGGGCCGATTTCCGGCGCCTTCCGTGGCTTCGGCGTGCCGCAGGCGACGATCATGCAGGAGACGCTCTATGATGAGCTTGCCGGCAAGCTCGGCATGGACCGGCTCGATTTTCGCCTGAGAAACTGCCTTCGGAACGGATCCGAAACGGTTACCGGACAGCGACTGGAGTCGGGAGTCGGTATCTTCGAGTGCCTCGACTCCTTGCGGCCGCATTGGGCTCGCGCGAAGGTCGACGCAGATACATTCAACAATGCCAATACGAGCAAAAGGCGCGGCGTCGGCATCGCGTCCTGCTGGTATGGCTGCGGCAACACCTCGCTGCCCAATCCGTCGACCATAAGGGTCGGTATCTCGCCAGACGGCGACGTCATCCTGCACCAGGGCGCCGTCGATATCGGCCAGGGCTCCAACACCGTCATCGCCCAGATCTGCGCCGACGCACTCGGCCTGCCGCTGGAAAAATTCAAGCTGAGAAGCGCCGACACCGCGATCAGCCCGGACGCCGGCAAAACATCGGCCTCGCGCCAGACTTTTGTCACCGGCAAGGCGGCCGAAAAAGCCGGCCGCGCCTTGCGCGAAAAGATCCTGCGTTTTGCCAATGTCTCGGAGAAAGCTGCCCTGCAATTGGACGGTCCGGCGATCGTCATTCGCGAGGGCGAAGCCACTCGGCGCATCGATCTCCCCGCCCTCGATGTCGATGCGGGCGGTTTCGTCTTCCGCGCCGAGGAGACCTACGATCCGCCGACGCTGCCGCTCGATGCCAAGGGCCAGGGCAAGCCTTACGCCGTCTACGGCTATGGCGCGCAGATCGCCGAACTGGAGGTCGACCTCAAGCTCGGCACGGTGAAGCTCTTGAAAATCACCGCCGCGCACGATGTCGGCAAGGCTATCAACCCGCTGCTGGTCGAAGGCCAGATCGAAGGCGGCATCGCGCAAGGCATCGGCATGGCGCTGATGGAGGAATACATCCCCGGTCGCACCGAGAATTTGCACGACTATCTCATCCCGACCATCGGCGATGTGCCTGAGATCGAGCACATATTGATCGAGGTTCCCGATCCGGAGGGACCGTTCGGCGCCAAGGGCCTGGGCGAGCATGTGCTGATCCCGACCGCACCCGCCATCCTCAACGCCATACGCCACGCCACCGGCGTTCTCATCACCAAGGTTCCGGCGACGCCGGCGCGCATCCGCGCCGCCATCCGCGAAAAAGATGGCATCCGCGACAAGGAGGCACGCCGATGAGCGAGCTTGCCGAACGCTTCGAAACCCACGATCCGGGCGAAAAGCTGGTGGCGGAAAAGATCCGCTGCGATGCCTGTCCGGTGATGTGCTACATCGCCGATGGCCGCACCGGCGCCTGCGACCGCTACGGCAATGTCGGTGGCCGCATCGTGCGTATGGACCCGCTGACCATCCTCGACCATGCGGCAGAGAGCGGCGCCGCGGTCGTGCCTTTCACTGCCGAGGGCGAGCAATGGGACGGCGAACTGGTCAACACCGGCCGCCGCTTCGTCACTGCAATCGGCGCCGGCACCACATATCCCGACTACAAGCCGGCCCCCTTCATCGTCAGCCAGGAGGTCGAGGGGGTCGATCTGGTGACCGTGGTCACCGAAGGCATTTTTTCGTACTGCGGCGTCAAGGTGAAGATCGATACCGACCGCCATCTCGGTCCCGAAACGGCAATCGTGCGCGCGCAAGGCGAGCCGATCGGCCACGTCACGACAGGCGAATACGGTTCGCAGATGCTGTCGCTGGGCGGCGTGCATCATCTGACCGGCGGCTCCAAGGCGGAAGGCCGCGCAACCTGTGACGCGATGCTCAATCTGTGCAACCGCAAGCCTGTCGAACTGACCATCGACGGTGGCGCCACCATCATCGTCGAAGCCGGCAAACCACCTGTCATCGACGGCAAGCAGGAACACCGCATGCGGGTCGGCTGCGGCTCGGCCACCATCGGCATGTTCGCCACGCAATGGCGCGGCCTTGTCGACGAGGTGGTGGTGGTCGACGACCATATCACCGGCGTCGTCTCCGAGCATCAGGCCGGCAAGGTGCTGGGCTGGCAGGATACCGGCATCAAGATCATCGGCCGCCGTTCGACGCCGGGCCGCTATTTCAAGGTTTCCGAGCCCGGCCTCGGCTGGGGCGGCACCTCGATTTCCGACCCGCTGTCGATCCTCGGCGAATGGAACGCCAAGAAGGGCGCCCGCCCCGGCCTGTCGCTGCTGATGGTGTCGACCACCGGCGAGCAGTTCGCCTATTACGAGCTCGACGACGAGTTGAAGCCGGTGGAAAAACCGTTCCCCGAGCGGCTGCAGAAATCGGTCGGCCTGATCGAGGACAATTGCGAGCCGGCGCTCTGCACCGTGCTGTTCATCGGCGGCGCCGGCGGTTCGCTGCGCGCCGGCGTCACCGAAAACCCGGTCAATCTCACCCGCTCGGTGCAGGGCTTGAATACCTATGTTACCGTTGGCGGCGCGCCGGTCTATGTCTGGCCGGGCGGCGGCATCACGCTGATGGTCGACGTCATGCGCGTGCCGGAAGGCGCCTTCGGCTATGTGCCGACGCCGGCGCTGGTGGCGCCGATCGAATTCACGCTACGCCGCGACGACTATGTCCGGCTGGGCGGCTACGAGGCCGAGATACGCAGCGTCGAGGATATCGTTGCCAAAGGCGGCGAATATCTCAACCCGCGCCGCGGCTCAGGCGCCGAGGCCCACAATCCATGGCCGCCGCTGGCGCAGTTGCGCCGCGTCGGCTCGAACGGGGCCTCTTGATGCAAGGCCCGCAAGTCCACTGGCTGCAGGACGGCAAGCGGCTGCATCTCAACCACGGGCCGATCGACCTGATCGTCCAGGCCTTTGGCGAGGCGGATGAGTGTCGTGCCGCCTACGCCCAGTCGATCGAGCGCTTCCAGACGATCCTGGTCGAGTTGGTCAAGGAGCTTCCGGAACTGCGCCTCCCGGCATTTTTCCTGGCGCCACGCACCTTTGCCGGTCCGACGGCCCGCCGCATGGAAGCAGCCGTCATGCCCTTGGCGGAATGCTTCATCACGCCGATGGCCGCCGTCGCCGGATCGGTAGCCGACGAAATGCTCTCGGCATTGCTTGCAGGCCGCAGACTCGACCGCGCCTATGTCAACAATGGCGGCGACAGCGCACTCCACATCGGCAAGGGCCAGTCGATGAACCTGGCGATCGCCGGCACCGGCAACGGCATGGCCGACCGTCTCACCATTCGCTCGGCGGACGGCGTGCGCGGCGTCGCCACGAGCGGCTGGCGCGGCCGTTCGTTCTCGCTTGGCATTGCCGACGCCGTCACCGTGCTCGCGCGCACCGGCGCCGAGGCCGATGCGGCCGCGACACTCATTGCCAACGCCGTCGACCTGCCCGGCAATCCCGCCATCAAGCGCATTCCCGCGCAGGACTTGGCGCCCGACAGCGATCTCGGTGCACGGCTGGTGACACAAGCCGTCGGCATGCTCGCGCGTGGCGATGTGGAGCGGGCGCTGAACAATGGCCTTGCCGTCGCCGAAGATTTTCGCCGGCGCGGCCTGATTGCCGCATCGGCGCTGTTTCTAGGCGGGGAAGCCCGCATCAGTGGTTCCATGGCGCTTGCCGCGCCCAACAAAAGTCCAGGGAAGGAAGTTGCGCATGCCTGAGTTTCCGATCCGCAAGATCGCGGTTCTTACCGAAGAGATCTTTCACGATGGCGGGCCGGCCCCGGCCGCGCCGCGCCGCCGTGCTGCCGCCGTGGCGCTGGTCAAGAACCCGTTCGCCGGTCGTTACGTGGAAGAGCTGCAGAGCGCCATGGACGATCTGAAGCCGCTTGGCCTGCTGCTCACCGACAAGCTCATTGCCGCATTGGGCGGCGACATCAAGCAGATCGACGCCTACGGCAAGGGCACCATCGTCGGTTCGTCAGGGGAGCTGGAGCACGGCGCGCTGTGGCATGTGCCGGGCGGTTACGCCATGCGCGAGCGGCTGGGCGACGCCAAGGCGATCGTGCCGTCGGCAACCAAGGTCGGCGCCTTCGGCTCGCGGCTCGACGTGCCGCTCGGCCACACCAACGCCGCCTATGTCCGCAGCCATTTCGACGCCATGGAGGTCGGTCTCAGCGACGGGCCGCGCGCCGACGAAATCCTGTTCTGCCTCGCCATGAGCTGCGGCCCCCGCGTGCACGACCGCATGGGCGGCCTGGCTTCAGGCGACATCAAGGTCTGGGATGGCTTGCGATGAGCGGCGGGGACAATCTGCTGAAACTGGTCGAGGCCGAAGAGCCCGACGAACATGATTACCGCCTGCAGGAGCAGGTCGGCTTCATCCTGCGCAAGGCGCATCAGCGCCATGTCTCGATCTTTGCCGCCCAGATCAGCGACCTGACGCCGCCGCAATTTGCTGCACTTGCCAAGCTGCACGATGTCGGCGAGACCTCGCAGAACCAGTTGGGCACGCTGATCGCCATGGACGCGGCGACGGTCAAGGGCGTCATCGACCGGCTGAAGGCGCGAGGCCTGGTAGACCTGACCAAGCACGAGGTCGACAAGAGGCGGCTGCTGGTCAGTCTCACGCCCCGGGGACGCGAGGCGATCGAACGGCTGATCCCGTTGGCCCGCGCCATCACCCAGGAAACGCTGGCGCCGCTGACCGCCAAGGAAGCGGCCACCTTTATGCGGCTGCTGGCAAAGTTGGCCTGAGCAATCAGGCGCGCAGCCTCGCGCCTTCGGGATCGAAGAACGGCATCGGCGCCACCACCGCCTGTGTCGGCTTGCCGTCGATGTCGATGCTGAGCTCGGTTCCGATGGCGGTGAACGGCAGCCGCAAATGCGCCGTCGCCAGAACTTTGCCTAAGGAATAGCCGTGATCGCTGTAGGTGACGACGCCGGCATCCTCGCCGTCGGCGAAAACCCTGGCATCCGTCGCGGCCGGCTTGTCACCGTCGAGAATCAGCCCGGTCCAGCGTTCGTGGAGCCCCTTGCCGCGAATTGTGAGCAATGCCTCGCGGCCGATGAACTCGCCCTTGTCGAACTTGATCCAGCGATCGAGCCCGACATGGAAGGGCGTACGGCTCTCGTCCATGTCGATGCCATGCGCCGGATAGGCCTTTTCCAGCCCGAGCGTGAACATGGCCAGCACGCCGTATGGCTTCAGGCCGAAATCGCTACCGGTCCGCATCAGCGCGTCCCAGACGGAAGTGGCCTCGTCCGCCGGCACGAACAGTTCGAAGCCGAGCTCGCCGGTCACCCCGGTGCGTGAGATCAGGACTTTGGTCTCGCCGACGCGCCCTGAAGTGAACGCCCAGCGTTTCAACTCATCGAGATCGGCATCCGAAACCAGTGCTTTCAGCAGCTCGCGGGAACGCGGCCCCTGTATCGTCGGAAAGGCGACGGCCGCCGTGATGTCGGTGACATAGGCCTTTCGCGCTTCAGCATGATGTTGCAGCCAGGGCAGCATCTTCAGCCGGTTGACCGAGCCGGTCACCAGCATGAAATGCTCAGGCGCCAGCCGGAACACGGTGAGGTCGTCCATGATACCGCCATCGTCGCGGCAGACGGTGGAATAGCGCACCTGGCCGGGGCTCATCGCGGCCGCATCGTTGACGATGATGTGGTTGACCAGCGCCTCGGCTTCCGCCCCCTTGATGTCCATCTTGCCCATGGTGCTGAGATCCTGCACGCCGACATTCTTGCGCGTGTTCAGATGCTCGTCGGCGATGCCGGAATAAGTTTTGGCCGAGACGAAGTCGCCGCCGACCCGGCCCATCGTGGCGCCGAGGCCAACGATGCTGGTGTAGAAAGGGGAGCGCCGCTCAACCAAGAAACTTCTCCGTCATCTCATGAAAACGGCAGCGCCTGATGGCGCTGCCGAGGTAGGAGCGGTGAAGGGGTTAACTTCCGTAGACGTCGAACAAGAAGTATTTGTCGTTGATTTCCTTGTACTTGCCGTTGGCACGCAGGGCGTCGATGGCGGCATTGAACTTGTCGGCCAGTTCCTTGTTGCCCTTTTGCAGGGCGATGCCGACGCCGGGTCCATGAATGGCCGGATCGGCGGCCAGCGTGCCGAGCAATTTGCAGCAGGCGCCATCGGGCTTCTTCAGCCATTCGGTCAGGATGATCGAGCCGTCCATCATCGCGTCCAGCCGGCCATTGGCCATGTCGGTGCGGGCGTCGTCGCCGGTCGGATAGGCCTTGACGGTCGAGCCGGAGTATTTCTTCTCGGCGAAATTCTGGTGGATGGTGGCGCTCTGCACGCCCAGCACCTTGCCCTTCAGATCGTCAGGCGACGTGCCTGCAATGGTCGAATCCTTCGGCACGGCGATGGCCGGTGGCGTCTGGTAATATTTGTGGGTGAACTCGACCTTCTCGGCCCGTTCCGGCGTGATGGTGATGTTGATGATGGCGTCGAACTTGCCGGCCTGCAGCGCCGGAATGGAACCATCGAAATCCTGTACGGAGAATTCGCACTCGGCCTTCATCTCGGCACACAGCGCCTTGCCGAGGTCGATGTCGAAGCCGCCCAGCGTGCCGTCCGAATTGGCATAGTTGAAGGGCGGATAGGCGCCCTCGGTCCCGATCCTGAGTTTCTCGGCGGAGGCAGCACCGGTCCCAAGCAGCAGGGCGGCGGAAGCGGCAAGCACGAAACGACCGAAAAGACGCATGTTCCTGATCTCCGTTGACTAAGCAATTCCAGGGAAGGTGTTGGCGGTTTCCCGTCCGGAATTGCGCGAAAACAAGGATAGAAGTCTATGGTCTTTTGCAGGCCCCACGGAGACGGAAACGACATGCTCTGCGGCGATCACGGCGTGGCAAGCCGTCCTTCCCCAGGAATCTTACTGTGATCTAAATTACAGACCGATCATGGACATGGGCGCATGCTCAGCTGGAAGTAGACGGTCGTGGGAGGGACCTGGGGATGGACCAGCAGGAATTCGTGCAGGAAGCCGCGCAGCGGCGCATAGACGACGACATCGCCAAGCGCATCAGGGTTCACCAGGCCAACATCGAGCGGCTCGAAACCGCAAGGGAAAGTGCCGGCAATCTCGAGGCGGCCGTCGCCAACCGGCCGCTGGTGATGCTGGCGCAGGGCGATTCCTGGTTCGACTATCCGCTCACCGGGAACGGATTTCCGTTCGTCGACACCGATGTGATCGCGCAGCTGCGCCGCATCGGCTCGATGCCGCCGACCATCCTCAACCTTGCCCATCATGGCGATGCGGCGACCGACGAGATGTCGCTGCCCAAGCAGCAGCGCATGATCGCCGCCCTGCGCAACAAGGCCAACTGGCTGGACGGCAAGCCCGATGCCATCCTGTTCTCTGCCGGTGGCAACGACATTGCCGGCGACCAGTTCTGCATCTTCCTCGACTTCAATGACGGCCACGCCCCCGGGCTGAACAAGAACCGCTTCACCAAGGCGCTCGGCATGGTCGAGGCCTGCTATCTCGATTTGTTCGCGCTGCGCGACCGCGTCGCGCCAGGCGTGCCGATCTTTGGCCATTGCTATGATTTTCCGATCCCGAACGGAGCGCATCCGTCCTGTGTCGGCCCGTGGCTGAAACCGTCGCTCGATTTCTGCAACTGGACGGTCGCCAAGGGCACGGTCATCGTTCACGACGCGCTGGCGGCGTTCCGCGATGTGGTGAAGCGCCTGGCCGACGATCCCAACAACAATTTCCATCTGGTCGACACGCAGGGAACGTTGAAGGTGGCCGACTGGGCCAACGAACTGCATCCCGATCCCGCCGGCTTCAAGAAGATCGCGCAAAAATTCGCCGATGCGCTGAAGGCCAAGCTGCAGACCTGACGCGGCTCGGGCCTGTCGGCTGTCAGGTTCCGAACAGCTCTTTGGCTTGTTCAACGGTGTAGTAACCAAGCCTGATGTCTTCGGCGACCAGTTTCGGGTCGCGCTCACGCGGATCGCCATAGCCGCCGCCCCCGGGCGTGCCGACCCTCACGCGGTCGCCGGCCTTGAGCGCGATGTCCTGTTCCTTGGACAGATGCGGCGGCACATGTGCCTCGCCGTCGCGGAACACGGTCACCGTGTTCACCGCGCCGTCCTTGCCGCCGAGCGCGCCTTGCGGGCCGAAACGGCCATGGTCCATGACGAAGGACGCGCGCGCCTCTCCTCGCAATATCTCGACCTCATAGGCGAGGCCGAAGCCGCCGCGCTGCTTGCCGGCGCCGCCCGAGCCTTCGCGCAAGGCATAGTGGCGGTAGAGAACCGGAAAGGCCTGCTCCATGATCTCGACCGGCGGCGATTTCGAAATGCCGATGGTCGAGCAGCCATTGGTCAGGCCGTCATGGCCGGAATTGCCGCCATAGCCGCCGCCGGAGATCTGATACATCACATAGTCGCGGCCGCGCGCCGGATCGTTGCCGCCCAGCGCGAAATTGCCGCTGGAGCCGGCGGGCGCGGCCGTCACCTTTTCCGGCAGCGCCTGCACCATCGCCGCGAACACCGCCTCGGCGATGCGCTGCGAGACTTCAGCCGCACAGCCGGAGACGGGACGCGGGTATTTGGCGTCGAGGAACGTGCCTTCCGGCCGCTTGACGATCAGCGGCTCGAAAGCGCCGGCGCTGATCGGCACATCAGGGAAAATATGGCGCATGGCGAGATAGACCGACGACAATGTCGTCGCCAGCACGCTGTTCATCGGCCCGGCACAGGGTTTTGACGAACCTGTGAAATCGAAGGTCAGCGTATCGCCCTTCTTCTCCACCGCGAGCGCGATGGTCAGCGGCTCGTTGACCACGCCGTCCGAGTCGACAAAGGCCTTCGAGCTGTAGGTGCCGTCGGGAATGGCGGAGATGTTGGCGCGCATCTGCTCGGCGGCGCGGCGACGCAGTTCGGCGATCGCCCCGACGACGGTTTCGTCCCCGTAACGATCGAGGATTCCATTGAGCCGGTCCTGACCGATCAACAGTGCCGCGGCTTGCGCCCTTATATCGCCGATGCGCTGGTCGGCGACGCGGATGTTGGAGCAGATGATGGCGTAGATTTCGGTGTCGAGCACGCCCTTCTTGAACAGCTTGACCGGCGGCAGCCGCAGGCCTTCCTGCTCGACGGCTGTGGCGGAGGCGGAGAAGCCGCCCGGCACCGAGCCACCGATATCGGGCCAGTGGCCGGTATTCGATAGCCAGCAAAATATCTTGCCGTCGCGGTAGACTGGCATGGCGAAGCGCACGTCCATGAGATGCGTGCCGCCGAGATAGGGATCGTTGACGATGTAGATGTCGCCCGGCTCAGGCGGCAGGCAACGGCCGTCGGCGATCATCTCGATCACCGTTTTGGTCGAATACTGCATGACGCCGACGAACACCGGCAGGCCCTGGCTGCCTTGTGCGATCAACGAACCATCGACGGCCGAGTAGATGCCGTCGGAGCGGTCATTGGCCTCGGCGATGACAGGCGAGAAGGCAGCGCGGGAGAAAGTGAGATCCATCTCGTCGCAGACCTGCTGCAAGGCTGCCTGCAGGACCGAAAGCGTGATGGCGTCGAGCTTTTGCATCTCAGGCCTCGCCAATGTCGATGATGATGTTGCCGTCGGCGTCCGATCTTGCGCGGTCGCCGGGTTCGAGCACGGTGGTGGCGTCCATCTGTTCGAGGATCGCCGGCCCTTGGATAACGGCATCGAGCGGCAATTTTTCGCGTGCGTATATCGGCGTATCGTGCCAGCGTCCGGCATACCAGACCGGCCTTGTCTCGCGCAGCGCCTCGTCTAGCGTCTTTGTACGTCCGGCCGGGTCGATCAGCCGTGACAGGTCGATTGCCGGCCGCACGCCCGTCACCGACGTGTTGAGGTTGACCAGATTGGCGCGGATCTCCGGCAACTCGACCTTGAAGCGGGCGAAATAGGCTTTTTCGAACAGCGCCTGCAACTCCTGCCTTGTCACCGATGAAGACGGCAGCGCCACGTTGATGATGTGGGTCTGGCCGACGAACTGCATGTCGGCAGAGTGCGTAACGCGGATCGTTTCCGGCTTCACCGCTTCCTTGCCGATCAGTTCCTCGCCTTCCCCGCGGTGACGTTCCAGCACCTCGCGAAGCCGGGCTTCATCAAGCACGGCGACCGGCTGGTTGATGGTGTTGACGAAGTCATGGCGCAGATCGGCCACGACGCAGCCGAGCGCGTTGGTGATGCCCGGACGGGCCGGCACCAGCACGCGGGGCAGGCCGAGTTCGCGCGCCAGCGCGGTTGCATGCAGCGGCCCGGCGCCGCCGAAGGCGAACAGCGCGAAATCACGCGGATCATGGCCGCGCGACACCGAGACCATGCGGATGGCGCCGGCCATTTTCATGTTGCCGAGCCGCAGGATTGCACCCGCCGCCTCGACGCCGGAGAGGCCGGTGGCCTTGCCTATTCTGTCTTCGAAGATGCCGGTGACGCGCTCGACGGTGACCGGATTTTCGACCGCCAGCAGTTTTTTCGGCGCCAGCCGTCCCAGCACCAGATTGGCATCGGTGATGGTCGGCTCCAAGCCGCCGCGGCCGTAGCAGATCGGACCGGGATTGGCGCCGGCACTTTCCGGGCCGATCTGGATCAGGCCGGCCGCATCAACGCGCGCGATCGAGCCGCCGCCGGCGCCGACCGTATGCACCGCCACCATCGGCACATGGATCGGCATCGCATATTCGATCTCGATCTCGTTGGAGACCGCCGGCTCGGCGTTGCGGATCAGCGCCACATCGGTCGAGGTGCCGCCCATGTCGTAGGTGACGAGGTTTTCAAAGCCGGCGCGCTTGCCCGTATAGGCGGCCGCGATGACACCCGAAGCCGGGCCTGACATCACGGTCTTGGCCGACTCGCGCGTGACGAAGCGGGCCGAGATCATGCCGCCATTGCCGTTCATGATCAGGAAGTCGCGGGCATAGCCCTTGGCAGCCAATTCCTTGCGCAGCCGCTCGACATAACGCTCGAGGATCGGCTGCACCGAGGCGTTCACCGCGGCGGTCACGCCGCGCTCGAATTCGCGGGCTTCCGACAGCAGCGCATGGCCAGTCGTGATGTAGCCGTTCGGCCAAAGCTCGGCGGCGATTTCGGCCGCGCGCCGCTCATGTCCAGGGTTGGCGTAGGAATGCAGGAAATGGATGACCAGGGACTCGCAGCCGGCCCCGATCAGCGTCTTCACGGCGTCGCGCATCTCGGCCTCGTCGAGCGGCGTGCGCACCGCGCCCGACGCCTCGACGCGCTCCGACACTTCGAGCCGGAGATCGCGCGGGATGATCGGAACGAAGCTTCCGGTCATGCCGTAGGGCTGCGGCCGTGTGCGGCGGCCAAGCTCGATCACGTCGCGAAAACCGCGCGTGGTGATCATGCCGGTTTTCGCCAGCCTGCGTTCCAGCACCGCATTGGTGGTGGTGGTCGTGCCATGCACGATGAGGTCGATGCCGTCTATGG
Source organism: Mesorhizobium sp. P160187 (assembly GCF_057766425.1). Lineage (NCBI taxonomy): Bacteria > Pseudomonadati > Pseudomonadota > Alphaproteobacteria > Hyphomicrobiales > Phyllobacteriaceae > Mesorhizobium > Mesorhizobium sp. P160187. The sequence continues at coordinate 2,257,940 of NZ_JBYMDX010000003.1, forward strand.
CAAAGCCTGTGGCGCCCAGCGCTGAAACCACGCCGAACGCCTGGTTGTCGACCGTCGTCGGCGTCTTGGCGATATGCACCTTTCCGCCGTCATTTCCGTCGATCAAAATGAGGTCGGTGAAGGTTCCGCCAACATCGATGCCGGCAACGACGTCGCCTGCGGAATCCGGCTGCTTCACCGAAAAATTCTCTTTCATTGTCGAAATCCGAAATGGCGGAACTACGAATATGCCGCAGTTTGGAAAGCTGTTTTAGCGTGGTATCTTGACACAAATATCGTTTGTATACTAATAAATTTGGGACACAAGAGCTCACTGCTTTGGAGTGTGTGAACGGCTCGCCGGGACCTGAATGGTCTGGGCGCGCAGGAAACGGTTTGGCGCCCGCACAGGCGTGGGCAAGACAGAGTTGGATTGATGAACACCACATCCGCACTCAACACAGCCGGCGCCCGTCCGCTGCAGTTTCCGATTCCGGCCAATGTCTATGCCGAAACCGTCGTCTCGGTGAAGCATTACACCGACCGCCTGTTCTCGTTCCGCATCACCCGTCCGCAGTCGCTGCGCTTCCGCTCCGGCGAGTTCGTCATGATCGGGCTGCCCAATGCCGAAAAGCCGGTGTACCGCGCCTATTCGGTCGCCAGCCCGGCCTGGGACGAAGAGCTGGAATTCTTCTCGATCAAGGTGCCGGATGGTCCGCTGACCTCCGAACTGCAGAAGATCCAGGTCGGCGACACCGTCATCATGCGCCAGAAGTCGACCGGCACGCTGGTTGTCGACGCGCTGACCCCGGCAAAGCGCCTGTTCATGATCTCGACCGGCACCGGCATCGCGCCCTTCGCCAGCCTTCTGCGCGACCCCGATACCTACGAAAAATTCGATCAGGTCATCCTGACCCACACCTGCCGCGACAATGCCGAACTGACCTATGGCCAGGAACTGGTGGCCGCGCTCGAGAACGATCCCCTGATCGGCGAACTGACCGGCGGCCGCGTCACCCTCTACAATTCGACGACCCGCGAAGAATCGGCGCGCATGGGCCGCATCACGGCGCTGATCGGCTCGGGCAAGTTCTACGCCGACCTCGGCATCGAGAAGCTCAATCCGGAGACGGACCGCATCATGATCTGCGGCTCGATGCATATGCTGAAGGACGTCAAGGAAATGGCCGAAGGCCTCGGCTTCCATGAGGGCTCGCTCAGCCATCCCTCGACCTTCGTCGTCGAGCGCGCTTTCGTCGGCTGACATCAGCAGGCGCCTCGGCGCCTGCTTCTCGATTGGAATTTTGACCATGCGGTCAAAATTCAGCTGCTTTCGCCGCCTTTTTCCGCTATGACCGCTTGAAGGACTCGTGAAGCGATGCTTCACGGGCTATCTTCGGTGTGCGTCGCCTAAAGCCGCCGTGCGGTCCGGGAGCAACGACACGCACCACGACGTAAAATCGTCGAGCGAAAGGGCAGGAGATGAGCAGCACAATCCGCGAAGCCGATCTCGGCGCGTCCAAGGTCACGCCGCTGCCGGCGCGTGCCGCAGCCAACACGCCCGTTCCGCAATCGCATGGCATCGCCCGCAACACCGGCATGCGGCTCGATCTCGGCTTCATGGAATCGGTGCGCTCGGTCAATCGCTCGGCGCTGGAGCGCCGCGTCGCCAGCCTGACCAAGCGTCGTTCGATCAAGGCCGACAACCAGGCGGCATGGCTGCTGCGCGCCGTCTCCTGCATGGATTTGACGACGCTGAATTCCAACGACACCGAAGAGCGCGTGCGCCGCCTGTGCGCCAAGGCGATCAACCCGTTCCGCCGCGACATCGTCGAGGGGCTTGGCATCGAGGGCGAAAAAATCCGCCCGGCGGCGGTCTGCGTCTATCATCCATTCGTCGCGACGGCTGTTGATGCCGTGCGCGGCACCGGCATCCATGTCGCCGCCGTCTCCACCGCTTTCCCGCACGGCCTTGCGCCGCTGTCGACCCGCCTGCAGGAGATCGAGGCATCGGTGCGCGACGGCGCGGACGAGATCGACGTCGTCATCCCGCGCGGCCTGGTCTTCGGCGCCAAGTGGCAGGAGCTCTACAACGAGATCGTCTCGATGCGCGAAGCCTGCGGCGATGCGCATCTCAAGGTCATTCTCGGCACCGGCGACCTCGCCACGCTGCGAAATGTCATGCTAGCCTCGATGGTGGCGATGATGGCCGGCGCCGATTTCATCAAGACCTCGACCGGCAAGGAAAGCGTCAACGCCACGCTGCCCGTCGGCCTTGCCATGGTGCGCGCCATCCGAGCCTATTTCGAGGAGACCGGCTTTCTCATCGGCTTCAAGCCGGCCGGCGGCATCTCTACCGCCAAGGCCTCGCTCGACTGGCTGGTGCTGATGAAGGAGGAGCTCGGCCGGCCCTGGCTGGAGCCAGACCTGTTCCGCTTCGGCGCCTCGAGCCTCCTCACCGATATCGAGCGCCAGCTCGAGCATCATCTGACCGGGCATTATTCGGCCAATCACCGCCACGCAATGGCGTGAGGCGGATGAAGGCCTTGAACGTCGTGTTCCTTCGCGCCTCCCTCTGTCCTGCCGGACATCTCCCCCACTTGGGGGGAGATTGGCTAACGTCGGCGATTTCGCCAATTGTCGACGTTTCAGAGCCGACAGGCGCGAAGGCTAATCTCCCTCCTTGTGGGGGAGATGTCCGGCAGGACAGAGGGGGGCGCCACAGAGCGCCTGCCAAGACGATTATCTGGAGCGCGTCATGAACATTCTCGAACGCTATCACGCCATGGAATACGGCCCGGCGCCGGAAGCCCGCACCGAGGCCGATGCCTGGCTTGCCGGACGCGATTTCGGCAAGGCGCTGTTCATCGACGGCGGCTGGAAGGCAGCAGGCGGCGGCAAGACCTTCGAGACCAGCGAACCCTCATCCGGCAAGCTGCTGGCCAAGATCTCCGATGCCGGCGCCGCCGATATCGACGCAGCCGTCGCCGCAGCCACCAGGGCGTTGCCGAAATGGTCGGCATCCTCGGGCTACCAGCGCGCAAAAGTGCTTTACGCCATTGGCCGCGCGATGCAGCGTCATCAGCGCCTGTTCGCAGTGCTTGAGTCAATCGACAACGGCAAGCCGATCCGCGAAAGCCGCGACATCGACGTGCCGCTGGCCATCCGCCATTTCATCCATCATGCCGGCTGGGCGCAGGCGCTGGACAAGGATTTCCCAGGCCACAAGGGTGTCGGCGTCGTCGGCCAGATCATCCCATGGAATTTCCCGCTGCTGATGCTGGCCTGGAAGATTGCGCCGGCGCTCGCCGCCGGCTGCACGGTGGTGCTGAAGCCGGCCGAGTTCACGCCGCTCACCGCCATCCTGTTTGCCGAGATCTGCGAGCGTGCCGGCGTGCCCAAGGGCGTCGTCAACATCGTCCAGGGCGGGCCGGAAGCGGGCGTCGCCATCGTCAACCATCCCGGCATCCAGAAGATCGCCTTCACCGGCTCTTCGGAGGTCGGCAAGATCATCAGGAAAGCCACGGCTGGATCGGGCAAGAAGCTGTCATTGGAGCTTGGCGGCAAATCGGCCTTCATCGTCTTCGAGGACGCCGATCTCGACAGCGCCGTCGAAGGACTGGTCGACGGCATCTGGTTCAACCAGGGCCAGGTCTGCTGCGCAGGCTCGCGGCTTCTGGTGCAGGAAGGCATTGCCGACGCGTTGATCGCAAAGGTCAAGGTCAGGATGAGCCGGCTTCGCGTCGGCAGCCCGCTCGACAAGAACACCGATATCGGACCGCTGGTCGACGCCACACAGCTCGACCGCGTCAAGGGCCTGGTCGCAGAAGGCGCCAGACAGGGCGCCGTCTGCTGGCAGCCCGACGCGGTGCTGCCGTCTTCCGGCTACTACCACCTGCCGACGCTCGCCACCGGTGTTTCGCCGGCAAATATATTGGCGCAGGAAGAGGTGTTCGGCCCGGTTCTGGCCACCATGACCTTCCGCAACACCGAGGAAGCGGTCGAACTCGCCAACAACACGCGCTATGGGCTGGCCGCCTCGGTGTGGAGCGAAAACATCAACCTCACGCTGCATGTCGCGCCGCAGCTGAAGGCCGGCGTCGTCTGGGTCAACGGCACCAACATGTTCGACGCCGCCTGCGGCTTCGGCGGCTATCGCGAAAGCGGCTTTGGCCGCGAGGGCGGGCGCGAGGGCATGTTCGAGTATCTCTCGGCAAAGCTGCCGCTCGGCCCGGTGATCAAGCCGACGGCGGCTTCGGCGCAGCCGGTCGAGCAATCGGATGGCGGCGCCATCGATCGTACCGCAAAGCTGTTCATCGGCGGCAAGCAGGTGCGGCCCGACGGCAATTATTCGCTGGCGATAGCCACTGCCAAGGGCAAGCTCGCCGGCGAAGTCGGTCTCGGCAGCCGCAAGGACATCCGCGACGCCGTTGCCGCCGCCCGCGCCTGCAAGGCCTGGCCGGAGGCGACCGCCTACAATCGCTCCCAGGTGCTATATTATCTCGCCGAAAATCTGTCCGGCCGTGCCGGCGAGTTTACCGCACGCTTGACCGAACTGACCGGCGCCAACGCCAAGGCCGCGCGGGAGGAAGTGGAACAATCGATCGAGCGCCTGTTCCTCTATGCCGGCCTTGCCGACAAGTATGAGGGCAGGGTGCATCAGCCACCGGCCCGCGCCGTCACGCTCGCTTTGCACGAGCCGGTCGGCGTCGTCGGCATCGTCGCCCCGGACAGCGCGCCGCTGCTCGGCTTGATCTCCCTGATCGCACCTGCGCTTGCCATGGGCAACACGGTGGTGGCCGTGCCGTCGGAAAAATACCCGCTGCTCGCCACCGATCTCTACCAGGTGATCGAATATTCCGACGTTCCGGCAGGCGCCATCAACATCGTCACCGGCCGCACGGCGGAGCTTGCCGGCGTGCTGGCCAAGCATGACGATGTCGACGGGTTGTGGCTGTTCGCCGATGCCGACACCTGCGCCAGGGCGGAGGCCGATTCCATCGGCAATCTCAAGCGCGTCTGGACCGGAAACGGCCGCAGCCTCGACTGGGCCTCCGACGAGGCCGCCGGCGATGCCCTGTTGCGGCGGGCCATCGAAGTGAAGAACGTCTGGGTGCCATACGGCGACTAATGCCGCCTGAAACGCGCTGTGCTTGAGCGAACCATGGCAGCGTCACTCGTTGCCCGGTTGTCATACATGTTGTTGCATCAGAGCAAGCGATGTGCATTACATCGGCCGTCGTGAAGGTGATCGCGTTCGGGCTTGACGCCCGGACGTGTGTTCTTTAACCAGAAAAAACATTTGTTATTTTGGACTGATGGATTGTGCAGGCCGCATAGTCTCGCCTGTCTGGCACAGGACGCCCCGGTCAGCCGGCATTAAATCGGGCCGAGAAGTGGCCAAAGAGGGCGAGGAGAAACGCATGGCGGATCTGGCAGGCAAGGTCGTTGTCGTCACGGCGGCGGCGCAAGGCATCGGCAGGGCGAGCGCATTGGCCTTCGCCAAGGCAGGCGCCGTCGTGCACGCCACCGACATCAACGAGGCGCTGCTGGCCGAACTCGCCAAGACCTCCGGCATCAAGACCCGCAAGCTCGACGTCCTCAACGATGATGCCGTCACATCGGGCTTCGCTGAAATCGGCCGCGTCGACGTGCTGTTCAACTGCGCTGGCTTCGTTCATTCCGGCTCGATCCTCGAGATGAAGGATGCCGATCTCGACTTCGCCTTCAACCTCAATGTCCGCGCCATGATCCGAACCATTCGGGCCGTACTGCCCGGCATGCTGGAACGCGGCGATGGTTCGATCATCAACATGTCGTCCGTCGCCGGCGCCGGCAAGGGCGTGCCCAACCGCTTCGCCTATGGCGTCTCCAAGGCGGCCGTGATCGGTCTCACCAAGGCGGTTGCCGCGGACTATGTCGCCAAGGGCATTCGCTGCAACGCCATCTGCCCCGGCACCGTCGAGAGCCCGTCGCTGCAGGACCGCATGCATGCGCAGGGCGATTACGAGGCGGCCCGCGCGGCCTTCATTGCCCGCCAGCCGATGGGCCGTCTCGGCACGCCCGAGGAAATCGCCGACCTTGCCGTCTACCTCGCCGGCGCCACGTACACCTCAGGCCAGGCCTATAATATCGACGGCGGCTGGTCGATCTGAGCAATAGCCTCGATCCGCAGGTCCAGGCTCGAACAGTTCTAAAGTCCGGCTTGCCCCAGGTCGGGTCCGATAGCCAGAGTCCGCCCAGTCATCGCTTGGCGGAGCGAGTTTTGAAAACGGCCTTGGGCCGCAATTTGGAGAGCAAGATGAAACTGCTGCGCTATGGCGAGATAGGGAGCGAACGCCCCGGCCTGCTCGATGCGGATGGAACGATCCGCGATCTTTCGGGTCATGTCACCGACATTGCTGGCAAGGCGCTCGATCCGGCGTCGCTCGAGACATTGTCGAAGCTCGATCCGAACTCGCTGCCGGCGGTTTCCGGCAAGCCGCGCCTCGGCGCCTGCGTCGCCGGCACGGGCAAGTTCATCTGCATCGGCCTGAATTATTCCGACCATGCCGCCGAAACCGGCGCCACCGTGCCGCCGGAGCCGATCATCTTCATGAAGGCGAGCTCGGCCATTGTCGGCCCCGACGATGATGTGCTGATCCCGCGCGGCTCGGAAAAGACCGACTGGGAGGTTGAACTCGCCGTGGTCATCGGCAGAAAAGCCAAATATGTCAGCGAGGCCGATGCGCTGGATTATGTCGCCGGCTATGCCGTTGCCCATGACGTGTCCGAGCGCGCCTTCCAGGCCGAGCGCCAGGGCCAGTGGACCAAGGGCAAGAGCTGCGACACGTTTGGTCCGACCGGGCCGTGGCTTGTCACCAAGGACGAGGTTGCCGATCCGCAGAACCTCAAAATGTGGCTGACGGTCAACGGCAAGACGATGCAGAACGGCTCGACCAGGACCATGGTCTACGGCGTCGCCTATCTCGTTTCCTATCTCAGCCAGTTCATGTCGCTCCACCCCGGCGACATCATCTCCACCGGCACGCCACCCGGCGTTGGGCTGGGCATGAAGCCGCCGGTGTTCTTGAAGGCTGGCGATGTGGTGGAACTGGGCATCGAGGGGCTCGGCCAGCAGAAGCAGACCTTCAAGGCGGATGCCTAGCCGCCTCTTCCCTTAGAGCGTTTCACCGTTTGCCGGCGAAACGGTCTATCTCTTTGTTTGCCCGGCGGCTGGCGCCTCTTGTCAGCGCCAGCCGAGAGCTGGCGCGACGTGCTTCAGGATCGCCTCGATGACGTGGGCGTTGTACTCGACGCCGAGCTGGTTGGGGACGGTCAGAAGCAGCGTGTCGGCCTCGGCGATCGCTTCATCCTCTTTCAGCTGCTTGACCAGCACATCGGGCTCGGCGGCATAGGAGCGGCCGAAGACGGCAAGCTTCTCAGGCTCGATATAGCCGAAATGATCTTCGCTGCTGCCGCCGCCGAAATAAGCGCGGTCGCGGTCGTTCACCAGCGCAAAGATGCTGCGGCTGACCGACACGCGCGGCTCGCGTGTATGGCCGGCTTCCTTCCACGCCGCACGATAAGCGCGGATCTGTTCGGCCTGCTGGATGTGGAGCGGCTGGCCGCCCTCATCGAACTTCAGCGTCGAACTTTGCAGGTTCATGCCGAGCTTGCCCGCCCATTCGGCGGTGGCGTTGGTAGCGGCGCCCCACCAGATCCGGTCGCGTAGGCCGGCCGAGAACGGCTCGAGCCGCAGCATTCCCGGAGGATTGGGGAACATCGGCCGCGGATTGGGTTGCGCGAAACCTTCGCCGCGCAGCACGTCCAGAAACACCTCGGCATGGTTGCGCGCCATGTCGGCATCGCTTTTGCCGTCCTGCGGCACGTAGCCGAAGTAGCGCCAGCCGTCGATCACCTGCTCCGGCGAACCGCGGCTGATGCCAAGCTGCAGCCGGCCACCGGCGATCAGGTCGGCAGCACCCGCATCCTCGGCCATATACAGCGGATTCTCATAGCGCATGTCGATGACGGCGGTGCCGATCTCGATGCGGCTGGTGCGGGCGCCGACCGCGGCCAGAAGCGGAAACGGCGAAGCGAGCTGGCGGGCAAAATGATGGACGCGGAAATAGGCGCCGTCCGCGCCCAGCTCCTCGGCGGCGACGGCCAGGTCGATCGACTGCAGCAGCGCGTCGGACGCCGAGCGCGTCTGCGATTGCGACGAGGGCGACCAATGGCCGAAGGAAAGAAAGCCGATCTTTTTCATGCGCGCATCCTGTTCTTTGATTGCAGTTGCCTACTTCATCGCCCACGCGATCGGGTTCAATCGACACTCACACAACGCAGTGTCAATGCCGCCGGCCCTTGACGGTTTCGCGACGATACCCATCAGTGCGCAAAGGACCAAGGCCATGGTCCCCGGCGATGCCTTTCGCGACCGCGTCAGCATCTGCCGCGGCGCTTTTGGGGCCAAATGAACCAACCAAAGGCGATGTACCGCAAACTCCATTCGCTTCAGAGCCCGGTTTTGAAATCTTCTCGCTCATTTAATTCTACAAAATCGGTAGGCTTAATGCGGATAGTGCGTTTGCGAGAAGGAGCCTCGGATGTCAAAAAAGCTGGTGGTGGGGTGGTCCGGCAACCTGACCCGTCCGTCCAAGACGAAGGCATTCGTCAGCCACATCGCCGGTGAGGTGGCGAGCCGGGCCGGCTCGGCTTTGAGCGTTTTCGACATCGAGGATCTCGGCCCGTCCTTTGCGCCTGCAAGACAGCTTGGCGATCTCGATCCGGCGGCGCGCGGTATTATCGAGCAGCTGCTCGGCGCCGACGTGCTGGTGGTCGGCTCCCCGACCTTCAAGGGCAGCTACACCGGGCTGTTCAAGCACTTCTTCGACCTGCTCGACCCGTCGTCGCTGCGCGGCAAGCCGATCATCCTGGCGGCAACAGGCGGCGGCGAGCGTCATTCGCTTGTCGTCGAACACCAGTTGCGGCCGTTGTTCGGCTTCTTCGAGGCGCAGACCCTGCCGACCGCGATCTACGCCTCGGACAAGGACTTTGCAGATGGCGTGCTGGTGTCAGAGGCAGTCAAGGCGCGAGCCCGGCAGGCGGTCGCTGAGGCATGCCGGGTGGCCGGCGTGCCCTACAGCGTCGTCCTTGCCGCCTGAAAACCAACGATCCGCGACGCAATATTCCATCCCGCATAGACCAGAAGGACGCCTGCAAATGACTCGAGCCAGCAAGTCCGATAGCAAACCGCGGCAGATCAAGCTCGGCGCCTTCCTGCCCGGCGGCGGACAGCATATTGCCGCCTGGCGTCATCCCGATGCGCCGGCCGACGGCGCCACCAATTTCGAGTTCCACAAGCAACTGGCGCTGACCGCCGAGCGCGGCCTGTTCGACGCCTATTTCCTGGCCGACAACCTGACCGTCGGCCTCGGCGCCCGCGAGGGCGGCAACGCCAAGATCGCCGGCTTCGAGCCGGTGACGCTGTTTGCGGCGCTGGCGCCGCTGACGACGCATATCGGTTTCATCGCCACGGCCTCCACCACCTATGAGGAGCCCTACACGCTGGCGCGCAAATTTGCTTCGCTCGACCTGTTGTCGAACGGCCGCGCCGGCTGGAACGTGGTGACCTCGGCCGGCGACGAAACGGCGCGCAATTTCAACCGCGACGTCCAGCCCAGCCATGCCGAGCGCTATGCCAGGGCGCATGAGCATGTCGAGACGGTCAAGGCGCTGTGGGACAGCTGGGAGGATGACGCCTTCATCCGCGACAAGCAGTCGGGCCGTTTCTACGACAAGGACAGATTGCACGACATCGACCACAAGGGCGAGCATTTCAGCGTCAAGGGTCCGCTCAACGTGCCGCGCCCGGTGCAAGGACATCCGGTTGTCGTACAAGCGGGGCAGTCGGAAGACGGCCGTGGGCTTGCCGCGCACTCGGCCGAGGTCATCTTCACCGCCCATCAGAAGCTCGAGACGGCGCAGGAATTCTACCGCGACATCAAGGCGCGCGTGGCTGAAGTCGGCCGCGATCCCGATCAGGTGCTGATCATGCCGGGCGTCGCGCCCTTCGTCGGCCGCACCGAGGACGAGGCCCGTGCCAAATACCAACAGCTTAACGACCTTATCCTGCCCGAGGACGGTGTCGCCCTGCTCAACGGGCTCGCCGGCCAGACGCTCGACATCAGGGGCTATCCGCTCGACGGCCCGTTGCCGCCGAGCAAGGAAACCGAGGGCATGAAGAGCCGCCAGGCGCTGATCCGGCAGATCGCCGACGAGCACAACTTCACCATACGCCAGCTTTACCAATGGGTAGCGACGGCGCGCGGCCACTACACCATCGTCGGCAGCGTCACGCAGGTCGCCGATCAGCTGGAGGAATGGTTCACCAGCGAGGCGGCCGACGGCTTCAACATCCTGCCGCCCTGGCTGCCCGGCGCGCTCGACGATTTCGTCGACCTGGTCATTCCCGAGCTGCAGCGGCGCGGCCTGTTCCGCACGGCCTACGAAGGCCGCACGCTGCGCGAGAATCTCGGCCTCAGGCGCCCGGAAAATCCATGGACCGTCGCCCGCTCGACCGTCCTTGCCGCCGAATGACCTTGGCAATCGAAGGGGTGAAGCAATGACGCTGCAGCACATCGATCGGCAGATCACGGTTCGCCGCAGTGGTGGCGAAACTGGGCTCGGCACCGACTTCCTGAACCTCGGTAGCAAGGCGGCTGTTCGCTTCCTGAAGCGCTACGGCGTGCTTGCCGGCTTCCTGGCGCTCTGGCAGGTGGCGAGCAGCGTCGGCTGGGTCAACGCGGCGGTGCTGCCGCCGATCGACATGATCGTCGTCGCACTCTGGAAGGGGCTTGCCGGCGGCAGCCTGCTCGGCGACATCGCCATCAGCCTGCAACGCGCCGGCATCGCCTTTGCGGCGGCTGTCGCCGTTGCCATTCCGCTTGGCCTGTTCATGGGCCAGGTGCGCCCGGTCGAAACCGCGCTCGATCCGATCCTGCAGGTGTTCCGGCAGACGTCGGCGCTGGCGCTCTATCCGGTGTTCATCCTGCTCTTGGGACTTGGCGAGACCTCGAAGATCTTCGTCATCTTCTGGGCGACGCTGTTTCCGCTGCTGCTCAACACCATCAGCGGCGTCAAGGAAGTCGATCCCAAGCTGCTTGAAATGGCGCGCGTCTATGGTGCGAGCCGGCTCACCGTGTTTCGCCGCGTCGTACTGCCGGGCGCCGTGCCGTCGATCTTCGTCGGCTTGCGGCTGAGCGCCACCACGGCGCTGCTGCTGCTGATCGCGTCCGAGATGATCGGTGCCAACAAGGGCATCGGCTTCCAGGTGATGAACGCGCAGTACAATTTCCAGATCCCGCTGATGTTTGCGGCAATCGTCATCCTCGCCGGGCTTGGCCTGATCGCCAACCAGGCATTGGTCACCCTGCAGCGGCGGCTCTGTCGCTGGAGCAATCCTGTCAACTGAGCAGTCCGCCCCTCACCGTTTACCTCCAGGAAGGACCCGATCATGAAAATCACCCGCCGTTCGCTGCTTGCCGGCGCGCCGCTTGCCGCCGGCCTCATCGCCGCCGGCCTGCCGCGCATGGCCTTTGCGCAAGCCGCAGCCGTCAAGTTCCGCTACCTCGCCAGCCGTGGCAGCATCTCCCCGCACGAGCTGGCCGACGAGCTTGGCTACTTCAAAGGGCTCGGCGTCGAGCTGGAGAATGTCGGCTATTCCTCGGGCGGACCGGAATCGCTGTTTGCGCTGTCTTCCGGCAGCGTCGACATCGGCTCGGCCGCCACCGCGGCGGTGATCAACTCAATCTCCGGCGGCAACGACTTCGTCGCGGCGTATCCGAGCAACGGCATCAACAAGGATGTGAAGAGCGTCTTCTACGTGCTGGAAGACAGCCCGATCAAATCGATCGCCGACATTGCCGGCAAGACCATCTCGGTCAACACGCTCGGCGCTCATCTCGACTATACGGTGCGTGAGGCCCTGCACAGCGTCGGCCTGCCGCCGACCGCCGCCAACCTCATTGTCGTGCCCGGCCCGCAGCTTGAGCAGACGCTGCGCTCGCGCCAGGTCGACATTGCCGGCCTCGGCTACTGGCAGGCGACCTTTGCCGGCGCGCTGGTCGCCAACGGCGGCGTGCGCGGCGTGTTCGACGACACCCAGGTGCTCGGCGAACTCGCCGGCGGCTTCGTCGTACTCAGGCGCGACTTCATTGCCGCCAACCCGGATGCGGCGCGCAACTTCGTCGAACAGTCGGCGCGCGCCTCGGACTGGTCGCGCCAGAACCCGGACGAAGCCCGCAAGGTGCTGGCCACTATCCTCGACAAGCGCGGCGAAAACGGCGATCTCGCCCGCTACTGGACCGGCTTTGGTCTGCGCGAAGGTGCGCAGGCGACCGATCGCGACATCGACTTCTGGGCCGCCGTGCTGGAGCGCGACGGCCGTCTGGCCAAGGGCAAGCTGAAAGCCGCCGACATCCTGTACCGGCCCGGCGAAACCAAGATCAACTGAGCTCTGAAATAGCTGAGAGACAAGATGACCGGTTCCAACCGCGGCGGGGAGGTCTCGATCCGCGACCTGTCCAAATCCTTCAGCCTCGGCGGGCGCCAGCTTGCCGTGCTGCGGACGCTCAACCTCGACATTCGTTCGGGGGAATGCCTGGTCATTGTCGGCGCCAGCGGCTCCGGCAAGACCACGTTGCTGCGTATTCTGGCCGGGCTGGAGGCGGCCGACAGCGGCGGTGTCGCGATCGACGGCCAGCCGGTGCATGGCGTCGGCGCCGAGCGTGCCGTGATTTTCCAGGAACCGCGGCTGCTGCCCTGGCTGAGCGTGCTCGGCAATGTCGCCTTCGGCCTCGAAGTGCGCGGTGTTCCCAAGAGGCAGGCCGAGGAACGCGCCCGCTTCTACGTCGCCCTGGTCGGCCTTGCCGAATTTGCCGATGCTTTTCTGAGCCAGCTTTCCGGCGGCATGGCGCAGCGCGTCGGCATCGCCCGGGCGCTCACCGTGCAGCCCGAGATCCTTCTGCTCGACGAGCCGCTGGGGGCGCTGGACGCCATGACCAAGATCGGCATGCAGGAGGAACTGGCGCGCATCTGGAGCGAGGAGAACGTCACCATGGTGATGGTCACCCACGATCTGGAGGAGGCGATCTATCTTGCCGACCGGGTGCTGATCCTGCCCAAGGAGAAAGGCGGCGCGGCGCGGTTGATCGACATCGACCTGCCACGCCCGCGCGAGCGCAGCGAGAGCCGCTTCGTGCGCTATCGTGAAGAATTGCTGCGCGAATTCGGATTGCACTGATCGGGGCAGGCGCCAGCCGTAGGCTGACACTGGCTCTCGCGATTACTGCTTGGTGAACGTGCCCGTATAGGTGCGATCGGCAAGCCCATAGGTGACGGCCAGCGTTCCGTCCGCTTGAATGACCGCGCTGACGTCCGCGCCATTGGGAAGGCGCCGCAGTTTCAGCGTGTTGCCGAAAATCTTGCCTTCGCCGTCGGCCACGCCCGGTTTGTTGTCGCCGACATCGCCCCAGGCATAGGTGGCGGTGACATTGCCGCCGCGCGTAATCGTCAGCACGGCGAGCTTGCCGTCATACATCCCGTCCAACTGTCCGCCCCATATGCCGGAAAACGCGACATATTTGGCCGGGACGCCTTCGCCGGGCGGCATAACCCGCACGGATGGATCGAGGACCGCCGCACCATCAGGAGCAGAGATCGCGGCAGGCGCCATGGGCTGAGGTGCGGGCGCTGGCGGCGGCGATGATGGTTCAGGCGCCGACTGGCAGGCGACAAGCACGAATGCCGCGAAACCGAGCGTCGGAAAAAGACTGTTTGGTGGAGCCAATCGGGATCGAACCGACGACCTCTTGAATGCCATTCAAGCGCTCTCCCAACTGAGCTATGGCCCCACTCCGGCAGTCAGCCGTCGCCGTTGCCGGCGAGAGGTCCGGCGCGGGTTTCAGGACCGCGCCGTTTAGTGCAGGCGGCTTCTAACCCCGCCTTCCCTGAAGATCAAGCCTTCGAGGGCCGCTTTTTCGTCATAGCCCGTGAACGCCGCTAAATGCATGCGTTCGAAGCGTTCCTAGACTTCGTCGTCGTCGTCGCCGACGCCGATCATGTCGGCGACGTCGTCGTCTTCTTCCTCTTCGTCGGCAAGGAAAGTATCGTCCTCATCGTCGCCTAGATCGACATCGTCCTCGTCGTCGCCCAGATCGGGAAGCTCGTCGCCGGCCTTGACGTCTTCGTCGGCCTCTTCAAGCGAGACGACTTCAACGCCTTCTTCTTCCTCGGCGTCCACTTCCTTCTCGGCCACTTCCTCTTCCTCTTCGAGGGCGGCGATCTTGCCGTCCTCGAAATAGGAACGCGGATAGGTCTTGCCCGTATAGGGCGAGACGATAGGGTCCTTGTTCAGGTCGTAGAATTTTCGGCCCGTTTCAGGGTCGACACGCTTTGTGCCAAGTTCGTTTTTTGCCACGTCAAGCCTCGTCAGTAAAAGAGTGGTCCCCTTAACCACAGTTTACCGCGCTGTCAAAGCGAAAAGCCGGCGTCACAAAACCAAGCACTGAAAGGCCTCGCGCCAAGCGACGACCATGGGGATGACCATTCGTGCCCGCCGTGATACGAGACCGCCGCAACAAATGAAAAGCGCCGGTGCGCCGGCATTCCGTCCAGGGAAATTCCATGTCTCACGCCGCCGCTGCCAAGCCGGCCACCGCCCGCAAATCATCCGCCCTTTCCGGCACCGCTCGGGTGCCGGGCGACAAGTCGATTTCGCACCGTTCCATGATGTTCGGCGGCCTTGCCTCCGGCGAAACCCGCGTCACCGGCCTGCTCGAAGGCGAGGATGTGATGCGCACGGCGGCCGCCATGAAGGCGATGGGCGCGCATATCGAGAAGCGCGGCGCCGAGTGGGTGATCCGCGGCACCGGAAATGGCGCGCTGCTGCAGCCGGAAGGCCCGCTTGATTTCGGCAATGCCGGTACCGGCTCCCGCCTCACAATGGGCCTCGTCGGCACTTACGACATGGAAACGACCTTCATCGGCGACGCATCGCTGTCGGGACGGCCGATGGGCCGCGTGCTCGAACCCTTGCGCCAGATGGGCGTGCAGGTGCTGAAGGCGACGCCGGGCGACCGCATGCCGATCACGCTGCATGGGCCGAAACACGCCGCGCCCATCACCTACCGCGTGCCGATGGCCTCGGCGCAGGTGAAGTCGGCCGTGCTGCTGGCAGGCCTCAACACGCCCGGCATCACCACCGTGATCGAGCCGGTGATGACGCGCGATCATACCGAAAAGATGCTTAGGGGATTTGGCGCCAATCTCTCGGTCGAGACCGACGAGCGCGGCGTGCGCCACATCTTCATCGAGGGCCAGGGCAAATTGACGGGGCAGACCATCGCCGTGCCCGGCGACCCCTCCTCGGCCGGCTTCCCGCTGGTCGCGGCACTGATCGTGCCGGGTTCGGACATCGTCATCGAGAACGTGCTGATGAACCCCACCCGCACCGGCCTGCTTCTAACGCTGCAGGAAATGGGCGCCCAGATCGACATCTTGAACCCGCGCAATGCCGGCGGCGAGGATGTCGCCGATCTGCGCGTGCGCTACTCCGAGCTCAAGGGCGTCTCCGTGCCGCCCGAGCGGGCGCCGTCTATGATCGACGAATACCCGGTGCTGGCTGTTGCCGCGAGCTTCGCCGAGGGCGAGACGCTTATGCAGGGGCTGGAAGAGTTGCGGGTGAAGGAATCCGACCGACTGGCAGCGGTTGCCAATGGGCTGAAGCTCAACGGCGTCGACTGCACCGAAGGCGAGGCTTCGCTCGCGGTGCGCGGAAAGCCCGGCGGCAAAGGGCTCGGCGGCCATCCCAATGGCCAGGACACGACGGTGCAGACGCATCTCGACCATCGTATCGCCATGAGCTTCCTGGTGATGGGGCTGGCAACGGAAAAGCCGGTGACCATCGACGACGCCGCCATGATCGCGACGAGTTTCCCGGAGTTCATGGGGCTGATGACGGGGCTCGGTGCGGAGATCGGGTAGGTTGATGTCAAGCGCAAAGCAAGCAGAGATGTCGGCGGGACAGCACCCCCCTCTGTCCTGCCGGACATCTCCCCCGCAAGGGGGGAGATCGGCCGTCACAGCGGCTTTCGCCAGTTTTCGAAATTGCAGGAAAGAGTGGGGCGCAGAAGCTTCTGATCTCCCCCCTGGAGGGGGAGATGTCCGGCAGGACAGAGGGGGGCGCGAAGGATCGCGGCGTCTGTCTTTCGTGTTGGCCCGCCAATGACCTTCACCATCGCCATCGACGGTCCCGCCGGCGCCGGCAAAGGCACGCTTGCCCGGCGGCTCGCCGACCACTACCGCCTCAATCTGCTCGACACCGGCCTGACCTACCGCGCCGTCGCCTATGCGCTGCTTCAGTATGCGCTGCCGCTCGACAATGTCTCGGCGGCCGAAACCGCCGCACGCCAGGTTGATCTGGCAAAGCTCGACCGTGCGGTGCTGTCGGCGCATGCTGTCGGCGAAGCGGCTTCGAAGGTAGCGGTTTACCCTACCGTTCGGCGCATCCTGGTCGAAAAGCAGCGCGATTTCGCCAAAACGCCGCCGGGCGCGGTGCTCGACGGGCGCGACATCGGCACGGTCGTGTCCCCTGACGCCGACATAAAACTCTATGTGACGGCGAGTGCGCAGGTCCGGGCGCAGCGCCGGCTGGCGGAAATCGAGAGCATCGGCGGCACTGCCAATTTCGCCGAAATCCTTGCCGATATCATGCGCCGCGACGAGCGCGACATGGGCAGGGCCGACTCGCCGCTGAAGCCGGCGGCGGACGCGCACTTGCTTGATACCTCCGAAATGGCTATAGAGGCCGCGTTTCTGGCGGCCAAAGCGATCATCGACGACGCCTTGGCCAAGAGAGATAAAGCCTGATCCAGGGTTTTCCCGCTGCCACCGATTGCCGGAAGCGAAGAAAATACCCATATCGGGCACGAACCAGCCTGCCAGCATTCTTCATGCGCCGGAATTGCCGCTTAGGCGGCCCAGGGCTTTTGTAGCCCGGAACGCCGGCAGGCCAACGCAACGCTAACCCACGGCGCCCGTCCCGCAAGAGATGCGGGGCACTCCAGGAGAAAATATGTCAGCTGCAAATCCCACTCGCGACGATTTCGCGAGCCTGCTCGAAGAATCATTTACCGCCGGCCACTCCGGCGAAGGTCAGGTCGTCAAGGGCACGATCCTGGCGATCGAAAAAGACATGGCCATCATCGATGTCGGCCTCAAGGTCGAAGGCCGCGTGCCGCTGAAGGAATTCGGCGTCAAGGGCAAGGACTCGACGCTCAAGGTCGGCGACACGGTCGAGGTCATGGTCGAGCGCATCGAAAACGCGCTGGGCGAAGCCGTCCTGTCGCGCGACAAAGCCCGCCGCGAAGAGAGCTGGGTCAAGCTCGAAGAGAAGTTCACCAAGGGTGAGCGCGTCGAAGGCGTCATCTTCAACCAGGTCAAGGGCGGCTTCACTGTCGACCTCGACGGCGCCGTGGCCTTTCTGCCGCGCAGCCAGGTCGATATCCGCCCGATCCGCGATGTCTCCCCGCTGATGCACAACCCGCAGCCCTTCGAGATCCTCAAGATGGATCGCCGCCGCGGCAACATCGTTGTGTCGCGCCGCACCGTGCTCGAGGAAAGCCGCGCCGAACAGCGTTCGGAAATCGTGCAGAACCTCGAAGAGGGCCAGGTTGTCGAAGGCGTCGTCAAGAACATCACCGACTACGGTGCGTTCGTCGACCTCGGCGGCATCGATGGCCTGCTGCATGTCACCGACATGGCGTGGCGCCGCGTCAACCATCCGACCGAAATCCTCAACATCGGTCAGACGGTCAAGGTGCAGATCATCCGCATCAACCAGGAAACCCACCGCATCTCGCTCGGCATGAAGCAGCTCGAGAGCGATCCGTGGTCCGAGATCGGCACCAAGTTCCCGATCGGCAAGAAGATCAAGGGTACCGTCACCAACATCACCGACTACGGCGCGTTCGTCGAGCTGGAGCCGGGCATCGAAGGCCTCATCCACGTTTCGGAAATGTCGTGGACCAAGAAGAACGTGCACCCCGGCAAGATCCTGTCGACGACGCAGGAAGTCGACGTGGTCGTGCTCGAGGTCGATCCGGCCAAGCGCCGCATCTCGCTCGGCCTCAAGCAGACGCTCGAGAATCCGTGGCAGGCTTTTGCCGCGAGCCATCCGGTCGGCAGCCAGGTCGAGGGCGAGGTCAAGAACAAGACCGAGTTCGGCCTGTTCATCGGCCTTGAAGGCGACGTGGACGGCATGGTGCACCTCTCGGACCTCGACTGGACCCGTCCGGGCGAGCAGGTCATCGAAGAGTACAATCGCGGCGACATGGTCAAGGCGCAGGTGCTCGACGTCGACATCGACAAGGAGCGCATCTCGCTCGGCATCAAGCAGCTGGCCAAGGATACGGTCGGCGAAGCGGCGACTTCAGGCGAACTGCGCAAGAACGCGGTCGTCACCTGCGAAGTCACCGGCATCAAGGATGGCGGCCTGGAAGTGCGGCTGGTCGACAGCGGCATCGAAACCTTCATCAAGCGCAACGACCTCAGCCGTGACCGTGACGAGCAGCGCCCCGAGCGCTTCTCGGTCGGCCAGAAGCTGGACGCCCGCGTGATCGCCTTCGACAAGAAGACCCGCAAGCTGCAGGTCTCGATCAAGGCGCTGGAAATCGCCGAAGAGAAGGAAGCCGTCGCACAGTACGGCTCTACCGACTCCGGCGCTTCGCTGGGCGACATCCTTGGCGCCGCGCTGAAGAAGCAGGGCAGCTAAGCCGCTTCGCGCGCAGCGCGTAAGTCGCTTCGCGCAAGCGTAAACCTCGGCTGCGCCTCACGCGCGGCTTGAACAAGAAGACCCGCGGGCCGCAAGGCTCGCGGGTTTTTTCATGCTCGGCGACGCGGTTGGCACAAGACAAAGACGGCGGAACCCCTTCAATTCCGCATGCGCGGCTGTAGGCTCGGCTGTCGTTGCAGACGTAAACACGGAAGTCCGGCCCTTCGGGCAACGGAGAAGCATGCGCGATGAAGGTCGTCGAACTCTATCGCTATCCGGTCAAGAGCCTGCGCGGCCATGCCGTGCCGAGCGCCGACATCGAGACAATGGGCATGGAAGGCGACCGCCGTTGGATGGTCGTCGACAAGGATGGGCAGTTCCTCACCATTCGCCAGATACCTGATATGACGACGATCGACGTCGAGCATCGCCAAACGGGCATCCTGTTGAAGCATGACAGGCATGGCTCGCACTTCGTCGAGGCACCGGCTCCCGGCACCGCGCTCCGGCAAGTCAAGATCTGGAAGGATATGGTTGCCGCGCGGCCGGGCGATCCGGCCGCCGGTGCATATCTCTCGGCTATTCTTGGCCGGCCCGTCGACCTCGTCTATTTCGACGATCCGCGAAACCGGCCGGTCGATGCGGAATTCGGCCAACCCGGCGATTTCGTCGGCTTTGCCGACGGTTTTCCGCTGCTGATCGCCACGACAGGCTCGCTGAACCATCTGAACAGCCATCTTGCCACGCCCATCGAGATGGCGCGGTTCCGGCCAAACATCGTCGTCGACGCAGACGGCGCATGGCTCGAAGACAGCTGGAAGACGATCCGCATCGGCGCTGTCGAGTTTCGCATCGCAAAGCCCTGCTCGCGCTGCGTCATCACCACCCGAGATCCGTTGAGCGGCGAGCAGCCGGACCCGCGCGAGCCGTTGCAGACGCTTGGCAAACTCCACCGCTCCGCCAAGGGCGGCATCATCTTCGGCCAGAATGCGATTCCCAACAACGCCGGCGCGATCGCCATCGGCGACGCAGTCGAGGTCGTGGAAGCGGGCGTCTCGAACCTGACGTAGTCGCAGGCCTTCTAATGCCGTGGAGGCGTCGGCGGTCGCCATGATTGAATGGCCAACCTCCGCTGTAGATCAGGCGAGGTCGGCAAAGACCGCCATCGGAAGCCAAACCAAATGAGTCGCCTGCGCGGCGGAACTTCAGGCGCGGCCGTAAAGTGGCGCCAGCGTCCCGCTCATCGCCAGATTGGCCGGTGATGCCAGATAGGCGATTGCCTCGGCGGCGGCTTCGAGGCTGACCCATTTGCCGAAATCGGAATCCGGCATGTCGGCGCGGTTGGCCGGCGTATCGAGCGTCGAGGGCGCTACCGCGTTGACCAGTATGCCTTTGTGCTTCAGCTCTTCCGCCATCGCCACGGTCATCGCCGCCACCGCCGCTTTGCTCGCGGTATAGGCGACCATGCCCGCGCCTCTGCGCGGGTCGAGCCCGGCGCGTGCCGTGACATTGACGATGCGGCCCGCTGTGTTCGAGCCCAGCATGGAGCGCACTGCCGCGCGGCAGCACAGAAAGGCGGTGCGGGCGTTGGTGTCCATCATTTCGGCAAAGGATGCGGATTCGATTTTCTCGACGGGGGCCATGGCAAAGCCGCCGGCCAGATGGATGGAGGCCCACAATTCGGGAACGCTGTCATAGAAGGCATCGACCTTGGCAGGATCGGCGAGATCGACATTATGCGCCAGCCGGACGCGATCATGGGCCGCGAAGGGGAAATGCGAGGGGGCCGACGCGTGGGCATTGGGCACATGGCAGATCGCGCCGTCCGCCAGCAATTTGCCGACGACCGCGGCACCCAGCGCCCCGGTGCCACCGGTCACCACGATATGCTTGCCCTGAACTGTTTCCGTCATCCTGGACGCTCCTGTCGTTTCTTATATTATGTCGCTTGTCGTGCCGCGCCGACGCAGAGCGTCGCGCCTTTTGCACGATCACTCAACCGACATCTCGACATGGCAGTTGTTGCGTCTTTGCATCGCTCGAAGCCGCCGACCGCCCCTTCCGACCCCCGCGCATGGACGTACGGGCGCGGCCAGGCGTCAGTCGATGGTGATTTCGATGACGTGCGGCAGTCTGGTTGCGCGTGCGCGCTTGAGCGCATCGGCGAGACCGGCAGTACCGGCAAGCCGTTCGGCTGATATGCCGTAGGCCTCGGCCAGCTTGCAGAAATCCGGCGGCGCCGGCGACACGCCGACCGGCTCGACGCCGACATCGAGCATCGACGTTTCGATCTCGCGATAGCCTCTGTTGTTCCAGACGACGAAGATGACCGGTGCGGGTGCATCGAGCGCCGCGCCCAGCTCCGGCAAGGTGAACTGGAAGCCGCCGTCGCCGGTGAGGCAGACCACCGGCACGCCGGGCATGGCAAGGGCTGCGCCGATCGCCGCCGGTGGTCCGTAGCCGAGCGCGCCGAAACCGGTGGCGGCGTTGAACCAGCCGCCTGGCCGGTCATGGTCGTAGTAAAGGTTGGCGGCGTAGATCGGCTGGGTGGAATCGCCGACGATGATGGCGCCCGGCAGCGCGTCGCGAATGGTTTCCACCGCACGCACCTGCGCGGCATAAGCCGGGCTGAGCTCGGCAAAGGCCGCCTTCCTCGACGCGGCTGCGCGGCTCTCGCCGTCCTTCGCCGCGGCATGATCAGGGTGGAGCGCGCCAAGCAGTGCGCCAAGCGCCTCCGCGCAATCGGCCTGGATGCCGACGCTCACCGGGCGGCGGGCGAGCTGGTCGGCGCCGATATCGATGCGGATCAGGTTGGCGGGCAGCACGAAGCCGCCGTCGCTGTAACCGTCATAGTCGGTCGGGCCGAATTCGGTGCCGGCAGCGATGACCAGATCGGCGTCTGCCATCAGCGCACGCACCGCCTTCAGGCTGGGGCTGGCCGGCACGCAAAGCGGATGCGCGTGCAGCAGACCGCGCGCATTGGCGGTCTGGACGACAGGTGCGCCGAGCCGCTCGGCCAGGCGCTGCAGTGGCTGTTCGGCGCGCTTGGCGCCGCCACCGGCAAGGATCAGCGGCCGGCGCGCGGCTGCGATCAGTTTGGCTGCCTCGGCAATGGCCGCGCCATCCGGCGCCGGCGGCGCTGCATTGGTGAGCGAAGCAGCGATGCCGTCGGCCGGTTTGACCATGACGTCGGTCGGGATCTCGATATGGACGGGGCCTGGCCGCGACGACGAAAACAGCGCAAAGGCCCGCGCCAAAGCGCCCGGCAATTCGCTGGCCTCGGTGACACGCTGCGAAAACAGCGCCACCTTCTCCATCATGCCGCGCTGGTCCGGCAGTTCGTGCAGGAAGCCCAGCCCCTTGCCCAGCGTCGGCATCGCGTTGACGCCCGAAATCACCAGCATCGGCACCGAATCGGCGCGCGCCTGGCCCATTGCGGTGATGGTGTTGGTCAGCCCCGGTCCGGTGATGACAAAGGCAACGCCCGGCCGGCCGCTGGCACGGGCATAGCCGTCGGCCATGAAGCCGGCGCCCTGTTCGTGACGCGGCGTGACATGGCGTATCTTTGAACGCGCCAGCCCGCGGTAAAGCTCGACAGTGTGGACGCCAGGAATGCCGAAAACGGTGTCGACGCCATGCGCTTCGAGCAGCGTGATCAGCGCTTCGCCGATGGTGGTCATAGGTTCTCTCCCTTTTGCGGCGCGAGGCCGAGCTCGGCCTCTATGGCTTTGACGCCGATCGCCGCCAATTCGCCAGGCGAGAACATCTCTGCGGCCAGACAGCCTTCGATCCAGAGCCCGTCGATGATCGCGTTGATGGCAATGGCATGGCGGCGCAGTTCATTTGCGTTTGGCCTGCGCTGCTCGGCGCCGAGCACTTCGGCAACGACTGCTTCCACCTCGTTGCGAAAGCCAAGATAGCCTTCGCGGTGGGCGCGAGCCAGGCTCGGATCCGCGCCGGCGCGGCCGATGAAGGTTGCCCAGAGCGAAAACACGCGTGCATCGATGATCGGGGCGTTGAGGTTGGCGGTAACGAAGGCCGCAAGGCGCTGGCGCGGCGCGGCGTCTTCCATGAGCAATGCCGCCTTCGCCTGCTCGGTCATACGGCCCATCAGCGCCGCGTACGCTTCCTGCAGCAAGTCTTCCTTGCCGGGGAAATAGTGCCGGATCAGCCCCGCGGTGACGCCGGCGCGCAGTGCGATGGTGCGCAGGCTGGCGCCCTCCAGCCCATGTTCGGCCACGCTGTCCAGGGTCGCGTCGATCAGATCCTGCCGCCGCCGCTCCTCGCCCTCGCGGCGGAACTTGCGGCGCTCATTCATTGCCGCAGGATGGGCCGCGTCAGGCATGTCGGCCCACCTTCGCAGGCGATGCAGAGGGCATCCGCCTCGAAGATTTGAACCGTGCAGCCGGCGGCTTCCATCGCGGCCCTGGTCTTGGGAAAGCCGGCGACGGCAATGACTTTATGCGGGCTGGTCGGCAGCACGTTCAGGCTGAGGCCGTTGGACGCGGCAAACTCTTCGGCGTCGCCTTCCACCAGCCGGATGCCGCGCGCCTTCAGCAACTGGTAGAACGGCGCCGGCAAAAGCGGTGAATAGACCAGGGCCAGGTCGTCGGCCAGCGGGCTGATCACCGACATCAGATGCAGGCACGCCTCCTCGCCCTGCCACAGCGGCAGATCGAAGCCGTAGACGGAAATGCCGAGCGGCGTCAGCAGGTTGGAAACCTGCTGTATGCCTTCCTGGTTGGAGCGCACCCCGCGCCCGATTACCAGCGTGTTTTTATCCAGCCATACGCAATCGCCGCCTTCGACCTGGCCGGGAGCCTCGACGCGGCCGAGGATAGGAATACCCAGGCGTGTGTAGGTTTCCTCATGCAGCGATGGCTCCCGGGCGCGCAATGGCTTGCCCATGGACAGGATCAGCGCGCCGCGGTCGGTCATCAGCGACGGGTCGTGGGTGAATACGGAATCCGACAGCCCGTCGGCATTGTCATCGATCCATTCGATTTCGGCGCCGGACGCCGTCACCAGCTCAGCGAGAGCCGCGTGCTGCGCCGCCGCTTTCGCCGGGTCGAAACCCGGGCCATATTGCCAGATAGCCCGGTCGGCACCGCGCATGGCATTGGCCGCCGACCGCATCAGCACGCGCCGCAACGGCGCCGCCATGGACTGTGATCCGAAAGCGCTCATCGGTGCCCTTTTCAATGCCGTGTTCAGGGTGAAAAAAATGGAAGAAATTTCATCGGAGGCTATTTATACACTTGCACAATAAGGCCGCAAGTGCCGTAATGAGCGGGATTGACGGGCTCGCGCTGTTGGGTCCATGCTGAAGTCTGGAGTGGGCATTACAGCGTATGTTGATTAGCCGGATAGACGTTCGACGATCTGCCGTGGACCCTGTGGCAGAGGTTCCCCGGTGAGCGCGGCGGGAACCGCCAGAGTCCAATCCGGCAAGGCGCAGGACGGCGCTGCCGAGGCCATCCATGTCGAGAACCTGCACAAGAAATTCGGCCATCTGCATGTGCTGAAAGGCGTTTCGCTGTCGGCGCGCGACGGCGAGGTGATCGCCATTATCGGCGGCTCGGGTTCCGGCAAGTCGACGCTGCTGCGCTGCATCAACTGCCTGGAAAACCCGACCAGCGGCATCATCCGCGTCAATGGCGAGGAGATCAAACTCAAGGCCGACAGCCACGGCCACACCGTGCCCGCCGACCGCCGGCAGATCGAACGCATCCGCGCCAAGCTCGGCATGGTGTTCCAGAACTTCAACCTGTGGAGCCACATGACGCTGATCGAGAACGTCATCGAGGTTCCGGTGCATGTTCTGGGCGTCAGGCGCGACGTGGCGATCAGGGAAGCCGAAAAGCTTTTGGCGCGCGTCGGCCTCGCCGAAAAGCGCGACGTCTATCCGGCCTATCTCTCGGGCGGCCAGCAGCAGCGCGCGGCGATCGCCCGCGCCCTGGCCATCAACCCGCGCGTCATGCTGTTCGACGAGCCGACCTCGGCGCTGGACCCGGAGCTGGTCGGCGAGGTGCTGAAGGTGATCGGCGACCTGGCGCGCGAGGGCCGCACCATGGTGCTGGTCACGCATGAAATGAAGTTCGCCCGCGAGGTCGCGACCCATGTCGTCTACCTCTGCAACGGGCTGGTCGAGGAAGAGGGGCCGCCGGAGCAGATATTCGGCGCACCGAAATCCGAAAGGCTGAAGCAGTTCATCCGCAACATCGGCTAGGACAAGCCGGGACGGAAGAAAACCGGGAACCAACAACAAACTGGGAGTCGTGACATGAAGACTGTTCTGAAAACATTCGCCGCAGCGCTGCTGCTCGGCGTCGCCGCCATGGGCGTGGCCAAGGCCGATCCGGTCAAGATCGGCGTCGCCGCCGAGCCCTATCCGCCCTTCACCTCGCCGGACGCTTCCGGCAAATGGGTTGGCTGGGAAATCGAGTTCATCGACGCCGTCTGCGCCGAGGAGAAGCTCGACTGCGTCATCACGCCTGTCGCCTGGGACGGCATCATCCCGGCGCTGACGACCAAGAAGATCGACGTCATCGCCAGTTCGATGTCGATCACCGCCGAACGCGAGAAGACCATCGACTTCTCGGACAAGTACTACAACACGCCGACCGCCATCATCGGACCGAAGGACCAGAAATTCGGCGCCACGCCGGACGATCTCAAGGGCAAAGTGCTCGGCGTGCAGGTGTCGACCACCCATTCGGCCTATGCGAAGAAGCATTTCGGGCCCACGGCTGCCGAGATCAAGGAATACCAGACGCAGGACGAAGCCAACAACGATCTGGCCGCAGGCCGCCTCGACGCCGTCCAGGCGGATTCGATCGCGCTCGACGCATTTCTGAAGTCGGACCAGGGCAAGGCCTGCTGCGATCTGAAGGGCATGGTGGCTCCGGACGATGAAGTGCTCGGACCGGGCGTGGGCGCCGGCGTGCGCAAGGAAGACACCGACCTTAAGGCCAAGATCAACGCCGGCATCAAGGCGATCCGCTCGAACGGCAAATATGACGAGATATCGAAGAAATACTTCGATTTCGACATTTACGGTGGTGGCGGCGCGCAGTCGAACTGACGATCCTCGCATGAGCTGAGGGGCATGGCGCCAACGCCATGCCCCTCCTGCCCGACCTTTCCCAGACATGCTGCCACCGACGCTGCCGTCGGCGGTGGTTGAAGCCAGCAATCCGGGGGCGACGCTGATCGACGCACTTCTTTCGGCCTCGGCGGCCGGCATCATAGAACTTCTCTCGCCCAATCCGCCGGGCTGGGGCGGCACGCTGTTGCTTGGGCTGCTCCATTCGATCGAGATCGCGCTCGGCGCCACGGTCCTTGGTCTCCTGATCGGCACCGGTGGCGCCTTTGGCAAACTTTACGGCGGGCCGGTCGTACGCGACTTGCTGGCGGTTTACACCACCATCGTGCGCGCCGTGCCCGAACTGGTGCTGATCCTGCTGCTCTATTATGCCGGAACAGACCTGATCAACCAGGCGCTGACGGCAATGGGCTACCAGCGCGTCGACATCAGCGGCCTTGCCGCGGGCATCGCCGTGCTCGGCTTTGTCCAGGGTGCCTATTCGACCGAAGTGATCCGCGGCGCCATCCTGGCCATACCGCAGGGCCAGATCGAAGCCGCCCGCGCCTATGGCATGTCACCCGGGCTCATGCTGCGGCGCATCACCTTGCCGGCGATGCTGCCCTTCGCCATACCCGGGCTCGCCAATCTGTGGCTGATCGCCACCAAGGACACAGCCCTTCTGGCGGTCGTCGGCTTTTACGAGCTGGCGCTGGCGACGCGGCAGGCTGCGGGGGTCACCAAAGCCTATTTCACCTTCTTTTTCGCCGCGGGCGTGCTCTATCTCATCTTGTCGCTGGTTTCCAACCTGCTCATCGGCCGCGTCGAGGCCTGGTCGCGGCGCGGTATGCCGTCGCTCAAGGATGCGCGCTGATGGCCGGAGAAGCGACCATCATCAACGCTGCCGCGCGGACGTCGCTGTGGCTGCAGCCGCATCGCATCGTGCTGATCCTGGTCGCAATCGCGCTGGTTTTCGGTGCCGCCTTTTTCATGCGCTGGGACTGGCTTCCGCAATATTATGAAATGGGACTGATCGGCATCTGGCGCTCGCTGTGGATCCTGGCCGTCACCTGCTTTCTCGGCTTCCTGCTCGCCGTGCCGCTCGGGCTCGCGCAGGCCGCCGGCTCTTTCTGGTTTTCCGCGCCCGCCAGGACATTCTGCACCGTCATCAGGGGCACGCCGCTGCTGATCCAGCTATGGCTGCTCTATTACGGGCTAGGCTCGCTGTTTCCGCAATTTCCCTGGATCCGCGAATCCTGGATGTGGCCGTATCTGAGGCAAGCCTGGCCTTATGGAGTGCTGGCACTGACCTTGTCCTTCGCCGGCTATGAGGGCGAAGTGATGCGCGGCGCCTTTGCCGGCGTGCCGAAGGGGCAGTTAGAGGCGGCCCGCGCTTTCGGCATGAGCCGCTGGAAGATTTTCCGCCGCATCTGGCTGCCGCAGGCCATCTACCGGGCGCTGCCGACGCTGACCGGCGAAACCGTGCTGCAGCTGAAGTCGACGCCGCTGGTGGCGACGATCAGCGTCATCGACATCTTCGCAGTCTCGTCCAAGGTCCGGCAGGACACCTACCTCACCTACGAACCCTTGCTGCTTTTGGCGCTGATCTACATGATCATCACCGGCCTCCTGGTGTTTGCATTCAGCAAGATCGAGGCGCGCATACCGAACAAGGTGGGCTAGGGAATAGTGAGTAGGCAGTAGTGAGTAGTCAGCATATGACCGGGAAACCGCTTGCTTTCGCTACTCCCTACTGACTACTCCCTACTCACTCACCACCAATCGGGTCCGCAACATGCAACTCTCTCTCGATCAGGCAACAGGGCTGTGCCGGATGGCGGCGCTCGGCGCCGGCGCCAATGAGGAGGCGGCGAGGTCGCTCACCGCCTCGATCATTGCCGCCGAGGCGGAAGGGCTTTCGACCGTCGGGCTGACCCATTTCATCGATTACCTCGAAGCGCTGGAAGCCGGCCGCATCGACGGCAATGCCGATCCCGTGATCACCAGGCCGGCGCTCGCCGTCTATCAATCCGATGCGCGTGGCGGCCTCGCCCATACCGGCTTCGACCGCACCATCGATGACCTTGCCAAGGCGGCAAAGCTGTTCGGCGTCGCCATCTTCTCGCAGAAGAACGCTTATACCTGCGGCGCACTAGGCTATTTCACCGGGCGTCTGGCGCAACTGGGATTGGTCTCCTTCGCCGCCACCAACGGGCCGGCGGTGCTGGCAGGCTCGGGCTCGGTCAAGCCGGTCTATTGCACCAACCCGATGTCGTTTGCGGCACCCGCCGCCGATGGCGCGCCGCTGGTCATCGACCAGTCGTCGAGCGCCACCGCCTTCGTCAACATCCGCAAGGCGGCCGAGGACGGCAAGAAGATCCCCGAAGGCTGGGCGCTGGACGCCAGCGGCAATCCGACCACCGATCCGGCCGCGGCCATGAAGGGCGCCATGCTGGCCTTCGGCGGCCAGCGTGGCGCCAACATCGCGCTGATGGTCGAAGTGCTGGCGGCTGGCTTGTCGGGCGCCAACTGGTCGCTCGACGCGCCCTGGTTCTCCGGCGGACCGGACAGCCCCGGAACCGGCCTGTTCGTGCTCGCCGTCGAGCCCAAGCTGCTCGACCCGGATTTCGAGCAGCGCATGAAGGACCAGCTCGACCGGCTGCGCCGGCGCTTTGGCGTGCACGTGCCGGGCCGGGCGCGGGCCGAAGCGGCCGAGAAGGCGCAGGCGCGCGGCATCAATGCCTCCAAAGCC
Source organism: Mesorhizobium sp. P160187 (assembly GCF_057766425.1). Lineage (NCBI taxonomy): Bacteria > Pseudomonadati > Pseudomonadota > Alphaproteobacteria > Hyphomicrobiales > Phyllobacteriaceae > Mesorhizobium > Mesorhizobium sp. P160187. The sequence goes on from NZ_JBYMDX010000003.1 coordinate 2,286,569, forward strand.
GTGGTGCAGCGCATTTCCGAATTCGCCGAGCGCTATTCGGGCTGAAGCAGTCCTGCGACAACGAATTTTTACGCGACCTGGCTGAACCTTTCTACCGATCGCAACGACCAATAGCTGCCGGGTCGGGTTTGCCCGGTCGGTGTCTTCTGTCGGATGCGTTTAGGGCCCGGGCGGGCGTATGCCGTCTCAGGTTACCCGCCCCGTTGCGCTCTGTCTCGACCGTTGCGTCACGCGGAAAACGCCGCTTCGGCGGGGTTTTCTGCGTTCGTGCTCTGTGTGCTAAAACTTGATGGCGGAAGTTAACTTTTGTTAACTTGACTTGCCGGGAACCATCGGGCGTTTGCAAGGGATCGTCACAACAACAGGAGCTACGATGTCCGCAACCACCGACGCTTCCCGCGGCAAACTTATCGTTCCGGTGTTTGGCCGCCTGTATTCGTCGCTGCATGATGGCGCCGAAACCCTTCTGCGCGTCGTCGCCGGCGGGTTTCTCACCATTCACGGCTCGCAGAAGATCACCAACCCTTTCGGCGCCGCCGAGATGGTCGAAGGCCTCGGCTTCTATCCCGGCGCGTTCTGGTCGCTGCTTTTGTCCTGCACCGAATTCTTCGGCGGCATTCTGATCGCCATCGGCCTGTTGACTCGGCCCGCCGCCTTTGCCGGCATGATCGTGCTGCTGGTCACCGTCTGGTTCCACTGGATCACTGTCGGCCAGGGCTTTTCCGGCGCTGAAAAGTCGCTTCTATGGGCGGCGATCCTGCTGTTCTTCGTTATCCGCGGCGGCAACCGCCAGTCGGTCGACGCGCGCCTCGGCAAGGCGTTCTGAAGGGTCCATAAGAGGGTGGCAGCGACGACGCGTCACCCTTTGCCTTTGGCCCAAAACGGACTATGAAACGGCTTCAGCCAAGCTTTCGAGCGCCGGAGCCAGCCATGACCGAAATCCTGCAGATCCCCAAGCTCGTGGTCGTCTTCGGCGGCTCCGGCTTCGTCGGCCGCCACATCGTGCGAGCGCTGGCCAAGCGCGGCTACCGCATCAGGGTGGGGGTGCGCCGGCCCGATCTCGCGGGACATCTGCAGCCGCTCGGCAATGTCGGCCAGATCCAGCCGGTGCAGGCCAATGTGCGCGTGCGCTGGTCCGTCGACCGCGCCGTGCAGGGCGCCGACCATGTCATCAATCTGGTCGCCATCCGGCATGAAAGCGGCCGGCAGAAATTCAACACCGTGCACGAATTCGGCGCCCGCGCCGTCGCCGAAGCCGCGCGCTCGGTCGGCGCAGGACTGACCCATATTTCGGCGCTTGGCGCCGACCTCAACGCCGAGTCCGACTATGCCCGCACCAAGGCGCTCGGCGAAAAGGCCGTCCTGGAGACGATCCCGGACGCCGTCATCTTCCGACCGTCGATCAATTTCGGACCCGAGGACAGTTTCTTCAACCGCTTCGCCGACATGGCGCGCTATTCGCCGGTGCTGCCGCTGATCGGCGGCGGCCAGACCAAGTTCCAGCCGGTCTATGTCGGCGATGTCGCCGAAGCGGTGGCGCGTTCGGTCGAGGGCAAGATCAAGGGCGGCCAGATCTATGAACTCGGCGGGCCGCAAGTGCTCACCTTCAAGCAGTGCATGGAAGAGCTGCTCACCGTCATCGAGCGCAAGCGGCTCCTGGTGCCGGTGCCGTGGTGGATGGCCAATCTGCAGGCCTCGATCCTCGGCCTGCTGCCCAACCCGTTGCTGACCAAGGACCAGGTGCTGCTGCTGCGCCAGCCCAACATTGTGTCGGAGGAGGCCAACAAGGCCAACCGGAACCTTGCCGGCCTCGACATCCAGCCGCAGTCTATCGGCACAATCCTGCCCAGCTATCTCTGGCGCTTCCGCGCCGCAGGCCAGTTCCAGCGCAAGCCCGCCGGCATCGCGTAACAAGGCGTTGCGCCGTTAAACGCGCCGCGTCACCTGCATCGGCAGGCCGCCTTGCGGCTGTGTCGTCAGTTTCTGCACCGGCCACGGCTTGGTCTCGGCCGTCACGTCGAAGCGGAAGCGCGACAGCATGATGGCCAGCGCAATGATCGCCTCCTGCATGGCGAAGCTGGCGCCGATGCAGATGCGCGGACCGGCGCCGAACGGCAGATACTGGAAGCGGTCGATCTTCTCGCGGTTTCCCGGATGGAAGCGTTCGGGCATGAAGGCGTCGGGCATGTCCCACAGTTTTCTGTGGCGGTGTACGACCCAAGGCATCACCAGTACGGCCGCGCGCTTGGGGAGCACCAGATCGTTCCAGGTCTCCGTCTCGATCGGCTCGCGGTTGATGGACGGCGCCGGCGGATAAAGCCGCAGCGCCTCCTCGAAGGCGGCGCGGGTGAACGGCATTGCCTCGAGCCATTTCGTCGGGTCGGGTTCGCGCGCCAGCACGGCATCGATCTCGCGCTCGACCTTTTCGCGCTCCCACGGCGCTTCGGCGAGGCAGTAGATCGTCCAGCCCAGCGCCCGCGCGGTGGTCTCGTGGCCGGCGCCGATGAAGGTGATGATGTTGTCCTCGACTTCCGCCCGCGTCAGCCCGTCGGGGCCTTCGGCGCGCAGCAGAAGCGTCAGGAAATCCTGCGGCGCGGTGTCGGGGTCGCGCTTCAGCCGCTCCTCGCGCATCTTGACTGTATCGGTGACGATCTTGCGGAAATACGCCATGGTCTTGCGGCCGCGGATGCGGGTCAGCCGCGGCAGCCATTCGGGCGCGCGCAACAGGTCGAGCGGATCGACGCGGCCCATGGTTTCGAACAGGCGGTCGATTTCCTGCGCGAAACTGCCGGGCTCGCCCGCAATCTCGCCCGAAAACAGCGTTTCGGCCAGGATATCGTAGGTGAGCAGCGTCATGTCGTGGGCGACATCGGTCATCCCGCCCTCCTCGTAGCGGGCGACGAACTGCATCGTGCGGCGCAGCATCGGCTCGGCGAAGCCGAAGATATGCCGCGGCGTGAACACCGGCGCCATCGCCTTGCGCGACCGCTTCCACACCTCGCCTTCGGCGGTCAGCAGCCCGTCGCGCAGGATCGGCCGCAGGATCATCTGGCGCACCGTCGCCATCTTGTAGTTCTTGGCGTTGTCGATCAGCACGTGGCGGATAAGGCCGGGATCGTTGGCGACGATCAGATGCCCGCCGACGCCATTCGCCGAAATCCAGGGCTCGTTGTAGGTGTGCTCGCCCCACAGTTCGAGCGGATTGCGGTAGACGATCCGCATCATCTCCAGCGTCGAAGGCGGCGTCGTGCGCGGCCTGGGCGCCGGCGGCACGAAGGGGACGGGCTGCGTGTCCATGAGGTGCTCCGCTGATAGCTCAGATGTAGTGGCTGGCAATCCGGGCGTCCATGTGACCGAACGGCAAACTGAAACGCTGCAGCGCCCGGTGTGCCCGACAGACGGTGTGTTCATCGGATCGTGACCGCCGGTGAAACCGTTGCGGCTTGTCCGGTTGGACACTCTGCCATAGGTGACAGTTACCAACAGCTACTGCCAATCGCCCAGGAGAGCCCGCTTGAAGCATCAGCTGAACATCATCATCGGCAGCACGCGGCCGGGCCGCGCCGGGCCGGTCTTCGCCCACTGGCTGGAGGATTTTGCCCACGAGCACGGCAAATTCGAACCGGTGCTGACCGACATTGCCGCATTCCAGCTGCCGGTTCTGGACGAACCGCACCATCCGAAACTCGGCAAATACGAGAAGGACCATACGAAGGCCTGGTCGAAGGCAATCGACGCCGCCGACGCCTTTGTCTTCGTGGCGCCGGAATACAATTATTTCGTCGCTCCGGCGATCGTCAACGCGATCGATTATCTATCGCGCGAGTGGAAATACAAACCTGCCGCCATCTTCAGCTATGGCGGGGTTTCCGGAGGCCTGCGCGCCGCGCAGGCGCTGAAGCCGCTGCTGACCGCGGTGGGCGTCATGCCCATCTCGGAAGGCGTCGCGCTGCCGATGTATCAGAAACTGCTGGAGAGCGACGGCTCCTTCCAGGCTAGTGAGCAGGTAGAGGGTGGGACCAAGACCATGCTGGACGAGCTCTCGCGCTGGAGCGAGACGCTGAAGCCGATGCGGGCTGCGTAACGCAGCCGGCCCCGGCTTGCTCATGCCATAAAGAGGTGGAATGGTCGGCAGGTGACTGAGCCGGGGGCGGTTCGATTTGCGCCTGTTGTTTGCCTTGTTGTTGATGCTTGCGACCACCGCCACAGCGGTGGCGGAGCGGCGCGTGGCGTTGGTCATTGCCGAGGACGACTACCGGCTGGTGCGGAAGCTCTCCAATCCGGTCAATGACGGCGAGGCGATGGAAGCGGCGCTGAAGAAGCTCGGCTTCGAAGTCGTGCTTGAGACCAATCGTGATCTCAGGCGCATGCGCCGGGCTCTCGACGATTTTCGCGAGGACGCCATGGGCGCCGACGTGGCGCTGGTGTATTTCTCCGGCCATGGCGTCGAAATCTCCGGCGACAACCGTCTTCTGCCGGTCGATGCCGATGCCTCCTCGCTCGACCAGCTGGAGAAGACCAGCCTGCCGCTGGAGGAAGTGCGCGATGCGGTTGCCGCCACGGCGAAGGTCGGGCTGATCGTGCTCGACGCCTGCCGCAGCGATCCGTTCACAGGCGGCAACGGCGACGGGCGTGGCGCCACATCGCTGATCAAGGACCTGGTGGACAAGATCAAGCCGGGCCTCGGACGCGTCGGCAAGGCGGAAAACATCCTGTTCGCCTTTTCGGCGGCGCCCGGCGAGACGGCTGCCGACGGTACCGGTGCGAATTCGCCCTTTACAGCGGCGCTGATCAAATACCTCGGCACCGACGGGCTCGAAATCCGCTCGGTGCTGACGCTGGTGCAGCAGGAGGTCTACGACCTTTCGCGCGGAAAACAGCTGCCCTACGTCGAGAGCGGGCTGCCGAAGCTGTTCTTCGCCTCGGCGGCCAAGGAACAACTGCCGGAGCGCGAGCGGCTGTTGCTTGCCATGGCCGATGTGACGCCGGAAATGCGCGGCGCGGTCGAACGGGTCGCCAGCGATGCCGACATGCCGCTGGCGCCGCTCTATGGCGCGCTGATCAGTTCCGACACCAGCCATCTCTCCGGCGAAAGCCTGGACGCCAAGCTGCGCGAGGCGGCCGACGCCTTCGTTAAGGTGCGCGGCGAGATGAAGACGCTGGCCGCCGACGACCCGCAGGTGACCGAACTGCGCCGCCAGGCCGAGGAACAGTTGGCGCTCGGCGCTTTCGATGGTGCACGCGTGATCCTCGCCAAGGCCGCCGACGTGGACAATGTCTCGCGCCAGGCGTTGAAGGCCAATTTCGTCAGCCGCACCCTGTCCGAAGCCGCGACGCGATTTCTCTCGGGCGGCGCGGCGCGCGCCACCCTGGACTATGCCACCGCCATCAAGGACTATGAAACGGTGCTGGCGCTCTACGGCGAGGCCGGGCAGACCTCTCTCAGCCTGGAACAGGCCGACCGCCAAAGCCGCACGCTGGAAGAGCTCGGCATCCTCTACACGACGGTTGGCAACACCGACGCCGCCGGCCGCGCCTTTGCGGCGCTGGTCGCCAATCTTGAGCAGCGAGCGCGTCAAGAAACCGATCCGAGCGTCAAGCGCGACCTCGCCATCGGCCATATCAAGTTCGCCAACATCAAGATGGCGCAAGGCGATCTGCCGGCCTCCCTGCAAAACTATGAGGCGGCCAGGGACATGTTGCAGGGCCTGACCACAAACGTGCCGGACAAGAAGGACTGGCTCGGCGATCTCGCCATGGCGAATGACAAGATCGGCAACGTGCTGGCGACGCAGGGCGACGTGGGTGCGGCAGCCCAGGCCTACCAGCAAAGCCTGTCCATCAAGCAGCAATTGGCCCATGCCGAGCCGAACAGCGTCTATCTGCTGCGCGACCTGACCATTACCTACGACGAAATCGGCGGTCTTGCCCGTACCGCCGGCCAGCTGGATGGCGCCCAGACTGCATTCGAAGAGAGCCTGAGAATTCGGCTGGCGCTGGCGCAGAACAACCCCGACGACCCCAGGCATCAGCGCGCCGTCTCCGTGAGCTACACCAGGATCGGCGACGTCCTGCGCGAGCGTGGCGACGCTGCGGGCGCGCTCGACGCCTACAACAAGAGCCAAATAATCGCCGAAGCGCTGGTGCGCCGCGACTCAAACGACACCGATTTGAAGCGCGACCTGTCGGTCGGTTACGCCAAGATCGGCAATGCTTACGGCGACCAGAAGGACTGGCCACTCGCGTTGGAGGCCTACCAGCAAGCGCGGGCCACGGCGCGAGACCTTGCCGCCAGCGACCCAGGCAACACCGACTGGCAGCGCGACCTATCGGTCTGTTTGGAAAAAATTGCCGGCGTGTTTGATGCCCAGGGCAATATCGCCGGTGCTTTGCAGAACTATCAGGACAGTCTCGTCATTGCCAACCGATTGGCAAATCTCGACCCGGGCAATTCCGACTGGCAGCGCGACCTGTCGATCACGTTCGAGGAAATAGGCCTGCTGGAGACCAAGCAGCGCCACTATGATGGCTCGAAGAAGGCCTTCGAAGCCAGCCTGGCCATCCGCCAGCGGTTGGCCCTGTCCGATCCGGACAATGCGATCTGGCAATTCGATCTGGTACAGGCCTACATCAACTATGCCTATGTGGCGAAGAATCCGAAGGCTGTGTTGTCCCAGGCGCTAGACCTGACGCTGGAGCTTGACCGCACAGGCAAACTGGCGCCGAGGGACAAACCCACGATCAAATATCTGCGCCGTCTTCTGGCCAAATTGAAAGCCGCGAAAAAATAGCCGGCTGCCAGCTCGGGATTCAGCCCTGAAATGCCCGCAAACCTTGGAAAAACCGCCTTTTGCGCCTATATCTAGGACATCAAAGCGGCGTGATTCGAAGCCATTTTTTCGCGCTGAGCATGCGGCATCAATCAGACAGGTTTTCATGAGCGATCAAAGCGACAACGCCAACGGCGCTGAGGCCGAATACGGCGCCGATTCCATCAAGGTTTTGAAGGGGTTGGACGCTGTCCGCAAGCGGCCGGGCATGTATATCGGCGACACCGACGACGGCTCGGGCCTGCATCACATGGTCTATGAGGTGGTCGACAACGCCATCGACGAGGCGCTGGCCGGCCATGCCGATCTCGTCACGGTGACGCTCAATCCCGACGGTTCGGTCACCGTTATCGACAATGGCCGCGGGATTCCGACCGATATTCACACTGGCGAAGGCATTTCGGCGGCCGAAGTGATCATGACGCAGCTGCATGCCGGCGGCAAATTCGACCAGAATTCCTACAAGGTGTCTGGCGGCCTGCACGGCGTCGGCGTCTCGGTGGTCAACGCGTTGTCGGCCTGGCTGAAGCTGAAAATCCGCCGCAACGGCCAGATTTTCGAGATGAGCTTCACGCATGGCAATGCCGATGCGCCGCTCAAGGCGACCGGCAGCTATGAGCAGAACAAGCAGCCCGGCACCTATGAGGGCCGCAGCGGTTCCGAGATCACCTTCTTTCCGTCGTCCGAAACCTTCACCATGGTCGAGTTCGACTTCGGCACGCTGGAGCACCGGCTGCGCGAACTCGCCTTCCTGAATTCCGGCGTACGCATCATCTTGACCGATGCCCGCCATGCCGATCTCGTGCGCCACGAACTGCACTATGATGGCGGCCTGGAAGAGTTCGTCAAATATCTCGACCGGGTCAAGAAACCGCTGATCGACAAGCCGATCGCCATCAAGGCCGAGCGCGACGGCATTACCGTCGAAGTGGCGATGTGGTGGAACGACAGCTACCACGAGAACGTGCTGGCCTTCACCAACAACATCCCGCAGCGCGATGGCGGCACCCATCTGGCCGGCTTCCGCGGCGCGCTGACGCGCCAGATCACCGGCTATGGCGAGTCCTCGGGCCTGACCAAGAAGGAAAAGGTGGCGCTGATCGGCGACGATTGCCGCGAGGGCCTGACGGCGGTGCTGTCGGTCAAGGTTCCCGACCCGAAATTCTCCTCGCAGACCAAGGACAAGCTGGTCTCGTCCGAGGTGCGCCCGGTGGTCGAAGGCCTGGTCAACGAGGCGCTCGGCACCTGGCTGGAAGAACATCCCAGCGAAGGCAAGGTGGTCATCGACAAGGTGATCCAGGCGGCCGCGGCGCGGGAAGCCGCGCGCAAGGCGCGCGACATCACCCGCAAGAGCTCGCTCGGCGTCACCTCGCTGCCCGGCAAGCTCGCCGACTGCCAGGAACGCGACCCGGCGAAATCCGAAATCTTCATCGTCGAGGGTGATTCCGCCGGCGGCTCGGCCAAGGGTGGCCGTTCGCGCCAGAACCAGGCGATCCTGCCGCTGCGCGGCAAGATCCTCAATGTCGAGCGCGCCCGCTTCGACCGCATGCTCGGCTCCGAGATGATCGGCACGCTGATCACCGCGCTCGGCACCTCGATCGGCAAGGACGAGTTCAACGCCGACAAATTGCGCTACCACAAGATCATCCTGATGACCGACGCCGACGTCGACGGCGCCCATATCAGGACCTTGCTGTTGACCTTCTTCTTCCGGCAGATGCCGGAGTTGATCGAGCGCGGCCATCTCTACATCGCCCAGCCGCCGCTCTACAAAGTGACGCGCGGCAAGAGCTCGCAATACATCAAGGACGAGAGCGCCTTCGAGGAGTTCCTGATCGGCTCCGGGCTGGAAGAGGCGTCGCTGACGCTTGCCTCCGGCGAGGCGCGGGCCGGACAGGATCTGCGCGGCTCGATCGACGATGCACTGGCCGTGCGCCAGCTCATTAACGGGCTGCACACGCGCTACAACAGGGGCGTGGTCGAACAGGCGGCGATCGCCGGCGCGCTCAATGCCGACGTGTTGAACAACCTCGGCCGCGCCAACGCCATGGCCGAGCGCGTGGCCCAGCGCCTCGACATCATTGCCGAAGACACCGAGCGCGGCTGGACCGGCCGGCTGTCGACCTCCAATGAAGGCGTCGGCGGCTACGTGTTCGAACGCACGGTGCGCAGCGTCAAGGAATTCGCGCAGCTCGATGCCGGGCTGATAAATTCAGCCGACGCACGCCAGCTCGACCGCTATGCCCCGCGCCTCATGGAAGTCTATGGCGAGCCGCCGGTGCTGCGTCGCAAGGATGTCTCCGAAACCATTTCGGGGCCGCTGGCGCTGCTCAACGCGGTGTTTGCGACCGGCCGCAAGGGCCTGACCATGCAGCGCTACAAGGGTCTCGGCGAGATGAATGCCGAGCAGCTCTGGGAAACCACGCTCGACCCGAATGTGCGCTCGCTGCTGCAGGTCAAGGTCAATGACGCCACCGATGCGGATTCGCTGTTTTCGCGGCTGATGGGCGACGAGGTCGAACCGCGGCGCGAATTCATCCAGGACAACGCGCTGTCAGTTGCCAATCTGGACATTTGAGGGCTGGGGGCCTTGCCGCCGGAGCTCCACTCCGGGTCAGGCCTTTGGCTCCAGCTTCCGACCAAGGTCCACCGCGTCGCGCAGCACTTGCAGATGCGAGCGCGGCGCGGTGCCCGCCGGCAGGGCGATTTCGACGCCGTTTGCCGTCGATGACCAATAAAGCGTGTGGGTGAAGATACGGCCAAGTGAGCTGCGAAGCTCGATCTGGATGTTCTCCACACCGGGGCCGAAGTTTTCCGTCATCGGACCGGAAATCGGATCGCCTGTCGCCCAGCCATTGCCGCGGTCGTAGACGTTCGTCCAGCGCGTTGCCGCAAACACCGCGCCATGATGCACCGCGCGCTGCGCCTTGCCTTGGCTGTGTCCTTCCCGGTAAAGCACGGTGCCGCCGGGGCGCCCGTCATCGGCAATCGGCGGGCAAGCCGAGAACAGGCGCTCGGCAAGGCCACGCCTGAATTCGGCGAGATTGTAGGTCACCAGGAATTCGCTGTGGGAGAGCGGACTGCCAAGCGTGACGAAATCGCTGATCTTCCAGGGCAGCGGGTGGTCGGCGTCCTTGGCCCGAAGCTGCTGGTAGAGCGCCCATTGGCCGCGCCGGAACCCGGCGAGGTCTTCAAGGTTCTTTGGCCACGCTGACCCATCAGAGCCGAGCGTTGCCTTGTCGATGGCCTCGACCGCCGCCAGTTTGGCCTTGTCGCGGACCGCTTCCAGCCTTCGCGGCCGGAACTCGGCCCACAGGATCTGCAGCAAATCATAGGCGATGATCGACCCCAGGCTGTGCGAGACCAGCACGATGCGGTCGTAAGCATCGTCCTTCATCAGCGTCTTGAGCAACGTCAGGCCGCGGTCGCGGATCAGCGCACGCTTCTCGATCGTCGCCGCCTCGGCGCGCACATAAGCGGCGACGTCACCGAAATAGGGCAGGGCGAACTGATCCACCGCCCAGATGACAAAAGAAGCGAGGGTGGTGATCATCAGGCCGGTCGTCAAGGTAACGGCCTGTTGCCAGACCGATGTTGCCAGCACGAGTGCTGCGCCCAGAATGACGATAACGATCAGAAGTGTGGCGACGTAAAGCTTGCGGGCGTCGAGCGGAATGTCGGCGGGCTTGCGCCACAACAGGTTCGTAACCCAGGCGGCCAGCCGGCCGCGCGTCGTGCCTTGCGTGATGTCGGCCCAATAAAGCTCGTAGAAATCGGTACGGCGGCCATCGACGTCGTAGGGCGTGGTGATGCGGCGCAGCTCGTGTGACTTGGTCCGGCTGTCGGGCGTGATCCAGCTCTGGTTGATCGTGGCGCCGGAAACGGCCGGATCGGGAATCTGGGCGTAGGGTGGAGCACGGGTGGGATCGCTGCTCCAGACCGCCTGGACGAATCCCCTCAGCGTACCCATCGGCCGCTGCTCGCCCATGCCGTGCACGATCACCACCGCCTGGCCGGGCTGCGCCTTTTTGTAAGCCAGCGATGCGACAGTCTTGGGCATCAGCGTCTCCGTTGACGACATCCGACGGCGGGATCGCTCATGCTACCCCCGGCTCACCGAGCCAACAATACACGGCAGCCCATGTGGAACTCCGTGAACCAATCCACAGTTTCGCAGTCGTGCCTCGGGCCGCGCGGAAAATGGTTCCGTTCCCGGCAAGCAAATCATTTCATTGCCCTTCGGAACGGAAATCGCTCAGGAACATTGTGACGACATCGATCAATTTCTCGCAGGGAGGCTCTTTATGGGACGCGGTATTTTGCTCTGGTTGCTCGGTATTCCGATCCCGATCATCATTCTCATCATGCTGTTCGTACGGTAGGAGGCGTCGATGCAGTCCACCGTATCGGCTGTCGACGTATCCGCCTCAACAGAATCCTCCGCCCCGGCCGTCAGCTGGGGTCCGATCATCGCCGGCGCCTTCGCGGCCTCGACGCTGACCTTCATCCTCATGCTGCTCGGTTCGGGGCTGGGGCTGACCATGGTCTCGCCGTGGTCCGGCGCCAGTGCCTCGCTGACCACCTTCGCGGTGTCCGGCGCCATCTGGCTCATCATCGTGCAATGGCTGTCCTCCGGGGTCGGTGGCTATCTTGCCGGACGCCTGCGCACCAAATGGGTCGGCATCCACACCGACGAGGTCTATTTCCGTGACACCGCGCACGGCCTCCTCGCCTGGGCGCTGGCGACATTGCTGGTCGTCGGCATTCTCGGGTCGGCGCTGTCGGCAGTGCTTGGTTCAGGCGTGCAGGCGGCTTCTACTGTTGCCTCAGGCGCCGCCATGGGTGCTTCGGCCGGCGCGTCCGCCAATGCCGGCAGCGCACCGGCCGACAATGCAACGTCCTATCTTGTGGATACGCTGTTCCGTCCGGCTGATGCCGCCAGGCTCGCGGCGGCCAATCCGGACAGCGATGCGGCTGCGGCCGGGCAGGCTTCGCGCATCCTCATCGCCAGTGCGGCGGCAGGCGAAATTTCGGCTGACGACAAGACCTATCTGTCGCAGCTCGTCGCCGCCCGCACCGGGCTTTCCGAGGCTGACGCCAAGGCGCGTGTCGACGCCCTGGTGGCCAGGGTCGAGGACGCCAAGGTCAAGGCCAAGCAGGCCGCCGACGCCGCCCGGAAAGGCAGCGCCACCTTCGCACTGCTTGGCGCCCTGTCGCTGGTTATCGGCGCCTTCATCGCCAGCGCTGCGGCAGCACTGGGCGGCAGGCAGCGCGACGACGAGGAAGCGGTTTTCCTGACCAGCCGCTGAACCGGTCTTCAACATAGAAAAGCCCGGTCGAACCGGGCTTTTTTGTTTCCGATGATGGACCGACAACCTTCCAGTGGAAGGTTGCAGCGGGATCAGTGATCCATGGCCTTGACGATTTCCTCGGTCATCTTCTTGGCGTCGCCGAGCAGCATCATGGTGCCGTCCTTGTAGAACAGCGTGTTGTCGATGCCGGCATAGCCGGAGCCGAGCGAGCGCTTGACGAACAGGCAGGTGCGGGCCTTGTCGACGTCGAGGATCGGCATGCCGTAGATCGGCGACGACTTGTCGTCGCGGGCGGACGGATTGGTGACGTCGTTGGCGCCGATGACATAGGCGACATCGGCCTGCGCGAACTCGGAGTTGATGTCTTCCAGTTCGAACACTTCGTCATAGGGAACATTGGCTTCGGCGAGCAGCACGTTCATGTGGCCGGGCATGCGGCCGGCCACGGGGTGGATGGCGTATTTGACATCCACGCCATTGGCCTTGAGCTTGTCGGCCATTTCGCGCAGCGCGTGCTGGGCCTGAGCGACCGCCATGCCGTAGCCCGGCACGATGATGACCTTCTGTGCGTTCATCATCAGATAGGCAGCGTCGTCGGCCGAGCCCTGCTTGACCGTGCGTTCGATGCCGTCATCGGCAACCGCCGCGGTCTCGCCGCCGAAGCCGCCGAGGATGACCGAGATGAACGACCGGTTCATGCCCTTGCACATGATGTAGGACAGGATGGCGCCGGACGAGCCGACCAGCGCGCCGGTGATGATCAACGCCAGATTGCCAAGCGTGAAGCCGAGTGCCGCGGCGGCCCAGCCGGAATAAGAATTCAGCATCGAGACGACGACCGGCATGTCGGCGCCGCCGATCGGGATGATCAAGAGGACGCCGAGCGCCAGCGACGCCGCGACGATCAGCCAGAACACCAGCTTGGCCTCGGTGGTGACCAGAAGCACGATCAGCACGATCAGCGCGATGCCGAGGACCGCGTTGATGATGTGACGGCCGCCGATCATGATCGGCTTGCCCGACATGCGGCCATCGAGCTTGAGGAAGGCGATGACGGAGCCGGTGAAAGTGATGGCGCCGATGGCAACGCCAAGGCTCATCTCGATCAGCGCCTGGGCGTGGATGTCGCCATTGGTGCCGATGCCGAAACTTTCCGGCGCGTAGATGGCGGCTGCCGCTACCATGACGGCGGCAAGGCCGACCAGCGAGTGGAAGGCGGCGACCAGCTGCGGCATCGACGTCATGGCGATGCGGCGCGCTGTAACGGCGCCGACGCCGCCGCCGATGGCCAGACCAAGCACGATCAGGCCGAAGCGCCCGGCGGACGGAGTCGCCAGCGCCAGCGTGGTGGCAATGGCAATGCCCATGCCGATCATGCCGTAGAGATTGCCTTGGCGGCTGGTGGTCGGATGCGACAGGCCGCGCAGCGCCATGATGAACAGGACGCCGGAGACCAGGTAGAGGAAGGACGCGAAGTTGGCGTTCATGGCTCTCTACCGGTCCTTCTTCTTGTACATGGCCAGCATGCGCTGGGTGACCAGGAAGCCGCCAAAGATGTTGACTGAGACCAGCATCAGCGCGACGAAGCCGAAGCCGGTGGCAATGCCGGAGGCCGAGATGCCGACGGCCAGCAGCGCGCCGACGACGATGACCGAGGAGATGGCGTTGGTGACCGCCATCAGCGGCGTGTGCAGCGCCGGCGTCACCGACCAGACGACGTAGTATCCGACGAAGATCGCAAGTACGAAGATGGCGAAGCGGAAGACGAAGGGATCGATGGCGCCGCCGGACAGTGCGTGCGCGGCATCGCCCGCCGCATCGACGCCACCGGGCGCGTTGGCCAGGTTCTGCACAGCCAGCCGGACGGCGGCACTTGCCTGGTCGAGCTGATCGAGGGCTTTCTGCAAGGTCTGATCCATCACGCGATCCCCTTCGGCTTGGCGGCGGACTTGCCGGCAGTGGCTTTGTCGGACGCCTTTTTCGGTGCAGCCTTCTTCGGCGTGGCATCAGCCACCATGGTCTCGGCCGGAATGGCCGCCGGTTCGATATGGGGCTGTTCCGCCGCCTTGGCGAAGGCCGGATGCACCACGCGGCCAGCGTCGGTCAGCATCGTCGCCTTAACCAGATCGTCTTCGCGGTTGATGGCGAGCGTCTTGCTGGTCTTGTCGACCAGCGTCTCGAGGAAGGCGAACAGGTTCCTGGCGTAGAGCAGCGAGGCCGATGCGGCGACGCGGCCGGGCACGTTGAGGTGGCCGACGATCTTAACGTTGTTGGCCGTCGTCACCACCTGACCCGCAACCGCGCCTTCGACATTGCCGCCGCGCTCGACGGCGAGGTCGACGATCACCGAACCCGGCTTCATCGAGGCGACCATCGCCGCCGACACCAGCTTCGGCGCCGGCCGGCCGGGGATCAGCGCCGTGGTGATGACGATGTCCTGCTTGGCGATGTGCTCAGCGGTGAGCGCTGCCTGCTTCGCCTGGTACTCCTTCGACATTTCCTTGGCGTAGCCGCCGGCGGTCTCGGCCGCCTTGAACTCCTCGTCCTCGACGGCGAGGAACTTTGCGCCAAGCGACGCCACCTGTTCCTTGGCGGCGGGACGAACGTCCGTGGCGGTGACGACAGCGCCGAGACGGCGCGCCGTGGCGATCGCCTGCAGGCCGGCAACGCCGACGCCCATGATGAAGATCTTCGCCGCCGGCACGGTGCCGGCCGCAGTCATCATCATCGGCAGCGCGCGGTCATACTCCGATGCGCCGTCAATCACGGCCTGGTAGCCGGCGAGATTGGCCTGCGACGACAGCACATCCATCGACTGGGCGCGGGTGATGCGCGGCATGAATTCCATCGAGAAGGCGGTGACCCCAGCCTCGGCAAGCGCCGCGACCGCGGCATCATTGCCGTAGGGATCCATGATGGCGATGACCGCCGCACCCGATTTGTAGCCCTTCAGCTCGGCGTCGGTCGGCCGGCGCACCTTCAGCACCACATCCGCCCGGCTCGCATCCGAAGCCTTGCCGATCGCGGCACCCGCCTTGGCGAACTCCTCATCGGGAATGCGCGACCTGGTGCCGGCGCCCGTCTCGACGGTGACGTCGAAGCCCAGCGCCGCCAGCCGCTTCACGGTATCGGGCGAGGCCGCGACACGAGGCTCGCTGGCATCGAGCTCGCGAGGGATGAAAACCGTCTGTCCCACCGCATGATCCTTTCGGCTGGAACCTGTTTGCGCAAGAGTGCGGCCGGATATCCGGCTACGCCCTGGCAAGGGGTCTGTATAGACTATCGGAGAATGAAGGCGCCGAGGGCGAGGATCAGCACGAACAGGATGGTCGCGGAGAAGAAGCCGCCTGCGAAGAAGCCGAAAGCCATGGCCAGGAGCAGGGCGCCGCAGAACAGCGAGCCGTATTTGGCCAGCGCCAGAAAGCCATGATAGGTGCGGTCATGTTCGGCATAGTCCATCTTCGCGCCCAGTTCGACAGGACCGGTCGGCGTGTGATCAGCCATAGGAATACCCCTTCGAAGACATCTTTGAGGCACATAGCGAAAAGCCGGGCCAAGAGCAATGGCGCTATTGCCGCACGACCAGTGACAACAGCCTCAAAGGAATGTTGAAAGCCGGCGGTAGGGCTTGTCGCCGGCCTAACGTCGAACGTTGAGGGTTTTGCGTTTCAACCGGCCAGATGCGGAAACAGCCCGAGCAGCCCAATGACGATCAGATAGAGCGCGACGATGTAGTTGAGCAGCCGCGGCATCACCAGGATCAGCACGCCGGCAATCAGCGAGATCAGCGGGGTCAGTGCTAGCTCGGGAATATGCATGTCGGTTCCTTTCTATGGCCGCGTCGGGGTCGTGACGTCCAGAACGCCGAAGCGGCCGGAAAGCTCCTCGCACCGGGCGCTAAAGTGCGCCGGCTTTGCCGACATTACGCTGCTTCGCGAAAATATTTGGCGGTGGGCAGGATGGTCAGCGGCGCGAGCTCGCCGGCCGGCGCCTTGGCAAACAGCATACGCCGCTCCAGCGCCGTCGACTGGAAGAAGGGAAAGCGCTCCAGCGTCGGGGCCATGTTCTGCTCGCAGATCGATTCATAGAAGAAGATCGGCATGGTGAAGGGCGGGTAGAGGCGCGGCTCGCCGACCTGCACCGATCCGAAGATGCGATGGTAGAAGGCCGTGTGCTCCTCGCGGATCATCGAAATGCAGCTGGTGGCGTTGAAGAAGGTGTTGGCGATAACCGCGAGCCGCAGCGTGACATAGGGCAGGGCGCGGTTGGCCGACGACATTTGCGGATCGATCGCCAACCGGCTCGGGTCGATGAAGGTTTCACCGCGCGCCAGCCGCAGCAGCAGCCGGTCGCCGAAAACGGTCATGATCGGCGCTTCGGGGGTCTCACGGGTTAAATGGTGGAGCCTGACGGTGCTGACCAGCTCGCCATCCATGAAGACGCCGAAACAGTAGCAATTGCGCACTTCGTCAAGGTGATCGACGAGCTTCTGTTCGGTAATGGTATCAAGCAGGCCGTGTGTATGAAAGGCCTTGTAGCGCAGCCGGTAGACCGCTTCGAGATCCTCGCCGCTTTCGCAGCGCCGGTATTCGACACGCTCGAGGACGTCGAGGACGTTGCGGGCGAACAAGGAAGGCGGGCCAGATTTGACTGCCGCACCCGAAAGCACACCTGACTGATGCGTGTCCATTACTTCCCCTCGTACCGCCGCAGGAGAACAATACCGGACGACCGAAGGAACAAGAAGATGAAACTCTAATCGTCTATGTTTACCGATCATTAACCTTAACAATCAGTTAACGCCTAGACAATACCACGCTTTTTAGACGGGCTTTTCAAGCGCAATTTAATGACGGGTCAGGGCGTGGCGAGTTTTGCCGCCGGCCGCAGCTCGGCGGCGAAAGGCCAGGTCACGTTGGACATGGTCTCTATGCCCGAGGCACTGAGTGCTGCGCCAAACAGGAAGCCCTGGACGAGGTCCGGCTTGACCGAATGCACCAGGACCTTCAGCTGTTCGAAGGTTTCCACACCTTCGATGGTGACGGTCAGCCCGAGCACGCGAGTCAGGTCGACGATGCCCTTCAACAAGTCGAGCGAACGCTTGTTCTGGGTCACGTCTATCAGGAACGAACGGTCGATCTTGATCTTGTCGAGCGGCAGCTTGTGGAGGTAGCTCAGGCTTGAATAGCCGGTGCCGAAATCGTCGAGCGCAATGCGCACGCCAAGCTGCTTCAGTTCCTCGATATACTGGCGCGTTAGCGATTTGTCGTCGAGCAGCGCGGTTTCGGTGACTTCGATCTCGAGGCGGCCAGCGGCGAGCCCCGAAGTGGCAAGCGCGTCGCGAACCTTCTGGACAACGTCGCGGTTGCGGAAATCCTTGGCCGAAAGGTTGACCGAGACGCTGGTCTGGCCCGGCCATTTGGCGCATTCGGCGCAGGCAGCCGCGAGCACGAAGGTGCTGATCTCGGAGATGATGCCCATTTCTTCGGCCAGCGGAATGAAGATGCTGGGCGAAACCGGCCCGAGATCGGGATGATCCCAGCGGCACAGGGCCTCGCAGCTGGCGATGCGCATGGTGTTCATCGCCACGATTGGCTGATAGACCACCCGCAGCGCCTTGCCTTCGACCGCCGTGCGCAGGTCGGCCTTCATCAGCTGGCGGTTGCGGAACGCCGCATCCATCGCCGCCTCGAACAGCCGCCAGTTGTTCTTGCCGAGTTCCTTGGCCTTGTAGAGCGCCAGATCGGCCTTGACGATCATGGCGTCGACATCGGTGTCGTCGACCCTGGACAGCACGGCGCCCGCGCTTGCCTGGATGCGCAGACCGTGGCCTGCGACGTCGACCTCGCCCTGCAGATCGGCAAAGATCTGGTCGAGCAGGCCCGTCAGATGGCTTTCATCCTCGACGCGGTCGAAGAAGATCATGAACTCGTCGCCGCCGAAACGGCTGACATTGACGCCTTGCCCGGCGACGGCCGCCAGCCGCTCGGCAACGGCATAGATAAGTCCGTCGCCGACCGGATGGCCGAGGGTGTCGTTGACGCTCTTGAAATCGTCGAGATCGAGCACCGCCAGGGCGCACAGGCGGTCGCGGCTGCCCGACGCCATGGCTTCACCGACCAGCTCATGGAAATACGCGCGGTTCGGCAGGCCGGTAAGGCTGTCATAGCGCGCCATGAAGCGGATTTTTTCCTCAGCCTCGACGCGGGCGGTGACGTCCTCGAAGGTGATGACACCGAGATCCTGATTGCCTTCGCGGGCCGAGAACTCATAGTGCTGGCCATTGGAGAAGGAGACCAGCACCTTGCGGTCGCGGCCCTCGCGCAAGGCGCGCGTCAGCTGCGCTTCGACATAACGACAGTCTTTCGGCGCCAGCATGCCTCCGGCGACGCCGCGCAGGAGCAGCGAATGGATCGACCGCCCGAGCAGTTGGTCAGGCGAGCGCAGCGACATCAGATGCGCGGCTTCGGCATTGCCGACCACGACCTTGCCGTCGGGGCCGAGCATGACCAGGCCATGCGACATGGTGTTGAGCGCGCGGTTGAAGCGCTCGGCGAGCCTGGCGGCCGTCTTGCGCTCCGAAATGGCGTTGAACAGCACGGTGCGGACGTGGCTGGCCATCCGGGTGATGATGAAGATGAACGGCACTATGTAGAGGCCGAGGATGAAATCGCCGAGATGTCCCTTGAGCATCAGCCCGACCGCGATCGGCAGCACGACCGTGAAGGCCTGCACCGCAACCATGGTCTTGGAGCCGTAATTGCGGCCGACAATGGTCACCGTCGAGCCCATTATGACGGCGATGGCGGCACTTTCCCCGAAGACATCGGGAATGAGATAGATTGAGGTGAAGCAGAAAAGCCCCATGAAGAAAGCCTGGATGGTGCCGCCAACCAGGTAGTAGCGTTCCCACTTCTTGGCTTGTTCATAAGTTTCGAAACTGCCTATGCGCAGGCCTTTGCGGATGCCGTAATAACGGTAAAGGCCGGCCGCAAGCATAAGCGCGGCCAATGCAAGATAGGCCGGATGCCCCGAGGTAAAATAAACCAGAATGCCGATGAGGCCATGGCAAAATGCGCCAATCAGCAGGATCCCGGGATCGTTGAACAACGATCGCACGAACCCAGCATAGACGTCCTCACCTATCTCTGCGGCTTTGTTTTCTTGCATGGCCTGCGGTGTCGCACGAACCGCAGTCATGTCACATTCGCCTTAAGAAAGGTTTAGAGATGCCGTTCCGACGCCTGGCGTCAAGTCGGCTCCATCGGCGTAAACCGCGAAAATTCGTGTTCAGGTAAACAAGGCGTATCGATCACTCGGCGGCCTGAAGTTCAGGCCGCGCCGGCGTGTTGGCCAGCCGCTCGACAAGCCTTGTGCGCTCGCCCTCTGCCTTTTCGGCGCTGGCTTGCCTGACATGGCCGTAGCCGCGAATGAGCGCCGGCACCGAGACAAGGGCGATGGCGGCCTCGATCCTGCCTGGCGCAAGTGCTTTGGCGACAAGCTCCAGATCGGCCTCATAGCGGGCCAGAAGCTGCCGCTCCATGCGCCGCTCGGCGCTGTAGCCGAACACGTCGAAGGCCGTGCCGCGCAGGCTTTTCAGCGCCGCCAGCAGGCGAAAACCCTTCATCATCCACGGGCCGAAGCTCGATTTCCTCGGCTTGCCGTCATTGCTGCGCCTGCCCATGATCGGCGGCGCCAGATGAAATTCGAGCTTTTCGTAGCTCTGGAACTGTTTTGACAGCTCCATAGCGAAGGAGCCGTCAGTGTAGAGCCGCGCCACCTCATATTCGTCCTTGATCGCCATCAGCTTGAACAGATTGTTGGCGGCTGCCTCGGTCACCGCGGTCGAGCCGGGCACGGCCTTTGCCTCGGCGGCACGCAGGACCGCCAGCCGCTCGACATAGC
Source organism: Mesorhizobium sp. P160187 (assembly GCF_057766425.1). Lineage (NCBI taxonomy): Bacteria > Pseudomonadati > Pseudomonadota > Alphaproteobacteria > Hyphomicrobiales > Phyllobacteriaceae > Mesorhizobium > Mesorhizobium sp. P160187. The sequence continues at coordinate 2,306,616 of NZ_JBYMDX010000003.1, forward strand.
GCCTGCCATAGGCGGCATTCTGATAGGCAGAGAGGAAAGCGACGCGGCGGGCGATGATATCGTCCAGCGTCTCGGCGATCTCAGTGGCCTTGCTCGGTTGCGCGATGAGGCCGCGCACAAACTCCGGCTGATGCGCGGCGCGCCGGCCCCAGCGGAAGGCGGCGATGTTCATCGCCACCGCCTCGCCATTCAATTCAATCGCTCTTTCAACGGCTTGCGCGGACAGCGGCAGCCCGCCATGCTGGAAAGCGAAGCCGAGCATGAACATGTTGGCACCGAGCGAATTGCCGAACAATTGGGTGGCGGTGCGCGTGGCGTCGAAGAAATGCGTCTTGTCTTCGCCTGCAGCAGCACGGATCGCCTTCTTCAGGCGCTCGATCGGCAGCGAGAAATCGGCCGAACGGGCGAATTCGCCGGGCATGATCTCGGCGGTGTTGGCGAGGAAGATGGTATGGCCTTCGCGCACCGCGCCAAGCACCTTCTTGGCGCCGGACACGACAAGGTCGCAGCCGAGTACCAGGTCGGCCTTGCCGGCCGAAACGCGGATCGCGTGGATGTCGTCCGGCGTGCGGGCGATGCGGACATGGGTGAACACCGAACCGCCCTTCTGGGCGAGGCCGGCCATGTCAATCATGCCGCAGCCCTTGTCCTCGAGATGGGCGGCCATACCGAGCACAGCACCTATGGTAACGACGCCGGTGCCGCCGACGCCGTCGATGATCGCCGCCCAACCCTCGCTACCGAGCGGGAATTCGGCTGGCACCGGCACGCCGTCAAGCGGGTCGGAGCGCCCGGCAATGCCTTCGGCCTTCCTGATCTTGGCGCCGTGCACGGTGACGAAGGACGGGCAGAAGCCGTTGACGCAGGAGAAGTCCTTGTTGCAGCTCGACTGGTCTATTCTGCGCTTGCGGCCGAACTCGGTTTCGACCGGCTGGATCGAGACGCAGTTCGATTGCACCCCGCAATCGCCGCAGCCCTCGCAGACCAGTTCGTTGATGAAGACCCGCTTGTCGGGATCCAGGAAGGTGCCGCGCTTGCGGCGGCGGCGCTTTTCGGCGGCGCAGGTCTGGTCGTAGAGCAGCACCGAGACGCCCTTGACGTCGCGCAGCTCGCGCTGGACGAGGTCGAGGTCGTCGCGGTGGTGGATGGTGGCGCCGGAGGGGAATTCGGCCTTCCCCGCATATTTGTCCGGCTCGTCGGTGACGATGGCGATGCGCTCGACGCCTTCGGCGCGCACCTGCCTGGCGATCATGTCGACAGTCAGGCCGCCCTCATGCGGCTGGCCGCCGGTCATGGCGACGGCGTCGTTGTAGAGGATCTTGTAGGTGATGTTGGCATCGGTCGACAGCGCGAAGCGGATCGCCAGCGTGCCGGAGTGATTGTAGGTCCCGTCGCCGAGATTCTGGAAAATGTGGCCGCGCTTGGAGAATGGCGCCTGGCCGACCCATTGTGCGCCCTCGCCGCCCATGGCGGTGAAGCCGACCGTGTTGCGGTCCATCCACAGCGCCATGAAATGGCAGCCGATACCGGCGGCGGCGATCGAGCCGTCCGGCACCTTGGTCGAGGAATTGTGCGGGCAGCCGGAGCAGAAGAACGGCGTGCGCGAACCGATATCGCTGGTGTCGGCAAGCATCGCCTGGAACTGGCGCAGCTTTGCCACCTTGGCAGTGATCTCTTCCGAAGGGCCGATTGTGCGCAGGATGCGCTCGCCCAGCGCAATGGCGATCTCGTTGGGGTCGAGCGCGCCCTTGGCCGGGAACAGCCAGTCGCCGCGCTCGTCCTTCTTGCCGACGATCGCCGGCTGGGTGGCGGTGCCGTAGAGGTTTTCGCGCAGCTGCACCTCGATCAGCGAGCGCTTCTCCTCGACGACGACAATGGTGTCGAGGCCACGGGCGAATTCGGCGATATGCTGCAGGTCGAGCGGCCAGGGGCAGCCGACCTTGAACAGGCGGATGCCGATGCGGTTGGCGGCGGCCTCGTCGATGCCGATGTCTTCCAGCGCCTGGCGGACATCGAGATAGCTCTTGCCGAGCGTGATGATACCGAGCTTCGGCGCGCGGCCGCCCGAATAGACGATGCGGTTCAGGCGGTTGGCATGGATGAAGGCGGACGCAGCGGCGCGCTTGTATTCATGCAGCCGCTCCTCCTGGCCGAGCATGTCGATCTCGTCGCGGATGTTGAGGCCGCCGGGCGGCATATCGAACTCCGGCACGACGATGTTCAGGCGCTCGAGCGCGGCATCGACGGAGGCCGTGGATTCGATGTTGTCCTTGACGCATTTGATAGCCGCCCAGGTGCCGGCGAAGCGCGACATGGCAAAGCCGTAGAGGCCGTAGTCGATGATCTCCTGAACGCCGGCCGGGTTGAGGATCGGCACCATGGTGTCGACGAACAGGAATTCGGTGGCGTGCGCATTGGTCGATGATTCGGCCATATGGTCGTCGCCCATCAGCGCAAGCACGCCGCCATACTTCGACGATCCCGCGAGGTTGGCGTGGCGGAAAACGTCGCCGGAGCGGTCGACGCCCGGTCCCTTGCCGTACCAGACCGAAAACACCCCGTCATGCTTGCCTTCGCCCATTAATTCCGTCTGCTGAGAGCCCCAGCAGGCGGTGGCGGCAAGCTCCTCGTTGAGGCCGGGCTGGAAGACGATGTCGGCCTGCGCCAGCTGCTTTTTCGCCCGCCACAGCTGCATATCGAGGCCGCCGAGCGGCGAGCCGCGATAACCGGACACGAAGCCGGCCGTGTTGAGGCCGGCCCGGCGGTCGCGCTCGCGTTGCATCAAAAGCATGCGGATGACCGCCTGTGCACCGGACAGGAAGATGCGCTCCTTACCAATATCGAACTTGTCGTCGAGCGCGACGTCGTGCAGCGTCATCAGGCATTTCCTCTGCGGAGACAGCACCGGGGGGCGCGCAGCCAACGTAGGAGTGAGATGGCGCAGTCTTTCTCCGCTTGCAAGGCAGGTCAAACGAAATCGAAAGTGCCAGGCAAAGCGCAACGAACGATCCGCTGCCGTCGCGTATCAGGCACGAAATCGGTCCGCGGCGGTTGTCCGGCGACCAAAAATTTCCACGCAATCGCGCCGGGCTAAGACGCGTCAGCCTTTCGAGCAATCCGGCTTCGGCTCACCCGGCAGCTTGCCGTCGGGATGGCCGGCAAGATCGGGATTGGCCGTATAGAGCTGGTCGACCACCAGCGGCCGGTCGGGAAGGATCGACTGGTCCTCGCTCGACATCAGCGTCGTGTCGATCTTCTGCAGGAACGTGCCGTCAGGACCCCTGATGCTGATCGAAATCGCATAGGGCTTGTCCTTGACGATACAGGTCAGCGCCGGGCTTTCCAGGCTGACCTTGTCGAGCTTCGGCCAGACCTTCTGCTCGATCACCAGGGGAGGACCGCCAGCCGGATTCTGGAAGCTGGCGACCGCAACCTGGCCTTCGCCCATCGGCTGCAGGGGCCGCAGCGTCACGACATAGGTCGCCCGGGCGAGGCGGTAATTGAAGACGACGACCTTGCCGGAAACCTCGAACAGCTTGCCGTCGCCGCCGGTGTCGCGGCAGGCGCCAAGCGCAACGGCTGCAATGAGCGCTGCGCCGACAAGGATCGAACGAAAAACAGCCCTAGGCATTGTTGACCCCATGGGCCACCGTGCGGCGGCGGCGATAGTGACGGCTTGCTTTCTGGCGGTTGCCGCACACAGCCATATCGCACCAAAGGCGGCTGGAATTGCGGCTCCTGTCGAGAAACAGCCAGCTGCAATTGGGACAGATCCTGAGCCTGGCGACCGCGTCGTCGCGCAGCAGCGACAAGGCCGAAACCGCCAGCGCCGCCTCGAACGCGATCGGCGTCGCCGGATCGCCGAACGGTCTGCCCGGGGCGCCGATTTCGGCCGGGCTCCGATCGAGGCCGTTGGCGCAGGCCTTGAGAAAAGCGGAGAGGTCGCCGGCGGCAAGCGCACCTTTCGACACCGCGCCGCGAAACAGGCAGTCGGTCGTCTCGCGGATCGCCAGCACCACCGGAACGATGCTGTCCGGCGAGGTCGCCTCCAGCGGTCTGCCGCCAAGCTCGGCACCGCGAAAGCCGGTTGCGGCGTTGGCGAAGCGCGCGATCTCGGCCGGATCGGCAAAACGGTCGAAAGTCTTTTCCGGATCGTTGCGCAACACCACGGTGTTGGCCGTATCGAGCGCAAGAATGCCGCCGGTGAAGCGATGCGGGGTCCAAGATACCGTCATATCAGAAATCTAACCGATAAACCGCATTTGACAAGTTAGATTCTACGATGCAAACATTGGCGCGGGCTCCAGCGCCCGGAAAGCTGTCTATGCTCTATTTCTTCCAGCAGGTGCTGAACGGGCTGCATTCCGGCGCGCTCTATGCGCTGCTTGCCTTCGGCTACGTGCTGACCAACGGCATCCTGCACCGGACCAATCTCGCCTATGGCGCGCTGTTCGCCTTTTGCGGCCAGACGATGATCCTGACCGTGGCCTTCGGCTATCAGGTATTGTGGCTGACCTTGCTGGCGGCAGTGGTGCTCGGCGTCGTCACGGCTTTCCTTTATGCCGCGCTGATCGGCCACGTGCTGTCGCGCAGCGTCTTCGAACCGCTGGCCGACCGCACGCCCAATGCCATTGTGGTGACGACGCTCGGCATCCTGCTGGTGCTGTCGGAAGCAAGCCGTATCGCCGCCGACACGCATGACTGGTGGCTGCCGCCTATGCTGGCGCAACCCATTGTCTTCGCTCAGGATGCCGGCTTCCAGGCGACGCTGACGCTGATCCAGCTCATCGATTGCGCGGTGGTTCTGGCGGCAATCATGCTCGCCGCATGGGCGTTCGCCAGCTCAGGCTTCGGCCGCCGCTGGCGAGCCGTCTCTGACGATCCCAAAGCGGCTGCCATGTGCGGCGTGGACGTGCGCGCAGTGTTCCGGCATGCGGTGTTGTTTGGCGGTTTCTGCGCCGCGCTGGCCGGAATCATGGCCGCCCTTTACTACGGCAATGTCAGCTTCGGCTCGGGCCTCGTTTACGGGCTGAAAATCCTGTTCGTGACGGCGGTGGGCGGCTATCTCTCGCCGCCTCGGGCCGCGCTCGGTGCGGCCGCCTTCGGCATGGCCGAATCGCTATGGGCCGGCTATTTCCCGATCGAATGGCGCGATGGCTGGATGTATCTGTTCCTGGTCGCGGCACTTGTGCTGATCGGTCCCGGCCGCGACCAGCAGAAGATCGCCTGATCGCCGCATCCGCTGTCAGACTTTGGTTGCATGACGCAGCAGCCGGTCGGCACTTATCCCCTGCCTCCCGTCACGACGGCGTTGATCGCGCCCATGCCATGTTGACCCGCCGAACCACGCACGGCATACCGTTGGGCCACAGCGGCGCGACGGAAAATAGGGGAGCCGGCGCGCCTTCGACCTCAGGGAGGAAATGCATGGCAGGGCTGCTCGCTCTATCCAGAACGATCGACCGTATGAACGAGTTCATCGGCCGGTGGATATCGTGGCTGATCCTGCTGGCAATCCTGGTCAGCGCCGCCAATGCCATCATCCGCAAGGTCTTCGACGTCTCGTCGAATGCCTGGCTGGAACTGCAGTGGTACCTGTTCGGCGCCGCCTTCATGCTGGCCGCCGCCTATACGCTGAAGCAGAATGACCATATCCGCATCGACATCGTCTACGGCATGTGGTCGCGCCGCGTGCAGCACTGGATCGACCTGCTCGGTCATGTCTTCTTCCTGATGCCGTTCGTGACGCTGATGGTGATCTATTTTGTCCCCTACGTGTCGCTGTCGTTCCGCAGCGGCGAAATGTCGAACAATTCCGGCGGCCTGATCATCTGGCCGGCCAAGGCAATCCTGCTCGTCGGCTTCTTCCTGCTGGCGCTGCAAGGCATCTCCGAGATCATCAAGAAGATCGCCATCATGCGCGGCGACATGGACGATCCCAATCCGTTCATCTCGGTGCACGAACAGGCCGAGCTCGAGGCTAAAGCCCTTGCTGAAGAGGCCAAGGCGCTCGCCCAGGAGGCGCGCCCATGATCGAGTTCATCGCCCAGAACATGGCGCCGATCATGTTCGCTTCGCTGATCATCTTCCTGCTGATCGGCTATCCCGTCGCTTTTTCACTCGCCGCAAACGGCCTGATGTTCTTCTTCATCGGCGTCGTGCTGTCGCCCTATTCGGGCGGCTCGATCAACCTGGCGTGGCCGCTGCTGCATGCGCTGCCCGACAATTTCTACGGCAGCCGGGTGATGTCGAACGACACGCTCTTGGCAATCCCGTTCTTCACCTTCATGGGCATCGTGCTGGAACGATCGGGCATGGCCGAGGACCTGCTCGACACGATCGGCCAGCTGTTCGGCCCGGTTCGCGGCGGCCTTGCCTATGCGGTGATCTTCGTCGGTGCGCTGCTTGCCGCGACCACGGGCGTGGTCGCGGCTTCGGTCATCGCCATGGGCCTGATCTCGCTGCCGATCATGCTGCGCTACGGCTATGACCGACGACTGGCGTCGGGCGTCATCGCGGCATCCGGCACACTCGCCCAGATCATCCCGCCGTCGCTGGTGCTGATCGTTCTGGCCGACCAGCTCGGCCGTTCGGTCGGCGACATGTATGCCGGCGCGCTGATCCCCGGCCTGGTGCTGACCGGCCTTTACACGCTCTACATCCTGATCATGTCGATCGTCCGGCCGAACTCGATGCCGGCGTTGCCGCTGGCGGCCCGCACGCTTGGCCACGGCGTGCTGTCGCTGCTCGCGGCACTGCTGGTGGCAGTCGCGGCTTCCTATGCGGCCTATCGCTACCTTGCGCCGGCGCATGGCGACAATGCCGATATCCTTGGCGCCAGCATCGGGGTGATCCTGATCTATATCGTGGCGATCGCCGACAAGGGCCTGAACATCAACATGATGTCCAGGTTGGCGCAGCAGGTGATCATCGTTTTGATCCCGCCTCTGGCGCTGATCTTCCTGGTGCTGGGCACCATCTTCCTCGGCATCGCCACCCCGACGGAGGGCGGCGCCATGGGCGCGGTTGGCGCCCTGGCGATGGCGGCAATGAAGGGGCGGTTGTCGCTGGATGTCATCAAACAGGCGCTCGCGTCGACCACGAGGCTTTCCTCCTTCGTGCTGTTCATCCTGATCGGCGCGCGGGTGTTCTCGCTGACCTTCTACGGCGTCAACGGCCACGTCTGGGTCGAGCATTTGTTGACGTCGCTGCCGGGCGGCGAAGTCGGCTTCCTGATCGGCGTCAACATCCTGGTCTTCGTGCTCGCCTTCTTCCTCGACTTCTTCGAGCTCGCCTTCATCATCGTACCGCTTTTGGCGCCGGCTGCCGATAAGCTCGGCATCGACCTGATCTGGTTCGGCGTGCTGCTCGGCGTCAACATGCAGACCTCCTTCATGCATCCGCCTTTCGGCTTTGCGCTGTTCTACCTGCGCTCAGTCGCCGCGCGCGTGCCCTATCTCGATCGCCTCACCGGCAAGCAGATCGCGCCGGTGACCACCGGCCAGATCTATTGGGGCGCCGTGCCCTTCGTCTGCATCCAGGTGATCATGATCGGGCTGACCATCGCCTTCCCGCAAATGGTCATGCGCTACAAGGGTGCGGCCGTCGATCCGGGTACGATCGAGATCAACTTGCCTGATATGCCAGGCCTTGCGCCTCTCGGCACACCACCACCAGCCAACGGTGGTCCATCACCTGCGGCGCCACCGTCGAACGATCTCTCGCAGCCGCCGAATTTCGGCGAGACGCCGCCCGCCAAGCCGGCGGCGCCGGCGACCGACCTGTCGCAGCCGCCGAACTTCAACTGATGTGTGAACACTGAGAACCTGAGTGAGGATGTTATGAGAGCCGTGCGCCTGGAAGCGGTGGGCAGCATTGCGCTACGGGAGGTCGACAAGCCTGTTGCGGGACCGCAGGACGTTCTGGTGCGCGTCGAAGCCTGCGGCGTTTGCGGCACCGACCGTCACCTCCTCCACGGCGAATTCCCTTCGAGCCCGCCGGTGACGCTTGGTCACGAATTCTGCGGCATTGTCGAGGCTGTCGGTGATGCGGTTTCCGGCATCGCCATCGGTGACCGTGTTACCGGCGATCCCAACATCTTCTGCGGACGCTGCAGTCATTGCCGAGCCGGCCGGGTCAATTTGTGCAGCAATCTCAGGGCCATCGGCATCCATCGCGACGGCGGCTTCGCCGACTACGTCGTGATGCCGCAGAGCCAGGCCTTTCTTCTGCCTGCGAACCTCAAGCCAACGCATGGCGCCTTCTGCGAGCCGCTGGCCTGCTGCCTGCACGCTGTCGACCTCGCCGGAATCAAACCCGGCGCTGCCGTGGTGGTGCTTGGTGGCGGCGTCATCGGCCTGCTTACCGTGCAATTGGCGAGGCTCGCAGGAGCGGCGACCATCATCCTGTCGACGCGGCAGGCCTCCCGCCGTGCGCTCGCCGAAGAGCTCGGTGCAACGGCGACGGTCGACCCAAGCGCGGTCGACCCGATCGAGGCGATCGCCGGCCCAACCGGCCTTGTGCCCGGCGGGGCCGACGTGGTGCTCGAATGCGCCGGTGTCCCCGATACCGTCGAACAATCGATGCGGCTGGCGAAGTCCGGCGGCACGGTGGTGATCGTCGGCGTGATGCCGCAAGGCGTGAAAGTGCCCTTCGAACCGTTCGACATCCTGTTTCGCGAACTGAAGGTTCTCGGCTCGTTCATCAACCCCTTTACCCACGGGCGAGCGGCGGACCTTGTCGCGTCCGGGGCAATCGAGATCGACAAGCTCATCTCCAGACAGGTCGGCCTGGACGGAGCCCCCTCGGTTATCTCCAACCCGGCAGCGCCCGGCGAGGTCAAGGTGTTGGTGGTGCCGGGCAGGGAATGAAGGGCAGCCTCAGTCCTGCGGTGTTGGCGATTGGCGAAACGGCGATGACCGCGCCCCTCTCCCCGTATAGTGACGGGGAGAAGGGACAAATCCCAGCCTACAGTTTGCCGTTGCGCTGCTGGACCATCATGAAGGTGTCGTAATTGTACTCGGCCACCTGCGCCCACAGATAGTGCTCCTTGCGGAAGCCCTTGATCGAGTCCCAGATCTTCTTGAACGGTGCGTTGGTGGCTTCCATTTCGGTGTAGACCTCATTGGCCTTCTCGAAACAGGCGGCCATGATGTCCTGGCTGAACGGGCGCAATTTCGCGCCGCCGGCCACCAGCCGCTTCACTGCTGCAGGATTGAGGTAGTCGTATTTCTGCAGCATGTTGGCGTCCGCCGCGTGCGCGGCCGTGTGCACCAGCGACTTGTAGGCCGGCGAAAGCTCCTCGTACTTGGCCTTGTTGAACAAGAGATGGACGGTCGGGCCGCCTTCCCACCAGCCGGGATAATAGTAGTAGGGCGCGACCTTGTAGAAGCCGAGCTTCTCGTCGTCATAGGGGCCGACCCATTCGGCGGCGTCGATCGTGCCTTTTTCCAGCGCCGGATAGATGTCGCCACCGGCGATCTGCTGCGGCACGACGCCGAGCTTCTGCACCACTTTGCCGGCAAAGCCGCCGATGCGCATCTTGAGGCCGGACAGGTCGGCGACGGTGTTGATCTCCTTGCGGAACCAGCCGCCCATCTGCACGCCGGTGTTGCCGCCGGGCAGGCCGAAAAGACCCTGCGTGGCAAGAAACTCGTTGAACAGGTCGATGCCGCCGCCATGATAGTGCCAGGCGTTCATGCCGCGCGCGTTGAGCGAGAACGGCACCGCCGCACCGAGCGCCCATGTCGGGTCCTTGCCCCAATAATAGTATGACACCGTGTGGCAGGCCTCGACGGTGCCGGCAGTGGTGGCGTCGGCGGCCTGCAGGCCGGGCACGAGTTCGCCGGAGGCGAAGACCTGGACCTGGAAATTGCCGTCCGTCGCCTCAGACAGCATCTTGGAGAAGACTTCGGCGCCGCCATAGATCGTATCGAGTGACTTGGGAAAGGATGACGCCAACCGCCACGTCACTTTCGGATTGGACTGGGCGATTGCCGGTGCGGCTAGCGTAGCGGCAGCCGCCGCTGCGCCCACGCCGGTGACCCCGGCCTTGCGGATGAATGAACGACGATCCATGCAGTTCCTCCCTATTGGACCAACAACCGATATCAGGGACATCTCCTCACGTCCGGTATCGATTTGCCCGAAACAATACACGGGCAAGGGGTCGAGTCCAGCATGGCAGCGGGATTTGACGGCGGCGCTGGCGACAAATCCGCCGGCCGGCCAGCCAGCCTGCAACTATAGTCTAACGGTCGCGCGTGGCCCATGCGAGATGGCGAAACTTGCCATGGAAAAGCGCCTTCGGATCGCCTATTTTGCAGGCACAATAGATTATTCGCTTCGCTCCAAATGGAATCCGGACCCAAAAATGCACCAGCCGCTCGTCGCCATATCGACCGACGTCCGTCAGTTCGACAACTACACCTGGCATGCCGTCCCGCAGCAATATATCGAGGCAGCACTTTCCGGCGCCGGCGTGTTCCCGCTTTTGGTGCCGTCCTTCGGCGACCGGCTCGATTTCGACGAGCTGTTGTCCTCGGTCGACGGTGTCATGGTCACCGGCTCGAAGTCCAACGTGCATCCATCGCTCTATGGCGGCGACGCCAGCGAAGCCAACGGCCCCTACGACCCGGCGCGCGATTCCACCACGCTGCCGCTGATCCGCAAGGCGATCGAGCGCGGCGTGCCGCTGCTTGCCATCTGCCGCGGCATCCAGGAGTTGAACGTTGCGCTGGGCGGCACGCTTGGCACCGAGATCCAGGAGCGCGAAGGCTCGCTCGACCATCGCGCGCCGGTGAGCGACAACCAGGACGAACGCTTCGCCATTCACCAGACCATTTCGATCAAGCCGGGCAGCTGCCTGGCCGGCGTGTTTGGCGCCGGCGACATCAAGGTCAACTCGCTGCACCGCCAAGGCATCGACCGGCTCGGCTCGAAGCTGCAGGTCGAGGCGGTTGCCGGCGACGGCACGGTGGAGGCAGTTTCGGTGAAGGACGCCCGCGCCTTCGCCGTCGGCGTGCAATGGCACCCCGAATACTGGGTCAAGTCGGACAACAACTCGGCCAAGATCTTCCGCGCCTTCGGCGATGCGGTGCGGCTGCATGCGACGGCGAAGGCCGGTGCACGGGCGGCGGCGGAATAAATCCCGGCGATCAATTGCCGGCGGATTGATCCCGTTCGCCGGTTGTCGCCAGCGACAGCAGTGGCGTGGCCGGAGCGTAGGATTCGTAGCCGTCGCCATCCGCAACCGAGAAGGTGACGATCGGGTCGGTGCCGTCGGCGCTGAACGCGATCGTGCCGTCCTCGCCCTCTCGCCAGAATTTTGCCCGCTCGATGCCGGGCAGCAGCCCGCGGCAATTCGGCGCCACGGTCAACAGCGACAGGCCATCGTCAATCGCGGCGCCGCGGCTAACCGCGCAGTCGCCTTCGTCGCCATTGGCGACCAGCCTGAAGGTGGTTGCCGGCCTTGCTTCATTGGCCGAACTTTCACTGCTGCCGCCGTGAAACAGCTGAAAGCCGGCGAAAAGTGCCGCTGCCGCAATCGATGCCGGAAGTTTCGTCATCTTGCACTCCGCGCCCCCCGGCGCAGATGCAGAATGATTTCAAAGCGTTAAGCCGACGTTAACGAGTGTGGCAGAGAGCCGCTCAGCTTCGTGGCTTGACTTGCGCCGTCTCCGGCACCGGGGTCAGTGGCCGGCGCTCGCTGAACCAGGATACCAGATTGTCGACGCACAGATCCGCCATGGCGCGGCGCGTGTGGTGCGAGGCCGAGCCGACATGGGGCAAAAACGAGGTGTTGGGCGCCTCCAGCAAAGCCTTGGGCACATTCGGTTCATCGGCGAAAACATCGAGCCCGGCGGCGGCAATGGTGCCGTTGGCAAGCGCTACGGCGAGGTCTGCCTCGTCGACCGTGCTGCCACGGCCGATGTTGACGAAAACGCCGTTGGCGCCAAGCGCCGCCAGGATTTCGGCATTGACCGCCTTCTCCGTGGAAGCGCCGCCCGGCACTACGGAAATCAGCGTATCGACCGCTTCGGCAAGGCCCTTCAGCGTCGGGTGGTGTTCATAAGCCAGACCTTCGACCCTGCGCCTGTTGTGGTAGGCCACCGGCAGCCCGAACGCTTCCAGCCGGCGCGCAATGGCAAGGCCGATGCGGCCCATGCCGAAAATGCCGACATGCCGACCGCGCAAGGTCAGCCGGCTCAGGGGATAGTTGCCCTTCTTCACCCAACTGCCGTCGCGCAGCCATTTCTCGGCCTTGTAAAGTTCACGCACGGTGTTGAGCAAAAGGCCGATCGTGGTGTCGGCGACCTCCTCGGTCAAAACATCGGGGGTGTTGGTGACCATGATGTTTTTCTTGGCCGCATGGCCGGCATCGACCGAATCATAGCCGACGCCGAAGGAGGCGATGAGTTCGAGGTTGGGCAATGCATCCATCAATGCCGCATTGACGCCGGCGAAGGACGCAATGGCGCGCACGTCATGGCGCATCTCGTCGGTGACCAGGGCGGGATCGGCGCGCTCTATCTTGATCCGCTTGAAGGTGCGGTCGATGCGCTCGACCGCATGGTCGTTGAAATGTCCTGGCACCAGAACGGCGACGGTCTGCAACGCATCAGTCTTGGTCATGCACGCTCCACCGGCTTGCCGGTCGACTGGCGCACATGCAGTTCCGGCTTGATCAGTTCCTGTGACGGCCGTACCGCCTGTCCGTTCAGCTTGTCGAGCAGCGCGCTGGCGGCACGGCGGCCGACCTCTCGCTGGCCATTCCAGACTGTGGTGAGCGCCGGTGTCGCGATTGCCGCCTCCTCGAGATCGTCATAGCCGGTCACCGAGATGTCGGCGCCCGGCACCAGGCCGGCGCGGGCAATGCCGTTCATCAGGCCGATGGCGACCAGATCATTCCAGCAGCAAGCGGCGGTTGGCTTGTCTTTAAGCGCCAGAAACTGTCCAGCCGCCTCGAATCCGCCCTGCTTGGTGCGCGGCCCGGCGATGCGCCAGGACGGCCTGACCTCAAGCCCGGCGGCCTCCATGGCGTTGAGATAGCCCTGGTAGCGGTCGCGCCCGGTCGAGGTCTGGTCGGTGCCGCCGATCATGGCGATGCGCTTGTGCCCGAGCGAGATCAGATGATTGGTGGCAAGTGCCGTGCCATAGGCATCGTCGCCGCGAAACACCGGCACGTCGGCGCCTTCCACGCTGCGTGCTATCAGCACCGCCGGCAGGCCGTTTTCCTCGGCCATGACGATGTCGGAGGCCGGCGTGCCGATGGCCGGGGACATGATGACGCCGTCGGCGCCGAGCTGCAGCAGCGTATCGATGAAGGTGCGTTGCTTTTCCAGCTGGTCGTAGTGATTGGACAGGATGAAGGTCTGCCGGCTGCGGTCGAGTTCGCTCTCGATCGAGCGCAGGATCTCGGCGAAGAACGGGTTCATGATGTCATGCACGACGACGCCGACAATGCCCGAGCGCGAGGTGCGCAGTGAGGCGGCGCGGCGATTGTAGATATAACCGATGGCCCGCGCGTGCTCCTTGATGCGGTCACGCGTGGCGCCTGCGACCAGCGGGCTGTCGCGCAAGGCGAGGGAGACGGTGGCCGTGGAGACGCCAAGCGCATCCGCGATCGTCGAAAGCTTGATCTTTTGTGCCAGCCCTTGGCTCCCCGAGTTTTTTAAATTTTTTAAATGCGGCGTTATGCCATCGGATTCGGAGCAAATCAAAGTTTTTTCGCCAGAGCCTCCGCCTCGACATCGACGGTCGTGCGATTGCGCAGCCGCAAACGGTGCTCGCGATGGATGATGTAAAGGCCGCTGGCGACGATGATGGCTGCACCCACCAGCGTCCAGCGGTCGGGGAACTGGTGGAAGATGATCCAGCCGGACAGGATCATCCAGACCATCTGCGAATAGGGGTACGGCGCCAGCGCCGTGGTGGTCGCCAGGCGGTAGGCCTGCACCAGCAGCCAGTGGCTGCCGGCGCCGAACACGCCCAGCATCACCAGTATGAACCAGTGCCAGCCATCCTGCGGCAGCCCATGCGAGAACGGCAGCATCGGCAGAAGCAGCACGGCCGGCGCCAGCGCCGAAAACAGGATCAGGCTTTCCGAGGTTTCGCTGGCTGACATCTGCCGCGTCATGATGACGTAAAAACTGTTCGACAGCATCGAGCCGAGCGCGAAAAGATGGCCGATGCCGAACACGCCGATGCCCGGCCTTGTAATGACGAGCACGCCGACAAAGCCCGACAGGATTGCCAGCCAGCGCCGCCAGCCGGCCCATTCACCAAGCAGCGGTCCGGCAAGGGCGGTGATCACCATCGGCCCGAAGAAGTAGATCGAGGTGGTCTCGGCCAGTTGAAGCGTTTTGAGCGCCATGACGTTGCACATCGTCGAGCCGAACAGCAGACCGCCGCGCAGGATGTGGGCCGGCAAATTGTTGGCGCGGAAGCGCGACGGCTCGCGCCAGCCGCGCAGGAAGACGCCGACAAGCAGGACATGGACGGTGAAGCGGGCCCAGGCGACGATCAGCGCCGAGACGCCGGCCAGCACCAGATATTTGCTCGATGTGTCGAGAAAGGTGAAAAAGACATAGGTCGAAAGCATGAACAGCATCGCCGCGGGCGGCGTTGCGCTTTCGTCTGATTTTGCGGGAACGTTCAATGTCAGGCCGGGCAGGGAGGAGCAACGCTTAACCTTTGCGGCAATCGCCTGCGCCCGGCAAGCCAAAAGCGACTGGCACAACAGGAGCCGCGCGCAGGCTCAGCGCGGGCCGATCCTATGCCGGCTAAAGCGCCTCGCCGGATGCCACTTGCGCCTGGAGATGAAGCCACAACGCCTGGGCGACGGGTCCGTGCGGTCGGTCGCGCCGGCGCACCGCCGCCAGGGTCTCCGTCCGGCCGGGCAGATGTGCACCAGCGATCGAGATCAGCCTCCTATCCCGCAGTTCGTCCTCGATCAGCCATGCCGGCAGATGGCCCCAGGCCAATCCGTGAAGGATCAGTTCCTTCTTCATCAGATGATCCGGCACCGAGCACTGATGCGCACCGTCGACGAGGAAATAGCTCTCCGGCGACGGCCGCCGCGCCGTGTCGCGGATCACGCACTGGGTGAAGGGCCGCATCTGCTCCGGCGCAATCTCGCGGCCAGGCGCGAACGGAAGGAACCCAGGCGCCACCACCGGCACGAGGGGCACCGCGCAGAGATGGATCCGCTCGAGATGCGGATCGGAAGGATCCGCGCGATGGAAGATGAGGTCAGCCTCGCCTTCCATCAACCGTTCGAGCGGACCGCCGACCGCCTCGTACTCCAGGTGCAGGCGTGTCCCGGTGCGTTCGGCAAAGAAGCCGCTGAGCATAGGCAGGATTTGCGGTCGCGGGCAGAGATCACCCACGACCACACGCAGGACCGTCTCCTCGCCACTCGCCAACTGGCCCGCGTAGGTTCGCAGATGGTCGAGCTCGCGCAATGTCAGCTGCGCTCGCGCGTGAAACTCGCGGCCCGCCTCCGTCAGCCCCACCCGATATCCGCTGCGGTCGAGAAGTGTGAGCCTGAGCAACTGCTCGAGGCGTGCGACAGCGGCGAAGACGGATGGATGCGATCGGTTCAAGGCAAGGGCGGCCGCCTGGAAGCTGCCCTCGCTTGCCACGGCGTCAAAGCACCGTAGGTCGTGGAGTTTCAGACCATTCATTATCGCCAAAACCTACTGAGATTGTCCAATCATAGTAATTTTCCTGGATAATTACGAGGCCTAGGGTGGCTCATTCAAAGGGCGGCGGGAGCATCGAACTCCTTTCGCCAGGGTGAGATGAGGACCAGATGACTGACACGCTTTATTTTACGACGGGCGACGGCTGCCGGATCGCCTATCAGCTGGCGGGGGCCGGCCCTGTACTTGTGCTCTCGAATTCCATTGCGACGAACCTGCATATGTGGGACCGGCAGCTTGCGGAATTTGCCGGATCTTTCCGGGTGCTGCGCTATGATCTGCGCGGCCACGGCAGTTCCGATGCTCCGGCCGGAGCCTATTCGCTCGATCGGCTGGGCCGCGACGTCCTTGAGCTGCTGGATGCGCTTCAGATCGCCCGCGTGCATTTCTGCGGGCTGTCGCTGGGCGGCTTCGTAGGGCAGTGGCTGGGTATCCATGCCCCGGACCGCATCGAGCGTCTCAGCCTTTCCAACACCTCGCCACATCTCGGGCCGGCTTCTTACTTTGACGGGCAGATCCGTACTGTCCTTGCTGCGAGCAACATGTCGGCCGCCGCGGACATGTTCATGCACAACTGGTTTCCCGCCTCGATGCTTGCCGGCCCAAACGAAACCGTCGACGCGTTCCGCGCGATGGTCCTGGCGACGCCGCCCCAAGGTCTCGCGGGATGCTTCGCCGCCGTACGCGATTGCGATCTGCGCCGGACTGTCTCCCTCATTACCGCCCCCACCCTGGTGATCGGTGGAGAAGACGACAAGGTAACGCTGGCAAGCCACAGCGAGGCGATCGCAGCCAGCATCCCCGGCGCCACGCTTACACTGCTTCCGGGCGTCCATATGCTGAACGTCGAGCGGCCGACTGAATTCATGAGCGCCGTTACACGCTTCCTGCTGAATTAGGCGTGCATGCGGGCGCCCTTGGTGATCTTGTCGACGAGTTTCTTGTCGGCACGCAGCGCGATGCCGACGATCTTGGCGTCCTCAGGGCCGAACTCGGCGAAGACGGCGCGGTTGGCCGCATCGAAGCCGGTGGCAAACATCTCCTCGACATAGGCTGACGCCGTCACGCCCCGCTCCAGCGCCTTCCGGTGGATGGAGTTGAGCGTCGGCCCATCGGCCGAAAGCACGATGACCGGCTGGATCGACAGAGGATTGTAAAGGTTGCCGGCGCGGTCGCGGTAGGGTTCGCCGATAATGTCGGGGAATTGCGCGACGACGCCGCTGGTCAGGAAGGCCGTGACGTTGAGCTTTTGCCAGACGGCGAGATCGTCCCGCAGCACGATTGCAAATTTCGTATCGAACACCAAAATGAGGACTCCGGAGCACGCCCATGAAGGGGCAGGGATAGGTGATGACGCACGATCTAGACGGTGAGGCGACGCAGGGTCTTGAACGTTCGTGCGCGGATGAGGACCGGATCGTGTCGGCGCCTGTTACCGCTGGCATCGAGCGCATCGAGGCGCATTTCCATGGCAACGCCTTCGACCTGCACCGTCATGATACACTTGCCGTCGGCGTGACGCTTTCCGGTGTGCAGCGCTTCCACTACAGGGGCACTGTCAACCACAGCCTGCCCGGCCAGGTTATCGTGCTGCATCCCGACGAAGTGCACGATGGCGGCGCCGGGACCGAGGATGGTCTGCGCTACCGGATCCTCTATCTGGAACCGTCTCTGCTGCTCGACTGCCTCGACGGCGCGCCGCTGCCTTTCGTCAGGGATGCTGTGGTCAGCGATCCCGCCTTGCGTGGCACGCTGCTTTCGGCCCTGTCGCCGCTCGATGAGGAACTGAACGAGCTGTTCGTCGCCGATTTCGTTGCGGAGCTGGCGCGGCATCTGGGGCGTCATGCGGGACAGAAGGCAAAGCCGATGGGGAAGTCGGCCTGGCGTGCGGCAGCGCTGGCGCGCGGCTATCTCGAGGAGAATGCCGAGCGGTCCGTTCGTTCCGATGAGCTGGAAGCCGTCACCGGGCTCGACCGCTATGCGCTGTCACGCCATTTTCGCGCGACCTATTCCACCAGCCCGCATCGTTTCCTGCTGATGCGCCGGCTGCAAAAGGCAAGACGGATGATCGAGATCGGCGAACCGCTGGCCGAGATTGCCGTCGGCGCCGGCTTCAGCGACCAGAGCCATTTCAACAGACATTTCAAGAAAGCATTCGGCCTGACGCCCGGCCGCTGGTCGGCGCTGGTGCGCGGCCCTTCGGTGGCGGCCTAGCTCAAGACACGCGGCCGCCGTGCCGGTCAGTCGTCGATGTCGGCGTCGTCGTCGACGAGCACCAGCTCCTCGTTCGACAAATTGGCCTCGATGCGGGCGAGCAGCTTGAACAGCGTCTTCTGTTCTTTCTTGTCGAGGCCCTTCAACGCCTGCTTCTCGGTCTTCTTAACCGACTTCTCGATGGCGTGGATGATCTCGCGGCCGGTGTCGGTGAGAAAGATATGCGCCTGGCGTGCATCCGCGGAAGAGGCGCGCTTTTCCAAAAAGCCCTGGGCCTGCAGCCGGTTTATGGTCTTGGTGATGGTCGGCGGGCGCACGCCGAGGCGGCCGGCGAGATTGCCGGGCGTCTGGCCGTCCTCGCGGTCGAGCGTCAGCATGATCTGGTCCTGGCCGGCATAGAAGCCATGCGCCAGAAGCCGCGCCGCCAGCGCGGTCCTTGCCAGCCTTGCCGCCGAATGCAGCCGGCTCATCGTTGCAGTCTTGTCCGCCTTGGCCATGGTGATCCCTCTTCGGCCGTACCGGTGCGTGCAGCATAGACGCAGCCGGCCGGTTGGCAATCGACGATCCAAAAGATTCCGGCTTTCGAAACAGCTTTGCCGGCAAGCATTTGTGGTGCTCGAAATGGTGATGCCAGATGTTTATTTCAGTTAGATGACAAACGAGTTTCCGCCAAGGCGATTGCAACGGTTTGACGCGGCGCGGCTCAGCACAGGTCAACGAAGAGGCGTTTCCGGCGACACGTTGATGGTCGGCATCCCTCGCACTCGGCCTCTCGGTCTACCCACCCGCTTCGTCAACCTGGGTCAAACACCCAGGCGGTTTGCCTCGTGCAAAAGGCCGGCACACATCCTATATCAGGCCAACAATCCCTTCTTGCGGCCCGCAATTCCGTGGCCCAGCCATTTCGAGGCAAGATATGAGCGAAGCACAGACGCAAATCCCCGTGACCGTTCTCACCGGCTATCTCGGCGCCGGCAAGACGACGCTGCTCAACCGCATCCTGTCGGAAAACCATGGCAAGCGTTATGCCGTCATCGTCAATGAATTCGGCGAGATCGGCATCGACAATGATTTGATCGTGGAATCCGACGAGGAAATCTACGAAATGAACAATGGCTGCGTCTGTTGCACGGTGCGCGGCGACCTGATCCGCGTCGTCGAAGGCCTGATGCGCCGCCCGGGCCGCTTCGACGCCATCGTCGTCGAGACCACCGGCCTTGCCGATCCGGTGCCGGTGGCGCAGACCTTCTTCATGGACGACGACGTGCGCTCCAAGACCAGGCTCGACGCTGTCGTGGCCCTGGTCGACGCCAAGCACCTGCCGCTCCGGTTGAAGGATTCCAAGGAAGCCGAGGACCAGATCGCCTTCGCCGATGTCGTCGTGCTCAACAAGACCGACCTGGTGACGCCCGAAGAGCTGGCCAAGGTCGAGGCCACCATCCGCGCCATCAACCCGGCGGCCAGGATCCACCGCACCACGCGCGCCGGCGTGGCGCTGTCCGAAGTGCTCGACCGCGGCGCCTTCGACCTGTCGCGCGCATTGGAGAACGACCCACATTTCCTCGAGGCGCACGATCATGATCACGACCACCATGACCATGACGGGCACGATCACCACGACCATGATCACGACCATCATCATCACGATCACGCGCATCCCTCCGACATCCATGACGTGACCGTGCAGTCGGTGTCGCTGCGCGGCGGCGAGATGGACCCGAAGAAATTCTTCCCGTGGATCGAGAAGATCACTCAGATGGAAGGTCCCAACATCCTGCGGCTGAAAGGCATCATCGCGCTCAAGGGCGACGACGAGCGCTATGTCATCCAGGGCGTGCACATGATCATCGAAGGCGACCACCAGCGCGCCTGGAAAGACGGCGAAAAGCATGAGAGCCGGCTGGTGTTCATCGGCCGCGAGCTTGACGCCGAACGGCTGAAGAAGAGCTTTGACGCCTGCCAGGCGGCTTGATTTCCGGACTCTATGGCGCTAGCGCTGCCCGCTCTTCCTTCTCCCCTTGTGGGAGAAGGTGGCCTCGCGAAGCGAGGTCGGATGAGGGGTGCTCCAGCTCGGCACCGACGGCGATCCGTTCAACACCCCTCATCCGTCTCGGCGCTGCGCGCCGATCCACCTTCTCCCACAAGGGGAGAAGGTTGACGCCAGGCCTGGCCGCCTCAGTGGCTTCCCGGGAGTGGTGACAGCTTCATTGGAATGGTCCTGATGCCCACAGTTGCCCCCCTCGACCTGGAAGGTCACTGCCTTGCCGCCGTCTTCCTCGACAACGTGCCGCATTTTGCGCTGGCCGATGGGACAGTTCATAGGCTCGACAACGGCCACAAGGCAATTCAGGCCAATGACGGCCTGCTCTCCACGTTCCATGACGCCGCCAACGACCGCCTGATCACCGGCGGCGAGGACGGCAAGATTTTTGCCGTTGCCGCCGGCGGCAATGTCAGCGAACTCGCCAGCGCCGGCAAGAAGTGGATCACCAGCGTTGCCGCCGGGCCGCAAGGCGCTATCGCCTATGCCACAGGCAAGACTGCGTTCGTGCGCTTTGCCGACGGCAAGACCAAAGAGTTTGCCCATCCACGTTCGGTCGAGGGGCTGGCCTTCTCCCCCAAGGGCATGCGCTTCGGCGTCGCCCGCTACAATGGCGCGACGCTGCATTTCCCGGCCGCCGAGGGCAGACCGGTGGAGCTGGAATGGGCCGGTGCCCATACCGGCGTCACCTTCTCGCCGGATGGCGCCTTCCTCGTCACCACCATGCAGGAAAACGCGCTGCATGGCTGGAAGCTCGCCGACGGCAAGCACATGCGCATGACCGGCTATCCCGGCAAGGTCAAAAGCCTGTCGTGGAGCGTGAAGGGCAAATGGCTGGCGAGTTCCGGCGCGCCGGCGGCGATCGTCTGGCCGTTTTCGGGCAAGGACGGCCCGATGGGCAAGGCGCCGCTGGAGCTCGGCACGCGCGGCAACGCCATGGTGACATCGGTTGCCTGCCATCCGAGCCAGGATGTCGTCGCCGTCGGCTATGATGACGGCATGGTCATGGCGGTGCGCTTTACCGATGCCAAAGAGGTGCTGTTGCGCCGCCCGGGCAAGGGCGCCATCACCGCGATGATGTGGGATAAGGAAGAGCGCCGGGTCGCCTTCGGCAGTGCCGCCGGCGACTGCGGCGTCATCGATATCTCGGCGTGACCTATTCGGCTCCGCACGACACCTTGCCGGTCAATTCTTTCGGCTTGCCGTCCTGTTCCGTGTCGGCGGCGTTGTCGTAGACGGCAAGCGTGTACCGGCCGTCATAGACGCCCTCGTCACTGGTCTTGGTCAGGATCGTCAGTTCGACAGAGTTGAATTTATCTCCGAGCTGATGCTCGTGGTAGACGTTCAGCCGCAACTCCTTGTCGTCCAGCCAGTACTGGGTGAGGTCGGAATCCTCGAAGACGGTCTTGCGCAGACTGTCGCCTTCCGGCCGGCCAAGTATCTCGAGATCGCCGCGAAAATTGAAGGTCGGGCCGCCCATACCTCTGGTGACCCCGGCGCCGACCTCGAATTGCACCGCTTTGTCATCGACGGAACACCAGACGCCGCCCGATGCGGAAGCCGCAGCGGCCGACAAGAGTAGCGCAATAGCGCAGATGATCGTCCGCATTTTTCTCCCCAAACCACAGACCCGATCGCATTGGCGCCCGACTGCGCCGGAAGGTCAAGTCTGCCGAACTTGCTGCTGACCCAATGCAGCGCACCAACACGGCCAATTGCGGTTGCCGTCGCCAATTGGGTAGTGTGCCGGCCGAGAGGGATTTCATGCACAGCACGAACAGTTATTCAAAGGCGTCCATCGGCGGTATCAGCCGTGACCGCATCGCTGCATTGCGGACAAGCGAGGCGAACACCTTCCGCAAGGCGCGGCCGAAATCGCAGGCCAAGGTCGGTAACGGCCTGCCAGGCTTCTTCGGCGGTGTGCCGATGCACTGGATGAACGACTGGCCGACGCCATTCCCGATCCTGGTCGAAAGCGCCAAGGGCGCCGCCATCACGGATATCGACGGCAACAGGCTGGACGATTTCTGCCTCGGTGACACCGGCTCGATGTTCGGCCATTCGCCGCCGCCGGTGGCGCGCGCCATCCGCCGCCAGGCCGGGCGCGGCCTGACCTATATGCTGCCTTCGGAAGATGCGCTGGCCATCGGGCCGCTGCTCACACAGCGTTTCGGTCTGCCGTTCTGGCAGATCGCCACCACCGCCACCGACGCCAACCGCTTCGCGCTGCGCGTCGCCCGCGCCGTCACCGGCCGCGAAAAGATACTGGTCTTCAACGGCTGCTATCACGGCTCGGTCGACGAGACGATGGTCCGGATGGTCGACGGCAAGCCCGTGAATCGGCCGGGGCTGGCGGGTGAGTTTCGCGACCTGACCAAGACGGCGAAGGTCATTGAATTCAACGATGTCGCCGCGCTGCAAGCAGCGCTCAAGGACAAGGATGTCGCCTGCGTCATTGCTGAGCCGGTGCTGACCAATTCCTGCATGGTGCTGCCCGATCCGGGTTTTCACGACGCCTTGCGCAAACTGACGCGCGCGGCCGGAACGCTGCTTCTGATAGACGAGACGCACACGATTTCGACTGGACCCGGCGGCTACACCAGGAAATTCGGGCTGCAGCCCGACCTGTTCGTGCTGGGCAAGCCGATCGCCGGCGGCGTGCCGGCAAGCGTGTGGGGCATGAGCGACGAGGTCGCCTCGCGCTATGCCGACTACAATCGAACCAAGGAGCCGGGCTATTCCGGCATGGGCACGACGCTGTCGGCGAACCCGCTGCAGTTCGCAGCCATGCGCGCAACGCTCGAAGAGGTGATGACGCAGGAGAATTATGCCCGGATGGATCGCCTCGCCCTGCGGCTCGATGCCGGGCTGACCGGCGTCATCGATCGCTACAATCTGCCCTGGCATGTCGCCCGCGTCGGCGCCCGCGTCGAGTTCATCTGCGCCCCTGGCCCGCTCAGGAACGGCGCCGAAGCCGAGACTGCCCATGCGCCGGAGCTTGAGGCGGCTATCCATGTCGCGCTGGTCAACCAGGGCGTGCTGATCGCGCCCTTTCACAACATGATGCTGATCTCACCGGCCACCACCGGCGCCCAGGTCAACCGGCTGATCACCGCCTTCGCCACGGTTGCGGCAAGGCTGACGCCATGAGACAAGCTGCCAAGCCAAACTCGAGTACACTAATCATGACTTCACCTTCGGGCTCGACGCCCGCCGAGGCGCAAGCCTTTCTCGACGCCCATCCCGAAATCGAAGCCTTCGATATCGTCTTGACCGACGCCAACGGGGTCGGCCGCGGCAAGATCGTGCGCCGGCATGAGCTGAAAAGCATCTTCGAGGGCGGCCGCCACATGCCGATCTCGATCCTCGGCCTCGACATCACCGGCGAGGATGTGCACGAAACCGGGCTGATCTGGACGACTGGAGACGGCGATCTCAGGGCATGGCCGATCCCCGGCACGCTGGTGCCGCTTTACGGCACGAACCCGCCGCGCGGCCAGTTGCTGATGGCGATGTACCATCTCGAGGGACAGCCTATGTCGTCGGACCCACGGCTGGCGCTGGCCAGGCAGGTCGACATCTTGGCGGCCAAGGGCCTCTATCCCGCCGGCGCCTTCGAACTCGAATTTTTCCTGCTTGCCAATGAGCGTGACGCCGACGGCAAGGTAAAACCGGCGGACGCCGTGCTCGACGGCCGCCGCTCGGCCAAGACGGAAGTCTATTCCGTCGACCATCTGCACGGCATGGAGCCGTTGTTTTCCGACATCTATGCCGCGGCTAAGGCGCAAGGCATTCCGGCCGAAACGGTGATTTCGGAATACGCGCCCGGCCAGTACGAGCTGACGCTGAATTACCGCAAGGATGTCATGCGGGCGGCCGACGACCTCGTCATGTTGAAGCGGCTGGTGCGGGCGCAGGCGCGCCGCCATGGTGTTACCGCCTGCTTCATGGCCAAGCCGATCGAAAAATATGCCGGCTCCGGCATGCATTTCCATGTTTCGCTGCAGGACAAGAACGGCCGCAACGTTTTTGCCGAAGCCGGCGGCGAAAGCTGGTCGCTGCCGCTGCTGCAGGGGCTCGGCGGGCTGATCCAGACCATGGCCGAATCGATGCTGGTGTTTGCGCCGCACGCCAATTCCTGGCGGCGCTTCGTCTCGCAGTCCTATGCGCCGGTGGCGCCGACCTGGGGCGTCAACAACCGTTCGGTGGCGCTGCGCGTGCCGGCCGGCGACGCCAAGAACCGGCGCATCGAGCACCGGCCGTCGGGCGTCGACGCCAATCCCTACCTGATCGCGGCAACGGTGCTGGCCGGCATCATCAAGGGTCTGGACGAAGGCCTCGACCCCGGCCCTGAAACCACTGGGAATGGCTATGAAGCCGCTGTCACGCGCACGACCATGCCGGTCGACTGGCGCGCCGCGATCGAGGCGGCGCGGGCCTCGAGCTTCCTGAAAGAGGCGCTTGGCGAGGATCTGCATCGCACCTTCGTGGCGATCAAGCAGTCGGAGTATCTGCGCGTCGCGCGTACGGTGAGCGAGCTGGACTACCACCTCTACCTGCACGAGGTCTGAGAGACCGTTTCGAAATTCTACTCCGGCGGCCATCGATGGTGGTTTCTGCGCTTCCGATGCTCACGGACCAAATGTCCGCTGCGCTTCGGTTCTCGAAACCACCACCATATGACTCGCCAGAGCGAATTTCGAAACGGTCTCTGATTGCCCTGACGGCGGGCGGCGATCACTTTTTCGCCGCCTGCATCAAATGAGGTGGCGCTGCAGCCTTCAAGAACATATCATGAACAGATGAGCGCGCCCACCGTCCGTGAAAAGCTGGCAATCCTGTCTGACGCCGCCAAATACGACGCCTCCTGTGCTTCGTCCGGCTCGGCGAAGAAGGATTCGCTCCAATCCGGCGGTATCGGCTCCACAGAAGGCATGGGCATCTGCCATTCCTACGCGCCGGATGGCCGCTGCATTTCGCTCCTGAAAATCCTGCTCACCAATTTCTGCATTTACGATTGCAGCTACTGCATCAACCGCTCGTCATCGAATGTGCGCCGCGCCCGCTTTAGCATCGACGAGGTTGTGAAGCTGACCATGGACTTTTATCGGCGCAACTACATCGAAGGCCTGTTCCTGTCCTCCGGCGTCATCCGTTCGCCCGACGAGACCATGGCCGAAATGGTGGAAGTGGCGCGGCGGCTGCGGCTGGACGAAAAATTCTCCGGCTATATTCATCTGAAGACCATTCCGGAAAGCTCGGCCGAACTGGTCGAGCAGGCCGGGCTCTACGCCGACCGGCTGTCTATCAATGTCGAACTGCCGACCGATGAGGGCGTGAAGAAACTAGCGCCGGAGAAGAAGCCGCAAACGATCCGGCTTTCCATGGCGAACCTGCGCCGGAAGATGGAGGAAAAGGCCGAGCCGACGTTGCGGACCAAGAAGCGCGAACGCTTTGCGCCCGGAGGTCAGTCGACGCAGATGATCGTCGGCGCCGACAAGACATCCGACGACGGTATCTTGCACTCCAGTGCGCGGCTCTATGGCAGCTACCATCTGCGGCGCGTCTATTACTCCGCCTTCAGCCCGATCCCGGATTAGTCATCGTCGCTGCCGCTCCAGAAACCGCCGCTGATGCGCGAGCACCGGCTCTATCAGGCCGACTGGCTGATGCGCTTCTACGGCTTTTCGCAGCCGGAAATCCTCGCCGGCAGCAGCGACGGCATGCTCGATCTCGCCATTGACCCCAAGCTCGCCTGGGCTTTGCGCAATCGGGCGAGGTTTCCCGTCGACATCAACCGCGCCGATCGGGAAGCGCTGCTGCGGGTTCCGGGTCTGGGCACCAAGGTGGTGGCGAAGATCCTTGAAACCCGCCGCCACCGACGCATGCGGCTGGAAGATGTCGGACGGATCTGCCATTCGATCGCCAAGCTGAGGCCCTTCATCATCGCCGAAGGCTGGTCGCCGGGCGGACTCACCGACAAGACAGGCCTGCGCGATACGATCGTAAAGTCCTGCGAACAACTGTCGCTGTTTTGACCATGCAGCCGGCCCAGCTCGACCTTGCCCGATACACTGTCCGGCTAGCGAGCCAGACCGATTTCGCCGGTTGGCGCGATGCGGCACGGCGTCTGACGCTGAATGAGGTCCGGCCTGAGGATATTAGTTGGGGTGTCGGGTCCGACGCCAATGATCCTCGAGATGCCTTGCCGGCGGTGCCAGAGGGCGCGCAGCTTACCGTCCCGCGCGAGTTCATCGCCCATGCCGAAACCGCCTTCTGCCACTCCGACCCCGGCCGGTTTGCCTTTCTCTACTGGATGCTTTGGCGCCTGCGCACCGAGCCGAAACTGCTGGCGATCGCATCCGATCCCGACACCAGGCGGCTCGAAGCCATGGAAAAGGCGGTGCGGCGCGACGGCCATAAGATGCATGCCTTCGTACGCTTCCGGAAGATCGGCTACGGCGAGGACGAGCGCTACGTCGCCTGGTTCGAGCCGGAGCATTTCATTGTCGAGCGCAACGCGGATTTCTTCGTCCGGCGGTTCACCGGCATGCGCTGGACCGTCCTGACGCCCTATGCCTCCGCCGACTGGAATGGCGAAAGGCTGGCGATCGGCCCGGGTGCGGCCAAGGGCGATGCACCCGATCAGGACGACACCGAGGCGTTGTGGCTGACCTATTTCCAGAACATCTTCAACCCGGCGCGGCTCAAGGTGAAGGCGATGCAGAAGGAGATGCCGAAGAAATATTGGCGGAACCTTCCCGAGGCCTCGCTCATTCCAGATCTGATCGCAGGAGCGGACGAGGCCGCTATAGCCATGATTGCCAGACAACCGACGACGCCGGCGCCGCACCACGCCAAGCTGCAGGCAAGACATTGGCCGAAGCCCGAGCCGGCCGAGGCGCCGGATGAAGACGATGCCAAGACGATTTCCGATTTGCGCGAGGCTGCAAAGGGTTGTCGTCGCTGCCCGCTCTGGCGCGACGCGACACAGACCGTGTTCGGCGAGGGGCCGGATGACGCCAAGGTGGTCTTCGTCGGCGAACAACCTGGCGATCAGGAAGATCTCGCCGGCAAACCTTTTGTCGGGCCAGCGGGCAAAGTGTTCGATGCAATTCTCGATGACGCAGGCGTCGACCGGCAAAAAGTCTACGTCACCAACGCCGTCAAGCACTTCAAGTTCGAGCCGCGCGGCAAGCGCCGCATCCACTCGAAGCCAAATACCGGCGAAGTCCAGGCCTGCCGCTGGTGGATCGGCCGGGAGCTTGAGCTGATCAAGCCGGACCTCGCCGTGGCGCTTGGGGCAACGGCGGCGTTGTCGCTGCTGGGCAAGGCCATTGCCGTGACGAAAATGCGCGGCCAGTTGATCGAACGCGAGGATGGCTTGCGCGTGTTCATCACCATCCACCCGTCCTTTATCCTGCGCATTCACGAGCCGACGGACAAGGAGGCTGAGCGCGAGCGGTTCCTAAAGGATATGAAAGAGGTGAAGCGGCTGATGGGGTCGTGAGATGAGCGAAAGCCTCAGCGACATCGTCATCCGCGGGCGGAACAAGGAGCTTCGCTCCTGCTTCGCCCAGGGATGACGAAGCTGAGTGGCTTCACGGTCGTGAATCCAACGTTGGAAACTTCGGCCGCCACGGCCGAATTAACTGATCAGGATTGCCCTCAGATCATTCACATTCGTACCCGTCGGCCCCGGCACGAACAGATCGCCGATCGCGTTGAACGCCGTCCAGGCATTGTTGCCGGCCAGCATCGCCTTGGCGCCGACGCCGGCGGCACGCATGCGCGAGACGGTCGAGCCATCGGCAAAGGCGCCGGCATTGTCTTCCGAGCCATCGATGCCGTCGGTATCGGCGGCCAGTGCATGAATACCTTCCGCGCCGCTGATGCCGATGGCAAAGGCGAGCAGGAATTCGGAGTTGCGGCCGCCCTTGCCCCTTTTTCCGTCAACAGGGGCCCGCAAGGTCACGGTCGTCTCGCCGCCGGACAGGATCAGCACCGGCTTTTTGAACGGCCGGTTGCGCGTCGCCACTTCGCGCGCAATGGCTGCATGCACGCCACCGACCTCGCGCGCCTCGCCCTCGATGGAATCGGAGAGGATGACGGCTTCGATGCCCTGCCGTTTTGCCTCAGCGGCTGCCGCTTCCAGCGACACGCCAGCCGAGGCGATCAGGTGCACTTCATTGCGTGAAAAGCGCTGGTCATCCGGATCTGGCGCATCGGCCTCTGGCGAGTTGATGTGCGCCATGACGGCGTCGGGCAGTTTCATGCCGTAGGCCGCTATCGAGGCCAGCGCATCGGCGCGGTTGCCGGAGTCGGGCACGGTCGGGCCGGAGGCCACCAGCGCCGGGTTGTCTCCGGGAATATCAGAGACAACCAGTGATACCAGTTTGGCCGGCCAGGCGGCAGCTGCCAGCCGGCCGCCCTTGATGGTCGAGAGATGCTTGCGGATTGTGTTCATCGCCGCAATCGGCGCGCCGGAGGCAAGCAGCGCCTCGTTGACGGCGATTTCGTCGGCGAGCGTCAGGCCGGGGGCAGGCGACGGCAGCAGCGCCGATCCTCCTCCCGATATCAGCGCCACTACCAGGTCGTCCGCAGTCAGCCCTTGCACCTTTTCGAGCAGGCGCCGCGACGCCTCAAGACCGGCAGCGTCCGGTACCGGATGGGCCGCCTCGATGATTTCGATGCGCTCGCATCTGGTGCCATAGCCGTAGCGGGTGACGACCAGCCCTTCGATCGGCCCGTCCCACACCTTCTCGAATGCCGCCGCCATCTGCGCCGATCCCTTGCCGGCGCCGATGACGATGGTGCGGCCACTGGGCCTCGCCGGCAGATGATTCCGGATGGTCCGTTCAGGATCGGCAGCGGCAACAGCGGCATTGAAGATCGAGATGAGAAAGGATTTTGGGTCGAGCACGGTTATCCTTGGCCGTAACTGGCGGTTTTCAAACTGAGCAAACGTTGGCGCTGCCCCTCTCCCTTATCCTTTCCCCGTGAAAGACGGGGAGAGCGGGCTTGTCCCTTCTCCCCGTCACTATAGGGGGAGAAGGTGCCGGCAGGCGGATGAGGGGCAGCGGTAGCGTCACGATTTATCTTCCGGCGGCAGCGCCAATTGTGTCCGATCGAGGCCGAGATGATCGCACAGTGCATCGACGACGACGCCGTGGTCCTGGCGTTCCGGCAGGCCGGAGACGGCGATGACGCCGATCACGCCAGCCCCCTTTACAGTCACCGGAAACCCGCCGCCGGCCAGTACGTAATCAGCAATATCCAGCCCCTCGCCGACCTTGAAGGTGCGGTCCGGTCGCTGCTGCTCCAGCACCAGGCGATAGGTGCTCCTGAGGTAGCGCTTGACCACATTGATCTTGCGTCGCGCCCAGTCGGGGTTGGAGGCGTTCGAACCCGGCAGCGCGGCATAGAACAGCGGCCGATCCCACAGCCTAATATCGACAATGATGGGCAGCTTTTCGGCCAGCGCCCGCTCTCGGATCGCCGCGCCGATCTTGAACGCGACGGCCTCGTCGAAGGCCGGGAAGACCAGTGTCTCTTCCTGTTTCTGGATCAGAGCGATGTCGTCGGCAGCGGCCATTTTGTTCTCCGAAATCGTCACAAATCGTGTGTACGACAAGCTCCGCCCGGTCAAGGTCTCGTCGCGGTGGTGGTCTTGCCCCGCCAGGGTCGCCCCCCACTCCGTCGAGCTTCTCTCGACACCTCTCCCCCGATCGACGGGGTAGAGGAAGGGCGCCATCCGCGCGGTGATGGGTCCTAGCCGGCGATTATATCACTCTTGGCCGGCCGCCCCGCGACATAGACCTCGCGCACCGCGCGGTCGTCGCCCAATGTCTGCAGCAGGAACAGCTCCTCCGCCAGCGTCTCCACAGTCTCCATCCTCAGCCGCATCGCCGGCGTGGCGCGGGCGTCGAGCACGGTGATATCGGCATCGGTGCCTTCATCCAGCGTGCCGACCTTGTCCGCCATAGACAGCGCCTCGGCATTGCCACGTGTTAATTGCCAGAAGGACTGGAACGGGTTCAGCTTTTCGCCAGTCAGCGCGATCACCTTGTAGCCCTCGTCCATGGTGCGCAGCATCGAATAGTTGGTGCCGCCGCCGACATCGCTGGCCGCGGCGATGCGCAGCGGCTTGTCGCGGCGCCGAAAGCGCTGGTAATCGAACAGGCCGGAGCCGAGGAACAGGTTCGAGGTCGGGCAGAACACCGCCACCGAGCCGCTGTCCGACAGCGCATCGGCCTCGCGTTCCAAGAGATGGATGCAGTGGCCGAACAGGCTCTTTGGCCCCAGCAGGCCATACTGCTCGTAGACATCGGTGTAGTCGCGCGCCTGCGGATAGAGTTTTTGCGTGAAGGCGATTTCGGCGTGGTTTTCCGACAGATGCGTCTGCATATGCAGATCGGGATGCTCGCGGCAGAGCGCGCCCGACATCTCCAACTGTTCGGGCGAAGAGGTGATGGCGAAGCGCGGCGTGATCGCATAAAGCTGGCGGCCCTTGCCGTGCCATTCCGCAATCAGTGCCTTCGTATCGTCATAGCCGGATTGCGGCGTGTCGAGCACGCCTGCCGGCGCGTTTCGATCCATCATCACCTTGCCGGCAATGTTGAGCATGCCGCGCGCATGCGATTCGGCAAAGAACGCTTCGGCAGACGCCTTGTGCACCGAGCAGTAGGCGGCGACCGTCGTCGTGCCGTGGCGCACCATCTCGTCCAGGAACAGCCGGGCGATGCGGCGGCCATGCTGAGCGTTGGCGAATTTGGTCTCTTCGGGAAAGGTGTAGGTGTTCAGCCAGTCGAGCAGTTCGGCGCCGTAGGAGGCAATGACCTGCATCTGCGGAAAATGCGCATGCGCATCGATGAAGCCGGGCAGCAGCAGATGCGGCCGATGATCGATCTTTTTCGCACCGTCGCCCGCTTGCTTTTCGACTTCCGTGTAGCTGCCTACGGCAACGATCCGGCCGTCGCGGATCAGCAGGCCGCCATCCTCCTCATAGCGCCAGGCGGCATGGTCGTCGATGGCTTCGGGCCAGCGCAAAAAACTTAGGGTGCGGCCGCGCAGAAGTGTGGAGGTCATCCCTATTTCCCTGCGCCTTCGAACCAGGCGACCAGCAGCGCCCGTTCCTTGTCGCTGATCTGGGTGACGTTGGCGGGCGGCATGGCGTGGCTGCGCCCGGCCTGCAAATAGATTTCACGCGCATGCTCGGCAATGCCGGCGTCGGTGTCGAGCATCACGCCCTTCGGCGCATGGTAGATGCCTTCATAGACCGGCTCGGCCGTATGGCACATCGAGCAGCGGCCAAGCACGGTGTCGCGCACCGCCGGGAAATGCGACGAGGCGATATAGACTTCGGCCGCGGCGGATGCCTTGAGCTCGCCGGTCAGTATTTTCGGCGCTGTCGACAGCCACATGATGATGACGAACAGCACCGCAGCCGCCATCCAGGTCCAGTGCGGGTTGCCGGCACGCTTATGCACGGTGTTGAAATAGTGCCGGATCAAGACGCCGATGATGAACACCAGCGAGGCGATGACCCAGTTGAACTCCGTCGCAAACGCCAGCGGATAGTGGTTCGACAGCATCAGGAACAGCACGGGCAGCGTCAGGTAATTGTTGTGCAGCGAGCGCTGCTTGGCGATCTTGCCGTATTTCGGGTCGGGCTTGCGGCCGGCAATCAGGTCGGCGACGACGATCTTCTGGTTTGGAATAATCACCATGAAGACATTGGCCGACATGATCGTGGCGGTGATGGCGCCCAGATGCAGGAAAGCGGCGCGGCCGGTGAACAGATGCGTCAGACCCCAGGCGATGAACACCAGCACGCCATAGAGCACCAGCATCAGTCCGGTGTCACTTTTGCCGAGCGGCGACCGGCAGAGCAGATCGTAGACTACCCAGCCGACGCCGATGGTGGCCATCGACAAAAGGATGCCGACCGGCACCGACATCGGCAGCACATTGGGGTCGATCAGGAACAAATCGGCGCCGGCATAGTAGACCACGCACAGCATGGCGAAGCCGGACAGCCAGGTGGCGTAGGATTCCCACTTGAACCAGGTCAGGTGTTCCGGCATTTCGGCCGGCGCCACCAGATATTTCTGGACGTGGTAGAAGCCGCCGCCATGCACCTGCCATTCCTCGCCGAATGCGCCGGCCGGCATGCCGGGGCGCTGGCGCAGCCCAAGGTCGAGCGCGACGAAATAGAAGGACGAGCCGATCCAGGCGATGCCGGTGACGACGTGCAGCCAGCGCACGGCGAAACTCAGCCAGTCCCAGAAAATCGCGAAATCCATCATGTGAAATCGTCCCTGCCGATCGGCTGACTTTACGGTGTGGGGCGCAAACGAAAAGAGGCGAGGTGTACGATGACTTTCAAAAAAAAATGGAAAATACTAGGCTGACCACGTACGCCGCCAAATAAAGAGCCACGAATGGCCTATCTCGACAACATCGCCGTCTTCGTCCGCGTCGTCGAGCTTGGCAATCTCTCGGCGGCGGGCCGCGACATGCGCATTTCGCCGGCGGTCGCCTCCAACCGCATCAAGGAGCTGGAAAAACACCTCGGCGTGCGGCTGTTCAACCGCACCACACGGCAATTGATGCCGACGGAGCATGGCACGGTGTTCTACTCCGGCGCCAAGCAGGTGCTGGAGGCGATCACCGAGGCGGAAGCCGCGGTCTCGGCTCTTTCCGGCCAGCCGCGCGGCACCATCAAGGTGACCGCACCGCTCGGCCTTGGACGGCGGCTCGTGGCGTCGGGCATTCCGGATTTCCACGACAAATACCCCGATATCGAGGTGCGGCT
This sequence comes from Mesorhizobium sp. P160187, assembly GCF_057766425.1. NCBI lineage: Bacteria > Pseudomonadati > Pseudomonadota > Alphaproteobacteria > Hyphomicrobiales > Phyllobacteriaceae > Mesorhizobium > Mesorhizobium sp. P160187. The sequence continues at coordinate 2,339,392 of NZ_JBYMDX010000003.1, forward strand.
GAGGCTCTCCGACCACAATATCGACATCATGAAGGAAGGCATCGACGTCGCCTTCAAGCTCGGCATCATCGAGGATTCCAGCCTGCGGATGCGCGGCATCATGGAATGTGAACGCGTGCTGGTGGCGGCACCGAAATATCTCGAAGCGCGCGGCGAGCCGGTGGAGCCACAGGAACTGATCGGCAAGAAGCACGACTGCCTGATGCTGCGCTATTCCGGGGCGCGCGAATATGTCTGGACGCTGCAGACGCCGTCCGGCCCGCAGAAATTCGAGGTGCACGGCCCCTACGACACCGACGATGGCGATGTGCTGACCGGCTGGGCGCTGTCGGGCCGCGGCATCATCAACAAGCCGCGCTTCGAGGTCGAACCCTTCATCCGCGACCGGCGGCTGCAGGTCATCCTGGCCAGCACGCCGCCAACGCCGGTGCAGTTCGCCGCCGTCTATCCGCACAAGAAGCTGCAGGATCCAAAGGTGCGGCTGTTGCTCGACTTCATGGCCGAGCGTTGCCAGCGGCTGATCAAGGATTTGCTGGCCGGCAAGTGAGGGGCTGTTGGCCCAGTCGCCAGGGTTGTCTTACAAGCAGGTGACCTTAGGTTCGCATACGCCGCCCTATGATCGATGGTCCCATGCCGACTGACCAGCAAGCCACAATGCATCTTGCCGTTTCGCTCAACATTACTTCCGGGCAGCCGCTCGGGTTCAGCGACCTGGCCGGTTTTGCCAAGCAAGCGGAAGCGGCGGGGCTGGACATGATTGTCCTCGATGATTCCGCGCCGAACAGCGCCGGGTCGAGTTCTTTCGAAGCGACGACCTTGCTGGCGGCGCTGGCGACGGTGACAAGTCGGATCGGCCTTGTCGCTGCAGCCTCGACGGTGGCTCACCAGCCGTACAATCTGGCGCGCCGTTTTGCTTCGCTCGACATCATCAGCCATGGCCGCGCCGGCTGGCACGCGACCATGGCGCAGGCGCCACGGGAAGCCGCCAATTTCAGCCGGCCGGATGGATTTTCCGACGATGTGTTCCGCCGCCGCACGCAGGAATACATCGGCATCGTTCAGCGCCTGTGGCAGGGCTGGGATGCCGACGCGCTGCTGTTCGACAAGATCGGCGGCCGCTTCCACGATCCCGAAAAAATGCACCTGCTCGACCACAAGGGCGAATTTTTCTCCGTGCGCGGGCCGCTGAACGTCGCGCGCTCGCCGCAGGATACGCCGGTGCTGGTGCTGTCCGGCCTGTCCGAGGCCGACCTGGATATGGCCGCCCGCACCGCCGATGTCGTCCTGCTGGACAGACCCACAAAGGACCCCAAGGCGCGCCATGACGATCTCAAGCGCCGCGTTGTGGCCTGCGGACGCGATCCGGGTGCGGTCAAGCTGCTGCTGAACGTTGGCGCAGATGTCGCTGCCAACGCGCTCGAAACATGGTTCAGCTCGCAAAGCTGCGACGGGTTCAACATCGCAATACCGCCTGCGGCGATTGACGGTTTCATCGGCCGCGTGCTGCCGGAATTGCAGCGCCGCAGCCTCGTCCGCCCGGATTATCCCGGCACCACCTTGCGCTCTCATCTCAGACTTGCCGGAGGAGCGCAATGACCCGCCAGATGAAGCTTGGCGCCTTCCTGTGGGCGACGGGCCACCACATCGCCGCCTGGCGTCACCCCAAGGCGCATGTTACTGCAGGCATCGACATCGATCATTACATCCAGCTGGCGCGCACGGCGGAAGCGGCGAAGTTCGACATGGTGTTCTGCGAGGACGCCGCCGGTCTGCGCGAAGCCAATGTCGGCATCGCCAGCCAGACCTCACGCTCGATCGGCTTCGAGCCGATCAGCCTGCTGTCCGCGCTCGCCGTGCAGACCAGCCGCATCGGCCTCGTTTCGACGGCGTCGACCAGCTACAACGAGCCCTACGGCCTGGCGCGCACCTTTCTGTCGCTCGATCATCTGAGTGGTGGCCGGGCTGGCTGGAACCTGGTGACGTCGGCCAGCCCCATCGAAGCCGCCAATTTCGGCGCGACGGGCCTGAAACCGCATGCCGACCGCTACGAGCGGGCGCGCGAATTCGCCGAGGTGGTATCAGGACTTTGGCAAGGCAGTGGCTTTCACGGTCACAACGGGCAGAGCTTTTCGGTGCGCGACCCGCTCGACCTGCCGCGCTCGCCGCAGGGCGCGCCGGTGATGGTGCAGGCCGGCGCCTCGGATGTCGGCCGCGACCTTGCCGCCCGCACCGCCGACGTCGTGTTCACGGCGGCGCAGACCCTCGAGGAAGCCAAGGGCTTTTACGACAACCTCAAGGGCCGTATGGCTGCCTATGGGCGGGAACCCGACGACATCAAGATCATGCCCGGCGTCTCCCCGGTGGTGGCAGACACCGAGGCCGAAGCGCGGGAGAAACAGGAGGAATTGCAGGCGCTGATCCCCGACGATGTCGGCGTGGCGCTACTGTCCAGCTATCTCAGCATCTCCGATCTCGGGAGCTATCCGATCGACGGACCGATGCCCGAGCTGCCGGAGACCGAGGGAATGAAAAGCCGCCAGGCGCTGGTCATCGAACAATCGCGCCGCGACGGCCTGTCGATCCGCCAGCTTGCGCGCCATTTCGCCGGCGCACGTGGCCATTGGCGTATCGTCGGCACGCCGGCGCAGATCGCTGACGAATTGCAGGCGCGGTTCGAGGGCGGCGGCGCGGACGGCTTCAACGTCATGCCGTCATACTTCCCCGGCGAGCTCGATGCCTTTGCCACGCTGGCGGTGCCGGAACTGCAGCGGCGCGGACTGTTCCGTCGGGAATACGAAGGCAGCACCTTGCGAGATCATCTCGGCCTGAAGCGGCCTGCTTAGCCGCGCCGAAGCTTAGCCGGCCATCATCTTATGCTGGACTTGATGGTCGGCATTCGGCGCGGTGTTGTGAACGACCAGTGCCGTCATGATCTCGGCTGCCGCGAGCGCCGCGATCACCGGCGGGCGCTTGTCCCTGACGGCGTCGCCGCCGATCGGGGAGACGAGGCGGGCCAACTCAGCCTCCGTGCCATCCGCCGATTTCAGGAACCAGTTCCTGAACGTCGCTCTCTTGGTTTTCGAGCCGATCATGCCGACATAGGCCGCGTCGTCGCGCTTCAGCGCCTCGGCGACGATGAGGAAATCCAGCGCATGGTCGTGGGTGAGGATGGCGAAGGCGGTGCCGGCGGGGGCGTTTCGCACCTCGGCCTCGGGCATCGGCGTCAGCAGCGTCTCGACGGTTTCCGACATGCCTTCCAGCGCTTCGGCCCGCGTCTCGATGACGACACCACGCACGGGAAGAAGTGCAACGGTCGAGGCCAGCGCCTGGCCGACATGGCCGCCGCCGAAGATATAGACATGCGGCAGGTGGGCTTCCTCGGCTTCTGCGGCCGCGATCAGCTCGGCAGCAAGCGCGGCATCGACGATACGGATCAAGACTTCGACGCGCCCGCCGCAGCACTGGCCGATCTCGGGACCTAGCGGCACGTCAAGCGTGGCGCGGACTTCATCGACCGCGATGCGGGCTTCTTTACCCTCCCCCTTGTGGGGAGGGTCGGTGAGCGGACGCCGCGTGGCGGCGTCCGCGAAACGGGGTAGCTTGGCACGATCGTCCGCACCCCCACCCCGGCCGGCTTCGCCGGCCGACCCTCCCCACAAGGGGGAGGGTGAAGACCCCACCATCTGCCTCGCCTTGTCGATCGCCATGTACTCGAGCTGACCGCCGCCGATCGTGCCAAAAATCGCCGCCTGCGATACGAGCATGAAGGCGCCCTTCTCGCGCGGAGTCGAGCCTTTGGTGCCGGCCACTTCGACCAGAGCAAGCCGGCCGGCGCTGGCGAGAAAAGCTCTGAGGCTTTGCACTTTCGACTTCATATTTCGCATTCCCGTACGGGAAATATAGGGTTTTTCAGTCTGAATTGCACGTTTTGCCAGAATCCAGGTCAGAGTCAGGCGCTATTCTTGGCTTCACCCTTCAGCCGTTCGATCGCCATCAGCACCCGTTCTGGTGTTGCAGGAGCGTCGAGACGCGGACAGACCTTATGATCGGCCACACTTGCCACCGCGTCCGACAGCGCATGCAGCACAGACATGCCGAGCGGGAAGGGCGGTTCGCCGACCGCCTTGGAACGGTGCACCGTCGGCTCGTTGGCCTCCGGCCAGTCGGCCAGCGTGACGTTGAATATCTTCGGCCGGTCGGACGCGAGCGGGATCTTATAGGTCGACGGCGCATGCGTGCGCAGCCGGCCCTTGTCGTCCCACCACAGCTCCTCCGTCGTCAGCCAGCCCATGCCCTGGATGAAGCCGCCCTCGATCTGGCCGAGATCGATGGCGCGGTTCAGCGAGCGGCCGGTTTCATGCAATATGTCGGTGCGCTCGACGACATATTCGCCGGTCAGCGTGTCGACCGAGACTTCCGAGCACGAGGCGCCATAGGCGAAATAATAGAACGGACGGCCCTCGCCCTTGTCACGGTTCCAGTGGATTTTCGGCGTCTTGTAAAAACCCGCCGCCGACAGTTGGATGCGGGCCATATAGGCCTGCTTGACAAGGTCGGTGAAGGCGATCTCCTGGTTGCCGATGCGCACCCGGTTGGGCAGGAAAAGCACCTGCTCGCGCGGCACCTGGTATTTTTCGGCGGCGAAGTCGGTCAGCCGTTCCTTGATCTGGCGGGCGCCGTTCTGCGCCGCCATGCCGTTGAGGTCGGTGCCGGACGACGCCGCGGTGGCCGAAGTGTTGGGCACCTTGCCGGTGGTCGTCGCGGTGATCTTGACCTGGTCGAGGTCGATCTGGAACTCTTCCGCCACCACCTGCGCCACCTTGACGTAGAGGCCTTGCCCCATCTCGGTGCCGCCGTGATTCAGATGCACCGAACCGTCGGTGTAGACATGCACCAGCGCGCCGGCCTGGTTGTAGTGGGTGGCTGTGAAAGAGATGCCGAATTTGACCGGCGTCAGCGCCAGGCCGCGCTTGATGAAGCGGCTGTTGGCGTTGAAGGCCTGGATGATGCGGCGGCGCCCCGCATAGTCGGCGCTCGCCTCCAGCTCGGCGACGATGCGGTGGATGATGTTGTCCTCGACCGTCTGGTGATAAGGGGTGACGTTGCGGCCCCCGTCTTTATCACCACTGGTGCCATAAAAATTCTGCTTGCGGATTTCGAGCGGGTCCTTGCCGACGGCAAAGGCAACCTCGTCGATGACGCGTTCGGCGCCGACCATGCCCTGCGGGCCGCCGAAGCCGCGAAACGCCGTGTTCGACACGGTGTTGGTGTAAAGCGGCGCCGATTGCGCATGCACCGCCGGCCAGAAATAGGTGTTGTCGCAATGGAACAGCGCGCGGTCGGTGACCGGGCCGGACAGGTCCGAGGAAAAGCCGCAACGCGCCGCGAACATGAAGTCGACGCCAAGAATGTTGCCGGCGTCGTCGAAACCTACTTCGTAGTCGACGAGGAAGTCATGGCGCTTGCCGGTGGCAATCATGTCGTCGTCACGGTCGGGCCGGATCTTGACCGCGCGATGGTGTTTCTTGGCGGCGATCGCAGCCAATGCCGCAAACTGGTTGCCTTGCGTCTCCTTCCCGCCGAAGCCGCCACCCATGCGGCGGATTTCCACTGTGATGGCGTTGCTCGGCACGCCCAGCGCATGGCTGACCATATGCTGGACTTCGCTCGGATGCTGGGTCGAGGAATAGATGGTGACGTCCTGGTCCTCGCCAGGAATGGCCACTGCGATATGGCCTTCGAGATAGAAATGCTCTTGGCCGCCGATGCGCATCTTGCCCTTCAGCCGGCGGGGCGCCGCCTTGATCGCGGCAGCGGCATCGCCACGCTTCAGCGTGAGCGGCGGCGTGACCAGCTTGTCCTTGCGGGGGTCGAGATCGCCAATGTCGGTGACGAAAGGCAATGGACTGTATTCGACCTTGGCCAGCCGGGTGGCGCGGCGCGCCTGTTCGCGCGTCTTGGCAATAACGCAGAAGATCGGCTGACCATAAAACTGCACCTTGTCGTCGGCCAGCACCGGCTCGTCGTGTCGACCGGTCGGCGAAATGTCATTTTCGCCCGGAACGTCCTTGGCCGTCAGCACATCGACGACGCCCGGCGCCGCGCGCACCGCCGACAGATCCATTTTGCTGATCGTCGCATGCGTCGCCGTGGACAGGCCGAGGCAGCCATGCAGCATGCCCGCCGGTTCCGGCATATCGTCGATATAGACCGCGCTGCCGCTGACATGCTTGTGCGCGGAATCGTGGCGCTGGTCGGCGGCGACGCCACCGGAAATCTTCTGCGCCTTGAGATCTGGAGAGGCGTGCTTGTTCATCAGGCCGCCTCGTTGCGTGACACCTGGAACGGCGCCTTGCTGCCGCTGGTTTCGGCAAAAAAGCGCAGCAGCAGGTTCCTGGCCGCCAGCGCCCGGTACTCGGCCGATGCCCGCATATCGGTCAGCGGGGTGAAATCGCCGGCATATTCAGCCATGGCCGCTTCCACCGTTGTCTCCGTCCACGGCTTGCCGAGCAGCGCTTTTTCGACACCGAAAGCCCGCTTCGGGGTGGCCGCCATGCCGCCATAGGCGATGCATATATCGGCCACGGTTCCGTCCTTGGCCAAGTCGAGGAAAAAGGCGCCAAGGGCTGCGGTGATGTCCTCGTCGCGGCGCTTGGTGATCTTGTAGACGGCAAACTTCGTGCCCTTGGCCGGCACGGGAACGTGCACGGCCTCGACGAATTCGCCTGGCTGCCGGTCCTGCTTGCCATAGGCGATGAAGAAATCCTCGAGCGCGATGGTGCGCCGCTTCTTGCCGCGGCGCAGCGTCAGTTGCGCACCAAGCGCGATCAGGGGCGGCGGCGTGTCGCCGATCGGCGAGCCATTGGCGATGTTGCCGCCAATGGTGCCCATGTTTCGTACCTGTTCGCCGCCGATGCGGTCGAACAATGGCCCGAGCGCGGGGATGCGCTTGGCCAGTGTCGCGAAGGCGTCGGTGTAGGTAACGCCGGCGCCGATGGTGATGACGTCATTGTCTTCGGAGATCGCGCACAGCCCCTCGAGATTGCCGATGAAGACTACCGGTGAGATGTCGCGCATGTGCTTGGTGACCCACAGGCCGACGTCGGTCGAGCCGGCGACAACAGTGGCGTCGGGTTCCTTATCCAGTACAGCGGCGAAATCATCGGCGTTGGCCGGGACGATCAACCTCAGCTTGCCGGCGCCGATTTCGACGCGGGCACCGTCATGCATAGCCTCGAGCCTGGCGGTGATCGCCTTGCGCTCGGCCGCCAGCGGATCCTTCGCCGCCTTGCCGTAGCTGGAGATGGCACGCGCGGCGCGCATGATTGCCTCATAGCCGGTGCAGCGGCAAAGATTGCCTTGCAAGGCCTTCTCGATCGCCGCATTCGACGGGTCCGGCGACTTCATCCACAAGCCGTAGAGCGACATGACGAAGCCCGGCGTGCAGAAGCCGCATTGCGAAGCGTGGAAATCAACCATCGCCTGCTGCACCGGATGCAATTGGCCAGGCGCGCCGCGCAGATGCTCGACGGTGACGACATGGGTGCCGTCGAGCGAACCGAGGAAACGGATGCAGGCGTTGACGCTTTCATAAACCAGCTTGCCGGCGGACAATTTTCCGACCAGGACCGTGCAGGCGCCGCAATCGCCCTCGGCGCAGCCTTCCTTGGTGCCGCGCAGCGAGCGGTCGAGCCGCAGCCAGTCGAGCAAGGTCGCGTCGGGCGCCACCGACGACAGCGCGACATCCCTGCCATTGAGGATGAAGCGGATCTCGTTGCGTATGGTGATCTTGGCCATGCGTCAGCTCCCCCTGTAGGTCGAGTAGCCATAAGGAGAGATAAGCAACGGCACGTGATAATGCACGGATTCCGCCATGCCGAAGCGGATCGGCACACTGTCGAGGAAGGCCGGTTCCGGCAGTTTGGTGCCCTGGCCGCGTAGATAGTCACCGGCGGCGAACACCAGTTCGTATTCTCCAAGGCGGAATTCCGCTCCTGCCAGCAGCGGCGCATCGCAGCGGCCGTCGGCATTTGTGACGACGGTCTTCAAATGTATCCGCGCGTCGCTCTCAAGATGATAAAGCGCGATCGACAGGCCCGCCGCCGGCTTGCCGGTCGCGGTGTCGAGCACATGCGTCGTCAGACGTCCGCCATCGGCTTTCGACGTTTCTGCCACTGGCGCCTCCCATTTCCGATACAGCCGAACAAAGCAGTGAATTGTGCGCCAATTAAAGGCGATGCATAAGTCCCGGTCGAGCGGAGTGGCACAAAAACACTTTCAAAAATTTCGGGGGAATGCGCGAGCAACCCTTTCGACTATCCTGATCATAACTTCCGGCAGCGTCCGGCGGGGAGGGGCAATGCGTTACTCTAGAGACATGCGCGGCTACGGAGCCAATCCGCCGGATCCGAAATGGCCGGGCGGTGCGCATGTGGCCGTCCAATTCGTCGTCAACTACGAGGAAGGCGGCGAGAACTGCGTGCTGCACGGCGACAAGGCCTCGGAAGCCTTTCTGTCGGAAATCGTCGGCGCCGCGCCCTGGGTCGGCCAGCGCCACTGGAACATGGAATCGATCTACGAATATGGCGCGCGGGCAGGCTTCTGGCGGCTGCTGCGCCTGTTCAGCGAGGCGCAAGTGCCGGTGACCTGCTACGGGGTCGCCTCAGCATTAGCCCGGTCGCCCGACCAGGTGGCGGCGATGCAGGAGGCCGGCTGGGAAATGGCCTCGCACGGGCTGAAATGGATCGACTACCGCGACCACAGCGCCGAGGACGAGCGCCGCGACCTCGAAGCGGCGATCAAGCTGCACTACGAGGTGACAGGCCAACGGCCGACCGGCTGGTACACCGGCCGCACCTCGGTCAATACGGTGCGGTTGGTGGCCGAAGAGGGCGGCTTCGACTATGTGTCGGACACTTATGACGACGAACTGCCCTACTGGTTCGAGCACGGCGGCGGCGCGCAACTCGTCATCCCCTACACGCTCGATGCCAACGACATGCGTTTCGCCACGCCGCAGGGATTCAATTCCGGCGACCAGTTCTTCGCCTATTTGAAGGACAGTTTCGACACGCTCTATGCCGAGGGCAAAGCGGGCCGGCCGCGGATGATGAATATCGGCCTGCATTGCCGCCTCGTCGGACGTCCCGGGCGGGTGGCGGCGCTGAAGCGCTTCGTCGACTATGTCAGATCGCACGACAAGGTCTGGCTGGCACGGCGCATCGATATCGCCAGGCACTGGCAGGAGAACCACCCCTACCAGCCGGCGGCGCTCAAGCCGTCGAAGATGGCGTTCGAGACCTTCGTCGACACTTTCGGCGGCGTGTTCGAACATTCGCCCTGGATCGCCGAACGTGCCTATGAGCTGGAGCTTGGGCCGGCGCATGACAGCGCCGGCGGCCTGCACAATGCGCTCTGCCGCGTCTTCCGCGCCGCCAGCGAAACCGAGCGGATCGGTGTCCTCAACGCCCATCCCGATCTCGCTGGCAAACTGGCCGAAGCGAGACGCCTCACTGCGGAATCCACACGCGAGCAGGCCTCCGCCGGCCTCGACGCGCTGACCGACAAGGAGCGCGAGCTGTTTTCCAAGCTCAACGCCGCTTACGTCACCACCTTCGGCTTTCCCTTCATCATCGCGGTGCGGGGCAAGACCAAGGAGGAGATCCTCGCCGAGTTCGAGGCGCGCATCGGCAACAGCCGTGGCGTAGAACTCGATACCGCCTGCAAACAGGTCGAGCGCATCGCGCTGCTCCGCCTGAAAGACATGCTCCCGCTCTAATGAAATGACTGAGGGGTCAGGACCCAATGGATATGATCAAGACTGACCAGAAAACCTATTATGCACCGCATGGCGGCCATCCCGGCCAAAATGAGCTTTTGACCGGCCGCGCCGTCTTCACCGAAGCGTATGCCGTCATCCCCAAGGGGGTGATGCAGGACATCGTCACAAGCCCCCTGCCGTTCTGGGACGAGACCAGGGCCTGGATCATCGCCAGGCCGCTGTCGGGTTTCGCCGAGACATTTTCGCAGTACATCGTCGAGGTCCTGCCCGGCGGCGGCAGCGACCGGCCCGAGCCGGACGCCGGCGCCGAGGGCGTGCTGTTCGTGGTCGAGGGCGAGTTGACCGTTTCGCTGGCCGGCAAGAAGCACGTGCTGCAAGCCGGCGGTTTTGCCTTCCTGCCGCCGGACAGCGGCTGGACGGTGCGCAACGAAGGTCGCGACGCCGTACGCTTCCACTGGATCAGGAAGGCCTATGAGGCCGTCCACGGCATCGACGCGCCGGAAGTCCTGTTCAGCAGTGACCAGCAAACGGCGCCGACGCCGATGCCCGGCACCGAGGGTCGCTGGGCGACGACCCGTTTCGTCGATCCGGCCGACATGCGCCACGACATGCATGTCACCATCGTCACGCTCGAGCCCGGCGCCGTCATCCCGTTTGCCGAGACGCATGTCATGGAGCACGGGCTCTATGTCTTGGAAGGCAAGGCGGTCTACCGCCTCAACCAGGACTGGGTCGAGGTCGAGGCCGGCGACTTCATGTGGCTGCGCGCCTTCTGCCCGCAGGCCTGCTACGCGGGCGGCCCAGGCAAATTCCGCTATCTCCTTTACAAGGACGTCAACCGGCACGCCAAGCTCGGCGGGGCGGGCATTGGCGGTCGCGCGCGGTGACCCGCATCACAGCGCGGCCGCTGACCCGCGAAAGCTTTGCCGGCTTCGGCGATGTCATCGACATGGGCGGCGGCAATCACTACCCGATCAATGGCGGCAAGACCGAGCGCTACCACAATCTCGCCACCGCTGAAGCCGCGGGACCGAATGCCTGCGTGCTGATCTCGATGGCGCGCGGCACGCCTTACGACCTGCCGCTGAAGCTGACCATGGTCGAGCGCCATCCCTTAGGCAGCCAGGCGTTCATCCCGCTGTCACCGCGGCCTTTCCTGGTCGTCGTCTGCCATGACGGCAAGGACGGTCCGGGCGAGCCGCACGCCTTCATCACCGCACCCGGGCAAGGCGTCAACTATCCGCGCAATCTCTGGCACGGCGTGCTGACGCCGCTCGGCGAAGCGCAGGATTTCGTCATCGTCGACCGCGGCGGTGACGGCTCCAACCTCGAAGAGTTCCATTTCTCGCACACCTACGAAATCCATCTCCCCAACGAGACCTGAGAAATGACCGACATATCGCTGATCGACCGCCTGCTCGATGTCATCGAGCACGACATCGTGCCGAAAACGGCAGAGGGCGTGGCCCATGGGAACAAGCTGTTCGGCGCCGCCATCCTGCGGAAGGGCGACCGCTCGCTGGTGCTGGCCGAAACCAACAACGAGATGGAAAATCCGCTCTGGCATGGCGAGGTGCACTGCCTGAAGCGTTTCTATGAAATGCCGAAAGCCGAGCGCGTCGACACCAAGGACGCCATCTTCATCGCCACGCATGAGCCCTGCTCGCTCTGCCTGTCGGCGATCACCTGGACCGGCTTCGACAATTTCTACTACCTCTTCAGCCACGAGGATTCACGCGACAGCTTTGCGATCCCGCACGATCTGAAAATCCTGAAAGAGGTCTTCACTCTTGATCCCGGCGGCTACAATGCCGAGAACACTTATTGGAAGAGTTTTTCCATTCGCAGGCTGGTGCGGGCGCTGCCCGAGGCCGAGCGCGGCCGGCTTGAGGCAAGGATCGGCAATATTTCCGCCCGCTACGACGAACTGTCCGGCGCTTATCAGGCGCGCAAGGCCGAAAACGACATTCCGCTGAACTGACGCGGATTGCCTAGCCTACCTTCGCGTTTTTCAGCACCTCGTTGATCCTGGCCTGCCAGCCCTTGCCGGTCGCCTTGAATTTACTGATGACATCCTGATCCAGACGGATGGACACGACTTGCTTAGGCTTCTCCACGGCTGGCCGGCCACGAGCACGCCTTATGCTCTCGAAAAGTTCTGGAAACACTTCCGCGAAAGGCCTGGCTTGCGCCAACTGTTCGTCTGTCGTCTCCGCATCGTCGGGATCATCAACAATTTGTCTTTGAATTTCCACTTCCTCCGCATCGGTAAGCGGTCGAACACGCGATTTAGGATTGTTCATATACTGACCTTTCCTTTCGGCTGGCACGGCGCATCGAGATCACCGAAATCGCCTCCGAACCAAGCGGCTTGAAAATCACGGCCAGGATGATCTCTCCGAATTCGCCAATCGCCTTGAACCGGTCGGCCTTGGCTGGAAGGACGGTTGAAGTCGCAAAAAACTCAATATCGAGTTCGGCAAAATCGAGACCCCGGCTGTCCAGGTTCGTCACGCGCTTTGGCTCATCCCAAACGATTTTCAGGCGAAACCATCCTCATCACGTTGGGTTCAGTTAATAGATGTAATACATTAATTATAATCCTGCAACATCAGGGCAAAACAATCGGGCTACATATCGTGGCGTCGTCGCGGCGACACCGGCCGTCGCCCGTTTGACTTCATGACATGCCCGCTTCATGCGTCACTGACATCCTGGAGCATCGCATGAAAACCATCACCGAATTTCCCCGCAAGGTCGTCGAATTCCCCGATATGGGCATCGTCATGCCGGATGGTTGCCGGCTGTCGGCGCGGGTTTGGATGCCGGAGGACGCCAGCAGCGATCCGGTGCCGGCGATCCTCGAGCACCTGCCCTACCGCAAGCGCGACGGCACCATCTTTCGCGATCAGCTGACGCATCCCTATTTCGCCGGCCACGGCTACGCCTCGATCCGCGTCGACATGCGCGGCAATGGCGATTCCGAAGGGCTGATGGACGACGAATATTCCGAACAGGAATTGCAGGACGCCTGTGATGTGATTGCCTGGGCGGCAGCACAGCCCTGGTGCAATGGCAGCGTCGGCATGATGGGCATTTCCTGGGGCGGCTTCAACTGCCTGCAGGTAGCGGCCAAGCAGCCGCCGGCGCTGAAGGCGGTGATCAGCCTGTGCTCGACCGTCGACCGCTACGCCGACGACATCCACTACAAGGGCGGCTGCCTTTTGACGGAAAATTTCGGCTGGGCCTCGACTATGTTGTCCTATTCGTCGCGACCGCCGGATCCGCTGATTGCGGGCGACAATCGCTGGCGCGACCTCTGGCTGACGCGGCTGGAGAACCAGTCTTTCCTTCTGCCGCTCTGGCTCAGCCATCAGCATCGCGACGCCTATTGGAAACGCGGTTCGATCTGCGAGGATTTCTCCGCGGTCAAAGCCGCCGTGCTGTCGATCGGCGGCTGGCATGACGGCTACCGCAACACGATCTCGCATCTGGTCACCAACATCCAGGCGCCGGTGAAGGGCATTGTCGGGCCATGGATCCACAAATACCCGCATTATGCCGAACCCAAACCCGCCATCGGCTTCCTGCAGGAGGCGTTGCGCTGGTGGGACAACTGGTTGAAGGGCGTCGACACCGGCGTCGAGGCCGACCCGGACTACCGCGCCTATGTCATGGACAGTGTGCGGCCGGCGCGCTGGCACACGGAGCGGCCGGGCCGTTGGGTGGCCGAACAGGAATGGCCGTCTCCCAACATCAAGGTCGGGGCGATCGAACTCATTGCTGACGGCGTCAGGCCGGCGATCGTGGCGACCCCGCAAAGCTGCGGGCTCGCCGGCGGCGAATATTTTCCCTTCACCTTTGGCCCGGAACTGCCCGGCGACCAGCGCCCGGACGATGCGCTGTCCGTCTGCTTCGATCAGCCTGTGCTTGCCGAGGCACTCGACATCGTCGGCGCGCCGGAGCTTCTCATCCGGGTGTCGTCCGATCGCCCGCAGGCGAACATCGCGGTGCGGCTGTGCGACGTGCACCCCGACGGCGCCTCGGAACTGATCTCCTACGGCGTGCTCAACCTGACGCATCGCGCTTCGCACGAACAGCCGCAAGCGCTGGTGCCGGGCGAAACGGTTTCGGCGCGCGTTATTCTCGACCAGTGCGCCTACCGCGTGCCGGCCGGACACCGCCTGCGCATCGCTGTTTCCAACGCTTACTGGCCGATGATCTGGCCGTCGCCGGAGCCGGTGCGGCTCGACCTTTCAGCGGCGACGCTGAGGCTGCCGCTGCGCCCGCTCGCAAAAAGCGACGAGACTTCATTCCAGTCTCCCGAAGGCGCAACACCCTGGGCAACCGAGACAGTTCGTACAGCGAATTCCGAGCGTCACGTCGATCGCGATGAGAAGACCGGCATCGTCACGCTGTCGATCACGGATGATTTCGGAGAAGTGCGCGATCTCGCGCATGGACTGGCCAATGGCAGCATTGCCCGCGAGAGCTGGACGATCCACCCCGACGACCCGCTGTCTGCCTCGGGCCGCACGCACTGGACGCAGACCTTGTCGCGAAACGGATGGTCGGTGCGCACCGAGACGTCGGCTGAAATCCGCTGCGATGCGCAAAACTTCATCGTCAGCGCCAGAATCGCAGCCTATGAGGGCGAAACGCTGGTTTTCGAACGCGATTTCGAAGAGACGATCCCGCGCGACCTGCTCTGAGCGTCCACCCGACTGGTCCAGTTGCGACGCACGATTTACGCCACGGCATGTCGCATTCCGTCTTGCTTACGGCTTTGCCTTCCGGTCAATATCCCTTTGGTAACAACAAGCAAAAAACGACCATAAGGTCGAACCAACAGAGTGAGGAACTCAAATGTCCAACGAACTCGAATATCTGAGCCGGCGCGTTGCGTCCGGCAAGCTGAGCCGTCGTGATTTCCTCGGCCGCGCCGCCGCACTCGGCGTCACAGCGCCCTTCGCCAATATGCTGCTTTCCAGTGCGGCTCGTGCGGAAGGCCCGGTCAAGGGCGGCACGCTGAAGGCCGGCCTCGTCGGCGGCGAATCCACGAACAGCCTGGACCCGGCTTTGTTCATGACGCAAGTGCCGTTCGCTTTTGGCAAGATGTGGGGCGAACTGATCGTCGAGCTGTCCCCGGAAGGCAAGCTCGAGAACCGCATCGCCGAAGAGATCGGCTCGTCGGACGACGCCAAGGTGTGGACGCTGAAAATCCGCGACGGCGTCGAATTCCACAACGGCAAGACGGTGACCGCTGAGGATGTGGCGGCAACGCTCGAGCGCCATTCCGATGAAAAGTCGAAGTCCGGCGCGCTGGGCTACATGAAGGGCATCGACAGCATCAAAGCCAGTGGCAAGGAAGTCGTCCTGACGCTGAAGGAGGCCAACGCCGACCTTCCGTATCTCCTCAGCGACTACCACCTCATCGTCCAGCCCAACGGCGGCAAGGACAAGGCGGATGCCGGCATCTCGGCAGGACCCTACAAGGTCACCACCAACGAGCCCGGCGTGCGCCATGGCGGCGAGCGCTTCGCCAATTACTGGCAGGCCGACAAGATGGGCCATGCCGACCAGATCGAGATCATCGTCATCAACGACGCGACCGCGCGCACGGCGGCCCTGCAGGGCGGCCAGGTCAACATGATCAACCGCGTCGAGCCGAAGATCGTCGACCTGATCAAGCGCGTACCGGGCGTCACCATCCGCAACCATGCCGGCCCCGGCCACTATGTCTTCATCATGCATTGCAACACCGCGCCCTTCGACAACAGCGACCTGCGCATGGCGCTGAAGCTCGCGATCGACCGTGAGGAGATGCTGAACAAGGTGCTGCGCGGCTACGGCTCGCTCGGCAACGACTTCCCGATCAATTCGTCCTATCCGCTGTTTTCCGAGATCGAGCAGCGCAAATATGATCCCGACAAGGCCAAGTTCCACTACAAGAAGTCGGGCCATGACGGCACCGTGCTGCTGCGCACCTCCGACGTCGCCTTCCCGGGCGCGGTCGACGCCTCGCAGCTCTTCCAGCAGAGCGCGGCCAAGGCCGGCATCAAGATCGAGCTCAAGCGCGAGCCCGGCGACGGCTACTGGAACGAGGTCTGGAACAAGCAGCCCTTCTGCGCCTCCTATTGGGGCGGCCGCTCGACCCAGGACCAGATGTACTCGACCGCCTATCTGTCGACCGCCGACTGGAACGACACCCGTTTCAAGCGTCCGGACTTCGACAAGCTGGTGCTGGCTGCACGCGCCGAACTCGACGAGACCAAGCGCAAGCAGATGTACCACGACATGGCCGTGCTGGTGCGCGACGAGGGCGGCCTGATCCTGCCGATGTTCAATCAGTTCATCGATGCGACAGGCGCCAAGGTCGGCGGCTGGGTCGACGATCCGCATCAGGAGCTGATGAACGGCTACGCGCTGGCGAAGTGCTGGCTCGAAGCCTGAGCCCGGCTTTGCGGATATGTCCTCACCCGTCGTGAAACTTGTGGCCCAGCGCGTTGCGCTGGGCATCGTCCTCTTGCTGGCCGTTTCGGTCCTGATCTTCGCCGGCACCCAGATCCTGCCCGGCGACGTCGCGCAAGCCATTCTCGGACAGTCGGCGACGCCGGAATCGCTCGCCAATCTGCGCGAGCAGCTCGGCCTGAATCAGCCGGCTTACATCAGGTATTTCCATTGGCTAGGCGGTGTGCTCACCGGCGATCTCGGCACGGCGATGTCGAGCGGCCAGGATATTGCCACGTCGATCAAGGGGCGGCTGTGGAACACGCTGTTCCTCGCCTTCTGGGCTGCGATCGTGGCCGTGCCGCTGGCCATCATCCTCGGCCTGATCGCCGTGCGTTACCGCAATGGCTGGGTCGACAAGCTGATCTCCGGCCTGGCGCTCGCCTCGACATCTTTCCCGGAATTCTTCATCGGCTATGTGCTCGTCTATTTCTTTGCCGTGAAGTATCAATGGTTCCCGGCCATTTCCACGGTCTATGACGGCATGCCGTTCGGTGAGCGCATGCAGGCGATCGCGCTGCCGGCCACCGCGCTGACGCTGGTTGTGCTGGCGCATATGATGCGCATGACCCGCGCGGCCATCCTCAACGTCATGCAGTCGGCCTATGTCGAGACGGCGGAACTGAAAGGCCTGTCGGCCTTCAACGTCATCCGCAAGCATGCTTTCCCCAATGCCATAGCGCCGATCATCAACGTGGTCATGCTCAACCTCGCCTACCTCATCGTCGGCGTCGTCGTGGTCGAGGTGATCTTCGTCTATCCCGGCATGGGACAATATCTGGTCGACCACGTCACCAAGCGCGACGTGCCGGTGGTGCAGGCGGTCGGCCTGGTCTTCGCCGCCGTCTATATCAGCCTCAACATCATTGCGGACATCGGGGCGATTGTCGCCAATCCGCGCCTCAGACATCCGAAATAGGCGGCGGGCATGCTCGACATCAAACGCATCCCCATCCCCGCACTGATCGGCATCGTGCTGACAGCTATGTTCGTGCTGGCGGCAGTTTTCGCACCGTTGATCGCACCGTACGGCAATGCCGAAATCGTCGGCGATGTCTGGGAACCGATGACGGCGGCACATTTGCTGGGCACCGACAATCTCGGTCGCGATCTTCTGTCGCGCATGATCTACGGCGCTCGCATCACGCTGTTCATTGCGGTGCTGGCCACCGCGCTGTCATTCTCGCTCGGCGCCATCCTCGGCTTTTCGGCGGCGGTGTTCGGCGGCTGGTTCGACACGCTGCTGTCGCGCCTTGTCGATCTGCTGATGTCGATCCCGACCTTGATCATGGCGCTCGTCGTGCTTTCGGTGCTGCCGACCAACCTGGTGACGCTGATCCTGGTGATGGGCGTCCTCGACTCGACCCGCGTCTACCGGCTGTCGCGCGCGGTGGCCGTCGACATCAACGTCATGGATTATGTCGAGGCCGCCAAGCTGCGGGGCGAAGGCAGCGGCTGGATCATCTTCCGCGAGATCCTGCCCAACGCGCTTTCGCCGCTGGTCTCGGAACTTGGTCTGCGCTTCATCTACGCGGTGCTGTTCTTGTCGACGCTCTCCTTTCTCGGGCTTGGCGTGCAACCGCCGGATGCCGACTGGGGCGGCATGGTCAAGGAGAACAAGGACGGCATCGTCTTCGGTATCGGGGCGGCACTCATTCCCGCCGCGGCGATCGCAGCACTGGCGATTTCGGTCAATCTGGTCGCCGACTGGGTGCTCAACCGCACGACAAGCCTGAAGGGAGGACGCGGGTGATGGCTGACACAAAAGCAAAGCCCGGCCTGCTGCTCGATATCCGCAATCTGCGCATCGAAGCGACAGTGTTTCCGCCCGGCGAGGCGCCGAAGAACATCGTTTTGGTCCACGATGTCTCGCTGACGCTGGAAAAGGGCAAGGTGCTCGGCCTGATCGGCGAGTCCGGCGCCGGCAAGTCGACCATCGGCCTGTCGTCGATGGGCTATGGCCGTGGCGGCGTGCGCATCACCGGCGGAGAGGTGCTGCTCAACGGCCGCGATATTCTCAAGGGCGGCAAGGAAGGTTTCCGCAAATTGCGCGGCCGCGAGGTCTGCTATGTCGCGCAGTCGGCGGCCGCGGCCTTCAATCCGGCGCACAAGCTGATGGACCAGGTGGTGGAAGCAACGCTGCTGCACGGCACGGCGACACGCGCCGAGGCAGAGAAACGTGCCGTGGCGTTGTTCAAGAAGCTCAGCCTGCCGAACCCCGAAACCATCGGCGAACGCTTCCCGCACCAGGTCTCCGGCGGCCAGTTGCAGCGCGTGATGACGGCGATGGCGCTGTGTTCGGAACCCGACCTGATCGTCTTCGACGAGCCGACCACGGCGCTCGACGTGACGACGCAGATCGACGTGCTGGCGGCGATCAAGGACGCCATCCGCGACACCCATGTCGCGGCGCTCTACATCACCCACGATCTTGCCGTCGTCGCCCAGGTCTCGGACGAGATCATGGTGCTGCGCCATGGCAGGTTGGTCGAATGGGGCGGCACCCGCCAGATCATCAAGGAGCCGCGCCAGGAATACACCAATGCGCTGGTCTCGGTGCATGAGATCGAGCATGCCGAGCAGAAGCCCGGCGCCGCGCCGTTCCTGTCGGTCAAGAACGTCACCGCCGCTTACGGCGGCAGCCACGTCAAGGTGCTGAAGAACGTCTCGGTCGACATCTATCCGGGACAGACGCTGGCCGTCGTCGGTGAATCCGGCTCCGGCAAGTCGACGCTGGCGCGCGCCATCACCGGGCTGTTGCCGCCGGAAGAAGGCACCGTCACCTTCGACGGCAGGCCGCTCGCCAACAGGCTTGCCGACCGGCCGAAGGAGGATCTGCGGCAATTGCAGATGATCTACCAGATGGCCGACGTGGCGATGAACCCGCGCCAGACCGTCGGCACCATTATCGGCCGGCCGCTGGAGTTCTATTTCGGCATTCGCGGCCGCGAGCGCGACAAACGTGTCGCCGAACTGCTCGATGAGATAGAGATGGGCAAGGGCTTTCTCGACCGCTATCCGGCCGAACTCTCCGGCGGCCAGAAACAGCGCGTCTGTATCGCCCGCTCGCTCGCCGCCAAGCCCAAGCTGATCATCTGCGACGAGGTGACATCGGCGCTCGACCCGCTGGTGGCCAACGGCATTCTCAAGCTGCTGCTCAACCTGCAGCAGCACGAGAAGGTCGCCTACCTCTTCATCACCCACGATCTGGCGACGGTGAAGTCGATCGCCGATTCGATCGCGGTGATGTATCGCGGCGAGGTGGTGCGCTACGGCGCCAAGAGCAAGGTGCTGACGCCGCCCTTCGACGCCTATACCGACCTGCTGCTGTCGTCCGTTCCCGAGATGGAGATCGGCTGGCTGGAAAAGGCGATCAAGGGACGGCGCATGGCGAGCGCGGGGAACTAGTAGGGAATTCGCGGCCTTTGTCGCGAAAACTTCCTTCAACGGCAAAAGCTTTCCGGAGCCGCCCATGGCGCTCAAGACCAAACTGCTGCTCATCATTCTCGACGGCGTGCCCTACCGGAACTGGCGCCGGCTGATGGGCAATCTCGAGGGCTGGGTGCAGTCGGGCGAGGCGCAGGTGTGGAAGATGCGCTCGGTGCTGCCGTCGACCTCGGCCTGCTGCTATGCCTCGATCCACACCGGGGTTTCGCCGCAGGAGCACGGCATCCTATCCAACGAGAACCGTTTTCTCGTCAACAAGCCGGATATTTTCTCCGAGGTCAGCAAGGCCGGCGGCAAGACCGGCGCAGTGACGCATTCCTACTGGTCGGAATTCTTTCGTTCCTATCCGTTCGATCTGGTCGAGGACATGGAGTATGACGAGCCCAGCGGACCGATCGCGCATGGCCGCTTCCACACCATGACCGGCTACAATTTGCGCAACCAGATGACGCCGAGCGATGTCGATTTGTTTGCCACACTGACCCAGCTGACCCGGCGCCACGCCATCGACTACGGGATCCTGCACACCTGCACGCTGGATTCGATGGGCCATCGCTTCGGCCATGACTGCCACGAAATGGACCATGCCTGCTATGCGATGGACGGCATGCTGGCAGCCTTTCTGCCGGGATGGCGGCAGGCCGGTTACGAGGTGATCGTCACCGCCGACCACGGCCAGACAGACCGCGGCCATCATGGCGGCCATGACGACGAAATGCAGGATTTCGCGCTGTATTATTTTGGGGAAGGCAATGGGCCGGATCCGGACACGCTGCTCGATCAGCTGCAGCTGGCGCCGACGGTGCTGAAGCGGCTGGGTGTGCCGGTGCCGGAGACCATGAAGGCTAAGCCGTTTTTGGGGTGACGGAGGTCGTCGCTGAGCCGCCGTTCGCTACCCCCTCTCCCCGTCACTATACGGGGAGAGGGTAAGGGTGAGGGGCAGCGCTAACATCAAAATAAATACCCCAACGCCGGCGCCGCCCCTCATCCGCCTGCCGGCACCTTCTCCCGTATAGTGACGGGGAGAAGGGAGACGTGTCCGAACCGGATAGATAGGTAACAGAATGGACCGATAGCATGGGTGACAGTTTTCTTGTCCGCCGGAGGACCGGCGATGGTTTGGCGAGAGACTGGCATCATGGACGAGCGGCTACGGTTTGTTGTGGAGTGTCTTTCTGGGGATGAGACGATGGTTGCGCTTTGTGCGGCCTACGGGATCTCACGCAAGAACGGCTACAAATGGCTAGGACGCTATCGGACGTTTGGGCCTGAGGGTTTGCACGACCTGCCGCGAGCCCCGCTCAATCATGGCCGGGCGACAGCTCAGGATCTGGTTGAGCGGATTGTGGCGGCCAAGGAGCTGCATCCGCTTTGGGGTCCAAAGAAGATCGTGGCACGGCTCAGGCGCACGGCTCGCGAGTTCATGTGGCCTTCAGCCTCGACGGTCGGCGCGATCCTTGCGCGGCATGGGCTTGTCCGCGCCCGCAAGCGACCCCGCCTGCGGGCCTGCGGCAATGGACCCTGGCCACAGCCGCTGGAGCCGAACGCGGTGTGGACTGGCGATCACAAGGGCTGGTTCCGGACCCGCGACGGCTGGCGTTGCGAACCCTTGACGGTGATGGATGCGTCGAGCCGCTATCTTCTGGCGCTCGAAGCGACGGGGTCGACGGCCGATAGCGAAGCCTGGCCGGTGTTTGAGCGGCTGTTTGAAGAGCATGGCCTGCCGGATCGCTTCAGAAGCGACAATGGCCCGCCCTTCGCATCGGCCGGCGTCACCGGGCTGACGCCGCTTGTCGTGCGCTTCATCAAGCTCGGCATCACCTTGGAGCGGATCGCACCCGGCAGGCCACAGCAGAACGGACGTCACGAGCGCTTTCACCTGACCATGCTGCCGATGGCCGAGGCACCGGAAGCCGACCGAACGGCACAGGGCCAGGCCTTCGAGACCTTCCGCCACAGCTACAATGAGGAACGTCCCCATGAGGCGCTGGGCATGGATACGCCCGCCCAGCACTACCGGTCCTCACAGCGCGCCATGCCCAGGACACCACCCGAGCCCGTCTATCCGGCCGAGGCCTCGGTCCGCCGCGTGCGCCACAATGGCGAGATCCGATGGAATGGCGGCTTCATATATGTCTCGCAAGCGCTGGCGGGCGAACCGGTCGCTGCGTTGGAGACCGAAGACGGACAATGGACACTCTCATTCCATGCCCACCCGCTCGGCATCATCGACACACGGCACATGAAGCTTGTCCGCCGCAGCGCCGCGCCAACCAATCCGCTTGGCGCTGCGGCGGACGCATAGGGGGAGAGAAGTGTCACCTACGTATCCGGTTCAAAGTGTTACCCATCTATCGGCTGGACAGACGCTCTGGCAACACTCCCTCTCTTCGGTTAGCTTCGCCAAAATTCCTTGGCGGAAGGATGAACCTTTTTGAACCTATCGGCGACAGAGCAGACAGGAGCCAGGCGGCTCGACCGGCCATGACGGCAGCGACCGAGACTGATCGCGCGCTTGTCGACCGGGTCGCGAAGGGCGACCGTGCCGCTGTTCGGCTGCTGTTCATGCGTCACCACGCGCGGGTCTACCGCTTCGTGGTGCGCCAGACGGGATCGGAAATGATGGCCGACGATATCGCAAACGAGGTCTTTCTCGAGCTGTGGCGCCAGGCGCCCGGTTTCGAAGGGCGCTCGGAAGTCTCGACATGGCTGCTCGGCATCGCCCGGTTCAAGGCGCTGTCGATGCTGCGCAAGAAAAAAGAAGACTGGATCGATGACGATGATGCGGCGCAGGTTCCCGATGGCGCCGACACGCCGGAAGTCGCCACCATGAAGGAAGACAAGGGCGCCGCCTTGCGGCGCTTCGTCGATGCCTTGCCGGAGGAACACCGCTCGGTGATCGACCTTGCCTATTACCATGGACAGTCGGTGACGGAGATCGGCGAGGTACTCGGCATCCCGGTCGCCACTGTCAAGACCCGAATGTTCTACGCCCGCAAGAAACTCGGCGAAGCCCTCAAGGCCGCCGGTTACGACAGGGGGTGGCCATGAGCAATCCTGAAGACATGAGCGCCGCTGAAAAAATGTCGCGCCGTGACGAAATGGAAACGCTGCTGCCGTTCTACCTGAACGGCTCGCTGGAAGGCTCGGACCTCGAAGCCGTCGAGGAATGGCTGGCGTCCGATCCGGCGGCGATGGCGGCGCTTGGCGAGGCTGAGGCGGAATTCTCCGGCGCCACCGCCGCCAACGAGGCGATCCGGCCACCGGCCGATGCGCTCAGCCGCTTTGCCAGGGCGCTCGACGCCGAAGCCGGACCGGTCCGCGCTCCCGCGGGCCGTTCCTGGCTGGCGCAGGCACTCGGCCGTTTCATGGCGGTGCCGGTCGGTGTCGCCTGGGCGGCAGCGGCGGTGCTGCTGGCGTTGGTCGTGGTGCAGTCCTACGTGCAGACCGGCGGCAAGAGCCATGATTTCGAGATTGCCGGCGCCGAGGATGATCTGGCCAAACTGCCGTTCGCGCTGGTCAAGTTCAAGCCGGATGCGAAGATGTCCGACATCGCTGTTTTCCTCGACCAGAACGCGCTGAAGATCGCCGGCGGGCCGGCCGCCTCGGGCGTCTTCCGCATTGCCATCCCGGTCAAGACCGGAGCAGACTACACCAGGCTCGTCGGCCTTATTGCCGCCCAGCCGTTCGCGGAGACTGTGATCGAGGGAAGGAAACCGGTTGATGGCAGCTAGGGCGGTCATTCGATTTGCGGCGATCCTGGCGGCGACGACAATCGTCGCCGTGCCGGCGTCGGCGCAGACCAATGATCCCAATGCCGGCCGGGCCGACTGCACCGACGCGGCCGGAGCGGCGGCTGCCGACTGCCCGAAAGACGGCAATGAGGCCAACGTCGGCGGCGAACCAGGCGCAGTTACCCTTCCGGCCCTGATCGTCGACCTGTTTCCCAACCCACCGGCTCCCGTAGCGCCCGTGCCGACGCCGCGGCCGTCAGCGCCGCCTGCCGACACGCAGGCCGGGCCACCCGCCGGCGGGGCGATCGTTTCGCCGACCGATCTTGTCGCGACCGCGCCGCGCCGTGCCATCGCCGGCGAGTTCGTGCCCGACGAGGTGCTGGTGACCGTCGACGGCGATGCCGGCGCCGTCCAGCAGATCGCCGCCTCCTTCGGCCTTGAAGTGCGCTCGCAGCGCCAGTCGCGGCTGCTCGGCACCACGCTGGTGCGCTTCGGCATTCCCGACGGCCGCCCGGTCGGCGCCGTGCTGGCGCAGCTGGCCGCCGATGGCCGCACCCTGCGGCGCGAGCCAAACCATATCTATTCGCTGCAGCAGGCGGCCGGCATCGTCAACTATGCCTTCGAGCGCATTCAGCTCGACAACAAGCAAGCCAGTGGCGAAAACGTGCGCATCGCCGTCATCGACACCGGCATAGACGACACCAATCCGGCGCTGACCGGCGTCATTGCCGACCAGTTCGACGCCATGCCCAACGTGCCGGTCGAAAAGCGTGACCACGGTACCTCGGTCGACGGGCTGATCGCCGGCGTCGGCGCGCTCGAAGGCATGGCGCCCGGCGCCAGGATCTATCACGCCCGCGCCTTCGAGGACGGCAGGTCGACCATGGATGTCATCCTGTCGGCGCTCGACTGGGCGGCGGACCAGAATGTCAGCATCATCAATATGAGTTTCGTCGGCCCCAAGAACGATCTGCTCGCCACCGCCTGCCGCAATGCGCGCGGGCTCGGCATCATCCTGGTCGCTGCTGCCGGCAACAACGGGCCGAAAGCGCCCTATGGCTACCCCGCCGCCTATGACGGCGTGATCGCGGTCACCGCCACCGACGCCAAGGACGGGCTGATGCAGCAGGCCAATCGCGGCGCTTATGTCTTCATCTCGGCGCCCGGCGTCGAGATGGTGGCGCCGAGCGGCGCCGGCTCTGACGTCGTCACCGGCACCTCGTTTGCCGCCGCGATCGTGTCCGGCGCTATCGCCAATTTGATCCACGCTTCACCCGAGCGCTCCGCCGACGACATCGAAAAGGCGCTGGCCGCCACCGCCAGGGATCTCGGTCCGAAGGGACGGGACAATGATTTCGGTTATGGGCTGCTGGATACGAAGGCGGCGGCGAACAAGTAAACCGGGCGAAATTCGCGCCACCAATTCAGAGCGCCGGGCCCAGCCGGACAGGGCTGCCATCATGGAAGCGTGACAGCCGGAAGCGGCTGAGGTCGTGCCCCGTCTGGTTTCCCTGGATCAGGTCGGCAACGACACGGCCTATGCCAGGCCCGATACCGAAGCCGTGACCACTCATTCCCGTCGCGACGAACAGACCGCCGACGGCCTCAACCCGATCCACGACGGGGACGACGTCGGGCATGGCGTCGATCATGCCGCCCCAGCCGGCTTTGAGGCGAATCGTCCCGAACTGCGGAAAAAGCTGTTTGAAATTGCGTTCTATCGACCGCAATTTGGCGGGTTCAGGCGCCGGGTTGAGCACCCGCATTCTCTCGAACGGGCTCTTCCAATCCGGCGCCCAATCGCGCGGCGTCGACCAGGCATCGGGGTAACCTGACGGCGCGAACGGAAAGTAGCGTGTCCCCAGCGGATTGTCCCTCAGCGCAGGAAGATATTTGGTGGCGTGCCGGAAGGCGTCAGGTCCCAGGTAATGCAGATGGCTGCCGCCCGCGGCGAGCGTATACCCGCCATCCTGCCGGCGCCTGAAAGCGATGTGTTCGTCAGTCGCCGCACCTGCATAGATTTCAGCCAAGGGGTCCGTTGCGGCTGCGGTTACCCTGACGCTGAGCTGGGGGATGGAGACGCCGTGTCTTCTCAGGAACAAGGATGACCAGGCACCTCCCGCGACCAGCACGCTGGAGGCCTCGATATACCCCGTCTCGGTCCACACGCCCTTGACCTTGCCGCCTGAGATTTCGAGGGTTCGCGCCGCACAATTCTCGACGATTTTGACGCCTTTTCGCGCGGCGAGCCGGGCAAGTGCGGGCACCGCCAGCCAAGGCTCCGCCCGCATGTCGGAGGGCGTCGTCATCGCGCCCTTGAATTTGCGCGACATGCCTTTGATGAGTGCCGCGGTTTCGTCTGCATCCAGGAGACGGGTGTCGAGCGCATGCGTCGCAGCGATCTTCATGAATGCTTCGAAGCCGGCCATGTCCTTGTCGGTGTTCGCCAGGTAGGTCACACCTGTCTGGGTCAGGCCGATGTCCTCGCCGCATTCCTCAGCCAGTTGCCGCCACAGGCGAATAGCCTCGATGACGATGGGCAACTCGTCGGCGTCGCGTCCCTGCTTTCGAATCCAGCCCCAGTTTCGGGACGACTGTTCGGCCGCAATGCGTCCCTTTTCCAGCAGCGTCACCGGGATATTCCGCTCTGCCAGGAAAAGCGCTGTCGTTACGCCGATGATGCCGCCACCGGCAATGACCACCTCCGACGTTTTCGGCGGCGGGCCAGGATGCCGGATTGGATCCGTTTCGGAGAACGGGAATATGGGCAAGTGGCGCACCCTGAGGACTGGTTGATGGCTCTGGCTTACTGGTTGCCACCCACTCGAAGCCAAATCAAGGACAGGTCCAGGCAGACCGTTGTCCCAACGAAGTCAATCTATCTGCGGGCAACATCCACATGGGTGAACTTGCCCAGCGGAGCAATTGGATTAATCCCTAAACCGGCGCGCCGGCGACCGAGCCTCTCACCACCAGGTCGACAGGCCAGACCTCGCCCCGCGCCCCTTCTTCCAAGCCGGAAATGCGCGCTGCCAGGCGTTCGGCGATGCGGGCGCCGGCGAGGCGGATCGACGAGCGCGTCGTCGACAGCGGCACGGAAAAATTCTCCGGCTTCAGCCATGGAAAGACGTCGTCATGGGCAATCAACGACAGGTCGCCGGGAATGGTCAGGCCAAGGTCGCGCACCGCGCGCACGACGCCGAGCGACATGATCAGGCTGGAGCAGGCGATCGCCGTCGGCCGCTCGCTCTGTTCGAGCAGGCGCCTGGCGGCGCGGTAGCCGTTCTCCTCGGTCATGGTGAGTGAACAGACATGGCGCTCGCCGAGCGTCAGGCCGCTCGCGGCCAGCGCCCTGCGCATGCCGCGCTCGCGGTGGATGGCGAAGGTCTCGCGGTCGTCGCCATTGATCAGCGCCAGCCGGCGGTGGCCGAGCTGAACCAGCAGCCGGGCGGCGTCGTGGAAGCCGCCCTCATTGTCGATGTCGGTGAAGGGGTAGTCGAAATCGGAGCCTTCGCTGCGGCCATGGACGATGAAGGGAATGCCGAGCGTGTTGACCAGCGCCACCCGCCGGTCGGCCGGGCGCGGCGAGGAGATGTAGACGGCGTCGACCTGGCGGTTGGCGACGATGCGGCGATAGGTGGTTTCCTGGTCGTCGGCATCGGCCGGCGACAGCACCAGGTCGAGCTCGTGCGAGCGGGCATAGTCGCCGAGGCCGGAGAGGAATTCGACGAAATGCGGGTCGATGTCGACGGAGGCGCCCGTCGGCTGGACATAGCCGATCATGCCCGTCTTGCCGGTCGCCAATCGGCGCGCGCTCGGATTGGGCCGGTAGCCGTGGCGCTTGGCGGCATCCACCACGCGCCGGCGGGTTTCCTCGTTGACCTCCGGATAGCCGTTGAGCGCACGGCTTACCGTTGTCTGCGACAGGGCCAGCATATGAGAGAGCTGCTTCAGGTTCACTGGGAGGCCTCCAAGCCTCAAAGCGCTTTTAATTTTGAAGCCACGCGGCGCCACAACGGGCGCGGCCGAGCTGGTCGACCATACGCACTGGTCCGGCCAGTTTGAAGCTTAATACGCTGCTGCACCGCCGTAAAACTATGCTGCAGTGCACTTTGCCAAGTCTTCCAGCTCGAAATTAAATCGATTAGCCCACCGCCCTCTTGACTTCCAGCCGATTCAATGGCGAGATCAAAAAGACCAAAGCGCTTTGGAAGACTCTTCGAAAGGTTGCGGTTCCTTTCTGAACGAGTCACAGTCCTGCAGCGTCGGCGGGCGGAATGGAGGTTCCGTCCGGGTGTATGTGTCCACACTGGGAGGAATACCGATGAAGAAGATGCTTCTGCTTGGCGCAGCGTTTGCCACGCTCGCCTTGTCCCTGCCGGCGCAAGCCGAACTGAAGTTCAAGCCCGGGGAAGACAAGCGCTTCAACTGGGCCAATTACGAAGAGCTGAAGAAGGTCGATCTCAAGGGCGAGACGCTGACCATCTTCGGGCCCTGGCGCGGCGAGGACGAAGGCCTCATCCGCACTGTTCTCGAATATTTTCAGGAAGCCACCGGCGCCGAGATCAAGTACTCCTCGTCGGAAAATTACGAACAGCAGATCGTCATCGATACCCAGGCCGGCAGCCCGCCCAATATCGCCGTACTGCCGCAGCCGGGCCTGATCCAGGATCTGGCGTCCAAGGGCCTTTTGACGCCGCTGGGCGACGACACCGCCAAATGGATCAAGGACAATTACGGCGCCGGCCAGTCATGGGTCGATCTCGGCACCTTCAAGGACAAGGACGGCAAGCCGGGCTTCTTCGCCTTCCCCTACAAGGCCGACGTGAAATCGCTGGTCTGGTATTCGCCCGACAATTTCGAGGAAGCCGGCTACAAGGTTCCCAAGACCCAGGAAGAGCTCGCCGACCTCGAGAAGAAGATCATCGCCGACGGCGGCACGCCGTGGTGCATCGGCCTCGGCTCAGGCGGCGCTACCGGCTGGCCGGCGACCGACTGGGTCGAAGACATCATGCTGCGCACCCAGACGCCCGACGTGTATGACAAGTGGGTAAAGAACGAGATCCCGTTCAACGATCCGGCGGTGGTCAACGCCATCGACATTTTCGGCAAGATCGCGACCGACGACAAGATGGTCGACGGTGGGGCCAAGGCGGTTGCCGCGACCGACTTCCGCGACAGCCCGAAGGGCCTCTTCTCGGTGCCGCCGAAATGCTACCTGCACCATCAGGCATCGTTCATCCCGACCTTCTTCCCGGAAGGCACAAAGGTTGGACAGGACGCCGACTTCTTCTACTTCCCGCCCTATGCATCCAAGCCCGAGCTCGGCACGCCTGTGCTCGGCGCCGGCACGCTGGCCATGATCACCAAGGACTCGAAGGGTGCACGCGCGTTCATCGAATTCCTGAAAATGCCGCTGGCGCATGAAATCTGGATGGCCCAGGGCGGCTTCGTCACGCCGCTCAAGTCGGTCAACAAGGATGCCTATGCCAGCGACGCGCTGAAGAAGCAGGGCGATATCCTCGCCAATGCCTCGACCTTCCGCTTCGACGGTTCGGACCTGATGCCGGGCAAGATCGGCGCCGGCGCCTTCTGGACCGGCATGATCGATCTGGTCGGCGGCAAGTCGGCGCAGGATGTCGCCACCGACATCCAGAAGAGCTGGGACGCTATCAAGTAGTCAGCTGGCAAGCAGTCAGCTGGCAAGTAACCACTGCCAAATAATCAGCCGCTTTGGCGGCAAATTCAGGACTTCCTCCACAGACTGGATCCGGGCCGCTATGGCCCGGATCCGACCGGCGCCTTACGCCGGACCGATTTGCGTTCGTTCGTTTCAGAATAACTTAAATCGGCGCAGAGCCACATCGCCAGGGCTGTTCAAGGCCCGGCCGATCATGCGCAGGGAAGAGGGACCCATGGCTGCTCAGATCTTATCGGCCATTTTTGTCATCATCATCGGCGTCGGCGGCTGCGTCGCCTATTTCTGGGGCGCCAACAAGCTGGTCGACCTGATATTCCCGTCGCGCGGCGTGGCCGGGGCTGCGGCCATCGACAATCTGCGCCGGCAAGGACTGGTCCGTCCGTGGCTGTTCGTCGGCCCGGCGATGATCATCCTCACCGTCTACCTGATCTATCCGGTGGTGGCGACGCTCTGGCTGTCCTTCCTCGACCGCGGCGGCCAGCATTTTGTCGGCTTCGCCAATTATGAATGGGCGTTCGGCGACCGCGAGTTCCGCAACTCGATCCTGAACAACATCATCTGGCTGGCGGTGGTGCCCGCCGCCTGCACCTTTCTAGGGTTGATAATCGCCGTGCTCACGGACAAGATCTGGTGGGGCACAATCGCCAAGAGCCTGATCTTCCTGCCGCTGGCGATCTCCTTCGTCGGCGCCAGCGTGATCTGGAAATTCATCTACGAATATCGCGGCGAGGGCCAGACGCAGATCGGCCTGCTCAACGCCATCATCCAGTATTTCGGCGGCCAGCCGCAGGTCTGGATATCGCTGCCGTTCTGGAACAATTTCTTCCTGATGATCATCCTGATCTGGATCCAGACCGGCTTTGCCATGGTCATCCTGTCTTCGGCGTTGCGCGGCATCCCCGAAGAGACGCTTGAAGCCGCGGTCATCGACGGCGCCAATCCGTTCCAGATCTTCTGGAAGATCATGGTGCCGCAGATCTGGGGCACCATCGCCGTGGTCTGGACGACGATCACCATCCTGGTGCTGAAAGTGTTCGACATCGTGCTGACCATGACCAACGGCCAATGGAACAGCCAGGTGCTGGCCAATCTGATGTTCGATTGGATGTTCCGCGGCGGCGGCGATTTCGGCCGCGGCGCCACCATCGCCATCATCATCATGATCGCGGTCATCCCGATCATGGTCTGGAACATCCGCCAGGCGAACAAAGAGACGGGAGGACATTGAGATGGCCGTCGCGACCGGAAAGTCCTTTGCCAGCCGCTTCGGCGTCCACATCGCCGTGCTTGTCTTCGTCGCCGTCTGGACCGTGCCGACGCTCGGCATCCTGGTCTCGTCGCTGCGCGACAAGGACCAGATCATCGCCTCGGGCTGGTGGAACTCGTTCTCCAGCTCTAGCCAGACTGAAGCCGGCCGCCTGCCGCCGGCCTCGGCGCAGGTCGAGAAGGACGGCAAGTTCGTGCTTGCCGGCAATATCTTCGGCGACGGTGCTGCGCGCAACATCAGCGCCTTCGGCGTCAAGTCGGCGGCACCGACGCAATATCCGGCCGGCACCACTGCCGATCTCGGCGACGGCGTGACCTTGCAGCTCAATGCCGACGGAACGTTCGTCATGAGTTCGCCCAAGGCTTTCGAAGGCGACCGTGGCCAGCGCGTCTATTACGCCTCGTCGGCGCCACCGAAATTCACCACCGACAATTACAAGACCGTGCTGTTTTCGGAGGGCATCGGCCGCTCGTTCATAAACTCGCTGACCGTCACCATCCCGGCGACGGTCATCCCGATCCTGATCGCCGCCTTCGCCGCCTATGCATTGGCGTGGATGCGTTTTCCCGGCCGCGCCTTGCTGATCGCCACAATCATCGGCCTGCTGGTCGTGCCGCTGCAGATGTCCTTGATCCCGCTTTTGAAGATCTACAACGGCGTCGGCATCTTCTTCGGTGTGCCGTCGAAAACCTATCTCGGCATCTGGCTGGCGCATACCGGCTTCGGCCTGCCCTTCGCCATCTATCTCCTGCGCAGCTATATTGCCGGCCTGCCGCGCGAGATCATGGAATCGGCGCGCATAGACGGCGCCAGCGATTTCGAAATCTTCGTCAAGATCGTGCTGCCGCTGTCCTTCCCGGTGCTGGCGTCCTTTGCAATCTTCCAGTTCCTGTGGGTGTGGAACGATTTGTTGGTGGCAATGGTTTTCCTCGGTACCGAAGGGGACCAGATCGTGCTGACCGCGAAGCTCAACGCGCTGCTCGGCTCGCGCGGCGGCGACTGGGAAATCCTGACGACATCGGCCTTCGTCACCATTATCGTGCCGCTGATCGTGTTCTTCTCGCTGCAGCGCTATTTCGTCCGCGGGCTGCTGGCCGGCTCGGTCAAAGGAGGTTGAGACTTATGCAAGCCGCTTTGAAGGCGACCTCGAAGCCCGATCTCGCCGTCGATCGCGACTGGTGGCGGGGCGCGGTGATCTACCAGATCTATCCGCGCTCCTATCAGGACTCCAATGGCGACGGCATCGGCGACCTCAAGGGCATCATCCGCAGGCTGCCCTACATCGCCTCGCTCGGCGTCGACGCCATCTGGATTTCGCCCTTCTTCAAGTCGCCGATGAAGGATTTCGGCTACGACGTCTCGGACTATTGCGACGTCGACCCGATGTTCGGGACGCTCGCCGATTTCGACGCGCTGGTTGCGGAAGCCCATCACCTCGGCCTCAAGGTGATGATCGACGAGGTGCTGTCGCACACCGCCGACAACCATCCATGGTTCAAGGAGAGCCGCGCCAGCCGTAGCAATCCCAAGGCCGACTGGTATGTCTGGGCCGACGCCAGGCCGGACGGCACGCCGCCCAACAACTGGCTGTCGATCTTCGGCGGCTCGGCCTGGCAGTGGGACACCAGCCGCCAGCAATATTATCTGCATAATTTCCTGTCCGAGCAGCCGGACCTCAACTTCCACAATCTGGAAGTCCAGGACGCGCTGCTCGACGTCACCCGCTTCTGGCTGGAGCGCGGCGTCGACGGCTTCCGCCTCGACACCATCAATTTCTACTTCCACAGCCAGGGGCTGGAGAACAATCCGCCGCTGCCGCCCGAAGAGCGCAACGACCAGACAGCACCTGCGGTCAATCCCTACAACTACCAGGACCATATCTACGACAAGAGCCGGCCGGAAAACCTTGCCTTCCTCGAACGGTTCCGGGCGCTGCTCGACGAATATCCGGCGGCCGCCGCAGTCGGCGAAGTCGGCGATTCGCAGCGTGGGCTGGAAGTGGTCGCCGCCTACACCGCCGGCGGCAAACGCGTCCACATGTGCTATTCCTTCGATTTCCTGGCGCCGGAAAAGATCAGCGCCGCCAAGGTGCGCCAGGTGCTGGAAGCCTTCGGCAAGGTCGCCAGCGACGGCTGGTCGTGCTGGGCCTTTTCCAACCACGACGTGATGCGTCCGGCCTCGCGCTGGGCCGCCGACGAGGCCGACCCGGCCGCCTATCTGAAGGTTATCTCGGCGCTGCTGATGTCGCTGCGCGGTTCGGTCTGCCTCTATCAGGGAGAGGAGCTTGGGCTGGGCGAAGCCGAGTTGCAGTTCGAGGATCTGCAGGACCCCTACGGCATTCGCTTCTGGCCCGAATTCAAGGGCCGCGACGGCTGCCGCACGCCGATGGTGTGGGATGCAACCGCCAGCAATGCCGGCTTTTCGACGGCCAAGCCCTGGCTGCCGGTGCCGGGCAAGCACTTGTCGCAAGCGGTCAATGTTCAGCAGGGCGACGCGGCCTCGCTGCTCGAGCACTACCGGCGCTTTCTCGGTTTCCGCCGCCAGCATCCGGCCCTGGCCAAAGGCGACATCGAGTTCATCGAAAGCGAGGGCGACACCGTCGCCTTCACTCGCCGTGAGGGCAATGAGCAGATCGTCTGCGTCTTCAATCTGGCCAGCAAGCCGGCCGAGGTCGATCTCGGTGGTCAGGCGCTGCTGCCATTGGCCGGGCACGGTTTTTCGGGACAATCCGGCACAGGTTCCATCCGCCTCGGCGGCTACGGCGCCTGGTTCGGGCGCATCGACTGAGTTTTTGACGAAACTGGATTTTTTGAGGAAATCCAAGTTCTCTAGGGAAATCACTGGGAGGAAATTATGGCCGATGTCACGCTGAGACAGGTGAAGAAATCATACGGCAATCTGCACATTCTCCACGGCATCGACCTCGACATAAAGTCGGGCGAGTTCATCGTCTTCGTCGGCCCGTCGGGTTGCGGCAAGTCGACCTTGCTGCGGTCCATCGCCGGGCTTGAGGAGATCACCTCCGGCGAGCTGAAGATCGCCGGCGAGGTGGTGAACGACGTGCCGCCTTCCAAGCGCGGCATTGCCATGGTGTTCCAGTCCTATGCGCTCTATCCGCACATGACCGTCTACGACAACATGGCCTTCTCGATGAAGATCGGCAAGGAAAGCAAGGCCGAGATCGACAAGCGGGTGCGGCAGGCCGCCGAAATCCTGCAGCTGACCAAATATCTCGACCGCCTGCCCAAGGCGATGTCGGGCGGCCAGCGCCAGCGTGTCGCCATCGGTCGCGCCATCGTGCGCAATCCGAAAGTGTTCCTGTTCGACGAGCCGCTGTCGAATCTCGACGCGGCGCTCCGCGTCGCGACCCGCATCGAGATCGCCAAGCTCAAGGAATCGATGCCTGCCACGACCATGATCTACGTCACCCACGATCAGGTCGAAGCGATGACGCTGGCTGACCGCATCGTCGTGCTGAAGGATGGCCACATCGAGCAGGTCGGCACGCCGATGGACCTCTACAAGAAGCCCGGCAATCTGTTCGTTGCTCAGTTCATCGGCTCGCCGGCCATGAACATCCTGCCGGCAACGATCGACAGGACGGGCAACCCGACAATCGTCAGCCATGTCGGCGGCCGCAAGGCCACGGTGCCGATTGCAACGCCGGCGTCAGCCAAGGGTGCGGCAGTCAGCTTCGGCGTGCGGCCGGAGGATCTGTCGGTCGCCACCGGCACGGAATATCTTTTCGAGGGCGTGGTGGACTATGTCGAGCAGCTCGGCGAGGTGCAGCTGGTCTATATCGATATCGGTCGCGCCGACCTGCCGTTGGTGACCAAGCTGCCCGGCAATGTCGAGGTCAAGCGCGGGGCAAAGCTGCGACTGACCGCGGATGCCGGGGACCTGCACATCTTCGACGCCGATGGGCACTCCTTCTCGCTCAAGCCGGTGGAAGTGAAGGCGGCTTGAGATAGCTGCGTCGTACAGGCATGAAAAAAGAGCGGCGGGCCAGGCCCGCCGCTCTTTTTTCAAGCTTCGGCTGTTAGTTGTTGCCGAACCGATCCCTGTCGCTGCTCTGAGGAACGAACTTCTGTTGGTCGTTCGACGAGTTCAGCAGCTTGTAGACCGCCGAGTTGGTGCCGGTCGACGAAGTGCGGGTGGTGTCGACGGCAGCGGCCGGCTGGTTGGCGCCATTGGAGCCATAATTGTCGCTGCCGGCAAAGGCAGCGCTCGAAACAGCCAGAACGGCTGCGGCGGCAAGAACGATCTTCTTCATTTTAGTCTCCTGAATTTTTCTGATGCCGCCAGCTGCAGCGGATAAGCCCGCCACGTGCTGGAAACCGGCTTTTAGCGGCCGAAAAGGTTACGGTCGGCACCGTGGGCAGGCGCCTGCTCGGCTGGAGCCGACTTCTCAACCGAAGCCGTATGGCCACTATCGGTCGACGTAATCGCAGGCTGGTTGGCGCCGTTCGAACCGTAGTTGTCGCTGCCGGCGAAAGCGCTGCCGGAGATGGCCAAAATGGCGGCGGCAGCAAGGATGATCTTTTTCATTTCAAATACTCCTGAATTTTTTGGGATCCCGAGAGCGACGGGTTAGCCGCCCTTCTTTGGTCGGGATCAGCGATTGCCGTAGAGGTCGCGGTCGGCGCCCTGAACGACAGGCTGCTTGTCAGCGTGCGCCGGCTTCTGAATGGAAGCCGTATACGAGCTGTCGACCGAGACGGCTGGCTGGTTCGCACCATTGGAACCGTAATTGTCGCTACCGGCGAAGGCGCTGCCGGTGATCGCCAAAACGGCTGCGGCAGTGAGGATGATCTTTTTCATTTTTAGTACTCCAGTTTGTCTGTCCGTCTAGCGGCGTGTCTTGGGAGGAATTCGCGTCGTTCGGACAGCCCCGATGTGGGAAAGCCATAGGCTGGTTTCCAATCACGAAGTTGTTCCGTGTGGACCACGCTCCTGCACCTTGAAATTGTACCAGGAAGTTCCTTCATGGCTGTTTATTGTATTGTTTTCAGTTGCTTATGTCGAACCGAGTGGTTCGCTCCGGTGTCGGTTTCCGGGCCGTCGTTCACACCGTCCTGCACGCATTGTCAACAGAAACGAACCGTTCGGTTCGATTAGAGATTGCTAATAGTAACTTTTCGATACCGTTGAGCCCTTTTTGCCCCCGATCGAACTGGATCCGCAGCGATTCGAAACGGCGATGATGGCGTCGCAAGAAACGTCTCAGCTCTTTGACCGGCGGCGGGGAGCGTATGCCGCGCGTGTCGCGCCGCATGGATACGATGTCGCTTTCATGCCGACGTCGCGATCGCTGCCGTGATTAGATGATCGCATCTCAGGTGCCGCTTCGTGACGACGCAGCGGAGAATTGGGAAGCCGGTCAGAATCCGGCGCTGCCCCCGCAACGGTGGTGGAGTTGAAGTCGCAACGGGAGACCACTGGGCAAGAGCCTGGGAAGGTGTCGCGATGGTCCGCAAGGACAACTCCAGAGCCCGGAAACCAGCCCGAGATGCATAGACTCGACTGATCGCGGTGGGCGGTCAAGAGGTGGATAGTGCATGTCCGGCGCCGCGCCGGCCTGCGTCCGATCCTTCCTCCATCACCACCAAGTTCAGTCCTTAAACCACGAGGACAGAACTATGGATACGCGCAACGACATGCTGAGGCTCCTGAACGGCCGCAAGCAAGGCTTTTCGCTGGAACAGCCCTTCTACACCGACCCGGACTATTTCAAGCTCGACATGGAGCTTATCTGGTATCGCGACTGGCTGTTCATCGGCCATGATTGCGAACTGCCGAAGCCCGGCAGCTATATCACCGTGCAGATCGGCGATTATCCGGTGGTGCTGGTCCGCGACCAGAAGGGCACCATCAACGCCTTTCACAATTCCTGCCGCCATCGCGGCAGCCGTGTCTGCAACACTGAGAAGGGCATGGCGGCAAAGCTTGTCTGCCCTTATCACCAGTGGACCTACGAGCTTGACGGCCGGCTGCTGTTTGCCCGCCAGATGGCCGACGGTTTCGACAAGAGCCAGTTCGGCCTGAAGCCCGTCGCCTGCGAGAGCGTCGGCGGCTACATCTTCATCTGCCTGGCGAAAGAACCTGCCGACTTTGCGCCGATGCGCGCCATGATAGAGCCCTACCTCAAGCCGCACCGGCTGAATGAAGCCAAGGTCGCCTTCGAGAGCACCATCATAGAGAAGGGCAACTGGAAGCTGGTCTGGGAAAACAACCGCGAATGCTATCACTGCGCCGGCAATCATCCGGAGCTGTGCAAGACATTCCCCGAAGCGCCGACGGTGACCGGCGTGCAGGGCGCCGACAGCGATCCGGAGATGCTGGCGCACTGGGCGAAATGCGAGGCGGCGGGCCTGCCGAGCAAGTTCCGCATCGATCCGGCCGGGCAATACCGCGCCACCCGCGCGCCGCTGCTGCGCGATGCCGTCAGCTACACGATGTCGGGAAAGCGCGCGGTGACGAAGAACCTGTCCGACACTGTTGCCGCCGACCGCATCGGCACCTTGATGCACTACCACTATCCGACGACCTGGAACCACATCCTGATCGACCATGCGGTCACCTTCCGGGTGCTGCCGATCAGCGCCACGCAAACCGCGGTGACGACCAAGTGGCTGGTGCACAAGGATGCGGTCGAGGGCGTCGACTACAACCTTGAAGAGCTCACCCACGTCTGGACCGAGACCAACGACCAGGACCGCCGCATCGTCGAGGAAAACGCCTTCGGCATCCTGTCGCCGGCCTATGAGCCCGGCCCCTATTCGGAGCTGCACGAGGGCGGCGTGATCCAGTTCGTCGAATGGTACGCGGCCTTCATCGGCCCGCGCCTTGCCGAAGGCGGCCGGCCGGCGCTGCGCAGCGTCGCGTGAGCTGGAGCAGGCGAGGAAGGACCGGAGGATGAATGCGATGACGGATCTTGGGCTCTATCGCCATCTTGACCAGATGGCGCCGTGGAACGATAGGCTGCAGGTGCTGGAAGTGATCGGCGTCAGCGACGAGGCGCCTGACGTCAAGACCTTCACCTTCCGCTCCGACAACCAGACCTGGTTCCGCTACAAGCCGGGCCAGTTCCTGACGCTGGAACTGCCGACACCGGACGGGCCGCTGATGCGCACCTATACGCTGTCGTCGTCGCCATCGCGGCCGTTTTCGATCGCGGTGACGGTCAAGGCGCAGGCCGGCAGCATCGGCACGCGCTGGATGTTCGACCATCTGGTGCCCGGTTCGCATGTCAAGGCCTACGGACCGGCCGGCGACTTCTCGTTGCACAGCCACCCGGCGGCCAAATACCTGTTCATTTCCGCCGGCTCCGGCGTGACGCCGATGATGTCGATGCTGCGCTGGCTGAACGACTGCGCGCCATGGACCGATGTCGGTTTCGTCAACTGCGCGCGGCGTGCCGAAGAGATCATCTTCCGCAAGGAACTCGAACTGCTCGGCGGCCATATGCCCGGCCTGTCGCTCGGCTTCATGATCGAGGAACGTTCCAGCCGCGAGGGCTGGTACGGTCACATGGGGCGCATCGACGCGATCCGGCTGCCCTTGCTGGCTCCGGATTTCCGCGAGCGCGAAATCTTCTGCTGCGGCCCCGATCCGTTCATGCGCGCCGTGCGCGGCATGCTGGATGCCGCCGGCTTCGACATGACGAAATACCATCAGGAGAGCTTTGCCGCGCCTGTGATGGAGGAAATTCCGGCGCCGTTTGCCTCCCCGGTCGAGGACGGCATCGCTGCACCTGTCGAAGCCGTGACGCCGATCCGCTTCTCGCTTTCGGAGGTCGATGCCGGCTGCGTCGCCGGCCAGACCGTGCTGCAGACCGCGCGCAGCTCGGGCGTGCGGATTCCCGCCGCCTGCGAGTTCGGCCTGTGCGGCACCTGCAAGGTGAAGAAGGTCTCCGGCGAAGTCGAGATGAGCCACAATGGCGGCATCCTCGACCACGAGATCGATGACGGTTTCATCCTTGCCTGCTGCTCGAAACCGTTGTCGGCGCTCGAAATCGAGGCTTGAGCCGGTCGACTTCGCCGCAACGGTCGCCGACGCAGGCGTTGTGTTCGCGGGTCTTTGTCTTGCCAAGCATAGGCCGAGTGATTTAGACGCACTTAGGAAGGGCTGGGCAGACCGTGAAGCCGGCGCATCCCTTCAGGGCGCATGGGACGGGGGACAGAGCGATGCAACAGCGGGTCTACGCGGTCGCAAGCAAGGACATCGTTTTCGAATCATTCGATGGCGAAGCCGTCGTTCTCGATCTTTCGAACGGCAAGTATTTCGGCTTTTCCGATTCCGGCAGCCGGGTCTGGCAGGCTTTGTCGTCCGGCGTCGCCACTGAAGCGCTGGTCGGAGCTGCCGCGGGCGCCGCAAAAATAAGCCTGGCCGACCTCGAAAGCTTCGTTGCCCGACTGCTCGATTTCGGGTTGCTTGCGCCAGCCGAAACACCGGCACAACCGCTTTCGGGCGAGCTGTCGTCTGCGCTTGCTGCCAGCAATGAGCCGCTCAAGGTCGATGTCCATGACGACCTTGCCGATCTCATCATTGTCGACCCGATCCATGAGGTCGAGGAACCTCTCGGCTGGCCGGCGGTGAAACAGGCATAATTGTTTCCCTAAAGCGCGTCGCGTTTGAACGGACTCAGGCGACGCGGTTTAGATCTTTGATTTTATGCATGTCGTCGTCTCAAAACCGGGGCCACCCCGAGCGACATGCATCAGGCGACCCGGCGCAATTCTGGACGCTGAACAACCAACACATGCCTTTGATCACGCTGCAAACCCTGCCGGATTATGCCCGCCATGTGCTGGCGGCCGCGGAAAGCGCCGCCGCCTTCTATCCCGTTGCCGCCAGCGTGCGGTTGCTGGGACTGGACCTGAGTGTCCACCTCGACCATGGCACGCTGGCGGAAGCCATGAGCCATGCCTTCATACCGGCCCCGGAAAATCCGTCTGCATCTGACGGCTGCCGCATTTTCGTCGCCCACCCGGGCATCGATGGCGTCCTCGCCCCGGCCACCTGGGGCCGAGGCGATTACAACCATCATGCCTTTGCCAACCGGCTGGAAGAGGCCGGATTGCGCGGCAGCTACTATCATGACCTCGATTTCTGGCAGTTCCATGATCCGCAACGCCATGTCGGGGCGCAGCTGATGATGGCGGCCGAGGCCTTTCCGCCATGGGAACAGGCGGCGCCGCTGCGCGCCTTCCTGCATTGGGAATATGCGGCGCGCGGCATGCGGCTTACCCATGCCGGCACGCTGGGCATCGATGGCAAGGGCGTGTTGCTGGCGGGCTCCGGGGGAGCCGGAAAATCGGGAACAGTCGTCGCCGGCCTGCTCAATGGGCTCGATAGCGTCGGCGACGACTATGTGCTGATCGACCGGACCGGGGGGGTGACGGCCTATCCGCTGTTTGCCACGCTCAAGCAGGATCCGGAGGGCTTCAAGCGGCTGAAGCTGGAGGAGCGGCTAAAGTCGTACCAACCGCTGAACTGGCAAGGCAAGCATGCCTTTCACATCAACGAGATCGCGCCTCGACCAACTCCTCCAAGTCTGGACATTATTGCTTTGATAGTGCCCCATATCAGGGGAGGTGCGAGAAGCTCGGTCATGCCCATATCGCGCAAGGATGCCATGATCGCCCTGGCGCCGTCAGGAATCGTGCAGATGCCGGGCGAGCGGGAAGCGGGCTTTCGCTTTTTCAGCGAGCTTACCCGCGATCTGCCATGCTACCGGCTGTCGCTGGGGACCGAGCCGCGCGAGATCGCCGGCACGATTGCGGATTTCGTCCTTCGGGGCTCCGCATGAAGTTGAGCGTCATCGTGCCGGTCTGCAATCGGGAGATCTATGTCGTTTCGACGTTGCGGTCCCTGCTCAGGCAACGCGACGATGCCGATCTCGATATCATCGTTGTCGACGATGGCTCGACGGACAGCTCCGTTGAAGCAGTCCGCGCCATCATGCGGGAAGCGTCGTGCATCCGCCTGTTCCAGCAGGCAAACCAGGGCGTGGCCAACGCGCGCAACACAGGGCTGAGGCAGTTGCTGCCGCAAACCGAACTGGTGTCGTTCCTGGATTCGGACGACGTCTCGCCGGCTGGACGATTCAAGGCTGGCCTACCCCTGTTCGCGGCCGACCCTGCGCTCGAGCTGACCTACTCGCTGATGACGCGCGTCGATCTCATGGACGACGAAGCCCTTCAGCCGGCACCGGGCGGCGCAGGTCCCACCGTGCGCGGCGTCAGCCTTAGCGCCGGGATATTCCGCAGGGCACTCATCGACCGTACAGGTGCTTTCGACGAGGAGTTCCGGCAGGGCGAAGACGCCGACTATCTGCTGCGCATTTTCGAAACCAGCCCAAAGCACATTTTTCCCGACACCGTCGCGGTATACTACCGGCGCCACCCCGGCAATTTGACCAAGCAAAGGGATGTGGCGGTGCGCGAATACCTACGTGTAATTCAGAAATCCTTGCGGCGGCGCAAGGCCGATCCGTCGCGGCGCCCGGTCGAGGGGCTTTTCGAGATCAAGCGCCCGGCAGAGTGGTGAAAGAATGAATAGATCACAGTCTGGAATGCGTGCGTGAAGCTGAGCGTGATCA
The DNA here is from genome assembly GCF_057766425.1 of Mesorhizobium sp. P160187. Lineage (NCBI taxonomy): Bacteria > Pseudomonadati > Pseudomonadota > Alphaproteobacteria > Hyphomicrobiales > Phyllobacteriaceae > Mesorhizobium > Mesorhizobium sp. P160187. The sequence continues at coordinate 2,380,435 of NZ_JBYMDX010000003.1, forward strand.
TGCCGGTCTACAACCGCGAACGCCATGTCGGCTCGGCGCTGCGCTCGCTGCTGAGGCAGCGCGATGCCGCCGATCTCGACATCATCGTTATCGATGACGGTTCGACCGACAGTTCGGTGGCGGTCGTGCGCTCGCTGATCGCGGAGGCGCCGTGCATTCGCCTTTTCCAGCAGCAGAATGCCGGGGTGACGCGGGCACGCAACGCGGGCTTGCGGCAATTGCTGCCGCAGACCGGGCTGGTATCGTTTCTCGATTCCGACGACATTTCCCCGCCGGGCCGCTTCAAGGCCGATCTGACCTGTTTCGACGCAGACCCCACCCTCGAGCTCACCTATTCGCGCATGACGCTGGTCGACGACATAGATGACGATACGCTGGAGCCGACAGCCGACAGCCACTCGGTGACGGTTCGCGGCATTCACCTGTCTCCCGCTATCTTCGTCCGGCGATTGGTCGAACGCATCGGCAGCTTCGACGAGGATTTCCACCAGGCCGAGGACACCGACTATCTGCTGCGCACTTTCGAAAGCGGGCCGAAATTCACGATGCCCGACACTGTTGCGCTCTATTACCGGCGCCATCCCGGCAACATGACCAGGCAGGCCGATGTTCCTTTTCGCGAATTCATGCGCGCCGTCTACAAGTCGATGAAACGGCGCGAGGCCGACCGCTCCTTGCACCCTGTCGACGGCATCTTCGATTTCAAGGAACTTGCGAATTGGCGTTTCCTGTGATGGCCAGCTACGGCGTCGTCATTCCGGCCTTCAACGCGACCGCCACCATCGCCGAGACGCTGCGATCGGTCGCGGCCCAGACGGTCCAGCCCGACGCCATAATCGTCGTCGATGACGGCTCGACCGACGATACGGTCGCGGTGGTCAATGCGCTGGGCATGCCGGTGCAGGTGTTGCGCCAGGACAATGCCGGACCAGGCAGCGCCACCACCAGGGGCATCGCCGCGCTGGCGACGCCCTTCGTCGCCACGCTCGATGCGGACGATCTGTGGCTGCCGACCAAGATCGAAAGGCAGCTGGAGCATTTCGAGCGGTTTCCCGCGACGGCAGGAGTCTTTGCCCACTGGCGGACGTTTCGCGATGACAAGCCCGATGTGCAACAGGACGTGGCCGTGGCGGGCTGGTCGCGCACGACGATGATGATCCGCCGGGAGGTAGCCGAGGCCGTCGGTCCGATCATCGACCCGCAAGGCGGTCGCGGCGACATGGTCGACTGGATCGCCCGTGTCCGCGAGGCGGGCTTTGCGCTTGCCATGCTCGACGATGTCCTAACCTTGCGCCGCATCCGGCCCGACAGCATGTCCTATGGACGCGACCCCGTGCGCGACCGCGGTTATGTCGAAGTCGTAAGGCTGGCCATGCAAAGGCGAGCAGCGAAAAAGGCGAGCGCCGACTGATGGCCAATGCCATGCGCCGTATCGGCCGTCGGTTTCCGGACTATGGTTGGTCATGGCCCACTGGCGGCCTCGACCAGTTGCTGAAGGCCGCATTGCTCCCCGATGAAGAGGCGGCCGGGGGCTATGCGGCGCGCTGGCTCGACGAGAACGATATCGACCATGCTGCTTTCCGCGAGCATCGGCTGCTGGCCGCGATCTCCGACAGGTTCGGCCGCAAGCTCGCTGGGCATCCGGCCTATCCACGTCTTGTCGGCCTGCAAAAGATGCTGTGGACCAAATCGCGACTGGCTGCGCGCGAGGCCGAGCCGGCGCTACAGGCCATGATCGACGCCGGCTGCGCGGTGATGCTTATCAAAGGCGCCAGCCGCATCGCCGTCAACGCGTCGGCGCAGCGCGGCCGGGTGGCGCATGACATCGACATACTGGTGCGCTCGCAGGCCATGATTGCCGCCTTCGATGTGCTTAGCGAACGCGACTGGCAGATCGCCACCGGCGTCAGTCCGCAATATCTGCGCACCAGGCTGGCGTCCTTGCGTTCGATGAATTTTTTCAAGGGCAGTTTCGGCGACATCGACCTGCACCAGCTCGCTTATGACGGGTCGCAGCAGAGCACCGAAGACGATCTGGCGGTCTGGCGGCGGGCGCTGTCAGCCGAATTCAATGGCGTCCGCGTGCTTGTGCCCTCGCCGGCCGACCGCATGGCGCTTGCCATCGCACATGGCGGCCTCGATGCCCACACCCACAGCGACTGGCTGGTCGACTGTGCGGTCACCATCGAGAGTGGCGCAGTCAACTGGGGCGTGTTCGCCGACATCATCGCCAAGCGGGGCCTCGCCGTCGCCGCGGCGGTGGCGCTCTCCTATCTCTGCCTGGAGATCGGCATTGCGGTGCCGGAGGCCGAACTTGCAAAGACGATTGAGTTGGCCGACCGCGCCGGCCTGTCGCGCTGGTCCTCGGTGCTGCAGGCAAAGCCGCGCACCGATTTCGGCGGCCTCGTTTGGCTGTCGCGCGGCTTTGCCAAGCAGTTGCGCCTCAAACGCAAAAAGGGCCGCCTGCAGCAGCCGACGCCCGCCGTCTGGCGCGGCAGGCCGACATTGCGCAAGGCAAGAGCGACGTCGGCGCCGTTTGCACTTTCCCAGCCCCTGCCGCGTCCGGACAGGACTGGAGCGATGGTGCTGGACGTCACCGTCAGGATCGTCGTTCCACCAATCCGGCGCCGCATCGAGATGGAAATCAATGCCGGCGGCGGCCATGTCGCCCGCCTGCGTTCCATGGTGATCAGCCGCGCCGGCGGCGGACGTGTGCTGCGCTTTCGCGGCAAGGTAACGGTGGACGACACCGGCCGGCCTCTGGTGATCGAGGCACGGCCATCGCGCCAGTTCCGCAACTGGGACAATGAGGCCGAAGTCGCCGCCTATGGCGCGCTGCCGTTCCAATTGCTGTCGGCAAGGTTTTCACCCGCCTGAGAGCGGGTGGCTGTTTCCATGAAACGGTGAACCACTGTGGCCCTCTCAGACGCCATAGCGCTCGGTGCGGATGATTTCCGCTGATATGCCGGCGTCGATCAGCGCCTGGGCAGCCGCCGAGACGAAGGCGTTCGACCCGCAGACGAAGGCGAGCGCCGGCGGCCGCGGCAGCCGCGTGAGCGCCTGCATGACCATTGCCGTGTCGATGCGCCTCGAATAGTCGGACGGGCGCCGTGCCGCCTCGCGCGTCAGCGTCAGCACCAGTTCGAACCCGTCGCCGCGGTCGCCGAGGCCGATCAGCTCGTCGCGGAAGATCACCTCGTCCCAGACCCGCACCGAAAACATCAGCGCGACCGGCACCGCCGATTTGCGCAAGGTTCGATGCCGCACCATCGCCATCAGCGGCACCACGCCGGAGCCGCCGCCGACCAGAAGCAGCGGCCCGCCATCCCCATCGGACCAGACGAAATGGCCGCCGAGCGGCCCGCGCAGTTCGATCTCGTCACCGACCGCGGCGATGTCGTGGAAGAAGGGCGAGACTTCACCGTCGTCGAGCTTCTCGATCGCCAGCTCGATCGTGGCGCCGCTCTCCGGCGCCGAGGCGATGGAATAGGAGCGGCGCGCCTGGTAGCCGTCAGGCGCCGTCAGCCTGACGTCGACATGCTGTCCGGCGCGATAGGCGAATGGCCGTGACAGCGCGAAAAAGAAACTGGTGACGCGTGGCGTCCGCTTTTCGATCCGGGTGATTTTCGCCGTCTGCCAGGGAGATTGCGGCGCTTCGCTCATGGATCGCCGCTATAGCGCTGCTCGCGCCACGGGTCGCCATAGATGTGATAGCCGCGCAATTCCCAGAAGCCCGGCTCGTCGCGCTCGGTGAACTGCAGCCCGTTCAGCCATTTGGCCGATTTCCAGAAATAGAGATGCGGCACCAGGAGCCGCGCCGGGCCGCCATGGTCGGCAGTGATCGGCTTGCCTTCATAAAGCAGCGCCACCATCGCCTTCCCCGCGGTGAGATCCTTGGCCGGCACGTTGGTGGTATAGCCGTCACAGCCATGCGCCAGCAGGAAGCCGGTCGGCGCTTCGATGCCTGCATCGGCAAGAATGTCGTCGACCAGCACGCCTTGCCAGGCGGTATCGAACTTGGTCCAGGCGGTAACGCAATGGATGTCGCGCGTCATCTTGGTCAAGGGCAGCGCGTTGAACTCGGCCCAGTTCCATTTCTTGATCGGGCGCGGCCCGTGCTTGAGCGTGAACGACCAGTCCTCGGTGCGCACCCGCGGCGTCGGCCCCGCCGACAGCACCGGAAAGCCCTGTTCGAGATACTGACCGGGCGGAATGCGCGCATCGGTCTCCGTCGGAGGCTTTCGACCGGAGGAAAAACCGCGAGTGACCATCGGACTGTCCGTTTTTAGCAGGCCATTGCCGGCCTGCCGTAATGTTCTCGAAGATGTCGCGGCGGGCAACAGGAATTTTGGCGGGGCCGTGCGGCAGGCCTGCCGATCGTTCAGCGAGCCCGCCGCATCATGTCTCAACCGGCGGCGAAGGGTACGGCGACGAAGATTTGCGCGTCGCCCCGGTCGACCAAAAGCAGCACCGACTTCCGGCCCGATCTGCCGGCCTTGGCGATCGCCTGGTTGGCTTGCCGCGCATCCCGCACGGGCGACCGGTCGACGGCGACGATGACGTCGCCCGGCTGCAGGCCGGCATTGGCAGCTGCCTTGTCCGGATTGACGCGCTCGACCACGGCGCCACGCTGGTTCCAATCACAATGTCGTCAGAGGCCTCCGGTGCGCCTGAGATAGGCTGTGGCGATCTCGCGCATCCGGTTGCCGTCGAAGCTCGGCCCATGGCCGCCATGGCCGAGGCGAACAGGCAGGTCAAGGAGCCGCTGCATGGTACGGCGATAATCAGGCCGGGAGGAATCCGGCAGGTCGTCGATCAGCGTGGAATCGTAGATGGCGTCGCCGGCAAAGAACAGGCCGTCTGCCTCGTCGAACAAAGCGACCGAATCCGGCGAATGTCCGGGCAGATGCAGGACGCGGAACTGCCGGTCGCCGAGGTCGACGATGTCGCCCTCGTCCAGCGTGCGCGTCAGCGGCGCCGGCGGGATCTTGTAGTCGGCCGCCGTCCAGCCCGGCGCCGGCAATTTCGAAACGGCGCCGTCGAGATTGTTGAACATGTAGGCGTAGGTCACCTGATCGTTCATGGTCTCGAAATGCTCGGCACTGTGCCGCGGCCCGGCGCGCAGCGGAAACTCGTGCAGCGAGCCGACATGGTCGAGATGGATGTGGGTGGCGACAACGATGAGCGGCTTGCCCTCGGGCGTGTCGATCTCAGGCGCCAGCGGGCAGATGCCCATGCCGGTGTCGACCAGCAGGTCGGCGTAGCGTCCCCTGAAATGCCAGATGTTGGCGCGCACGAAATCATGCACGAACGGCTCGGTCAGCATCGTCGTGCGGTCGTCGATGATCGTCTTGCCGAACCAGTCGCCGACAACGCGCTCGCCACCAAAACGGGTGCCGCCAAAACGGCCGCCCATCAGACGAAGGGCTTTCCCACCTTGTATTTTTCCGGCACCAGCCGCTTCAGGTAAGCCATGCCCGCTTCCGACAGCTGGTTGACATCGGGCTTCATGAAATCGTCGGGCATATGGCGCGTCTTGCCGGCGACGTTCTTCAGCGGCACCTTCTTCAGCACGGTTTTCGTGCCGTCATATTGCAGCGCCACCGAGCCACCGCCTTCGCTGGCAACGGCAACCGCGAAGGCGCCGGCGTCGAAAGCCTCCTGCGCGTCGACGGCGCTGATCGCGCCGACATAGCCGCGCGGCATGTAGCCAAGCGCATCGACGCGGGCGCGCTTGCCCGGGAGGCCTTCGGCGAGCGCACGTTCCAGAGCTGACGGCAGGTCGCTGCCCGACAGTTTGACGTTGCCATGCGCGTCGCGCTCGAGCTTGTCCGGCGGCACCAGGCTTTCGACCAGCGCCTTGCCGTCGGCGGTGCTGACTCCTTCGGAGACGGCGACGATGCAACGCTTGTGGCGGTCGAGCGTGGCGCGCACGTCGTCGATGAAACCGGCGGCGGAGAATGGCCGTTCCGGCACGTAGATCAGATGCGGGCCGCTGTCGGGATCGAGCTGCCAGGCTGCAGCCGCCGCGGTTAGGAAGCCGGCATGCCGGCCCATGACGATGCCGACATAGATGCCGGGCAATGCGCGGAAATCGAGATCGACGGACAGGAAGGCGCCGGCGACGAACTCGGCCGCCGAGATGAAGCCCGGCGTGTGGTCGTTTTCCTCGAGGTCGTTGTCGATGGTTTTTGGCGCATGGACGAAAGCGATGCTGCCGCCGGCTGCGTCGGTCAGGATCTGCTGCGTGCCCGACGTGTCGTTGCCGCCGATATAGATGAAGGCGTCGGCGCCGGCCTTCTTCAGGCCCTTGAGGATGACCTCGCAATAGGCAGCGTCGGGCTTGTCGCGTGTCGAGCCGAGCGCGGCACTCGGCGTGCCGGCGATCAGCCGCAGCCGGTCCTCTGGGATGGCGGAGAGGTCGACATAGTTGCCGTCACGAATGCCGCGCACGCCGTGGAGCGAGCCCAGCACCTTGGCGCCGGGATGGCGCTTGCGGACTTCCAGCGTGGCCCCGACAACCGTCTGGTTGATGACGGCGGTCGGGCCGCCGCCCTGTGCGATGACAAACGTTCCAGCCATGCTCGATCTCTCCCGGCGCTGTGGTTTTCAAGGCACCTTGGCCTAGCTTGCCGCATCGCGCAACGGGAGTTTCCAGCGGCGCCAAACCGCCGCACAGGATCAGACGACGACGACCGGGTTCTTCTTGGAAACGCGGCTGTAGAGGTCGATGATATCCTGGTTGATCAGGCGCACGCAGCCCGACGACATCGCCTGGCCGATGCTCGCCCATTCCGGCGAACCGTGTATGCGGTAGCCGGTGTCCTTGCCGTCCTGGTAGATGTAAAGAGCGCGTGCGCCGAGCGGGTTGGTGAGGCCACCGGGCTGGCCGTTTTGCCATTTCACCAGTTCCGGCTTGCGCTGGATCATCTCCGGCGGCGGCGTCCAGGTCGGCCATTCCTTGCCGTACTGGATGTTGGCGCGGCCGGACCAGCGGAAGCCGTCCTTGCCGATGCCGACGCCGTAGCGGATGGCGTCGCCGCCCTCCTGCACCAGATAGAGCTTTCGCTCCTGCAGATGGACGACAATGGTGCCGGGCGCCTCGCCGGTCTCGTTGACGACGATCTGGCGGCGGAACTCCGGCTTGACCTTCTGATAGGGCACCGCCGGCACTTCGAAGCCGCCATCGTTGAGCGAAGCGTACATGACATCGGGGCCGGTGACGTTCTTGTCGACGCTGATCGCCGGACGGATCGGCCGCACCGAGCCGGTGACCGTGTCATCCAGCTGGAATTGCGGCAGCTCGAGCGTCGAAGTGCTGCAGCCGGCCATGCCGAGTAGCGTCATGGCGCCGGCCCCTGACAGGACGAAGCGGCGGGAATAGAGATGTTCGGTCTCGTTTGCGTCGCCATTTGCTGGCGGCGTCACATTCTGCGGCAACTCACGCATGCACCCAACCCTACGCTGTCGGCGGGAAACACGGTCCGGCCGGATAGCAGGCAGTTTCGCCAAACATGGTTGAAAAAGGGTGAAGGCCCAACGACCGGCATTAAACTTGTGCCGCCAATAGCCGCAGCGGTCGGGCGAAATGGTCCGCAGTGCATTTTTGGGAGAGGGCTCTTTACATTCCTCCGCACACGAGGATTTATCCTTTTCTTTGCGCTCAAGGAGACAAAGATGTCGTTCGAAAACTGGGCCGCCTTCGCCGCCGCCTCGGCCGTGCTGCTCATCATTCCGGGCCCGACCATTCTTCTGGTCGTGTCCTATGCGCTGGGCCAGGGCTGGCGCACTGCCTTGCCGATGGCCGTCGGCGTGGCGCTGGGCGACTTCACCGCCATGACCCTGTCGATGCTGGGCATCGGCGCGCTGCTGGCCGCGTCGGCGACCGTGTTCACCATTCTGAAGCTGATCGGCGCCTGCTATCTGATCTATCTCGGGGTAAAACTGTTTCGCGCCGGCGGCGCGCTCAAAGCCGAACCACGCACAGATGCCGTCTCGGCCGCCAAGATGATGGCGCACGCCTGGCTGGTCACCGCACTCAACCCGAAGAGCATCACGTTCTTTGTCGCCTTCCTGCCGCAGTTCCTCAATCGGGAAGCCGATTTCTGGACACAGATGCTGATCTTCGAAACGACCTTCCTGGCGCTCGCCTTCGCCAATGCCTTCGGCTACGCGCTGATTGCGGCGCGCGCCCGCAACGTCGTACGCAACCCCAAGGCGATCCGCATCTTCAACCGCACCGGCGGCACGCTGCTGGTCGGCGCCGGGATCGCCACGGTGGCGATGCGCTCGGGCCATTAGGAACTGCGGAGCATCAGGGCCGATATGGCAGTAAGAGATCCATTCGGCCTAATGTTTTCGGGCGCGACCGAGGCCGGGTTTTCACCCTACAGCCAGGCCGTTCATGAATTGCAATGCTTCGTCGGCGACCCGGTCGGCTCCGTTGACCGCGCCATATCGGCGGATCCCGGTTTCGTCATGGCGCATGTCTTCAAGGGGTATCTGTTCGGCCTCGCCACCGAACGCGAGGCAACGGCGGTCGCCCAGGCATGCCATGCTGCGGCACTGCCGCTTGCCGCGACGCCGCGCGAACAGGCGCATGTGGCGGCCCTTGGCCACCTTGCCGAGGGACGCTGGCATGACGCCGCGCGCCTGCTCGAAGATATCGCCATCGACAACCCGCTCGACGCGGTGGCGTTGCAGGTCGGCCACCAGATCGACTTCTTCACCGGCAATGCCCGCATGCTGCGCGACCGTATCGGCCGCGCGCTACCGTCCTGGCAGAGCGGCATGCCAGGTTATCACGCCATTCTCGGTATGCAGGCCTTCGGTCTCGAGGAGATGGGCGACTATATCAGAGCCGAAAGTTTCGGCCGACAGGCGATCGAGATCGAGCCGCGAGACGGCTGGGCGCAGCACGCGGTCGCCCATGTCATGGAGATGCAGAGCCGGCAACGGGACGGCATCGCCTGGATGCGCGCCAATCCCGAGGCGTGGACCAAAGAGAGCTTCCTGCAGGTGCATAATTGGTGGCATCTGGCGCTGTTCCACTACGATCTCGGCGAGACCGACGAGGTGCTCAAACTCTATGACGGGCCGATCTATGGCGAGCGTTCGACGCTGGCGCTGAACATGGTCGATGCATCCGCGATCCTGTGGCGGCTTTATCTCGGCGGTGTCGATGTCGGCGACCGCTGGGCAGCGCTCGCCGCCAACTGGGCGCCAAAGGCTGGAGCCGGCAATTACGCCTTCAACGATGCGCATGCGATGATGGCATTCGTCGGCGCCGGGCTCGAAGCGTCGGCCAAGATCTTGCTCGAAGCCCAGCACGAGGCGATGCGCGGCAGCGACGACAATGCCGCCTTTACCCGGGATGTCGGCCAGCCACTGACGGAAGGCATCAAGGCATTCGGCGAGGGCAATTACAGCGAAGCGGTGCGCCTGATCCGACCGATCCGCGCCATTGCCCATCGCTTTGGCGGCAGCCACGCCCAGCGCGATGTGATTGATCTCACGCTGATCGAGGCGGCGTTGCGCGCCGGCGACACGGCGCTTGCCTGGGCGTTGACCGCCGAGCGCGCACTGGTCCGGCCGGACAGTCCGCTGTCGGCGCTGTTTTCGCAACGCGCCGCCAATTTGTCAGAGAATTGACCCGCGGCGGATCTTGTTTTAAAAACTGGCAAGCCAGATTTTTTCGAGACCCGAAAAAATTAATGGCAATGGGAGGAATGCATGTATCTCGGCCTCGATCTCGGCACGTCGGGCGTCAAGGCGCTGTTGATCGATGCCGGGCAGAAGATCATCGGCTCCGGCCATGCTTCGCTTGACGTATCGCGGCCGCATCCCGGCTGGTCCGAACAAAACCCCGCCGACTGGATCCGCGCCTGCGAGACGGCCATTGCCGAGCTGAAAGCCTCGCACCCGAAAGAGCTTGCCGCGGTCAAGGGCATCGGCCTTTCCGGCCATATGCATGGCGCCACCTTGCTCGATGCCGGCGACCAGGTGCTGCGCCCCTGCATTCTGTGGAACGATACGCGCAGCCACGCTGAGGCCGCGGCGCTCGATGCCGACCCGCGCTTTCGCCAACTCACCGGGAATATCGTCTTCCCCGGCTTCACGGCGCCGAAACTCGCCTGGGTGAAGAACAATGAGCCCGCGGTTTTCGCCGAGGTTGCAAAAGTGCTTTTGCCGAAGGATTTCCTGCGGCTGTGGCTGACCGGCGAGCATATCTCAGAAATGTCCGACTCGGCCGGCACCTCCTGGCTCGATGTCGGCAAACGGCGCTGGTCCCCCGAGTTGCTTGCGGCGACATCGCTCGACGAAAGGCAGATGCCGTCGCTGGTCGAAGGCACGGAGAAGGCTGGAGCCTTGCGCGCCGAACTGGCCGCCAGCTGGGGCATAGCATCGGGCACCCCGGTTGCCGGCGGCGCCGGCGACAATGCGGCTTCAGCCTGCGGCATGGGCACGGTCGGCGCCGGCCACGCTTTTGTGTCGCTGGGCACATCTGGCGTGCTGTTTGCTGCCAACGCTTCCTACCTGCCCAATCCGGCAAGCGCGGTGCACACCTTCTGCCATGCCCTGCCCAACACCTGGCACCAGATGGGGGTCATCCTGTCTGCGACCGATTCGCTGAACTGGCTTTCGGAGATTTCAGGCAAGAAGGCCGGCGAATTGACCGCCGAACTTGGCGATGTGCTGAAAGCGCCGAGCGGGGTGTCGTTCCTGCCCTATCTCTCGGGCGAGCGCACGCCGCACAATGATTCCGCCATTCGTGGGTCCTTCACCGGACTGGCGCATGAGTCGAGCCGCGCGGTGCTGACGCAGGCCGTGCTTGAAGGCGTCGCCTTCGCATTCCGCGACAGTCTCGAAGCCTTGAAGACCGCCGGCACGGATTTGACGCGGGTGACGGCAATCGGCGGCGGCTCGCGCTCGCGCTACTGGCTGAAGGCGATCGCTACGGCGCTGCAGGTGCCCGTGGACATTCCGGCCGACGGCGATTTCGGTGCTGCCTTTGGCGCGGCGAGGCTTGGTCTGATCGCGGCGACAGGGGCTGATCCGCTGGCGGTGTGCACGGCGCCGAGGACGGATGCGACGATCGAGCCGGATGCTGCGCTTGGCGGGGCGTATGCCGATGCGTACCAGCGCTACCGGGCGCTATACCCGGCGATAAAAGGCATGACCGCGTGAGTCGGCGCGAGGCACCCCCCTCTGCCCTGCCGGGCATCTCCCCCGCAAGGGGGGAGATCGGCAGCGTCGGCGGGTATGCCAGTCTTGTAAGGTGGGTGATTAGCGAAGGCGTGGATGCCAGCCAATCTCCCCCCTTGCGGGGGAGATGCCCGGCAGGGCAGAGGGGGGTGTCTCGCGCCACCCTTAATCGATCACTGCGCCGGCACCTTGTCCAGAAACCCGGTGACGCTCTTCAGGCGCCCATTTTCGATAACACCGATATCGGTGCCTTCGATAACCGACGGCACGCCTTCCGGCCCAAGATTCCACGAGAAGCGGATGCGGTCGCCAAACCCGTCCGGCGTACCCTTCAGCGAGAACCGGAAGCCGGCGAAGCGCTGCTGTACGCCGTCGATCAGCCCAGCAACGCCGGCGTGGCCGTCGCCCTGCATGAGCGGATCGCGGTAGCTGACGTCTTCGGTGAAGGTGGCCTTGAGCAGTTCGGCACGGCGATCCGCATCGGCCTCGTTCCAGGCGGTGATGTAGTTCTGGGCGATCGTATTGAGGTCGGTCATGGTCTGTCTCCTTCGTTGAGTGGCTTTGACACGAGGCTTTTCACCCCAAGCGAGAGCGAAACCAATTACGCCTGAGGTAATCAGGGTGAACTATTCGAGAGAGGACAGAAATCATGAGCAGCGGATTTTTCGGCGACATCAAAGCGATCAAGTATGAGGGGCCGGATTCCACCAATCCGCTGGCCTACCGCTTCTACAATCCCGACGAGGTGGTGGCCGGCAAACGGCTGGAAGACCATCTGCGCTTCGCCGTCGCCTACTGGCATTCTTTCGCCTGGCCGGGCGGCGATCCCTTTGGCGGCCAGACCTTCGACCGGCCCTGGTTTCCCAAGGCTGGCGGCGTCGACACGATGGAACTGGCCAAGCTGAAAGCCGACGTCGCCTTCGAGATGTTCTCGCTGCTCGGCGCGCCCTATTTCTGCTTCCACGACGCCGACGTGCGGCCGGAAGGCAAGGATTTCTCCGAAAGTGCCGCGCGGCTCGACGAGATCGCCGACTATTTTGCCGCCAAGATGAAGAAGACCGGCGTCAAACTGCTCTGGGGCACGGCCAACCTGTTCTCCAACCGCCGCTTCATGTCGGGCGCCGCCACCAATCCCGATCCGGATGTCTTCGCCTATGCGGCGGCGACGGTGAAAAGCTGCATCGACGTCACGAAGCGGCTGAAGGGCGAGAATTATGTACTGTGGGGCGGGCGCGAGGGCTATGAAACGCTGCTCAACACTGATCTTGCTCGCGAGCAGGAGCAGGCCGGGCGCTTCCTCAGTCTCGTCGTCGACTACAAGCACAAGATCGGCTTCAAAGGCACGATCCTGATCGAGCCGAAGCCGCAGGAGCCGACCAAGCATCAGTACGACTACGACGTTGCCACGGTCTACGGTTTCCTCAAGCGCTTCGGGCTGGAGAAGGAAGTGAAGCTGAACATCGAGCAGGGCCACGCGATTCTTGCCGGCCATTCCTTTGAGCACGAGCTGGCGCTGGCCAATGCGCTCGGCGTCTTCGGCTCGATCGACATGAACCGCAACGACTACCAGTCGGGCTGGGACACCGACCAGTTCCCCAACAATGTGCCGGAGATGGCGCTGGCCTATTACCAGGTGTTGCAGGCCGGCGGCTTCAAGACCGGCGGCACCAATTTCGACGCCAAGCTGCGCCGCCAGTCGCTCGACCCGCAGGACCTGCTGATCGGCCATATCGGCGGCATGGATTCCTGCGCACGAGGTCTCAAGGCAGCCGCCAAGATGGTCGAGGACAAGGCGCTGTCGGGTCCGCTGGCCGAGCGCTATGCCGGTTGGAACACGGCCGAGGGCAAGGCGATGCTGTCGGGCAAGCGCTCGCTGGAAGACATCGCCGAGCGCGTGGTGAAGAAGAAGATCGAGCCGCAGCCACGCTCCGGCCGCCAGGAGTTGCTGGAAAACATCGTCAACCGCTACGTCTGAGGGCGGAAAGCCGATTCGTTGTGCTCAAGGGTGGCTGGATAACATTCCGGCCGCCCCGGAATGGGGTTTGCGCAAGACCCTATCCGACGACAAGGGTTTGCCCTTTGGCGCCCCTCAATGACCTCGCTCTTGCCTTCAAACTGCCGTCACGTATCTCGTATAAGGATGCGGTTGTGGCGGGTGAAAAGGAAGGAGGCGAACCGATATGCAGCATGAACGCGAAATCGACGCCCTGCTCTCATCCGGCGAGACCGGATCGATCATCGACCGGCTGATGGCGCTGCCGCGGCCGACCGACAGCGTGAAAAACGAATGGGATCGTGCTGTCAGCAGCCGATTTGAAGTCCGTCTGGCGAGGCAGATGCGCTCGCAGATGGACGCCGGCAGCGATCGACAGAACGCAGCCTGATCTCCCTTTGTCCGTGCATGTCGTAATCCCAAAACCGCGACACACTTTTGGGCGACATGCATCAACCTCGGCGCAGCCTGACCGGGGCTTCGCCGAACGCTCTTGAAAACGCTCTGGAAAATGCCGCGGCGGACGAGAACCCCGTCCGCCCGGCAATATCCGCCATGGCGATCCGCGTGTCGACCACCAGCCGCCGCGCCGCGCCCAGCCGCAGCCTGAGATAATATGCGCCCGGCGTCTCGCCGATCGACTTGCGAAAAATGCTCTCCAATGTCCGCGCCGTCACCCCGGCGCGTTTTGCCACCGCGTCGATGGTCAGCGGCTGGTCGACATGCGATTCCATCAGCCGGATAGCCTGCGCCAGACGCGGGTCGTAGCCGTCGAGCCGGCCGAGCGAGACCAGCGGCTGCGCGTCGGTCGCGGCGCGCGCCTGGTCGTAGATGAAGACGCTGGCGACATCGAGCGCGACGGCCATGCCGAGCCGGGTGCGGATCAGATGCAGCATCAGGTCGAAGGTCGGCGACGCCCCGCCCGAGGTGAACACCGGTCCGTCGATGACGTAGCGGTCCGGACGCACGTCGACGCCGGGAAAGGCGGAGGAAAAATCCTCCATGTCTTCCCAATGGGTGGTGGCGCTGCGGCCTTCGAGGAGGCCGGCGCGCGCCACCAGCCATGTGCCGGCCTCGACGCCGCCGCAGGCGCGAGCCGCGCGGGCCGCTCGCCGTAATCCGGAAAGCAGAGCCGATGTCGCGTAATTCTGGGTGCCGAAGCCGGCGACGACGACAAGCACGTCGGTCGGCTCGGCCGCATCGAAGCGGCCCCTGACCGCCACCGGCAGGCCGCATGTGGTGACCGGCGCCTCGCCGGTGACCGAGACCAGTTTGAAATCGAACAGCGTCTCGCCTGAGATGCGGTTGGCGGCGCGCAGCGGGTCGACGGTCGACGCCACGCACATGATGGACGAGCCTGAAAACACCAGCAACGTCACCTTGAGCGGCGATCGCTCAGCGCGAAAGATGGTCGGTTTTTCGCTTTTGATCACGAGAGCTTCGTAAATTGCAAAACAGTTTCCGGCAAGTCGGTCATTGTTAGGGTCTGTTTCTATGGGGAGGAGATGTCCATGCCGCTCGCGATGAACCGTGAGGTTTTCATTACCTGTGCCGTGACCGGGTCCGGCGGCTCGCAGGACCGCTCCCCGCATGTGCCACGCTCGCCCAAGCAGATCGCCGATTCGGCGATCGATGCGGCCAAGGCCGGTGCCGCCATCGTCCACTGCCATGTCCGCGACCCCGAGACCGGCAAGCCGCGCCGCGATGTCCATCTCTACCGCGAAGTGACGGACCGCATCCGCGCGGCAGAAGTCGATGTGATCCTGAACCTGACCGCCGGGATGGGCGGCGACATGGTGTTCGGCTCACCGGAAGCGCCCCTGCCGCTCAATGAAAAAGGCACCGACATGGGCGGCGCCACCAACCGCATGGAACATGTGCGCCAGTGCCTGCCGGAAATCTGCACGCTGGATTGCGGCACCATGAACTTCGCCGAGGCCGATTATGTCATGACCAACACGCCCGGCATGCTGCGCGCAATGGGCGGCATGATGACGGCGCTCGGCGTCAAGCCGGAGATCGAAGCCTTCGATACCGGCCACCTCTGGTTCGCCAAGCAGCTGGTCGAAGAAAAGGTCTTGAATCCCGACGCGCTGGTGCAGCTCTGCATGGGTGTGCCGTGGGGGGCGCCGGACGACCTCAACACCTTCATGGCCATGGTTAACAACGTGCCGTCGACCTGGAACTGGTCGGCCTTCGCCATCGGCCGCAACCAGATGGCCTATGCAGCCGCTGCAGTGCTCGCCGGCGGCAATGTCCGCGTCGGTCTCGAAGACAATCTCTGGCTCGACAAGGGCGTGCTGGCCACCAATGCGCAGCTGGTCGAGCGCGCCGCCAGCATCGTCACCAATCTCGGCGCCAGGATTTTGGGGCCGGAGGAAGTGCGCAGGAAGCTCAACCTCACCAAGCGGGCGCCGATCGCAGCGGCTGCTTAAGACGGGAGCGGATCATGGCTACCGTCAAATTCACTGCGATGAAGGATGGCGACAGGCAAGACTACGAGTTCCTGACCGCCCATGAGATCGACTATGCCGCCAAGACCGGCGAGCGGCTGCTCGACGCTTTGGTGCAGCTCGACGAAGGCCTGTCCGGCTACAAGATCACCCGGCTCGGCCATTCGCTGCAGGCGGCGACTCGTGCCTGGCGCGACGGCGCCGACACCGACTGGATCGCCTGCGCGCTGCTGCACGACATCGGCGACATCGACGCACCGTACAATCACGACGAATACGCCGCCTCGATCCTGAAACCTTTCGTGCGCGAGCAATGCACCTGGGTGGTGGAAAAGCATGGCGACTTCCAGCGGCTCTATTACGCGCATCATCTCGGCGGCAACCGCCATGCTCGCGACCGCTTCGCCAGCCATGCCTATTTCGACGATTGCGACCAGTTTTGCGAACGCTGGGACCAGTCGAGCTTCGACCCGGACTTCGACACGCTGCCGATCGAATTCTTCCGGCCCTTCGTGCTCGAAGTCTTCGCCCGCAAGGCCTACGACCCCTCCGTGATCCGCTCCGGCGAGCGCGTGCCTCTCATCGACCCTCAAACCGCCAAGACAAAAACCGGAGCCTGACCATGAGCATCATCAACAAGGCAGCCGCCATTGGCGGCGGTGTCATTGGCGCCGGCTGGGTGGCGCGGCTGCTGCTCAACGGCATCGACGTGTCGATCTTCGATCCGGACCCGGAAGCGTCGCGCAAGGTCTCGGAAGTGATGAAGGGCGCGCGCCGCGCCTACAAGCAGATGGTTCCCGGCGGCCTGCCCAGGGAAGGCAGACTGACCTTTGCCAAGACCATCGCCGAGGCGGTGGCCGACGCCGATTTCATCCAGGAGAGCGTGCCGGAGCGGCTCGACCTCAAACACCGCGTACTGGCCGAGATCGATCTCTACGCGCCGGCCAACGCCATTGTCGGCTCGTCCACCTCGGGCATCAAGCCGACCGACATGCAGGTGGCGATGAAGAAGCATCCGGAGCGTCTGGTTGTCGGACATCCCTTCAACCCGGTCTATCTGCTGCCGCTGGTCGAGATCGTCGGCGGCGAACAGACCTTTCCAGAGGCGATCGAGGTCGCAAAGGAGATCTATGCATCGATCGGCATGAAGCCGGTGGTGATCCGCAAGGAGATCGAGGCCTTTGTCGGCGACCGCCTGCTCGAAGCGGCCTGGCGCGAGGCGCTGTGGCTGATCAAGGACGGTATCTGCACGGTCGAGGAACTCGACGACATCATGCGCTATGGCTTCGGCCTGCGCTGGGCGCAGATGGGCATGTTCCAGGTCTATCGCGTCGCCGGCGGCGAGGCAGGCATGCGCCACTTCATGGCGCAGTTCGGGCCGTGCCTGAAATGGCCGTGGACCAAGCTTATGGATGTGCCGGAGTTCAACGACGAGCTGGTCGATCTTATCGCCTCCCAGTCGGACGACCAGGCGCACGGCCTGTCGATCCGCGAGCTGGAAAAGATCCGCGACGACAATCTGGTCGCGATCATGGATGCTCTGTCGAAACAGAACAAAGGCAAGGGCTGGGGCGCCGGCGCCTTGCACAAGGACTATACCAGGCAGCTGGCCAAGCTGGCAGCGAAGAAGCCGGCCGCATCCAGGGCCGCCGAAAAGGCCAAGGCATCGAAGCCGGTGAAGAAGGCGGAAAAGCCGAAGAAAAAGAAGAAGGGCTGAGGACCATGGATTTCGGTCTTTCGGAGGAACAGAAGCTCATCGTCGAGACGACGCGCGCGTTCGTCGAGAATGAGCTTTACCCGCATGAACGCGAGGTCGAGCGCACCGGCGTGCTGCGCCGCGAGTTGATCGAGGAGATCAAGGTCAAGGCAGTCGAAGCGGGGCTCTATGCGGCCAACATGCCGGCCGATGTCGGTGGCGCCGGCCTCGATACGGTGACCTGGCTGCTCTACGAGAAGGAACTCGGCCGCGCCAACTATGCGCTGCACTGGACCTGCGTCGCGCGCCCCTCCAACATCCTGCTCGCCGGCACGCCCGAGCAGCGCGAAAAGTACCTGTTCCCGTGCATCCGCGGCGAGAAGTGGGACTGCCTGGCGATGACCGAGCCCGGCGCCGGCTCCGACCTGCGAGGCATGAAGGCGACCGCGGTGCAGGACGGCGACGACTGGGTCCTTAACGGCACCAAGCATTTCATCTCCCATGCCGATCTTGCCGATTTCGCGATTTGTTTCATGGCTTCGGGCGAGGAAGAAACGCCGCGCGGCAAGCGCAAGAAGATCACCGCCTTCTTCGTCGACAAGGGCACCAAGGGGTTCACCGTGCGCGACGGCTACCGTAACGTCTCGCATCGCGGCTACACCAACGCCATCCTCGAATTCGACGATTGCCGCCTGCCGGCAAGCCAGGTGCTGGGTGAGGTCCACAAGGGCTTCGACGTCGCCAATTCCTGGCTCGGCGCCACGCGCCTGCAAGTCGGCGCCACCTGTCTCGGCCGCGCCGAGCGGGCGCTCGGTCATGCCATCGAATATTCCGCGCAGCGCCAGCAGTTCGGCCAGCAGATCGGCAAGTTCCAGGGCGTGTCGTTCAAGCTCGCCGACATGGCGACCGAATTGAAGGCGGCGGACCTGATGGTGTTCGAAGCCGGCTGGAAGTACGATCAGGGCACCGTCACCGATCAGGACATGGCCATGGCGAAGCTGAAGGCTACCGAAATGCTCGCCTTCGTTGCCGACGAAGCCATCCAGATCCATGGTGGCATGGGGCTGATGGACGACCTGCCGTTGGAACGCATCTGGCGCGACGCCCGCGTCGAGCGCATCTGGGAAGGGACGTCGGAAATCCAGCGCCACATCATTTCGCGGGCGCTGCTGCGCCCGTTCGGGGCATAACCCATGCACAAGCTTGAGCGTCTGTTGCGCCCAAAATCCATCGCGGTGTTCGGCGGGGCCCAGGCCGCCGCCGTCGTCGCCCAATCGATCAAGATGGGCTTTGTCGGCGAAATCTGGCCGGTGCATCCGAACAAGGACGAGGTCGCCGGCCGTAAGGCCTATCGCTCGGTCGCCGAATTGCCCGGGGCGCCCGACGCCGCCTTTGTCGGCGTAAACCGGCATCTCACCATCGAGGTGATCAAGGCGCTGGCCAAGCGTGGCGCCGGCGGCGCCGTCTGTTTTGCCGCGGGCTTTCTTGAGACCGAGGCCTATGACGATGACGGCGAGCGGCTGCAGGCCGAACTGGTGGCTGCCGCAGGCCAGATGCCGATCATCGGGCCGAACTGCTACGGCCTGATCAACTATGCCGATGGCGCGCTGCTATGGCCCGACCAGCATGGCGGCATCAGGCTGCCCGAAGGCGCCAAGGGCGTCGCCATCATCACTCA
Organism: Mesorhizobium sp. P160187; assembly: GCF_057766425.1. Classification (NCBI taxonomy): domain Bacteria; kingdom Pseudomonadati; phylum Pseudomonadota; class Alphaproteobacteria; order Hyphomicrobiales; family Phyllobacteriaceae; genus Mesorhizobium; species Mesorhizobium sp. P160187. The sequence goes on from NZ_JBYMDX010000003.1 coordinate 2,399,460, forward strand.
GTCCTCCAACATCGCCATCAACATGACGATGCAGAAGCGCGGCCTGCCGATCGCCTTCCTGATGACCGCCGGCAACCAGGCGCAGACCGGCCTCTCCGAAATGGCGCTCGGCCTGATCGAGGACGAGCGCGTCACCTCGCTCGGCCTGCACATCGAAGCCTTCGATTCGGTAGCCGGCTTCGAGAAGCTGGCGGCGCGGGCGCGCGAACTGAAGAAGCCGATCATCGCCATGAAGGTCGGTCGCTCCGAACAGGCGCGGCAGGCGACGGTCTCGCACACGGCATCGCTGGCTGGCTCGGACGCTGCCTCGGGCGCATTCCTGCGGCGGCTCGGCATTGCCCGCGTCGATTCCATCCCCGCCTTCATCGAGGCGCTGAAGCTGCTGCATGTCACCGGGCCGCTGCCCGGCTATCGTCTGTCGTCGATGAGCTGCTCAGGCGGCGAGGCCTCGGTGATGGCCGACAGCGCCGAAGGCCGCTGGGTTAACTTCCCGGAGCTCACCAGCAAGCACCGCGCCCATGTCAAATCGACGCTCGGGCCGCTGGTCGCGGTCGCCAACCCGTTGGACTATCACACCTTCATCTGGAACAACGAGCCGGCGATGACCGCAACCTTCACCGCCATGGTGTCGGGCGGCTTCGACCTCAACATGCTGGTGCTCGACTTTCCACGCCCCGACCGCTGCTCGGTCACCGACTGGTGGGCGACGCTGCGCGCCTTCGAATCGGCGCTGAAGACCAACAAGGCGCATGGTGCGATCGTCTCCTCGCTGCCGGAGAACCTGCCGGAGGAATACACCGCCGAACTGATGGCGCGCGGCATGGTGCCGTTGTTCGGCATTTCCGAGGCCATGGACGCCGCAGGCGCGGCAGCCTTCATCGGCTGGGCCTGGGCCGAGCCGCAGGCGCAGCCGATCGACACCACGGCTGCAGGTGCGGCCGGAGGCGACCATGTCACGCCTGATGAGGCCGAGGCCAAGGCGCGGCTGATCGAGGCCGGCTTGCCGGTGCCGAAGGCCGAACGCGCCGCCAATGCCGTCGAAGCGGTGATTTCGTCGATGGCGCTCGGCTTCCCGGTGGCGTTGAAGGCGCTTGGCGTCACCCACAAGTCGGAAGTCGGCGCTGTCAGGCTTAACCTCAAGGACGCCGAATCCGTCAGCACCGCGGCGCACGATCTCTTGCCGCTCGGCACCGGGCTCTATGTCGAGCGCATGGTGCGCGACGGCGTCGCCGAGCTGATTGTCGGCTTTACCCGCGACCCGATGTTCGGCGCCGTCATGACGCTGGGAACTGGCGGCTTGCTGGTCGAGCTGTTGCGCGACAGCGTGACCTTGATGCTGCCGGCAACGCGCGACGATATCGAGGCGGCGCTACGCGGCCTGAAACTGTTCCCTCTGCTTGAGGGCTATCGCGGCCGGCCGAAGGCCGATGTCGCCGCGGCCATCGACGCCATCGCAGGCATTGCCGGCTTCGTGCAGAAGAATGCCGGCGAGATCGAGGAACTCGACATCAACCCGCTGATCGTCTGCGCCGAAGGCAAGGGCGCCTGGATTGCCGACGCGCTGCTGGTGCTGGGAGAGAAGAAGAATGTCTGACGTCATTTCAACTCGCCGCGAAGGCACCATCCTCGAGGTCACGCTCGACCGGCCCAAGGCCAACGCCATCGACCTGAAAACGTCGCGGCTGATGGGCGAGACCTTCAAGGCGTTCCGCGACGATCCGGAACTGCGCGTCGCCATCGTCAAGACCGCCGGCGACAAGTTCTTCTGCGCCGGCTGGGATTTGAAGGCAGCAGCCGGTGGCGATGCGGTCGACGGCGACTATGGCGTCGGCGGCTTTGCCGGCCTGCAGGAGCTGCGCGACATGAACAAGCCGGTGATCGCCTGCGTCAACGGCATGGCGGTGGGCGGCGGCTTCGAATTGGCGCTGTCCTGCGACCTCATTTTCGCCTCCGACCATTCCTCCTTCGCCCTGCCCGAAATCCGCGCCGGCACGCTGGCTGATGCCGCGACGATCAAGCTGCCCAAGCGCATTCCCTACCATGTCGCCATGGACCTTCTGCTCACCGGCCGCTGGATGGATGTGGCGGAAGCGCATCGCTGGGGCCTGGTCAACGAAGTGCTGCCCAAGGACAAGCTCGAGGAGCGCGTCTGGGAGATCGCAAGGCTGCTCGCCAGCGGCCCGCCGCTGGTGTTCGCCGCGATCAAGGAGACGGCGCGGGTGGCGGAGGCGCTGACCTTCCAGGACGCGATGAACCGCGTGACGCGCCGGCAATTGGCGACGGTCGATGCGCTGTATGGCTCGGAGGACAATATGGAAGGGTTTCGCGCGTTCGCAGAAAAGCGCGACCCGGTGTGGAAGGGGAAGTAGCCTCTTTACCCTCCCCTCGATGGGGAGGGTCGGACCGAAGGTCCGGGGTGGGGTGATGCGCCACCACCCCCACCCGCCGCTTCGCGGCGACCTCCCCCATCAAGGGGGAGGTAAAGGAGCTGCATGACCGACTACAAAACCCTCATCGATGCCGAGACCTGGGCCTTCATCGAGCGGACCAATTCCTATTACCCGCCCGATACGATCGACTACACCATCGCCCAGCAGCGTGCGATTTATGACCGGATGTGCCGCGAGTTCTTTGCCGGCTATCCCAATGGTGTGACGGCGGAAACGACTTTCATTGCCAACCGATCACACGACATCCCGATCCGCATCTATCGCAGCGCTACCCCGAACACGGCGGCGATGGTGCTCTACATCCATGGCGGGGGTTTCATCCTCGGCGGCCTAGACAGCCATGACGATGTCTGCGCCGAGCTCTGCGCCCGCACCGGTTACGAGGTGGGTTCCATCGATTACCGGCTGGCGCCGGAGCATTTGCACCCGGCCGCTTTCGACGATGCTTTACGTGCCTTCGAATGGGCAGCCAAAACCTACGACCGCCCTATTCTGCTGTGCGGCGACAGCGCCGGCGGCAATCTCTGCGCGGCTGTTGCTCACGCAAGGCGTGGCCATGCCAAAAAGCCGATCGGCCAGGTGCTGATCTATCCGGGCCTCGGCGGCGACCGTTCGAAGGGCTCGTATGTCACGCACGCCGAAGCACCGATGTTGACCATGCGCGATCTCGAATTCTACAAGCACATCCGCACCGGCGGCGCTGACGGTACTGGTGACATCACCTTGTCGCCGCTCGCCGACACCGATTTCACCAAACTGCCGCCAACCGTGCTGATCACCGCGCAATGCGACCCGCTGTCGTCCGACGGCGAGGCCTACCGCGACCGCATCCTTACCGCAGGCGGACACGCCAGCTGGTCCGAGGAGCCGGGGCTGGTGCATGGCTATCTCCGGGCCAGGCACACGGTCGGCCGGGCCCGCGCCTCCTTCAGCCGCATTGTCGAGGCGGTTTCCGTGCTGGGCAAGGGCGACTGGATCTGGTGATCCGGCTCAACCGCGGACAAAGGCGATCAGCGCCTCGGCCATGCGATCGTTGAACTCCCGGCGAAAGCGGTTTTTCTTCAGCCATTCCGGATTTGAGCCGACGGTCTTGTTGGCATCGACGACAATACCTTTGCCGTCGACGATGAAATAGTCGATGGCGCCGAAATCCAGATTGAGCCTTTGCCGCACCGCCAGCACCTCCGGCGGGACGGCGCCGCCCACCTCATTGCTCAGGATTTTTGAGCCGGCGCACAACACATCGTCGTAGACCTGCCGCATGTTGACCTCGGCACCGAGCAGGAACATGTAGCGGTGCTTGACGATGGGCAGGTCGAGCGTATCGAAAGCGAACTTTTCCACCATCAGGCGATTGTTGCGCCATACATCCCGCGGAACCTCGCCGATCGTCTGGTAGACCTTATAGGGCGGGCAAAGGCGGTCCTTGTAGCCGGGTTCGAAGAGCTTGCGGATGGCATGCGCGCTCCTGGTCAGGCCGTTGCGATGCTGCCACCAGCGCTGCTCTGGTCGGCCGCTGGAGTTGAGGACCGTCTTGACGACAACCGGCCCCTCGTGGCTGTCGCCTGCCTCCAGCTTCAGTGTCGAATAAAGGTGCCGGTGGATGGACAGCGCGCGGCCATTGATGGTGCGGTCGTAGAGGTGGCCGAGCCCGCGGTACGTTGGCGGCACGACTGTCAGGTCGACATGCAGAAAGGCCACCGGCGCCCGATCTCGGCCGGCTGGCCGGTCGAGCAGGCGCACTTTCAATCCAGCCTGTTCCAGGTAAGGCAGCAACTGCGCGATGCTATAGCTCCGCACCAGTCGGAAATTGCGCAGGCTCTCTACATAGACATCGAGATCGGCGGCAGACACCGAACGCTATTCCTTGATATCGACGCCCGAGAAATCATGGTGATCAAAGGGGTCCATGACATAGCCCGTCACCTGTTCGCGCATCGGCATCGAGACCACGGAGTGGGCGATAGCGACCCACGGCATCTGCTCCCTGAAGATCGTTTGCGCCTGCGAATAGAGTTTTGCGCGGGCAGCGGGATCGACGATCCCGGCTGCCTGCTTGAGCAGATCGTCGAAGGCCGGAAAACACCAGTTGGCACGATTGGTGGTGCCGACGCCGGCACAGCCAAGCGGCACCGACAGGAAGTTGTCGGGGTCGCCATTGTCGCCGGTGAAGCCGAACAGCATGGCGCCGTCGCGGTCGCGTGACTTCGAGCGCGCAAGGTATTCTGTCCACTCATACGTCACGACTTCCACGTTGACACCGATCTTTGCCAGGTCGGACTGGATCATTTCGGCCATACGCTGCGCATTCGGGTTGTAGGGACGCTGCACCGGCATCGCCCAGATCTTCATGTGCAGGTCTTTTACGCCGGCATCGGCGAGCCCCTGCCTGGCGGCAGCGGGGTCGAAGACATGATCGGGGCTCGTCTTGTCATAGGCCCAGGAGGTCGGCGGCAGCGGATTGCGTGCGACTTCACCGGTGCCGCGGAACACGACGTCGACCAGCGCCTGGGTGTCGATGGCCATGGCGATCGCCTTCCTCACCCTTGGATCGTCGAAGGGCTTCTGCAAGGTGTTGAAGGCGAGGTATCCCGTATTGAGGCCCTCCTGCCGCATGACCTTGATGCCGGGTGTCGCCTTGATCGCCTCCAGGTCGGCCGGATTTGGATAGGGCATGAGATCGCATTCGCCGGCGCGCAGCTTTTCCATGCGAATGCTGGCATCGGTGGCAATGGCGAAGACGAGATCGTCGATCGTCGGCTTGCCGCGCCAGTAGTCCGGATTGGCCTTGTAGCGGATGACTGCATCCTGCTGGTAGTCGACAAGCTGGAATGGACCCGTCCCGACCGGCTTCAGCGCCAGGTCGAGAAGCCGCTTCTCGGCGACGAGCTTGTCGGCATATTCCTTGGAAACGAGCGAAGCGAAATCCATCGCCAGGTCGGCAAGCATCGGCGAATGCGGCGCCTTCAGCGTCATCACCACAGTATGGTCGTCAAGCTTGCGCCAACCGGCGACAAGATCCGGCATGCCGATGCCGTCGAAGTAAATGTACTGGCGTTTGGCGTAATTGTTGAACGGGTTCTGCGCGTTGGCCTGCCGGTCGAAGGTAAACAGCACATCATCGGCGTTGAAGTCGCGGCTCGGCGTAAAACCCTCGACGCTGTGGAACTTCACGCCGTGCCGCAGGTGGAATGTGTAGGTGAGGCCGTCGTCGGAAATCTCCCAGCTTTCGGCAAGGCCGGGGCGCACCTTGGTGGTGCCGGGATCGAACTCGACCATGCGGTTGTAGAGAGCGGTGGCCGAGGCGTCGCGGGATCCGGAGGCGAGTGCGGGATCGAACGTATCGGGGCTAACCTCGGTGCAGTAGACCAAGGTCTTGGCTACGGATTGATGGACCGGCAACGCACATGGAAAAAGCGCCGCCAGCAAGAGAACGAAGTGCCTGCGTGTCATGATCCCCCCAGGGTTGGGAAGACGCTAGCAGAAGCCGGCACTGACGGTAAGTAAGCCGGCCGGTCTTTCGCGCGCCAAGACTGTTTTCCACCTTGAGTTGACACAAGGAATTGGCCGCGCCTATGTGAAATGGCGGACAGACCCGGCCGCCGTTTTGCATGAACCTTTCCGCTTCAGCCTGCGACTGACGACCAGGCGCCGCATGGTGCGGGCCGGAAAGGATGCCCCCATGACCAGGACCCCAGAGGCTCCACGGTCTCCGGGACTGACGCAAGCTCAGCGCGACCACCGCCTTCGGGATGGAGTCGATGCGCTGGGCTTTCGGCTGATTCCGTTGACCCTGCGCAGGAGCAGGCGTATCGTGAAGATGAGGAAAGCAGACAATTCGATCAGGGACGAACGTGCCGGAACGCCGCGCCTTGCCCTGTTTCGCGCGGCCGCACCGGATGTTCCTCCCGAAAACTTCGGGGGGAGTTTTATGTCCTGCGATCGCGGCGCGTCCATGTCGTCTCCAAGCGGCGGTTTGCGCCGTTCGCTCCATCTGGGCGGCGGTTTGCTTGCCCTGGCGCTGAACGCCGCGCTCTGGTTGGGCACAGCCGCCCAAGCGCAGGAAACCCGGATCATCTATCCCGGCTCGATGGCGGTCACCGGATTTTCCGGCACCGTCATTCCCAATTTCGACTCTGCCGATTCCGAAAGGGGGGGGCTGCCGCCCGGCGTCGACCCGGTCGACGAAACCTTCATCGACACGACGCGCGCCACCTTGCGCGTCTTCGACGTTTCGGCGCTCGGCGGACCGGCTTCCGGCCAGCTCGTCTACACGCCGCCGCCTTTCGAGGTGACGGCCGAACAGATCGGCCAGGTATTCGCCATCACCTATGATGACGGTATGCGCGACGGCGTTCCCTCGGGCGTCCCCAATCTCTATGCCGGCGCGACCTCGCTGCACGGCATCCGTATCGTCACCCCGGACGAAGATGCCGACGGTCGGCCCGAGCGACAGCGCCGCGGCACCGCAGGCGCCGTCTTCATGGACGGCCAGTTCGGCACCGAAAGCGGTGGCGGTCCGGGCACGATCTGGAAGATCGACGGCATCACCGGCGCGGTCTCCAAATTCGCCGACATTGACACCAACAGCGGTTCCGGCATCGGCGACATCAGCTTCGACAGCAATCACCGCGAGTTCTTCGCCAGCGATCTCGACACCGGCCTCATCCACCGCCTCGACGCCAACGGCACGCTGATCGACACATTCGATCACGGCGTTGCCGGGCGGCCGGCGCATGGGCTGGCTCCCGTCGCCGATGACGGTGCGGTGATGGACATACAGGGTGCTGCCTTCGACTCGGAAGACCCCGACACATGGGGCTACACGCAGGACGAACGCCGCGTCTGGTCCGTCGCCTATCATGGCGGCCGGCTCTATTATTCGGTCGGCGAAAAGGCCGAGATCTGGTCGGTTGGCATTGCCCGCGATGGCAGCTTTGCCGGTGATCCGCGCTGGGAGCTGACGGTCAAGGCCGACAAGGACTACGCCGTCACCGACATCGCCTTCGACAACCAGGGCTTCATGTATCTGGCGCAGCGCGGCCCGGTCGAGAATCGCTACGATTACAGCCAGTTCGCCGATTCCGGCAAGGGCGAGGTCATCCGCTACTGGCGCGAAAACCCGGACGATCCGGCGACGGAATCGGTCTGGGTGGAAGAGCCGCAGGAATATGCAGTCGGCTTCCCGCAAGGCAACCGGCAGTCGGCCGGTGGGCTCGACCTGCAATATGGCTATGACGCCGACGGCAATCTCGACACCGGCGTGTGCACCGACACGCTGGTCAACACCGGCGACAAGCTGCGCGACAACCCGACACTTGCCGACCAGCTCGCCGCCGGCGGGCCGCTTGCCGTGCACGGCGTGCAGATCACGCCGACGCCGTTGGTCAAGCCGGCCAACGTGCCGCCTTTCGGCTCGTGGTTCGTCGACTTCGACGGCTATTTCGAAGACCCAGAAGTGGAAGGCCATGTCGGCGACGTCGAGGTCTGGCACCCCTGCGAAGGCCGGGCCGGCTATTATGAAGAGATCCCCGGCGGTTATCTGCCGCCGTTCTATCCGCCGGACTTCCCACCGCCCGGCGATCTGCCTCCGTGCATCGATGTCGAGGATGTTCAGTTCTACTGCACGCCTCGCGGCCTCCAGGCCGACCTCTATCTCCATGACCATGCCGGCTTTGGCGGCGATTCGATCAAGGTCCAGCCTTCCAGTGAGACAAAGTCCAGGACACCAGGCGTCGGGGTGACATCACCCCAGTCGCATGCTCCCGGCAAGCCTTACACGGTCGACATCACCGGCCATTCTCCGGGCGACAGAGTCGATGTTGGACTTTGCTTCTACAGGCAGTCCGACAAGGACAAGGGTGGCTACTACCCTTGCTGCAAGATGACTTTGCCGCTCAGAACCCCAGCCGTCAGCTGCGAACGTTGAGGAGGGGAAGATGAAAAATCTCGCACTTTCCCCGACCGCGAACAGCAGTCAATCCACCGGCAAGCAGCCAACCGTCATGGAGACCATCATGAAACCCCCGTCATATGCCAGGCGCGGCGCGCGCTGGCTGATGGCGGCCGGTATCGCGGTCGCCATGTTCACCCCTGTGGCAAGCCACGCCGAAGATGCAGTCCCGATCACTCCGGAACTGCGGCTCGACCTCGACAATTCAAAAATCGTCAATCCGAGGCCGGAACGGATCGTGCCGTTCTTCACCAAAACAGGCACACAGAGGAGCTGCGACTACGTCGTCTACTCCCTGAGCTTTGGCCTGCGCGGCGACTCGCAAGGCTTTGCCGACCCAAGCTTTTCGGCCAGGCTGAAGAAACTCCAACTCGACTTCAAGGATCAGCTTCCGCACGGTCTTGCGATCGTCAACGTCAACGTGTCCGGCGACGGCACGGATGCGTCTGGCGGACCGCTGCCGGGTGCGACAATCAGCACCTCGGCTAATCCGAACGATACGGCAACGGTTTCCGATTTCCGGATTTCCACCACCGATCTCGACGGCGCTGGGGCTGGCAATGAACGCGTCATCAATTTCAAGATCACCGCCAAGATCGACCATGCGGCGTTTCCTTCGCCGACCATCGTCGACAACCAGGGCATGATCAAGGTGACGCCGGGCGTCGGCACGGGGGCCATCATCCCGTCGCAGGATCCGGGCAAGCCCGACGACGGCGACTACAAGACCGGGGCCAAGACCTCGATCAAGATCGACCTCACCAACTGTGACAAGCGGCCTCCGCCTCCCGACCGGGAATGTTTCAAGGTGGAGCGCGGCACGGTCGATTGCGTGCAAGGCGGCGGCGCGTTCATCTACCACATGCCTGTCGGCCCGGAGATGGGCGGAAAATGGGTGCAGGTATCGACGACGACCCCAGGCATCACCATCATCCCCGACACGCAATTGGTGCCGGCGGGCGGCGGTGTGCTGAACTGGAAGATCGTCGGTGCATCGCCCGGCGACGTCATCCACCTCATCGTCACCGGCATCGAGACCTATGCCGGCCCGAAGGAGGGTTGGGGACTATGCTGCACGCAGACCATCGACATCGTCATCCCGCGTGACTTGAGATGTCCCCCCAAGGACAAGGAACCGGACCTCAAGGTCGAGAAACGCGCCGACGTGACGCGTTGCACAATGGGGGGCGGCTGCGACTTCACCATCAAGGTCACCAATGTCGGCGACGGGCCGTATCACGGCAAGATCGTGCTCGACGAGGTGACGCTGCCGGCCGGCTCGACTCTGGATTCAGGGCCCAATCCGCCCTGGGTATGCATGCCCGGCGTGACCCCGATGACGTGCACCTATCCGGTGACCACGCTCAATCCGGGGGCCTCCATCAACCTCAAGCTCGGCTTCAAGCCGGCGGGTGGTTGGCAAGGCAGCGCGCTGCGCAACTGCGCCACCTATAATTACGGCGCCAGCGGCAAGCCGCTGTTCGGCAGCCAGCAGAACGATCGCGGCTGTGCCTCGATCCCGATCTGCCGGCGTGGCGACCGCGACCGCGATTGCCGGCCCCCGGTCGACAAGAAGGTCGACCTGATCCTGAAGAAGCGTGCCCGCATCCCGGTCTGCACACCCGACGGCATCTGCTACTTCGTGATCGACATCATCAACAATGGCAGCGTCCCCTATAATGGGCCGCTGACGGTTATCGACAATTACCCGGGCGGCGCGCCGGCCTCTTCGACCTTCGGCCCGTCTCCGCCCTGGACATGCGGACCGAACGGTCCCGGCCAGTTCCGCTGCGACAATGCAGGCATCGTGCTGATGCCGGGCGCCTCGACGCCGATCGTCGTCAGGGCGGTCATGCCGGCCGGCTACCAGTCGGATTCGGTCGAGAACTGCGCGGCGCTGAAGCCCGTCCCCGGTGAGGTCGACCTCACCAACAACAAGGCCTGCGCCAAGGAACGCTTCCGTCATCCCAATGGCGGCAAGCCGACCCTACGCATCACCAAGGTCTGCAATGGCTCGCTCGCCGGTGCGGCGGTGGTTTCCTGCCGCATCACCGTCATCAGCCTTGGCACCTCTGCCCCCACCGGTCCGGTGCGGGTCAACGATGCTGCCACGCTGATATCGGGTGGCGCGCCGGTCCAGATCCAGACCGTCACACCCGACGGTGCGGAATGGGCCTGCGGAGCGGTTCCGGCCAATGCGCTGTCATGCCAGATACCCGGCGCCGCGATGACGCCCGGAACCTCCAGGCACTTCGACGTGACGGTCTTGGCCAATGGCGCGTTCGAGAACTGCGCACGCGGCTCATACGGCCCGGCCCCTGGAGACGACGTCGTCTACCCGATCGGCCAGGCCTGCGCCAAGGGCGGCGGCACGTCCACCATCAGCGTCAAGAAGACCGGCGATGCCGAGTGCCAGCCGGGGCAACCCTGCTCGTTCGAGATCACCATCACCAATGATGGCCAGACCGCCTTCTCCGGTCCGGTCCGCATCGGCGATGCGATCGGGGTGGACGGGCTGGGGCGGCTGCAAGGCGTCGCGATCACCTCGATCGAACCGCCCTTCGGCTGCTCGCCCGAACCGACGACCTTGCCGTTGACCTGCATTGCCAACCTGACGCTCGGCGCCGGGGAAAGCCATGTGCACAAGGTCACCGTGGTCCTTCCCGACGCTCCCTTGGTCAATCTGCGGGGCAACGTCAGCGGCCAGAACTGCGTCGGCGTCTTGTCTCCCGACACCAGGGTGCAAGGCGGCGGCGACGTACTGCCCGGCGACCTGACCAACGTCCAGGGCGATCGCGGCAAGGCCTATGCCTGCCATCCGTTCACCATCAAGCGCGAGGTGAAGAAGGAATGCTCGCCAGGCTTCGTCATGAACGATGCCGGCCGGTGCGTGTGTCCGGAAGGCACGACGTTCCGCAACGGCCAGTGCTCGCCCGACGGCGGCGTCATCATCCAGCCGAAGGATCCGAGGCCCTGCGTGCTGCTCAAGGGCCAGATCCGCACCGAGGATGGACGCTGTGTCTGCCCGCGCGGAACCGAGCTTGAGAACGGCGCTTGCGTCAAGACCGACAAGCCTGGCTGCACCATCCCCGGTTCGGTCCCGACGTCGGACGGCAATGGCTGCTACTGCCCGGAAGGTACGCATCTCGACCGACAGGCAAATGCCTGCGTGCGCGACAAGCAGAAGCCCGAGCAGTGCGGCATACGCGGCCAGGTTCATGACGCCGATGGCGATTGTGTCTGCCCGCGTGGGACAGAGGTGCGCAATGGAGCCTGCCGGCCGATCCGGCCAAAGCCTGAACAATGCTCGATCCGTGGTCAGATCCAAAACGCCAATGGCGATTGCGTCTGCCCGGACGGCACAGAAGTCAGGGGCAAGGTCTGCCGGCCGATCCGGCCGAAGCCCGAGCAGTGCTCGATCCGCGGCCAGGTCCACGACGCCAACGGCAATTGTGTCTGCCCGCGGGGTACCGAGGTGCAAGGCAATGCCTGCCGGCAGAAGAAGCCTGTGCTGGAACAGTGCGACATACGCGGCCAGGTGCACAACAAGCGCGGCGAGTGTGTTTGCCCGCGCGGCACCCAGGTGATCGACGGCGCATGCCGTAAGCCGAGGCCGCAGGTGGGAGACTGCGCCCCGGGCTCGCAGATGGTCGGCGGCCAGTGCGTGCCGATCATCAGGCGGCGCTGCCCCGAAGGCACCGTTGGTCGGTTCCCGAACTGCAGAGCCATCCGGCAGCAGCCGTCGCTCGATCCGACCCTGTTGCTCAATCCAGGTGTCCTTCAGCAGTTCATACCGAAGCGCACGCCGCAGACGCAGGTACAGCCGCAAAGGGATCCGGCGGCCAACTTCAAGCCATAGGATCTGGATACGAGTCAAAATTCAGAGCCCCGTCGGAGCGATCCGGCGGGGTTTTCCTTGGGCGCGCTGCGGCGATCGGGCGGCCAGGTATTCGCCGAACCCGCTGCCGGGCGCAGCAAATACCGACTTTCCCTTTTCGGGATCATGGTCTAGAGCAGTTCATCGTTTCGTGGAAACGCCGAACCGCTCTATCTCTTTGTTTTCACGCAATTCCGGACGGAAAGCCGTTCCCACTTTTCCTGGAATTGCTCTAGCAGTCGTCAAGGCCGCGCCCGCAAACAGGGCGCCCAAAGGGGCCGCATCATGAGCAGGAAGACCCTGATCGCGCCATCGGTGCTGGCGTCGGATTTCTCGAAGCTCGGCGACGAGGTCGAGGCGGTGACGGCGGCCGGCGCCGACTGGATCCATCTCGACGTGATGGACGGGCATTTCGTGCCCAACATCACCTTCGGCCCGCCGGTGATCAAGGCCATCCGCAACCGCACCAAGGCCTTTTTCGACTGCCATTTGATGATTGCGCCGGCCGATCCTTATCTGGCCGCCTTTGCCGATGCCGGCTGCGACGGCATGACCGTGCATGCCGAGGCCGGACCGCATCTCGACCGCTCGCTTCAGACCATCAAGGGTCTCGGCAAGAAGGCCGGCGTATCGCTCAATCCGGCGACGCCGGAAAGTGCGATCGAATATGTGCTCGACCGGCTTGACCTGATCCTGATCATGACCGTCAATCCGGGCTTTGGCGGCCAGGCCTTCATCCCGGCCATGGTCGACAAGGTCAAGCGGGTGAAAGCGCTGATCGGCAACCGGCCGATTCGCATCGAGATCGACGGCGGCGTGTCGCCGGAAACCGCCCCCCTGGTCACATCAGCCGGCGCCGATGTGCTGGTGGCAGGCGCCGCCATCTTCAAGGGCGGCAGCGTCGAAGCCTACCGGGCCAATATAGAAGCCATCCGAACCGCGGCCGACCGGGCTGCCGGCTGACATCAGTTCCAGGGCAAGTTCCCGGCTGGTCGGTTCTCCTCGGCCTGATCTCCCTGCCTGATCCTTCGATCTCCCAAAAAGCCGTCAACGGGTGGCAGCCGCAAGGGCATCGCGGCAAGCGACAGGATCGCGGCATCCGGCACTAGTTTTGGCCCATAAATCTAGTGGATAACTGCCGAAGGGATCTGCATGCGGGGAGAGGTCAATCCGGCGGCATGACGCGCGTTAAGAAAAAATTATCCGTATTCGGGATCTCGAAGCTGTTTCTCGAGGGCACCTGCCATGCTGGCAGACAAACTTTCTTCAGAAGAACAAGTTTTTCACGATTTTAGTTACTTCCGGCGGATAAGATGCGGTCAACCTTCCTCTTTAAGTCGAATATCGTGATCTTTCGCTTGAGGGGCGGATGCCTTAGGAGTTACAGTAAATTTACAGGGGAAATCGTTTGCTTCGCGAACGGGCTAGCGGAGCATGGGAGAGCTACAGGAGTCGTATTGACCTACGGATCTGCCGATGTGAGCGAAGGCGCGGGACCCAAGAGCACACTCGCTAGTACGGTCTATCAACAGCTTCGCGACGATCTCCTGCGCGGCGTGTTTGAAAGTGAAAGCAAGCTTCGTGTCGAATGGGTGGTTTCCCGTTACGGCGCCGGCGCCTCACCGGTTCGCGAGGCCCTCAACCGACTTGCTTCGGAAGGCCTGCTCGGCCGCCACGACCAGCGCGGTTTCTTCATCATGCCGGTCAGTGCCCCGGAACTCGAGGAATTGACGCGCACCCGCTGCTGGCTGGAAGAGCGGGCGCTGCGTGAATCCATTGCCAACCGCACCGGCGAATGGGAAGAGCAGCTCGTGCTGGCCTTGCATCGCCTGGCGCGTGCCCCGCGCCGCTTGCCGGAGGATCCGTCCTCGAACAATCCGGAATGGGAAAAGCTGCACCGCGCCTTCCATCGGGCACTGATCGCAGGCTGCCGCTCGCATTGGCTGACCGGCTTTTGCGACCAGCTTTCGGATCAGGCCTCCCGTTACCGGCTGATCTCCCAGGACGGCAGCGAGCGCGACGAAATCAGTGAACATCGGCTGATTGCGGAGCGCACGGTGGATGGCGATGCCGATGGCGCCGTTGAAGCCCTCCTCAGCCACTACCGTCTGACGGCAGCCATGTGCATGGAGCGCTTCAACGACAGCGGCGATCCACGCGTGAGCGCCACCAAGGCGCTGCGCAGCCGCAGATAGAAGCGCTTCCGGTCCGCTATCCAAAATCCGCCCGCTATCCAAAATCGCCCGTTATCCAAGTCCGCTTGCCTTCATCTGATCGGCGGCAAACCCGATTTCACGTTTTTGCCGGACGGAGGCGAAATCGTTTCCTTTGTTCCAAGGCCATCCGGCTCTAAATCAAAGGGATAGAGCATGATGTCCTCCGAAAAACCGCTTCACACTTTTCGGCATCATCTCTAGGGAATGCGCATGACCAATCACCTGTTCGACGCGTTCCGCGGCCGGATTTCAGCCTCCGAGCGCATCCTGATGGCGACCGATGACGGACGCGCGATCGCCTATGGCGACATGTTGGCGCAATCGGCACAGCTGGCACATGCGCTGAGGCATTTTGGCGTCGAGCCGGGCGACCGCGTTGCCGTGCAGGTCGAAAAAAGCCCCGAATGCATTTTCCTCTACCTCGCCTGCCTGCGCGCCGGCGCGGTCTTCCTGCCGCTCAACACCGCCTACACGCTGGCCGAACTCGGCTATTTCTTTGGTGATGCCGAGCCGCGGCTGGTCGTCTGCGACCCGGCCCGCGCCGGCGCTATCGCGCCGTTGGCGCAGGCGTCGGGTGCTGCCACCGTCACGCTTGGCAGCAATGGTGAGGGCTCGCTGACCGCACTGGCGGCACAACAGCCCACGGATTTCGACGCCGTGGCGCGCGGGCCGGACGATCTGGCCGCAATCCTTTACACATCCGGCACCACCGGACGCTCCAAGGGCGCCATGCTCAGCCATGAAAACCTGGCCTCCAATGCGCGCGTGCTGGTCGAGCAATGGCGTTTCACCGGGGATGACGTGCTGATCCACGCGTTGCCGATCTTCCATACGCACGGCTTGTTCGTCGCCACCAACGTCACCCTGATGGCCGGCGCCTCGATGCTGTTCGAGCGGAAATTCGACGCCGGCCGCATCGTCTCGCTCTTGCCCCGCGCGACAGTGATGATGGGGGTGCCGACCTTCTATACCAGGCTCCTGCAGCAGGACGGGCTGGATGCCCAGGCGGCGAAGAACATCCGCCTGTTCGTTTCCGGCTCGGCGCCGCTGCTCGCCGAAACGCACAAGGCCTGGCGCGAGCGCACCGGCCACGCCATTCTCGAGCGCTACGGCATGACCGAGACCAACATGAACACGTCGAACCCCTATGAGGGCGAGCGTCGGGCCGGCACGGTCGGCTTCCCGCTGCCCGGCGTTTCGCTGCGCATCGCCGACCCTGACAGCGGCGATGCGCTTGGCCAGGGTGAAGTCGGCATGATCGAGGTCAAAGGTCCGAATGTCTTTTCCGGCTATTGGCGCATGCCGGAAAAAACCAAGGCGGAGTTTCGCAAGGACGGCTTCTTCATCACCGGCGACCTCGGCATCATCGACGCGGACGGCTACGTCCACATCGTCGGCCGCGGCAAGGATCTCATTATCTCCGGCGGCTACAACATCTATCCCAAGGAGATCGAGAGCGAGATCGACGCCGTTGCCGGCGTCTTGGAAAGTGCCGTCATCGGAATTGCCCATCCCGATTTCGGCGAAGGCGTCACCGCTGTCGTGGTGCGGGCGCCGGCATCGCGGATCACCGGGGCCGAGATCGTTGGCGCCATTGCCGGCCAGCTGGCCAAATACAAGCACCCGAAGCAGGTGATCTTCTCGATGAGCTGCCGCGCAACACGATGGGCAAGGTGCAGAAGAACCTGCTGCGCGAGACCTACAAGGGTCTCTACGGCTAATCCATAGCCGGCTAATGTCTTTGCCCAAGCGCTTCGCCTGGACATCTCTGTTCGCGGTTCGGCAGTGGCGCCTTTTACCTGCGCGGCTTTTTCACCCGAGTGCTGGAACCCCACAAAGCGCGGTTCAGCAGGCTGCGTTTGCGCTTGCGCGGGATGAGGTCGACGTCGCTGACGAGCTTGGCGCCGCCCTCCCGCCGCTCCAGGGTGATCTTGCGGCTGTGGAAGGCTTCGAGCTCCGCACGATGCGCCACGCTGATGATGGTGACGTCAGGCAGTTCGCGGATCACCGTCAACATCATCGTGTCCTGGCTCTTCTCGTCGAGCGCCGAAGTCGCTTCATCCAGCACCACGATATCGGGGCGATGCAGCAGCAGGCGCGCGAAGGCGAGGCGTTGCTTTTCGCCGCCCGACAGCGTCTGGTCCCATGGCGCCTCTTCCTTGATCCTGCCGGTGAGATAGCCAAGCCCCACCTTGTCGAGGGCAGCCTTGATTTGCTTGATGGTCCACTTGTCCGCCGCCGCGGGATAGGCGACCGCGCGGCGAAGCGTTCCGGAAGGGATGTAGGGGCGTTGCGGCAGCATGAACAGGCGCCTGTCGGTGTGGAAATTGACGCTGCCGCCGCCCCATGGCCACAGGCCCGCGACGGCCCGCACCAGCGTCGACTTGCCTGAACCGGATTCGCCTGAAACCAGCACCCGCTCGCCCGGCTCGATCACGACCTCGGTTTCCTTGACCACGGAGGTGCCGTCGTCGAGTGTCACGGAAAGATTGTCGAGGCTGAGGATGGCGCCGTCTTCCGCTTCGCCCCGGTTGATGCGTCCGAGCGCATCGCTCTGCTCGGCGCGCTCGAGCCCGTCGAGCGACATCATCAGCGAGGCAATGCGCCGCGCGGAGGCGTTCCAGTCGGCGAGGCGCGGATAGTTGTCGACCAGCCAGCCGAACGCGCCTTGCACGATGCCAAAGGCAGACGCCGCCTGCATCACCTCGCCAAGCGTCATCGAGCCTTCGAGGAATTTTGGCGCGCACAAAAGGATCGGCACGACCGGCGCAAACAGGCTCGATCCCTGCGACACCGCCGCCGTGCGCATGTGCTGTCCGGTCAGCAGAGCCCATTGCCTCAGCACGTGGCCGAAATTTCTGTCGATGCCGCTGCGCTCCTCGTCCTCGCCTCCCAGCAAGGCGATGCTCTCGCCGTTTTCGCGCACGCGCGTCAGCGTGTAGCGCAGTTCGGCCTCCGCCTGGTTCTTCCGCTCGGAGAGCTGGACGAAATCGCGGCCGATGACCACCATCGAGGTCGAGGTGATGGCGGCATAGATGATCGCGGTGATGACCAGAAAGCCGGGAATGGTGATGCTCTCGCCGCCGATCGGCAGGGTGAGCGCGCCGCCGATGGTCCACAGCACGACGATAAAGGTCGAGGCCGACAGGAACGCGTTGAGGACGCCGGCGGTGAAATCGACCGGCGACTCGGTGGCGATGCGCAGGTCCTCGGTCATGCGGGCCTCGGGGTTCTGGTGGTCGCCGCCCACGAGGTTCAGCTGGTAGTAGCGGCCGTTTGCCAGCCAGCGCGCGACCACCCCGGTGGTCAGCCAGGAACGCCAGCGGCGCTGGATCGTCATGCGCAGGTAGACCTGCGCGACGACAAGGCTGCCGCTGCAGATCACCAGCGGCACGAATACGGCGCTGAGGAGATAGACCGTGCGGGCGTTGCGCTGCTCGAGGGCATCGAACATCGAGCGGTTCCAGACATTGATGCCATACTGGAAACCGATGTTGATGCAGATCAGCAGCAGCACTCCGATCGTCAAAGGCCAGGCGAGCTTGTCGCCATGCCTCCCCCAATAGCCGCGCCCGCTGATCCAGAAACGCCGCAGCAGATATTTCTTGCGCGCCTGCTCGGCCTGCTCAGGCGTCAGCTTGGGATCGGGTTCGACGGCATCCGGCGGCGGCGCAGCCTCGCCAACGGGCTCGGAGGCGGCTTCCACTGTCGATGCTTTTTTCTCGCGCGGCGTGTCCTCGCGCGGTCCATCTCCGCGCGTTTGCCGTGACGGCTTTTCCCGGCGCGACTTCGTGGCATCGCGCGCTCCGACACCGTCGGTCGGTTCCGATTTGGGTTTTGCCTCGGACATATGCCCCGACAACGACCTCCATATCAAAAGGTTTCATGGTATGCGCCTGCCCGACGTTTCAGGAAACGTCCGTCATTGCGGATATAAAAGCCCAACGACATGCTCTGCCATGGCGAGGCTGGCGGTAAGGCCAGGGCTCTCGATGCCGAACAGATTGACGATCTGACCGCCCCCGTGGTCAGCCGGTCCCTGGATGACGAAGTCGGCGGGCGGCTGGCCCGGACCGGACAGTTTCGGCCTGACGCCGGCATAGGCCGGTTGCAGGGCGCCGTCCGCCAGGCCGGACCAGTAGCGCCTGATTTCGTCGTAGAAGGCAGCGCCTCGTGCGGGATCGACGGTATAGTCGACGCGATCGATCCATTCGACATCCGGGCCAAAGCGCGCGCTCCCCGACATGTCGAGGGTCAGATGCACGCCGAGGCCGCCATGGACCGGCACCGGATAGATCAGCCGCGAAAAGGGCGAGCGGCCGGAAAGCGCGAAATAATTGCCGCGCGCCAGCCACAGCGGCGGAACACGGTCTTGCGGGAGGCCTTCGATGCGGCCGGCGAGCGCCTGCGCGTCGAGGCCGGCGGCGTTGATGAAGGCGCCGGTCTTCAAGGTGAAACCCTCGCCATCGGCGTCGCGCGTGTCGATCCGGATGCCGTCCGCTTCGATGCTCGCGCCTGAGACAACGGTGAGCAAGGCGAAAGATGCGCCGGCCGCTTCCGCGTCTCCACGCAATGACAGCATCAGCGCCTGGCTGTCGACGATGCCGGTTGACGGCGACAGCAGCGCGCCGGCGCAGCTCAGCGCCGGTTCCAGGCTTTCGGCCTCTGCGCGCGTCAAAAGCTTGAGGTCACCGACTCCGCATTGCGCCGCGTTGATCTGGATCGCCTGCAGTTTGTCCAACTGGTCGGGTTCGACGGCAACGATCAGTTTGCCGGTGCGATGATGGGCGACGTCGTGCTCGCGGCAATAGGCATAGAGACGCTCGCGGCCGTTGACGCAGAGACGGGCCTTCAGGCTGCCCGGCGTATAATGAAGCCCGGCATGGATGACTTCCGAATTGCGCGAACTGGTGCCCGTGCCGATGGCTGCGGCCTTCTCGACCACCAGCACCTCGCGGCCCGACAGCGCCAGCGCGCGGGCAATGGCGAGGCCGACAACACCGGCGCCAGCGACAACGCAGTCGACATCATGCATAAGTGGACTTTAGCGCGAACTTCCCGCGCCTGCAAAAACCTTGTCGCCGCCAATCCACGCACCGGTGACGTCGAGGGCGTCCGACAGAGCGACGATATCGGCAGCCGTGCCATTGGCGAAGCGGCCGATCCGGTGGGCCTGGCGGACCGCCTGCGCCGGATAGAGCGAGGCCATGCGCAACGCTTCCGACAGGTCCAGCCCGACGATCCGGTGGACGTAGCGAACCGCCGAGATCATATCGAGATCGGCGCCGGCCAGCGTGCCGTCGGCCAGCCGCAGACTGCCATCCTTGCGATAGATGATGCGGCCGTTGAGGGTGAACGATGTCATGTCGGTGCCGATCGTCGCCATGGCGTCGGTGACCAGCACGATCCTGCCCGGCCCCTGCTTGGCGCGCAGCGCGATTGCCATGGTGGCGGGATCGACATGGATGCCGTCGGCGATGATCCCGGCCGACAGACTGCCTATGTCGATGGCCGCACCCGCCAGCCCCGGCTCACGGTTGCCGATCTGGCTCATGGCGTTGAACAGATGTGTGACCACGCTGGCGCCGGCATCGGCAAAGGCTCTGGCCGTGGCGTAGCCGGTGTCGGAATGGCCGAGGCTGACAATCACACCGGCCTTGGCCAAGGCCGCAACGCGGGCAGGCTCGACGGATTCAGGCGCTATCGTCGTCAGCAGCACCGGCAGGTTTTTGCGTGCCGCGACCAGCGCCGCTTCATCCGCATCCGTCATCGGCCGGATCAGCGCCGGTTCATGCGCGCCCTTGCGGGCGACGGAGAGATGCGGCCCTTCGAGATGCAAGCCGAGAAATCCCGGCAGTTTTTGCCGTGCCGCCCCGGTGCCGGCGGCAATGGCCGCGGCGGTGATGTCAGGCGTATCTGTGATCAGCGTCGGCAGCAGTGCGGTCGTGCCGAACGGCGCATGCGCCCGGCAGATTGTTGCCAGCGAGGCGACATCGGGATGGTCGTTGAGCATGACGCCGCCGCCGCCATTGACCTGCAGGTCGACAAAACCCGGCACCAGCATGCCGCCCCCGGCGTCGATGCGGGCAACGCCCGACGGAATGGCGCCGACGGGATGAATGCCTTCGACCACATCGCCGTGCACGACAAGGGCGGCGTTGTCATGCCAGTCGTCGCCATCGAAAATTCGGGCGCCAGTCAGGGCAAAACGGTCGCTCATACGGTTTCCGTCACCTTGCGCAGATTGCGCGGTACATCCGGATCGAGGCCGCGATGGCGGGCGAAGGCTTCGACGAAGCCGTAGAAGGAGACGATCAGCGTCAGCGGGTCAGTCAAGGGATGACCGGTGGCGACATGCGGCAGCCGCGCCGCGCTCTTGGCTTTGTCCGAGGTTACAAAAACGGCTGCACCCTTGCCGGCAAGGTTGTCGGCAGCCTCTGCCACGGACGGCTCGGAGGCATCGCGGGCGGCGAGCGCCAGCACCGGGAAGCCTGGCCCGACCAGGGCCAGCGGGCCGTGCATGACTTCGGCGGCGCTATAGGCCTCTGCATGCATGCCGCAGGTCTCCTTGAATTTCAGCGCCGCCTCGTTGGCCATCGCCGCCGACGGGCCACGGCCTAGGATGAACAGCGATTGCGGCGTCTCCAATGCGCCGGCCAGCGCCATCCAGTCGCAGGCGATCGCCTTGCTGAAATGCTCGGGCAGGCGGGCAAGGGCGGCCAGCAGTCTGTCGTCGCCGGTGCAATGCGCCATCAGCGCCAGGCCGGCGACCGCCGAATTGACGAATGTCTTGGTCGCCGCGACGCTGCGCTCGGGGCCGGCCAGAATGTCGATGGCAAAATCCGAAGCCCGCGCCAGCGGCGAATCGGCGGTGTTGGTGATGGCGACGGTGAGCGCACCGCCGGCTCGTGCCGTCTCGGCCAGGGCGACGATATCAGGGCTTTTGCCGGATTGCGAGATGGCGAGGCAAGCCGAACCGGCGAGCTTGAGCTTGGCGCCGTAGATCGAGGCGACCGATGGACCGACCGAAGCGACGGCCAGGCCGGCGGTCAGTTCGACGGCATATTTCATGAAGGTGGCGGCATGGTCGGACGAACCGCGCGCGACGGTAACGACGAAGCTCGGATCGCGCTCGCGAATGCCGCGTCCGGCCTCGGTCAGCACCGCCGCCGAGCCATCGAGCAGACGCGCGACGGCTTGCGGAATTTCGTCGATCTCGCGCCGCATATGGGTGGTCTTGGGGATCATGGTCGGCCCTCTTCGCTCGGCCCTGTCAGGCGCAGTTCGGCGACGAAATCATAGGCGTCGCCGCGGTAGATGGAGCGGGTGAACTCGATCACCTTGCCGCTCGCGAGATAGGAAATGCGTTCGATGTGCAGGCCGGCAATGCCGGATGGCACTTCGAGCAGACGCGCATCGGCGTCGCCGAGATTGGCGGCCGATATGCGCTGCACCGCCCGCACCGGCCGGTTACCGGTCAGTTGCAGCGCCGCATAGAGTGACGAGCCTATCCCGGCCGGATCCGGCAGCACGCTGGCCGACAACGAGGCGCGCTCGATGGCCAGCGGCGTGTCGTTTGCGATGCGCAGGCGCGCCACGCGCGCCACCAGCTCGTTCGAGGACAGGCCGAGCACCATCATCTCGTCGGGCGAGGGCGGGTAGAGGTCGCGGTCGAGCCAGGCTGAACGCACCGCCATGCCGCGCCTTGCCATGTCCTCGGTGAATGAAGTGAGCCTGGACAGCGACTGCTCGACGCGCTCCATGCGCGGCGCCACGAAGGTGCCGGAGCCGTGGCGCTGCACGAGGATGCCGCCCTTGACCAGGTCCTGCACCGCCTTGCGGACGGTGACGCGCGAAATGTCGGCCTTGGTGGCGATGTCGCGCTCGGAAGGCAGCGCATCGCCCGGCCCGATCAGGCCGCGATTGACGGCGTCCTCGATGCTTTTCCTGAGCTGCAGGTAGAGCGGGGCGCCGCTCTGCGACGACTGCCTCAGCGTGGCGAAGATCTGGTCGGCGGCATCGCTCATCGCGTCGCCTCCGCTTTGACGAAGATGCGG
Organism: Mesorhizobium sp. P160187; assembly: GCF_057766425.1. Lineage (NCBI taxonomy): Bacteria > Pseudomonadati > Pseudomonadota > Alphaproteobacteria > Hyphomicrobiales > Phyllobacteriaceae > Mesorhizobium > Mesorhizobium sp. P160187. Next base: position 2,422,013 of record NZ_JBYMDX010000003.1, read on the forward strand.
GCCGCCATCTGCACGGCGCCGCCCAGCGCATCGTCGAGCGGCGCTTTCAGCAGCGCCTGGTAGCGCTGAGAAAGGCGCGGCCCATAGAGCGGCGCCAGCCCGCCGAGCAGGCAGAGCGGGGCGTCATCAGAGAGGTCGAGCGCGTGGAGCGACGCCTCGACATCGGCAACCGACTTGTCCACGATCCAGTTGGCGACGCTGTCGCCCTTCTCGGCATGCTCGAAAACCTTGGGCGCGAAGCCGCCGAAATCGCCGGGCTTGGCATTGGTGGTGAACTCGACCACGTCTTCGGGATTGTTGCGGAAAATGGCCATCATGCTGTCGGTCAGGGCTGAGCGCGGCCGGACGCCGTCATGGGCGAGCAGCGTCTGCTCCAGCAGGTCGCGGCCGATCCGGGCGCCGCTGCCTTGATCACCGACCTGAAAGCCCCAGCCGCCGATGGCGCGCGACGTGCCGCCCTTGCGCGCCATATAGGCGGTGCCGGTGCCGAGGATGGCCATGGCGCCGTCACCAGAGCCGACTGCCCCTTCGAGCGCGATCTCGGCGTCCGTCTCGACGCGGCTGATGCTGAACGGGAGGATTGCTTCAAGCTGCTGGCGGTAGGTGCCGACATTGGCGCCGGCAAGGCCGAGAATGGCTGGTGTCTGCGGGATCAGGTCCGGATCTTGCCCGGCGGCGATGAAGGCCTGACGAGCAGCCTCGACGATGTGGGTGCGAGCGCCGGTGAGATCGGTGCGGATGTTGGCGGCGCCGCTTTTGGCACGGCCAACGACAACGCCATCGCCTGTCGCAAGGGCTGCCCTGCAGCTGGTGCCGCCGCCGTCGATACCGAGCACGAATTTCACGCGATGTCTCCTCCGGGCGGATAATACCAATAAAATACCAATAGCCAAGGGATTAATTTCCGTTTCAAAAAGATTAAGGCGTATCAGGTTGAAAAATCCGGGAATTTTGCCGGCTCAACGCTTTCCAGTTCGCAATTTCGTTAATGCGTGTGGACAAGTGGTATTTTTTTGGTATTGTTCTTCCATCGGAGGGACAGGGATGGCCGAACCGCGCACCGAAGCGCTTCACAGCAATGCCGAGGGACTGGACATCCAGGCCCCGGACGCCATCCTTTCTTCTTTGGTCAATGCGCAGATCGAGGCCGCCAAGGCTGTGCGCGACGCCATTCCCGCCATCGCCGCCGCAGCCGAAATCATCGCCGGGCGGCTGAACGGCGGCGGCAAGCTCGCCTATGCTGCGGCCGGCAGCTCCGGCCTGATGGCGCTGGCCGACGCGCTGGAGTTGCCCGGCACCTTCGGCATCAAGCGCGAACGCATCGCCATCCTCATCGCCGGTGGCGACGACGCTTTCAAGACCCTGGCCGGCGGACCGGAAGACGACACCGACGAAGCCTCGACGGCAATTGCCGGCGCCGGCATCGGCAAGGGCGACTGCCTGATCGCGATTTCGGCCAGCGGCTCGACGCCCTATGCGGTGCAGGCGCTGAAGGATGCGCGCAGCCGGGGCGCGGCAACCATCGCCATTGCCAACAACAAGGACACGCCCCTGCTCAGGCTGGCCGACGTCGCCATCCTGCTCGAGACGCCACCGGAGGTGATTGCCGGCTCGACGCGCATGGGCGCCGGCACTGCCCAGAAGATCGCGCTCAACATGCTGTCGACGCTTACCGCCATTCATCTCGGCCATGTCCATGACGGCTACATGGTCAATCTCACCGCCGACAACATCAAGCTGCGCGACCGCGCGGCTCGCATCGTCGCCGCTATCAGCGGCCGCGACCGGCAAGACGCCGTGCGGCTGCTCGAAGCGAGCGGCGGCGTCGTCAAGACAGCCATTCTGCTCGCCGCCGGCGCTGCCAACGCCGTTGCGGCCGAGAAGATACTGGAAGGGACCGGCCAGAAGCTGCGGCCAGCCCTTTCCGCGATCGAGGGGAACAAGGGCGCGAAGGCCCCTGTTCTCAAAACCGAACCTGAAAAAGGTCAACAGGGAGACTAGCATGACAACGAAATTACTGACGGCACTGCTTCTCGGCACCAGCATTCTCGGCACCGCCGGGTTGGCTCACGCCGATGACGTAACGCTCAATATCGAAAGCTGGCGCGGCGACGACCTTGCCATCTGGAAGGACAAGCTGATCCCGGCTTTTGAGGCCAAGAACCCGGGCATCAAAGTGGTGTTCGCACCGTCGGCGCCGACCGAGTATGACGCCGCACTCGGCGCCAAGCTCGCCGCCGGCTCGGCTGGCGACCTGATCACCTGCCGCCCGTTCGACAAGTCGCTCGAACTGTTCAAGAAGGGCAACCTTGCCGACCTGTCGGCGCTGCCCGGCATGGAAAACTTTTCGCCCGTTGCCAAGGCCGCCTGGCAGACCGACGACGGCAAGGCGAGCTTCTGCGTGCCGATGGCCTCGGTCATTCACGGCTTCATCTACAACAAGGACGCCTTCGACAAGCTCGGCCTCAAGGTGCCGACGACGCGTGACGAGTTCTTCGCCGCGCTCGACAAGATCAAGGCCGACGGCACCTACATCCCGATGGCCATGGGCACCAAGGATCTCTGGGAAGCCGCGACCATGGGCTATCAGAACATCGGTCCGAACTACTGGAAGGGCGAAGAGGGCCGCGCAGCGCTGATCAAGGGCGACCAGAAGCTGACCGACAAGGACTGGGTTGCTCCCTATGAGGAACTGGCCAGGTGGAAGCCTTATCTCGGCGACGGCTTCGAGGCCCAGACCTATCCGGACAGCCAGAACCTGTTCACGCTTGGCCGCGCCGCCATCTACCCGGCGGGATCGTGGGAGATCGGCCTGTTCAACACCCAGGCGCAGTTCAAGATGGGCGCCTTCCCGCCGCCGGTCGAGAAGGCCGGCGACACCTGCTACATCTCCGACCATACCGATATCGGCATGGGCCTGAATGCGGCGTCGAAGAATGCCGACGCGGCCAAGACCTTCCTGTCCTGGGTCGCCTCGCCGGACTTCGCCACCATCTACGCCAACGCTTTGCCGGGCTTCTTCAGCCTGAATTCCACCCCGGTGAAGATGGAAGACCCGCTGGCGCAGGAATTCGTCTCCTGGCGCGACAAGTGCAAGTCGACGATCCGCTCGACCTACCAGATCCTGTCGCGCGGCACGCCGAACCTCGAGAACGAAACCTGGGTTGAATCGGCCAACGTTATCAACGGCACCGACACGCCGGAAGCTGCCGCCAAGAAGCTGCAGGACGGCCTCGACAGCTGGTACAAGCCGGGCAAGTAAGCTCAGAGACAGACAGGGCCCCAAGTGGACGGCCCTGCGTTTTTCGATAGCATCATCGACTGCGAACGACGGCGCCGCCCCTCATCCGCCTGCCGGCACCTTCTCCCCGTATAGTGACGGGGAGAAGGATCAGCCGAAACGCAGGCGCCCCCTCTCCCCGTCCTTCACGGGGAGAGGGTAAGGGTGAGGGGGCAGCGCTGCCGTCGAAGGCATTGCTAAACCTCGGCGGGGACCGCACTCATGGCCGCACAAACACGACCGAAACGACCGTTCCGCTGGCATATCGGCGTCTTCCTGGCGCCGGCGCTGCTGGTCTATACGGCGATCATGATCCTGCCGCTCGCCGGCACGCTGCAGCTGTCGCTGTTCCGCAATGTCGATCAGCATCAGGTGTTCGTCGGTTTCACTAATTTCCGTACGTTGTTCGGCGACCCCAACTGGTCGGTCGGCTTCTGGAACGCGCTGCGGAACAATACCTGGTTCTTCATCATCCACATGGTGGTGCAGAACCCGATCGGTGTCATGCTAGCGGCATTGCTGTCCAGCCCGAGGCTGAGATTCGCCGCCTTCTACCGCACCGCGATCTTCGTGCCGACCATCCTGTCCTTCGTCATCGTCGGCTTCGCCTGGAAACTGATCCTGTCGCCGTTATGGGGCGTGGCGCCGCATCTGATGGACCTGGTCGGCTTGAAAAGCCTGTTCACGCCTTGGCTGGGCAAGGAGCGATATGCGCTGACCGCGCTCAGCCTGATCTCGGTGTGGCAGTTCGTCGGCATCCCGATGATGCTGATCTATGCAGCCCTTTTGTCGATCCCCGAAGAGGTGATCGAGGCGGCCGAATGTGACGGCATCACCGGCATGTCGCAGTTCTGGAAGATCAAGCTGCCGCTGATCCTGCCGTCGATCGGCATCATCTCGATCCTGACCTTCGTCGGCAATTTCAACGCCTTCGACCTGATCTACACCGCGCAAGGGGCGCTCGCCGGCCCGAACTATTCGACCGATATTCTGGGCACTTTCCTCTACCGCGCCTTCTTCGGCTTTCAGCTGCAGACCGGCGATCCCAATATGGGCGCGGCGATCGCCACGATGATGTTCCTGATCATCCTCGGCGGCGTCTGCGTCTACCTCTTCCTCGTCCAGACGCGCCTGCGTCGCTACCAGTTTTAGAGGGGCGAGATGTCGAGCTTGAACACCCCCCTCTGGCCTGCCGGCCATCTCCCCCGCAAGGGGGGAGATTGGCAGCTCTGGCCTTGCCGCTCGTCTTGCAACGTTGGCGATTGGCGAAAGCAGTCGCGGCATCTGATCTCCCCCCTTGCTGGGGAGATGTCCGGCAGGACAGAGGGGGGTGCCTTGGCGCCAACCTCGCCTGCCTTGGCTCGTCAGGAGACCTTCCAATGAGCACCGCCACTCGTTCGCTGCCCCGCACCATCGGCGCCCACGCGATCCTGCTGACCTACACGGCGATCGCGCTGTTTCCGGTGATCCTGGTCATCATGAATTCGTTCAAGTCCCGCGCCGGCATCTTCAGCGAACCGCTGACGCCGCCGACGCCAAAGACCTTCGACCTGATCGGATATACCACCGTGATCGGGCAGGGCGACTTCATCCACTATTTTCAGAACAGCCTCGTCGTCACCGTCGCCTCGCTGTTCTTCGTGCTTCTGTTCGGCGCGATGGCGGCGTTCGCGCTGTCGGAATACCGCTTCCGCGGCAACACGCTGATGGGGCTTTACCTCGCGCTCGGCATCATGATCCCGATCCGGCTCGGCACCGTCGCCATCCTGCAATTGATGGTGGCGAGCGGGCTGGTCAACACGCTGACGGCGCTGATCCTGGTCTACACCGCGCAGGGGCTGCCGCTGGCCGTCTTCATCCTGTCGGAATTCATGAAGCAGGTGTCCGACGATCTGAAGAATGCCGGCCGGATCGACGGCCTGTCGGAATACACCATCTTCTTCCGGCTGGTGCTGCCGCTGGTGCGGCCCTCGATGGCGACGGTCGCCGTCTTCACCATGATCCCGATCTGGAACGATCTGTGGTTCCCACTGATCCTGGCGCCGTCGGAAGAGACCAAGACGGTGACGCTCGGCGCGCAGTTGTTCCTCGGCCAGTTCGTCACCAACTGGAACGCCATCCTGGCCGCACTCTCGCTGGCGATCATGCCGGTGCTGACCCTCTACGTCATCTTCTCGCGGCAGCTGATCCGCGGCATCACATCCGGAGCCGTCAAGTGAGCGGAGCCCTACAAATCTCTGCTGGAGCCTTCACCCCACCCGGCGCTGCGCGCCGACCTCCCCATCAAGGGGAGGTAAAAGGTCGTGGCTTCATTCACGACCGCCAAAGGGCGACTTTCGGAGAAGCTTCTTTGGCAGTGAGGGTGTTCGCGCCAACGTCCTACCTCCCCTCGATGGGGAGGTCGGCGCGAAGCGCCGGGTGGGGTGACACCCTCTCAGAAGGAACAACTGGAACATCTGGAGTAGTTAGGTGACCTCTAAATCGCCCCTTCGCGTCGTCGTCGCAGGCCTCGGTAATATGGGGCGTAGCCATGCGCTGGCCTACCACACTAATCCGGGCTTCGAGATCGCGGCACTCATCAACCGCTCCGACGTGCCATTGCCGGAAGGACTGTCGGGCTATGACATCCGTCGTTCCTTCGACGACGCGTTGCGCGATGAAAAGCCGGATGTCGCCTGCATCGCCACCTATTCCGACAGCCATGCCGACTATGCGGTGAAGGCATTCGAGGCCGGCTGCCACGTCTTCGTCGAGAAGCCGCTCGCAACGACGGTGGCGGACGCCAAGCGCGTCGTCGCCGCGGCCAAGGCCAACGGCCGAAAATTGGTGATCGGCTACATCCTGCGCCACCACCCGTCCTGGGTCAGGCTGATCGCCGAGGCGCGCAAGCTCGGCGGCCCTTACGTGTTTCGCATGAACCTCAACCAGCAATCGTCAGGCCCGACCTGGCAGACGCACAAGCAGTTGATGCAGACGACGTCGCCGATCGTTGATTGCGGCGTGCACTATCTCGACGTGATGCTGCAGATCACCGACGCCAGGCCGGTCGAGGTGCGCGGCATGGGGCTGCGGCTGACCGAGGAGATCGCGCCGACAATGTACAATTACGGCCATCTCCAGGTGCTGTTCGACGACGGCTCGGTCGGCTGGTACGAAGCTGCCTGGGGACCGATGATTTCGGAAACGGCGTTCTTCGTGAAGGACGTGATGTCGCCCAATGGCTGCGTGTCGATCGTCATGAAGGAAGGTGTGAAGTCGGACGACATCGACACCCACACCAAGACCTCGACCATCCGCCTGCACAGCGCTGCGACGGGTGCGGACGGCAAGTTCGCCAGGCCGGACGAGATGCTGTCGATGGACGGCGAACCCGGCCACCAGGACCTCTGCGACCTCGAACAGGCCTTCGTGCTGAAGGCGATCCGGGAAGACATCGACCTGACCCGCCACCTGGACGACGCGGTGAAATCGCTCGCCGTCTGCCTTGCCGCCGATGAGAGCGTGCGCAGCGGCGCCCCAGTTAAGCTCTAGTAGGGCAAACTCTAGAACAAGGACGAAGCCGTGGGCTCGCTGGTAATCGAGAATGTGAAGAAGGCCTTCGGGCCGGTCGAGGTGCTGAAAGGCATCAACCTCGAAGTGACCGACGGCGAATTCGTCGTCTTCGTCGGCCCATCTGGCTGCGGCAAGTCAACCTTGCTCAGGGTCATCGCCGGGCTGGAGGATTCGACCTCCGGCAGGGTGGTGATCGACGGCGCCGATGTCTCGGCCACGCCCCCGGCAAAACGCGGCATCGCCATGGTGTTCCAGACGTACGCGCTCTACCCGCATCTGACGGTGAAGAACAATATGGGCCTCGGCCTCAAGCAGGCCGGCACGCCCGCCCCGGAGATCGAACGCCGCATCGGCGTCGCCTCGTCGATGCTGTCGCTGGAACCGTATCTCGAGCGGCGGCCGGCGGAACTGTCGGGCGGCCAGCGCCAGCGCGTCGCCATCGGCCGCGCCGTGGTGCGTGAGCCAAAACTGTTTCTCTTCGACGAGCCCTTGTCGAACCTCGATGCAGCGCTGCGCGTCAACACGCGGCTCGAGATCGCGCAGCTGCACCGGCGGCTGAAGGCGACGATGATCTACGTCACCCATGATCAGGTCGAGGCCATGACGCTGGCCGACAAGATCGTCGTGCTCAACGCCGGCCAGATCGAGCAGATCGGCGGCCCGATGGAGCTTTACAATTCGCCGGCAAACGAGTTCGTCGCCGGCTTTATCGGCTCGCCGAAGATGAATTTCATCGACGGCGCCAGATTGGGCGAGACGGCCAAGACGATCGGCGTGCGGCCGGAGCATCTGACCGTGGATCCAAGGTCCGGCGCGTGGAAGGGAACGGTGGTGCATGCCGAACATCTCGGCGCCGACACCAACCTCTATCTCGACTGCGAAAAGGCCGGGCTGATCACGGTCCGCATTTTCGGTGTCTACGACGCCGAGCCAGGTGCGACGCTGTATGCAACGCCGGAGCCGGGTAAGACATACCGGTTTGGGGCGGACGGGAAGACGATCAAGTAATCCTTCGCCGACAGCAACCACGGCGATCATACCGTACCGAGCAGCACCGCGCCGTGGATCGCCGCCTGCCAGCCCAGGGCCGCCCAGCGTATGTCCAGAGGCTCTACAACAAGCGAATGCGGCAGGCTCTCCGCGATGCGCTGCTTGAGCGCCTTGCGGGGATAGGCCTTCATGTCGACGATACCGCCGCCGATCAGGATCGTCTGCGGGGAAAACAGGGCTGCTGCCGTTGCGACGGTCACCGCCTGCTGCCAGACGATCTCATCGAGCCATTCGCGCAGCGATGGCGGCTGCCCGGCCGCCGAAAACAGATCGGCCACCGGGATATCGTAGTCTGTCGCGAGATCGACAAGCGTTGCCCCTGAGGCGTAGGTCTCGACCCGGTTTGGCGGTCCGCTTTCGTCAGGCCGGTAGATCGGCATATGGCCGATTTCCAGCGCCCAGCCGCCGCCCCTGAAAATGCCGTCCTTGCCGAGATAGGCCGCACCGATGCCGGTGCCGAGATAGACCGCCAGCACCTCCTTTTGCCGCTTCACCGCGCCGGCAACGCTTTCGCCCAGCAATTGCAGCACGACGTCGCATTCGAGCCGCACGGGAACGCGGAGCCGCGATGCCAGTTCCGTACCCAGCCGGATACCGTTCAGTTCGGGAATGTTGGCCGTGTGCAGCACCGTGTCGAAGTCGCGGTCGATGAACCCAGGCACCGTCGCAACGACCCGTGCAGGTTTGAGCCCGGCATCGCGGCAGGCTGCGGTGACCGCATCGGCCAACCCCGCCACAGGCGCGCCCTTGCGCAGTTGCGCGGTCGGGTAGGTGCGGGCGAAATCCACCGGGTGGCCGCGATCGGCAAAGCCAACCTTGACCGACGTGCCGCCGATCTCGACCACGGCGATGGTCTCATCCGTCGTTTTGTCGGTCATGCGAGCGGTTCCAGGAATTCCGAAAGACAGGCGCGGAATTCCAGCCGGTAGGCGGCGCGATCCTGCGATTTGGCTGTGATGGTGCAAAGCCGGGCCGACGGAATGAGTCCGGCCAGCGTCTGTGCGTCGTCCAGTCGATGGACGAGGTCATGGTCATGGCCGATGACAAGAGTCGGCACCGCGATAGCGCGGATGTCCGCCTCGCTCACGCCGGGACCATCGCCGGCGATCGCCGAAAGCAGCCTGCCGAACAGAACCGGGTCCGGGCGAGTGAAGAAGCCTTGCAGGCTGCCGAGATTGTCCGGCGCCAATCTGGCCAGTTCGCCGGCAACAGCGCTGTCATCGAACAGACGCCTTGCGTCTTGGGGCGAATGCCGCATCAAGAGATCGCCGACCACGGCATAGGGCCTCATATTGGCCGGTGCAGCCTGGGATACCCACGCAGGCCGGGCGAGCACCAGCGCCCGCACCCGCGCCGGCCTGTGCACCGCCAGGCGAAGCGCCAGCGCCGCGCCCATCGAGATGCCGCCGACGACGGCCGGGCCGAGGCCGAGATCGTCGGCCAGTGCATCGACGTCCTCGGCAAACGTCGCGATCGAAAGCCGCTCGACCGGCCCGTAGCCGGATCCACCCTGGCCACGGCATTCGAGCGTCACCCGCCGTGTCTGCGGCAGGTCGGGAAACACGTCGGCGACCTGCGTCTCGTCGCCGCCCAGCCCATGCTGGAAGATGACGGAAAGGCCGACGCCGACGTCCCGGTAGGCAAGGTCGACGCCATCTCGGCTGAAGGTCTTTTTCACGTGTCGTCGCTCGCTTCCAGCACGGTGCGCAGAAAGGCGCCCACGCCGGGCGCCTCGGCCTCTGTCAGGCCATGCGTGATCAGGGGTCCGTCGAAGCCAGCGGCTTTCAGGCGGCCGATGAAATGCGGGAAGTCGACCACGCCCTTTCCGGCTGCGGCAAAACTGCCATCGGCATGGCGGTCCTTGGCATGGGCTAGGCCGATTTCACCCGCCAGCAAGCCGACGGCCTCGTCGATCAGGCGATGGCGCTCCGCGCTGTCGGCCACTTCGAACAGATTGGCCGGGTCGAGCACGATGCGCAGCCGCGTGCTGTTCATTTCGTCCAGCAGGCGGCGTGCGGCCCGGGCGTTGGAGACGACATTGGCCAGTTCCGGTTCGATGCCAAGCTCGATGTCGAAGCGCTCGGCAATCGCAATCGCCGCTTCCATGTCCATCCGCAGATCGCTCCATGCTGCCTCGCTCGCATTGTCGGGATGCCAGCGCCACTGATCCTGCGCATCCCTTGTGCCGGTGCACAGCGTGATCAGACGGGTGCCCATATCGGCGCATGACGCGGCCAGGACCTCAAGCCGGGCGAGTCCCTGGATCCGAACCGAGCGATCCGGGTGGATCATGTTGTAGGTTCCCGAAACCGCCGCGATCGAAACCCCGGTTTCACCGCTCGCCTCAGCGACGGACCGGGCCGCGCCGAGCTCAATGCTGTCCGGCATCGACGGCAGTCCAAGGCACGCCATGTTGAACTGCGCCGCCGTGTAGCCGCCGTCCGCCACCGCGCGCAGCACCGGCAGAGCGCCGGTGGTGGCGAAGGTCTTGGCGAAAATCCCAAGCTGCATCACACCACCCCGTCGACATCGGCCAGACGGACGGCGCGGCCGCCGGCAGCGGCCGAGCGGGCGATGGCCGCCATGCCCCTGACCGAGGCGATGCCGTCCTCGATGCCGGCGCCGATCATCGGCGCGCCATTCAGCACGACATCGGCAAAGCCTTCGAGCTGGCGGCGATAGAAGTGGCCATCCGCGCCAAGCGTCCGATGCCAACTGCCATCGGCCTCGCGGAAAATGTCGACCTCGCTGCTCTTGTAGTACCAGGGGTTATACGTCTTCGCGAGAACGCTGCCGTTCTGGCCATAGATCTGGAACCCTTCGTGCCAGTCCATGCGCACGGCGACCGTCAGGTCGAGATGGCCGATCGTGCCGTCGGCGAAGATGGTGGTGATGAACCAGCAATAGGCGCCATAGCGCTCGGTGAGCCGGGCCTCGACCGCCTCGATCGGCCTGTGCAGATGGCGCGCCGTATCGAGGAGATGGCTGCCATGCGCCAGCATGTAGTATTGGCGCAGATCCGCCTTGGGATTGACGGCAGGCTTGCGCGCCTTGGCGCTGGTGATGATCAGCGGTTGCACCGCATCGGTCATCGGGTAGCGGTGGGTGCTGTCGCAGTACCAGCCCTTGAACGCCAGCCGCTCGCCCATTTCGTCGTCGACGAAAGCCTTGGCCGCCTGGATGCCGGGATCGAAGCGCTTCATATGGCCGACCTGAAGCACCTTGCCGCTCTTGTCGAGCGTGGCCCGCAAGCCTTCGACCTCCTCGACCGAAACGCCCAGCGGCTTTTCGCAAAGCACATGCTTGCCGGCATCGAGCGCCAGTTCCGCGGCCTTGACGTGAAAAATGTCCGATGTCGCGATGATGACGGCATCGAGATCGGGATCGGCCAGCATCAGGCCGTAGTCGGCATAGGATTTTTCAGGCGCGTAGGTCGCGGCCATCCTGTTGCGCAGATCGTCGGCGACATCGCAGATGGCATAGAGATCGGCATTGCGTGCCTTGGTGCAGGATTCGAAATGCGCCGCCTGGGCAATCGGACCGCAGCCGAGCACGCCGACACGCAGCCGCCTTTCGTCTTTGCGAGGCATGGAATCTCTCCTGATTAGCGCGCGGCGAGGCCGCGAAGTTGAAATTGCGGATCGCCCGACAAAGCTGCCTGATGCAGCAGACAGGCAGCGCCCAATGCCGGACCGTCGGCGCCGACGCGCGACAGTTCGACTGTGGGAACCGGATAACCTTCAGCCAGGAAGTCCGAGAGGAAAGCTTCCACCTGTTTGGCGACAAAGGGATAGACAGCATTGACCGAGCCGGAGAGGATGATGCGCTCCGGCTGCAAGGTGCAGGCAAGTGTCGCCAGCCCGCGACCGAACCAGAGCGCCCAGTCGCGCGCGGTGGCAACGGCTGCCGGATCGCCATCGGCCAATGCCGCCACAAACTCATGCAGGCCGGCGCGCAGTCCGCTTATGTGCAAATAGCGAGCCAGCAACGCATCCTTGCCGACATAGGATTCCAGCCGCCCCGGGCGCTTCGCGTCGAAGACAAAACCTTCGTCGCCAATGCGAAGATGACCGATTTCGCCGACGCCGCCGAGCCGGCCGCGATGCAGCCTGCCGGCATTGATGATGCCGCCGCCAACGCCGTTCTCGATCAGGATGACCAGAGCATCCTCGCCGTCCTTTCCTGGCCGCGACCGGTATGTCTCGGCCACCGCCACGGCATTGGCATCGTTTTCCAAGAGGATTGGAAAGTCCGCGCCAAAGGCAGTGCGCAAAAGCTCCGCCAGATTGACCCCGTGCCAGCCAAGGATGGTGGCATGGTATGAAATCCCGTCGGCGGCGGGGAAGCCGGGCACGGCGACATTGAGCCCGTAGGGGCGCGTACCCGCAGGCAATTGCGAGCGGATCTCGGCGACGAGTTCCCCGATGATGTCGACCGCGGCTTCGGGCGTGCTACCGGGGCCGGCAAATGCCCTAGAGGCGCTCGCACGCCGCGCGCCGGCAAGGTCGACAGCCACGACTGCTATCCAGTTGACGCCGATATAAGCGCCAAGGAAGAAGCCGCCATTGCCGTCGATCTCGACCAGGATACCGGGACGGCCGACCCGACCCTCGCTATCCTGCTCGTCATCCGTTCCATCCGACCGCTCGCGCGCCAGACCGGCTTCGGTCAGCCCCAGCACCAGGGCGCCGGTGGTCGACCGGGTCAGGCCGAGATCGCGTGCGAGCGCCGCTCGGCTCGACGCGCCGGCACGAAACAGCGCCCCAAGTGCCCGCGTTTCGTTCGGCCGAAGATCGGTCGACACCAGCACGTCGTTCTCCACAATTTGTTTGATTGGCATACTAATAGAATTTCTAGGCGGTTTGAAAGGCCAACGTTGGGTGCATTGCACCAAATTATTCAGCATCCGCAAGCCATTGACCCAAGTTTCAAACATGATTTGTATCAGAAGCTTACAAATGGGAGGATGCGATGCCGGTTCTAGCGCGTCTCGAACACATCGTGAAGGATTTCGGTGCCGTTCGCGCGCTGGACAATGTCTCGCTCGACATCAATGAGGGCGAGGTTCTCGGCATGATGGGCGACAATGGTGCCGGCAAATCGACGCTGGTCAAAACCATCGCCGGAAATTTCCAGCCGACGTCAGGCACCCCCCAAGCCTGTCCTTCGGCCGCATCGGCCGGGGGACATCTCTTCGAAGGCAGGCTTGTCAGTTGCCCGCTTCGCAATCAGAGACTGCTTGCGTCTCTCCAGCAGGCGATCAGATGACCGTCGCCGGCCTGCCTGACGGGTGGTTGCGCCTTTCGGCAATCGGGCAGCGCGACAGGACAGCGCGCGGCAAAGGAGCATCCGGAGGTCTCGGCATCGTGTGCCGCGACGTGGAGCTGAGCCGGAGCCCTCGGCGCCGTCTCATCCGAGGATGCGGCCAGAAGCAGCTTCGTGTAGGGGTGGTTGGGGCCACGGAAAATCTGCTCGGATGACCCCGTCTCGACCAGCCGGCCGCGATAGAGCACGCCGATCCTGTCGGCCATATAGCGCACCACCCTTAGGTCGTGGCTGATGAACAGATAGGTGGTGTCCTTGTCGCGCTGCAGGTCGTTGAGCAAATTGAGCACGGTCGCCTGCACGGAAACGTCGAGCGCAGAGGTCGGCTCGTCCAACACCACGAGCTTCGGCACGCCGGCAAAGGCGCGCGCAATCGCCGCCCGTTGGCGCTGGCCACCAGACAGCGATCTCGGCTTCTGGTCGACGGTCGTAGCGGCAAGACGAACCGAGGCCACGAGATCGCCGACACGCTGCTTTATTTCGTTGCGGCGCAGCCCAGCCAGCCGCCGCAGCGGGCGGCCCAGAATCCTGCCGATCCGCTGGCGCGGGTTGAGCGTGCGGTCGGGTGACTGGAACACCATCTGCACGTCGCGCCGTTCGCTCAGGCTTCTTTTCTCGACGCGCGGCGCGACAGTGCTGCCGAACAGTTCGACCGACCCAGCGTCCGGCGTCTGCAGGCCAGTCACGATCCTTGCCAATGTCGACTTGCCGGAGCCGGATTCGCCGATCAGCCCGAACGTCTCGCCCTGGGCTATCTCCAGGTCGATATCGTGCAGGACGGCCTGGGAGCCGAAGGCGTGGCTGATGCCTTTGCAGGCGACGGCGATCGGACGTGCGGCTTCCGGTTGATCGCTGCGGACAGGCTTCGACGGGCTGGTTGTGTGCATCTCGGCCAGCCTGCCGTCGCGCTTGGTGAAGTTGAGCGCCGGGATCGAGGCGATCAGCGCCTTGGTGTAGGCGTGAACAGGGTTCTCGAAGACATCGTTGGCGATGCCGCTTTCGACCACCGTCCCCGACTGCATCACGGCCACCCGATCGCAGGCCCGGCGGACCATGTTGATGTCATGGCTGATCAGCAGAACGCTGGTTTTGTGATCGCGGCGCAAGTCCTGCAGGATGGCGACGATCTCGGACTGGACGCTGGCGTCAAGCGCCGTCGTCGGCTCGTCCAGCACCAGCAGCGACGGGTCGAGCGCAATGGCAATCGCGATGTTGGCGCGCTGCTGCATGCCGCCCGACAATTCATGCGGATAGAGATCGAGCACCCGTTCCGGATTGCTCACCCTGACACGGCTCAGCAGTTCGGCGGCGCGGGTGCGTGCTTCGTCCTGCCGAACCTGGCGATGCCGCATGATCGTTTCGGTGATCTGCCGGCCGATCGTCATGGCCGGATTGAGTGCCGCACCTGGATGCTGGTAGACAGCCGCGATGCGATCGCCCCTTAGCCGGCGAAGCTGCTCGCCGGAGAGACTGCGGATCTCGCGACCCTGGAATTCGAGCGCCGACGCGGCGATCCGGGCGTTGCGCGGCAGATAGCGCAGAATAGCGAGAGCCACCGAGCTCTTGCCCGATCCGGACTCGCCGACAAGGCCGAGCGCTTCGCCTTCGCCGATGGCGAGCGACACGCCGTTGACGGCCGGATGCGATCCCCGGCGTCCATCATAGGCGACGGTGAGCTGCTCGACGTTCAGAACCGATGACGACATGTCTTGCTGAAACCACTTTCTTTCGGCGCGGTCTTCGAGGGCAATCGCTTCCGCTTTCGCGCCGCACAATCTCTATAAAATTACTCGAATTAAGCTGGAGCGCAATCTACCTTTCATCGCTCAGGAGAGATTGTCGCAGCCGGTCGAGGCGTCGCGACGGTCCCTTGGAGCAGTTCTGCAAGGAGGCCGACATGGCACGCGACCACATGATCCTCAGCGCGTTTTTCTTCAACCCGCAGGGCGATCATCGTATGTCATGGCGCCATCCGCGCGCGCCCGGCCGCGAAGTGCTCGACTTCGACTTCTACCGCGATCTCGTCCAGTCTGCCGAGCGCGCCAGGATCGATACGATCTTCGTCGCCGACCATGTCGCGATCTGGGATTCCGTACAGAGCGGCGTAGCCCATTACGCCAATGCCCGCCTGGAACCGCTGACGCTGTTGTCGGCGCTTGCCGGCGTGACCAGGCATATCGGCCTCATCACAACCGCCTCGAGCTCCTACAGCGAGCCCTACAATGTCGCCCGCATGTTTGCCTCGCTCGACCATATCAGCAAGGGCAGGGCGTCTTGGAATGTGGTGACGTCGGCCATGGACGAGGAGGCCCGCAATTTCGGCCGCGACGGCAATATCGAGCACGCCTTTCGCTATGAGCGCGCCACCGAATTCCTCGATATCGTCAAGGCGCTGTGGGACAGCTGGGAAGACGAGGCGCTACTGATCGACAAGGCATCGGGCTATTTCGCCGATCCCGACAAGGTCCATGCGATCAACCACAAGGGCCCGCATTTCAAGGTGCGCGGACCGCTCAATGTCTCGCGCCCGCCGCAGGGCCATCCGCTGATCGTCCAGGCCGGCTCGTCCGAAGACGGCAAGAATTTCGCTACCGCGCACGCCGATGCGCACTTTGCCATCTACAGCACCAAGGAAGACGGCATCAAATATAGGCAGGACATCAACGAGCGCCTCGCCCGTTACGGCCGCAAGCCCGAGAGCTTCAAGATCCTGCCGGGCATCCTGCCGATCGTCGCAGCTTCCGAAGCAGAGGGACGCGAGCGGCAAGAGTATCTGCAGAGCTTGCTTCCCGATCGGGTCGGCATCGACCTTCTCTCGAGCTGGAGCGGTGTCGATCTCTCAGTCTTCCCGCCGGACGGCCCGCTACCGCCGCTGCCGGACGAAAGCACATTCAATGGTGGCCGCACCTCGCTCAATCGAGTCAAGGAATGGTCGAAGCAGAACCTCACTCTGCGCGAGATCGCTCGCAAGCTCGCCAACAGCGGTTCGGTGCCGACCGTCGTCGGCACACCGAACCAGATCGCCGATCAGCTGCAGGACTGGTTCGAGGCAGGTGCCGCCGACGGCTTCAACCTGATGTTCCCGCTGCTGCCGGAGGATTGGGTGAATTTTGCCGAGCAGGTCGTGCCGGAACTGCAGCGCCGCGGCGTATTCCCCACCGAATATGCGCCGGGGACGCTGCGGGACCGTTTCGGCCTGGCGCGGCCGGCCAACCGCTTCGCCGAACAGCGCGACAATGTGCGCGCCGTATCCTGACTTGGAGCAATTGGTATGACCGCAGCGCCAAAACTCCAGCCCCGCGAAGCCACGGCTCCGCAGCTCATCAATGTTCTGCACAGCCCCAAGCGCATTCGGGTCAAATTCGCCGGCCGCACCATCGCCGACAGCCGCAACGTCCTGGTGCTGCGCTCCAACCATTTCCTGCCGATCTATTTCTTCCCGGCATCCTCGGTGGACCGCTCGCTCTTGAAGCCGTCCGAGCATAGCCAGCCCCATCCCGTCGGTGGCGAAACCACCTATTGGAACCTGGAGACGGGAGAAAAAGCTTCGCCCAACGCGGCCTGGTCGCTTGTCGCGCCGCCGGATGAAAGCCTGTCGCCGCTGGCCGGACGCATCGCCTTCACCTGGAAAGCGGTCGACCAATGGTTCGAGGAGGAGGAAGAAGTCTTCGTCCACGCCCGCGATCCATACGCACGCATCGATGTGCTGCAGAGTTCAAGTCACGTCCAGATCTGGTTCGACGGCGAAGTGATCGCCGACAGCCATCGCCCGGTGCTGCTGTTCGAAACGCATCTGCCGACGCGTTTCTATTTGCATCCGGACGATGTCAGGCTCGACCGTCTGGTCGCCTCGGACAGCACGACGCGCTGTCCCTACAAGGGCATCGCCTCTTACTGGTCGGGCCTGCGCGCCGACGGCTCGGTGAGCCCTGATATCGCTTGGAGCTACCGCGATCCCATTGCCGAAATGCCCAAGATCAAGGGCCTCATCGCCTTCTACCCGCAAGCCGTCGACCGCATCCATCTCGACGGCGAACCAGTCGCTTAAGCCATTCAACAGTCATTTCAGACAGGGGTTTCAAAATGACCAAACGCAACGACATCGATACGCTTCGCAATCTGTCCGGCGACATCTGGAACGTCGCCGTCGATGAGCACCAGGCCGGCTTCCTCAAGCGCCGCGATCTGCTGAAATACGCAGCCTTGATCGGCCTCACCGGCTTTGCCGCCTCGCAGGGACTTGCTGGTTTCGGCACGGCGCGCGCTGCCGGCGCCGGCGGCACGGTCCGCGTTGGGCTCGGACAGCCGACCAAGGCGATCGATCCCGTCTCCATCACCGATCCGGCCAGCATCGGCGTCATCAGCCAGGTCGGCGAATATCTCATCCTCGACGATCCCAAGGACGGTCTGCAGCCCAAGCTCGCTCTGTCGTGGGAGGCCGACGAGACCGCCAGCCGCTGGACCTTCAAATTGCGGCCGGGCGTAAAATTCCACGACGGCCGCACCGTCACCGCCAAGGATGTGGTGGCGAGCTTCGAGCGGCTGGTCGATCCGGCCAGCGGTTCGTCCGCTTTGTCGGCCTATAAGGGCATCCTGTCCAAGGGCGGCGCCAAGGTCGTCGACGACCAGACAGTCGCCTTCGATCTCGACGGGCCCAACAGCAACTTCCCCTTCTATGTCTCGTCCGACGTCTACAATGCCGTCATCCTGCCGGCCGACTATGCCGGCGATTTCGAGAAGAATTTCAACGGCACCGGCCCGTTCAAGCTCGAATCCTTCCGCCCCAAGCAGGGCGCCAGCTTCGTGCGCAACCCTGACTATTGGGGCGACAAGGCGCTGCCCGACCGCGTCGAAATCAAGTTCTTCGACGACGAGCAGGCGCAGGTGCTGGCGCTGCAGGCCGGCCAGCTCGACGTCATCCCGAGCACGACCCGGCTGGAATTGGCGATCGAGGGCAATCCCAACTTCAAGCTGCTCAGCGTGCAGGCAAGTTCGCATGACGAGGTGCATCTGCGGACCGACCAGGCGCCGTTCACCGACAAGCGCATCCGCCGCGCCTTGGCGCTCACCATCGACCGCGAGGCGGTGGTCAAGGGCTTGCTCAAGGGCCGCGCTATCGTCGGCAACGACACCCCGTTCGCGCCGATCTTCCCCTCGGCCGATCCGTCGGTGCCGCAGCGCAAGCAGGACATCGCCGAGGCCAAGCGCCTGCTTGGCGAAGCCGGCGTGCCGAACGGCTTCCCGGTGACGCTGACCACCGAGCGCGCCTATGACATTCCCGATTATGCCGTGCTGATCCAGAATTTTGCCAAGAAGGCCGGCATCGACATCAAGCTCAACGTGCTGCCGCAGGACGCCTATTATGGCTCGGCGAAGTTCGGCTCGTCGCCATGGCTCGATTCCAATCTCGGCATTACCGATTTTGGCCATCGCGGCACGCCCGACATCTTCCTCAATGCCACGCTGAAGAGCTCGGGCGCCTGGAACGCCGCGCATTTCAACAACCCCGCCTATGACGGGTTGCTGCTCGAATACGGCAAGGCCCGCGACCTTCAGGCGCAACGCCTTGCGGCGGGAAAGATCCAGACCTTGCTGCTCGACGAGACGCCGCTGATCATCAGCTACTTCTCGCAATATAGCCGGATCGTCTCATCGAAGGTCGAGGGCGTCCGCTTCACGGCAATCTCGCATCTGCTGCTCGACCGCGTGACGTTCGCCCAGGCATGATTGCGAGACGTCCAGCCACTCCGGGCACTAAAATCCGATGCTGACCGGCCGCACTGTGTCGGTGCGGGCAGCCTCGCTTCTGCTCACGCTGTGGCTGGTCAGCATGCTGGTGTTCTTCGCCGGGCAGGTTCTGCCCGGCGATGTCGGTCGCCTCATGCTCGGGCCGTTCGCCGATGCCGAGGCCGTCGCGGCGCTGAACAGGCAGCTCGGCGCCGACCAGCCGGTGCTCGTGCAATACTGGCACTGGTTCAGCAGCGTGCTGTCAGGCGATTTCGGCACCTCCCTGTCGCTGCGTCTGCCGGTGGCGCCCTTCGTTCTGGGAAGCCTCAAGCGCTCGGCGGCCCTTGCCGGAATTATCCTCGTCTTTCTGCTGCCGCTGGGCATCGGCGCCGGCATCGTCGCCGGTCTCAACCAGGGCCGCTTTATCGACCGCCTGATCGTACTCGCCGGCGTGTCCTTCGGCATTGTCCCGGACTTCGTCTCCGGCCTGCTGATGCTCATCGTCTTCGGCCTGTGGCTGAACTGGTTCCCGATCACCGGCGCTGCTCCCGATGGCGCCGGGCTCTGGGTCAGTGGCTATTACCTGATCCTGCCGGCGCTGCCGCTGGTGCTGAACCTTGCCGGCTACATCGCCCGCATGACGCGGGCCGGCGTGATCGAGGCGCTGGCCGCCGACTATACGCGCACCGCCGTCCTGAAGGGCCTCGAGCGTCGCGAGATACTCATCCGGCACGTGCTGCGTAATGCGCTGACGCCGACCATCGCCGTGCTCGCGACCCAGACCGGTTACATGCTGGGTGGTCTGGTGGTCATCGAAGCCCTGTTCGGCATACAGGGCCTCGGCAATATGGTGCTCAACGCCGCCAAGTCGCGTGACTTCCCGATGCTCGAAGCCGGCGTGCTGGTCATGGCGACCATCTTCGTGCTGTCGGCCGCGGCAGGCGATCTCGTGAATGCCTTGCTCGATCCGCGGCAGCGCCGCCGTGTGTCGCCATGATGGAACTGATGGAATTGCCGGAGCGCCGTACGCTGGGCTGGCGGGCAGCAAGTCGCATCCGCGAGACTGTTTCGCAGCTGCCGCCCTCGGTGATCGTTGGATCGCTGATCCTGCTGTTCTGGGTCGGCTGCGCCGTGTTAGGCAGCCTGTTTGTGCCCTACGATCCCTATGCCGAGGATTTCCTCGTCATGCTGGCGCCGCCTGATGCCGCGCACTGGTTCGGCACCGACCAACTTGGCCGCGACGTGCTGTCGCGCATCGTCGTCGGCTCGCGTGACATCCTGCTGGTCGCGCCGGCAGCAACACTGCTCGGCGTTGCCGCCGGCAGCGTGCTTGGCCTCGTGCTCGGCTATTTCGACGGGCTGATCGACGCCATCGGCGCCAGGCTGCTCGACACGCTGATGGCCTTTCCCTTCATCGTCCTCGTCACCATGGCGCTGGTCGCGCTTGGGCCATCGAACCTCACCGTCATCCTTGTGATCGGCATCGCCTATGCCCCGCTGGTGGCACGGACGGTGCGTGCCGCCGTGCGCGAACAGCGCGACCGCGACTATGTCAGCGCCGCCCGTCTCGGCGGCGAGAGCGCTCTTGCCATCATGTTCCTCGAGATCCTGCCCAATGTCAGGGAAACCATCCTCATCGAGCTGGTCACAAGGCTTGGCTACGCCTTCTTTTCGATCGCCACGCTGAGCTTCCTCGGCCTCGGCATCCAGCCTCCCTCAGCCGATTGGGGACTGGCGGTCGCCGACGGCTACGGCTTCCTGACCGGCGGCAAATGGTGGGTGGTGATCTTCAACTCGGCGGCCATCGTTTCGCTTGTCATGGCAACCAATCTGATCGCGCAAGGCATGGGCGCCTTCGAAAACAGCGACCGGTGAAGAGCGGAACACTCAGCAAAGCTGACGCGCAATCGCGGACCGTGCGCTAAAATCGTTCCTCGTGATTCGGCTCTGACAGGGCCTCAAAGCAAGGAACGGCATGAGCAAGGCCCTCATTACATTCGCATTGGTCGCGGTGCTCACCGCATTGCTCATGGCGCTCAGCCTGGCGGTGGCTAGGCACGGTTATCCCTATGGCGCGATCGGCGTGAGGCGGCTGGACGGCATTGCCGATGCCGGCTCGTTCCTGCCGCTCGCCGCCGTCTATTTCTTCGGCGCCATGCTGATGATGATCCTGCCGATCCGCGCCGCCGGCATCGTCTTGACCCATGCTGCGGATGCGCTGTTCTGGGCGGTGATCGCCTTGTTCGCGACCATTGTCGGCTGTCTCGTCGCCCGCTGGGCCTTCGGACAGAGCAGCGTGCTGTGGGCACTGCTGAACTGGCGTTTCCTGTTTGCCGCGGCCATCGTTGGCAGCCATTTCACCATGAACGAGCTGCGCCGCAACATCCTGCTCAGGAGCCTGTTTTTCGTCATCTTCGCCGCGGCGACGCTGGCTTGCCTGTTCTGGACTTTTCCGACCTGACAGGGCCGCTTCATATTGTCCATCTTGAGGTCGCGGCTTTCATAGCCGCGCGCCATCGGCTATCCAGTCCGCAGCCAGATTTCAGCCCTCACAGTGTCGTCATTTGTCTGATAAATAATTCAGGCATACGGCACCCCCAGCGAACCAATACAAGGAAACCGCGACATGAGCCTGTTTCGTAAAAATCTGATCGATGGCGAGTGGGTGGGCGAGGCCGGCTCGCGCAACATCAATCCCTCGAACACGGGGGATGTCGTTGGCGAATATGCCTCGGCCGGCGCCGAACAGGCAAAGCAGGCCATAGCGGCGGCCAAAGCCGCCTTCCCGGCCTGGTCGCGTTCGGCGCCGCTGGTGCGCCACGCCGTGCTGAAAAAGGCGTCGGACGAGATCATGGCGCGCAAGGACGAGATCGGCCGCGCGCTGTCGCGCGAAGAGGGCAAGACGCTG
The DNA here is from genome assembly GCF_057766425.1 of Mesorhizobium sp. P160187. Classification (NCBI taxonomy): domain Bacteria; kingdom Pseudomonadati; phylum Pseudomonadota; class Alphaproteobacteria; order Hyphomicrobiales; family Phyllobacteriaceae; genus Mesorhizobium; species Mesorhizobium sp. P160187. The sequence continues at coordinate 2,443,855 of NZ_JBYMDX010000003.1, forward strand.
GCCGAGGGCATTGGCGAGACCATCCGCGCCGCCCAGATCTTCGACTTCTTCGCCGGCGAGACGCTGCGCCTGTCGGGTGAATTGGTGCCCAGCGTGCGCCCGGGCGTCGGCGTCGAGATCACCCGCGAGGCCGTTGGCGTCGTCGGCATCATTACGCCGTGGAATTTCCCGATCGCCATTCCCACCTGGAAGATCGCGCCGGCGCTCGCCCACGGCAACACCATCGTCTTCAAGCCAGCCGAACTCGTTCCCGAAAGCGCCTGGACCATCGTCGACATCTTGCACCGCGCCGGCCTGCCGAAAGGCGTGCTCAATTTGGTCATGGGCAAGGGCTCGGTGGTCGGCCAGGCCATGCTCGACAGCCCCGACCTCAACGCCATCACCTTTACCGGCTCGGTCGGCACCGGCAAACGCGTGGCCGCGGCAAGCGTCGAGCACATGCGCAAGTTCCAGCTCGAAATGGGCGGCAAGAATCCGATGGTCGTGCTCGACGACGCCGACCTCGCCACGGCTGTCGAGTGCGCCATCAACGGCGCCTATTTCTCGACCGGCCAGCGCTGCACGGCATCGTCGCGCCTGGTGGTGACCGAAGGCATTCACGACCGCTTCGTTGCCGCGCTCAAGGAGCGCCTGGAAAAGCTCGTCATCGGCGATGCGCTCGATGCCAAGACCCAGATCGGGCCCGTCGTCGATGCGAGCCAGCTGAAGCAGGACGAGGACTATATCGCCGTCGGCAGCCAGGAAGGCGCCAACCTCGCCTTCGGCGGCGAGCGGCTGGACCGCGAAACACCCGGCTTCTATCTCAGGCCGGCGCTGTTCACCGAGAGCACCAACGCCATGCGCATTTCGCGGGAAGAAATCTTCGGGCCGGTCGCCAACGTCATTCGCGTCAAGGACTATGACGAGGCGCTTGCGGTTGCCAATGACACCCCCTTCGGCCTGACCTCCGGCATCTGCACCTCTAGCCTCAAGCATGCCACGCATTTCCGGCGCAATTCCGAGGCCGGCATGGTGATGGTCAATCTGCCGACCGCCGGCGTCGATTTCCACGTCCCGTTCGGTGGCCGCAAGGGATCGAGCTACGGCCCGCGCGAGCAGGGCCGCTATGCCGCGGAGTTCTACACTACGGTGAAGACAGCCTACACCTTTGCCGGCTAATCGACGGTGAACCGATGACAGCGGCGAAAGAGGAACTGACCTGGCTCAACCCGCCGCCGCACCATGCTTTCGGTAATGGCATCGTGCATGTGCGCACCGGCGGGGAAACCGACTTCTGGCGCGAAACCTTTTACGGCTTCTGGCGTGACAATGGCCATTTCCTCTATCGTCCGGTTGAGGGTGACTTCAGCGCCGAAGTCACCGTCAAGGGCGACTACAAGGTGCTCTACGACCAGGCCGGGCTGATGCTGCGGCTGAGTGAAACGCACTGGATCAAGGCCGGCATCGAATACACCGACGGGCTGGCTTACTTTTCGGTGGTGGTCACCAACGACACCTCGGACTGGTCGCTGCTCAGCATTCCCACCGGCCCCGACGGCGTGCGCATCCGGCTGACCCGCCATGCCGAGGCGATCCGCATCCAATATCTTGATACCACCGATGGCAAGTGGAAGCCGGTGCGGCTGGCTTATTTCCCGATCTCCAAATCCGTCGATGTCGGCATGATGTGCTGCTCGCCGCAGCGCGAAGGGTTTGAGGTAACATTCTCCGGCTTTACTGTCGGCCCGCCGATTTCCAGGCAATTGCACGACTGACGGCCATATCGATGGCGGACTAACCGTCTGCCCGATGCTGGAAGAACTGCAAAAACAGCTCCCGTTCGGTGGTTATGTCGAGCTTCTCGTAGATGCGGCGGCGGTGGTTCTTCACCGTGCCGACGGCGATGCCGAGCCGTTCCGCGATGTTGGCGGTCGGATGTCCCGCCAGGATCAACTGCACCAATTCCCGCTCGCGCAACGACAGCTCCGGCCACAGGCTCGCCGGGATGGTCGGCTCCTGCCGGGGCGAGGCGCCGGGGCCGGTCGGCGCCGATGTGCGGGAGAACTCGGTGCCGCGCGCCTTGATGTCGAGCGCATGCAAGGCCTCGAACACCGGCAGCCGCTCGTCCAGCAGGGCGATCTCGCTCTCCTTGAAGGTGGAGGTCGAGCGGTCGAGGAAGATGCCGAGGCACCAGTCGCCGCCATCGGCCAGCATGATGCCGACCTCATCGCAGATTTCCGACTGCGCCAGGAAGCCGGCTATGTACTGGCCGCGCTTGGCCTCGTCATCGGCAAGCCGCTTCAGCGGCAGGATGCCCAGCCTCTGCTCACGCCGCCACGAGGCATAGAACGGGTCGAAGACGTAGTAATTGTCGAGATAGCGCCGGACCATCTCGTCGGAGAAGCGCCGGTGCTTGATGAATTCCGGCGTCTTCGTCGCCGAATATCGGGTCACGGTGACGAGATCGTGCTCGATGTCGGCGCCGATCAGGTCGATCAGGCGGTCGACATGCCTGTCCGTACCGGTGGCGGCAATCGCCCTGGCGAGCGGCCCCCAGATATTGCCCATGCGCATGCCCTTTTCTCAGCGATCCCGGTCCGGCGGTCATTGTGTCTTTTGGCACATGGCGCAAGGCCGCCCAAGGAATCTAGCTTGAGCATCCTAGAGCAATCCCGAGGCGACCGTGACACAACCCAACCTCACCAGTCCCATCGTCGGCAATCCAATCGTCATCGGCATCGACGCCGGCGGCACCATGACCGACACGATCCTTGTCGACCAGGACGGCCACTTCAAGATCGGCAAGTCGGCAACCACGCCCAAGAACGAGGCCGAAGGCTTCCTCGCATCGGCCGAAGACGCGGCCGACGCCTGGGGCATCTCGCTGGAGCAGCTGTTCTCCGGCGTCAACGTCGTGCTCTATTCCGGCACCGGCATGCTCAACACGCTGTTGTCGCGCACCGGGCGCCGGCTTGGCCTGATCACCACCAAGGGTCTGGAAGACATGATCCTGATGGGTCGGGGCCTGCAGGCCTGGGCCGACTATTCCTATGCCGACCGGCTGCATGCGGTGACCCACCATCATCCCGATCCGCTGGTGCCGCGCCGTCGCACCCATGGCGTCACCGAGCGCATCGACCAGTTCGGCGACATCGTGCTGCCGCTCTACAAGCATGAGGTCGCGACTGCAGCCAGGAAGCTGATCGCCGACAAGGTCGAGGCGATCTGCATCATGACGATCTTCTCGCACGTCAATCCGGTGCACGAAAAGCGCGTCGCCGAGATATGCCGCGAGGAGGTGCTGAAAGCCGGCGCCGACATCCTCATCTACACCAGCCACGAGGTCCGCCCGGTCATCCGCGAACAGTCGCGGCTGAACTCGGTGCTGATCGAAGCCTACGCGACGTCGCGCGGCCGCAAGCAGCTTAGGGGTATCGAGGACGTCTCGAAGAAATACGGCTTCAAATACGGCGTGCAGACGCTGCTGTCCTTTGGCGGCCTGACCTCGATCAACCACCCGCGCCTGCACGAAACCATGATCTCCGGTCCGATCGGCGGCATTCTCGGCGCGGCCTATGTCGGCAAGCTGATCGGCAACGACTCCCTGATCTGCTCGGACATGGGCGGCACCTCCTTCGACATGGGCGTGATTTCGCGCGGCCAGACGCGGATCGAGAACGAGCCGCTGATGGACCGTTTCAAGCTCAACGTGCCGACGCTGCATCTCGACACGATCGGCGCCGGCGCCGGCATGATCCTCAAGGTCGACCCGCTGACCAAGAAAGTCTCGCTCGGGCCGGAAAGCGCCGGTTCCGACCCCGGCCCCATCTGCTTCGCCAAGGGCGGCACTGAACCCACCATCGCCGATTGCGACGCCATACTAGGCCGCCTCAACCCGTATTATTTCCTCGGCGGCAAGGTCGTCTTGCAGGTCGAGAAGGCGCGCAAAGCGTTTGAGGAAAAATGCTCCAGCATCCTTGGCGTCGGTGTCGAGGAGGCTGCCGAAGGCATGATCGACATGCTGGAAGCCGATGCCAACAACGCGCTGCGCCGGGTCATCTCCGGCCAGGGCATCCATCCCTCGGAATTCACGCTGCTGTCCTATGGCGGCTCGGGTCCGCTGCATCTGGCCGGCTGCTCCAGGGGCATCGGCTTCAAGGACATCATCACCTTCCAGTTTGCCGCCGCCTTCTCGGCCTTCGGCTGCACCACCGCCGATTTCATGCGTCGGCATTCGGTCTCGACGCAGCACGACATCGGCGCCCGCGCAAGCGATGACGAGCTGCTCGCTTTCGGCAAGAAGGTCACCGACGTCTGGAATGATCTCACCAAGGCGGCGGTCGACGAGATGATCAGCGACGGCCATATCAGAGACAAGATCAAGACCGTGCCGTTCCTGATGATGCGCTACACCGGCCAGCTCGAGGATGTCGAGGTCATGGCACCGCTTGCCGAGGTCAATTCGGCTGACGACATGCGCAGGGTCATCGACGAGTTCGAGGCGGTCTACGCCAAGGTCAACCATCGCGTTTCGCGCTATGGCGAAGCCGGCTTCACCATCACCGAGCTCGGATTGATCGCCACCGCCGACAAGGTCAAGCCGGTGCTCTTGAAGCGCCCGCTCGGCAAGTCGGCCCCGGCAGCAGCGCACAAGGGCGTGCGCGAGGCCTATATCGGGGGACGCTGGCACAAGGCCAATCTCTACGAGATGGACCTACTGCAGCCCGGCCATGAGGTGATTGGTCCGGCCATCATCGAACATCCCGCCACCACGCTCGTTGTTCATCCGCAGGACCGTGTCCACGTCGATGAGTGGACGCTGCTGCATTACACCCATTCTTGAAAGGGCACCGCCATGTTGGACAGACCTGCCTCGGCCCTGCGCCTTCGCGAACGGCTGCTCGATTCAGAACGGCTGATGGAAGAGACCGGCTGCTATGACGGCATCACCGAGCTCACGCTACGCAACCAGGACCCGCTGAAATTCGAGACGCTGCACACCAAGCTGCGCGCCTATTGCGTCTCGGCCCGCGAAATGGCCCGCCGCATCTCGGCCTCGCCCGGCGTGCGCGAAGTCGGCGAAATGGTGGTGGCGATCTATACGCCCGAGGGCGATGCGATCGCGCTGTCCAACGGCATCATGGTCCACGTCCACACGATGAGCCGCTTCATCAAATGGATGATCAAGAACAATTACGAGGAAAACCCGAAGATCCGCGAAGGCGACATCTTTGCCAACAACGATGCCTTCATCGGCACCGTGCAGGTGCCCGACGTCATGGACGTGGTGCCGATCTTCCATGAAGGCACGCTGGTCGGCTGGGCCGGTGCGGTCTGCCACGAGCTCGAAGCCGGCGGCATCACGCCCGGCGGCGACGTCTGCCTGGCGCAGGAGCGCTTCACCGAAGGCCTGTTCGTCTGCGCCGAGAAGATCGGCGAGAATGACGAGATCCGCCGCGACTACGTCATCCGCTGCGAGCGCAATCTACGCATGCCGATCTACTGGGTGCTCGACGAGAAGGCCAAGGTCGCCTCCTGCATCGACATGCGCGAAAGCGTCAAGCAGCTGATCTCCGAGATCGGCCTCGACTACTGGATGAAGGTGTCGAAGGAGTTCATCGAGGAGGGCCGTCGCGCCCAGCTCGCCCGCACCCGCCAGCTCACCGTGCCCGGCATTTATCGTGGCCACACCTTCTACGGCCATGTCACGACGGGCAAGCCCGGCTTCCAGCTGCTTGGCGATCCCGACTGGCTCTACAACATCCCGATCGAGATGGAGATCACCACCGACGGCAAGATCACCATGGACTTCGAGGGCACGCAGCCCTGGGGCTACCATTCGATGAACTGCACGCCGGCCGGCATGGATGGAGGCATGTTCGTCACCTTGACCCAGCACATGAATTTCGAGGGCCTGGTCAATGACGGCGCCTGGATGGCGACCGAGCTGAAGCTGCCGCCCGGCACCTGGACCAACCCCGACAATGAGATGGTGGCGACCGCCACATCCTGGGCGCTGCTGCTGCCGGCCTATGGCGTGTTCCAGCGCCTTTTGTCGCGCGGCTTCGTCGCGCGCGGCTACGTCGAGGAAGCCTTCGTCGGCCAGGTCAACAGCCCGATGATCGAGATGGGCGGCGAAAGCCAGTACGGCACGCCGTTCGGCATGGCGCATTTCGAATGCGCCGCCGCCGGCTCCGGCGCGCTGGCCATCGCCGATGGCCTCGACACCGCCTATGTCGGCTGGAATCCGGAATCCGACATGGGCAACATTGAGGTCTGGGAACAGTCGATGCCGATGGTCTATATCGGCCGCTCGATCATGCCCAATTCGGGCGGCGCCGGCAAATATCGCGGCGGCTGTTCCTTCGTCTCGACCTGGCTGATCAACAAGACCTCGCACCTGCGACTGCACACCTCGGAACACTCCTCGCGGGTATTCGACAATGGCGGCATGTGTGGCGGCTATCCCGCGCCGACCTGCCAGAAGCATCGCGCGGTACGCAATTCCAACATCCATGAACTGGCGGCAAAAGGCGAACCGCTCGCGCATGCCCCAGGTATCGATCCGCATGTCTCCGACTACGAGAAGAACATCGGCGGCGACCATGCCGTGGTCGAAGGCCCCTACATCACCTCGCCGCACAAGTCGGGGGACATCTTCAGCCATTCCTACAATGGTGGCGGCGGTTACGGCGACGTGCTGGAGCGCGATCCGGTCAAGACCGCCTGGGATGTCGAGAACGGTTTTCTCACCCGCCAGGCGGCGGTCCAGATTTTCGGCATCGTGCTGAAGGACGACGCCGAGGGTTATCCGGTTGCCTATATCGACGCCACCGTCGAACGTCGTGCCGCCATGCGCAAGGAGCGTCTGGCCAAGGCGATCCCGGTTTCGGACTGGATCGCTGCCGAACGCGGCCGTGTCGAGAAGGCCGACTTCGCGCCCGAGGTGAAGAAAATGTATGCCAGCGCGATCAAGCTATCGTCGCGCTTCACCAGGGATTTCAGTGATTTCTGGACCGTCGACGCCAGATCGATCTTCATGCCGGGAGCAAAGGCATGACCTCATACAGCAAGGAAGTCCTCGGCGATCTCTCAGCCGGCAAGCTGCCCTGGCCGCAGACAAAGCGCATCATGAGCGCCTACAAGGACGACGACCGCTTCTTCAAGATGCTCGCCGTCTATCAGGACCGTGTCGCATGGAAGGACCCGATCCTGCTGCCGGTCTCGGATCACCTCTTCATCTGCCAAAGCGGCGATGAACGGATCACCCGCTGCGAATGCGGCCACTCCTTCGGCGACTACCGCAAGAACTGGAAGCTCAAGGCTGCGATCAACGTGCGAAACACCGAGGAAGCGCTGCGCGAGATCTATCCCAACAGCGATATCCCCGATCCGCAATGGATGGAAATTCGCGAATTCATCTGTCCACAATGCGGCACCATGCACGAAGTGGAAGCGGCGGCGCCGGGCTACCCGATCGTCCATGATTTCGAGCCAGATCTCGAAGGCTTCTACCGCGAGTGGCTGGGCAAACCGCTTTAGCGAAACTCGATGTTACGGCCGCGTTGCCGGCAAGGTAGCGCTCCTAGCCGGCGACGGACTATGAATAAACGCATCGTACGTCGCATCGGAGACTGCCCACCATGACAGACCTTTCCGGCCGCAGCGCCATCGTCACCGGCGGGTTTTCCGGCATGGGTTTCGCCATTGCTACGGCCCTGGCGCAAGCCGGCGCCAATGTCGCCGTCGGCTCCTACATCGCGCCCGCCGGCGCCGACAGATCCGACGCCGCCTACTATCCCGGCGCCGATGAACTCGAGCGCGTGCGGTTGGCCCTGTCGGCACACGGCACCAGGGTTTGTGCCGCCCATCTCGATGTCCGCGACAGCGAGGTGACCAACCGGTTTGCAGCCGACGCGCAGGCCGCCATCGGCCCGGCCGACATACTGGTCAATGCCGCGGGCACCACCGCCGAACAGCCGGTCTGCGGCCATTCCGACGCGCTGTGGGACAAGATCGTCGACACCAATCTCAGCGGAGCGTTCCGCGTCACCCGAGCTGTGCTGCCCGGCATGATCGAGCGCGGCTGGGGCCGTATCGTCAACATCGGCTCGACGGCGGCTTCCGTCGGCTGGAAGGACAACCCGGCCTACTGCGCCTCGAAGGCCGGGCTGCTCGGCCTTACCCGCTGTGTAGCGCTGGAAGGCGCCGCGCACGGTGTCACTTGCGTCATGATCAGCCCGACCTGGGTCGAGACCGAACTGATGCGCCGCAACGTGGCGCAGGTCGTCGAGCGTGAGGGCAAGGGCAGAACCGCCGAGGAAGCGATGGCCGAGATCGCCAAGGGCAATCCCCAGCAGCGCATGCTGCAGCCGCAGGAAATCGCGGCTCTAGCCGTGTTCCTGTGCTCGGATCTGGCCAAGGGCATCACCATGGAAAACATCCAGATCACCGGCGGAGCGCTGTGGTAGCGGCCACAGTTTGAATTTTCGAACGAGCGAGCCGCATTAACGCCATTTGTCGGTTGCATGGTCGTTTTGGCCCTGCCTGCGGCAACTTTACCCCTCGCGGCAAATTTACCATTGAGTGACAGGCGATAGAGGTTATATTGTGCACTGCACAATGGATGCCCGCTGATCGGGGTCCGGCAAGGGCAGGTTCCGGCGATCGCGCATGACGCAGAAAAGCCGACCATGGGCGCTTCAGCCCAGCCGAAAGGCGGCAGCATGAGAAATCCGGTACGGATATGAAGATCCCGAAATCCATTCTGATCGATCCGGACAACAACAAGGCCTATGCCGCCTTCGCCGTTGCGGTGTCGGTCTTTGCCTTCGCCTACTCCACCAATTTCGGCCAGATCCTGATCCTCGCCTACTATCTGGTATGGCTGCCGCTGCTGTTCGTCGATTACCGGCGTTTCGCCCGCGATCTCTCCAGCGCCTGGCTGCCGCTGCTGTTTGCGGCCTATGTCTGCCTGTCGCTGTTCTGGTCGCAAGCGGCCGGCACCAGCGCGCGGGCGGGGCTGCAATATTTCTCCCACATGCTGTGCGCCTACATCGCGGCGCGCACCATCAGCACGCGCACGCTGGTGCTGGGCTCGCTGATCGGCATCTTCATCGTGCTGCTGTATTCGCTGAAGGTTGGCGCCTATGCGCTCGACACTATCGACGGCACCACCAATTTCGTCGGCGCCTTCGGCTCCAAGAACCAGATCGGCTTCTTCGCCTCGCTCGGCATCTTCTTCTGCTTCGCTTTTCTGGCCTTCTACCGGCGCAACTGGATGAGCTTCGTCTGGACCGCGCCGATCATCCTGCTGTCGGTCTATATGCTGGCGATCGCCCACTCGGCGACGTCGGTCGCTTCGCTTCCGGCGGTGATCGGTGTCGTTGCCTTGCTTGCGATGAGCAAGGTTCTGTCACGCCGCTACCGCCGCGTGCTGTTCGTCGTCGGCGCTACCGCGCTGGTCGGCGGTGTGATGGCTGCGCTGAACCTTGGCCTGCTCGATGTCGTGCTCGGCATCTTCGGCAAGGATTCGACGCTGACCGGCCGCACCTATCTCTGGGAACAGGGCTGGGCCGCCGCGCAGCAGCGTCCGGTGCTCGGTTATGGCTATGCCGCCTACTGGATCCAGGGTTTTGCCGATCCGGAACGGCTCTGGGCCGAGTTCTACATCTCCACCCGCACCGGCTTCCATTTCCACAACACCTATATTGAGACGCTGGTCGAGCTCGGCTTCATCGGCGTGACGATGCTGGCGCTGATCATCCTGCGCTCCTTCTGGGGCCATGTTTCGAAGGTGGTGTTCGGTGACTGGAGCGCCGATTCAGTGGTGCTCGCCGGCGCGGTCGGCATGATGCTGATCCGCTCCTTCTTCGAGGTCGAGATCCTCGGCCCCTATTTCATGGCCTCGTTCATCGTCTATTACGGCCTGTTCAAGCTGCGCCCGGTGCCGCTCGCCAGGGCAAGGCGGGCCTATGTTCCGGTGCCGGACGAGAACACCGCCAACGGCCGCATGCCGGCGCGCGTCTGACTTGCTTATCTCAGGCGACGGCGCGCTTGCGCAGCATCAGCCGCTGCAGGAAGCGGCGCAACGGCTCGTCATAGAGGCGCGTGGCGATGTCGGCGATGACGATGACGGAAACCGCCATGACGATGCCGAACCAGGGATGATGCGCGAACGGGTCGATCGCTGCGGCCTTGCCCGCCCCGGCGATGATCATCAGCAGCGGCGTGTGGATGATGTAGATTGGGTAGGAAATCCGCCCCAGCCAGCCATAGAGGCCTGACAGGCGCGGCGCCGTCGGCGCAATAGTGCCGACCACCACCAGCGCCGGGAAAACAAAGACGACGCAGGCGAGATCGTAGGCGACGCGCGCGCCGCCGACCGGCGCGATGGCAAAGACAACGAGCGTCAGTGCGATCGCGGCCTCTATCCACCAGCCGCGCCGCAGAAAGCCGAGCCCGCTTTGATAGCGTGTCATGGACCGGCAAAGCAGCACGCCCAGGAAGAACGAGAAACAGACGCGTGGCAGGCCGCTGATGATAGTCGATCCGGTCATGCCGAAGTCGAGGGTGCCGGCAATGATAGAGACGACCACCAGCAACACCAGACTGACGGCGATGAGCGTGCTCAGCACGCGTTTCGTCAGCAGGAAGAAGACGGCGACATAGGCTATGTTGACGATCAGCTCGAAGAACAGCGACCACGACGCGGGGTTGAGCGGAAAGATCGTGTGATAGGCATCGCTGACCAGCGGGATGAAGAACATGCCGGTCGTCAGCATGGTGCCGATCTCGGAGATCGGCATGTATTCCGCCGGAATCAGCCGGTTCTTGACGACGAGATAGAAGAAACCGAGCAGCGTGCCGGCGAGGTAGAGCGGGTAGAGGCGTATCAGGCGGATCGCCACGAAGGTGCCGACGCCCATGCCGTTTTCGATCTTGCGGTCATAGGCATGCGCGATGACGAAGCCGCTGAGCAGGAAGAACAGGTCGACGGCCAAATAGCTCGACGGCAGCACCTTGCCGGCGGCCAGGAACGGCGAGAAGTGGTAGAGCATGACGCTGATCGCCGCGACGCCGCGGATGGCATCGAGATTGAGGTAGACGTGGCGCGGTGCGGCGGGCTGCATGGAATGCCTTCAAGCGGTCGAAAAACGGAAGTTCCCGCCCGCACCCTGGCGCGAACGAGCCGAACTGGTTCCTCCCGCCTCCATCGCGCGGGCCTCGCCGAGCGAGCCCGAGCGCTAGAGCAATTCCGGGAAAAGTGGGAAACGGTTTTCCGTCCGGAATTGCTCCAAACAAACAGGTTACTGGCTGGCCGTCGGCGCCAGCTTCACCTTGATGACGTCGCCCGGCAGCACCGGCGTATCTTCCTTGGCGTCGATCTCGCTGGTCTTGCCGTCCGTCACGCGCACCAGCGAATAGATGAGCGCCGGCTCTTCATTGTGGTTTGTGATGGCGGCGGTCGTGGCCGGGTCCGATGCCTGGGCCATCAGGCCCTGTTGCATGTTGACCCTGAGTGCGGCTTCGTTGAGGTCTGCTTCGACCTGCTGCCGGTCGGCGGCAAGTCTCGAGTTCAACGTGTTCTGGGCATCGATGGCATCCTGCGTCGCCTTGCTGACCGACTGCTTGGCGGTGAGGATCGCCGTCTCATAGTCCAGGATCTTGCCCTGCAGATCGGTGACCGACTGTTGCGAGGAAAGCAGGCGTGCGTTGGCGACCAAGCCCTTTTGCGCCAGCGGACCGATACTGTCCGCCTGCTGCTGCGCCAGGTCGACCTGCTTTTGCTGGTTGACGATCTTTTTCTGCAGCGCCTCGATTTCGGACTGCAGGACCCCTTTCAGATCGTCAAGCGCCTGCAGCTTCAGCTTCAACGCTTTCTGGTCGGAGATCAGGATCTGCATTTCGTCGGCGACGATTGTCGCCAGGCGCGGGTCGCCCTCGACTTCCTTAGGCGCCTCGAAACTCTCCTTGCCGGCGAGATCGGCATCGATGCGGGCACGCTTGACGATCAACCGCACGCGCTGGTCGTCATAAATGTCGAAATTGCCCTTGGCGGTGATCAGATCCTTGCCGAGCTGGGTGCCGAAATCGGCGTTGCGCCGGATGCCGCCGGCGATGCTGATCGCCTTGAGCACGGTCAGCTCCGGCACATAGGGAAACTGGCCAGGCGTCTGGATCTCGCCCGAGATGTAGAACGGCCGGAACTGCACCATTTCCACCGAGGCTTCCGGCTTGTCCGACAAGGCAAGCTTGCGCTGCAGGGCGACGCTGATCGCGGTCGCAACCTCCGACGTGGTCTTGCCGGCGGCCGGCAGTTCGCCGACGAACGGCACCGACAAATTGCCGGCTGGACCGACCGAATATTCGCCGTTTACCGCCGACCAGTCACGGAACGTGCCTTCCACCGTCTGCCACTCGGCGACGCGGATGTTGAGCTTGTCCTGCGAGCCGAGCCGGTACTCGTCGGCCATGGCCGGAACCGCGAGCGACAGAGCGAGGCACGTGGCGACGAGCCGTGCCGGCCGCATCGGGCCGGCAAGGCGAAAATACGCTGATATGTCTGTTTTCAACTGAACGTTTCCGATCCGTTTTGGCCCCATCCGCCCGATAGGCCTGCTGCCGAGTGCCTCCTTCGGAACCTGGCAGAATACTATGGCTGCAATGCGAGACCGGCCCATCGCCGAATAGCTTTGGACCGGATTGGCTTCGGGCCGTACCGGCCCGATTGCTGACCAGTTGCGGTCGGTCAGTAGGAACCGCGCGACATCCACACCGCAGGCACGGTCTTGAGGATGATGCGAACGTCTTCGAACAGCGACCAGTTCTCGACATAGTGACGGTCGAACGCGACGCGACTGTCATAGGAGACATCGTTGCGTCCGCTGACCTGCCAGAGCCCGGTCAGGCCCGGCCGCGACTTCAAATAATAGACCGCGGCGCTGCCGTAGATCTCAAGCTCGTCGCGCACCACCGGGCGAGGCCCGACAAGGCTCATGTCGCCCTGCAGGATGTTGATGATCTGCGGCAGCTCGTCGAGGCTGAGCTTGCGCAGAACGGCGCCGACGCGGGTGACGCGCGGATCGTTCTTCAGCTTGCGGGTCGCGATCCATTCGGCGTTGGCTTCCGGATTGGCCGCGAGATAGGCGGCCAGCACACGTTCGCCGTCTTCGACCATGGTGCGGAACTTGAGGCAGGGGAAAATCCGCCCACCGCGTCCGATGCGCTTGTGGCCGTAGAAGATCGAGCCGCCGTCGGAAAGCTTGACCAGAAGGGCCACCATCAGGAACAGCGGGCTAAGCGCCACCAGGCCGACAAGTGAACCGAAAATATCGAAACTGCGCTTCAGCAGCCCGCCGATGGGTGGCGGAAAATCTACGCCGACATGCGAAAATGCCGCATTGGCCGACTTGGCAACGTCCCTCATGCAAAAGCTCCATACGTTGAACGGATGGTTTATGCCACGATACCAAAAAAATGCTGCAGCGCAACACACAATTTCCCATATGGCTGAAATAGTCACGTCAGGAATTGACTAAATAATAAACCCTCCTTGCCCAAATTTTGCCCTTTATGGCGGGTTTGTGACGAATAATTAGCAACCGTAGGAAATGTAATGCATTTTTTCGGCGGGTTTTGGGCAAATCGTCCTTTGCCGCAGAGGGAACGGCTTTAACTGATTTTCGAATCACTGGCTTTGCTAAATTAATCAAGTAAAATACTAATCAACGTTGTAGATTCTACTGTAGTATAAAGCGCATGACGAGTTAGGTCACCACCCCTGCGTGTGCATCGCAGCATGGCGGAGTCCAAGCCGCCGCCAAGCCGAAAATTATTGCAGGTTGCCCTTGCCGTCAGTTTCGCGCCTTAATAGAGTCGCAAATTATTCCTGATAGAGTCTGGATGGGTTGGGAAGGCCGGAAGCAACCGGCCGAAAAAGAGCAGCTAAATAAGCTCGCATGGCGAATGGGGAGATACTCGGGTGGGTAAGTCATCGCTTTTGCATGCTCGGGCCGGTTGACGGGCCGCCGAACATGTCATTACCAAAATTCGTCATTGGAATGGTTTTCGCCCTCGGGATCGTGGTCGCGTGGTCCTATGTCGACGGCGCGACGGTCACCACAACGGTGCTTCGCGTCATCGGCTGCGCTGTCCTCATCCAAGTCGGTTATTTCCTGCTGGTGTATGTTATGATCGCCAGGAGCGCGCCGACATCGGCCGACAGGGCTCGCGACGCCGAAAGAAGCCTCGGCGCCGACAAGGCGGTTGAAGGCGAGAAGCTCTCGGCGAGGCGCAGCGTGCATTGAACAGTCTGAAGCCGCAAGGTCGGCCTCGGATCATCTTGCAGCCGGACTCAGCCTGCTTCGGCCGGCTCGGGTTCCGATTGCTCGCCTGAAAGCATTTTCGACAGGCGGCTGCCGGCCTTCGCTTTCAACCTCTGATATTGCCCGACTTCGACGATTCGTCCGTTTTCGACTGCAACCACCCAGTCGGCGAAGGCGATCATCGATGGCCTGTGCGCAATGGTCAGGATCGTCATCGATCCGCGCAAGCCGTCGATCGATTTGGCGATCAGGGACTGGTTCTGCCAGTCGAGCGCGCTGGTCGCCTCGTCGAGAATGAGCAGCGAAGGTTTGCGCAGCAGCGCGCGCGCCAGCGCGATGCGCTGGCGTTCGCCGCCCGAGAGCCGGACGCCGCGGTCGCCGACCACCGTGTCGAGCCGCAACTCCAGCCGCTCGACGAAGTCGGCGCCATGCGCAGCGCGCAGTGCAGTCCACAGCTCCGCGTCACTGGCTTGCGGCGCGGCAAGGCGCAGATTGGCGGCGATCGTATCGTGCAGCAGGAACACGTCTTGCGGCACATACGCCACCTGGTCGCGCCAGCGCCGGCGGTTGGCGGCGCCGATCTCGACGCCATCGGCCAGGATTTTGCCCTCGCTCGGTTCGAGCAGGCCAAGCAGCATGTCGGCAAGCGTGCTCTTGCCCGATCCTGACGGACCGATCAGCGCCGTTACCTTGCCGGCGGGTAGGCCAAAGGTGACATCGCTCACCACCGGCTTGCCGCCCGCCTCATAGGCAAAGGAGACATTGCGTATGTTGAGCCCGACATCGAGCGACAGCTTGGCATCCGATTCGAGGTTTGCCGGCTCGCGCTCGGCATCGAAACGCGCCTGCATGTCGCGCATCGAGGCATAGGCCGGCAGATTGATCAGCACCTGCTGCGCCTGCATCTGCATGTCCATGAAGCGCGGCGCAATGCGCATGAACACCAGAAGCAGGACAACGATCTCGGCCAGCGAGAGGTTGAAGCGCACCAAAGCGACATAGATGAACAGGCTCAGACCAATGACGCTGGCGACCTGGAACAGAGCGGTGCCGATGGTGCTGTTGCGCACATAGTTGATGTTGTCGGCCTTCATCTTCTCCAGTGTCGCGCGAAGCTGCGCGTAATAGGTCGCCTCGACATTCAGGCTCTTGGCCACCTTGATGCCGCCGAGGAACTCCGAGACCGTTCGGTACTGCTCCTGGCGATTGCTGGTCAAAACCCGGCCGAAGGCGCTGGCTCGTGCCCGAAACGGCTGCAGCGCCAGGAAGGTGACGATGCCGACGACAATGGCAAACGCCGTCATCACTGTCGAAATGAACAGCGAGACAACGAGATAACCCGCCAGAAGCACGGCGATCTGCACCAGCATCAGCAGGGAGAACGCCGCCGACTGCACGCGGTCGATATCGCCGGTCAGCGCATGGTCGAGATCGGAGCTGCGCATGCGCGCGAATATCCCCCACCGCGCCTTGCCGATGCTCTCGAACAGGTTCATGCGCAGCCGATTGATGAAGTCGAGCAGCAGCCGCGCCATGTAGACGGATTTATAGCGGTTGAACGCTGCCTGCAGCGCGACAAGCCCGACCAGCAGGCAAAGCACCGTGGTCAATTGCAGCGTTCCGTCCGGAGCCAGCCAGCGCACCCAGTCGCGGTCAGGCAACCTGACCGCGAAATTCTGCTCGGGTCGCCCGACCAGATGCAGCAGCGGCACCAGAAGCAGGATCGAGATGCCTTCGGTCAGGCTTCCCAGGATCAGGAACAGCAATGCCGTGAAGGTCCTGCGCCCGCCGATCCGGGCCATGGCGGCGCCGAAGCCGGCGACATCGCGGTAAAACGAAAAGCGCAGGATCTGCGATGCGGACATGTCAGTCACCGCGGCCCTTTGTCGGCCGCCAGATCGTTTTCGATCAGGGCGACGGCTTCGCCGATACGGTCGAGCCCGGTGGGCACTTCGAGGCGACAGACGCCGATCTGGCTGGCCAGGGCCGCGCATTGGCGAAGATGTGTCGTGGCAAAATCGCCGACCAGGGCTGGACGGCCGAAACGCGTCACATAGGAAAATTTGATGATGGCCGGCAGGGCGCCGATGCCTGGCAGCGGCATGATCGCTGCTTTGTCGCTGCGCTCGAGGATATAGATCCGGGTCGCCGGCACCGCGTCTGCCGCAAATCCGGCGTGCAGGCGATGCTGCATCTTGTCGATCGCCGCATGCACCTGCGGGCGTATCTCTGCCTGGCGGATGGGAAACGCGGCGGCCGCATCGGCGGCGAGTTTCAGCTGCGGAAAACCCGGAACGATCATCGGCCGGTCCGTGAGATCGAGCGCCACGACATCGTCGGTCAGCAATCGATGCCCGGCGCGGATCATCGCGCTCGCGGTCGTCGATTTCCCGGCGCCCTTGTCGCCCATGAAGACAGCGCTCTTGCCGCCGACCGCAATGGCGCTGGCGTGCAGGATGAGCAGGCCGCGCTGGTGCAGGAGCAGTGCCATGACCGGACCGAGCAGCGGAAACGCCAGCAGCGCATCGTCGACATCGGGCGCCGGCTCCACCTCGATCCGGCAGGCATCGGTGATCAGGAAGGCGCCGACCGTCTGCCATGCCAAATATTGCTGCCGCGGCTCGAAACGGAAAGCGGTTCCGGTCTCGGGCGAGGGTTTTGGCAGGTCGATCGGGCCGACCGTGATCAGCACATCGACGCAAGCTGGTTCGCTCGGCTCTAGCTCAGGCAGTTCGACCTGCGAAGCGATCGTCAGCCCATAGGCTTTGTACAAGTGCTGTGCGCGAGCAGCAATTGCATGGCGGTCATCAGCGGCAAGAGGCATGTTGGCCGGCATCATCAGTGGCTCCCGCGCTGTTGCACCTGCCGCAGCCACAACGATAGCGAAATCGAACGCCATACATACTGGACATCGGGCAAGGTCGCGGCCTCGGGTTGGCTGGAAATGCGGCCATAGGCGGCGGTCACCTCAGGCAGGTTGACGTAAGGGGCAATCCGCGCCGCATCTTTCACCAGCACCTTGTCCAGGAGATCGCGGTGGTTGCCCAGCATGCCTTTGACCAAATTGGAGGTGAAATCGATCTTGTCGCGCCGCCACTGCACCGCCGGGGGCAAAATTCCTTCCATGGCACGGCGCAACACCGAGCGGCCAAAGCCCTGGTTCAGCTTTTCCGCGCCGGGCAGTGCCAGGCAGAACTCGACCAGAGGCTTGTCCCAGAAGGGGTAGCGCGGCTCGACGCCGAAATTCGCCGCCGCCTTGTCGAGTACCTCGAAGGCGTGCGGCACCATGCCGTTCGACAGCAGCCAGCGATGGGTCAAGGTCTCGCTGGCGCTGACCGCGGGCGGCATATAGCCGGCCCTGCGGAACCGTTCGACGAGGTCGGTACGCATCGCCAGGTCCGGATTGATCAGGGCGCGCCAGCTCGTCGCCGGCCGCCCAGTGGGATGGCGCCGCAATTTGCCAAGCACGCGGTTCGCGAACCGCTTGATTCTCGCGATGCGCCAGGCCGGCCCGTAAAGGGTAAGGAACTGGTAGTAGAGGCCGAGCATGCCATCGCCATAGGTGTTGGAGGCGCTGCGCAGCTCGCGCCACAGCTCCATCCATTTGCCGGCATAGGCGAGTTCGTGCAGATGGCCGTGGCCCTGCGAAACCACCTCGTCGCCTCCATGGCCGTCGAGCAGAACCTTCATGCCCTTGCCGCCGGCGGTCCTGTAGATGTCGCGGGTCAGCGACAGGCCGGGCGCAAGAAACGTTTCTTCCTGCTCCTCCAGGATGCGGTCGAATTCGGCGAAGGGGGCATAATTGCCGACCGAAATCAAAGTGCCGTCGACCTTCTGCTGGCCCAGCACCGCCTCGATGAACGGACGCTCATCCATCGGCGAGCCCTTTTCGAACACCAGCGAGAAGGTCGGCAGCCTCGATCTTTGCTGGGCGGCATTCTGCAGGCCCGCCACGCAGGCGATCGAGGAGGAATCGAGGCCTCCGCTCAGCATAGCACCGACCGCAGGCGTGCCGCGCATGCGGTTGCGGACCGATTGCGAGAACAGATGCCGGAATTCCTCGGCCGTGTCCGATCGCATCGGCCTTGGCGAGGGTTCGATCTGCCAGTAGCGGCGCAGCACCACCTGGTTGCCGGTCACTGTCAGACTGTGGCGCGCCGGCAGGCGGAAGATATCGGCATAGGCTGTCGACTGCGGATCGTCGGGCAGCCCGGCCAGGAATCCCGAAATCTGGTGTTCGCTGATGCGCATGTCGACGCCGCCGGCATCGAGGATCGGCCCGATCTCCGAGGCAAAGACGAAGCGCCGGTCGCTCGAATGATAGTAGAACGGTTTGACGCCGAAATGGTCGCGCACGCAAAACAGCTGCCGGCGCTCGCCATCCCAGATGGCAAAGGCGAAGTCGCCTTGCAGATGCTCGGGGCAGGCTTCGCCCCAGCGCAGATAGGCGCTCATCACAAGCACGGCGTCGGCAACCGAATTGTCCCGGATGCCGAGCCTGGCCAAGAGTTCGTCGCGGTTGTCCAGCCGGCAATCCGCGGTGATTGCGAGCTTGCCGCCGGCCATGGTCAGCGGGCCGGGGCCGGCTTCATCGGTGGTGTTGAGCCAGGCGTGGCCAAGAACGACGCCCTCGTCGATCCACCACGAACTGCCGTCAGGCGCGCGATGCTGCATGCGGGCAAGCATGCGCTGGATGTCGGCCGCGGCGGCCTGCCTGCCTTCCTGCCTCAGCAGAATTCCGGCGACGCCGCTCATCGCTCACTGGCCGTGGTCGACGAGATGGTTAAACCTGCCAAGCGAGCCGCCGAGCACGATATGGTCGCCGCTGACCAGCCAGGCATGCGCCTTCAACTCGGTGCCGGTATCGCGCTCGATGCCGATGCGGATTTTTGAGGCGTTGCCCTGGCGGGCAAGCAAATATTGGCCGGAAAGCGCTTGGGTCAGACAGCTTGCGCCAGGCACCAGGCGGGCAGCCGCAGCCACGCCCCAGGCGACACGCCTGAGATCGCCGATGTCGGCTGGTTCGCGCGCGTCGAGCCGGGTCACCATGCGGCGCACTTTGTTGTAGGAAAGCAGCGTCAGCCCCAGCCGCACCGCCACGACCACCGCAAGGCAGTGGGCGAGAAAGAGCATCTCCGGCCCGCTCAGTGAGAAAGCTCTAGACAAGTTCCTCATCATGGAGCCTCGCAAGCCCGGCGTCCGCCAAGCCCTTCAACAATCCATCGACATCGGCCTTGCAGCGTTCCGGATCGACATTGTAGCGATCCAGCACGGCGCTGCGGATTTCGGAAATCGGCCGCGGCTCCTGGATCAGCTCCCAGATATAGGCGCCGACGCTGTTCAGGCTGTAATAGATGTTGGACCTCATATCGAGCAGCGCCAGGCCGTTGCCGAATTCGCAGGCCACGGCATCCTTGCTCGCGCTCATCCGATCATGGTCCGTGGGGTTCCAGTCCATCCTAAACCTCGCTCACAACCAACGCTTCGACAATTCCGGACAAAGACGCGAGAGCCGGGGTTTGACCCCCGACTCTCCTTAGTGCGCTCTGTTTGCAGAGTCCGGACTTTGTCACCCCAACGAGAGAATACTCAGGAGAAGGTGAGTTCGCCGACCGGCGTATGTGCCGGAAACGAGGCGTCGAGTGCCGTAGTACCGCTACCGCCTTGCGTGATGGTCTCGATCGAGCCGTGGACCGTCAGGCTAGGGGTTTCGTACTCATGCTTTTCAACATTCTGTTCCAATTTACTCTCCACTTGTGGACTGGAAGCGGCCTGTCGATTGCCGGCAGCGAGCTATTGCTGCACCGCAATAGCTGCATGGCAGCATTTATGAGTCAAGCCTGATTTACCAGCCGTTAATCAATTCTCGGTTGCGACTCCCTTCAATGGTGATCAAAGCGCTTTGCATTTTCACATCCAGGAGAATTCAGCAGAGTGTCCGAGGCCATGAACTAAGTATCTGATTTAGTTACGTTAAATTTTCCTTCGAATGCTCCTCACTTGGGCGCTGGCGCATTCCCACAAAATTGTTGCTGACGTACCCGCCACAAGCCCCGATCAGGCGGCGCCTTGCATCTCGTTGTAGGACTGTGTTGCGAAACGTTCAGGTTGCAGGAAAATTGGCGCCAAAGGAAAAACTGGACGCGGCGCATGAATTTGGCGATGCTTTGCTTCGCACTTGCAATATAACGCGCCTGGCGAATTTTTTGCGGAGATGCTGCAGCAGATGGCCTTGCAGGAAGGGACCTTCGAAAGGTTGCGCGCCGCTGGCTGCGCCGACGAAGTGGCCTATGTGCAGGCGTGCCTGCGGCTGTTCTTCGCCTCCGGGGCGAGCCCCAGCACCGCGCCTGCACCGGCCATCTCCGTTGCCGATGTTTGCGACATCGCCAGGCTGAACAAGGTCGCCACCTTCATGCTGAAGGCGCTGTCGCGCCCACCGGCGGGCGAGACGCCGCCGGGATTGCTCGAGTGGCTCGACACTTATCGCCGGCGCACGATTGCGATGAACTCGTCCGGCATCATGGATTCGATGGCCATCGACAAGGCGCTGCGCTGCAGCGGCATCGATTTCGTGTTCCTGAAGGGGCCCCTCCAGCAGCAACTGCTCTATGGCGACCATTTCATGAAGCCGTCCGGAGATGTCGACATATTGGTGTCGCCGGCCGGCTTCTTTAGAGCTCGCGATGCGCTGCGCTCGATCGGCTACGAGGTCGCCGGCAAGTCCCGCTCCGTCTGGTGGGTGCGCTTTCTGGGCGAGCAGCACATGGTTCGCAGCCAGGGTCGGAAATTGTCCACAGTCGATCTCCATTACCGGCTCCAGCAGCCGGGATCGCCCAGCCCGCGCGATACGGAAGGGTTCCTGCGCCGCAAGCGCGCGCTTGCGATCGCCGGCTCCAGCGTGCCGTTCATCTCGGCCTCCGACACTTTGCTTCTGTCCTGCATCAGTGTCGCAAAGGCGCTGTTCAACCGCGAGCCATGCGCGGGCTATGTCTGCGATATCCGGGCCGCTGCCAGTCGGCTGAGCGAGGCCGAGCAGCAGACTGTGCTCGACTACGCGGCCGAGCAGGGGCTGGCTGACACCCTGCTGCTGGGCCTGCGCGCCGCCGATGTGCTGCTTGGTGGCGCCGGCACGCTGCTGTCGGATCGGGCCACCAGGATCCTGTCACGCATCGGCAATGAAGACCTGTTCCACATGGTCATCGCGCCGTGGCTGTCGTCGCTCAGATGGCCGCAACGGCGCACCGTTTTGTGGGAATTGTGCGGCCGCGAACCTGTCCGCTATCTGACCGAGGCCGGCTGGGCCGCGTCAGCCGACCTCAGCCGGCGGATTTTCGAGCGGGAAAGCCGGTGACGATGAGGGTCGTCATGCAGCAGGCAGATAACGTTCCGTCCCGATCCGCTGGGGATGGATCGGGGGATGGATCGGGGTCCGGCGCCGCGCGCCGGGAGGGCGAGGGGCCTCGCGACACTTTATGCAATCGAAAGGCCACCCTATGTCCATGACAGAATCCCGGGTCTGCGTGATCATCGCGGCGCGCAACGCGGCCCGGACCATTCCCGCAGCCATCGCCTCGGCGCTGCGCGAGCCGGAGGTGGCGGAAGTCGTCGTCGTCGACGACGCCTCCACCGATGACACCGCAAAGGTGGCCAGCGCTGCCGATGATGGCAGCGGCCGGCTTTCGGTCATCCGGCTCGACGCCAATCGCGGCCCGTCCTTCGCCCGCAATACCGCCATTGCCGGGTCGAAATCACCTTTCATCAGCATTCTCGACGCCGACGATTTCTTCCTTCAGGGACGGTTTCGCCAGCTGTTTGCCAGCGCCGACTGGGATTTCGCCGCCGACAACATCATGCTGATCCGTGACGATACGGCGACCGATGTCTCGAAGATCGTCGCCCCGTCCTTTTCGGCGGACCCGGAATTCCTCGACTTCGAGCGATTCATCGAGGGCAACATCTCCAGACGGCGTGTCCAGCGCGGCGAACTCGGCTTTCTCAAGCCGGTGATATCAAGAGCTTTCCTCGACAGGCATGGGCTGCGTTACGACGAGAACCTGCGTCTCGGCGAAGATTACGAACTCTACGCTCGCGCCTTTGCCCTTGGCGCACGCTTCAAGGTCATCCGTTCCTGCGGCTATGGCGCGATCGTGCGCGCCGATTCGTTGAGCGGGCGCCACAAGACACAGGATCTGAAGCGCCTCGCCGATGCGGATCTGGCACTGCTCGAGATCGACAGCCTGCCGGAAGGCTCCAAGGCCCTGCTGCGCAAGCACGAGCGGCATGTGCGTGACAAATACCGGCTGCGCAATTTCCTCGATGTGAAGGCCGAGCGCGGCATGGCGTCTGCCGCCGCCTATGCGCTGGCCAGCCAGTCGAACTTCATTCCCATCGTTGTCGGCGTGGCCGCCGACAAGCTCGATGCGTTGTTTCGCCACGCCGGTCTGTCCCCGCGGCAGCAGCCGGTGCCGCCTTTGCGCTTCCTCATGGCCGCTACCAACACGGCGGCGCAAAAGTAGGCTCCGCCAAGTCCGGGACGGCGGCCGCAAGGCTGAAAAAATTGCCTTTCTGAAACTCGGAGGTTGCCTACACGCCCCGACGATGGCACTGTATGTTGCGGTGCAGCAATTTTGGAAGGCCAACCGGATGGCTTCAATTTTCGGCTTCAGGTCCAGGGACCCAGCGCGCGACAAGCAGACCGATCTGGCGCGTTTCGACCGTCTGGCAAAGCTGTTGGATCAGATCACGGCCGAGATTGCGGCCGAGAAGACCGGGTTGGAGGCCCGCTACCGGTCGAAGTCCACCAACGCGGCCTTCCTGGTCGAGTCGATGGAGAACGGCTCGGCGTCGGCACGCAAGCTGTCGGAAGTCGGCGAGCTGACGAAGTCCATCCTGAACTGCGAACAGCGCATCGCCGAGCTGGTGCGCCAGACGAGCCGGATGAAGGAACTGCGTCATTCACTCGACGCGATCGTCGGCGAGGATGGCCAGAGTTCTGATTCGCACGGGGAATATGTCAAACCCGCAGGTCGCTTCGGCTGAACACGGTCACACGAGACACAGAAGAGAAAGTTCGGGGACGGAGGATCGGGATCGGCCCGTTAGCAATGTGGGCCAATCGGTGACTTTGGGTTGGGGCGGAACAGCACAAAGGTGAATTGATATGAACGCAGATCCGAAGACGACGCCCATGGCGGCAATCGATGCCATGATTTCGACGCGGCCAAATCGGCCAATGCGTCTTGTAAACCCAACGCGTCTTCTATCCGTTGGTGCGCTTCTGTTGGCGGCAGCCGCAGCTCTGCTCGGCGCCGCCCACCCCTCCCGCGCCCAGGACGCCTCCCCGGAGATGCAAAGCGCACCGTCCTTCGTCGACGATTTCAAGAGTTTCGATCGTTCGCGCTGGTATGTCTCCGACGGTTGGTCGAACGGCAATCACCAGAACTGCACCTGGTCGAAAAGCCTGGTAAAATTTTCCGACAACATGCTGACGCTCGGCTTCGAAAAGCGCAAACTGAAGGACCGCGAGTTCGCCTGCGCCGAGATCCAGACCAAGCAGCGCTTCGGCTATGGGACCTATGAAGCACGGATGAAGACCGACACCGGATCCGGTCTCAACGCCGCTTTCTTTACCTATATCGGCCCTGCCGACAAACAGCCCTGGTATGAGATCGACTTCGAGGTGCTGACCAAGGATACATCCAAGGTGCAGGTCAACAGCTACATCGCCGGCAAGCCCAAGAACGAGAAGCTGGCCGAGGTCGAAGGCGGCGCCGACAAGGGCTTCAACGACTATGCCTTTATCTGGGAAAAGGACCGGCTGCGCTGGTACGTCAACGGCAAGCTGGTCCAGGAGGTGACCAATCCCGAGCAATTGCCGACCCACTCGCAGAAGATATTCTTCAGCCTCTGGGGCAGCGACACGCTGAAAAACTGGATGGGCGCCTTTTCCGACCCCGGCCGCCAGGTGACGATGCAGGTGCAGCGCGTCGCCTTCACCGCGCTCGGCCAGCCGTGCCAGTTTCCGGAATCGCTGGCATGCAGTGTAAGCAGCATAAAGTAGATCTGAACCGGCCCGGCTATATAAGGCCAAAGGGCGTGAACAGGAATTAACCCGAATGAATTTGACGGTCTTTGGAATTGGCTATGTCGGTCTCGTGCAGGCCGCGGTGCTGGCGGAGGTCGGGCACCAGGTGGTGTGCGTCGATGTCGATGAAAAGAAGGTCGAGCGGCTCAACCAGGGCCTGGTGCCGATTTTCGAACCGGGACTGGAGGCCCTGGTCAAGGAGAACCACGCCGCCGGCCGCATCAAGTTCACCACCGATGCCGCCGCCGGCGTCAAGCATGGCGAGATCCAGATGATTGCGGTCGGCACGCCACCCGGCGAAGATGGTTCGGCCGACCTCAAATATGTGCTGGCGGTGGCCGAGACCATCGGCCGCGAGATGGACGGTCCCAAGATCGTCGTCGGCAAGTCGACCGTGCCGGTCGGCACCTGCGAAAAGGTGAAGGCCAAAATCGCCGCGACGCTGAAGGCGCGCGGGCGCCAGGACCTGGCTTTCGACGTCGCTTCCAATCCTGAGTTCCTCAAGGAGGGTTCCGCCGTCGCCGACTGCATGAAGCCTGACCGCATCATTGTCGGCACCAACAGCGAGGGCACCGAGGCGGTGATGCGCGAGCTCTACGCGCCGTTCAACCGCAACCACGAGAAGATGATCGTGATGGACGTGCGCAGCGCCGAATTCACGAAGTACGCCGCCAACTGCATGCTGGCGACCAAGATCTCCTTCATGAACGAAATGGCCAATCTGGCCGAGCAGCTCGGCGCCGACATCGAGGAGGTACGCAAGGGCATCGGCTCGGATCCGCGCATCGGCTACCACTTCATCTATCCCGGCCTCGGCTATGGCGGTTCGTGCTTCCCCAAGGATGTCCGCGCGCTGATCAAGACCGCCGAAGGTGTCAAGTTCGACGCCAAGCTGCTGCGCGCCGTGGAGGAGCGCAACAATGCCCAGAAGTCGGTGCTGTTCGACAAGGTGCACCGTTATTTCAAGGGCAGTCTCAAGGGCAAGACCTTCGCGCTCTGGGGCCTCGCCTTCAAGCCCAACACCGACGACATGCGCGAGGCGCCGGCGCGCGTCCTGATGGAGGCGCTGTGGCAGGCCGGCGCCAATGTGCAGGCCTACGATCCCGAGGCGATGCAGGAATGCCAGGCCATCTACGGCCTGCGCGACGATCTGCTTTTGTGCGGCACCAAGGAGGCGGCGTTGCGCGGCGCCGACGCGTTGCTGATCGCCACCGAGTGGAAGAGTTTCCGCGCCCCGTCCTTCGACGCGGTGAAGGATGCCCTGACCACGCCGGTCATCTTCGATGGCCGTAACCTCTATGATCCCAAGGTCATCGCCCGTCACGGCATCGAGTATTTCTCGATCGGCAGGATGGCGGCGTGAAGGCAGGGCGGCACAACGCGGAGCCAGGTTCATGAAAGTTCTGTTTGCAGGCGGCACCGGCTACACGCCGCAATTCAGCGGGGGCGTCCAGTCGAGCACCCACCACCTGGTCGAGCAATTGCGCGAAAACGGTCACGAGGCATCCGTTCTGGCAGCCCTGTTCGGCGACGGCATGTTCGGCTTCAGGGCGCGCGCCAAGATGAAGCTCCTTCGTCAGCGCGCGGTCATCGACAATTTCCCGGGCTATCCGGTTGTACGGGCGTGGTTCCCCTGGGAAGCGGCCGACTTCGCCGTCAAAAAGTTGAGGCCGGATGTCGCGGTCGTGCAGTGCCACAATTCGGTGCCGATCGGCAGAGAGCTGCAGAGGCTTGGCGTGCCGCTGACCGTCTATCTGAGGAATGTCGAATTCGACGAATTGGCCGGCGATCTGCGTGAGCTCCATTCGGCGGTCTATATCGCCAACTCCGAGTTCACCGCGCGCGCCTATAAGGCAAAATTCGATATCGATTCGACGGTTATTCCGCCGACCATCAATCCCGCGTTCTACAGCACACCGACGACCGGTGAATTTGTCACGCTCATCAATCCGTATGAGGAAAAAGGCTTCGATCTTGCGGTGCGCATTGCCGCCGCCTGTCCCGAGATCCCGTTCCTGTTCGTCGAAAGCTGGAAGCTCGACGACGATCATCGAGCCCGGATCGAAGCAACAATCTCTCCCCTCCAGAACGTCAAGCTGGAAAGCCGCACCAGCGACATGAAGACGGTCTACGGCCGCACGAAAATCCTGCTTGCGCCCAGCAAATGGGAAGAAGCCTGGGGCCGGGTGGCCTCGGAAGCGCATTGTAGTGGCATTCCCGTGGTCGGCTCGCGGCGCGGCGGTCTGCCGGAAGCGATCGGCGCCGGCGGCGTGGTACTGGACTACGACGCCCCGCTCGCCGACTGGGTCGCAACGGTCAGGCGGCTGTGGAGCGATGAGGCCGAGTACAAGCGGCTGTCAGCGACAGCACGTCAGTTTTCGGAGCGGCGGCAAATGAACCCCGACAGCCAGTTCGCAACGTTCATGGGCGTTCTCGACCGCGCAAGACGTGTCGGTTTGGAGCGCGCAGCCTAAACGCGTCGTGTTGCAGTTCAGCTGAGACGCTGCACGACCGTGGTCGCGCAAAGTTCCCGTTAGCCAGGTCCAGGCGTCGTGCGCCCGTCCGGATCACTTTTAATTGCTGCAGTGCAATATCTTGTGGCACTGCAGCAATCAACGTGTATTCTGCCTGTCTACATTAGGGCTTGTGCGATATGGACCGCTTGGTCCGAGCAAGCCCCAACCTTATGGGCGGGTCATGCGCGTGGGCTTTGTCGTCGGCGAATTCCCTCTGCTTTCGGAAACCTTCGTCGTGGACCAGATGGCTGGGCTGCTGGCGCGGGGCTTTCAGGTCGAAGTGGTCTGCGAAAAGATGCAAGGTGACCACCGAATTGACCGGCAAAGCGAGCCGATGGCGACGCTGCTCGCCAGAACCCGACATTGGTGGCGATGGGCCGCTGTAATCAGCAAATTTGTACAGCGTCTGCCGCCGCGTCTGCGATACAAGGCCTCGACCGTTCTCGACATCGCCTTTGCACGCCGCCTGAACCGCTGCGACGTGATTGTCGCCCACTTCGGACAGAACGGCGAGAGAGCAGCCGCACTGAAGAAATGGAAGGTGCTCAAACCACCGATCATAACCATCTTTCACGGCGCGGACGTGGCGATCCCGGCGCGGCAGGCAGTGCTCGCGACACAATATGCCGGGCTGACCAAGCATGGGACCCTGAACCTGCCCGTCAACGATTACTTCCGCACGATGCTGCTGGAAGCCGGCCTGTCCCAGGCGAGCACGACGGTCCACCATATGGGAATTGACACCCGCGAAATCGGCTATCGCTGGGAATCGTGGGAAGGCACCCAACTGGTCGTGACGACGGTTTGCCGCCTGGTCGAAAAGAAAGGCGTCGAGTTCGCCTTGCGAGCCCTGGCCTCCCTCAAGGCCTCCCAGCCGCAGCTAGACTGGCGTTACGACATTGTTGGCGACGGTCCTCTGCGGATGAATCTGGAGAGGCTGGCCGTAGAGCTGGGCTTGGCTGGTCGCGTAACATTCCTCGGCAGCCTCCCTCACGCAGAGGTGAAAAGACGGCTTCGCATGGCGCATCTCTTTTTGCTGCCAAGTATCACTGCCAGCGACGGGGATATGGAAGGCATTCCGGTCGCGCTCATGGAGGCCATGGCCGCCGGATTGATTGCGGTCAGCACGTATCATTCGGGAATCCCGGAGCTCATCAAGGATGGGGAGACGGGGTTGCTTACGCCCGAGCGAGATATTTCAGCGCTTGCCGGCAAGCTTGCCTGGGCCGGGGAGCACCCGACCGAATGCGAGCGTATCGCGCTTGCCGCACGCCGCAAAGTCGAGGACGACTTCAACGCAGATGTTCTGAATGAACGTTTTGCGCAGATCGTTACCCAACTGGCCACATCGAGCCCTGCGCATGAACCTGCCGGTCATGTCGGGGTTTCCGAGGGCCTGGCGGATCCTTCATCTGCCGGCTGACACTGCTGCTCTGCGTTTGATCGGCAGACACGCCAAGCCGAGGGAGATCTTGCTACAGTGCACCAAAAATGTTGCAGTGCAGCAAGACCTGTACTAACGTCCCTGCGGGTGGGCCAACAGCGGTAGAGTTCCATGCTGCATGTCTTGTGCCTCCGGCACCCTGTTTTCGGCCCGGCTTTTGTCAAGGGCACACCGGCTCTCCGCACGAGCGCATCCTGCCGATGAAGATTTGCTTCGTAGTCGACAAGTTCCCCTCATTGTCCGAAACCTTTGTTCTCGACCAGATAGCCGGATGCCTTGAGCGCGGCATGGAAGTCGGCGTCGTCTGCAACGAGACGTCCTTCGGCAGGGACAGCAACATCGATGATCCGCGCTGGCAGGCGCTGCCAGGAAAGGTCGTATGCTGGTGGGGTGGCCTGGCTCGCTATCGCCCGCTGCTCAGGAAGTGGTCCGGCAGGTTCTGGGACAAGCTCTCGACCGCCATCGACATTGCTCATGCGCGAAAACTGCAGGGCGCCGACGTCATCGTTGCCCATTTCGGCAACAACGGCATGCGCGTGGCCCGCGCCATCAAGCGCGGGAGGATTTCCGCTCCCCTGGTGACGATATTTCACGGCCGTGATGTCGGCGAACCGCTGCATGACAATACGCTCGCGCGCTACAAGATTGTGTTCGAAAAGGGCGTTCTTCAACTGCCGGTGAATGCGTTTTTCCGCGATGCCTTGATTGAGGTCGGTGCATCGCCGGAGCAGGTTGTGGTTCACCATATGGGGGTGCGGCCGAGTGACATCGACTATCGGTGGCGTTCATGGGAGCAGGCTACGCTCTCTTTCATCTCGGTCTGCCGCCTGACTGAAAAGAAGGGCATCGAATATGCGCTTCGCGCGCTTGCTGGCCTGCCGCGGCGAGACTGGATCTACTCGGTGATCGGCGGCGGAGAACTTCTCGAGGAGCTGAAGGGGATCGCCGCAGAGCTCGGCATTGCCGACAGGGTGAATTTTCTTGGGCCCCGGCCGCACAGCGAAGTCAAACAGCGTCTGCGCGATGCGCATGTGTTCCTGCTGCCCAGCGTCGGCGCCCGCGATGGCGATCTGGAAGGCATTCCGGTTTCGCTGATGGAAGCGATGGCCGCCGGCCTGACGGTGGTCAGCACATATCATTCCGGGATCCCTGAACTGATCGACGATCACAAGACGGGTTTTCTCGTGGCTGAGCGGGACGTTGCGGCGCTGACCGGAAAGCTTGCCTGGATCGCCGAGAATCCGAAGCCGTGTGAAGAGATCGCTCTCGCGGCGCGCAAGAAGATCGAGGCCGAGTTCAACTCCGATCTGCTGAACCAACATTTCGTGGAAATCGCCATGCGGCTTGGCGAAACGAGGTCGCTTGCATGAACGCCAATCCGCCCCCCCAGTTCGGTCGTGTCGCCCTGCGCGGCGGGCTGGTAACCATCGGCGCCCAGGGCTTCAAGATGGCGATCCAGTTTCTCTCCGTCATCGTGCTGGCCCGTCTGCTCGTCCCCGAGGATTTCGGTCTGGTGGCTTCCGTCGGGCCGATCGTGGCCTTCGTCGGGCTGCTTCAGAATCTGGGCCTGCAGCAGGCTGTGGTTCAGCGCAAGGACATCAGCAACCAGCAGCTCAACCAGGTGTTCTGGATCAGCGCGCTCGTCGGGCTGGGTAGTGCCGTGGTAGTGGCCGGCCTGGCGCCTGCCATCGCCGCGTTCTATGGCGATCAACGTATGTCCGGCATCACCCTTGGCTCCGCCCTGCCGCTGCTTCTCGGCAGTCTCGCCGCAGTGCCGCTGGCGTTGATGAACCGGCACCTGCAGTTCGGCCAGCTCGCACTGAACGACGTGATAAGCGCCGCCGCCGGACTTCTGGCCGCCGCAATCGCGGCCTATGCGGGGTTGGGCTACTGGTCGCTGGTCATCGGCCCGGCGGTTTCGGCAGCTATCGCCCTGGCTGCCGCCTGGCTGGTGGCGCGTTGGACGCCTTTGCGGCCGGACCTGAAGGTCGATGCCGATATATTGTCGTTCGGCGCCAACCTGACCGGCTTCAACCTCGCCAACTTCTTCTCGCGCAATCTCGACAACATTCTCATCGGAAAATATTCCGGTGCGATCGAACTCGGCTATTACGACCGCGCCTACAAGCTCCTGTTGTTCCCGCTGCAGAACATCAACCAGCCGCTGACACGGGTTATGGTGCCGCTGCTCAGCCGCATCCACGATGACAAGGCCCGCTTTCGCGATATCTATGTGCGCACCAACTGGATGCTGGCGGCCGTTACCATGCCGGGCATCGCGGCGCTGACGCTGACCTCCAATCAGATCGTCGGACTTCTCTTCGGCGCGGGCTGGGCACCGGTCGCACCGATCTTTGCCTGGCTGGGCATCGCCAGCCTGGTCCAGTCCGTTTCAAGCACGACGGGATGGATATTCATCTGTCAGGGCAAGACGAAGACCATGTTCCATTGGGGCATCTATTCGTCGCTGACGACCGTCGCTGCCTTCGTCGTTGGCCTGCACTGGGGCGCCGTCGGCGTTGCCGCGGCCTATGCCATCAGCGGTTACGTGCTGCGCGTTCCCGTGCTGGCGCTACTGGTCCATCGCGTCGGTCCGGTGACCGCCGCCGACTTCCTGCTCATGCAGGGGCTTTTCATCGCCTCGTCCCTGCTTGCCTGGTTCCTGTACCTGTGGTTGCCGGCGTCTCTAACGGGCCAGTCAGACCTGCTCGCGGTCTTTTTGGCGCTTGCCCTCAACTACGGCATCGGTCTCGTTTTCATGCTTGCCGTCCCGCAGTCGCGACGCGCTTTGTTCACCACCCTGTCCAACGCCGCGCGCAATATCCGCTGAGCGGCCGGCGATCAGCGGCGCCAGCAGGTTTGTGGCCGACATTGCCGAAGCATGTTCTTCGAGCACGGCCTGAAGGCTTGTCTTGCGATAGCGGTCGAGATCTCCCGCAAACCGGCCGAGCTTTTCGCGCGCCTCTTCGGGCGTCACGGTGTCGATGTCGAGCAGCACATCGTCGACACCGATTCGCTTGGCCACTTCCTTGGTTTTGAACTCGTAGGCGATCGGCAGCACCGGCGTGCCGACGCAAAGCGACATGATCATCATATGCATGCGCGTCGCGACGACGAAGTCGAAGCCCTTCACCAGCGCCATCAACTGGTCCGGCGTGTGGAACGAAGCGTCCACTGTCACGTGGCTGGCGATCTCAGGATCGAGCTTGGCAACGATGGCCTGCGCGGTCTTGGAATCGTCATGGGCATATTCCGGCACGCCCTGACACGTGGAGACGAAGGTCACCTCCTTGCCAAGGTCCCTGACAAGAATTGTGGCGATCTCGCGGATCGAATCCAGATAGCGGCGCATGCCGCCCTCACCGTCGCTGACGTAGTTCCAGTGGCGGACCGAAATAGCGACGCGGCCCGTCGACGCCGGCGGCTGGCTGGAAGCGAGACGCTTGCCGATCCTGTCGGTATCCGCCAAGGCGAATACGGCATCGGCCACCACGTGGCACTTGCCGAGATCCTTCACCAAATCCCGGATATGGGTCCGCGACCGTTCGTCGCGCAGCAGGACGAGCGGGCTGCGGTTAAAGATCGGGCCGAGCTCCTGGCGGTTGTAACTTTTGTCGAACGGACCGAGGGATTGCGTGAAGAAGACCGGATCCTTGCCAAATACGGCATCGAGCCTGAACTGATTGAGGCGTCGTTCGAGATTGTAGTTCTCGACGAGATAGGTTCCCCCTGTGGTGACCACCATGTCCGCGTCGGCGTAGATATCGAGACCGCGCCGGTCGCGATAGCTGAAAAAATTGCCTAGGGCGCTGCTGCCAAACCAGCGCAGGGCCTGGAGAACGAGCCGATTGTAGATCGGCTTGAACCGGTCCCTCAGCCCGCTGCCATTCTTGTATCGGAACAGGGATTCCGACAGCAGCTTATGAAATTCGAGGTCGGGATAATCCGTCTTCGGATAGAGTCGTTCCGCAACCTCGGGCTGGCTGTCGAAGACGGCAAACCGCACGTCGCCTTGCACGATCGTCTTGAGAATGTGGCGGATCGCCAGCAGAATCGCCGCATCCCCGGTATTCAGGCAGACTGTGTTTTCAACGACGATCTTCATGGGATACCTCATTTCGTCAGCAGATTCCGCGGCGGGGCCTGCGGTGCCTAGGACGGGCATGGTGACCGAAAACACCAACGCCAGGACGATCCCGATGCGGCTCGCGTCACAATTCATCGCTGCATCGGGCTGGGTGACCAGTCAGAGCGGCGCTCAAGCCCGACGGAGGGTAACGCATCAATTTTGCAGTGCAACAAAAAACGTGCACTTATGCTACGGCGCACCAAAAATGTTGCGATGCAGCAAAAGCTGGGTTAGCATTCCCGTGGGTGGGCCAACAGCGGTCGAGTTTTCATGCTGCATGTCTTGTACCTTGTGCACGATGTTTCCGACCCGGCCGTGCGCCGGCGGATCATAATGCTCAAGGCAGGCGGCGCGCGGGTCACGTTGGCCGGCTTCCGTCGGACCACAAATGCTGTTCCCGACGTCGAGGGGCTGCAGCCGGTCGACCTCGGCGCGACGCGTGACGGCCGATTCGGCCAGCGTCTGGCGGCGGTCGCCAAGGCGGCGCTGTCGATAGGCTCGAAGCTTTCGGCGATGCCGAAGCCCGACCTCATCATCGCGCGCAATCTGGAAATGCTGGCGCTGGCCAGGCGCGCCAAGGCCGCCTTTCGCGGCGGCGTGCCGATCGTCTACGAATGCCTCGACATCCATCGCCTGGTGCTGCGCAATGACATGCTGGGCAAAGCACTGCGCACAGCGGAGCGTTATCTCGCCCGCGACGTGAAGCTTCTGGTGACGAGCTCACCGGCCTTCATCGCCAATTATTTCAAGCCGTTCGGGCAGGTCGCCGCACCGGTGGAACTGGTCGAAAACAAATACTTCGAAACCGCGCCGATCGCCTTGGATGACAGGTCAAAGGCCGAAAACCCTGCAGCACCCCCGTGGCGCATCGGCTGGTTCGGCGCGCTGCGCTGCCGCCGCTCGCTGGAGCTGCTGGCCGACTTCACGCGCCGTCAGGGCGGGCGCTTCGAGGTCGTCCTCCGGGGCCGTCCGGCACTCTCGGAATTCCCGGATTTCCATGCTTTTGTCGAGGCCGAACCCTATCTCTCCTTTCGTGGCCCCTACCGCAACCCGGAAGACATGGCCGCGATCTACGGCGAAGTGCATTTTTCTTGGGCGATCGATTTCTTCGAGGAAGGGCAGAATTCGGAATGGCTGCTGCCCAACCGCCTCTATGAGGGCTGCCGCTTCGGCGCCGTACCGATCTCGATGGGCAATACCGAGACCGGGCGCTTTCTCAACCAGCAGGACGTTGGCGTCCTGCTTTCCGATGCCACGCCCGAAATCCTGGAAACCGCGCTCGGCCGCATGGACCAGGAGCACTTCGGCAAGGCCAAGGCGCGTGTGCTGGCCCGCAACCCACGAACCTGGAGTTACGACCGCAGCGACTGCCGCGCCTTTGTCGACAGGCTGCGCGGCCTTGCGGTTGCCCCTGGTTCGTTCGCCACCGAGGCACTGGCCTGAAGGATGACCAATGACAAAAGTGCAGTTCATGGAAAGGCGCCGATGACGCAAACCGAAGCGCTGCCGCCAAGCCTGATCGTCATTCCGTGCCTGAATGAGGCAGCCCATATCGGCGCGTTGCTCGAGCAGCTCAGGCCGGCAGCGCTAAGGCTCGGCGCCCGCATCGTCGTTGCCGATGGCGGCAGCACCGATGGTACTTTGGCCATTGCCGAAGCGGTTGCGGCCAAGGACCCTCAGGTCGTCCTCCTGAACAACCCAAAACGTATCCAGAGCGCGGCGATCAATCTCGCCGTCGCCAGCCTCGGTGACGGCGCCGAATACCTGATCCGCATCGATGCCCATGGCGGCTATCCCGCCGATTATTGCGACCGGCTGGTCGAGGAGGCGCTCGCCACTTCAGCCGATTCGGTCGTCGTCTCGATGCTGACCAGCGGCAGCGGCGCGGTGCAGAAAGCGGTCGCGGCGGCGCAGAATTCCAAGCTCGGCACCGGCGGCTCCAAGCACCGGCACCTTTCCGCCGGCGAATGGGTGGACCATGGCCATCACGCGCTGATCCGGATCTCGGCCTTCACCGCGGTCGGCGGCTATGACGAGACCTTCAGCCACAATGAGGATGCCGAACTCGACTACCGCCTGCGCCGGGCAGGCTACCGCATCTGGATGAGCGGCAAGACGCAGATGGTCTACTATCCGCGTTCGTCGCTGAAGGGCCTGTATTTCCAATATCTCGGCTATGGCCGCGGCCGCGCCAAGAATGTGCTCAAGCACCGCATGATCCCGAAAGTTCGGCAGATGATCCCGCTGCTGGTGGCGCCGGTCGTCCTTCTCGCGGTATTTTCCTTTATCCACTGGCTGGCGGCGGTGCCGCTGCTGGTCTGGGCTTCGGTCTGTCTGGGCTACGGCGCTGTGACCGCCATCAGCCAGCGCAATCCCAACAATGTGCTGGCGGGCATTTCGGCGATGGTCATGCATTTCGGCTGGTCGCTCGGGTTTTGGCTGCAACTGCTCGGCTCGCGATCGCAGCGCGGGGTGGCATGATGGTCGCCGACAGCCGCCGAATCGACATCTGCGTCTGCACGTTCCGGCGGCCGGAACTGGCCGACACGCTGCGGTCGCTCGCTGCCATGGATATGCCTGCCGGTTTCGGCATCGGCGTCATCGTCGCCGACAATGACGACGAGCCGACCGCCGAGCCGCTGGTGACCGCGCTGGCGAGCGAATTGAAGCTCGTGGCCCGCTACCGGCACGCCCCGGCGCGCAACATCTCGGTTGCCCGCAACGCCTGTCTTGATGCCAGCACGGCCGATTTTGTCGCCTTCATCGACGACGATGAAACCGCTTCCCGGCAATGGCTGGCCGAACTGATTGCTATCGCGGAGACAAGCGGCGCCGAGGCCGTGCTCGGTCCGGTGCGGGCGCTCTACCGCTCGGATGCGCCGGACTGGATGCGCAAGGGCGATTTCCATTCGACCTTGCCGGTCTGGGTGCAGGGCGAAATCCGCACCGGCTACACCTGCAACGTCCTTTTGAGGATGAGCGCCGACAGCTTGCGCGACCGTCGTTTCAGCCTGGCGCGCGGCCAGAGCGGCGGCGAGGACACCGAATTCTTCGACCGCATGGTCAAGGCAGGCGGTCGCATCGCCTTTGCGCCGGAGGCGTGGGTCGAGGAAGTCGTGCCGCGTTCGCGAGCCGCTTTCGACTGGCTGCGCCGCCGCCGCTTCCGCTTCGGCCAGACGCACGGCCACCTCATCGGCCATGACGCAGGCGTGATACAGCGTGCGAAGGCTGTCGGCCTTGCCTCGGCCAAGGCCGCCTATTGCTTCGGCATGGCGGCGTTGACTGCGATTAGCCCGGTCCGCCGCAACCGCAGCGTGCTGCGCGGCATCATGCATGTCGGCGTCGTCAGCGGCCTGGTCGGTATCAGCGAAATTCGCCAATACGGACTGTCTTCCCCGCAGCAAGGAGGCAAGCGTGCAGCCTGACGTCTCCTTTGTCATCGCAGCCCACAATGCCGCGGCCACGCTCGACCGGGCGATCGCAAGCGCCATGGCCCAGCGCGATGTCAGCGTCGAAATCATCGTCGCCGATGACCAGTCGCGCGACAACACGCTCGACGTCGCAAGAGCCTATCCAAAAGATGTCGTCAAAGTGGTTGCGCTGCCGGCAAATCGTGGCCCTGGCGGCGCCAGGAATGCCGGCCTCGACCTCGCCACAGGCCGCTGGGTCGCGGTGCTCGATTCCGACGATGCCGTCCTGCCCGGGCGGCTCGCCGCCATGATCGCGCGAGCCGAAAGTGCGGGCGCTGTAATCGCCGTCGACAACCTCCAGGTGGTGCGCGAGGACGGCATTGCCGAAGCGACGATGTTTCCCGCCAAATATCTGGAGGGCCTGCGTGAAATCACGCTCGCCGACTACATCGCTGGCAACATCGTTTTCGAATCCACGTTCAACCTTGGCTATCTCAAGCCGATCTTCCAGCGCCGTTTCCTGATCGAAAACGGGCTTCGCTATGATGAAAGTCTGAGCATAGGCGAGGATTACATCCTGCTCGCCAACGCGCTGGCCAAGAGCGGAAAATGCGTCGTCGAGCCGACGACCGGCTATATCTACCACATCCGCACGGGCTCGATCTCGCGCGTGCTCGAGCTTCACCATATCGAGGCGATGCGCAAGGCCGACGCGGTCTTCGCCGAGACCAATTCCATGGACGCTGCTGCTGCGGCCGCCTTCGCCAAACGCGCCCGCAGCCTGCGCAAGGCGGCATCGTTCCTGTCGCTGGTCCAGCACATCAAGGCGCGTTCGCCGTTGAAAGCGATACGCACCGCGCTAAGTGATCCGGCGGCTGTCAGGCACATGTCGATGCCGATCGCCGTCCGCCTCAAAAGGGTGGCGGCGCAGTTTGCCGTCGGCGCGGAGAGGTAAGGAGGGCGAGTACATGAAGACGTTTGTTCGTGGCCTGCAACAGGCTGAAATCGATCTGCTCAGAAGGAATTTGCGATGAAGAAAATCAGGAAGGCAGTCATCCCTGTGGCGGGGCTTGGAACACGGTTCCTGCCGGCAACCAAGTCGATTCCGAAGGAGATGCTGCCCGTGGTCGACCGGCCGGTCGTCCAATATGCGGTGGACGAGGCCTTCGAAGCCGGCATCGAGCACATCGTGTTCGTCACCGGCCGCAACAAGGCTGTCATCGAGGACTACTTCGACCTGCACCCCGAACTGATTGGAACGCTCGAACAAACCGGCAAGAAGACCCAGCTGGAGGCGCTCGAAAGCATGCTGCCCGTGGCCGGCGCCACCAGCTTCATCCGCCAGCAGTCGCCACATGGTCTCGGCCATGCGGTGTGGTGCGCACGCGAAGTCATCGGCGACGAGCCCTTCGCCCTGCTGCTCCCCGATATGGTGTCGTTCGGTCGCCGAGGTTGCCTGGCTGAAACAGTCGATCTCTATCAGCAGACCGGCGGCAATGTGATCGCCGTCGAGCGCTGTGATCCCAGCGAGACCAGCAAATACGGCATCGTCGGGCGCGGCGCCGAGACAGGCAGCGGCTTCGAGGTGACGGCCATGGTCGAAAAGCCGGCGCCGGCCAATGCGCCGTCGAACTATTACATCAACGGCCGCTACATCCTGCAGCCCGAGATCTTCTCGCTGCTGGGCAACCAGCAGCGCGGCGCCGGCAACGAAATCCAGCTTACCGATGCCATGGTGCGGCTGGCGAAAAGCCAGTCTTTCTTTGCCCAGCCTTTCAATGGCCGCATGTTCGACTGCGGCTCCAAGGAAGGCTTCATAGAGGCGACCATCGCCTTCGCGCTGGCGCGCGACGACATGAAGGGACCTGTGCTGGAAATGCTGCAGGCGTTCGTGCGGTCGCATGAGCGTCAGGAAGTGGCCGCATAATGCCCATCTTTCGAGGGCATATGCGTTTGGACGATGGCGCGGCTCATGCCTGCACGCCTGGCCGCTCAGGCCCGGCGCCGGATGGCATGAAGCTTGCGTTGCATATCTTGCCCCCGATCTCCGCAGCTTCGGACGAGGTGGGACCTGACCCGTCTCGCTCCGGCGCCTGTAACCTAGAATTGGATCGAAGATGAATTATGCCAGCTTTCCTCTCGACAAGAGGATGCCATTGCCCAACCCCGATCAGGAAAAGGGTGAAGACTTCATCGACGTCGAGCGCCTGCTTGGCATGGCGGCGCGTCAGGTCAAGGTGGTGGCAGTCTGCGCCATCATCGGCCTGTTCCTGGGGTTGCTCTATCTGCAGACCACGCCCAAGCAATACATGTCGGTCGCCAGCGTGCTGATCGACGAAGGCCTGAACAAGGTCATCGACGACATCTCGGCTGCATCCGTCACCATGCAGACCGACGCCGCCCTGCTCAGCCAGATCGAAATCATCACCTCGGCGCGGCTGGCCTCGGTGGTGGTCGACAAGCTGAAACTCGACCAGAACGCAGAGTTCATGAACCCGCCGCAATCGGCGCTGGTCAAGGGCATCGGCTTCGTGCGCGGCGTGATCGGCTATTTCCGCTCAAGTTCCGCCGAGCAGATTCCCGGCATGGAAAACGTCGATGAGGCGACACGCCAGGCCATGATGCAGACGGCGCGCCACGACTATGCCGTGCTGAAGCTGCAGAGCGAGGTGCTGGCGCAGCGCAACGGCCGCTCCTATGTGCTCGCCATCGGTTACCAGTCGACCAATCCGGCGCTCGCCACCGCCATCACCAAGGCCTATGCCGACGCCTATCTCGCCGACCAGCTCAACGCCAGTTTCGACGCCACCGAACGCGCTGCGGTCTGGCTGCAGGGCCGGCTGACCGAGCTTCGTCAGAACTCACAGGCGGCCGCTATGGCGGTCGAGAAATTCAGGGCCGAGCATGGTCTGGCCGCCAACAGCGACGGCCAGCTGATCAGCGACAAGCAGATTGCCGATCTCACCGCGCAACTGATCGTCGCGCAGGCCGATACGGCGCGCGCCAGCGCCCGCTATCAGCAATACAAGACCATCGTCGAAAGCGGCTCGGACAATGCCTTCAACGATTCCGCCATCTCAAGCGATCAGCCGGCAAGCTCCGTCATTGCAACGCTCAAGACCCGCTATCTCACAGTCGCCAAGCGGCTGCAGGACGTGACGGCCAATTTCGGCGCCGACCATCCGCAGGCGGTGGCGCTGGCCAAGGAAAAGGCCGATCTGTCGACCCAGATTTTCGGCGAGTTGAAGCAACTGACCGAAAGCTATCGCAATGAATATGAAGTCGCGCTTTCACGCGAGACCTCACTGAGGCAGAAGATCGCCGACGCGGCCGGCAAGAGCTCCATCGACAACCAGAGCCAGGTCAAACTGCGCGAACTCGACCAGCAGGCGCAGGCGCTGACCACGCTCTACCAGACCTTCCTTAGCCGCTACGAGGAGGCCTCGCAGCAGCAATCCTTCCCGGTCGGCAAGGTCCGCATCATCTCGGATGCCTCAACGCCGCTTTCCGCCTCAAGCCCGCGCACCTCCAGGGTGCTGGCGCTGTCGCTGGTGCTTGGCGTGCTGCTTGGCGCCGGCTTCGGTGGCCTAAATGAGTTCAACGAGCGCTTCTTCAGGACCGGCGAGGACATTCGCGATCGCGTCGGCCTCAAATTCCTCGGCTATTTGCCGATGATCGGCGGCAGGCTCGGCAAGGACGCCGACGGCGGTGCGGCGGATGCCAAAGGCGCCAACACATTGTCGGCGGCCGAGAAACGGGCGCGCATGCGGGTCAGCGTCGATGCGCCGGCATCGATGTTCTCCGAAACGCTGCGCAACGCCAAGATCGCCTTCGACGTCGTCATGGAAGGGCAAGGCAGCCGGGTCATAGGCGTGGTCTCGGTCCTGCCCGGCGAGGGCAAGTCTACGGTCGCCGCCAATCTCGCCGGATTGCTGGCCGCCAACGGCTCGAAGACGCTTTTGATCGACGCCGATCTGCGCAATCCTGGCCTCAGCCGCAACCTCGGCATGGAGGCCGAGCAGGGGCTGATGGAGGCCGTGGTCAACGGCCAGACCTGGCAGTCGGTCGGCAAAGTCGACCGCCAGACCAAGCTGGCGATCATCCCGGCCGTGCTGCGTGGGCAGTTCTCGCATACCAGCGAGCTGCTGTCGTCGGCCGGCATGCGGCGCTTCATCGACAACGCCAAGGAGACGTTCGAGTACATCATCGTCGACCTGCCGCCGCTCGGCCCCGTGGTCGACGCCAAGGCGTTTGCGCCGCTGGTCGACGGCTTCGTGCTGGTTGCCGAATGGGGCCGCACGCCGCGCGCCATGGTGCGCTCGCTGCTGGAGCAGGAACCCTACGTCGCAAGCAAGGTCGTCGGCGCCGTGCTCAACAAGGTCGATCTGAAGAAGCTGCCGAAATACGGCTCGCTCGGCGGCTCGGAAAAGTTCTTCGACCGCTATTCGACCTACTATCTGGAGAAATCGGACGTGCGGGCCAAGACCGCCGCCTGAACGGAGCGCGATCCTGAAAAGGAGCGTGATCCGGAAAAGCGGATCCGGTTTTCGGAAAGGATCACGCTCAAACGAAGAAGCACGGCAGGTCAGGAAAAGATCAGCTTGCCGAATTTACCCGCGATCCTGAGCGCTGTCAGCCGGCCGCTTTGAAAGGCGCCGGTGTCGATCCCGAGCCTTCGCCCGTCAAGCCTGGGGATATCGACCGGCGTGTGCCCATGCACCACAAAGCGGTCGAGCAGATGGGCGGTGTTGAAGAACTCGTCGCGGATGTTGAGCAGGTCCTGCTCATCCTGTGCGACCAGGTCGATACCCGGCCTGATGCCGGCATGGACGAAAACGAATTTATCCGAACAGAGCAGCACCGGCAGGCTGCGCAGAAAGTCGATATGGCTGGCCGGAATGACTTCCTTCACGCGCCGGTCGACCTCGTCGCTCGAGGCATAGAGGCTGGCAAGCCGCGCCGGATCGACCCCATAGGAAAACAGCGTCTCGCGGCCGCCGACCGCCAGCCAGCGGTCCCGCGACAGATATCCGTCGAGATAGTTCAGCATCGCCACTTCGTGGTTTCCCGCCAGGCAGACGCGCAGGAACCCTGTTGGCGGTAGCGCCAAGACATGATCGAGCACGCGCGCCGATTGCGGCCCGCGATCGATATAGTCGCCGAGCATGACGATAATCTTGCGGCCGCGAAATTGCAGCGCGTCGAGCTGGATCTTCTGCTCCAGCGACAGCAATTCCTTGTAGCAGCCATGCACGTCGCCGATCGCGTAGACGACGGTGTCGTCCATATCCATTTCCAGGCGCTCGCGCGGCGCCGGCCGGGGAGGTCTGGACCGCTGAAACAACGCCACTGGGGCTGTCAGACCCCGATGCCGCGGGCTTTGAGCGCCGCGGTGATCTCGTCAAGAATGGCGGGATCGTCGATGGTCGCCGGCATCGTCCATTCTTCCTTGTCGGCGATCTTCTGCATGGTGCCGCGCAGGATCTTGCCGGAGCGCGTCTTGGGCAGGCGCTTGATCGTCACCACCGTCTTGAAGGCGGCGACCGGGCCGATCCGTTCGCGCACCAGCCCCACCACTTCGCCTTCGATGGCAGCGGTATCGCGCGACACACCGGCATTGAGTACGACGAAGCCGAGCGGGACCTGGCCCTTCATAGCGTCAGCGACGCCGATGACGGCGCATTCGGCAACATCGGGATGCGCTGAAAGCACCTCCTCCATGGCTCCGGTCGACAGCCGGTGTCCGGCGACATTGATGATGTCGTCTGTGCGCGCCATGACATAGAGGTAGCCGTCCTCGTCGATCATGCCGGCATCGGCCGTCTTGTAGAAGCCGGGAAATTCCTCGAGATAGGCTTGCCGGAAACGCTCGTCGGCATTCCACAGCGTCGGCAGGCAGCCGGCCGGCAGCGGCAGTTTCACCACCACATTGCCAAGTGTGCCGCGCGGCACTTCATGGCCGGCATCGTCGAGCACGCGAATGTCGTAGCCCGGCATCGGCACGCCGGGCGAGCCGTATTTCACCGGCAGCAGGCCGAGGCCCGCCGGGTTGATGGTCATCGGCGAGCCGGTCTCGGTCTGCCACCAATGATCGACCACCGGCACGTTGAGTTTCTGCTCCGCCCATTTGATGGTTTCCGGGTCTGCGCGTTCGCCGGCCAGGAACAGAGTGCGGAATTTCGACAGATCGTATTTCGGCACGAATTCGCCCTTGGGGTCCTGCCCCTTGATGGCGCGGAAGGCCGTCGGCGCGGTGAACAGCGCGACCACGCCGTGTTCTGCGATCACCCGCCAATAGGTGCCGGCGTCGGGTGTGCCGATCGGCTTGCCCTCGAACAGCACGCTTGTCGCACCATGCAGCAGCGGTCCGTAAACGATGTAGGAATGGCCGACCACCCAGCCGACATCGGAGGCCGCCCAGAATACTTCGCCCGGTCTGACGCCGAACTCGTTTTCCATCGTCCATTTGAGCGCGACCATGTGGCCGCCATTGTCGCGCACGATGCCCTTAGGCTGGCCGGTCGTGCCGGAGGTGTAGATGATGTAGAGC
Organism: Mesorhizobium sp. P160187; assembly: GCF_057766425.1. NCBI lineage: Bacteria > Pseudomonadati > Pseudomonadota > Alphaproteobacteria > Hyphomicrobiales > Phyllobacteriaceae > Mesorhizobium > Mesorhizobium sp. P160187. The sequence continues at coordinate 2,486,294 of NZ_JBYMDX010000003.1, forward strand.
GGGTCGGTGGCGAGCACCGGAACGCAATCGACGTTGGCGCCCGCGGCGCGCTCGCGGGCAACGGCGTCGGCAAAATCGATATCGTAATGCTCCCTCAGATCGCAGCGCAGCTGGTCGCGCTGCAGGATCAGGCAGGCGTCCGGCTTGTGGCGGGACATTTCGATCGCCTTGTCGAGCAGCGGCTTGTAGGCCACGACACGTCCAGGCTCCAGGCCGCAGGACGCGGAGATGACCAGCTTTGGCTTGGCGTCGTCGATGCGGGTGGCGAGCTCGTGCGAGGCAAAGCCGCCGAACACCACCGAATGCACCGCGCCGATGCGGGCACAGGCAAGCATCGCGACCGCCGCTTCGGCCACCATCGGCATGTAGATGATGACGCGGTCGCCTTTGCGAATGCCGCGGTTCTTGAGCACCGAAGTCAGCGCTACCACTTCGCGCTTCAATTCGGCATAGGTGAATTTCTTGACCGTGCCGGTGATCGCGCTGTCGTAGATAAGTGCGATCTGGTCGGCGCGGCCGCCTGCGACATGGCGATCGAGAGCGTTGAAGCAGGTGTTGCAGCTGGCGCCGTTGAACCAGCGCCCGTAAACGCCCGCCTTGGCATCGAAGACGCTGGTCCACGGCGAATACCAGTCGATCGCCTCGGCCGCATCGGCCCAGAATTGTTCCGGGTCGCGTTTCCAGCCGTCATAGACCTCGTGGTAGCGTGACGCCATTCATCCCTCCTCGGGAAAACTCTCTATCTTGCAATAGCCTATGCGGGTTTTCCCGGCCACGTCTTTCCCCAAATGCCATGTCTTTCCCGAAATTTGGGGCTTGGCCGATCTCGCCTTGGCCATAAATTGCAGGCACCATGGCCGGGTTTGAAATCGGGGCAGGGCGCGCAATGACGGTACGATACGGGGTTGGATCTGCCGTTGGAGCAGCGCTGCTGTTGACGATCGTTTTCGCCGCCCAGGCCGGCGATGCCGCCGCGCGGCGCATCATCGGCTTTTCCCCCGACGGCAAATATTTCGCCTTCGAGCAATATGGCGAGCTCGACGCTGCCGTTTCCGGCTGGTCGCAGATCGACATCATCGACACAAGCACAGACGAGTTCGTCGGCGGCAAGCCGATCCTTGTCCTCGATGAATCGGAAGAGGCGACCACGACGGTGGAGCAGGCACGGGCGCAGGCCGCAAAGCAGGCCGCGCCAATCCTGGCCAAATACGGCATCGCCGAGCGCGGCACGCGCACGGCCTCCGACAGGTTCACCTTCCCGGACGACACGGTCGAGTACAACGACATTTCCCGCCTCGAGCAGGCCGCGCAGAAATGGCTGTCGCCGTTCTATGGCGAAACACAGATTTCGACCATCCAGCTCGATGAGATTTTGGCCGACAGCAAGACGGACTGCTCGGCAAGCTTCGATGACGCCAAGCCAAGCGACCAGGCTCTTCCGAGCGACAAGACACTTCAGGGCGAAAAGAAACTTCAAGGCGCCAAGACGGGCAAGGCGCGCGGCTTCCGCCTGTCGCTGCAGGGGCAGGACGGCAAGCCGTTCAAGGTGCTGCACGAGGACAAGGCCGTGCCGGGATCGCGCAACTGCCCGACTTCCTACAGCCTGTCGGAATCCTACGAATACACCCCGCCCGGCAGGCCGGCGGTAGTGGCGGTGCTGGTGCAGCGCTTCAGCCAGGGCTTCGAAGGACGCGACCGCCGCTTCATCGCCGTAACCGGCCATGCACGCTAAGCCGCGGCCCGTCTTGTGGCAGGCAGAAAAAGCTCATGCGCCCGGAGAAAGCAGGGCGTTCGTGTCGGATATCAGTCTTAAAGCGGCAAGGCCGCCAGCATCAGCCCGACGCCACCCGCAATCAATATGGCGGCTGCCAACGCTTTTCGATGACGTTCGAACGCGGTCGGCGCCCGCTCCCAGTTGTAACGCATACCCAATGCTCTCCCAAAACCCCGCGATTCCATAGCTTACTTTAGGTAAGAAAAGCAACACCTTGACCCTGCGAGATAGCTGGCTTGACCGTTTGCGGCGGTGATTCCCAGCCGCAATCACCGACTATTTCTGGGGTGCTTCCCCGTTCTCAGGCTCTGAATGATGTGGAAGTTACCACAATCTGAAATTGGATGTCTCCATTAGGCTTCGGTTGCCTGTGTCGTGAGGATGGTGGCGTTGCCGGATTGCCACAGAACGGTCAGGCCGGCTTGTTCTCCCTCTCGTCCGCGCAATGGACAGACCCGCATCGCCGCGCTATCTGCTCTCCAGGAAAATGGTGGAGGGGCTCCATGGCCCAAATCGGTTCTGAAATGGTTCTGCGGCTGGCGGACGACGCCTCGGTCCAGCATGTCGGCGATGGCGCCGTCGTGCTCTTGGCGCGCAGCGGCCAGCTTTACACCTGCAACGGCACCACCGAAGCCTTTCTCGACAAGGTGGACGGCGCCCGCAGCCTTGACCAGATCGTCGTCCTGTTGTCTGACGAGTTCGAGGTCGACAAGGGCACGCTCGACCAGGACATGGCGGCGCTGGCCGCCGAACTGGTGAGCGAAGGCATTCTCGCCGACCCGGCTCCCTGATGGTGGACGGCGTTCTCCTGCGCGCTTTGTTTCGTGTCCATTTATGGGCAAGCGCGCGGCTGATGCCGACCCTGATCGGCCGCCGCAGCTTCGAATCGGTGCTGAAATGGGCGCCGCTCAGCGCACCCACCCCTTATCGCGGCCTGTCGTCAGCCTACATCGTCGCTGCCGTCAACCGGACCGTCCGGCACCCCTGGCTGATGCGCGACCGCAGATGCCTGCGCGAGGGCCTGCTCGCCCACCGCTTCCTGCGCTTTGCCGGCTTCGATCCGGATCTGCGCTTCGGCGTCGATCCGAAGTCGATGCAGGCGCCGCGTATGTCTGCCCATTGCTGGGTCTGTCTCGATGGCCGCCCGGTGGTCTCGGACAGCCTCCCCGGCATGGTGCAGATCTATCGCCATCACGCCGATGCCGGAAAGGCGCACGCTGCTTGACCGGTCCGGCGACCACCTTCTGCTATGATCTCCAGGGCCAGGTCATCAGCATATCGGCCTCGCGGGCCGATCTCTGGCCGAGCTTCGACCTCTTGCTCGGCACGTTGCGCGTGAGCGGGCCGGTCGAGCCCGATTTCCGCGTCGACATCGTCGAGACGCGGGAGTTACCGGAATCGCCTGCCGGAAAACTCGCTTTCGACGGCGAGGTGCCGGAGGACGGCCATTGCCGGCTGATCGACGGTGGCGGCACCGTTCATCTGGTCTTTCCCGGCCTGCAGACCGTCTCGATCAATGCCGATGGAGGCTGGGCCGAGATACGAGTCCATCCCGATGCCAAGGTCAAATGGACGGTGCTGATGATGGTGCTGGATGCAGCACTTGATGCCGGCGACCAGCACATGCTGCACACCGCCGGCCTGACATTGCCCGGCCGCGAGGCGCTCGTGCTGATCCATGCGCCGAGCTGCACCGGCAAGTCAACGACGTCGCTGGCGCTGGCGTCGCAAGGTTTCGGCCTGTGCTCGGATGACGCCATGATCCTCAAGGTTTTGGCCGGTGGCGGCATCACGGCCTGGGGCTTGCCGCGCAAGGTGAAGGTCCACCGCCACACCGCGGCAATGCTGCCCTTCGTGGCGCCTTGCCTTGGCGACAAATGGGACGCCAATGGCGAGCAGGCCGTCTCGCTGGAACGTCTCGCCGAGATCATCCGCATCGAGGAAACTGTCGGCAGACCGGTTGCGGCACTGTTTCATCTCGCCCGCTCGGCGGACGCGCAAACCCGGCTCGTGCCCATGACCAGGACAGACGCCATGGTGGCGCTTGCCACCGACAATGTCAGGACCGGCATGACCGGCCTTTTGCCGGCGCAGAAGCGCCGCATGGCAACCATCGCAACGCTGGTCAAAGCCGTCCCGACATTTACCCTGGAAGTCGGCGCGAACCCGGCCGAGGCGGCCCCGCTGATCCGCTCGGCGCTGGCGGCGCGGGACTAAAGCACACTTCAGGCAGAATGCGGCTTTGGCCTGGCGAGGCGCTGGATCCAGCGGAAGGCGTCGCGGCGCAGGCGCGAATGCATCTTGTCCCTGGAATTGACGCCGAGCAGCGTATCGCCGGTGATCAGCCATTTGGCCAAAAATATCGAGAGGTCGGGCTTGATGCGGTCGGCCAGTTCGATCGCGCGCGGTGCATCAAACAGCCGCCCCGTCACATTGAGAACCGTCGCCAGTTCGAGCTCGATGCCGCTGATGCGCGCCGCCTCGAAAAGCCGGTCTTCATCCGCGGGCGACCGCAGCGCGCGCACGCCCTGCAGCACATCGACGCAAAGCTGCAGCCGGTGGAACTTGTGCCCGCCGGCGGCGTGGACAATGGCGATGGTCAGCAGCGCGGCCGGCGTGTCGGCCTCGCTGCCGTCGATGATCTGCAATTCGCGAAAGCCCAGCGACAGCCGCCGCCGCATGCCGGAATCATGCACCAGGTTGCCGTGCAGTTCGATCAGCAGGCTGGTATTCTCCTTCTCCAGCCACTTGAACTCCTGCAGATCCTGCGACTGCGTCTCCTCGCTCCAGAGTTCAAAGCCGCATCCGGCAATCACCGTGTTGGCTTCAATGATGCTGGCCGGCTCGACCAGAATGTCGATGTCGGTGAAAGGCCGGTCGGCGGCGTGGCGGTAGAGTTTGCGGGTGAAGACAGGCCCCTTGACGATGCGCGCCGGCACGCTGGCGGCGGCAAGCGCCTTCATGATGCGGTCGCCATGATATTGCAGCAGCATCGATTGGCCGGTCGCCAGCGTCGAGCGATCACGCAGTTCCGACAGCTTTTGCCGCAAGGCTGCGTCCGCAGGCAGTTGGGCGTCGCCGATCTCGCTGAGCTTGCGCAGCATGATCGGCAGCACGCCGTGGAACTCGGCATTGGCGAGCAGTGCCAGCAAGCTTTCGGCAGCAACGTCACGGCCAATGGCAACCGTCGCCTCCGGGTCGGCGAAGGTCAGCAGCAGTTTTTCATCGGCAGGCGCAAGAGATGGCAGCATCAAACCCGGATTGCGTTCGCCCACATCAGCAATTCCCGTCCGGAATTGCGTCAAACAACCAACTCAGAGGAGCGTATGTTGCAGAAAAGCATGCATGAAGCCAGCGTGTGATGGCAGAACCAGCCTCTCCGCTACAGTCCCCAGCGCAGCGCGACGGTGTGCACCGGCGCGTCCCACATTGACGTTGCCTCGTCATCCAGCATGGTCAGCGTGATCGAGCAGCCGGCCATGTCGAGCGATGTCACGTAGGACCCGACCAGCGAGCGGGTCACCGTCACGCCCTGTTTTTCGAAGATGTTTCGGGCGCTGTTGTACATCAGATAGAGCTCCATCAGCGGCGTGCCGCCAAAGCCGTTGATGAACAACAGTGCCGGGCCTTTCGCCCTGTCGCCGAGATCGCCCAGGATCGCGGCGCAAATCTCTTCGGCGATCGCATCGGCGCTTTTCAACGTGTCGCGACGCCGGCCGGGCTCGCCATGAATGCCGACGCCGAATTCCATCTCGCCATCACCAATCTCGAAGGTCGGCCTGCCCGCCGCCGGCACCGTGCAACTGGTCAGCGCCACGCCCATCGAACGCGTCGCGCTGTTGATGCGACCGCCGAGCGCCTTGAGATCCGCCAGCGCCATGCCTTGCTCGGCGGCGGCGCCGACGATCTTCTCCACCACCAGCGTGCCGGCGACGCCGCGCCGGCCGGTGGTAAAGGACGAATTCTCGACGGCGACGTCATCATTGATCACCACCTGCAGGACGCCGTCGGCCATTTCGCCGGCCATGTCGAAATTCATCACGTCGCCTTCATAGTTCTTGACGATGAACAGGCAGCCGGCGCCGGTATCGACGGCGGCGGCCGCCGCCAGTATCTGGTCCGGCGTTGGCGAGGTGAAGACCTGGCCGGGGCAGGCGGCGTCCAGCATGCCGTGACCGACAAAGCCGGCATGCAACGGCTCGTGGCCGGAACCGCCGCCCGAGATCAGCGCCACCTTCCCCGGCTTCAGTGCCCTGCGGCGGATGAATTTGTGCTCGTCGCCCAGCACCAGAATGTCGCCGTGGGCGGACACGAAGCCGTCGAGGCTTTCGGTCAGCACCGTGTCGACGGAATTGATGAATTTCTTCATGTGTCCTCCCGACACGTCGATCAGCCGCCACTCCTGCCGGTGATGCTGGTGATCTTCTGGATGAATTCGTTGATCGCCTTGTCGAGCGCTGCATTCTGCTTGTCGTCGCCGAAATCGGGCACGATCAGCGAGACATGCCGGGTCTTGCGCATGCCTGCCGCAACCGACATCTTGCCGGGATGCGCCAGATGATAGGCAGCCAGAAACTGATCGCGCTCGGCCGGACTGAAATGGCAGACCGAAAAAATAGCCGGCAGATGTTTTGACGGGATCGGGGTCGAATAGGCCGCGCTGGAAATCTGGGTGACGAAGCTGCGGTGCTTGCCAAGCGCGTCGGCAAGGCGTTGTCGCATACCCGACGGTCGCTGGTCGATGACCTGCGACAGGATCGTCTTGTAGGCGCGGATCGCCTCTTCGGAGCCGGCTTCTGGTGTCTTGTCGGCCATCTCAGTCATCCTAGACCGATGCATCCGAGATGGCCGCCTTGGCCATGGCGAGTTGGGCGGGAGCCACCGAGAGATCCCGCAGGCCGGCCTCGAGCAGTGCCGGGATCGATGCCGGATCGCCGCCGGCATCGCCGCACAGGCTGACTGGGATTTTCGCGCGCAGGCCAAAAGCGGCAACCGAGCCGATCAGCCGCAACACGGCGGGATGGCGGACAGAATTAAGATGCGCCACGGCTGCGTTATCGCGGGCAGCCGCCATTACATATTGGGTCAGATCGTTCGAACCGATCGAGAAGAAGGCGACATCGGCGAACGCCTCCGGCGCGATCGCCACCGAAGGCACCTCGACCATGATGCCGAGCGGCGGCATTTTTTGCGCGATGCCGCGCGCGGCAAGCCCGGCCTGCTCCTCCACGAACAGAGCGGCGGCGCGTTGGTATTCCTCCGGGACGGCGATCATCGGAAATATCACCTTCAGATTGCCGTGCACCGCCGCGCGCAGCAGCGCCCGGATCTGTACGCGAAACACCTCCGGCCTTGCCAGCGACAGCCTGATGCCACGCAGCCCGAGGAACGGGTTGCTCTCCTCGACGGTGAAGCCCGGCACCGGCTTGTCGCCGCCGGCGTCGACGGTACGGATGGTTACCGGCTTGTCGCCTGCCCATTCCAGCACCTTGCGATAGGCCTGGTATTGCGTCTCCTCGTCCGGCGGCGCCTTGCCGAACAGGAATTCGGTGCGCATCAGCCCGACCCCGTCGCAGGTCGAAATGTCGATGCCGTCGACCTCGGACGGATCGGCGATGTTGACCTGCACGCGCACTGTCGTCCCGGCCCGGGTTACCGCCGGTTTCGCGAGATAGACTCCGGCCTTATCTCGATGTGCCACAAACGAGGACGAGGACCGGTGGAACGCTTCGATCTCGGTCGTGGTCGGCGAAAGCACGATACCGCCATGCTCCGCATCGAGCAGAGCCAGACCGACGGGATTAGCCGGCGAAGCGCCAAGCCCCACCACCATCGGCACGCCGCGCGAGCGCGCCAGCATGGCGACGTGGCTGGCGGCGCTGCCGGCCCTCAGCGCGATGCCGCCGCCGGTGCTCCAGTCGGTCTCGAGAAAGCGCGTCGGCGCGATGTCCTCGCCATAGAGAATGGCGCCCGCTGGTGGAGCGCTCTCCTGCTCCTCGGTAAGGGCGCGCAGCACGCGGTCGCGGATATCGCTGATATCGGCGGCGCGAGCCCGGAAATAGTCCTGGTCTGACGTTTCGTAGCCGGAGATCTCGGCGTCCAGCGCCTGCCGCCAGGCCATGTCAGCCGGCATGCCCGACGAAATCGCGGCAAAAGCCGGGCCGGCCAGGGCATCGTCCTCAAGCATGGCGAGCTGGAATTCGAGAATGCCGGCGGCCTCCTCATCGGCGGTTTCAATCAGGGTCGCGAGCCGGTCAGCCGAACTGGCGATAGCTGCTTCCAATGCGGCCTTCTCGTCCGCGGCGCTCGCCTTGCCCGTGTAGTGCGCGGTGCCGTTGTCGAGGTTGAACAACGGCCCCTCGGCATAGCCGGCCGAGGCCGAAATACCCTGCAGCCTAAGCGGTTCGGGCATGGCCCGCATCCTCGTCGAAACCGCGTCGCACCAGCTCGGCCAGCGCGCCGACCGCCTCGCCGGCGCCCTCGCCTGTGGCCCGGATGTGCAGCATGGTGCCTTTCGGCGCCCTGGCCGCCATCACCTTGACGATGCTCTTGGCGTCGAACCATGGGCCGTTGGCAGCAAGCGCAATCTCCACCTCGGCGGCGAAGCTCTTGGCAAGCTTGGTGAACTTCACCGATGGGCGCGCATGCAGACCCACCTCGTGGGTGATCAGGACGGTCGCTTCGGCAAAGGCGGACATCAGGTCAAAATTCCCGTTCACTCACGACGGCGACAATTCATGCGCCGTCGCCACCACTTCCTTGAGCGAGGCGCCGCCGGACGCCTCTGTCGCGGCCATCACCGCGCCTTCGACGATCGGCGCGTTGCAGACGATAATCCTGAGCGCCCGCGGCTCGCCGATCATTTCCACCGCCATTTCCGAATTGGTCTCGGCGCCGCCGAGATCGACCAGTATGGCGACGCCCGCCTCCGACCACGCCTTGTCGATGGCGCCTATGATCGCTTCGACGCTGGTGCCGAGCCCGCCATGGCCGTTTCCGCCGCACCACGCAAGCGGCACTTCGTCGCCCACCATCTGCCGCACCATGTCGGCCGTGCCTTCGGCAACCAGCGGGGAATGTGAGACGATGACGATGCCGACATTGCTCATGCTTGGCCCTCGACGGTTTCGGCGACGGTCCGCACCAGCAGCGCCACAGAGCGTCCGCCGGCATCCATATGACCGATTGAGCGGTCGCCGAGGAATGAGGCGCGACCGCGCGTTGCCTTCATCGGCACGGTCGCCTCGGCAGCCACGTCGGCGATATCTGCAATTTCCATGGCCGTCTTTCCTTCGACCAACGCGTCATGCACAGGTTGCAGCACATCGAGCATGGTCTTTTGACCGACCTGGGATTTGCCTCTGGCGGCCACAGCTTCGATTGCCTTGCCGAAAGCAGCCGCCAGATTGGCACGATCCGGCTCTCCCGAAATCTCGTTGCCGAGCGCCAGGAACAATGTACCGAAGAGCGGCCCGGATGCACCGCCAACTGTCATCACCAGCTTGGTGCCGATCGCCTTCAGCGCCTCGGGCAGCGGCTTGGCCGAAAACGCCTCGGCATCGGCACGCAAGGCCTCAAATCCCCGCTTCATGTTCAGCCCGTGGTCGCCGTCGCCGATGGCCTGGTCGAGCGCGGTCAACTCTTCCGAGTGAGCGGCAATCGTGTCCGCGGCGGCGGTGATCAGCCTGGCAAGGTCGAACGCTGCCATGTCCAGATTCCCGGTTTCGGTCCTGCCGGCAGTATCGAAAGAATTCTCATTCGACAACTGAAGCATGCCATCAGGCCGTTGCATGCAGCGCCGCGGCGGCCGCGAACACTTCGGCCACGGCATGGGCGCCAGGGTCGGTCACGCCCTGCAATTTGGTGCCGACATAGGCGGAGCGTCCGGCTTTCGCCTTCTCCATGGCCGCGGTCGCCTCGGCGCCGTGCCTCGCCGCGGTCGCCGCGGCATCCAGCCCCTTGGCGTCGAGCGCCTTCAGCGCCGGCTCCAAGGCATCGACCATGGTGCGGTCGCCGACCTTGGCCCCACCGTAAAAAGTCATGCGGTCAAGCCCGGCAAGCAGCGCCTTGGACAGGGTTGCTCCGCCGTTCGAAGCCTGAGCCGCCGCCGTGAAGAAGATCGACAGCAAAGCGCCTGAGGAGCCGCCCATTGCGACGCCCAGACTATCGCCTATAGCCGCAAGCGTGGCGGCAGGGTCGGCCAGCGGCAGCGCATCGAGCTTCTCCAGCACGCTGCGCGCGCCGGTCGCAACCGTCGAACCGGTATCGCCATCGCCCGCCTTGGCGTCGAGCCCGTTCAGTGTCTCTTCGAGCGCGATCAGCCGTTCGCAGACCGTGATGATCAAACGCCTGGTGCCGGAATCCTGGCTGGCCCTTTGGGCTGCGCTGTTTCCAGCCGCTTTCGCCATAGGCACGATAGCCGGCGCGACGACGGTTTTGGCAGGCATCCAGGCATGTGGGCCGACAGGTGCCAGCAAGGCTGCCTCGCGCGCCGCATCGAGCTTGATTACCGACAGCGAAAAACCGTTCATGTTGAGCGCCGTCATCAGCGGTCCGGGGCCGATCGCAAGCTTCACGGTCTTGGCCAGCGGCGAGGCCAGCACGGCATTGGCGACCAGCGACATTTCGAGCGGCGGCACCGAGCCGAGATTGTTGATGAGCAACGCGTGGCTGGCGTTCGGGTCGAGCCGCACCGCCAGCCGCTCCGCCATGATCGCCACAAGTCTGTCGGCGCTCTGCACGGCGATGCGCTCGACGCCCGGCTCGCCATGGATGCCGAGGCCGAGTTCGCCGTCATTTTCGCCGAACCGCTCTTCATGTGGCTGGCCGGGGATCGAGCAGGACGACAGCGACATGCCGAGCGAGATGATGTCCTTCGTCGCCGCGCGAGCGGCTATAGCAACGGCTGCCAAGTCCTGACCGGTCTCCGACAAATGGCCGGCGATCTTGTGCACGAACAAGGTGCCGGCGACGCCGCGCGGCTGGTTGATACCCGGCAGGGCGATGTCGTCGGCAACGATCGCCATCTCGACGCGAAACCCCTCGGCGCGCGCCTTCTCGGCCGCCAGGCCGAAATTGAGCCGGTCGCCGGTGTAGTTCTTGACGACCAGCAGGCAGCCGGCGGGGCCGGTCACCGCGCGGATCGCGGCCAGCACCGCCTCGACGCTGGGCGAGGCGAAGATCTCGCCCGAAACCGCCGCCGTCAGCATGCCCTTGCCGACAAAGCCGGCATGGGACGGTTCGTGTCCGGCGCCGCCACCGGAGACGACGGCAACTTTCGCCTTGTCCCAGTCGGCGCGCAGCACGACCTTGATCTCGGGGTAACCGTCGAGGCGCGCGAGATCGCCGGAACCGATAGTCCGCAACAGCCCGTCCAGCGCCTCGGTGACGATCGTTTCCCTGCGGTTGAAAAAGTGCTTCATCGAATTCGTCCTGTATTCGTCAATCAGAAGCCGGTGCCGTGCCCTTGGCGAGACACCGAAAACCTCACATCAGTCTTTGTCCGTCGGCGCCGAAATAAAGTGGCGAGCGGTAGCGGATCACCACTTTGTCGCCCTCGGCCAGATCCGTATCGGGGTCGGTGAGCGTCACCAGTTTCTTCGGGCCGACCGTAACATGCAGATGGTTCTGGTCCCCGAGATGTTCGACCCAGTCGACGACGCCGTCGGCATGGCCGTTTGCGGTCTTCTCGATCGACAGATGCTCGGTGCGCGCGCCGATGGTCTTGGTTCCGGTCGGCGCCCCACCATCAGGCAGCAGTCCCGCTGGCAGCAGATTGATCGCCGGCTGGCCGAGCCGTGCGGCGACATGAAGGTTTGCCGGCTCGGAATAGATGGTGCGCGGCGTGCCGATCTGCACCAGCACGCCATTGTTGAGGATGCCGATGCGGTCCGCCATGGTCATCGCCTCGATCTGGTCGTGCGTGACATAGAGCATGGTGGCGCCGAGCTCGGCTTGGATGCGCTTGAGTTCGAGCCTGAGATCGGCGCGCAATTTGGCGTCGAGCGACGACAGCGGCTCGTCCATCAAATAGATCGACGGCTTGCGCACCAGCGCGCGCCCAATGGCGACGCGCTGCATTTCGCCACCCGAAAGCTTGGTCGAGCGGTTGTTCAGCTTGTGGTGGATGCGCACCATCTTCGCCACCTCTTCGATGCGGCGGCGAATCTGGTCCTCCGGTACTTTCCGCGCTGGCGAACGCAGCGGGAAGGCGAGGTTGTCGTAGACCGACAGATGCGGGTAGAGCGAATATTGCTGGAACACGAAGGCGGTGTCGCGCTCGGCCGGCGACAGCGTCGTCGCATCGTGGCCGCCAATATGGATCGTGCCGCCATCCGGCCGCTCCAGTCCGGCGATCAATCTCAGCGTCGTCGTCTTGCCGGCGCCGGTCGGGCCGAGCAGCACGACGAATTCGCCATCGGCGATGTTAAGGTCGAGGCCATCGACGGCGACATGGTCGCCGAAGCTTTTGGTCACGCCCTTGATGTGCACGTCAGCCATGCTGCGCTCTCCCTTGAGAGGCGGTGTCGTGGATCGCGGTGCGCACCGCGCGGCCCGATCCCTTGTCGAAGAGTGACAGCCGCGCGCTGTTCAACATCAGGCCGACATGATCGCCTGTGGACAGCCGGATTTCAGCCGGCACCCGCGCCTTGATGATGCCGTCCGCCGTCTCCACCGCCACGATCTGCGTCGTGCCGAGATATTCGGTGCCATAGATGGCGCCGCGCAGCTTTGAGGCGTCGTCGAAGCGAATGTGCTCGGGGCGGATGCCGAGCGCCATGTCGGCCGGCGCGATATCCTCGCGCACTTCCGGCACCGCCACCTTGGCGCCTTGCACTACGATCTCCTTCGCCCCCTTCGCCAATCCGCCGCCAAAGCCGAGAAAGTTCATTGGCGGCGAGCCAATGAACTCGGCGACGAACATGGTTGCCGGGCGGTCGTAGATCTCGCGCGGAGTGCCGAACTGTTCGATGACGCCATGGTTCATCACCGCGATCTTGTCGGCCATCGACATTGCTTCCATCTGGTCGTGGGTGACATAGACCGTGGTGGCGTGGATGCGGTTGTGCAGCTCGCGCAGCTCATGCACCATCAGATCGCGGAATTCGGTGTCGAGCGTGCCGAGCGGCTCGTCCATCAGGAAGCATTTTGGCCGTCGCACGATGGCGCGACCGAGCGCCACGCGCTGGCGGTCGCCGCCGGCAAGGCCCGAGACCGATTTGTTGAGCAGATGGTCGATGCGCAGCAGCTTCGCCGTTTCCTCGACACGGCTTCGAATCTCGGCCGAGGGCATGCCTTGCGCGAGAAGCGGGAAGGCAATGTTCTTGCGCACATTCATATGCGGATAGAGCGCGAACAGCTGGAACACGAAGGCGATGTCCCGCTCCCGCGCCCGGCGCATGGTGACATCCTCGCCGCCGAGCAGGATCTGGCCGCCCGTAGGCAGTTCCAGCCCGGCGATCATGCGCAGCGTCGTGGTCTTGCCGCAGCCCGACGGGCCAAGCATGACGAAGAACTCGCCATCCTCGACGATGAAGCTGGAATCCTGCACGGCGACGAAATCGCCGAAGGCCTTCCTCAAATGTTGGACGCGGATTTCGGCCATGATTATTCCGGGAATTTCGAGACGATGATGAACATCACTGTGCCGGCGAGCATGGTGATGAAGGAGTAGGTGTACAGCGCGAGCGCGAAAGGCTGGAACAGCATCAGGAAGCCGACGGCGATGAGCGCCGTCGCAATGTTTTCCATGAGGCCGCGCCGGGCCCAGCGAGGCCAGGATGACTTTTTGGAGATGGCTGGGCGCGTCATGCGTAGCTGCCTTCCTTCTGCCCGGCAACGGGGCGAGACGGTTGCCAGGTGGTTCCCCCACTCCGTCGCTGCTTCGCAGCGCCACCTCTCCCCCCTCCGGAGGGAGAGGAAGGCAGCCTGCCTGAATGAAGTTCGCGTCCTTCCTCTACCCCGTCGATCGGGGGAGAGGTGTCGAGCGAAGCTCGACGGAGTGGAGGTCGACTTGACACACCAATCATTTGCGTACCGCGCCGAAGGTGATGCCGCGCAGCAATTGTTTGCGAAGCAGGATGGTGAAGACCAGGATCGGCACCAGGAAGATCGTCGTGCCGGCCGCCACCGCCGGCCAGTCCTGGCCGCCTTCGCCGATGATAGTCGGGATGAAGGGCGGTGCGGTTTGCGCCGTGCCGGAGGTGAGCAGTGCCGCGAAGGCATATTCGTTCCAGGCGAAGATCAGGCAGAAGATGGCGGTCGCGGCGATGCCGGTGGTGGCTTGCGGCAGCACGGTGCGCCAGAAGGCCTGCAGCCTGGTGTAGCCGTCGATCATCGCCGCTTCCTCATACTCGCGCGGGATCTCGTCGATGAAGCCTTTCAGCAGCCACACCGCGAGTGACACGTTGACCGCGGTGTAGAGCAGGATCATGCCCAGCGCGGTATCGGACAGGCCGAGCTCGCGGTACATCAGGTAGATGGGAATGGCGACGGCGATCGGCGGCATGAAGCGCGTCGACAGGATGAAGAACAGAAGGTCATCGGCCAGCGGCACCTTGAAGCGCGAGAAACCGTAGGCCGAAAGCGTGCCGAGGAATACGGCGCAGAAGGTGGAACCGAAGGCGATGATCAGTGAGTTGACGAAGCGCGGCAGGAAGTTGGACGGGCCGGCAATCACCATGTTGCGCTTGCGCGAGGTCTCGTCGCAGAAACCGGTCGCGGGTCCGAGCGAGTTGATGTAGTGGGGCGTTTGCCTGGTGCGCGTCGTGAACAGGTTGCAATAGCCCTCGATGCTCGGCTGGAACAGAATCTTGGGCGGATAGGCGATCGAATCCGGCGGCGTCTTGAAGCTGGTGGCGAAGATCCACAGCAACGGCACGATCGAGATCAGCGCGTAGAGCACGATGATCGTGCCGGCGATCCGCTTCGAATTGGCCGAGGGGGCGACGACGGAGTGGGCGGTGGTCAGGCTCATCTCTGCTTCACCTTGTTCAGCGCCTTGACGTAGATGTTGGCCAGCCCAAACACCGCGACGAACAGGATGATGGCGAAGGCCGAGGAATATCCGCTACGCCAGCTCTCGAAGGCCTGCCGCTTCAGCGTGATCGAGGCGACCTCGGTGGTCGAGCCCGGCCCGCCACCGGTCAGCAGGTTGACCATGTCGAACATCTTGAAGTTCTCGATGCCGCGAAACAGCACCGCCAGCATGATGAAGGGCAGCGCCATGGGCAGCGTGATCGACCAGAACTGCCGCCAGTTGGACGCGCGGTCGACCTCGGCGGCTTCATAGATGTATTCGGGGATGGAGCGCAGGCCGGCGAGACAGATCAGCATGACATAGGGCGTCCACATCCAGGTGTCGACGATGATGATCGACCACGGCGCCAGCGACACGTTGGACAGCATCTGGATGTCGGTCGGTGGTATCCGGGTGACGAACGAGATGGCGTAGGCGAACAGGCCGATCTGCGGCTCGTAGAGGAAACGCCAGAAATTGCCGACCACCGCCGGCGACAGCATCATCGGCACCAGGATGATGGTCGTCCAGAAGGCGTGGCCGCGAAACTTCCTGTCGATCAGCCATGCCAGCGTGAAACCGATCAGCGTCTGCAGCAGGATCGTCCAGAACACGAAATGCGCCGTCGTCTGCATGGCGATCCAGATGTCCTGGTCGCCGAGGATGCGCTGGTAATTGGCGAAGCCGAGGTTCTTCACCACCTCGTTCGGGCGGTTCGCCCGGAAGTTGGTGAAGGACAGGTAGATCGCCCAGAACAGCGGGAAGATGTTGATGGCCAAGAGCAACAGGATCGTCGGCGAGATGAACAGCCAGGCGAGGCCCTTGTCGCTGATGCCCCGGACCTTGCGGGCCAACGGCTCCGGGGTCGCCCGGGCAACGTTCTCCGCAGTCCGATTGAGCATGGTGAGTCCTGCTTCGGTCACGTCAAGTCTCGACACTGGAATTTATCTGAACTGCGTCCCGTGCCAAGGGCGGCACGGGACCAAGAGCATGAAGCCGAAAAGTGTGAAGCGGTTTTCGGACGACATCATGCTCTCTCTCTTTTTAGCCCGAGGCGGATGATTTCTGGTCGATTCGGCCTGAAAATCATCCGCCTCTGGGGTCAGGCTCGGGAGGAGCCGTTGGTCCGGTTACATCTTGCCGTCGTCCTGGAACACTTGCGTCCAGTCCTTGACCAGGCCGTCAAGCGCGTCCTTGGCCGAACCCTGGCCGGCAACGACATAGTCGTGGAAGCGCTTCTGCGACGCCTGCAGCAGCGGTGCGTAGCTCGGCTCGGCCCAGAAGTCCTTCACAATCGCCATCGAGTCGAGGAAGGTCTGCGCATAAGGCTGGCTGGACGGGAAGGCCGGGTCCTTGACCACCGCGTTCAGGCAGGAATAGCCGCCGAGCGACCACCATTTGGCCTGCACATCCTTGTTGGCGAACCACTTGATGTATTTCAGCGCCGATTCCTGCTTGTCTGAATAGGACACCACCGAAATGCCCTGGCCGCCAAGCTGCGCAAACTGGGCGCCACCGGGACCCTTCGGATTTACGAAGTAGCCGATCTTGTCGCCGCCGACATTCTCGTCCTTCTGCAGGCCGGGCCAGGTGAAGGCGAAGTTCATGTGCATGGCCACCTGACCGGATTTGAAGGCGTCGACGCCTTCGCCCATATAGCTGTTCGAGGCACCCGGAGGCGTGCAGCAATCGTAGAGCGACTTGTAGAACTCCAGGCCTTTGACCGCGTCTGGCGAATTGACGAAGCCTTCCATCTCGTAGGGCTTCTTGGGGTTTTCATACTGGAAGCCGTAGCTGTAGAGCACGTCCATGGCGCCCATGGTGATGCCTTCCGAGCCACGCTCGGTGTAGATCGAAGCGCCATAGACGGTCTTGCCGTCGATCTCGCGCTTCTGGAAGAACTCGGCGACCTGCTTCAGTTGGTCGAAGGTGGTCGGCGGGCCGAGATCCCAGCCATACTTTTCCTTGAATTCCTTTTGCAGCTCCGGCTTGGAGAACCAATCCTTGCGGTAGGTCCAGCCGACGACGTCGCCCATGGCCGGCAGCGCCCAGTAATTCGGCGTGTTCTTCGGCCATTCGGAATAGCCGACGACTGTTGCCGGCACAAAGTCGTCCATGCTGATCTTCTCCTTGTCGAAGAAGTCGTTCAGCTTGACGTAGTGGCCGTTCTCGGCCGAGCCGCCGATCCACTGGCTGTCGCCGATGATCAGGTCGCACAGTTTGCCGTGCGAGTTGAGCTCGTTGAGGAAGCGGTCGGCATAGTTGGTCCACGGCACGAATTCGAATTTCATGCCGATGCCGGTTTCCTTGGTAAAATCCTTGGACAGTTCGACCAGCGCGTTTGCCGGATCCCAGGCGGCCCAGCAAAGCGTCAGGTCTTCAGCGTGCGCGGCGTTCGAGACGGCTGTCGACGCGGTAATCGCCGAGGCCAGCCCCAACGCCAGTTTCAAGCTCGATTTCATGCCTTCCTCCCATTTGCGAAACGCGCCCGGATGGCCGTTTCAAGAACCCCTCAACCCTCGCTCCTCCGAGGGGCTAAACACGGCGCGCTATGCGTCGCCAGGGCGGCGCGGTGCGCCGCAGATGTTTAGTAATTTGTTTAGTGATGCAATTTTTACTAAACAAGGCAAGCGAATTCGTCGCTGCGCCGCAACATGGCGAAACGGCGATTGAAATCGTTGGGAAATGATTGCCGGACGGCTCGCCCGGAAGTTGCTTAGCCGGGGCCGCCTATAATTTCGTCTGCGGCATCACCGGCCGAACGGGGGGCGCGGGCGGCAGCAGCGCGCGGATGTCGGCGAAGGGAAATGTCGGCTCGAATCGGAAGGCCTCGGCCAGGGCGCCGGGAACGCTGTTGCATTGCCCGGCGCGAAACTCATTCTGGACGCGCGCTCTGTCGACATATTGCTCCGGCCACTGCGACTGGTGCGCGCGGATCGCCTGCGTCTTGATATCGCCATAGGCGGAAATGTCGACGTAATGCGTCGGCACAAAACCGGTGCCGCCCATCGTGTCGGCATGCAGCACTGGGACGCCGAACGAGGCCGCGATGCGCACGCCGTCCGACAAAGCACGATGGTCGGCGTGATAGTCGTTGGGGGCATGCGTGATCACCAGATCCGCCGCGGTCTCGCGTATCAGCGCTTTCAGCGAAGCGATCAGTGCCGCATCGGCCACCAGTTCGCCGTCGGGAAAGTCGAGAAAGCGAAGGGTTGCGCCGAGCAACGCCGCAGCGGCCGACGCCTCGTCGCGGCGGACACG
This sequence comes from Mesorhizobium sp. P160187, assembly GCF_057766425.1. Taxonomy (NCBI): domain Bacteria; kingdom Pseudomonadati; phylum Pseudomonadota; class Alphaproteobacteria; order Hyphomicrobiales; family Phyllobacteriaceae; genus Mesorhizobium; species Mesorhizobium sp. P160187. Next base: position 2,504,347 of record NZ_JBYMDX010000003.1, read on the forward strand.
AGCCAAAACGCTCGGGTCGCCCATGCCGCCCCTGGCGCCATCCGTGGCCACGGCAAAAGTCAGTTCTGCGCCTTGCGTGGCATAGGCAGCCAGCGTACCGAACATGAATATCTCGATGTCGTCGGGATGCGCGCCGAGCGCCAATACCTTCACTGCACTCTCCCCGGAAATGGAAAAACGTGACGAACGGAATCCTGCTCGCCCTCATCGCCTATGCAAGCTATTCGTGCAGCGATGCCGTTATCAAGAGCCTTGGCGGACAGTTCACCGTCTTCGAGATCGGCTTCTTCACCACGCTGTTTGCCGGCTGCTTCCTGTTTTTCAGCCGCCCAGTCGATGAGCGCTGGCGCGACTTCTGGCGCACCGGGCGGCCATGGGCGGTGCAGGCCCGCGCCTGGGCCGGCATCGCCTCGGGCGTGCTCAGCGTCTACGCCTTCACCACCATTCCGCTGGCCGAGACCTATGCACTGATCTTCCTGGCGCCGCTTTGCGTTACCATTCTCTCGACCGTCATCCTGAAAGAAAAGGTCGGTCCATGGCGCTGGCTGGCGGTGGTTGCCGGCTTTGCAGGTGTCATGCTGGTGGTGCGGCCAGGTTTTCGCGAGTTGCATCTCGGACACCTTGCCGCCTTCACGGTGGCCTTCCTCGCCGCGGCCAGCGTCATCCTGATGCGGTCGCTCGCCCAGCAGGAAAAGCGCACCACCATGCTCGGCGTGCTCATCGGTTACGGGCTGCTGTTCAACGGGGCCGGCACCATCGCCACATCGTTCACCCTCCCCAACGCCATGCAGCTGCTGTGGCTGGTGCTGGGCGGCGCCTTTACCGCCGGCGGCCAATTGCTGCAGTTGCTGGCCGCCAAATACGCACCGGCCAACCGCATCGCGCCGACGCATTATTCGCAGATCGTCTGGGCGGTGATCCTCGGTGCGTTGTTCTTCCAGGAGTATCCGGACTGGATATCGCTGGTCGGCTTGGCCGTCGTTGGCGCGTCCGGCCTGCTCACCATGGTGCGCGAGGAGGTGCGGCTGGGCACGGTGCGCTGGAACCCGTTTGCGCGCACGAGGCTTTGAGCCGTTGCACGGTTGTGGTGACCGCTGATATGCGGACGCAATGACGACGAGATCCTTGCCGGAGCTTCCGGTATCCGCCGTGCTGCCGGCCCTGCGCGAGGCGCTCGGCTCCGGCAACAGCGCCGTTCTGGTGGCGCCGCCCGGCGCCGGCAAGACGACGCTGGTGCCGCTGGCGCTGCTCGATGCGCCCTGGCTGGTCGCCGGCAAGATCGTCCTGCTCGAACCGCGCCGGCTCGCCGCCCGCGCCGCCGCCCGCCGCATGGCCGAATTGCTTGATGAAGAGCCTGGCGCCACTGTCGGCTATGCCATGCGCATGGAAAACCGCACATCGGCCCGGACAAAAATCCTGGTCGTCACCGAAGGCGTCCTGGCGCGCATGATCCTAGACGATCCCGAGCTGCCCGGCGTCTCGGCGGTGATTTTCGACGAATTCCACGAGCGCTCGCTCGACGGCGATTTCGGCCTGGCGCTGGCGCTCGACGTGCAGGGCGCGCTGCGGCCGGATTTGCGGCTGCTGGTGATGTCGGCAACGCTCGATGGCGCGCGCGTCGCGAAACTCCTGTCCGGCGCCCCGGTGATCGAAAGCCAAGGCCGTGCGTTCCCCGTAGATGTCAGATACGACGAGCGGCCAGCCGGCGTTCCCATCGAAGACGCCATGGCCAAGGCGATCCGCTCCGCTCTTGCCGGCGAGAGCGGCAGCGTGCTCGCCTTCCTGCCGGGACAGCGCGAGATCGAGCGCACCGCCGAGCGGCTGCAGGGCCGGCTCGGCGCCGACACCGACATCGTGCCGCTCTACGGCCAGCTCGACAACAGGGCGCAGGATGCCGCCATCAAACCGGCGCCGCCCGGCCGCCGCAAGGTGGTGCTGGCGACGTCGATCGCCGAGACCTCGATCACCATCGACGGCGTGCGCGTCGTCATCGATTCCGGCCTGTCGCGGCTGCCGCGCTACGAACCGGCGAGCGGCCTGACCCGGCTGGAGACGGTGCGCGTTTCCAGGGCGTCCGCCGACCAGCGCGCCGGCCGCGCCGGGCGTACACAGCCAGGCGTCGCCATCCGCCTCTGGCGGGCCGAGCAGACGGCGGCCCTTCCCGCCTTCACCCCACCCGAGATTCTGGAAGCCGACCTGTCCGGCCTACTGCTCGATTGCGCCGCCTTCGGCGTCGCCGATCCCGCAAGCCTGTCCTTCCTCGATCCGCCGCCCATTCCCGCGCTCAACGAGGCGCGGGCGCTGCTCCTGGCGCTGCACGCCATCGATGCAGCCGGCCGGCTGACGGAGGCGGGCGGCGCGATGCGCAAGCTGGCGCTGCCCGTGCGGCTCGCACACATGGTCGCTGAAGCCGCTGGCGGCGGCCACGCGCTCGAGGCTGCGATGCTAGCCGTCCTGCTCACCGAGCGTGGCCTTGGCGGCGACGGCGCCGACCTCGAACGGCGCCTGATGCGCTTCCGCACGGAAAAGTCACCGCGCGCCGTTGCGGCAAGGCAGCTTGCCGGGCGATTGGCGAAGCAGGCGGGCGGCGCCAAGAGCAGCGAAGCCGCTTCTGCCGGTCTTCTCCTCATCCACGCCTGGCCGGACCGTGTCGCCAGAGCGCGCGGCGAGCGCGGGCGTTTCGTGCTGGCCAACGGCTCCGGCGCCATGCTCGACGCCGCCGATCCGCTGGCCGGTGAGAGCTGGCTGGTCGTCGCCGATCTGCAAGGCAAGGCGCAAAATGCCCGCATCACGGCGGCGGCAGCCGTTGACGAGGCCGATATCCGCGTCGCACTCTCCGACAGGATCGAGACGCGCCGCGAGACAAGCTTCGACCGCGAGCGGCGCGCGGTGCGCGTGCGCGAGACCGCCAGGCTCGGCGCCATCACTTTGTCGGAGCGCACGCTGCCCGCACCAACTGGAACAGACGCCGACCGCGCCATCCTGGATGCCTTGCGCGAGCACGGCCTGTCGCTGCTGGAATGGGGCAAGGACGGCGAGACGCTGCGCCAGCGCCTAGGCTGGCTGCATCGCGGCCTCGGCGCGCCCTGGCCCGATGTTTCGGAAGCCGCCCTGCTCGAACGCCTCGACGACTGGCTGCTGCCGTTCCTGTCGGGCAAGGCGTCCTTCGCCGCCATCGACCCCGGCACGCTGTCGTCGGGCCTGATGGCGCTGGTGCCGCACGAATTGCAGCGCAAGGTCGGCACACTGGCGCCGACCCATTTCGACGCGCCCTCCGGCAGCCATGTGCCGATCCGCTATGACGGCGAATGGCCGGTGCTGGCCATCCGCGTGCAGGAACTGTTCGGCCTTGACCGCCATCCGGCAATCGCCAACGGCACCGTGCCGCTGACGCTCGAGCTGTTGTCGCCGGCGCACCGGCCGATCCAGACGACGCGCGACCTGCCCGGCTTCTGGCGCGGCTCCTGGGCCGATGTGCGCACCGACATGCGCGGCCGCTATCCCCGCCATGTCTGGCCGGAAAATCCGCTGCTCGCTGCGGCCACCGCCCGCGCCAAACCGCGAGGGACCTAGCGCTCGTCCTTTCCCGGCTATAATCCTTGGCCATGATCAACATCGTGCACGCGCCAGACTTCCAGCAAAGCCAGCGGCTGCGCCTCAACACGCTGATCCGGCTGCGCTGGCTGGCCATCGTGGGCCAGAGCCTGGCGGTGCTGGTGATCGCCTATGGGCTCAAATTCCCGCTGCCAGTCAGCCTCTGCTTCGCGCTGGTCGCCTGCTCGGCCTGGCTCAACCTGGTGCTGACCTTCCGCTATCCGGCAGCGCACCGGCTGACCCCGTTCTCAGCCTTTTTCATCCTGACCTTCGACAGCCTGCAGCTTGCCGGCCTGCTCTATTTGACTGGCGGCCTCACCAACCCGTTCTCGGTGCTGATGACCGTGCCCGTCGTCATCTCGGCGGCCTCGCTGCCGCTGCGGCTGACTGCGGTGCTCGGCGCGCTGGTCATGGCGGCGGCCACGTTGCTGGTCTTCTTCCACCAGCCGCTGCCATGGTATGAGGGCGCGCCTCTGCCCATGCCATTCATCTATGTCGCCGGCATATGGATGGCGGTGTTTTCCTCGATCGCCTTCACTGCCATCTATGCCTTCCGCGTTGCCGAGGAAGCCCGCCTGCTCGCCAATGCGCTTGCCGCCACCGAACTGGTGTTGCAGCGCGAGCAGCATCTGTCGGCTCTGGATGGGCTTGCCGCCGCCGCCGCGCACGAACTCGGCACGCCGCTCGCCACCATCGCCCTTGTCTCCAAGGAGATGGAAAAGGCACTTGGCGACGACCCAAAATACGGTGAGGACGTCAAACTTCTGCGGTCGCAGAGCGAGCGCTGCCGCGAGATCCTGAAGCGGCTGACCAGCCTGTCCTCCGAGGGCGAGGCGCATCTGTCGCGTCTGCCGCTGACCTCGCTGGTCGAGGAGGTGACCGCGCCGCACCGCGATTTCGGCATCTCGATCAAGCTTCGGCCGGGCGAGCGCGTCGGCCCCGAACCGGTGGGACGGCGCAACCCCGGCGTCATCTACGGCCTCGGCAATCTGGTCGAGAACGCCGTCGACTTCGCCCGCAACAGTGTGACGGTGCGATGGAGCTGGGACGAACTCGACGTCACCTTCTCGATCATCGATGACGGGCCGGGCTTTCCCCCCGAAATCATCGATCGCATCGGCGAGCCCTATATGTCGACACGCCAGGGCAACGAGGCTGGCGGTGGCCTGGGTCTCGGGCTGTTCATCGCCAAGACCTTGCTCGAACGCTCCGGCGCCACGCTCGATTTCCGCAATTCGAGCGGACTGGGCGAGGGCGCCATCGTGCAGATATCGTGGCCCCGCACCGTCTTCCTCAACCCGGAATCGGTGGGGATCTCGATGTTCGACACCGCGTAAAAGCCTTGGCGGAGGCGGCAAAATTGGACAATGGCGTTCAGGAACTATATCTGCGTAAAATTAAGGCAGCAGGATTTTTTAAGATAATGACTGGCGAAGAAGCAATTGGCGCAATGGTCGAAGGCGAGGACACCTCGCTGCTCATCGTTGACGACGACAAGCCGTTCCTGACGCGGCTGGCCCGCGCCATGGAAACCAGGGGTTTCGTGGTCGACACGGCCGAGAGCGTCGAGGAGGCAGTGGCCAAGGCGCGCGCCCACCCGCCGGCCTATGCGGTGGTCGACATGCGGCTTGGCGACGGCAACGGCCTCGACGTCGTCGCCGCCATCCGCGAGAAGCGCGACGATGCCCGCACCGTCATCCTCACCGGCTACGGCAACATCGCCACCGCGGTGACCGCGGTGAAGCTCGGCGCCATCGACTATCTGTCGAAGCCGGCTGACGCCGACGACGTGTTTGCAGCGCTCACCCGCACCGCCGGCGAGCGCGCCGCCCCCCCGGAAAATCCGATGTCGGCCGACCGCGTGCGCTGGGAACACATCCAGCGCGTCTACGAAATGTGCGACCGCAACGTGTCGGAAACCGCGCGCCGGCTCAACATGCATCGCCGCACGCTGCAGCGCATACTCGCCAAGCGCGCACCACGCTGAGGTTCACGCGCCGGCGGCGCCGGCCGCCAATTGCCGAACCTCAGCGCTGCCCCTCACCTGCCTGCCGGCATCCTCTCCCCGTATAGAGACGGGGGAGAGGGGCGCTCTCATCGCCGGTTTCGCCAATCGCCGGCGTTGCAGGAGACGACGGCGAGGCTGAAGCTGCTGTCCAGCCGATAGATGGGTAACACTTTGAACCGGATACATAGGTGACACTTCTCTCCCCCTATGGGTCCGCCGCAGCGCCACGCGGATTGGTTGGGGCCGCGCCAACGCTGGAAACAGTTGCGCTTGCCGTGCCATCGACCTTTGCCCATCATCGGCAATAACGCCGCCGGAAAACCCGGCAACGGAGCACAGATGCGCGACAAGCAGCCGAAATCCATCCTTCGCGAATTCCTCGACGGCGAGGCGGCGGGCGGCATCATCCTGATGGTTGCGGCAGCCCTTGCGCTGATCGTCGCCAATTCACCATTGGCCGGAACCTATTTCGCCGCTCTCCACGCCTATCTCGGCCCGCTCAGCGTGTCGCACTGGATCAATGATGGGCTGATGGCGGTGTTCTTCCTGCTGGTCGGCCTCGAGATCAAGCGCGAGATGCTCGACGGTCAGCTCTCGACCTGGCCGCGCCGCGTGTTGCCGGGCGTCGCCGCCGCCGGCGGCATGCTGGTTCCCGCGCTGGTCTATGTCGCCATCAACCGCAACAACGCCGCCGCGCTCTCCGGCTGGGCGATCCCGACCGCCACCGACATCGCCTTTGCGCTCGGCGTACTGTCGCTGCTCGGCAACCGCGTGCCGGCGTCGCTCAAGATCTTTCTCACCGCGCTCGCCATCATCGACGATCTCGGCGCCGTCATCATCATCGCCATCTTCTACACAAGCGGCTTGTCGCTCGCCTATCTCGGCGCCGCCTTCGCCGTCATCGCGGTGCTCATCGTGCTCAACCGTATGCGGGTGACGAGGCTGACGCCCTACCTAGTGCTCGGCGCCGTGCTGTGGGTGCTGGTTCTGAAATCGGGCGTGCATGCCACGCTGGCCGGCGTCGCGCTGGCGCTGACCATCCCGCTCCAGGTGTCTCCCGGCAGCGGCCACGATCTCGACCATTCGCCGCTGCACCGGCTTGAACACGGCATGCACAAGATCGTGCCCTTCGTCATCATCCCGATCTTCGGCTTTGCCAATGCCGGCGTGTCGCTGGCTGGCCTGAGCGCCGCCGCTTTGGTCGAACCGCTGACGCTCGGAGTCGCCGCAGGCCTGGTGCTGGGCAAACTGGTCGGCGTCTTCGGCTCGTCGGCGCTTGCCATCCGTCTCGGCTTCGCCGACCTTCCGGTCAATGCCGGCTGGCTGCACATGATCGGCATTTCGCTGCTCTGCGGCATCGGCTTCACCATGAGCCTGTTCATCGGCCTGCTCGCCTTCGCCAACGACATGGCGCTGCAGGACGCCGTCAAGGTCGGCATCCTGGCGGGGTCCTTCGTTGCAGCGCTGCTGGGTGCCGCCGTGCTGCTGATGGGGCCGGCGGCAGGGGTGGAGGAGGTGGTGGAGTAGGTGTTCTTGGGTTCCTCGCCCCCGCAAAGCGGGGCGAGGAACTTGAGCTTCGTTACTCGCTCTCTCCCGCCAGCGCCGGCACCGCCACACCCGCCAGTTCCGCCGCCAGCAGCCGCGCCGCACCCGCCCGTGCGATGCGCAGCATCAGCGCCTTGCGCGTTGCCGCCGCCATCCGGTGCTCGGGCGCATCGCGCAGAATCTCGGCGCCGTAGCCGTCGGAGAGGATGAAGCCGCATTCCTCCGGAAAAATATCCGAGGGCACGCCCGGATGGGTGGCGAAGAAGAAGCGGTCGGAGTGCAGCCGGTAATCAGGCCATTTGCGGTCGACGCGAAAATCCTCGATCGAGGATTTGATCTCGATGATCCAGATGTCGCCCTGCCTGGTCAGCGCCACAAGGTCGGCGCGCCGCCCGGTGGCCAGCGACAGTTCGGGCAGCACATGCGTGCCCATTTGCATAAGCAGCCGCTGCACGCCACGCCGCACCAGCATGGCGCGTTCCGACTGGCGGCCATCGATCAGGGGATTGAGGAGAATCGGCGAAATGATCGGCATGGCACCCACCATGCCAGATTTTGTTCACGGTTTGAACCTATGCTTGGGCAAAATCCCGATTGACAAATTCGGCCAGATAGGAATATAATCCTGCTACGATTGATGATCCGAGAGGCATGTCACGTCATGGGCCAGGCGCTACGGGAAGTACTGCGGACAATACTGCGTTGGATCGAATCTCTGATCGGTGTCATCTCCGCGTTTGTGAGAAGCGGGATGGCCGAAAAGGTCCTGAAGTCTCGGATGAGCGAGGTCCGGCCGCTTATGTCACTGCCCGAAGCGGCCTTGCCTTCGCCCGGCCTAAGCCCGCCATATCATCAAAAATCGAGGCAGTCAGGGCCTGTTATCGCCGCGGCAAGCGTGGGCCAGTTCTGCAGAGGGCCCATGTCCCGGAACAGCCGTTGCACGCCACGCCGCACCAGCATAGCGCGTTCCCGACTGGCGGCTATCAGGGCGGATGCATACGAAACCTTGTAAATGACCAAGCCGTATACGAAACGACGACTCGTAAGCGTTAGGCGGAATTTGGTTCCGAAATTGGTAACTTCCCTACGGCTGGGTAGCTCCTAGAGCCATTTGATGGCTCCCAGGATCAGCACGACAATAACTGCCATCACTAATTCCAGACCAGGCCTGACCTGCGCACGAAGTTGCGGTGAAAACCGGCATGCCAGCAGGACGCCAAGCCCACCACCGAGCGGCGTTAGAACCTTGTCGATAAACTCAACGGCATTCATGTCTTGACCCCCAAACCCAAGCGCGAGACTAGCAGAGCCAAGGTCGTGAGCAAATGGGTTTGTCAACCATACAATCACCTTTCGCAGGGCGACTATATACTTTACAACGCGCCCTGCGGATTGATCCCCGCTATGCTTGAGATAAGCTACCGGGAGGCAAAGCATATGAAGCGTAGAACCGCACTCACCGCGCTGCTCGTATCGTTGGGCACGATAGGCCTAATCTTGCTGGGGATTGGCCTTCTTGCTAGCGCGGGAATCGTAGCTGAGAAGGGTACTTGGCCGCATATTGTAGGTGGCTTCACTGCGGTATTGATGATGCCGATAGCTTTTGTGGCGTTTCTGTCCTGTATGTTTTCAGTTCTGACCACCCTTCTTTTTGCGGCTCTGCGGCGAGAGAAGCTGATCCCCTATCTCAGAGCGTGGCCATTCAAGTTTTTGCTCTGGAAGGAAGTCAGAGAAGAGTTTGAACCTACCTCAAGCTAGGTCTGCTTCTTACTCGTTCGGTCTGAAGGTGGCGGTCGCTTTCGGATTTTGACCCCAGCATATGCGCGCCTCATCAGACGATTATTCGGTTGCCAAACCTGGGTGACGGCTTGGTCCGAGCGTCTTCCGCGATCGCACCATATTCGTCTGGGTGCAGTCTGGTATTGATCCACAGCGGCCCTATGTCGTGCCGATCGACTTCCGTTCTTAGCTATAAATCGGCCGGACTAAAGTCTTACGTCGTGAGCGCGAAGGTCTGATGTAACCGCTTTGGTTCCGTTCTTGTCCATTGGACGTTCCGTAATTTTAGCCAAATGAGATATAGACCTTTGGAGGTTTTTCTTGCGCGTCCGGCGCCCAGTCTATCCCGGCGCCCGTGCTTCAAACCGTGGCCCGCCTGTCTGCGGCCTGCGCAGCCCCCGCAATGTCATCCAAAATCGGGCAATCCGGCCGGTCGTCACCATGGCAGGCCTGGATCAGCGTCTGCAAGGTCGTGCGCATCGACTGCAGCTCGCGCACCTTTTCCTCGATGGCGCTGACATGGGCGGCGGCGATCTCGCGCACATCGTGGCTGGCGCGGCTGCGGTCCCGGTAGAGCGCCATCAGCTGCCGGCAATCGTCGATTGAAAAGCCGAGGTTGCGAGCGCGGCGCAGGAAGGCTAGCCGATGGATGTCGTCGCTGGAATAATCGCGATAGCCATTGCCGGCGCGCGCCGGGGCGATCAGGCCGATCTCTTCATAGTAGCGGATGGTCTTGGCCGGCAGGCCGGACCGCGCCGCGGCATCGCCTACATTCATTGTTATTCCTCGATGTGGTTCCCTGATTCTAGGCTATCCGACAGGACCGACCATTGTTTTTCCTTCACAATCCCGTGAGTCCTGTTGCCGAAATGCCATAGTTGCCGGCTTACCGGCACGTAAGCTCCTGCATATAGGCATCGCGCGCTTGGCAAGCAAAGCAAATGCCAGCATGAATGATTTCAGGAAAAGCGGCCGTAACGTGTCGCGACATCTTGGTGGGGCATCGGACCATTTCATGCGCATGAAGTCATTTGCAATCGTCGCCGCACTTGCGTTGTCGGCCGCGATCTCGGGTTGCAGCACGATCGGCTCTCAGCTGTTCACCAACAACTACGGTTCGGTGAACGATGCAGGCTACCAACTGCCGCGCATCCCGATCGAGAGGGTGCCGCTGAAGTACCACCGGCAAGAGGTAAACTACGACACCTCGGAAAAGCCGGGCACCATTGTCGTCGATACTCAGAACAAGTTTCTCTACTTCGTCGAAGGCGACGGCCGGGCGATCCGCTACGGCATCGGCGTCGGCCGCGAAGGCTTTGAATGGCACGGGACCGCCCATATCGCGCTGAAGCGCGAATGGCCGACCTGGACGCCGCCGCGGCAGATGATCCAGCGCCAGCCGGAGCTAGCGAAGTTCGCGAGCGGCATGGAGCCGGGCCTGAAGAACCCGCTCGGCGCGCGCGCCATGTATCTGTTCAACAAGGGCGGTGATATGGGCTACCGCCTGCACGGCAGTCCGGAATGGAATTCGATCGGCAAGGCGATGTCGTCAGGCTGCATCCGGCTGATGAACCAGGACATCATCGACCTCTACGACCGCACGTCGGTCGGCGCCAAGGTCATCGTGATGTAGGACCATGATCCGGAACCGAGGTCCACGAAAGCGAAAAGTGGAACCGGTTTTCGGGAAGATCATGGTCAAAGTAGGCGTTACCCTTCGTACGCGGACCGTCTAGGCAACAACGGACGTCCAAAACAGAAAACCGGGCAATCTGGCCCGGTTTTTTGTTGCTCGCTCGAATGCGTGAAGGGGTCTTAGGAGACCTGCTCGACCTGCTGTACTTCCGGCACGAAGTGGCGGAGCAGGTTCTGGATGCCGTGCTTCAGCGTCGCCGTCGAGGACGGGCAGCCGGCGCAGGCGCCCTTCATGTGCAGGAACACGGTGCCGTTCTCGAAGCCGCGGAAGGTGATGTCGCCGCCATCCTGGGCAACCGCCGGGCGCACCCTGGTGTCGAGCAGTTCCTTGATGGTGATGACCAGTTGCTCGTCAGCCTTGTCGTAGAATTCGCCGGTCTGGCTGGTCTCGGCGGCGGGGCCGGCGTTGACCATCACGGGCGCGCCCGACATGAAATGCTCCATGATGGCGCCCAGGATCGCCGGCTTCAGGTGCTGCCAGTCCGGGCCGTCCTTGGTCACGGTGATGAAGTCATAGCCGAAGAAGACGCCGGTCACGCCGGGGATCTCGAACAGCCGGCCGGCCAGCGGCGAGGCGCTGGCTGCACTGTCGGCGTCGCGGAAATCGGCGGTGCCTTCAACAAGGACTTCCTTGCCGGGCAGGAACTTCAGCGTTGCCGGGTTCGGCGTCGATTCGGTCTGGATGAACATGGCCGTCTCCGTGCCCCAGTCGGGCAGCTAGTTTGGAATAGTTCTAAATAGGCTCAATCTGCTGGACATTCAAGCGAAACGCGTCGCTCAAAACGGCTGGCTGGCGGAATGTCTTTGCTGGCTGGGGATGAATCCCGCGCGGGCTATAAATCCAGGATCGTGATGTTATCCGAACCGCTTCACACTTTCCGGCATCACTCTCTATGCGAGGCTGTCGATCTCCTCGTCGGAAAGGTTCTGCGGCACCACTGTGACGGGAATAGGGAAGGCGGCGCCCTTGCCGGCAACAGCCCCGACCAGCGGCCCAGGTCCTTCCTTGCCGGCACCTGCCGCCAGCACCAGGATGGCGATGTCCTGGTCTTCCTCGATCAGCTTGTGGATCTCTTCGGTCGGCTTGCCTTCGCGCACCACCATCTCGGGCTCGATGCCGAGCTTCTGGCGCACCTTGTTGGCGTAGCCGTCGAGTGCCGCGCGCGCCGTGGCGTTGGCTTCCTCGCGCATGATCTTCTCGACGCCCAGCCAGTGCTGAAAGTCGTCCGGTGTGATGATGTAGAGCAGCACCAGCGTGCCGCTGGTGCTCTGCGCCCGCTTGGAGGCGTACGCGACGGCGCGCTCGCACTCCGGCGTGTCGTCGATGATCGTCAGGAATTTCCTGCGATGGCCGGCTTCGCGACTGAGGCGTTTGGAGACCATGTCTATCTACTCGATGTTTTCGGCCGCAATCTGCCACCGCGACAGACCGGCGGCAAGCCGCCGGCCTTGGGCCAGAATGGTGCGGTGCACTGACGGTAGGATCAGCCCTGCAACAGGCCGATAATGTCGCGTACCGTCTTCATGGTGGTCTCAGCCAGCGCGCCGGCGCGTTCGCCGCCGTCTCTCAGCACCGCGTCGACATAGGCGCGGTCGCCCTCGATACGGCGCATCTCGCCGGCGATCGGCGCCAGTTTTTCCACGGCAAGGTCGGCGAGCGCCGGCTTGAACACGGAAAACTGCTGGCCGCCGAATTCCTTCAGCACGTCCGCCTTCGACATCTCGGCCAGCCCGGCATAGATGCCGACCAGGTTTTCCGCTTCCGGGCGGCTTTCCAGTCCGTCGACTTCGCTTGGCAACGCTTCCGGGTCGGTCTTGGCCTTGCGGATCTTCTTCGAGATGGTGTCGGCATCGTCGGTCAAATTGATGCGCGACAGGTCGGATGGGTCCGACTTCGACATTTTCTTCGAACCGTCGCGCAGGCTCATGATGCGCGCCGCCGGCCCGCCGATCACCGGTTCGGTTATCGGGAAGAACCCGTTTACCGTCTCCTCGCCAACCTGCATCTCGACGCCGACGCCAAGACTGGCGATGCGGCTCGAAAAATCATTATTGAACTTTTGCGCGATGTCGCGGGTCAGCTCCAGATGCTGCTTTTGGTCCTCGCCCACCGGCACATGGGTCGCGCGGTAGAGCAGGATGTCGGCCGCCATCAGCGAGGGATAGGCAAGCAGGCCCAGCGAGGCGTTCTCGCGGTCCTTGCCGGCCTTGTCCTTGAACTGCGTCATCTTGTTCATCCAGCCGATGCGCGCCACGCAATTGAAGATCCAGGCAAGCTCGGCATGCTGCATCACCCGCGACTGGTTGAAGACGATGTGCTTCTTCGGGTCGATGCCGGAGGCAAGGAAGGCCGCGGTAATCGAGCGGGTCTGGTCGGCGAGGTCGTCATGGACGAGTTGTGCCGTCAGCGAATGCAGGTCGACGACGCAATAGATGCAGTCTGACGTGTCCTGCAGGGCGACGAATTTCTTGATGGCGCCGAGATAGTTGCCGAGATGCAGATTGCCGGTCGGCTGTACCCCGGAAAAGACGAGCTGTTTGAAGGCGGTCATGGGTTCCTCATGGCTTGTGGAGGGCCGTATAAGCGTGATTCCGAAAAGTTGCAGACTTTTCGGAGCCAATCACGCGGCTGGAAACCACGCGCGGCGAAAGTCTTGCGACGGCGCGCTTATGGACGAAGGGGCGGAGAGGATCAAGACCGATGTTGCTGTTAGCTCGCCCGGACTATTCGTCCAGATCGGCCTTTGGCGCTGGCGCCGCTGCCTTGCCCGAGCCGCGTTTCACATTGCGCCGGATCATTCCGAAATCGGCGCCGCCGGTGGCGAAAGCCGTGACGAAGTAGAGCAGCGCCCCGCCGGCTACCAATGAGAGAAGCGTCACGGCCTTGATCACCAGTGGCGAGCCGGGGCCGAGCCTGACGGCCAGCCAGTGCTCGGCGAAATAGAGCGCCACCGCCATCACCGCAGCCGACAGCACCAGGCGCGGAATGCGCTTCAGCAATGGCACGTCGCGGCCCCAATGGCCGCGTCGGATCAGCACGGCGAGCAGCATCACAGCGTTGACCCAGCCGGCCACGGCCGAGGCCACCGCAATGCCGGGCGCGCCCATGCTCGGGAACAGCGTCAGTGCCGTGATCACGTTCACGCCGACCGAAATGGCGGCGAACATCATCGGCGTGCGCGTATCCTCGCGGGCGAAATAGCCGGGAGTGAAGGCCTTGATCAGCACGAAGGCCGGCAGGCCGAGGCCGAAAATCGCCAGGATCGCGGCCACGGTCGGCGTCGAGCCGTTGGCGGCGAAGGCGCCGCGCTCATAGACCAGCCGCACGATCGGCTCCGCCATTACCCAAAGGGCCGCCGCCGCCGGCAAGGTCATGAACAGCGTGAACTCGACCGAGCGGTTCTGCAGATTGGCCGCCTCGACCAGATTGCCCGATTTCAGCGCCCGCGACAGCTCCGGCAACAGCACGATGGCGACGGCAACGCCGACGACGCCGAGCGGCAGCTGGTAGATGCGGTCGGCGTAAGCAAGCGAGGACACGGCGCTGTCCTGCGCCGACGCGATCGCCGTGCCGATCAGCTGGTTGATCTGGGTGATGCCGCCGGTGATCGCCGCCGGCAGCGCCAGGATCAGCAGGCGCTTGACGTTGGGCGTCATCTTCGGCCGGCGAAAGCCGATGGCGATGCCGGCATTGCGCACCGCCACCCAGACGATGGCAAGCTGCACCAGCCCCGCCGCCAGCACGCCCCAGGACAGGCTGAAACCGACCTCACGGGCATCCATGCCGTGGTACCAGGCGTAGCCGAGCACGCTGATCAGGATGATGTTGAGGAAAGCCGGCGCCACGGCAGCCGCGAAATAGCGGCGCAGCGAATTTAGCATGCCGGCCATCATCGCTGCGAGCGACATGCAGATGAGATACGGGAACATGATCGTCGCCAGCAGGACGGTCGTCTCGAATTTGCCCGGCGTGTCGGCAAAGCCCGGCGCCACGAGATAGCGCACGATCAGCGGCATCGCCAATTCCATGACGATGGTCAGCGCCAGAAGTGCGGTGAACAGGACGCCGAACACTTCCTCCGAAAAGCGCTTGGCGCCGTCGGTGCCGTGGGTCTCGATCTCCTTGGCAAACAGCGGCACGAAGGCGGCGTTGAAAGCGCCTTCGGCAAACAGCCGGCGAAACGTGTTTGGAAACTGGAAGGCGGCGTTGAAGGCGTCCGCCACCGGCCCGGTGCCGAGTGCGGCAGCCATCAGCATCTCGCGGCCAAAGCCAAGGGCGCGGCTCATCAGCGTGCCGGACGCAACCGTGGCGAATTTCTTGACGAGGCTCATGCGCGGGGAGATTGCCTGGATGGTTGGGACAAAGGGGATGATTGGGACAAAGGGGGTGATTGGGACAAAGTGATGGTCACTCGGCCGCCGCCTTGGCCTTGCCGCCGCGCTCTGGGACAACGCCTTCAAGCGCCGCGATCAGCCTGGCGTGGATGGTGGCGGTGCGTGCCGGGTTGTCGATCTTCTGCCCCGTAAGGTCGGTGACATAGAAAGTGTCGATCACCTTCTCGCCGAAGGTGGTGATGTGAGCCGAGGCGATGTCGAGCGAGAGATCGGACAACGCACTGGTGATTTCCGACAACAGCCCAGGCCGGTCCAGTCCCTCGACCTCGATCACCGAAAACCGGTTCGACAGCGTGTTGCGGATTTCGGCGCGCGGCGGAATCTTGAACACCTTGGCGCCGCGCCGCGGCCGGGTGCGCTTCTCGATCATCTCCGGCAGCCAGCTCTTGCCCGACAGCACGTCCTCGATCAGCCGGCCGACGCGCTCGGCGCGACGGCGCTCATCCTCATCGCGGTCGAATTCCCGTGAGATCAGGATGATGTCCAGCGCGCGGCCGTCGGACGTGGTGAAGATCTGCGCGTCGACGATGTTGCCGCCGGCTCCCGCGCAGGCGCCGGCAATGACCGAAAGCAGGCGCGGATGATCCTGCGCCAACACGGTGATCTCGGTCACCGCCTCGAATTGGTGGGTCCTGACCACGGTGGCGAGCTTCTTGCCTGCCGCGTCGGCTTCGCGAATGAATTCGGCATGGCGCAGCTGATCGGGGAGGTCGACCGTCAGCAGATAGTTCTCGTAATGCAGGCCGACATAGCGCTTGCGGGCCTTGTCCGGCCAATCGGCCAGCGCCTCGGCCAGCCGCTCGCGCGCCGCCGCCGTCCGCTTGGCGCGCGACACTTCCGAGAAGCCGCCGGTCAAAAGCAGTTCGGTCTCGTAGTAGAGCGTGCGCAGGAGCTGGCCCTTCCAGCCGTTCCACACGCCCGGCCCGACACCCCTGATGTCGCAGACGGTCAGGATCAACAGCATTTTTAGCCGCTCAACCGATTGCACGATCGAGGCGAAATCCTCGATCGTCTTGCGGTCGTTGAGGTCGCGCGTCTGCGCCGTCATCGACATCACCAGATGGTTCTCGACCAGCCAGGCGACTGTCTCGGTGTCGGCCGCCGACAGCCCCATATGCGGGCAGATGCGGCGCGCGATCCGGGCGCCGGCCTCTGAGTGATCCTCCGGCCGGCCCTTGGCGATGTCGTGCAGCAGCACCGCGACATAGAGCGCCTCGCGGCTCTTCTCTAGCCCCGGCATCAGCGTGTGCGAGAGCGGATGCACCTTTTCGCCGTCGCCGCGCTCGATCTCGGCCAAGACGCCGATGCAGCGGATCAGGTGCTCGTCCACCGTATAGTGGTGGTACATCGAGAACTGCATCATGGCGACTATTCTGCCGAAATCGGGGATCAGCCTGCCGAGCAGACCGGCCTCGTTCATGCGCCGCAAATTAAGCTCGGCATTGCGGTCCGAGGTCAGGATGTCGAGGAACAGCCGGTTGGCCTCCTCGTCGCGCCGCAGCGACTTGTTGACCAGACCGAGCGAGCGGGTGAGCAGCTTCAGCGCATCGGGATGGAACTCCAGCCCGTGCTTGTCGGCGAACCAGAACAGCCTGAGCAGATTGACCGGGTCGCGCTCGAACACGCTGTCGTCGGCGACGTTGATGCGGTGATTGTCGACAATGAAGTCCGACGTGCCTGCCAGCTTGCGCTTGCGGCGCTGGAAGGTGAGGAAGATGCGGTTGAAGCCGGGCACATGCTTGGCCTGCTCTTCCTCGAGCGCGGCGCAGAAGATGCGGGTGAGGTCGCCGACATCCTTGGCGACGAGGAAGTAATGCTTCATGAAGCGCTCGACCGCCGACAGACCGGGATGGGTGGTGTAGCCCAGCCGTTCGGCGATCTCGCGCTGGATATCGAAATGCAGCCGTTCCTCTGGCTTGCCGGTGAGGAAATGCATGTGGCAGCGCACCGCCCACAGGAAGTCTTCGGCCTTCTGGAATTCGCGGTACTCGGCCTCGGTGAAGACACCTTTCTCGACCAATTCCTCGCCGGTGCGCACGCGATAGAAGTATTTGGCGATCCAGAACAGCGTCTGCAAATCGCGCAGGCCGCCCTTGCCGTCCTTGACGTTGGGCTCGACCAGATAGCGGCTTTCGCCGGCCTTGGCATGGCGATCGTCGCGTTCGGCGAGCTTGGCCTGCACATATTCCGGTCCGGTGGTGCGCACCACTTCATGGTCGAAGCGAGCGAGCAATTCGTCGAAGAGCTTCTGTTCGCCCCACAGGAACCGCGCTTCCAGGATCGTGGTGCGGATGGTGATATCGCTGCGCGACAGCCTGAGACACTCGTCGATGTTGCGGGTGGCGTGGCCAACCTTCAACCCGAGGTCCCACAGCATATAGAGCATATATTCGACGATCTGTTCGCCCCACGGCGTCTGCTTGTAGGGCAGCAGGAACAACAGGTCGATGTCGGAGCCCGGCGCCAGCGTGCCGCGGCCATAGCCGCCGACGGCGACGACCGCCATGCGCTCTGCGGTCGAGGGGCTTTTCACCCGGTAGACGTGGGTCGCGGCGAACTCGTAGAGGGCGCGGATGATCTCGTCCATCAGATGCGACAGCCGGGCGGCGCAGGCCGTGCCGCTGCCATCGTCCATCAGCATGCGCTCGGCAACCTTGCGGCCCTCGGTCAGCCGATCCTTCAGCAGCCGGAGCGCACCGACGCGCGCGCCGGGCTCGATGCCGCTGGCCGCCGAGATCAGCGCCGTCATGTCGCGGCGCAAAGCCTCGCTGTCGATCAGCGCGTCGAGCTTGAGGGAGATTTTTGCCATGGATTGCCGGTGGGCCTCGCCTTTGCGCGGCGTCTATAGCGCGTTTTCACGGCGCTGTGTATGGGGCGGACGGACGCGTCGGCCGCGATACCAGAAAGGGATGATCATCTCGCGCCGGAGCCGGAAGAGATCGGCGATCTGCCACGTCAACCGCCTGGTCTCGATCCTTACCTTGGCGGTGATTGGCCTGGGGCGCCGTTTACCTATCCCGCTTGCCACCCATTCCTCTGTTCGCTCCTGCTTGAGCAGGCTTGGCAATCTCACCGGACTGTCGCCGAGGAATTGTGCCTGCAGGCACAATGCTGGGACGAGTTGGTAAATGACCTTGTCGGACGAGGTAGCAAAACGCGGATTGAAGATGAGGTGATCGACGGGAATGCTGATCTCATTCGTTGCCGCAAGAAGGTCCCGCGCGGCCTGTCTGGACAGGATGTATCCCGCCGTACCGATATGGAGCCCGTGCAGTCTGCTCGCAAAAAAACCGTGGCCGCAGGCAACTTGCTTGCGTGAAATTACGGTCCGGTTGAAGAACGTTTCCAACTTGACGATGTCCGCATCGGCGGGAATCCAGCCCGCATCGGCAAGCAAAGCGCCGGCTTTGTCCGGGAAAACGACATCGTCCTCGAAAATCGCCGCGTAAGCATCCTCACCTGCAGCGATCGTCGACCAACACTGTTGGTGGCTGAGCAGGCAGGCAATCTCGGCGTCGGCCAGGCGCAAATGCTTCTTGCCCTGCGGCATTTCGGCCAGATCCGGCCGATCTCGCGCATCGATGGCGGCGACCCGCTCGAAGGCGATGCCGATGCGCGCGAACTCCGCCGTTACATGGGCGAGGCGATCGCGGGACCGATCGAGATTGATAATCAGGCATTTCATTTGGGTGGGATCGATGCAGTGGGACGCGCGTCCATAGCATGGGAACAAAGTTGCGTAAGCGATTTTCCCTCGATGTGCGCGATGACGGCCACGATCGAAAAGTGGAAATCGCCCCTTGACCTTCCAGTTACTGGAAGCACTACCTCCTCACCCAGACAGATACAAGGCACTTTTCGATGGCGCATTCCGAGCATCACCACCACGCGCACGCGGCCGATGGCAACTGCTGTACGGCAAAGGCTGCTGAGCCGGCCGCCGAAGCAGTGGTGCGCGATCCGGTCTGCGGCATGAGCGTCGATCCGGCAGCCGGTAAGCCGACGGCCGAGCATGGCGGCCGTCTCTTTCACTTCTGCAGCGAGGGTTGCCGTACGAAATTCGTCGCCGGGCCCGAAAAATACCTGACCGCCACCGACCCCGTCTGTGGCATGAGTGTCGACCGCGCTACCGCCAGGCATTTTTTCCGCCACGAAGGCCAGGGTTTCTATTTCTGCTCGGCCGGCTGCCGGGCGAAGTTCGAGGCCGAGCCGCAAAACTATCTCGGTGACAGGCCGACGCCGTCGCCAGTGCGGAAAGGCACGCAATACACCTGCCCGATGCATCCCGAAGTGATAAGAGACAAGCCCGGCTCCTGCCCGATCTGCGGCATGGCGCTTGAGCCGATGGGCGTTCCCACTGGCGATGAGGGCCCGAACCCCGAACTGGTAGACTTCACCAGACGGTTCTGGGTCAGCGCGGTGCTGTCCCTGCCGCTGCTGATCGTTGCCATGGCGCCGATGCTCGGCCTGACGTTCCAGGCGTTTGTCGACGGGCGAACGATGGTCTGGCTGGAATTGGCGCTGGCCAGCCCCGTCGTGCTGTGGGCGGCCTTCCCGTTCTTCCACCGAGGCTGGGAGTCGCTGGTCAACCGCAGCCCCAATATGTGGACGCTGATTTCGCTCGGTGTCGGCGCTGCCTATCTCTACAGCGTGGCGGCCACTCTGTTCCCGGACATTTTTCTACACCAGTTCCGCGGTCATGGCGGCACAGTGCCGGTCTATTTCGAGGCAGCCGCCGTCATCGTCGCGCTGGTATTCCTCGGTCAGGTGCTCGAATTGCGGGCGCGCGAAAAGACCGGCTCGGCCATCCGTGCGCTGCTCGACCTGGCGCCGAAGACGGCACGGCTGATCGGGGAGGACGGCTCCGACACCGACGTGCCGCTCGTTGCGGTCAAGACCGGCGACCACCTACGCCTCCGTCCGGGCGACGCCGTGCCGGTCGACGGCACTGTAACGGAAGGCCGTTCCTCCATCGACGAATCGATGATCTCGGGCGAGCCGCTGCCGGTCGAAAAAACGAAAGGCGATGCCTTGACCGGCGGCACGCTCAACAAGAACGGTTCGCTGATCATGCGCGCCGAAAAGGTCGGCTCCGAAACGACGCTTTCGCGCATCGTCGAGCTGGTCGCAAAGGCGCAGCGTTCGCGCGCGCCGATTCAAGGTTTAGCCGATCGCGTCTCCTTCTACTTCGTGCCGGCCGTCGTGCTGGTCGCGCTCATGGCCTTTGCCGCCTGGGCGATCTTCGGTCCCGAACCCAGCTTGATCTTTGCCATCGTCTCGGCGGTCTCGGTGCTGATCATCGCCTGCCCCTGCGCGCTCGGCCTGGCGACGCCGATGTCGATCATGACTGCCACCGGGCGCGGGGCGCACGCGGGCGTGCTGATCAAGGACGCGGCCGCGCTCGAGCGCTTCGCTTCGGTCGACACGTTGATCGTCGACAAGACCGGCACCTTGACCGAAGGCAAGCCTCGCTTGACCGATGTCGTCGCTGCCGAAGGCCTGTCTGAGAATGAATTGCTGGCGCTCGCCGCCGGCCTGGAAAAAGGCTCGGAGCATCCGCTGGCCGAGGCCATTGTCGGCGGCGCCGGCGAACGCGGCCTGACGCTCGTTGAGGCCGGCGGCTTCGACGCCGTCACCGGCAAGGGCGTATCCGGCACGGTGTCTGGCAGGAAGGTTTCGCTCGGCAACGCCGCCATGATGGCCGATGTCGGCATCGACACCGCTTCCCTGTCGGCCAGGGCCGAGGCGCTGCAGGCAGAAGGCAAGACGGCGATGTTCGTTGCGGTGGACAAAAAACTGGCCGGCATTGTCGCGGTCGCCGATCCGGTCAAGGCAACGACAGCCGAGGCGATCAGGGCGCTGCACGACAGAGGCTTGCGGATCATCATGGCGACCGGCGACAATGAATGCACGGCGCGCGCCATCGCCAAAAGCCTTGGCATTGACGAGGTGCGCGCCGGCCTGCTGCCGGAACAAAAGGCAGCCCTTGTCGAGGAGTTGCGTGCGAAAGGTGCCGGCGTAGCCATGGCCGGCGACGGCGTCAACGATGCGCCGGCCCTGGCCAGCGCCGATGTCGGCATCGCCATGGGCACCGGCGCCGATGTCGCTGTCGAGAGCGCCGGCATTACGCTGGTCAAGGGCGATCTCAACGGCATCGTCAGGGCCCGAACGCTCGCCCAGGGGACGATCCGCAACATCCGCCAGAATCTGTTTTTCGCCTTCCTCTACAATGTGCTTGGCGTGCCGGTTGCCGCCGGCGTGCTCTATCCGCTCACCGGCACGCTTTTGTCGCCGATGCTGGCGGCGGCGGCCATGAGCCTGTCTTCGGTTTCGGTCATCGCCAACGCATTGCGGCTGCGGACGTTGAAACTCTGAGCAAAGCCCCCAGATACGAATATCAATCAACAGGAGATCATGGATGACCTTGGCTAAGAAGATCGTGCTTTTGATGATGGCGGCGGGAATGCTGCTTGCCGTTTTCCTCGAAAGCGTCCCGGCGCAATCCGAAGAGATGAAACACGACATGGGCGCGATGGGCGCGCAAGGTCCTTCGACCGACGGCTACAAGGCGGCGATGGACAAGATGCACACCGACATGATGATCGAATATTCCGGCAATGCCGATGTCGATTTCGTGCGCGGCATGATCCCGCATCATCGGGGCGCGATCGACATGGCCAAGGTGGAACTCGCCAATGGCAAGGATCCCGAAATCCGCAAGCTGGCCGAAGATGTCATCGCCGCGCAGGAAGCCGAGATCGCCAAGATGCAGGCCTGGCTCGCCGCCCATCCGGCGAAGTAAGGCAGCAACGGCCATGCCGGAGAGATTCATTCTGGATTTCTCTCCGTGCTTGTGATGCCATTCGCATCGATTACACGGCGCCAGGAGCCCACATGCCATCGACGATAAGAGCCACCACACTGCCTTCGGGCGAGGCCGTCCAGGTGCTGGGACAGGGCACATGGAAGATGGGCGAGGATTCCCGCCGCCGCGCCGGCGAGGTCAATGCCCTGAAGCTCGGGCTGGACCTCGGCATCACGTTGATCGACACCGCTGAAATGTATGCCAGCGGCGGCGCCGAGGAGGTGGTAGCGGAAGCCATTGCCGGGCGCCGCGACGAACTCTTTCTTGTCTCCAAGGTATTGCCGTCCAATGCCTCGCGCGCCGGCGTGGCGCGGGCCTGCGAAAACAGCTTGAAGCGCCTGCGCACCGACCGCATCGATCTCTATCTCCTGCACTGGCCGGGCAGTGTGCCTCTATCTGAAACCGTCGAGGCTTTCGAGGCGCTGAAGGAGGCCGGCAAGATACGCCACTGGGGTGTCAGCAATTTCGACACCGACGAAATGGAGGAGCTGACCGGCCTGTCGTCTGGCAATCATGTCCAGACCAACCAGGTGCTCTACAATCTGTCGCGGCGCGGCCCCGAATTCGATCTCGCACCGTGGAGCCGGCAGCGCGGCATCCCGCTGATGGCCTATTCGCCGGTCGAGCAGGGCGCGCTGGCGCGCAATTCCAGGCTGGAAACCATCGCCGCCCGCCACAACGCCACGGCAGCACAGATCGCGCTTGCCTGGGTGATGGCGCAGCCCGGTGTCATCGCCATCCCGAAGGCGAGCAGCCAGGAGCATGTCCGCCAGAATGTTGCCGCGCTCGACATCGAGCTGACGGCCGAAGACCTCGCCGAACTCGACCGCGCCTTTCCACCGCCGACGCGCAAGCGCGGGCTGGAGATGATCTAGATTGGAACGGGTTTCGACCGGGTATCATCATACGGCGTATAGAGTCGGAGCCATGACGGTCACGTCGCTGCGCGACGGTTACGTCGACATGCCAATCAGGCGGCTGCGCCAGCCCGGAGACCGGACATTCGGTGACAACCTGCCCTCGCATGTACCGCTCGTCGACGGTGCGCTCAGGCTGTCGGTCAACGCCTTCGCCATCGATGACGGCGACGACATCACGCTGATCGACACAGGGGCTTCGAACGCCTGGCACCCGACAATGGGGCACCTGCCCGAGGCGCTGCGCGAGGCGAAGATCGCCACCGACCGGATTCGGACTGTTGCTTTCACCCACACCCATCTCGACCATATACACGGGCTCATCCTTGCCGATGGTGGCGACGGCTTCCCGCAGCTCTCTCGCCTGCTTGTCCCGCGCGCTGAGCTCGGCATGTTTCGCGACGTGGCGAGGCTGGAATGCTTCCACGATCGCGCCCAGCCTCTCGATGCTGGACAGCGCGTCAGCGCTGACATCGATACGATCGGCTCCGCTGGCCATGAAGCCGGCCACACTTGCTTTCGCGTTGTGAGCGCAGGCGAAACACTGTTGATCTGGGGCGACATCGTACATGTGCCGTCGCTTCAATTCGCTCGACCCGAGATCACGTGGGAATTCGACGCAGACCAGCAGCAGGCGAGGGCAAGCCGGTTGCAAATGCTGGCGCTTGCGGCCAACAACGACTGCTACGTCGCCGGCGCGCATCTTGATTCGCCCGGCGTCGGCCGGGTTTTTCGAACCGAGACGGCTTTCCGCTTCGAGCCCTTGTAGCACTCTAGCCGAGCGCCGCCCGCGCCCGTCGCAACGCGCGCGAAAACACTGCGGTGTCGTCGAAGGCGCGCGCCAGCGTGAGCGCGCCCAGGATGGCGCCGACCGTCTCTGCGGCGATTTCATCCGCCTTGGCCGGGTCGTGTCCGGCGCGCGTCAGCGCTTCGGCAAGATGCGCCACCCAGCGGCCGAAATAGCTTTTGATCGCAATGGCGAAGAGGTCGCGGGATTCGTCCAGCGCGAAGGCGCCGATCAGGCACACCCGGCGTCCCGAGCGGAAATAGCTGTCGGTCGCTTCGAACATCCGATCGATGCCCGTGCGAGGGTAGGCCCTGTCCTGCAACGGCACGAAGACATTCTCCTCGAACCAGCCATCTATATGGGCAATGACAGCCGCCGCCATCTCTTCCTTGCCGCCGGGGAAGAAGTGGTAAAGGCTGCCTTTGCCTAGGCCGGTCGCCGCACCGATCCGCGCCAGGCTCGCCCCTTCATAGCCGTGTTCGCGGAAAACCTCGCCGATGATGGAGAGCAAATCGGCGCGATCGGGCGCGATCCTGCGCATGCGCTAGTTTTTCCGCTTGAGCATGATCTTTGCCGAAAACCGCGACACAGTTCTAGGGATCACACTCTAAAGTCCGAGTTCGGTCAGGCCGGGATGGTCGTCCGGCCGGCGGCCGAGCGGCCAGTGATATTTGCGCTCACCCTCAGCGATCGGCAGGTCGTTGATGCTGGCGACGCGCCTACGCATCAGTCCATCCGCGTCAAATTCCCAATTCTCATTGCCGTAGGAGCGGAACCAGTGGCCACTGTCGTCGCGCCATTCATAGGCAAAGCGCACCGCAATGCGGTTGTCGTTCCAGGTCCAGACCTCCTTGATCAGCCGGTAGTCCAGCTCGCGCGCCCATTTGCGCGTGAGGAAGGAGACGATCTCATTTCTGCCCGAGACGAACTCAGCGCGGTTGCGCCAGGTGCTGTCTTGCGTATAGGCGAGCGAAACCCGTTCGGGATCGCGGCTGTTCCAGGCGTCTTCGGCAAGCCGAGCCTTCTGCGCGGCGGTCTCGGCGGTGAAGGGCGGCAGCGGCGGACGGCTCATGTCATTCTCCCATCGGCAAAGGCGATGGCGAGCATTGTACCAAACGGTACAATTGGTCAAGGCTGAAATCGGACTAGGTTTTCCCCGCCAGCCCCTTCAGCCGGTAGAGCGCTTCCAGCGCCTCGCGCGGCGTCATCTCGTCTGGATTGATCTCACCCAGCGCTGCGCCCAATGCGTCGCTCTTCGCAGGCTTTGCCGCTTCCCGCTTCATTGCCACCGAAAACAGCGGCAGATCGTCGACCAGCCGGTTGGCCTTGCCGGAGACATCGCCTTCCTCGAGCTGATGCAGCACCTCTTTGGCCCGGCCGACCACCGCTTCGGGCAGACCGGCAAGGCGAGCGACCTGAACGCCATAGGAGCGATCGGCGGCACCCTTGCCGACCTCGTGCAGGAAGACCACGTCGCCTTCCCACTCCTTAACCCGCATCGTGACATTGTGCAGTCGCGGCAGCTTGCCGGAGAGTGCCGTCATTTCGTGGAAATGAGTGGCGAAGATCGCCCGGCAGCGGTTCTTCTCGTGCAGATACTCGACTGCCGCCCAGGCGATCGACAGGCCATCGAACGTGGCGGTGCCGCGACCGATCTCGTCGAGGATCACCAGCGCCCGTTCGCCGGCCTGGTTGAGGATCGCCGCCGTCTCTACCATCTCGACCATGAAGGTCGAACGGCCACGCGCCAGATCGTCCGAGGCGCCGACCCGCGAGAACAGCCGGTCGACAACGCCGATATGGGCCGACGTCGCCGGCACGAAGGAACCGGTTTGGGCGAGGATGGCGATCAGTGCGTTTTGCCGCAGGAAGGTCGACTTACCGCCCATATTCGGACCGGTGAGCAGCCAAATCGCGCCGGCCTTGGCCCCGTCTTGCGGCGACAGATCGCAATCATTGGCGACAAACGGCCCTTCGCCCGAGCGCCGCAGCGCCTGTTCCACCACCGGATGGCGTCCGCCCGAGATATCGAAGGCGAGGCTGGAATCGACCAGCGGCCGGCACCAGGCTTCACTCTCCGACAACAGCGCGAGCGCCGCCGACACGTCAAGTACGGCAAGCGCATCGGCGCCGGCGCGAATTTTTTGCGCCTCGGCGACCGCCTCTGTCGTCAGCGTGTCGAAAGCGGCAAGCTCGATGCTCAGCGCCCGGTCGGCGGCATTGGCGATTTTGGTCTCGAGTTCGGCAAGTTCGGTCGTGGTGAAACGCATGGCGTTGGCCATGGTCTGGCGGTGGATGAAGCGCGCCTTGGCGCCGTCGCTTCCAGTCATGATTGAATGGTGGTTGGCCGTCACCTCGATGTAATAGCCCAGCACATTGTTGTGGCGGATTTTCAGCGAGCGGATGCCGGTCTCCTCGATCAGCGAGCGCTCCAGTCCGGCGATCACCTTGCGCGATTCGTCGCGCAGCGCCCGCATTTCGTCGAGCTCGGCATGGTAGCCGCCGCGCACGAAGCCGCCGTCGCGCCTGAGCAACGGCAGTTCCTCGCCAAGAGCCTGGGTCAGATGCTCGGCCAGCGCACGCGGCAGCGCCTTGATCGCGGCAAGTGCTTCCGTCAATTCATGGGGCAGCGCTATTGCGGCGAAGATTTCGGCAATGGTGGCCGCCGCTTCAAAGCCGGCACGCAGCGCGCCGAGATCGCGTGGACCGCCGCGGTTGAGCGCCAACCGCGACAGCGCCCGCGGCATGTCGGCGACGCTCTTCAGGCTTGACCGCACAGCCTGGCAGAGCAGCGTCTCGGTGCGGAAGAACGATACCGAATCAAGCCGGGCAGCAATCGCCGCCGGATCGGTTAGCGGCGCCATCAGCCGGTCGGCGAGCAGCCTGGCGCCGCCGCCGGTGACCGTGCGGTCTATAGCCTTGAACAGCGAGCCGTCGCGGCTGCCCGACAGCGTGCGCAACAGTTCCAGATTGCCGCGTGTCGCAGGATCGATGAACAGCGTCGAGCCCTGCTCCTCGCGTTCGGGACGCGACAAAGGCGGCCGCTCGGCCTTCTGCGTCTTTTCGACATAGGCGATGGCGCCCGAGATCGCCGACAATTCGGCGCGCGAGAAGGCACCGAAACTGTCCGGCGTCGCCACTTCGAAGAAGCGCGCGATCCGCCCCGCTGCCGAAGCCGAATCGAAAAGCGACGGCGGCTGCGGGCTGGCGACGCGGCCGATGAAGTCGAACGCCGGCTTCAGCTCGGGATCGTAAAACACCGGCTCGGCGACGATCAGCTCGCGCGGGTCGACGCGGAAGACATCGGCCAGCAGGCGGTCGGCCGTGGTTTCGGCGACGCGGAAGACGCCGGTCGAGATCTCGATCCAGGCCAGGGCGAAGGCGTCACCGCTGTTGCCGCCCTTCACCCGCCCTAGCGCCATCAGGAAGCTCGATTCCGACGGCGCCAGCAATTTATCCTCGGTGATGGTGCCTGGCGTCACCAGGCGCACCACGTCACGGCGTACGACCGATTTGCCGCCGCGCTTCCTGGCTTCCGCCGGGTCCTCGATCTGCTCGCAGACGGCAACGCGAAAACCTTGGCCGATCAGCTTTTGCAGATAGTCGTCGGCCGCATGCACCGGCACGCCGCACATCGGAATGTCGTTACCCTGGTGCTTGCCGCGCTTGGTCAGGACGATGCCCAGCGCCTTACTCGCCTTTTCGGCGTCGTCGAAGAACAGCTCGTAGAAATCGCCCATGCGGTAGAACAGCAGAGAATCCGGGTTCGCCGCCTTGATCTCGATATATTGCTCCATCATTGGCGTGACGCTGCCGACGGGCGCAGGCGGTGTCACCTCGGGGGCGTCGGTTTCTGCTGAAGTGTGCATGTTCATGCCCGCACGCTAGCAGATGTGGGTGCGGGGTTTAATGCCGGCGGCCCGAAAAGCAGGGGACGACCGGCCTCGACGGCGGCTTGTGCTCCCTCTACCCCGGGTGAAGCCGTTGGTTGCATCGGGCGACAACCCGACCCTATGATCGCCCTGGCGGGATAGGCGGCATGGATCAGGACAAGCAGGAAGGGTTCGAGGAACTGGTCGGTCCGGCTGGATCGACCGCCACGCGCCTGTTGCTTTTGGCGGCGCGGCGCGTGCATCGGACCAAAAGCAAGCTGCGCGGGTCGGTGCGCAAACGCGTTCCCTTCCTCCTGCCGACACGCGGCCCGCTGTCCGATCTCGATAGCGGCATCGACATGTCGCTGCATGTGCTCAGCCGCGACCCGCTGGTGCTCTATGTCCCGATTGGCGGAGCCCGTCCGCTCTATCCGCTGGCGGCCCTTGGCCGGCGCCTGGCGGGACGGCGCGTCACCTTCCTGACGATGCAGACCTGGACCATGGAGCGGCCGGCTGTCATCTCCCGGATGGGCCGCGATCTCGCCTGGTATGCCGGCCGGTTTCCGCTGCACGAAATCATCTTCCTGTGCAACACCGAGGAAGAGCGCCGTCTCGTCGCGGCTGCGGGCGGCAATGCCATCTTCTCCAACCACAATCTGATGGTGTCGGAGGATATATTCCGGCCGCTGCCGGACGTGCCGGTCGAATTCGACGCCGTCTACAATGGCCGCATCTCGCCGATCAAACGCCATCACCTCGCCTTCGACATAGAGCGGCTGGCCCACATCACCTATTCGATCGGCGAATTGCCGCCGGTTGCCGCCCGCGCCTTTGTCCGGCGACTGCAGGCGCAATCGCCGCTCCACAAAATCGCCAATCCGCTCGTCGACGGCTGGCCGGGCAAGCTGACGGCGCAACAGGTCAACCGCGTCTACAACCAGGCCGCCGTCGGGCTGTGCCTGTCGGCCGTGGAAGGAGCGATGTACTCCTCGATGGAATATCTGATGGCCGGCCTGCCGATTGTCAGCACCCCGAGCCTTGGCGGCCGCGACGTCTATTTCGATCCGGATTATTGCATCGTCGCCGATCCGGAACCGGCTGCCATTCGCCGCGCCGTCGAGACGCTGCGAGATCGTGCCATACCGCGTCAGCACATCCGCCGCCGCACGCTGGAGAAGGTTCACGCCCAGCGCATCGAACTCATGGCGTTCCTGACTGCATTGCTGCGGCGCAAGGGAAGCCGTGCGCCACTCATCGAGACGTGGCCTTTCCCCGGCACAGACGGCATGATGCGACGGGGAACGGTGCGCGAAATCGCTGCCTTCGTCAGCGAGCCAGAGCCGACGTGACGCCATTCGACCCTCGGGAGATTTCGCTGCGGGCGTGAAGATCGCTTGGCGATTTACAGCGGTGGCGTGTAGCCTTGATTCAGACGTTTCAAAAACACGCACCCGTCTCAAGGGGGCGACACCGGCGAGGAAATCAAAAGCATCATGGCCAAGAAAACCGAAAACAGCGGCCCCTCCGTCAGCGCCGAGGAGGCGCTGGAATTCCACGCCATGGGCCGCCCCGGCAAGCTGGAGATCGTCGCCACCAAGCCGATGGCGACGCAGCGCGATCTGAGCCTCGCCTATTCGCCGGGTGTCGCGGTTCCTGTGCTGGCCATCGCCGAAGACCCCAGCCGCGCCTTCGACTACACGACGCGCGGCAACATGGTCGCCGTCATCTCCAACGGCACCGCCATTCTCGGCCTCGGCAATCTCGGCGCGTTGGCCTCCAAGCCGGTGATGGAAGGCAAGGCGGTGCTGTTCAAGCGCTTCGCCGATGTCGATTCCATCGATCTCGAGGTCGACACCGAGGATGCCGACGAATTCATCAATTGCGTGCGCTTTCTCGGCCCGTCCTTCGGCGGCATCAACCTGGAAGACATCAAGGCGCCGGAATGCTTCATCATCGAGCAGCGCCTGCGTGAATTGATGGACATCCCGGTCTTCCATGACGACCAGCACGGCACCGCCATCATCTCGGCCGCCGGGCTGATCAACGCGCTGGAGATCACCGGCCGCGACATGAAGACCACGAAAATGGTCTGCAACGGCGCCGGCGCCGCCGGCATCGCCTGCATCGAACTGATGAAGGCGATGGGCTTTGCCCCCGAGAACATAATCCTGTGCGACACCAAGGGCGTCGTCTACCAGGGCCGCACCGAAGGCATGAACCAGTGGAAGTCGGCGCATGCGGTCAAGACCGACACGCGCAGCCTGGCCGAGGCGCTGGACGGCGCCGACGTCTTCCTCGGCCTGTCGGCCAAGGGCGCATTGACCACCAAGATGGTGCAGTCGATGGCCAAGAACCCGATCATCTTCGCCATGGCCAATCCCGACCCGGAGATCACGCCGGAGGAAGTGGCCGAAATCCGCACCGACGCCATCATGGCCACCGGGCGTTCCGACTACCCCAACCAGGTCAACAATGTGCTGGGCTTCCCCTACATCTTCCGCGGTGCGCTGGATGTCAGGGCCACCACCATCAATGACGACATGAAGATCGCCGCAGCGAGAGCGCTGGCCGACCTGGCGCGCAAGGACGTGCCCGACGATGTCGCCGCCGCCTATCAGGGCAACCGGCCGAAATTCGGCCCGAACTACATCATCCCGGTGCCGTTCGATCCGCGCCTGATCTCGGCCATCCCGCTCGCTGTGGCCAAGGCGGCGATGGAGTCAGGCGTCGCCCGCAAGCCGATCCTCGACCTCGACCGCTACGCGCAGGAACTGTCGGCCCGCCGCGACCCGATCGCCTCGACCTTGCAGCGCATCTACGACCGCGTCCGCCGCCAGCCCAAGCGCATCGTCTTTGCCGAGGGCGAGGAAGAACAGGTGATGCGCGCCGCCGTCTCCTATGTGAACCAGAAGCTCGGCACCGCGATCCTGCTCGGCCGCGACGATGTCATCAAGGAAAACGCCAGGCACGCCGGCATCGACCTCAACAAGCAAGGCATCGAGATCATCAATGCCAGGCTGTCGCGCCGCAACGGCATCTATACCGATTATCTCTACGAGCGCATGCAGCGCAAAGGCTTCCTGTTCCGCGACTGCCAGCGGCTGATCAACAACGACCGCAACCATTTCGCCGCCTGCATGGTGGCGCTGGGCGATGCCGACGGCATCGTCACCGGCGTCACCCGCAACTATTCCACGGCGCTTGACGATATCCGCCGCGTCATCGACGCCAAGCCCGGACACCGCGTCATCGGCGTCTCCATCGTGCTCGCGCGGGGCAAAACAGTCCTCGTCGCCGATACCGCCGTGCACGACATGCCCAATGCCGAGCAGATCGCCGACATCGCCGAAGAGGCGGCGGGATTTGCCCGCCGCATGGGCTACGAGCCGAGGCTCGCCATGCTTGCCTATTCGACCTTCGGCCACCCGCAGGGCGAACGCTCCGAGCGGGTGCAGGAAGCGGTGCGTATCCTGGACAAGCGCCGCGTCGATTTCGAATATGACGGCGAGATGGCCGCCGACGTTGCGTTGAACGCCCGCGCCATGGCGCAGTATCCGTTCATCCGGCTGACCGGCCCGGCCAACGTGCTGATCATGCCGGCGTTCCACTCGGCCTCGATCTCGACCAAGATGCTGCAGGAACTCGGCGGCTCCACCGTCATCGGCCCGCTGCTGGTCGGCCTCAACAAGCCGGTCCAGATCGTCTCGCTGAACGCCAAGGATTCGGACATCGTCAACATGGCTGCGATCGCGGCCTATAGCGCGGGAGCCTGATTGGCGGCAAAATCGCCAACCCATAAGAGATTGATAATATTCGGCTGCTATAGGGAACGTTCTCGCCCCCTATGGCCTTATGGCATTGGCGGCGCGCTCAGACCGCCAAAACGGGGATGCGGCCATGAAGCATGACACGGCATCTGTGGTCGGCCAGGGGGTCTATCACGACGAGCGCCTGGATGCGCTGCTGAGCATCACCGGCCGCATGGACGGTTATCTCTACCGTTGCCGCAACGATGCGTCCTACACCATGCTCTACATCAGCGACGGCATTTTCACCGTCAGCGGTTATCGGCCGAGCGACTTCATTCAAAATGCTGTGCGCGACTATGTCTCGGCCATCCACCCGGATGATCTCGCCGCCGTCTATGCCGCCGTCGATACCGCGCTCGAGGCGCGCTGCAACTGGAACGTCGACTACCGCATCGTGCCGCAGGTCGGCGAGCCGCTCTGGGTCCGCGAGATCGGCGGCGGCGTCTGGGACGAGGCCGGCGAACTGGAATTCCTGGAAGGTTTCGTCGTCGACATCAGCGACCGCAAGGTCGTCGAGGATCTCAACGCCGAGCTGCTGCTCGAACTCAAGGCCGCCAATGAGGAACTCTCCGTACAAAAGCGCGAGATCGAGCTGGCCAAGCAGCACAGCGACCACTCGGCCAACCACGATGCATTGACCGGCCTGCCCAACCGGCGCGCCTTTCACAACGAGCTGAGGTCGGTGATCGACCGCTGCGACAGCACCGGCCAGGCGGCCGGCCTGCTGTTCATCGACCTCGATAGGTTCAAGAAGGTCAACGACACGCTCGGCCACGAGGCCGGCGACGCGCTGCTGCATGAGGTGGCGGGTGAGCTTCGCACCGTCCTGCGCAGCGCTGATTTCGTGGCGCGGCTCGGTGGAGACGAGTTCGCATTCCTGTTTTCAGGAGAGGCTAGCCGGGCCCGACAGAAGGCCGTGGGCGTCGCCGAACGTATCCTGGAAAAGCTGCGGATCAAGGTGCCGACGCCGAATGGTGCCATCCATGTTGGTTGCACCGTTGGCGTCGCCATCTACCCGGCGGAAGCCTCCGATTCGGAGGCGCTGATAACGCTCGCCGACCGACTGATGTACATCGGCAAAAAGAGCGGCCGCAACCGGCTGGTCACCGCCGGGGCTTTGGAACCCGGGCCTACGTCCGACGACCTTCGCCGCACCGCCTGAGCGGAGCGCCGGACAGCCTCAACCGGCGGGCACCCCTCATCTGGCTCGGCGCTGCGCGCCGAAAGACGGCCCTACAGCAACCCCGCCAGTTGGGCCGCGCTGCGCAAATTCTGCCGCGGCCTTGGCCCAAGCTGCTGGATCACCAGCCCGGCGGCTAGCGAGCCGAGATCGCCGCAATCCTTCAGGCTGCGCCCGCTCGTGTAGCCGTAGAGGAAGCCGGCGGCGTAGAGGTCGCCGGCGCCGGTGGTGTCGACCAGCTCGCGGATCGTCGTCGCCTGGATGGTGACGGTCTCCTCGCCACGCACGATCACCGAGCCTTTTTCGGAGCGGGTGACAGCGGCAATCTTGCAGTCCTTGCGGATAGCCGCCAGCGCCTCGTCGAAGGATTTTGTCTGATAGAGCGACTTGATCTCGTGGCTGTTGGCAAAGACGATGTCGACAGTGCCCGAGCGCATCAGTTCGAGGAACTCGTCGCGGTAGCGGTCGACGCAGAACGAATCCGACAACGTCATCGACACTTCGCGTCCGGCCTCGTGTGCGAGCTTCGCCGTCTGCCGGATCGCCTCCTTGGCGCGCGGCGGATCCCACAGATAGCCCTCGAAATAGGTCACCTTGGCGCCCGACGCCTTGTCGGCCTCGACATCTTCCGGCCCGAGTTCGATGCAGGCGCCGAGATAGGTGTTCATCGAGCGCTCGCCGTCGGGGGTGACGAAGATCATCGAGCGCGCCGTCGGCGGCTGGCCCTCGAGCGGCCGGGTGTCGAAGGCGACGCCCTGGGCATGGATGTCATGCGCGTAGATTTCGCCGAGCGGATCGTTCGACACCTTGCCGAAGAACGCGGCGCGGCCGCCGAAGCTGGCGATGCCGGCGGCGGTATTGCCGGCGCTGCCGCCGGAGGCCTCGATCGCCGGCCCCATGCGGCTGTAGAGCAGCTCGGCGCGCTTGGTGTCGATGAGGTTCATCGCACCCTTGATGATGCCGTTGGTCTCGAGAAAAGCGTCGTCGCACTGGGCGATGATGTCGACAATGGCATTGCCGATGCAAAGCACGTCAAAATCCGGCATCAATGTCTCCGCCTTGGAACCTGCCGGCTTTCTGCCGCGCCCGGGCGGGTCTACAGCATCACCCCGAAAAATGGCAACCGATTTCCACCCTTTGCCCGCCCAGGCCGGCGCGCGCGCCTGGGACGAGGCTCCATCACAGTTCGACCGTGGCCGAAGCATCTGACCGCCGGGTCGCCTACAAGCTTGGCCTCAGATCAAGCGCTGGAAGCACCCTGCATGCAAGCAAAGACCGACATGACCACCGAACTGGCGCTGCTTGGCGTGCTGGCCGCCCTGTGGGGCGCGTCCTATACCTTCATCAAGATCGGTGTCGAGACGATCCCGCCGATAACCTTCATCGCTGCTCGCACCCTGATCGCCGGCGCCATCCTGCTCGTGCTGATCCGCTGGCGCGGCCTTTCCATGCCCAAGGACGGCGCGACCTGGTGGCGGTTCATGGTTCAGGCCTGCCTCAACAGCGTCGTGCCATTCACGCTGATCGCCGCCGCCGAGCGCTCCATCGACGCCGGCCTCGCCACCATTCTCAACGCGACCTCGCCGATCTTCACCTTCCTGCTGACCGCGCTCATCACCCGCCACGAAACCGTAACCGCCCGCAAGCTGTTCGGTGTCGGTGCAGGCATTGCCGGCATTTGCCTGATCGTCGGCACCCAGGCGCTTGGCGGGCTCGGCCATCAATTGTGGGCGCAGCTTGCCGTCATTGCCGCCACGGTCTGCTATGCCGGCGCCGCCATTTTCGGCCGCAGCTTTAGGGGACTCGACCCGATGCTGCCGGCCACCGGCTCGATGCTGTGCGGCGCGGTCATCCTCGTCCCCTTGAGCCTGGCCTTCGACCGCCCGTGGACGCTGTCGCCTTCAATGGCGTCGATACTGGCCTTGTTCGCATTGTCGGTGTTCTCCACGGCGCTGGCCTTCTGCATCTTTTTCCGCCTCATCCACACTCTGGGTTCGGTCGGCACGACGTCGCAGGCCTATCTGCGCGTGCCGATCGGCGTCGGCATCGGCGTCGTGTTTCTCGGCGAAAGCATCGGGCCGACGGCGCTCTGGGGCATGGGCTGCGTCGTCGCCGGCGTTGCGGCAATGACCATCCCAGCCCGCTCCCGGGCGCTGGCGCGCTAGATCATTATCAGATTTGGTTGAAATCTCATCATGATCTAACCCTTTGTTGGAGTATGATCTTTTCCAAAAACCGGTCCCCATTTTTTGGGATCATGCTCTAGTTAGTTCCCGTCCGGAATTGCGCCCGCTCCAGCAGGCTTGCGGCTGATAGGGTCTCCGCCTATGTCGGAGATGTCCGTTTGTTCCTGGGGGTGGAAACGCCGTGATCTCCAACGCTGCCCGCGCCGCCTTCAGCCGGCTGTTTTCTCCCGAATTCCGCGCGGTTTTCCTGAAGACGCTAGGCTTGACAGTGCTGGCACTGGTCGCCTTGTGGTTCGCTTTGACCGGGCTTGTCGATTGGCTGGCGCTGCCATGGGTTCACTCCTTGTTGCCCGGCCTGCCGTCCTGGGCCGGATGGCTGGGCGGCATTATCGCGGCCATCGCTCTTGCCTTCGGGATGGCGCTGCTGATCGCGCCGGTGACGGCAATCGTGGCCGGCCTGTTTCTCGACGACATCGCCGAAGTGATCGAGCGCACCGACTATCCGGCCGATACCGTCGGACGCGCCATGCCGGCGCTGCGCTCGCTCGTGTTGTCGGTGAAATTTTTCGGCGTCGTCATCCTGGGCAACATCGTCGCCCTGCTGCTTCTGTTGGTTCCGGGCGTCAACATCGCCGCCTTCTTCATCGTCAACGGCTATCTGCTGGGACGTGAATTCTTCGAATTCGCCGCCATGCGCTTCCGCCCGGAAGATGAGGCGAGGGCGTTGCGCCGGAAATATGCCGGCACCGTCTTTCTGGCCGGGCTGCTCATCGCTGCCTTCCTCGCCGTGCCCCTGCTCAACCTGCTGACGCCGCTCTTTGCCGCCGCCATGATGGTGCATCTGCACAAGGCGGTCGGCGCGCGGGAGAGCGCCGGGCGATAGGCCTATCAACGCAGAAGAAAACCGCGTCCCAATTCGTCATCCGGCTCGACGGTGAATTCCGCCCGGCCCGAATAGTAGGCGCGGCCACCGACGCGGGCGATGATCGCATCATGCGGGCCGGCCATGGTCGTGCGCGCCACCGCTCCGGAAAAGCGCGAGCCGGCGATGCTTTCGAAGGACCGCTCCTGACCAGGGTTGATCTCACCCTTGGCATGCATTGCCGCCAGCCGCGCGGTGACGCCGGAGCCGGTCGGCGAGCGGTCGACCTCGGCATCGGCAAAGACGCAGATGTTTTTTGTTGCCTCGCCAGAGAACGCATCGTGTCCATCGGTGAGGATGGTGCCGTAGAGGAAAGCGAGATCGGCATGGTCGGGATGCGATAGAGGGAACGCCGCCTTCAGCCGCTCGGTCAGCGCGGTTGCCGCGTCGACGAAATCGCGCACCCGGCTGCGGCCGAACTCCAGGCCGAATTGATGGCAGTCGGCCAGCGCGTAGAAGGCGCCGCCATAGGCGATGTCGAACGCAATCTTGCCGTATCCCCCCAATTCGATTTGTTGGTCAAGGGCAAACAGAAAGGCCGGCACGCTTTCGAACGACACCGATCCCGCTTTGCCGTCCTTGACCTCCACCGAAGCGACGACCAAGCCGCACGGCGCCTCGATGTTGACCATGGTGATTGGCTCCTGTTTCGCCACCAGGCCTTCGTCGACGGCGTAGCGGCCAAGCGCAATGATGGCGTGGCCGCACATGGTGGAATAACCCTCGTTGTGCATGAACAGCACGGCCAGCTCGGCGCCGGGCAGGTCGGGCTCCACCAGCAGCGCGCCATACATGTCGTAGTGGCCGCGCGGCTCGAAGATCAGCAGCTTGCGCAAATGGTCGAGGTGGTCGCGCACATAGGCGCGCTTTTCCAGGATCGTGCCTTTGGGAATGTCTGGATAGCCGCCGGTGACGATCCTGAGCGGCTCGCCGCCGGTATGCATGTCGACGACGGTGAGCGTCATGCGCCGGGAACCCTTAGCCTGAGGATTTGGAAAACAGCGCCTGCAATTTGCCGAACGGCATGGCGGCCCGGGTGAAGCCGAACGTGCCGTCCTGCTGGATCTCGCGCGCCGCCGTTTCCAGCATGCCGAAGGCGAAATTGGTCAGCCACGGCCCAAGCGAGATGCGCTTGACCCCGGCCATGGCGAGGTCGGCGATGGTGAAGGCCGGGAGTGCCATGACATTGACCGGCCTGCTCACTGCCGAGCAGACGTTCCGGATGGTCTCGACATCTTTGAGGCCCGGCGCATAGAGCACGTCGGCGCCGGCCTTTTCGAAGGCCTGCAGCCGCTTGATCGTGTCGTCGAGATCCGGTTTGCCCCAAAGGAAATTCTCGGCCCGCGCGGTGAAGACGAAATCGTGCTTGAGCGCCCGCGCCGCCTCCGCTGCCGCTGCGACGCGTTCGACGGCATGCGAAAACTCATAGATCGGCTTGTCCGGATCGCCGGTATGGTCCTCGATCGAGCAGCCGGCGAGACCTGCCGCTTCGGCCGCAAAAACCGTCTCGGCGGCACTCGTCGCGCTGTCGCCCTTGCCTTTCTCGAGATCGGCCGAGACCGGCAGGCTGGTTGCCGCCGTCAGCTCGCGGCAATGGTGGATCATCGCCTCGAAGATCACTGCGCCATCGGGCAGGCCGCGCGAGAAGGCAAAACCGGCGCTGGTGGTCGCCAGCGCCTTGAAGCCGAAGGACGCCAGGAGCTTGGTCGTGCCGACATCCCAGGGGTTGGGCATGACGAAGGTCGAGGCGTGCAGGTCGCGAAAGATCTTGCCCTTGTCCATAAGTGCTCCCTTCAGATGCGGAAATGCCGGCGGATTCTATCGTGCAGAAATGCACCGGGCAAACGAATGCGGTTGGCTCAGAAGCGTTTGGCGTTCTCTCCTGCCAGTTTGTCCAGCGCATCGGAATCCTTGACATAGTGCAACGTCTTCTTGTCCCAATGATAGGTGACGGAAATTGCATGGGCTTCAGGCTTGGGCGGCTGGTCGTCGCAGCTCTCGCCGTTGAGCACCGTGGCGTCGGTCACTATCACTTTGACCGCGGCATAAGGCTGCCCGTCAGCGATCGTCTGGAAAGCAACGTCCTGCTTGCGGCTGTAGGCGCACAGGTTCTCATCGAAGGTGAAGATCATGTCGATCAGTTGGAATTTGTCGTCGCGCACCATGATCAGCGGCGTGATCGCGTAGTTTTGGCTTGAATTGAAATGCGCGCTCATGGTGATCACGATGTCGTCGTTCGGCCCAACGGAAAGCTTGCCCGGTTCACGGAAATAGGTGTCGCGGTCGAGCGCGACATTGACGGCGTCGAGCAGCTTCGGCTTATCTGTGATGTCGTAGAGCGCCAGCACGGCATAGCCTTCGGCGCTGTCGGGAGAGTCGCCGAGGTCGTAGAGCATCGCCAGCCGGTCCTTACCCCCAGCCTTGATGGCGAGCACGCCGGCGTTGGAGAGGCCCGATGTCTCAGGCGGCGAACCGCCGCCATCCGGTCCCTCGATGTGGCGCATCTCGATCGGCAATCCACCCCGGTAGAAACCGTTGCTGTCACCTGCGAGGCCGGGAATGACCATCCTTGCGAGGTCCAGATAGGTCACATCCATGTGGCCGGGGATGGCGCTGCCGAGTTCCGGGAAGCTGACGGCTTGCGCGCCGGCTGCGGTCCAAAGCCACGGCAGCAGCACAAGCGCTAGAGCAATTTCAGGAAAAGTGTGTGCGGTTTTCCGGCCGGAAATTGCGACAAAACAAAAAGATAGAGCGGTTCGCCGTTTCCATGAAACGGTGAAACGCTTTGGGATGGAGCGAAGCAGGTTCGTTGGCATGGGCGCCTCAGGCTGGACGCGCGGAACCTAACACAGCTTCAGTGGATCGGCACCAGCCCGGCAAGTTCGCGCATGTCGTCGAACAGGACGCCGCCAGCGCCGGCCAGGCCATCGCGGTCGGAATAGGGATCGCCATGATAGGAATAGACACGCATGCCCGCGGCAATGCCGGCCTGCGTGCCGGCAACGCTGTCCTCGATGACGATGCAGTCGGCCGGCGCAAAACCCATGGTCTTTGCCGCATGCAGGAACAGGTCCGGGAACGGCTTGCCGCGGCTGACCATGGTCGAAGAGAACATGGCATGCTCGAACAGCGGCAGCAGCCCGGTCTGGCCGAGCGTGATGTGCATCTTCGAGATACGCGCAGAAGTGGCGACGCAATAGGGAATGCCGGCCGCGCGAACCGCCTCGATGAAGTCGCGCACATAGGGGATCGCCTCGACGCCATGCGCAAACAGATCGGGCAGGCCGGCATTCCAGCGATCGACGAAATCGGCGCCTAGCCGCACCGTGGTCGTCTCTTCGATTTCCTTCTGCACCGAAGCCATGCTGCGGCCGGAAAAATATTTGCGGCAATATTCGAATGTGGTGGGATAACCGGCGGCAACAAACCACTCGGCAAGCCGCCGGTTGGCAAGGTTCTCGGTGTCGACCAGGATACCGTCGCAGTCGAAGATGACCAGTTTCGGTATGCTCATTCAGGCGGTGCCGGTCGATCCGAACCCGCCCGCGCCGCGCGTCGTGGCGCCGGCCAGCGAGCGCTCCTCAACCGTCACCTGCGTCACCGCGGCAAAGACGATCTGGGCAATGCGCATGCCGCGCGTCACCGCGAAATCCTCGTCGCCGAGGTTGACCAGCAGCACCTTAACCTCGCCGCGATAGTCGCTGTCGACCGTGCCTGGTGAATTGAGGACGGTCAGCCCATGCTTGAAGGCAAGGCCGGAGCGCGGCCGCACCTGGCCTTCCATTCCTTCGGGAATTTCCAGGATCAGACCGGTCGGCACCAAGGCGCGCTTGCCAGGCAGGATCAGCAGCGGCCGGTCTTCCGGCACCGCGGCGCGCAGATCCATGCCGGCGGCGCCGGTGCTTTCGTAAGCGGGAAGGGGAAGTCCATCGCCATGCGGCAACCTGACGAAGCCGACAGTGGGACCAATGACGGAGGAATTTTGGAAGGCTGCGCGCATAAAATCGATCCTATCGGCGCGAACGGCGATTCGGTCAACTCGTCCGCAGGCCTATCAACGGCTTTCTTTCAGGCGTCAGTGTGACCTAGCGCAATTCCACCGGAACGACGGTCGTCTCCTTGATCTCCTCCATGACGAAGGAGGCCGAAACGTCCGACAGCGCCACCTTGGCGATCAGCCGCTGATAGAGCCGGTCATAGGCCTTCATGTCAGCGACGCGGGCGCGCAGCACGTAGTCGAGATCGCCGGACATGCGATAGACTCCGGTGATCTCGGGAAAACCGGTCACCGCCGCCCGAAACTTCTGCAGCCAGTCCGGGTCATGATTGGACGTGCGGATCAGGATGAACACCGAAAGCCCGAGCCCGAGCTTGTCGGCATCGACCAGCGCCACCCGTCCGGTGATGACGCCGTCCTCTTCCAGCCGCTTGACCCGGCGCCAGCAGGCGTTGCGCGACAGCGACACTTTTTCGGAGAGCTGATCAACCGACAGTGTGCCGTCGCGTTGCAGCTCGGCCAGCAATCTTCGGTCGATTTCATCGAATTCAAGCGCCATGTTGGGATGAATGTCCCGAACCACGGCGTTAGACAAGGACAAATTGAGACCGATGAACCTTTACCCCGTGGCAGGATACCCACATCGGGGCTTATCCCGGCAGGAGGGATCACCATGACGACGCTGTTTTCGAAGCTGTTCACCTCTCACCCGGCCAAGGTGGGCGAGACCTATTTCAGCCATATGGCCTTTGCCGCCTGGTTCTGCTCGCGCCTCCTGATGGCCGCTGGTGCGGCACTCGTTCACGCTTTCTTGCCGTTTCTCTTCGAAACTACGGCAAGCCGAATCGTTCGCGAACTCTATGAACGGACGCACAACAGAGGCTCGCACGCGGTCAAGGAGCCCCAGGCTCTCTTGGATCGCGCCTAGGATTGGTTAGAAGCGATGTGCCGATGGGCGGCCTATCTGGGTGACGCGGTCTTCCTCGAGGACGTCGTCACCGCGCCTTGCCACTCGCTCATCGCCCAGAGCCATTGCGCCCAGGAAGCCAAGTCGCCGACCAATGGCGACGGTTTCGGCCTTGCCTGGTATGGCGACCGGCCCGAGCCCGGCCTCTACCGCGACATCCTGCCGGCCTGGTCGGATCCCAATCTGAAAAGCCTTTGCCGGCAGATCAAATCCGGCCTGTTCCTCGCCCATGTCAGAGCGTCGACCGGCGGCGCCACCAGCCGCATGAACTGCCATCCCTTCATCTCCGGCAGATGGTCGTTCATGCACAACGGCCAGATCGGCGGCTTCGAAAAGATCCGCCGCGCGCTGGAGAACTCGCTCTGCGACGCCGTGTTCGACCAGCGTGAAGGCACCACCGATTCCGAGCTGCTTTTCCTGCTGATGATCGACGAGGGTCTTGCTGGCGACCCGCAAGGGGCAGTATCGCGCGCCACCGCCCGCGTCATCGAGGCATCGCGCCGCGCCGGTCTGGAGCCAGCCTTGAAACTGACTGCGGCCTTTTCGGATGGAAAGGCGCTGTATGCCGTGCGCTATGCCAGCGACGATCACGCGCCGACGCTGTACACGTCGGTGCGCAATGCCGGCCGTTGCATCGTGTCGGAGCCTTTCGATCGCGAGGGCGGGGAATGGCAGGCCATCCCGCCCGCGAGTTTTGTGACCATTACGGGTGATGGGATGAGCATTCGGCCGTTCGTGCCGGCTGTGGCAAGGCTGGCACTGGTCGTCTAGGCCCTAGTCTATGCCGCATTCCTTCGCGCCCCCCTCTGTCCTGCCGGACATCTCCCCCACGAGGGGGGAGATTGGAGGTCATGGCGGCCTTCGCCAATTTTCAACGCAGAAAAGAGGCGCCGAAGCCAAAGCTGCCAATCTCCCCCAAAGTGGGGGAGATGTCCGGCAGGACAGAGGGGGCGCCGTAGAGCGCCAACCTCAACCGACCGGCAAGCGCAATTTTGATCAAGCGCCGATGATCTCCGAATGCTGAACTTGGTTTTAAACCGCGATACGTTTGGCAGCAGCCGGAGCAACCATGGACCTCGTCTTCTCCTCAACCATCGATCTCGCCGCTGCAATCGCGGCCCGAAAGATCTCCGCCGTCGCGGCGCTGGACGCGCATCTCGCCGAGATCGACCGGCACAACGGGGCAATCAACGCGGTCGTCAATCTCGATGGGGAAGGCGCCCGCGAGCGCGCGAAACAAGCCGACGCGGTGCAGGCGCGCGGCGATGCGCTCGGGCCGCTGCATGGCGTGCCCTTCACCTTGAAGGACACGCACGAAACGGCCGGGATGAAGACCACGGTGGGCTTTCCGCCTTTCGCCGACTATGCGGCGCGGCAGGACAGCCCTGTCGTTACCCGGATCAAGGCAGCAGGCGGCATCCTGATTGGAAAGACCAATGTCGCGACGATGCTGGGCGACTGGCAATCGGACAATCCGCTGTTCGGTCGCACCAGCAATCCGTGGAACCGCTCGCGCACGTCAGGCGGGTCCAGCGGTGGCGCAGCGGCAGCGGTGGCGACCGGCATGACGCCGTTCGATGTCGGCACCGACATGCAGGATTCGATCCGCCTGCCGTCGGCTTTTTGCGGTGTCTACGGGTTGAAACCGACCGAGCACCGCGTGTCCCTGGCCGGCGCCTTCCCCGATCCGAACGGCGCGGCGCGTAGCGTGCGGCTGATGTCCTGCCTCGGCCCGCTGGCGCGCAGCGTGGAGGATCTTGCGCTGATCTACAAAATCATCGCCGGCCCGGACGGAGCAGACACCGACCTCGCGCCGGTGCCCGTAGAGGCCATGCCCAGGCTCGACCTCAAGACATTGCGCATCGCCGTCGCGCCGTCCTTCCCCGGCTTTCCGGTGGCTGGTAAAATCGCTGCCGCGGTCGAAAGCCTGGCCAAGCGCTTGCAATCAGCAGGGGTGATTGTGGAAGAAGCGAACTTGCCTGAGATCCATCTGCACGACGATCTGGAGCAGGGCGGCGATCTGATCGGCATGATGCTGGAGGCAGCGCAGCCCGAACCGCCGAAGCAGCCAACGCCGATCACCAATTGGTTCGAGGCGCTCGCTCGCCGCGACCGCTCGATCCTGGCCTGGGACAGGTTCTTCGAGACCTGCGATGCCTTGCTGTGCCCGGTCGCCATGGCCACGGCGTTCGCGCATTGTGAGCCCGGCACGCCGATCGAAGTCGACGGCAAGGAGCAACGCTATTGGATGCTACCGGCCTATGGCGCGGTCTTCAATTATTCCGGCCATCCGGCACTCTCGCTGCCCTGCGGGCAAGACCGCGACGGCCTGCCTATCGGCCTGCAACTGGTCGGCAAGCGCTGGTCGGAATCGCGGCTGCTCGGCATCGCCAAGGCGATCGAAGCGCTCACCGGCGGCTTCAAGCGTCCGCCGGGCTACTGAGCAAACCGACCCAACCCATAAGGCGTCAGCAGCGGATCACGCTCGCCGTCGAGAATTTCGCGCGTGGCGAACAGCCCGACCGCGGGCGCCAGCGTTATGCCGGAATGCATGACGGCGACATAGAGACCTTCCGTGCCCTCGGCGCGGCCGACGATCGGAAAGCCGTCGATCGGCGTCGGCCGGTAGCCAACCGTGTGGAAATCAAATTCCAGTTCGTCGGCGCCGCGCAAAGCCGCCTTCATTGCTGCAAACAACTCGCGCGCCGTGGCGTCGGGATTCTCACCGGGATCGCTCCCCGCGAAATCCGAGCCGGCGATGATGCGGCCCTCCGCCGTCTGGCGCATATGCAGCTTTTCGGCATGCACCAGCCCGTTGAGGAGCTTCTTGTAGGGCTGCGAGTGGACGATCAGACCGGGCGGCGTCTCGATCGGCAGCTTGATGCCGACGGTAGCGGCAATATCGGGCGCCCCGACACCGGCTGCGATCACCACCTCTTCGGCTGGCATCAGCCCATGCGATGTATCGACACCGGCAATCCTGCCATCGGTCTGGACAAGTGCGGTTACAGAACTGGAGAGAACGCGCGCACCTTGCCGTTCTGCGTCGGCCAGCAGCGCCTTGGCCGCTGCGACCGGTTCGGCCACGCCTTCTTCCGCGACATAGACAGCGAATTCCGGCGGCTCGACGAGATTGGGCTCGATTTGCGCTGCGCGCCCGGCGTCGACGCGTTCGATGCCGTAACCCCAGGAAGCGTGCTCAGCCGCGTAGGCTTCGAGCCTGTCGGCCGGCAGATCCCAGCACAGCCCGCCGCACCAGGCGAGCGGCAGGCCGGGCAGCTCGTTTGCCAGCCGCTTCCATTCGGCCATCGCACGGATGCGCAGCCGGAAATAGATTTCGGGATTGCCCCAGCTGGCGTTGATCCAGGCAAAGGAGTTTGGCGTGGCGACGCCGCCGGCACCACTATCGGAAATCACAGTCACCCGCGCCCCGGCCTTGGTCAGGTGCCAGGCGATGGACGCCCCGATAATGCCGGCGCCGATGACGATGACTTCCTTAGCGCTGCTCATGCCGGACCTCTCAAAATGGGCTCCTCTGATGCCACCGCAGCGGGTTAAGCTCAAGGGCGGTCGAGGCCTGCCGGCCCGAAACTGTCGACAGGCCAGCAATGCGCTGCTAGAAGCCCGCGCCACAGACAGGATTCCACAAATTGGCAGAAGACATCGAACAGGCGGTATCGCGCCGCCGCACTTTCGCGATCATCGCCCACCCAGACGCCGGCAAGACGACGCTCACCGAAAAGCTGCTGCTGTTCGGCGGCGCCATCCAGCTTGCGGGCGAGGTCAAGGCCAAGAAGGACCGCATCCAGACCAGGTCCGACTGGATGAAGATCGAGCGCGAGCGCGGCATTTCGGTCGTCACTTCGGTGATGACCTTCGAATATGAGGACAATGTCTTCAACCTGCTCGACACGCCAGGTCACGAGGATTTCGCCGACGACACCTATCGTACGCTCTCGGCGGTCGACTCGGCCGTCATGGTCATCGACGCCGCCAAGGGCATCGAGCCGCGCACGCTGAAACTGTTCGAAGTCTGCCGGCTGCGCGACATCCCGATCATCACCTTCATCAACAAGATGGACCGCGAAAGCCGCGACCCGTTCGAAATTATCGACGAGATCGAGCAGAAGTTGGCGCTGGACACCGCCCCCATCACCTGGCCGATCGGCCGCGGCAAGACTTTTGCCGGCACCTACCACCTGGCGCTCAACGCTGTGCGCAGGGGCGATGCCGAGAAAGACCGCACGCCGGTCAACGGCCCCGACTCCAACCGCGTCGCCGGCCTGCTGCCGGAAAACGAGCGCG
Source organism: Mesorhizobium sp. P160187 (assembly GCF_057766425.1). Classification (NCBI taxonomy): domain Bacteria; kingdom Pseudomonadati; phylum Pseudomonadota; class Alphaproteobacteria; order Hyphomicrobiales; family Phyllobacteriaceae; genus Mesorhizobium; species Mesorhizobium sp. P160187. Next base: position 2,549,170 of record NZ_JBYMDX010000003.1, read on the forward strand.
AGGCCTTCATCGAGGAGCTGGAGCTCGCGCGCGAAGCTTGCCGCCCGCTCGACATCGACGCCTTCCGCGAAGGTCATCTGACACCGGTCTATTTCGGCTCGGCGCTGCGCAATTACGGCGTGCGCGACCTGATCGAGGCGCTCGGCGCCTTCGGCCCGCCGCCGCGTGCGCAGGACGCAGACACCCGCAAGGTCGAGGCGACGGAGGAGAAGATGACGTCCTTCGTGTTCAAGATCCAGGCCAATATGGACCCCAACCATCGCGACCGCATCGCCTTCGTGCGCGTCTGTTCGGGCAAGCTCGAGCGCGGCATGAAGGCCAAGCTGGTGCGCACCGGCAAGCCGATGAGCCTGTCGGCGCCGCAGTTCTTCTTTGCCCGCACCCGCGTCACCGCCGACGAAGCGTTTGCCGGCGATGTCGTCGGCATTCCCAACCACGGCACGCTGCGTATCGGCGATACGCTGACCGAAGGCGAGGAGATACTGTTCCGCGGCGTACCCAACTTCGCGCCGGAAATCCTGCGCCGTGTGCGCCTCGGCGACGCGATGAAGGCGAAAAAACTCAAGGAAGCGCTGCACCAGATGGCCGAGGAAGGCGTCGTGCAGCTGTTTTCGCCCGAGGATGGCTCGCCGGCCATCGTCGGCGTTGTCGGCGCGCTGCAGCTCGACGTCTTGAAGGAAAGGCTGAATTTCGAATACACGCTGCCGGTCGAATTCGAAATGTCGCGCTTCTCGGTCTGCCGCTGGATCTCTGCCGACGACAAGGCCGAAACGCTTCGCTTCATTGAGGCGCATCGCGGCGACATCGCCCGCGACCTCGACAACGACCCTGTGTTTCTGGCCCAGCACGCCTTCTCGCTGAACTACGAAGCCGAACGCTGGAAGGCGATCCGCTTCGCAACCGTCAAGGACTACCAGGTCCGCGACAAGGCGGCGTAAGGCGCCCCTTTTCCTTCTGCCCGTTTACGGGGAGAAGGTTGCCCGAAGGGCGGATGAGGGGCAGCGCCGACGTTGAAGGGTCAATTGGCTCCAACCCGCGCCGGCCCTTCGCATGGCTCAGCGTGTTCGAAGCTCGAAAAGCCAAGCAATTGGCTTTTCGTCCGCTACGCGGACCGCCTCTCACCCCTCCGCAGCTTCCTCGATCTTGGCAATATCGATCTTGCTCATCTGCATCATCGCCGACATCACCCGCCCCGCCTTGGCCCGGTCCGGATCCAGAAGCAGGCGCGGCAGTTGCTCCGGCACGACTTGCCAGGAGACGCCGAACTTGTCCTTCAGCCAGCTGCATTGCGACGGTTCGCCGCCGCCTTCGATGAGCTTGTCCCAGAAATAGTCTACCTCTTCCTGCGTCTTGCAGTCGATCGACTGTGACATCGCCTCGTTGAACTTGAATTGCGGTCCGCCGTTGAGCGCCTGGAACCGCACGCCGTCGAGTTCGAACGTGGTTACCAGCGCCTTGCCGGCATCGGTATGGCCTTCGGGCCAACGCAGCACGCTCAGTACCTTCGAGTTCTTGAAGATGGAGACGTAGAAATTCGTCGCCTCTTCGGCCTGGCCGTCGAACCACAGGCAGGTGGTGATCTTTTGCATGTCATGCTCCTCGGGTGTTTGGTTGCGGTTACAGGTGAAGCGGCTGATTTGTAGAAATGATGCCATTCCCTTGCCGTCGTCCCAAGGACGGATGCCGGGCTAGCGATCCGACACTGGCCGGCAATCTTTTTCGAAACCCTGATTTTCAGCGAGACTCTGGCGCATTGCAAAAATGTGGCCAGACCATACTTGCCGGTCTATAAACCCTGCGGTCCAAATTAAGCGCCGCCACGCTCCGCGTTGAGCGCAGCCAGCCAGCCAAGGAAGATTCATGCCTGCCTATCGCTCCCGCACCACCACCCACGGCCGCAACATGGCCGGCGCCCGCGGCCTGTGGCGCGCCACCGGCATGAAGGATTCGGATTTCGGCAAGCCGATCATCGCGGTGGTCAATTCCTTCACCCAGTTCGTGCCGGGTCATGTCCATCTGAAAGACCTTGGCCAGCTGGTGGCGCGCGAGATCGAGAAGGCCGGCGGTGTCGCCAAGGAATTCAACACCATCGCCGTCGATGACGGCATCGCCATGGGCCATGACGGCATGCTCTATTCGCTGCCGTCGCGCGAGCTGATCGCGGACTCGGTCGAATACATGGTCAACGCGCATTGCGCCGATGCCATGGTCTGCATCTCCAATTGCGACAAGATCACGCCCGGCATGCTGATGGCCTCCTTGCGCCTCAATATCCCAAGCGTCTTCGTCTCCGGGGGGCCGATGGAAGCCGGCAAGGTGGTGCTCGCCGGCAAGACACAGGCGCTCGACCTGGTCGACGCCATGGTTGCCGCCGCCGACGACAAGATCTCCGACGAGGACGTCAAGGTCATCGAACGCTCGGCCTGCCCGACCTGCGGCTCGTGCTCCGGCATGTTCACCGCCAATTCGATGAATTGCCTGACCGAGGCGCTCGGCCTGTCGCTACCCGGCAACGGCTCGACCCTGGCAACCCACGCCGACCGCAAGCGGCTGTTCGTCGAGGCCGGCCATCTCATCGTCGATCTCGCCCAGCGCTACTACGAGCAGGATGATGAGTCCGCACTGCCGCGCAGCATCGCCTCCAAGGGCGCCTTCGAGAACGCCATGACGCTCGACATCGCCATGGGAGGCTCGACCAACACCGTGCTGCATATCCTGGCCGCCGCGCACGAGGGCGAAGTCGACTTCACCATGGAAGACATCGACCGGTTGTCACGGCGGGTTCCGGTGCTATGCAAGGTCGCACCGGCCAAGTCCGACGTGCATATGGAAGACGTCCACCGCGCCGGCGGCATCATGGCCATCCTTGGCCAGCTCGACAATGCCGGGCTGCTCAATCGCGACCTGCCCACGGTGCATACGGCGAGCCTTGGCGAAGCGCTCGACCATTGGGACATTTCCCGCACGTTGAGCCAGAGCGTCCGCGATTTCTTCCTCGCCGCTCCGGGGGGCGTGCCGACGCAGGTCGCCTTCAGCCAGGACCGCCGCTGGGACGAGCTCGATCTCGACCGCGAGAAGGGCGTCATCCGCTCAGCCAAGACGCCGTTCTCGAAAGACGGCGGCCTCGCCGTGCTGAAAGGCAATCTGGCGCTCGACGGCTGCATCGTGAAGACCGCGGGCGTCGATGAATCGATCCTGAAGTTCACCGGCCCGGCCCGCGTGTTCGAAAGCCAGGACGCCTCCGTCAAGGCGATCCTGTCCAACGAGATCAAGGCCGGCGATGTTGTCGTCATCCGCTATGAAGGACCGCGCGGCGGTCCCGGCATGCAGGAAATGCTCTATCCCACGAGTTATCTGAAGTCGAAAGGCCTCGGCAAAGCCTGCGCGCTGGTCACCGACGGCCGCTTCTCCGGCGGCACATCAGGCCTGTCGATCGGCCATGCCTCGCCCGAAGCAGCGGAAGGCGGCACGATCGGACTGGTGCAGGAAGGCGATACGATCGAGATCGACATCCCCAACCGCACGATCCGGCTTGCTGTCAGCGACGCTGAACTCGACGCGCGCCGCGCGGCCATGGAGGCAAAGGGCGCCATGGCCTGGAAGCCCGAGGAAAAGCGCAAACGCAAGGTGACGACCGCGCTGCGCGCTTACGCCGCCTTCGCCACCAGCGCCGACAAGGGCGCGGTGCGGCACGTGCCGGAGTGAGGGGGGGCGGCGCCGACCCCTACCTCCCCCTACCTCCCCCTTGTGGGGGTGAGAAGTGGTCCGCATAGCGGACGAAAAGCCAACTGCTTGGCTTTTGGAGCTTCGAATGCCCTGAGCCTGCGAAGGGCCGGGCATTACACGGTCCGCCGGCCGGGTCCCCGCTGCTTCGCAGCGTCCCGGCGTTCGCCGGCCTTTCATCGTGCCACTGGCACGATGAATTCGCCTTCGGCGAACCGGCTGCTCACCCCCACAAGGGGAGGGTAAAGCTCACGGCATCAACTGGTACTCATAAAGCTTCTGATACAGCCCGCCTTGGTTGAGCAGCGTGCGATGCGCGCCGCTTTCCACCATCTTGCCGGCCTCCAGCACCACGATCGTGTCGGCCTGGTGCACGGTCGACAGGCGGTGGGCAATGACGATGGTGGTGCGCCCGACCGTCAGCTGCTGCAGCGCGTCGCGGAAAAGCGCCTCGGATTCGGCGTCGAGCGCGCTGGTCGCCTCGTCCAGAAGCAGGATTTCGGCATTGCGCAGCATGGCGCGTGCGATCGAGATGCGCTGGCGCTGGCCGCCTGACAGCAGCGCGCCATTCTCGCCGACATCCGTGTCGTAGCCTTTCGCCTGGGCGCTGATGAAGTCATGTGCATTGGCGGCCCTTGCGGCGGCCATTACTTCCTCGTCGGTGGCGCCCTCGCGCCCGAGCCTGATGTTGTGCATGATCGTGCCGGCAAACAGGAACGTGTCCTGGCTGACATACGCGATCTTTTCCCTGACCGAGGTGAGCGTGGCACAAGAAATGTCCTGGCCATCGAACATCACCTTGCCGACCTGCGGGTCGTACATGCGCATGATCAGGTTGAGGATGGTCGACTTGCCGCTGCCCGAGGGTCCGACCAGCGCCGTCATCTTGCCGGCGGCAAGCGTCAGGTCCAGTCCCTCGAACACCGGCGCGCTTTCGGGGTAGGCGAAGCTGACATTGTCGAAATGGATCTCGCCCGGCCCTGCCCGCAGCGGCTTTGCATCCGGCTTTTCGGCCAGCGTCAGCGGCCGGTCGGCGAGCTGGAACATCATGCGCACGCCGACAATGCCGGTTTCAAGCGAGATGCGTACGCGGGCCAGGCGCTTGGCCGGCTCATAGGCCAACAGCAGCGCCGCGATGAAGGCCATGATGTTGCCCGGCATCTGACCGCCGCCGCCCAGAACCAGGAAGCCGCTGACAAAAACGGCGCCAGCGATGGCCAGCCCCGCAAGCGTTTCCATAACCGGGCTGGTGGCGGCCTCCAGCGTGGCGATGTTGTTGGCGCGGCTCTCCACGTCCGACACGGCCTTGTACATGCGCTTCCGCATGGCGCCTTCGAGGCCGAAGGATTTGACGACGCGCACGCCGATCGCAGTTTCCTGCATCACCTGCACGATCTGGCCGAGCGAACGGAATTCTTGCGAGGCAATTTTTCGGACGCGCTTCAGGATACGATTGACGCCGTAAATGGCGATCGGCCCGATCACCAGACAGATCAGGGACAGCGCCGGCTGCTGCCAGACCATCACCCCCACCAGCGCAGCCAGCGTCACCAGGTCGCGAACATAGGACGTGACGATTTGGTCGAGCACGCTGCGCGCGGCCTGGGCATTGTTCGTCATGCGCGAAATCAGTTCGGACGAAGAGGTCGAATGATAGAATTCGATGCCTTGCGCGAGAATGCTGTCATAGATCTTGCGCTGCCGGTCGGCGATGATGGCATTGCCGACCCTGCTCATGAAGTAGGCCTGGATGAAGTTTGCGAAGCCCTTGAGAATGAAAATCGCTCCGGTCGCCGCCGCGATCAGATTGACCTGCCCAATCCTCTTGTAAACCACGAATTCATTGGTGATTTCGCGCAGCATATAGGCGCTGGCTGCTGTCGTTGCCGCCACAACCAGCATCGACAGAATGGCCGCAGCGTAGCCAAATCTATGCGCGTGAAAGGATTCCCGCAAAAGCCTTGCGATAAGGCGCTGGTTTTCCGTCGAACGGAAGAAGCGAAACAAATGGCCGATCCCATGCCTGACTGACGAATTTCGGATTCGCCACCAGGGCGAAAGGCGGCTTATAGAGCGAGTTGTGGCCGGATGGAACCTTTCGCTGTTGCGGAGGCAAACGGCTGCGGCACGGTGTCTTTTGTGCCACGATTGCGGCGATTGATCTGCGGGGAGATGACGACAGATGGATTTCGACCTTGTTGTGCGCGGCGGAACGCTGCCCGACGGCACCGTCGCCGACCTCGGCATCATCGGCGAGACGATCGTCGCCATCGAGCCCGAACTGCATGTCAGCGCCGGCACGTCGATCGACGCCCGTGGCAATCTGATCTCGCCGCCCTTCGTCGATCCGCATTTCCATATGGATGCCACGCTGTCCTACGGCATTCCACGCATCAACGCTTCGGGTACGCTGCTGGAGGGCATTTCGCTATGGGGCGAGCTGAAGCCGCTCCTGACGCATGACGCGGTTCGCGAGCGGGCGCTCGCCTATTGCGACTGGGCGGTCTCGATGGGCCTGCTCGCCATCCGTACCCATGTCGATGTCTGCGATGACAGGTTGCTGGCGGTCGAGGCGCTGCTCGACGTCAAGAAGATTGTTGCGTCCTATATCGATCTGCAACTGGTCGCTTTCCCGCAGGATGGCTTCTACCGTTCGCCGACGGCGCGGCAGAACACGCTGCGCGCGCTCGACATGGGCGTCGACATCGTCGGCGGCATCCCGCATTTCGAACGCACCATGGCCGACGGCACGCGCTCGGTGACCGAATTGTGCGAAATCGCGTCGAAGCGCGGGCTGATGGTCGACCTGCATTGCGACGAGACCGACGATCCACTGTCGCGCCACATCGAGCAGCTTGCCTATGAGACCCACCGCCTTGGCCTTCAGGGCAAGGTGGCCGGCTCGCACCTGACTTCCATGCACTCGATGGACAATTATTACGTCTCCAAGCTCCTGCCGCTGATTGCCGAGGCCGGTGTGTCGGCGATCCCCAATCCGTTGATCAACATCATGCTGCAGGGCCGCCATGACACGTTTCCCAAACGCCGCGGGATGACCCGGGTGAAGGAGATGCTGGCGCTCGGCATCCGCGTCGGTTGGGGCCAGGATTGCGTTCTCGACCCCTGGTATTCGCTGGGCACCGCCGACATGCTCGACGTCGCCTTCATGGGGCTTCACGTCGCTCAGATGTCGAGCCCTGCCGACATGGCGCGCTGCTTCGACATGGTCACCAACGTCAACGCCGCCATCATGGGCCTCGATCATCTCGGCCTTGCCGTGGGCAAGCGCGCCAGCTTCGTCATTCTCGATGCCGGCAACCCGATCGAGGCCTTGAGGTTACGTGCCGAACGGCTGTGCGTCGTCGCCAGGGGCAAGGTGGTGGCCGAGCGCACGAAGCAGGAGACACGGCTGTCGATCGCCGGCCGTCCCGGACAGGTGAACCGGCGGCACAAAACTGCGTAGAAACAGCCGATTTCCGCCGCTGGTCTTACCGATTTGCCTCGTCAAAGCGGCCGCTTGCAGCTAGGGAGCCGCATGGCCCAGTCGCTCGTCCGCACCTTTACCATCAGGAACGTGCTTTTGGCCGGCATCCTTTTGATGCTGGCCGGCGACTTCATGTTCGCGCTGAACGACGCGATGGGCAAATGGCTGGTCGCCAGCTTCTCGGTCGGCCAGGTGGTGCTGATCCGATCGATCGGCGCCTTCATCGTGCTCGGCCCGATGATCGCCAACCAGGGCGCCGGCAGACTGTTCCGGATGGAGCGGCCGGTCCTCCAGATTCTGCGCGTGCTGGCGACCACGGTGGACACGGCGCTGTTCTATGCCGCCGTCGTCTATCTGCCGCTTGCCGACGTGATGAGCTTCTACATGGCCGGGCCGATCTATGTGGCGGCGCTGTCGCATTTCCTGCTCGGCGAAAAGGTCGGCTGGCGCCGCTGGGCCGCCATCCTGGTCGGCTTCTGCGGCGTGCTGATCATCTTGAAGCCCTCTTCGGCGGCGTTCTCGCAGTCCTCGCTGTTCGCACTGGTCGGCAGCATTGCCTTCGCCTTCGCCATCATCCTCAGCCGCCGCCTGCGCGGCACCAGCGACACCACGTTGGTCACATGGCAGACGATCGGCACGCTGCTGGTTGGCGCCGTGATGACCATCGGCGCCTGGAAGGCGCCGCCGGCACTCGATTTCGGCGCCATGCTCCTGCTCGGCATCGTCTCCTGCAGCGCGCATCTGATGATTACCAGGGCGCTGAAACTGGCCCCTGCCTCGACGCTGGCGCCGCTGCACTACAGCCTCCTTCTATGGGCGGTGATCTTCGGCCTGGCCTTCTTCGGCGACGTGCCGGGACCGCGCATCCTGATCGGCTCGGCCATCGTCGTGCTCGCCGGCCTGTTCATCTTCCACCGCCAGAAGGTGGTCGAAACAGTCGTGCCGCCGGAGAACGTGCCGAAAGGCGTGAATTGACCTAACCTTGGCGCACCGCCGCCAGATGCCGTGAAAACTCAGGCGTTTCCATCAGCGCCTTGCAACGGGCGAAGCGGCCGTCGGCATAGGCGCGGAAGTCCTCGACCGGGTTGTTGTTGGCAAGCTGGATCAGCCCCCACAACGTCCACAACAGGTCGCACATCGCCTTGTAGATAACGACGCGGCCGCGCTCGGCCGGTTTCGCCTCGCCGCCGAAATAGGCGCGCATCATCTCTTCCTCCTGCGCGGTGTCGAACCGGCCTTCGACCGAGAGGTCGCCGAGGTCCCAGAGCGGGTCGTTCATCCCCGAATATTCCCAGTCGACGATCCACATCCGCTCGCCCGTATCGAGAAAATTCTCGCACAGCGGATCGCAATGGCAGGCCGCAAGCGGCAGTCTATGCGCGGCAAGGGCGGCACGCACGGTGTCGGATTCGCGCACCACGTCGTGGTAGCCCGGCGGCAAGGCGACGTCCTTGGTCGATAAGACCTTGAGATAGTCGTCGATCATCGCAAACAGGTCGAAGCGGAACGGAAACACCGCACCGGACGTGTGCAGCTTGCGGAAGGCTTCGCCGGCGCGGGCCGGGCTGCCGGCGCGCAGCTTGAACTTGTCCGGCGACATCGTCACGGCGCCGGCAACGAAACGGCTCGCCAGCACGCCTGTCGCGGGGTCGACATGCAGCACCTCCGGACTGACGCCCGCTTTGGCCGCCTCACGCGCCGCCACCGCTTCATTGGCGCGGTTGATATATTCCTCGGTGCCTTTGCCGGGGATGCGCAGGCAGATATCGCCGGCCCTAAAGACGAGATTGGTCATCCCGCCCAGCCGCTCCAGCGGTCCGTCATAGCCCGCCAATGCCGGAATCGCTGCAAGTGTTGCGCGTGCCTCGTCGGTCCCCATGCCTGTTGCCCCTGGCGTGTTATTTCTTGCGACAACGGTTCCACAGTTTTCGCCGTTTGGCTATCATCCCGATCGAGGGTGAGCAGCGAGCTGGCGGAGAAACAGCCATGGCGGGCAACAAGGATCATGGCGGGCTTGGCGCCGCCTATTCAGCGCAACGGCCCGAGGACGTCGCCGCGATCTATGACAATTGGTCGGAAACCTACGATGCCGATATGTCGGCCGCCGGCTACCGCCATCCGACGATCTGCCTGGCCCTGCTCGCACGGCATCTGCCGCGCGGCGCGGCCCCGCTTCTCGATGCCGGGGCCGGCACCGGGCTGATCGGCGAGTGGCTGGCCATCACCGGCTATCCCCAGGTCGAAGCGCTCGATATTTCGCAAGGCATGCTGGCCAAGGCGGCGGCAAAGGGCGTCTATTCGGCGCTGCATTGCCTGGCGCTCGGCGGGCCGCTCCCCTTTGCCGACAATGCCTATGCCGGCATCGTCTCGGCCGGCGTTTTCACCTCCGGGCATGTCGGCGCCGAGGGACTGGACGAACTGATCCGCATCTGCCGGCCGGACGGCATCATCGTGCTGACGGTCAAGAACACGCTGTGGAACGCCGGCTTCGCCGAACGCATCGCTGTACTCGAAGCTGAGGGCAGGGTTGTCCGCGCCGAGGAGACGGCGCCCTATGTCTCGATGCCGGGCGAGTCGGATACCGTGCCCAGCCGCGGCCTCGTGCTTCGTGTGAGCTAATCCAGGTTTCGTCTACGCTTTGATCTTGCTCATCGCCGAATCGTACATCGGCTCGAGATGGATCTTGGCCGGCGTCCGTTCCATCGCCACCACCAGCTCATAGTCGCCTGAGCTGAGAAAATCGTCGCCGACGCCATCGGCATTGCGGACATAACCGTAACCGATGTTCTTGGCCAGCGTGTAGCCATAGCCGCCGCTGGTGAGGTAGCCGACCGGCTCGCCATTGCGCAAAATCGTCTCGCGTCCGACCAGCACGATACCGGGATCGTCGACCGTGAAGCCGGCAAAGCGTTTCTTCAGGTCGGCGCCGCTGATCTTTTCGAGCGCCCGCCGGCCGACGAAATCGGTGTTCTTCCTCAGCTTCACCGCCCAGCCGAGGCCGGCCTCCTGAGGCGTGTCGTTGGGGGTGATGTCGGAGCCCCAGGCGCGGTAGCCTTTCTCCAGCCGAAGTGATTCCAGCGCCCGGTAGCCGATCGGCCGGATGCCGTGCGGCTTGCCTGCCGCCATCAGCGTGTCGAAAATCTCGCCGGTGGCGGCGATCGGCACATGCAATTCCCAACCAAGCTCGCCGACATAGGTGACGCGCAGCGCCCGAACCGTATGGCCGGCAGTCGTGATCTCGCGGATATGGCCGAACGGGAAGGCGGCGTTCGAGACATCGGCATCGGTCACGGCAGCCAGAACGTCGCGGGCCCGCGGTCCCATCAGTGAGAGCGTGCCGAAATCCTCGGTGACATCTTTCAGCGTCACGTCGAGGCCCTTGCCGACATGGTCGGCGATCCAGGAGAGATCATGCGTGCGGAAGCCGGTGCCGGTCACGATGTAGAATTTGTCTTCGGCGAGCCTGGCCACCGTCAAATCGGCCTCGATGCCGCCGCGCGTGTTGAGAAGCTGCGTGTAGGTCAGCCGTCCCACCGGCTTGGCGACATCGTTGGCGCAGATCCAGTCCAGCGCCTTAGCCGCATCCGAACCCGTCATTTCGTATTTGGCGAAGGACGACTGGTCGAAGATGCCGACTTTCTCGCGCACATGGCGATGCTCCTCGCCGACCGGGCCAAACCAGTTCTGCCGGCCCATGGAATAAATGTCTTCGGATGTGGCGCCCTGCGGCGCGAACCAGTTCGGCCGTTCCCAGCCGAGCTTGGAGCCGAACACCGCGCGGTGCGCTTTCAGCCGCTCGTAGAGCGGCGAGACGATGCGCGGCCGGCCCGACAAATACTCCTCATGCGGAAAGCCGATCGTGTAATGCTTGCCATAGGCTTCCAGCGTGCGATCGCTGACCCATTGCCGATCGCGATGCAGGCCGGAAAAGCGCCTGATGTCGACCACCCAGAGGTCGAGCGGCGCTTCACCGTCGACCACCCATTGCGCCAGCACCCAGCCGGCGCCGCCGCCGGAAGCGATGCCGAAGGCGTTGAAGCCGGCGCCGACGAACATGTTGGCGCATTCGGGCGCGACACCGAGGATGAAATTGCCGTCCGGCGTAAAACTCTCCGGCCCGTTGATCATCTGCTTGACGCCGACCGTCTCCAGCGCCGGCACGCGCGCGATCGCCTGGCTCATATGCTGTTCGAAATGATCGTAGTCGTCGTCGAACAGGCGGAACTCCCAGTCATCGGGGACATCGCCGCCGGGCAGGCCGGTCGCCCAGGCCTGCGGGTTCGGCTCATAGCCGCCCATCACCAGCCCGCCGACCTCTTCCTTGAAATAGGTGCGGCGGTCGGGATCGCGGATTGTCGGCGCGTCGGTCGCCAGCCCGTCGATCTTCTCGGTGATGATGTACTGGTGCTTGACCGGTTGCAGCGGCACGCAAATGCCGGCCATCGCGCCGACCTGGCGTGACCATTGCCCGGCGCAGTTCACCACCTTGTCGCAAGCAATGTCGCCCTTGTTGGTCTTCACCGCGGTGATGTGCCCGTCCATCATGTCAAATCCGGTGACGCGGACATCCTCGAACAGCTTCGCGCCATGCATGCGCGCGCCCTTGGCCAGCGACTGCGTGATGTCGGAGGGGCTGGCCTGCCCATCGGTCGGCAGCCAGGAGGCGCCGACGAGGTCGCTGGTCTCCAGCAGCGGCCACACCTTTTTGACCTCCCCTGGCGACAGCAACTGCATGTCCATGCCGAAGCTCCTGGCCGTCGTCGCCAGCCGTTTATATTCGGTCCAGCGGTCGGCATTGGTCGCAAGCCTGAGGCACCCGGTCATCTTCCAGCCGGTAGCGAGCCCGGTTTCGGCTTCCAGTCCCTTGTAGAGCTCGACCGAATATTTGAGCACGCGGGTGATCGAGGCCGACGAGCGCAACTGGCCGACCAGCCCGGCCGCATGCCAGGTCGAGCCCGAGGTCAGCTTGCCCTGTTCCAGCAGCACGACATCGGCCTTGTGGTCGCGCGCCAGGTGATAGGCCGTCGAACAGCCGATAATGCCGCCGCCGATGACGACGATGCCGGCATGTGTAGGCAATGTCATGACTGTGTCCCGTACTTCGTGCGGTAATTGTCCAGCGCCGCGTCGAGCCGCGTCAGGTTCTCCGCGGTGTAGGCGACGTAGTCGATGCCGGGCGCGTCGAGGTAAAGTTCGGAAACCATGCTCCACATCGCCTCGCGCAGCAGCGAGGCGCATTGCATGGCCGCGTGCGAGCGGCGGATCGCCTCATCCGGCTCGCGCATGAAATACGCCGTGAGGAAAGTGAAGGACTCCGCGTCGCTCATCTCGGCGTTGGAGGCAACGCCGGCAAGATCGAACATCGCGGTGTTGAAACCGGCATATTCGAAATCGATGAGCCACAACCTGTCGCCATCGTCGAGGATATTTGCCGGCAAAAGATCATTGTGGCCGAACACGATCGGCAGCAGCTTCTGCGCCCGCTCCAGTTCGTCGGCCAGCGCCAGCAGCCTGGGCAGCTCGTCCCGCTTGCGGCTGCCGCCTTCGCTCAGCGTTCGCGCATAGTCGCGGATGACATGGAAGACCCAGAACATGAAGCCGGCGCCGGAGATGTGATTGGGCATCTCGCGATGGAACCCGCGCATAAGGGCTGCGACGCGGCCGATATTGGCGCGCACATCCTCGGCGACAAAGGTTTTCGCGCCGAGGAATTCCGTGACCATAATGCCGGGTTCGGAATGGCGGACCGCCGGCGCGAAGCCTGCGGCGTGCGCCGCGCGGGCCGTCATCACCTCGCGGTCGCGAAAGACGTGGTGAAATGGATAGTCCTGGCCGAAGCGCACGACATGCCGCCCGGCTGCGTCCTTGACCAGATAATTGGCGTTGCTGAGGCCGCCCGGCAGCGGCGCAATGTCGATGTTGCCGTTCCAGCAGGGCAAGGCCCGGATGCGGTCTTCAGCAGTCACGGGACCATCCCTGACTTTTGCGGAGCTTTCTTGGGCGCCATGCGCCGCGCAACGAGCGTTGGGAAACGCAAAAATCACGTCGGTGCGGGACGCAGGAACTCCTATCCCGCGCCGCACCGACGAGCCCCTCTGGCCAGGTTTTGATACCCGGTCTCCGCCCCCGCGGATTTGAGAAACTTTTGTGCCAGTTCAAACCCAGACGGTCTGGCCAGACGGTCCGGTCCGTGAATTGCGGCTCTGCCATCACCCTCCCGTGGCAGTTCCGAAGCTGTCACGCCGTCAATGTCACGCCAGTGCTACCTAACTGTCAATGAAATGTTGTGACTTTTTTTGGGTGTTTTGCCCGAAACCACGAGCAATTCCTTTAAAAACGGCGGCATTGCCCTAAAACCGGGCAGGCCGCAAAATTCAGGAAGCCAGATGATCCATTCGAAACGGCATGGCGAAATCCTCCGCCTCCTCAAGGAAGAGGGCACCGTCACCATTGCCAGCCTCGCCGACCGGCTGGGGGTTTCGCTTGAAACGGTGCGCCGGGATGTCAAGCCACTGACCGGCAATGGCTCGGTGCTCAAGATGCATGGCGCCATCGGCCTGCCGTCGATGGCCGGCGAAGCGCCCTTCGAGCGGCGCATGCGCGACAATGCCGAGGCCAAGCGGCTGATCGCCCGCATGGTCGCTGCCACCATTCGCGACGGTGAATCGGTCATGCTGGACACCGGCACCACGACCTCGTTCCTGGCCCGCGAACTGCTCGGCCACCGGCGGCTGACGGTCGTCACCAACTCGTCCGATATCGCCCGCACGCTGGCCACCGTCAACGGCAACAAGGTCTATATGGCCGGCGGCGAATTGCGCAGCGATTCCGGAGCCGCCTTCGGCGCCTCGGCGATCGATTTCGTCAGCCGCTTCTCGGTCAGCCATGCGGTGATTTCGATCGGCGCCGTCGATGCCGCCGCAGGCCTTGCCGACTACGATCTGGAAGAGGCGGAGTTCGCCCGCATGGTGCTGTCGCGCGGCCAGCGCTCGCTGGTCATCACCGACCACACCAAGTTCGGTCGCCAGGGTCTAGTCCAGGTCTGCGGCTTCGACGGTTTTTCCGAACTCGCCACCGACCAGCCGCCGCCGCGCGACATTGCCTCGGCACTTGCCGAGGCTGGAGCGCGCCTCAGCATCGCTGCCGCCTAGCCAAATACCAGCGGCTGGTGCGCCGCAATCCCGGCCATGCCGCCACCCGAGCCGCGAAGGCGATGTTGTGCATCATGCGCGCCGCGTCGCCCGGCCGCAGAAGATGTCATTGTGGGGGAAGAATTTCTTTTTCACACATCCCGCTCTTCGCAATGTCCATGCAACTTGGCAGCTGCAAACAGCGCCTCGTCGAAATGCGGGCCGGGCGAATCGCCCGCATCAGCAATGAGGCCACCATGCTGCAAACGATGCCTTGTCTTTCCTCATGGCCTGGACGCTTGCGCGCTCCGACCTTGAAGCCGACCCGGCTTGGCCGGACATTCCGCAACTTTCCGCCGGCGACGGTGTATGACGGTGTATAAGGTGTCCAGGATCAAGAACCTCAAAACCTATGACTGGCGCTTCGCATGACTGATCCACTGTCGGCGATCCTGGGCTTCGGCCTGCTCGGCGTCGCCTGCCTCGCCTTCACAGAAAAGATCCTGCCGCTGCCGCCCTCGCATGTGCTGCTGCTGTTCCTCGGCATGACGGCAGCCCCCGATCTCCCGGCGCTGGCGATCCTGCTTCTGGTAACGACGCTGTCCGCCATCACAGGCTGCCTTGTCTGGTATAGTTTGGGTCGTCGGATTGGCTTGGATCGTGCCGACAGGCTGGTCCAGCGTTTCGGCAAATATGTCTGCTTGCGCTATGCGACCTACAGCAAGCTTGGTCAGGCCTATCGCCGCCATCATGTCCGGGTCTCCTTGCTGGCGCAGTTCATCCCGACGGTTCGCAACTATCTGCCGATCGCGGCCGGCGCGCTCCGTCTTCCACTCTTGCCCTTCGCGGCGGCGACGCTGCTCGGCGCCACGCTATGGAACACCGGCTTCCTCGTCACCGGCTACCTTATGCGCGGCAGCGGCCGGGATTCCTATGCCATCGGCTTTCGCATCATCGTCATCGTCATGGCGCTGGAGACGGCGTTCATGCTCGCGCTGCGCTACGGTTCAGCCTGCCGGCGGCGCCTCGGGTTCGGCTGACCAGGAGGCGCCTCAAGCCGTATGGGTATAAGCTCCGCCTTCGGCTTTCCTTCCCCGGCGCGCCGGTGTTTAGTCCGGCCATGGCTTTCACCATCCGCCAGCTGCAGTTCTTCATTGCCGTCGCCGAGCAAGGCACGGTGTCGGGCGCCGCACAAAACCTCTCCATCTCGCAATCCTCGGTCACCGAGGCGATCAAGGAGCTGGAGAGCGATCTCGGCGTCGAATTGTTCGAGCGCCATCCGCGTGGCCTCAACATTACCCACAAAGGCCACCAGTTCCTGCGCCATGCGACCAAGATCCTGGCCGACGTCTCCGACGCGCGCCGCGCTTTTTCCGACGACCAGGTGGTGGCCGGCGGGCGGCTGCAGCTCGGCGTCACCTCGCTGGTCGCGGGCTATGTGCTGTCCGATCTGCTGGCGCGCTACCGCCGCGCCTATCCCGGCGTCGATGTCTCGGCCATCGAGGACAATGGCGACTATCTCGAACATCTGCTGATCGGCGGCAAGCTCGACATTGCCGTCATGGTCACCTCCAATTTGCGCGACCGCACCGCGCTGCAGTCGGAAATCCTCGAGGTCTCGGCCTACCGGCTGTGGGTCCCGCTCGGCCACAAGCTGGCCAGCGCCGACATTATCGGCATAGGCGACATTGCCGGCGAGCCGCTGATCATGCTGACCGTCGACGAGATCGAGGAGAACACCGGCAAGCTTCTGGCGGCGATCGGCGCCAGGCCGCATGTCGCCTTTCGCACCCGCTCGGTCGAAGCCGTTCGCAGCCTCGTCGCCACAGGTGCGGGCGTGGCGTTGCTGCCCGACCTAGTCTACCGGCCGTGGTCGCTGGAAGGCGACCGCATCGAATCGCGCGACATTTCGGGTTCCCTGCCGGTCGTCCAGGTCGGCATGGTCTGGCGCCGCGGCTCCGGTCTGCCGCAGGCGTCGCGCGACTTCATCGGCCTTGCCCAGTCGCAGCGTATGGTACGCCAGCAGCGTTGATAGGGTGCGTGGTTATCTATCGGAAAAACCGATATCGCGTTTCTGATAAATGAATTTGCGAAACCGGAATTTTCCGAGCACTTTTGATGTCAGGGACGAAAGCCGCCATCAGAGCGGCAACGTGCCATCGGATGAACTGACGCTTTTCAGCCTGCGGCTGACCGCGGCGGCGACTCGCTTCGCAGTCAGGCGCCAAAATGGGAGATTGACGATGAATTCATTCCTGAAGACGTGCACCGCCTTGACGGTCGCGCTGACCTTTTCCGGTCAGGCCGTCGCCCAGGTCAAGGAACTTGGCAAGGGCGAAGGGGAGGTCAGCATCGTTGCCTGGCCGGGGTACATCGAGCGCGGCGAAACCGACAAGGGCTATGACTGGGTGACCTCCTTCGAGAAGGAGAGCGGCTGCAAGGTCAACGTCAAGACCGCCAACACCTCCGACGAGATGGTCTCGCTGATGAATGAGGGTGGGTTCGATCTAGTCACCGCTTCGGGTGACGCATCGCTGCGCCTCGTTGCCGGCAAGCGCGTGCAGCCGATCAACACCGATCTCATCCCGAGCTGGAAGGCGGTAGACGACCGTCTGAAGGATGCGCCCTGGTTCACCGTCGACAAGGTGCATTACGGCGTTCCCTATCAGTGGGGCCCGAACATCCTGATGTACAACACCGATGTCTTCAAGGAAGCGCCCAAGAGCTGGAACGTCGTCTTCGAGGAAATGAACCTGCCGGACGGCAAGTCCAACAAGGGCCGCGTCCAGGCCTATGACGGCCCGATCCACATCGCCGACGCCGCCAACTATTTGATGTTCCACAAGCCGGAACTCGGCATCAAGGACCCGTACGAACTGAACGAAGACCAGTACAAGGCAGCGCTCGAGCTGCTGCGTGTTCAGCGGACGCTGGTCGGCCGCTACTGGCATGACGCCGCCATCCAGGTCGACGACTTCCAGAACGAAGGCGTCGTCGCTTCCGGTTCGTGGCCTTACCAGGTCAACACGCTGGTTGCCGCCAAGAAGCCGGTCGCCTCGACCGTGCCGGAAGAAGGCGTCACCGGCTGGGCCGACACCACCATGATGGAGGCCGACGCCGCGCATCCCAACTGCGCCTATATGTGGCTTGAGCATTCGCTGTCGCCCAAGGTGCAAGGCGATGTCTCGGCCTGGTTCGGCTCGCTCCCCGTGGTGCCCGCTGCCTGCAAGGGCAACGAGCTGCTCGGCGAGGAAGGCTGCAAGACCAACGGCTACGAGAACTTCGACAAGATCAAGTTCTGGAAGACGCCGGTCTCGAAGTGCGCCACCCAGAACGACCAGTGCGTGCCCTACTACCGCTGGGTGTCCGACTATATCGGCGTCATCGGCGGGCGGTGAGCTCCCTTAACCCTCCCCCTTGTGGGGAGGGTCGACGCGCAGCGTCGGGGTGGGGGCAACGCTGACGTCCGGTGCTAGTCACCCCACCCGCGGCTTCGCCGCGACCTTCCCGATCGAGGGGGAGGTGAAGTGCCGTGCCCGCTGGCCTGATTGGTGGCGGCAAGAGCTATTTCGACGAACACAAACCGGCAACAGACGGACAGCCCATGACATCGGCCGTTTCCTTCCAGAAAGTCTCTCGCCATTTCGGCAGCGTGCGCGCCGTCGATGCGGTCGATCTCGATATCGTGCCCGGCGAGTTCTTCGCCATGCTCGGTCCGTCGGGGTCCGGCAAGACGACCTGCCTGCGCCTCATCGCCGGCTTCGAGCAGCCGACCTCAGGCTCGATCTCGATCTTCGGCGACCGCGCCGAGGGCATGCCGCCCTATCGTCGCAACGTCAACACCGTGTTCCAGGACTACGCGCTGTTCCCGCATCTGAACGTGCTGGACAATGTCGCCTACGGGCTGATGGTCAAGGGCGTCGCCAAGCCGCAGCGGCAGAAGGCGGCGGAAGAGGCGCTGTCATTGGTGCGGCTTCCAGGCTTTGGCGCCCGCCGTCCCGGCCAGCTCTCCGGCGGCCAGCGCCAGCGCGTGGCGCTGGCCCGTGCGCTGGTCAATCAGCCCAAGGTGCTTCTGCTCGACGAGCCGCTCGGCGCGCTCGATCTCAAACTGCGCGAGAACATGCAGGAAGAGCTGAAGTCGCTGCAGAAGGCGCTCGGCATCACCTTCGTCTTCGTCACCCACGACCAGGGCGAAGCGCTGTCGATGGCCGACCGCGTCGCCGTCTTCAATGACGGCAAGATCATGCAGATCGGCACGCCGGAAGACATCTACCAGCGGCCGAAGACCCGCTTCGTCGCCGATTTCGTCGGCTCCTCCAACGTACTGCCGCCGGACTTCGTCCAGCGCTATTCCGGCCAGCATCGCTGGGGCAGCCTGCGTCCCGAATCCATCCGCATCGGCCGCGCCGCCAAAGGCGAGGGCGTCGCCGCGCGCCTGGTCGGAACCAACTATCTCGGCGCTACGACCAAGCTGGCGCTCGACGCCGACGGGTTGAGGCTGCACGCCATCGTGCCGGCCGGGACAAAGCTGCCGGCGGAAGGCGAAGCGGTGGTGCTGACGTTCAACCGCGAGCATTTGCATTTGATGGACGAGCCGGCATGATTGAGGTTTGCGCCAAGCACCCCCCTCTGTCCTGCCGGACATCTCCCCCTCAAGCGGGGAGATTGGCTGTTCCTCCCGGTTTCGCCAATCTTCAACGTTGGGGATTTGGCGAGGCAGCGAAACTGCTGATCTCCCCCCTTGAGGGGGAGATGTCCGGCAGGACAGAGGGGGGTGTGAAGGAACGCGGCTTCTCAGGGTTCCTTCAGCACGCGGTCGCCCCATGACCATCGCCGCGCTCAACTCAACCTCCGCCCCCGCCATCCTGCCCGGCAGCGGTGGCATGCGCGGCGCACTGTCGGACCTTTTCTGGCGCAAGCCGCAACTGCTGCTGTTCCTCATGCTGCTGCCGCCGGTTCTATGGCTCGGCGTTATCTATATCGGCTCGTTGTTCGCACTTCTGGCGCAGAGCTTTTTTTCGATCGACGAGTTCTCCGGCCTCATCAACCACGAATTCACGCTGAAGACCTATGGCGACCTGTTCCAGCCCGCCAATCTCGACATCATCCTGCGCACGGTCACGATGGCGGTGCTGGTCACGCTGGCCTCGGCCGTCATCGCCTTCCCGATCGCCTATTATGCGGCGCGCTATGCCCGCGGCCGGTGGAAGGCGCTGTTTTATCTCGGAATCATGCTGCCGCTGTGGTCGAGCTACCTCGTCAAGATCTACGCCTGGAAGTTGATCCTCGCCAAGGAAGGCATTCTGACCTGGCTGCTGGCCAAATTGCATCTGCTTTGGATGCTCGATGGCTGGCTGTCGCTGCCGGTCGTCGGCGGCAATTCCCTGTCGGTCTCCGCCACCGGAACCTTCATCGCCTTCGTCTATGTCTGGCTGCCGTTCATGATCCTGCCGGTGCAGGCGGCATTGGAGCGCGTGCCCGGCAATCTGGTCGAGGCGTCCTCCGATCTCGGGGCGTCGCCGGGCCAGACCTTCCGCAACGTGCTGTTCCCGCTGGCGCTGCCCGGCATCGTCGCCGGCTCGATCTTCACCTTCTCGCTGACGCTGGGCGACTACATCATCCCGCAGATCATCGGCACGTCGCGGCTGTTTATCGGCCAGGCCGTCTATTCGCAGCAGGGCACAGCCGGCAACATCCCTCTCGCCGCCGCCTTCACCGTCGTGCCCATCGTCATCATGGGTTTCTATCTCTGGGGCGCCAAGCGCATGGGGGCCTTCGATGCGCTCTGACGGTTCGCAATCCGCCCCGCTCGGCCTCAAGATCGCAGCCGCTTGCGGCCTGCTCTTCCTGCACCTGCCGATCCTGCTGATCTTCGTCTATGCCTTCACCACGGAAGAGAAGAGCTTCGTCTGGCCGCCGCCGGGGCTGACCACGCAATGGTTTGCCGTCACCTGGAACCGGCCGGATGTCTGGCAGGCGCTGTCGCTTTCGGTCCGTGTCGCCGCCATCTCGACGGCGATTGCCTTGATCCTGGGCACGCTGTGCGCCGCCGCCGTGTCACGGACGAAATTCTTCGGCCGCGAGACGATCTCGCTGCTCGTCATCCTGCCGATCGCGCTGCCCGGCATCATCACCGGCATCGCGTTGCGCTCGGCCTTCTCGCTAGCCGACATCCCGTTCTCGTTCTGGACGATCGTGCTCGGCCACGCCACCTTCTGCGTTGTCGTCGTCTACAACAATGCGGTCGCCCGTTTCCGCCGCACTTCCGGCTCAATGATCGAGGCCTCGATGGATCTCGGCGCCGACGGCTTCCAGACCTTCCGGCACGTCGTGCTGCCCAACATCGCCACCGCTCTGCTTGCCGGGGGGATGCTCGCCTTCGCGCTCTCCTTCGACGAGGTCATCGTCACCACCTTCACCGCCGGCCAGCAGCAGACCGTGCCGATCTGGATGCTGGAAGAGCTGATCCGCCCACGCCAGCGTCCGGTCACCAATGTCGTCGCCATGGTCGTGGTGCTGGTGACGCTGCTGCCCATCCTTGCCGCCTATTACCTGACCCGCGACGGCGACCAGATCGCCGGTTCGGGCAAATGAAGAACAGCGAATAGGGAGTAGCGAATAGCGAATAGGGGAGATTGCACGACCAGCCCTATTCGCTACTCGCTATTCGCTACTCGCTCCTGACCGAGGAGAACCTGCATGGACACCCAGATGCTGATCGGCTCGAAGTTCGAGAACGGCACCGAGACCGAGGAGCCGATTCTGAATCCAAAGACCGGGGCGACCATTCTCAACCTGCCTGAAGCAAGCCAGGCGCAGATCGAGGCGGCTGTTACTGCCGCCGGGCGAGCATTCGTCTTGTGGTCACGCACAACGCCGGCGCAGCGCTCCGGCTATCTCCTCAAGATCGCCGACCGCATCGAGGCCAACGCGCGGGAGTTCGCGGCGCTCGAGGCGCTGAATTGCGGCAAGCCGATCAACGCCGTGCTCAATGACGAGATCCCGGCGATCGTCGACTGCTATCGTTTCTTTGCCGGCGCTGTGCGTTCGATGCCGGGCGTGGTCGCCGGCGAATACATTCCCGGCCACACCTCGATGGTGCGGCGCGATCCGATCGGCATTGTCGCTTCCATCGCGCCGTGGAACTATCCACTGATGATGATGGCCTGGAAGCTGGCGCCGGCCATTGCCGGCGGCAACACCGTCGTCTTCAAGCCGTCGGAGCAGACGCCGCTGACGGCGCTGAAGCTGGCCAGGATCCTGGCCGAGGTTCTGCCCGAGGGCGTCGTCAATGTCGTGCTCGGCCGCGGCGACAGCGTCGGCAACACGCTGATTAATCACGCCAAGGTCAACATGATTTCGATCACCGGCGACGTCGCCACGGGCAAGAAGGTGCTGCAGGCCGCCGCCAAGTCGGTCAAGCGCACGCATCTGGAACTCGGCGGCAAGGCGCCGGTCATCGTTTTCGACGACGCCGACCTTGGCGCCGTGGTCAACGGCCTGCGCGCTTTCGGCTACTACAATGCCGGGCAGGATTGTACAGCCGCCTGCCGCATCTATGCCGGCAAGAAGATCTACGACAAGCTCGTCGCCGATCTCTCATCTGCCGTCTCGACCATCAAATACAACCAGCCCGACGACACCGAAAACGAGATCGGGCCGCTGATCTCGCGCCGCCAGCGCGATCGCGTCTCGAGCTTCGTCGAGCGCGCTTCGGAACTGAAGCACATCGAGATCACCACCGGCGGCAAGCCCGGCGAAGGCTCCGGCTTCTATTACCAGCCGACGGTGGTTGCCGGCGCGCTGCAGGAAGACGAGATCGTGCGCCGCGAAGTGTTCGGTCCGGTCGTCTCCATCACCCGCTTCTCCGAAGTCGATGAAGCCGTGAACTGGGCCAATGACAGCGACTACGGCCTGGCATCCTCGGTGTGGACCAAGAACGTCTCGCGCGCCATGGCGACGGCCGCCCGTCTGCAATATGGCTGCACCTGGATCAACACCCATTTCATGCTGACCAACGAGATGCCGCATGGCGGGCTGAAGCAGTCTGGCTACGGCAAGGACATGTCTCTCTATGCGCTGGAGGATTATACCGCCGTTCGTCATGTGATGGTGGCGCATGGGTAGAGGCCGCCACTATCTCTAAAATATTCGCCAACCCGTTTTCTGTACATTAAGCGAGAGTTACTTTTGCGGTACGGCGGGAGTTCACGATTTACTGAATATTCAACCTGAACGAGCAGCCTCTTGCCGGGAAACCGCGCGGCGAGGGGTTTGCGCATGAACACGACCAAGATCAAGCTGGTACTCATTGCCGGCTTCTGTCTGCTGATCGCTGTGTTCGGCGGCAAGGACATGATCAAGAAGAGCGGCTGGCCCGAGGCGCCTGCTGAAATCCTCGCGGTCAATGTCGAATGCGACATGGAATCGACCACCCACAAGATTGTCTACAAGACCGTCAGCACCGCCACGATCCCGTGCGAACTGGTGGATGCGTTCAAGACGGTTCATGCTGACAAAGAGTGGAAGGTGACCCAGAAATTCACCGGCACCTTGCGCGTCGGCACCGGCGCCGACGCCGTCGAGGCCACGATGGAGCTGAACAAGAACGGTGCCCGCGAACCGCAGGTCGGCGACAAGCTCACCGTCGTCCAGAACCCCGCCAACCCCACCCAGATCGAACGCACCGGCATGACCGGCACGCGTTTGACGATCGTCATTGGGGCTGGACTGCTCGGCGCGTTGCTTCTCTATCTTGCTTTCAAACCCCGCCGGCGGATGTCGACCTCCGCCGTGGCGGGCAACCCTGCCGGAGATGCCGGCGCGGACCAGCGCGCGCGCCAGGCCGACGCCTTGATAGCGGCGGCCCTGGCCAAGCAGGCCACATTGCCCAATCAGCCGGCACGTGTCGCGGCTGCCGGATTGGCCAGGGAAGGGCGGTTTTCCGGGCAGCGGACGAGTTTCGGCCGCCGCAACTGATGGCCGAAAACTGCTGCACCTGCCACGGCTACTCCACGATGCGGTAGATGTTCCAAAGGCTGGTGCCTGAAACGACGTAGGGCTCCATCTCCTTGCCCCATTTGGCGTGGGCGTCGATCATGCCGATCCTGGCGAAGAAACCCTCCAGCTGGGCAAGGCTTTCGACCTGATGATGCGATTCGACCGTCGCTTCCCGAGCTCCGATCGAACCGGTCATGATCTGGAACTCGAGATCGGCAATGCCGACCTGAGAGCCGATCTCGCGTTCCCATTTCTTCAACAGGTCGAGCACGGTCTGCTTGTGCCCGAACTTGGCGTCGATCTGCCATCTGGCGCTGAACATTTTTGTCTCCTCCAGTTTTGCGGCCCAAACCGCGGTTGATCTTTTCGCGGTGCAACTACTCGTCCCAAGCCTGCACGACCGTCTGTCGTGCAATCCGCCCATTCTTCAGCTCCAGCATCGCCGCGCAGAACACTTTCGTTCCGTCCGGATAGACGCAGGCCTGGGTGAAGGCGAGATTGTCGCCGTCGGCGATGGTGGTGTCGACCTTGTGGGTCATCGCCCGGCTGCAGATGTCGTCCCAGAACGTGCTGATCGCCGCCCGGCCGCGGATCTCGCGCGGCTTGCTCGGCGGATTGTTGCGGTCGATCACCCGCACCAGCGCGTCGTCGGCATAGAAGCTCGCCAGCATCCTGCCGTCCCGTCCTTCGATCGCTTTCTTGATCGCCGCGCCGTCCACGCTTTGCGTCTTTGTCAGCATTTCTTCCTCCATGGCCCGTCGATCGGGCGGTTGATGATCAAGCACTGCCCGGCGCGCACCGCCGGGCGTTTGTCTTTCACTGCGACTTGGCTTTGACGGCTGCGAACACGCCGTCGGTCTGCTGTTTGAAGGTCGCGAAATCGACCTGGCTGCCGTTGAGCATCGTCGACCAGTGGCGAACGATGGCCGCCATCGCGATCGCTTCCTTGATCTCCTCATCGGTCGCGCCATTGAGCTTGGCGGCCTCGGTGTGGAAATAGATGCAGTACTGGCAGGGGATCTGCGAGGCGACGGCCAGCCCCAGCAGTTCCTTGGTCTTGCCGTCGAGCGCGGTCTTGGGGTTGAGCTGCACACCCTTGATCTCGGCCCAGGCGCCGGCAACCGCGACATCCGGCAGCGTCTTGAACATGTCCGGCACCGAGCCGAGCGTCGCCTCGATGTCCTTGTAGGCGGCGGCCGCCGAGGCATCCTCGGCCCTGGCGGGAGCGATCGTGAACAGCGCGCCAACGCCTGCCGCTATCACCAGCGATTTGATCGACCTGTTTGACTTCAGCATTGCATCCTCCATCCGCAGTGCCTTTCCCGGCGACATCCGCCTGGCCTGCGTGGAGAGAATTGGTACGCCTCGACCCCACCTGGCCGCTTCGCCCGAAAGCGCCATGGTCCCTATGGCCCGTCCGGGCCAGCCTGCCTGGCGGAAAATGCCGCTGCCGCCGCCCGTGACGGCAAATCGAGCTTCAGCAATATGTTGGCGACATGACGCTTGACCGTATGCTCGCTGAGCCTCAGCTCGGCGGCGATCGCGGCATTGCTCTTGCCGTCGGCGATCAGGATCACCACCTCGCTTTCGCGCGCCGTCAGTTGAGCCGGCTCGGCGGGTTTCGCCTTGGGGCGGCAGGCCGGCTCCAGGTGCTGTTCCGACGTCGCCTGGACCAGCGCCAGCGGCTCGTCCAGCTCATCCACCGTGACACGCCCGGCATCGATGAAATACAGGCCGGACCCCGCCGCCAGATCGGCCGCCAGCCGCGACGCCAGAATGTCGCCGCGCCCGGCATGGGCGGCGATCTGCATCGTCACCCGTGCCATCAGCCCCACGGGCGGCCCGCGCATTTCGACCTCGCCGACATGGGCGCCCTGGGCGCTTGCAATGCCCATATGTTGCGCCGCATCGCGCAGTGCCGCCGCGCAGCGTATGGCCCGCGCCGGCCCGTCGAAGCGCGAGATCATCAATTCGCCATGGATGCCGGCAACGCGTCCGCCATGACGGCCGACCAGCTGCCGCCAGCTCTCCTGGAAGCGCTCGCTGCGCTCGCTCCACATGCGGTCGCCAACCCGCGCCGTGTCGTAGATGCGTGTCGCCAGAAGAGCGGCAAGCACGCGCTCCGCTTCGGCCACGGCACGCTCGCCGGTCAGGAATTCCTCGATCAGGTCGGCCACCCGGTCGACATCGCCGGTCCAGATCGGGTGGTCGCGCCCGGGGACCTCGACCAGTCGCGCATTCGAGATGTTTTTCGCCAGAAAGCGGCTGGCTCCGGGGTCCACCCGCGCGTCGTTGCGGCGATGGATGAGCAGAGTCGGTGCGCCGATCGCCGAAAGCACGCCGCGCACGTCGATCCCGGCATTCATTCGGGCAAGAGCGGCCGCTGCCGTCGGACTGGCCGACAGCCGCTCGAAGCGGGCCCACCACTGGGTGAAATGCGCATCATCTACCCGGCCGGGAGCGAAGTTGGGCAGTGTGGCGCCCGTGCCCCATTCCGTGCCGGCCGTCGCGATGAAGGCCTCGAGGCGCTCCGGCGACATCACCCATTTGTGGAAATGCGCATAACCGCCATAGAGCGCCAGCGCTCGTGTCCGTTCCGGATAGGTGGCGGCAAACAACATTGCCATCGGCGCGCCTTCCGAAGCGCCGAGCAAGGCCGCGCGGCCGCTGCCGGTGGCATCCATCACCGCGCGCACATCGTCCATGCGGGTTTCGAGGCTGGGCAGGTGGCGTGGGTCGACGCGGTCGGACAGGCCGGTGCCGCGCTTGTCGAACAGGATCAGCCGCGAGAACGCCGAGAGCCGTTTCAACAGCCTGGCGTAGCCCTCGTCTTCCCAATGCAGGTCGAGATTGGAGATGAAGCCAGGCACGAAAACCAGGTCGAACGATCCCTGGCCGACCACCTGATAGGCGATCCGCACGTCGCCGCTGAGGGCATATCGCGTCTCGATCGGCCTCACGTTGCTATCCCGCCCGGCCAGACGATTTCTGATCGCCGACCATAGCAGACGCCCGGCGGATGCGGCAGCCAAACTTTAGAAGACAGGAATATAGCCCGCGGCGAACCGTGTTCGCCCGCCATTTCTGGGGGAGGCTATTTCTGGGGAGCGGCGCTCTCTGCACCCGTGGGTTGGACGTAGCCGATGCTCACATCGGCCTGCTCCTCGGTCTTCGGCCGCTTGATCCTGGCCGAGGCCACGACGACGAGTTCGTCAAAACCTTCGCCGCCGCTGTCCAGCATCTCGAAGAACTGCCGGCGCATCCTGGGCTCCCAGAACTTGTTGATGTGCTCGGCCACGCCCGCCACACCTTCCTCGCGGGGCCTTGAATGGAAGAAGGCGGCGATCTGGTTGGCCATGCGCACCAGCTTTTCCCCGGTGCTCGTGATGTGTTCTTCGTCATGCGACATGCTGGGCAACTCCCAAGACCACCCGTTCCGGGTGGGTGAAAACATCGAAATCGTCGCCGCGCACCAGCGCCACCAGCGTCATGCTGGCCTCATCAGCGGTGCGGATGGCGAGCGCTGTCGGCGCCGAGACGGCGATGATGAAGGCCGAGCCGATCGCCGCCGTCTTCTGCACCATCTCCACCGAGACGCGTGATGTCACCACCACCGCGCCCGATGCACCGTCAATGCCGGCCTTCGCCAGCGCGCCGGCCAGCTTGTCCAGCGCATTGTGCCGGCCGACATCCTCGCGCGCCATGACGATGCCTTTGCCGGGAATGTAGAAGCCCGCTGCATGCACGGCGCCGGTTTCTGAATGCAGAGGCTGCACCTTGGACAAAAGCTTTACCGAACGGGTGATATCGTCGGCTTCAAGCGTAAGCTTGGACGCACCAACCTTGTCGACCGAGCGCATCGCTTCCTCAATCGATTCGATGCCGCACAGCCCGCAGCCAACCGGCCCGGCCAAGCGCCGGCGCCGCGTCTCGAAGCGCGTATTGGCCTGGTCCTTCAGCCGGATCTGGATATCGATGCCGGCGCCATGGTCCTCGACCTCAATCGCATCGATTTCGTCAGGCAAGGCTATGATGCCTTCGGTCAGAGAGAAGCCGAGCGCGAAATCCTCGAAATCGGCCGGGCTCGCCATCATCACCGCATGGGTGGTGCCGGCAAAGGAGAACGCCACCGGCGTCTCCTCCGGCACCATGCGGTTGGCCGCCGCAGTGCCGCTGGCGCGGTGGGCAAGGCGAGAGATTTGGGTGGTGGCTTGGCCTTTTCGGGTCACGAGGCGCGCCCCTCTGCCCTGTCCGTCCTTCGCAGTAGCTGTGGAGGCTCGCGCCTTTCCTCTCCCCCCTCCGGAGGGAGAGGAAAGGCGCCAGGCGGCATAAGCTCGCGTCCTTCCTCTCCCCCGTCGATCGGGGGAGAGGTGTTGAGCAAAGCTCGACGGAGTAGGGGTCGACCAACCGTCAAGATTGAAGCTCTTATTGTCGAACGCCGTGGCAAGACTACTCCGCCGCTTCCAGCTTTGCGATGCGGCGGCTCTGCTCGGCCTGCTCGTTATAATCGCGCTGCCAGTCCGAAGGCCCGTTGGAGGCGCCGACCTGCACCGCGGTCACCTTGTACTCCGGGCAGTTGGTCGCCCAGTCGGAGAAGTCGGTGGTGATGACGTTGGCCTGCGTGTCGGGATGGTGGAACGTTGTGTAGACCACACCTGGCGACACCCGGTCGGTGATCAGCGCACGCAGCGTCGTCTCACCCGAACGGCTGGTCAGCCGCACCCAGTCGCCATCGCGCAGGCCGCGGTTCTCGGCATCGTGCGGATGGATCTCCAGCCGGTCCTCCGAGTGCCACATGACGTTTTCGGTGCGCCTTGTCTGTGCACCGACATTGTACTGGCTGAGGATGCGACCGGTGGTCAGCAGCAACGGGAAACGCGGCCCGGTCCGCTCGTCGGTCGCCACATATTCTGTGCGGATGAACTTCCCCTTGCCGCGCACGAAGCCGTCGATATGCATGATCGGCGTGCCGAGCGGCGCCTTCTCGTTGCAGGGCCATTGCACCGATCCGACACGGTCGAGCAGATCGAAAGAGACGCCGGCGAAGCTTGGCGTCGTTTTGGCGATCTCGTCCATGATTTCGGAGGGATGCTGGTAGTTCCAATCCAGCCCGATCGCGCGGGCAAGCTCCTGTGTCGCTTCCCAGTCGGCATAGCGCGCCTTCGGCTCCAGCACCTTGCGCACCATGTTGATGCGGCGCTCGGCATTGGTGAAGGTGCCGTCCTTTTCCAGGAAGGTCGAGCCCGGCAGGAAGACATGCGCGTAGTTAGCTGTCTCGTTGAGGAACAGGTCGTGCACGACGACGCATTCCATCGCCGCCAGGCCGGCCGCGACATGCTTGGTATCAGGGTCGGATTGCAGGATGTCCTCGCCCTGGATGTAGATGCCCTTGAAGGATCCGTCGACGGCGGCATCCAGCATGTTGGGGATGCGCAGGCCCGGTTCGTCGTCGAGCTTCACCCCCCACAACGTCTCATAGATGTCGCGCACCGCCTCGCCGGAGATGTGGCGGTAGCCCGGCAGTTCATGCGGGAACGAGCCCATGTCGCAGGAACCCTGCACGTTGTTCTGGCCGCGCAGCGGATTCACCCCGACGCCCGGGCGGCCGATATTGCCGGTCGCCATGGCAAGGTTGGCGATAGCCATAACCGTGGTCGAACCCTGGCTGTGTTCGGTCACGCCGAGGCCGTAATAAATCGCGCCATTGCCGCCCTTGGCATAGAGCCGTGCAGCACCTCGGATCAGTTCGGGATCGACGCCGGACAGCTTGCCCACGATTTCGGGGCTGTTTTCCGGCAAGGCGACGAAAGAAGCCCAATCCTGGAACTCCGCCCAGTCGCAGCGATCGCGGATGAAGGCTTCGTCGAAAAGCCCTTCGGTAACGATGACATGCGCCAGCGCCGTCAGCACCGCCACGTTGGTGCCGGGCTTCAGCGGCAGGTGATAGTCGGCCTCGATATGCGCCGACTTGACCATTTCGGTGCGGCGCGGATCGAGCACGATCAGCTTGGCGCCCTGGCGCAGCCGCTTTTTCAGCCGCGAGGCGAACACCGGGTGCGCGGAAGCCGGATTGGCGCCGATGATGACGGCGACATCGGTGAAATCGACGGAATCGAAATCCTGCGTGCCGGCCGAGGTGCCATAGGTCTGGCCGAGGCCGTAGCCGGTCGGCGAGTGGCAGACGCGCGCGCAAGTGTCGACATTGTTGTTGCGGAAGCCTTGGCGCACCAGCTTCTGGACGAGATAGGTCTCTTCATTCGTGCAGCGCGAGGACGTGATACCGCCGATCGAGGTGCGGCCGTATTGATACTGGATACGGCGGAATTCCTTGGCCGTATGGGCGATGGCCTCTTCCCAACTCACCTCGCGCCAGGGATCGCTGACCTTTTCCCGGATCATAGGCGACAGGATGCGGTCCTTGTGGGTGGCATAGCCATAGGCGAAACGGCCCTTCACGCAGGAGTGGCCGTGGTTCGCCTTGCCGTCCTTGTAGGGCATCATGCGAATGACTTCGTCGTCCTTCACTTCGGCCTTGAACGAGCAGCCGACGCCGCAATAGGCGCAGGTGGTGACAGCGGAACGCTCGGGCATGCCTTTCTCAAGCACGGTCTTTTCACGCAGCGCATCGGTCGGACAGGCCTGCACGCAGGCGCCGCAGGACACGCATTCGGAGGCGATGAAATCCTCGTGCATGCCGGCGACCATGCGCGATTCGAAACCGCGGCCCTCGATCGTCAGCGCGAAGGTGCCCTGCACCTCCTCGCAGGCCCGCACGCAGCGCGAGCAGACGATACATTGCGCCGGATCATAGGTGAAATAGGGGTTGGACTCGTCGCGGGCGATGTAGTCGACCGCCAGCGAGCCATGGCCGGGCGCGACGCCGTTTTCCTGCTTGACGTGGTTGCGGCCCTCAATGCCGAAGCGGTTCTCGGTCAGGCCGACCGATTTCGCCACAACGTCGAACTCGCTGGCGCCGGTGCCGGCCTTCTCGTTCCAGCCGGTCGGGTGGTCGGAGACGTAAAGCTCCATGACACCGCGGCGGATGGCGTCGAGCCGCTCGGATTGCGTGCGCACCACCATGCCTTCGCCGACGGGGGTCGTGCAGGATGCCGGCGTGCCGCCGCGCCCGTCGATCTCGACCAGGCAGACGCGGCAGGAGCCGAACGAGTCCAGCATGTCCGTGGCGCAGAGTTTTGGGATCTCGACCCCGCCTTCCATCGCCGCGCGCATGATCGACGTACCCTCCGGCACGCTGATGCTGCGGCCGTCGACGATCAGCGTAACCTGCTTTTGCGCCTTCGATTCCGGGGTTCCGTAATCGAGTTCTTCGATGAGTGTCGGGAAGTCGGCCTTGATATTCATCTGCCAGCTCCTATTCAGCAGCCACGCGCGCCGGCGCGGGCTTGAAATCTTCGGGGAAATGGGTGATCGAGCTCATCACCGGATAGGGCGTGAAGCCGCCCAGCGCGCAGAGCGATCCGAACTTCATCGTGTTGCAGAGATCGGTGACCAGTGCCAGGTTCTTCTCCGGCTCGATGCCGGCGGCAAGCCGGTCGATGGTCTCCACCCCGCGTATCGAGCCGATGCGGCAGGGCGTGCACTTGCCGCAGCTTTCGATGGCGCAGAACTCCATGGCAAAGCGCGCCTGCTTCAGCATGTCGGCCGTGTCGTCGAACACGGTGATGCCGGCATGGCCGATCAGCCCGTCGCGCTTCGCGAACTCTTCGTAGTCGAACGGCGTGTCGAACAGGCCGCGCGGGAAATAGGCGCCGAGCGGGCCGCCGACCTGCACCGCCTTCACCGGGCGACCTGTGGCCGTACCGCCGCCGATATCGTCGACGATCTCGCCCAGCGTCATGCCGAACGCCGCCTCGAACAGGCCGCCGAACTTGACGTTGCCGGCGATCTGTATCGGGATCGTGCCGCGCGAGCGGCCCATGCCGAAATCCTTGTAGAAGGCAGCACCCTTGTCCATGATGATGGGCACGGAGGCCAGGCTGATGACGTTGTTGATCACCGTCGGCTTGCCGAACAGACCCTGGATTGCCGGCAGCGGTGGCTTGGCTCGCACCACGCCGCGCTTGCCTTCAAGGCTGTTCAGCAGCGAAGTTTCCTCGCCGCAGACATAGGCGCCGGCGCCGACGCGGATTTCCATGTCGAAGGCGTTGGGCGAACCCAGCACGCTGACGCCGAGCACGCCTGCCTTGCGGGCGACCTCGACAGCCTTGTTCATGACAGCCACCGCATGCGGATATTCCGAGCGGATATAGACGAACCCCTTGGTCGCGCCGGTGGCGATGCCGGCAATCGTCATGCCTTCGATGAGCACGAAGGGGTCGCCCTCCATAATCATGCGGTCGGCAAAGGTGGCGCTGTCGCCCTCGTCGGCATTGCAGACGATGTATTTGCGGTCAGATGTCGTATCGAGCACCGTCTTCCACTTGATGCCGGTCGGGAAGCCGGCGCCGCCTCGGCCGCGCAAGCCCGATTCCGTGACCTGTTTGACGATGTCGAGCGGCGCCATGGCCACCGCGTTCTGCAGGCCCTTGAGCCCGCCCAGTGACTTGTAGGCATCGAGCGATAGCGGGTCGTTGATGCCGCAACGCGCAAAGGTCAGGCGCGTCTGCTTGGCCAGGAACGGGATTTTGTCGGGCGCGCCCAGCCAGCGCTTGTGATGCCCGCCGGTGAGAAAGCCGCTGTCGAACAGGCTCTTGACGTCCGATGGCTTGACCGGCCCGTAAGCGACGCGGCCCTTTTCGGTCGCGACCTCGACCATCGGTTCGAGGAAATAGGCGCCGCGCGAGCCGTTGCGGACGATCTTGGCCTCGACACCCCGTTCGGCCAGTTCCGCACGAACAGCCTTGGCGACTTTTTCGGCGCCGAGCGCCAGCGCGCCGGAGTCACCTGGAATGTAGATGCGCGGGATCATGAGCGTACCTCCGCGACGATCTCTTCGATCTTCTCGTCATCGAGCCGCCCGATCACCTCACCATCCAGCATCGCCGACGGTGAACAGGCGCACAGCCCGAGGCAATAGACAGGCTCAAGCGTAACCGATCCGTCGCGGGTGGTCTCATGGAAATCGATGCCGAGCAACTGCTTGACCTTTGCGGCGATCGCATCCGAACCCATCGACTGGCAGGCTTCCGCCTGGCAAAGCTTGAGCACATGCCGGCCAGCCGGCCGGGCACGGAAATCATGATAGAAGGTCACGACGCCATGCACTTCGGCCCTCGACAGGTTCAGCCCATCGGCGATGACGGGCACGGCGTCCTGCGGCACGTGGCCAAATTCTTCCTGGATCTCGTGCAGGATCGGCAGCAGGGGGCCTTCGAGGCCCTTCAACTCCTGGATGATCGCCGCCGTGCGCGACTGTATCTCGGTACTTGCAGGCTGCATCGTCACGCAGCGCCCTCCCTATCGTAGCGATCGATGCATATAATCGTCCAAAAGCATGAAGCGGTTTTGGAACAACGACATGCCTACGCCGCTTAATCGCTAAGTGCTTAAGAAATCAGAGGAAACCTCTGAAATCAATAAAGCGGTTTCGTTGCACGATAGAAAATTTCTATCGCGCCGATTGACCAGTTATGACTAGCTCAGCGATTGGTGCGGAAATCGTCTGCCAGCGCCATCGCCTCGTCCAGCAGCGCCTGCACCAGCGGCGTGTGCGGTTCGCGCGGCGCGGCGACCAGCCCGACCGTGTGGCTGGCATCCGGTTCGACGATCGGAATGGCCCGGATCGGCTCGGAAAAACCGAATGTTTCCGCCAGGTTGAGCGGCATGATCGACGACCATTTGCCTGTCCGTATGTGGGAGAACAGCACGATCATCGAGTTGGATTCCAGTGTCGGCCGCACCTGCACGCCGGCCTCGGCCAGATGCTGGTCGATGATGCGGCGGTTCTGCATGTCCGGCGTCAACAAGCAGAGCGGCAGCTGGCTGATTTCGGCCCATGTCACTTTGTCGCGATCCGAATAAGGATTTCCGACCGCCGTGATCAGCTGGTAGCGCTCGTCATAGAGCGGCACGCTGGTCACCCGTCCGAGAGGCTCGTTGTCGAGATAGGTGATGCCGGCATCGACGTCGAAATTGCCGAGCAGCGACAACACCTCGATCGAGGTGCGCGACAGGATAGAGAAGGTGACGCCCGGATGCTTCTCGCGAAATGGCGTCGTAAGCCGCGCCACCATGGCGAGGGCGGTTGGGATGGCGGCAATACGGATACGCCCGGACAGGCCATGTCGCGCCGCCCGCATCTCTTCGCGCATGGTCCTGGAATCGCCGACGATGCGACGCGCCCACACCAGCACCTGCTTGCCTTCCGGCGTCAGCCCCTGAAAGCGCGAACCGCGATTGACCAGCATGACGCCGAGCTGGCCCTCCAGCTGCTTGATCCCGGCCGACAAGGTCGGCTGCGTGACGCCGCACGCTTCCGCCGCCCGGCCGAAATGCTCCTCCTTGGCCAGCGCGATGAAGAATTCGAGCTTGTCGATCATACCATCCGTCCGTTCGTTGCGCGCAAGGTCGGGGAAATTGCCTTTCGCCGCAAGCTCTACCCGCAATTGGCCATGCATCCACATCTTTGGGCCGGCTGGCTGTTTCCCCCGGCCGAACACGGCGCTATGTGGTTGGATGGAATACGAGGAGATCGGACATGCTGGGCTGGTTCCGCAAGCTTTTGCCGCGCGAAGATCGCTTCTTCGACCTCTTTGAACGGCATTCCCGCACCGTGGTCGGCGGCGCCGAGGCGCTGGAGCAGCTCCTGCAGGGCAAGGACATCGATCGTTGGTGCCAGAAGATCATCGATCTCGAGGACGAGGCCGATCATATCACGGCCGAAGTGCTGCTGGCGGTGCGGCGTTCCTTCATCACGCCCTTCGATCGCGGCGACATCAAGGACCTGATCCAGTCGATGGATGACGCCATCGACATGATGCACAAGACCGTCAAGACGGTGAAGCTGTTCGAAAAGAAGGAATTCGACCCGCTGATGCAGGAGATGGGTGGCGTCATCGTTGCCGCCTCCAGGCTGGTTGCCGAAGCGATCCCGCTGCTCAGCAAGGTCGGCACGCACACGGTACGCCTCAACGCCATCGCCGAAGAGGTGATGCGCGTCGAAAGCCGCGCCGACGATCTGCATGAGCAGGGATTGAAGGACCTGTTCAAGCGGCATGGCCGCAGCGATCCGATGGCCTACCTGATCGGCTCGGAGATCTACGGCCAGCTGGAGAAGGTGGTCGACCGCTTTGAGGACGTCGCCAACGAGATCAGCGGCATCGTCATCGAGAACGTTTAGGCAATGGAAGCCACCATCGCCTTTCCCGTGCTGATCGGCCTTGTCGCCGTCGCGCTGTTTTTCGATTTTCTCAACGGCCTGCACGATGCAGCGAACTCCATCGCCACCATCGTCTCCACCCGCGTGCTGAGACCGCAATATGCGGTCCTGTGGGCGGCTTTCTTCAATTTCATCGCCTTCATGTTCTTCGGCCTTCACGTGGCTGAAACCGTGGGAAAAGGTATCGTCGACGTCAGCATCGTCACGCCGGCGGTGATCTTCTCGGCGCTCGTCGGCGCTATCGTCTGGAACATCGTCACCTGGATTGCCGGCATCCCGTCCAGCAGTTCGCATGCCCTGATCGGCGGGCTTGTCGGCGCCGGCGTTGCAAAGGCTGGGCCCGGCGCCATCGTCTGGACCGGGCTTGGCAAGACGGTCGCCGCAATCGTCGTGTCGCCGGCGACAGGGTTTGTTCTGGCGCTGGTCCTCATCCTGGCCGTTTCCTGGCTGTTCGTGCGCCAGACACCGTTCGCCGTCGACAGCACTTTCCGCGTCATGCAGTTCTTTTCGGCCTCGCTTTATTCGCTAGGGCACGGCGGCAACGACGCCCAGAAAACCATGGGCATCATCGCCGTGCTGCTCTATTCGCAAGGCATGCTCGGCGGGACGTTCTACGTGCCGCTGTGGGTCGTCCTCACCTGTCAGACAGCACTGGCGCTCGGCACTTTGTTCGGCGGCTGGCGCATCGTTCACACGATGGGCTCGAAGATCACCCGGCTGAATCCGATGCAGGGCTTCTGCGCCGAGACCGGCGGCGCCATCACCCTGTTTGCCGCCACCTGGCTCGGCGTCCCCGTGTCGACCACCCATACCATCACCGGGGCCATCATCGGTGTCGGCGCCGCCCGCCGCGTCTCGGCCGTGCGCTGGGGCATTGCCGGCAACATCGTCATCGCCTGGATCGTCACCTTGCCGGCCACGGCTGCAATTTCGGCGCTCACCTACCTTGCGGTTGGCCTGGCAAGGTGAGGCGGACACCGTGGTGCTTGGAGTCGCTGCCAATCTGCACTATCTGAGCCGCAGCCAAACGCCTTAGGGAATAATGCATGTCCGTCACCAAGGAAATCGTCACCGAGCGTCTGAAGACGGTCAACGGGCCGGACTTCACCGGCAACATCGTCGACCTCGGCATGGTTTCGGAGATTTTCATCGCCGATTCGAAAGTGTTTTTCTCGATCACCGTTCCCGCCGCCCGCGCACAGGAGATGGAGCCGCTGCGCGCCGCAGCCGAGCGTGTCGTCAAGGCGATCCCTGGTGTCGCCGGCGCCGTCGTCGCGCTGACGGCGGAGAAGAAGGGCGGCGGCATGGAGGCTCCGGTTGCGTCGCGCCCGGCGCCCAGGCCGGCACCGACGGCCGCGCCCGCCGCGCCGCGCCCAGCTCCACACTCCCCAGCCCCGCACGCCCCGGCCTCGCAAAGCTCGGGCAAGCGCGGCGTGCCCGGAATCGAGGCGATCATCGCGGTGGCGTCCGGCAAGGGCGGCGTCGGCAAGTCGACCACCGCTGTCAACATCGCGCTTGGCCTCGCCGCCAACGGTTTGCGTGTCGGCGTGCTCGATGCCGATATTTATGGCCCGTCCATGCCCAGGCTGCTCAACATCCATGGCCGGCCGCAGACCGTCGACGGCAAGATCCTGAAACCGATGGAGAATTACGGCCTTAAGGTGATGTCGATGGGCTTCCTCGTCGACGAGGAGACGCCGATGATCTGGCGCGGTCCGATGGTGATGTCGGCGCTGACGCAGATGCTGCGCGAGGTCGAATGGGGCCGCCTCGACGTGCTCGTCGTCGACATGCCGCCCGGCACCGGCGACGCGCAGCTGACCATGGCCCAGCAGGTGCCGCTGGCCGGCGCCGTCATCGTCTCGACCCCGCAGGACCTGGCGCTGATCGACGCCCGCAAAGGATTGAATATGTTCAAGAAGGTCGACGTGCCGCTGCTCGGCATCGTCGAGAACATGAGCTATTTCATAGCCCCCGATACCGGCAAGCGCTACGACATCTTTGGCCATGGCGGGGCGCGGCGCGAGGCCGAGCGACTCGGCGTGACCTTCCTCGGTGAAGTGCCGCTGGAAATGGGCATTCGCGAAAGTTCTGATGAAGGTGCTCCGGTGGTAGCGTCGAAGCCAGACAGCGCCGAGGCGAAGATCTATCGCGGCATTGCTTCGAAGGTCTGGGACCGGGTCAACGAAGAACGCGGCGCGGCCGAAGCGGCGGTGCCGAACATCGTGTTCGAGTAGCTCGGATATGCCTTCCCCTTGAGGGGAGGGTGGCCCGAAGGGCCGGGTGGGGTCCGCGGTGACACGCTCGACGCTATTTCTTTACAAGTCGAGGCAGCTCAACTCAGGTTGAGGCAGTTGAGGCGACCCCACCCGCCTCGCTTCGCGAGGCACCCTCCCCTCAAGGGGGAGGGGAACCCACCTTCTCACCAAAGCTTGAGAAAAACTGCCCGGCCAGCTTCTTCGAAGTCGATTCGATGAGCCGGCTGCCGAGTTGGGCGATCTTGCCGCCGACTTCGGCTTTGGCCGCGTATTTGAGGACCGTCGCATCCGGCCCGTCCGCCGTCAGCGTCACGTCGGCGCCACCCTTGGCGAAGCCGGCAATACCGCCCTTGCCCTCGCCCTGGATGGTGTAGGAGTGCGGCGGCTTCAGGTTCTTCAACGTCACCTCGCCGTTGAATGTCGCCTTGATCGGTCCGATCTTCAACACCACCGTCGCCGCCATTTCGGTCGGCGATTTCATCTCCAGGTGCTGGCAGCCGGGAATGGTCGCCTGCAAAACCTTCGGATCGTTCAGCGCGTCCCACACTTTCTGCAGGGGGGCGGCAATGCGTTCCTCGCCTTCGATCACCAAAGCCATCGACACCTCCCGGACAGACTTCGAAGGCCTAACGCACGGTCTGGTCTGTGTCTATCGCACCAAAGTCCGGTTGCGACGGTGCGCCCTCTTGCCTGCTTCCGCGCGTTGCCATATCGATTTGTCTTACAAATACGGAGACCATGATGGCAGGCGCCCCCACCGGAAAGAAGAAGTTTCGCTCGCAGGAGTGGTTCGACAATCCCGACAATCCAGGCATGACCGCGCTCTACCTCGAGCGCTACCTGAACTACGGCCTGACGCGGGCCGAGCTGATGTCGGGCAAGCCGCTGATCGGCATCGCCCAGACCGGCTCGGATCTGTCGCCATGCAACCGCCATCATATCGAGCTCGCCAAGCGCGTGCGCGAAGGCATCGTCTCGATGGGCGGCATCCCCTTCGAATTCCCGTGCCATCCGATCCAGGAGACCGGCAAGCGCCCGACCGCGGCACTCGACCGCAACCTTGCCTATCTCGGCCTGGTCGAAGTGCTTTACGGCTATCCGCTCGACGGCGTCGTACTGACCATCGGCTGCGACAAAACCACGCCGGCGCTGCTGATGGCGGCGGCCACCGTCAATATTCCGGCCATAGCACTTTCGGTCGGACCGATGCTCAATGGCTGGCACAAAGGCAAGCGCACGGGATCCGGCACCATCGTCTGGGAATCGCGCCAGCGGCTCTCCGCCGGCGAGATTGACTATGACGAGTTCATGGACATCGTCGCCTCATCGGCGCCGTCGACCGGCTATTGCAACACCATGGGCACCGCCACCACGATGAACTCGCTGGCAGAGGCGCTCGGCATGCAATTGCCGGGTTCGGCTGCCATCCCGGCGCCCTATCGCGAGCGCGGCCAGATCTCCTATGAGACGGGCAAGCGCATCGTCGAGATGGTGCATGAGGATCTGAAGCCGTCCGACATCATGACGCGCAAGGCCTTCGAGAACGCCATTGTCGTCAATTCGGCGATTGGCGGCTCGACCAATGCGCCGATCCACCTCAACGCGATTGCCCGCCATCTCGGCGTGCCGCTCACCAATGACGACTGGCAGACGGTCGGCCTCCATGTGCCGCTCATCGTCAATCTGCAGCCATCGGGCGAATATCTCGGCGAAGACTATCACCATGCCGGCGGCGTGCCGGCTGTGGTGGCCGAGTTGATGAAGGCCAAGCTGCTGCCTTATCCCGAAGCGATGACCGTCAATGGCAAGACTATCGGTGACAATTGCAAGGGTGTCGCCAACGAGAACACCGACGTCATCCGCACCGTTGCCGAGCCGCTGAAGGCCAATGCCGGCTTCATCAATCTCAGCGGCAATCTGTTCGATTCCGCCATCATGAAGATGAGCGGCATCTCGCCGGAATTCCGCGAACGCTATCTCTCCAACCCGAACGACCCGGAAGCCTTCGAAGGCAACGCCATGGTCTTTGACGGGCCGGAGGACTACCACGCCCGCATCGACGATCCGGCGCAAGGCATCGACGAGCACACCATCCTATTCATGCGCGGCGCCGGCCCAATCGGCTATCCCGGCGGCGCCGAGGTCGTCAACATGCAGCCGCCCGCTTATCTCATCAAGAAGGGCATTCACGCGCTGGCCTGCATCGGCGATGGCCGCCAGTCGGGCACATCCGGCTCGCCGTCTATCCTCAACGCTTCGCCGGAGGCCGCCATTGGCGGCGGCCTGGCGCTGCTCAAGACCGGCGACCGTGTGCGCATCGACTTACGCAAAGGCACTGCCAACATCCTCGTCTCCGACGAGGAAATCACGCGGCGCCGTGCCGAACTGCAGGACGATGGCGGCTATCATTATCCCAAGCATCAGACGCCATGGCAGGAGATCCAGCGCTCCATGGTCGACCAGTTCTCGGAGGGCATGGTGCTGAAGCCGGCGGTGAAATACCAGGACGTCGCGCACACCAGCGGCGTGCCGAGGGACAATCACTAAGCACCCGCTTGATATGAAAATGCCGGCCTGATCGGGCCGGCATGAAAGCCTTGGCGTAAGCTTGTTTGGATGGCGGCCTCAGGGTGGAGGCGGGCCGGACGAAGCGGCGATGGCTGTGATGCCGGAGAGTCGTCCTGCCTTGCGGATGACTGGTGTGTGATACTGTTTCTTCATAGGACCCGTTGCCCGTTTTAGATCACTGCTCGCACGCCAACTGATCCCACCTGTCAGTATGACATTGCAGTCCTCGTCAGTTTCGGGTTTTTTGACACGAAATCAAGAGGGGTCCAGAGAGTCGTCCATGATGATGGTTTTCCGCCACGGGCGTATCCTTGCCGCCTAGCCCGATCGACATTGCCCCGGTCGACATTGCTATTGTCGGCGCGGGCATGGCCGGTCTCTTCCTGGCGTGGCGCTTGTCCCAAAGTGAAAAGCCCGCAAGGATCGCTGTTTTCGAATCCGCCGGTCGCGTCGGCGGTCGGGCCTCCACGGTCTCATTTCCCGGAGAGCCGAACTTCGGCATCGATCTCGGCGCGATGATGCTGATGCCGCAACATCGGCTACTCAAAAAACTCATGGCGACGCTGGATGTAAAGCTGTCGGGTATGGACGTCGTCACCGGCGCCAACCGGCTCCATCTGCGCGGTAGGAGCCTGCCCTACGCCGCTATATCGCGCTTTGCGCCGCGCCGCCTGTTTGCCTATGACGTGACGCGTCGGCTGCAGGAAAAAGGCCCGTCCCGCCTGCTGCGAAAGGCGGCAGCACTGATCCTGCCGGGTTCGGAGGCCTTCGGCAGCGCCGAATGGAACGGCGCCGCAGGCTTCGTTTATGGCGGCCGCAAGCTGGCGGATTGGGCGACTTGGGATGTGCTGGCGACGGTCTTGACCCCGGAGGAAATGGCTTTTGCCGAGGACGCGGTGGGCTATTCGTTGCTCCTGCGTGGACCCAACGCCGCCGAGACGTTCAGGCTTGCGCTCGGCGAGCTGAGCGGCGGCCGCTCCTATTGTTCCCCCGATGGCGGGTTCCAGCCGGTTGCGGAGCGAATGGCCGGGCGGATCGCTGTCAGCGGCGGCGCCGTCCATCTCGATCACACCGTGACCGCCATCGCCCGCTCGGCGCAAGGGATGGTCTTGTCTGTCGAGGGGCAGGGCGGGACGGTCGAGGCGCGCAAGGTCGTGCTGGCGTTACCGGTCCGCCCCCTGCGGACCCTGCTGGAAAAGTCCGGCATCGAGCAGCCCAGCGATCTGCCGGCACCGGAACCCTGGCCGATGCTCACGCTGGCCGCCTGCTATGCCAGCCCGTGGTGGGCTCGAAACGGCATCGCGGCCGGCCACAGCGTGACCGATCTGCCGGCTCGCCAGATATGGCAGTTCACAAAAGCGGACGCTCGCGACGCGACGATTCGTCGGAGCGTCGCCATGGCCTATTGCGATGGCAAGCACATGGTATTCTGGCGCTCACTGCTGCCTGAGCTCGCTCGGCGCCACGGCTTTGCGGTTTTGGCCGAGGGACATTCCGCGCTGGAGGCCTTTCACGGCCAGATGGTCGAAGTCCATGGCAAACACGGCGCCATCTCGAAACCCATCGGCGGGTTTGCGCAGGATTGGGGTGCGCCGGCCTATGGCGGCGCGTCGCATGTCTGGGACCGTGGCATAGATATCTCCGGTATAAAACTGGCGAGCCATACGCTCGCTCCGGGCATTCATGTCTGTGGCGAAGCGTGGTCCAACAATCACGGCTGGATCGAGGGCGCGCTGGAAAGTGCGGAAGACCTGTTGCAGCGGGAATTCGGGCTCGACGCCTGGTTTGCCTGAGACTCCGGAAAGGCGATGAAAAACGATCCTACATTCCCATATGAGTGGTCGGCTATCGGACGGAAAGTATCAACGTGACTAAACGGCGCTCTTCCCTCGGTTTCCTCGGCATGTTCGGCCGCTCGGGTGACTTGCGGGAACTGGACAACGCGCTGCGCGGCGCCGACCTTCACCCGGCACTGGTGCCAGAGGGAGTAAAGCTCACCATCGTCAATCTGATGAAGGATCACTGGCCGGACGAGCCCCCGCCAGAGGCTTATCGGTCCGTGGCGCAGCTGTTTGGTTATTGCATCGCAGGCCCACAAACCTTTGAGCAGGCCAATGGGCCGGAGCGGCGGCTGGACGCTGAGCGCCGCATCGAGGCAGCGCTTGAAACCGGCGACAGCCTGGATGCCCAGATCGTGCTGATGGCGCTGCATGGCAAGCTGATCAGCGCCGAAGTCGTCGAGCGCTTTGGGCTAAGTGCGGACTGACCTTCGTAAGGTGAAGCTTACCCGCCCATGCCGCTGCGTGGCAGCTTGATCATCTCGCCGAAGCGGGCGCGCAATTTGTCGTCTAGCAGCTTCGGCACATGGCGCGGGAAGCGCTCGGCAAGCACGCGCTTCTTTTCGATGATCGCCCGCTGCAAGATGTCGGGCCGGCCCTTCTCGTTCCATTCCTTGGGCGAAAAGCGGTCGCCGACGGCCGGATAAAAATACTCGGTCTGCATCAGGCGCAGCGTCTGCTCGTTGCCGAGATAGTGGCCTGGGCCATTCATGCAGACTTCGGTGATGGTGTCGATCGACAGCGCTTCGTCGGTCACTTCGATGCCCCGCACGCAGCGCAGGCAGTGGCCCAGCATGTCATTGTCTATGATCAGGCTCTCCAGGCAAAAGCCGAGCAGCGAGGCGTGCATGCCCGCCGATTCATAGACCAGATTGAGGCCGGCAAGACCGGCCATCACGTCGGTGATCCCCTTTTCATAGCCGGACTGGATGTCGGGCAGTTTCGAATCCGTCATGCCGGCGGCCGAGCCGCCCGGCAGGTCGTAGAACTGCGCCATCTGCGCGCAGGCCGAAGTCAGTACTGCCTGCTCGGCCGAGCCGCCCGACATGGCGCCGGTCCTCAGGTCGGAGACGAACGGCCAGGTGCCGAAGATCGCCGGATGCCCGGGCTTGATGGCGTTGACGTAGATGAGGCCGACCAGCACTTCGGCCACCGCTTGCACCACAGCGCCGGCAATCGCCGCGGGAGCGGTGGCGCCGGCCTGGCCGGCCGATAGAAGCAGGATCGGGATGCCGCCGTCGACACAGGCTTCGAGCACGCCGCAGGCGTCCTCGGCAAACTTCATCGGCGGCACGACGAAGCAATTGGAGTTTGACACGAACGGCCGGGCGCGAAAGTTCTCCTCGCCGCCGGCGATCGCATAAAGCATTTCCAGCGCCGGCTGCACGTTCTCGCGCACCGTGAACGAGGTGCCGACATGCTTCGACGTGCCCATCACGCAGGCGTAGAGCGTGTTGAAGTCCATTTCGAGCGGATCGGGAATGTCGCGCGGCACCATCGGCCGCTGGAAGAAATGGATGTTGTCGAGCCCTTCGACGAGGCGAGCGGCATCATAAATGTCCTGCACCAGCGACTCGCGGTATTCGCGCTTTTCGACATCGACCAGATGCACCGCCGCACCCGCCGTGCCGTAATGCACGCGCTTGCCCTGGATCAGCATGTCATGCCTGGGGTCCTGGCCGTGCAGCGTAAAATTTCGCGCAGCTCGTCTGATCGTGTCCATCACAAGCCCGCGTGGGAAACGGACGCGGCCGTCATCGCCGTAAACGGCGCCGACCCCGGTCAGCGCCTCGACGCAGGAGGGAATGGCATTGGCGAAGCCGACGGTCTCCAGCAGCGTCAGCACCGCTTCATGGATGCGCTCCTGGTCGTTCCGGTTGAGCGGGCCGTAACTGCCGCCTTCAAGCCCGGCACGTACCGGCCTGATGTCGTCGGCCAAAGGTGCTGCCCGCATGGCGCGGCGCGCTTCGCGCCCGCCGGATCGTCGCGAACGCTGGTCGGCTGATGTATCTTTAGGAGCCGCATCCTTAAGAGCCGCATCCTGCTGCTCAACAGCCACTGACATGGGGGGCACTCCACCTTTAGCTTGCGAAACACGACGCGGTGATTGGTCCACCGTCGGCCTGCTTCGTCCCTCTGTCAGCCGACTATGCCGTTGCCATTGGCCCAGCCTATGGGCCAGTCAACGCAGCCGAGTATGCCAGAGAGCTAATGCAGAATGTTGGTGATCATGCCAAGGGCCGGGCTGTTCAAAGCCCCGGCACAGGCAAATCAGGCTGCAGCGGGCCTGCGTCCGGCTGCGGTCGCGAGCTCGCGAATACCCGGCTCGATGTGCTGCAGTGCGATCGAGGAAATGCCCAAGCGCATGAAACGCGACGGCTTTTCGGTGCGATCGAAGAAGCGATCGCCCGGCTCGATGATGACGCTGCGCGAGGCCGCGGCCTCGGCCAGTCCACGTGAATCGGTGCCGCGCGGGCCTTCCAGCCAGAGCGATGTGCCGCCGGCCGAATCGGTCGAGCGCCATTCCGGCAGGAATGCGGAAATCGCATGGACCAGACGCTTGCGCCGCTCGTCGAAGGCCGACGACAGCCGCCGCACCAGGGCTTCGTGATGGCCGAGCGACAGGAACAGCGCGACCGCGCGCTGGTTGTTGGCCGGCGGGTGCCTGAGCATGAAGCGACGCAGCGCCCTGAGCTCGGAGATTAGTCCAGCCGAAGCGACGATGTAGCCAAGCCGCAGGCCCGGAGCCAGCGTCTTCGACATCGAGCCGACATAGACGACGCGACCCGAGCGATCGAGGCTCTTCAGCGCCTGCTGCGGCGCCTCGTCGAGAAGCTGGCTGTCATAGCCGTCCTCGATGATGATCTGGTTGTGGCGGTTGGCGCGCGCCAGAAGGTCCTGCCGCCGCTCCGCCGACAGCGGCACCATGGTCGGGCAGTGGTGGCTGGGGGTGACGAAGACAAAGCCGGAATCGTTGGGAATGGACGAGGTGACGATGCCGGACTGATCGACCGGAACCGGCTGGATTTCGGCGCCTGCCAAGCGGAAGATCGAGCGCGCGTCGGGGTATCCCGGGTCTTCCATCGCGACCTTGGAGCCCTTTGTCATCAGCAGTGTCGCCAGCATATAGAGCGCGTTCTGGGCGCCCAGCGTGACGATGATCTCGTCCGGATTGGCGAAGATGCCGCGCCGCGGCAACAGCCGCGCCTGGATCTGCTCGATCAAGAGCGGATCGTCACGATCGACCATGTCGGAGGCCCAGTTGCGGATTTCGAGCACGGCCAGCGCCATGCGGTTGCACTCACGCCATTCGGCTGTCGGGAACAGCGCCGGGTCGAACTGGCCGTAGACGAAGGGGTAGGAGGACTTGATCCAGTTGTCGTGCTTGGCCGGTGGCGGCATGTCGCTGGCGGCGATCTGCCGGCGTGCCTTCCAGTCGATCTCGTTCTGCTGGTCGGGCGCCTTCTGGTGCGGCTTGGCGGGGGTGGCCAGCACATCCGGATTGACGAAATGGCCGCGCCGTTCGCGCGCCACCAGGAAACC
The DNA here is from genome assembly GCF_057766425.1 of Mesorhizobium sp. P160187. Taxonomy (NCBI): domain Bacteria; kingdom Pseudomonadati; phylum Pseudomonadota; class Alphaproteobacteria; order Hyphomicrobiales; family Phyllobacteriaceae; genus Mesorhizobium; species Mesorhizobium sp. P160187. Next base: position 2,594,052 of record NZ_JBYMDX010000003.1, read on the forward strand.
TTGGTCGACCAATTGCTGGAACGCCAGCACCACAGTGCCGCGCGCGACGCCGAGTTTTTCAGCCAGGATGCGGCAGGACGGAAGCGGCATCGAAGCGGCGATCTGCCGGTCGAGAATGGCGGCGACGATCGCCTGACGGATCTGCGCCTGCAGGGTCTGGCCCGATTCCGCCGAAATCCGGAACAGGCCGGACCATATGGCCGTGTCGTTACGCTGTGGCATGGAAGGTGTTCCTCGATGGCCAGTCTTTTTTGCTTGGCTGGACCAGCGGAAGGTAACCGTGGCACAAGGGGTTGCGCCAATCAATTTTTCTGATCGCTGGGATTTATGCCAGTGATCTATGCGCGACGCGCAGCGTCGTCGCATCCCCGGGTGACGCTTGCGTCATCCCGCAGCGCGGACGCCCGCGCGATGCGAAGCGTCGTCGCGCCTCATTATCCCCAGCGCGACGCGCAGCGTCGTCGCTACTCCCATCAAATCATCCAGCGCGGCGCGCAGCGTCATAGCTCCATCACATCGCACTATGCTGCACTGCGTCATCCCCACGCATTGAAACATGCGGAATTCGGCTCAATAAGATCAGCGCGACGACACGCGCCGGAAACATCCGGTCTGATAAGATGTCGTGAAAAACGATCAGGAGCCGAAAGTGGATCATTCCTCCTTCGACAAACAGCTTGTCGCCTTGCGTGCTGCGCGCGCGGCGGCATCGGGTACGATGCGCGAGGCTTTTGCCGCCGACCCCAAGCGCTTCGAGACGTTCTCGGCCAGCGACGGCGACCTTTTGCTCGACTGGTCGAAATGCGCGGTCGACCAGGGCACGATGGAACTGCTCGAGAAGCTCGCCGCCGCCGCCGATCTCGAAGGTCGCCGCGCCGCAATGTTTTCCGGCAAGAAAATCAACATCACCGAAGACCGCGCCGTGCTGCACACGGCGCTGCGCAACCTCTCGGGCAAGGGCGTCACCGTCGATGGCCAGGACGTCAAGGCGGATGTGCTGTCCGTGCTCGACGCCATGGGCGCTTTCGCCGACGCCATTCGCTCCGGCAAGGCCGCCGGCGCCACCGGCAAGAAAATCACCGACATTGTCAACATCGGCATTGGCGGCTCCGATCTCGGCCCGGCCATGGCGACGCTGGCGCTGGCGCCCTATCACGACGGCCCGCGCGCGCACTACGTCTCCAACATCGACGGCGCCCATATCCACGACACGCTGAAGGGCCTGTCGGCCGAAACCACCCTGTTCATCATCGCCTCGAAGACCTTCACCACGGTCGAGACGATGACCAATGCCGAGACGGCGCGCGAATGGGTGCAGAAGGCGCTCGGCAAGGAAGCTGTCGGCAAGCATTTCGCCGCCGTCTCGACCGCGCTCGACCTGGTTTCCAAGTTCGGCATCGAAGCGGATCGCGTGTTCGGCTTCTGGGACTGGGTCGGCGGCCGCTATTCGCTGTGGGGCGCCATCGGCCTGCCGGTGATGATCGCCATCGGCCCGCGCAACTTCCGCGCCTTCCTCGATGGCGCGCATGAGATGGACGAGCACTTCCGCACCGCACCCCTGCAGAAGAACCTGCCGGCGCTGCTGGGGCTGGTCGGCTGGTGGCATCGCGTGATCTGCGGTTATCCGGCGCGTGCGGTCATCCCTTATGACCAGCGCCTTTCCAGGCTGCCGGCCTATCTGCAGCAGCTCGACATGGAATCGAACGGCAAGGGCGTCACCCTCGACGGCACGCCGGTGACGACGCCGACCGGACCGCTGGTCTGGGGCGAGCCCGGCACCAATGGCCAGCACGCCTTCTTCCAGCTGCTGCACCAGGGCACCGATTCCATCCCGGTCGAGTTCCTTGCCGCTGCCGTCGGCCATGAGCCGGATCTGAAGCACCAGCACGATCTACTGCTTGCCAATTGCCTGGCCCAATCGGAAGCGTTGATGAAGGGCCGCACGCTGGACGAGGCTCGCGCGCAGATGCTGGCCAAGGGCATGAAGCCGGCCGATGTCGACAGAATAGCCCCGCACCGCGTCTTCTCCGGCAACCGCCCCTCGGTGACGATCCTCTACCGCAAGCTCGACCCGCGCACCTTCGGCCGGCTGATCGCGCTTTACGAGCACCGCGTCTTCGTCGAAGGCACTCTGTTCAACATCAATTCCTTCGACCAATGGGGCGTCGAGCTCGGCAAGGAGCTGGCGACCGGCCTGTTGCCAGTCGTGGAAGGCAAGGAGAGCGCCGCCAAGCGCGACGCATCGACGGCCGGGCTGGTGGCGCGCATCCAGCAACTGCGGGGGGCGCAATGAAAAATCCGGCCGACATCAAGGGCATATTGTTCGACAAGGACGGCACGCTTGTCGATTTCAACGCGACCTGGCTCGGCATCGCCGATTTCATGGCCATGGATGCTGCCGAGGGCGATCGCTGGAAAGCCGACAGGCTGCTTTCAGCGGCGGGCTTCGATTTTGTCGCCAAGCGTTTCAAGCCGGATTCCATCTTCGCCTCGGGCACCAACATGGATGTCGTCGAACTATGGTTCCCGCGCCTGTCCGACGAGGACCAGATGCTGGCCGTCGCCCGTTTCAACGAGATCACCTCGGTGCAAGGCTCATCGATGGCGGTGGCCTTGCCCGGCATCGTCGCGGCGCTGACGGCTCTGCACAAGCGATCCTACCGGCTCGGCGTCGCCACCAATGATTCGACTGCCGGTGCCGAAAAGACCATGGTCACGCTCGGCGTCGCGCAGCTGTTCACCGCCGCCTATGGCTATGACGCGGTCGCCAATCCGAAACCGGCGCCGGACACGATCGTCGCCTTTTGCGACCTGACCGGGTTGAAGGCGTCCGAGATCGCCATGGTCGGCGACAACCGCCACGACCTGGAGATGGCGCGTGCCGGCGGCTGCGGCCTGGCGGTCGGCGTGCTCTCCGGCACCGGCACGCGGGAATCGCTGGCGTCGATCGCCGATGTCGTTCTGGATTCGGTTGCCGACTTGCCGGACTTTCTGTCGGCGCGGGTCAAGGAGACGGTCTGACGGGGGCCTGGGGCAAACTCAATTCGGCTCGGGATTTCCCCGCCAATGGCCGAGTTGGGGGAAGCAGCCATGAAACTATGGAGCTTCTGGTTTGTTTTCGGACATAGTGGGCTACTCATCAGCAGAGCAAACGTACCCGCATCTGCCGCACCTGATCTTGGCGCTTGCGTTATCGATGTCTTCGCCAGGCTGAAGCTCGAAGCCGCGATTTTCGCACTTTGGGCAAACTATGAAGCCGATACGTTGAACAACTTTAATCCACGCCATTCGACTTCTCCTATCAACGGCTAATCCAATCTATTTTCTGCCCCTTGAGGTTTGTCCACAATGAGTAGAATCCGGCCATTCAGAGCGACTGGGCTTTGCCGCGTCGCGCTAGCAATCTTCCGGCTCGAACCAAAACACACCGCTCGGCTTGGTCACATCACCCTTTGCGTCGCCGAAATCCGGCACCTGATATTCGGCGAGCAATCGTAGCCGCGACAGCGGCAGATCGGCGCGGCGGGGATCGCCGACCAGCACCTCGATGCCGGCTGCCAGGCAGCGGTCGAGGAACGGGATCATCCGCAGAGCAACCTCGCGGCCGTAGAACACGTCGCCGGCAAGCACGAGGTCGACCGCTGGCGGCGGGCCCGTCGTGATATCCTGGTCGACAATGGTGATCTCGACGCCGTTGGCCAACGCGTTGAGGCCGATCGCGGCGACGCCGTTGCGATCGATCTCCGCCGCGATCACCGCGCTGGCGCCGGCCTTGGCGGCGGCGATGCCGACGAGGCCCGAGCCGGCGCCGAGGTCGAGCACGCGGTGACCGGCCACGATTTGCGGATGGTCGAGTATATAGCGCGCCAGCACGGCGCCGCCGGCCCAGGCATAGGCCCAGTAGGGCGGCTGCGGCTCAGCTTCGTGCTCCTCGGTCTGGCTGCCGTCTTCCGGTCCATGAGCTCGCCACTCGACAAGCCGCCTCAGGCCGCTGCCGGAATGAGCCGTATAGAGCTGGATTTCACGAAGGGCGGGAACGGGCGCAAGCCGCAGGTTCGCCTTGATGAACACTACTGCATCGGGACGCCGACTATCGTCCGCCATCCCGCCGTCGCCAGGCTCGCCGTTCAAATTATTCCCGCAGCGCCCGGCGCAAAATCTTGCCCACCGGCGTCTTCGGCAGCTCGGTCCTGAACTCGATGTATTTCGGCCGCTTGTAGCCGGTCAGGTTCTCGCGGCAGTAGGCGGTCAGCGCCTCGACGGTCAGCGCCGGGTCCTTCTTGACCACGAACAGCTTCGGCACTTCGCCCGAATGCTCGTCCGGCACGCCGACCGCCGCCACTTCGAGCACGCCCGGATGCTGGGCGACGACTTCCTCGAGTTCGTTGGGATAGACGTTGAAGCCGGAGACCAGGATCATGTCCTTCTTGCGATCGACGATCTTGGTGTAGCCGCGCTCGTCCATGAAGCCCATGTCGCCGGATTTGAAGAAGCCGTCCTTGGTCATCACCTTGGCGGTCTCGTCCGGCCGGTTCCAGTAACCGGCCATGACTTGCGGCCCGCGGATGCAGATCTCGCCGACTTCGCCGAGCGGCAGGTTGTTGCCGTCATCGTCGCGGATGACGATCTCGGTCGACGGCAGCGGCAGGCCGATCGTGCCGGTGAAATTGCTGTCGCTGAACTTGTTGGCGGTGGCCACGGGCGAGGTCTCCGATAGCCCGTAGCCCTCGGTGATCGAATTGCCGGTCAGCGCCTTCCAGCGCTCGGCAACCCCCTTCTGCACCGCCATGCCGCCACCCAGCGTCATGATCAGCGGCTTGAAGTCGAGCTTGCGGAAATCCTCGTTGTTGAGCAGCGCGTTGAACAGCGTGTTGAGGCCGGGGAAAATGTGCATCGGGTATTTCTGCAGCTCCTTGACGAAGCCGGGAATGTCGCGCGGGTTGGGAACGAGCACGTTCTGGGCGCCCTGCTGCATGCCCATCAGCGCGTTCACCGTCAGCGCGAAGATATGGTAGAGCGGCAGTGCGCAGATGAAGTTGAGATGCGCCGGTTTCGGCTTGATCGCATAGGCGTCCTGCAGCCACAGCGTGTTCTGCGCGACATTGGACAGCACATTGGAGTGCAGCAGCACAGCACCCTTGGAAATCCCCGTGGTTCCGCCGGTATATTGCAGGAAGGCGACGTCGCTGGCTTCCATCTTGGCCGGTTTGAAGGCGATGCCGGCGCCGGCTTTCACCGCCGCATTGAACTTGACATGGCCGGGCAGCGACCAGGCCGGCACCATCTTCTTCACCCGGCGCACGACGAGGTTGACGATCGTGCCCTTGAGGGCGCCGAGCATGTCGCCCATCGCCGCGACCACCACATGCTTGACCGCCGTCCTGGCAATCACCGCGTCCAGGGTGCTGGCGAAATTCTCCAGAATGACGATCGCCTGCGCGCCGGAATCCTTGAGCTGATGTTCGAGCTCGCGCGGCGTGTAGAGCGGATTGATGTTCACCACGACATAGCCGGCGCGAAGCAAGGCCATCATCGCCACCGGATATTGCAGCACATTCGGCATCATCAGCGCCACGCGTGCGCCCTTCTGCAGGCCCTTCGATTGCAAATAGGCGCCGAAGGCGGCCGATTGCCGCTCGAGTTCGGCATAGGAGATCGACTTGCCCATGCAGACGTATGCCGGCTGGCCGGAAAACTGCTTGCAGGCGCCGACGAGGAAGTCGCCGATCGAACTGTAGGGCAGGGCGCCGATCTCCGCCGGCACGACTTTCGAATAGCTTTTTAGCCATGGCTTTTCCGGCAACCCCGCGGCAAGCGCCGTCAGCGTATTCGGCAGTTTTTTGGCCACGCCCGTCGACGGCTTCGAGGCGGGCTTCGCCGCGGCTGTCTTGGCGGCTGGCGGCTGGGCGGGCTTTGCAGCGGGTGCTGTCTTCCCAGCGCGGTTGACCGCAGGTTTCGCCGCCGGCTTGGCGCTTGCCTTCGCCTGCGTCGAGGTTGCCGTTGGCTTGACGGCGGGAGTGGCTTTGGCCGGTGGCGCTTTCGACTTGGCGGCAGCGGCGGCCGGTTTTGAAGCTTTCGCCGCTTTTGCTTTCGCCGGGGCCGTTGTCTTTGTTGCTTTCGCCACCTCTAGCCTCCCTGGGTCGTTCTGTTGCCTGCTCCTGCTGCGCCGCCTCGATGTGGTGAGGCGTCCTCCGCTGCAGCGATGTCGCGGATTCCCGGAAAATCCAGCGTGTCATCTATCTATTGCGACTATCGGCGGCCGTGCAAGTCTTGCCCCAGCGGCAGGACGGCAAAGGTTTGCCGTCGAAATCCTTCCCGCGATGCCAGCTCAGGCAATGCCGTCCTGTCATCTCGGTGGCGAAACCCAGGCTTGTGGATTTTTGGCTTAGGATTGCTGCGATCAATGAAAAAATGCGGTCGTTAACAATCCCGTGATTAGCAGATTTTGCTATTTGTTTCTGCAGTTCGTCAAAGACCGAGAAATATTTTCTGCTTACGGTGGGGTAGGCAAACAGGGTGTTCCAAAGCCGGAAAAACGGTGCTTATATGCGCGCTTCGCGAGCCTATAGAGGGGCTTGGAAGAACATCAGGGAGTGCTCAATGAGAAAGAAACTGACTTTTGCAGCCGCGTTGCTGGCTGCAAGCGTCCTCGGCGGTGTGGCCAATGCCAAGACGCTGGTCTATTGCTCGGAGGCCTCGCCGGCCAACTTCGACCCGGGTACCACGACGGGCGGCAACGACTTCGACGCCTCGTCGCGCACCGTCTATTCGCGCCTGGTCGAGTTCAAGCATGGCGGCACCGAAGTTGTGCCCGGTCTCGCCGACAAATGGGAGATTTCGGACGACGGTCTGGTCTATACTTTCCACCTGCATCCGGGCGTGAAGTTCCAGACGACGGATTTCTTCAAGCCGACGCGTGATTTCAATGCCGACGACGTCGTCTTTTCGTTCGATCGCCAGTTCAACAAGGAAAACCCCTGGAACGGCGAGAAGTACCTGCCGAACCTGACCTGGGACTACTACACCGGCATGGACATGCCGAAATACGTCGCCAAGTGGGAAAAGGTCGATGACCTGACCGTGAAGCTGACGCTGACCGAGCCGAACGCGCCGATGCTGGCCAATCTCGGCATGGACTTCGCCTCGATCGTGTCGAAGGAATATGCCGACCAGCTGGAAAAAGACGGCAAGATGGCCGACTTCTCGACCAAGCCGGTCGGTACAGGTCCGTTCCAGTTCGTCGACTACCAGCTGGATTCGGTCATCCGCTATGCGGCCAACCCGGACTACTTCAAGGGCAAGGAAAAGATCGACGATCTCGTCTTCGCGATCACGCCTGACGCCACCGCCCGCATCCAGAAGGTGCTCGCCGGCGAATGCGATATCGCGCCCTATCCGAATCCTGCCGACATCGGCACGATCAAGGCCAACGCCGACGTGACCCTGATGGATCAGGCTGGCCTCAACATCGGCTATATGAGCTACAACACCACCATCCCGCCGCTCGACAAGCCTGAAGTGCGCCATGCGCTCAACCAGGCGATCGATCGGGAATCGCTCATCAAGTCGCTGTTCCAGGACGCTGGCGCCACGCCGGCCGTAAACTTGATCCCGCCGACCATGTGGTCGTGGAACAAGGACGTGAAGTCCGACGCCTATGATCCGGAAGCCGCCAAGAAGGTGCTGGCCGATGCCGGATTGAAGGAGATCCAGCTTTGGGCCTCCGACCGCGTCCGTCCCTACAACCCGAACTTCCAGCGCGCCGCCGAACTGATCCAGGCTGACTGGGCCAAGGTCGGCGTCAAGGCGGAAATCGTCAGCTACGAGTGGACGAAGTACCGCGAAGAAGGCAAGAAGAAGGAACGCCCGGGCGCCTTCCAGATCGGCTGGACCGGTGACAATGGCGATCCGGACAATTTCTTCGCCACGCTGTTCGCCTGCTCGGCTATCGGCGTGTCGAACTACTCCAGCTGGTGCGACAAGGACTTCGAGGATCTGATCCAGAAGGCCAAGAAGACCAGCGACCAGGCCGAACGCACCAAGCTCTATGAAGAGGCGCAGGTTGTCTTCCAGAAGCAGGCTCCGGCCTTCCTCATGGCACACAGCCAAGTCTACGCAGTCGTGCGCAAGAATGTCAGCGGCTTCATGATGGACCCGCTCGGCATTCATCGCTTCGACGGCGTCGACAAGGCCGAATAGAACTGTTAGGCGGGCGGCGCGCAATCAGGCGCCGCCCGCTTTTCAAGATGCTCCGATATCTCCTAAATAAAATCGTCTTGGTGCTGCCGACGCTGATCGGCATCACCATCTGCGCCTTCGCTTTCGTCAGGCTGCTGCCCGGCGATCCCATTCTTGCCATGGCCGGCGAGCATGGCGTGTCGCCCGAGCGTTACGCGGAACTGAAGGAACAGTTCGGCTACAATTTGCCGATCTGGGAGCAATACGCGCATTATGTCCGCGATGCCGCGACCGGTAATTTCGGCGTGTCGATTTCGTCCAAGCGGCCGGTCATCGAAGATTTCATGACGCTGTTCCCGGCAACCATCGAGCTCTCCGTCTTCGCCATGATCTTCGCCATGGTGCTGGCCATACCGGCCGGCATCATTGCTGCGGTCAAACGCGGCTCCTGGTTCGACCAGGGGCTTATGGGCACCGCCCTCGTCGGCTATTCCATGCCGATCTTCTGGTGGGGCCTGCTGCTGATCATCTTTTTCTCCGGCTATCTCGGCTGGACCCCGGTTTCAGGCCGCATCGGCCTTCAGTTCTTTATCAAGCCGATCACCGGCTTCTTGACCCTCGACAGCCTGCTCTACGGCAAGTGGGATGCTTTCCGCTCGGCATTGAGTCACCTGGTGCTGCCGACAATTGTGCTCGGCACCATCCCGCTGGCGGTGATCGCGCGCCAGACGCGCTCGGCCATGCTCGAAGTGCTGGGCGAAGACTATGTGCGGACCGCCCGCGCCAAGGGCCTGTCGTCGTCCCGCGTCATCGGCGTGCATGCGCTGCGCAATGCGCTGATCCCGGTGGTCACCACCATCGGCCTGCAGGTCAGTACCCTGCTCGCCGGCGCCATTCTCACAGAAACCATCTTCGCCTGGCCGGGCATCGGCAAGTGGATGGTCGAATCCATATCCAAGCGCGACTATGTCGTCGTGCAGTCAGGCTTGCTGCTGATCGCCCTTATCGTCATGGCGGTGAACCTGATCGTCGACGTGCTTTATGCCGTCATCAACCCGCGCATCAGGGCGGCGTGATGAGCCAGTCGACCGAAATCGCCCCGATGGCCGCCGGCAACCCTGACCGTCTGACCGGCTTCAGGACCTTCTGGCACTATTTCTCGGTAAACCGCGGCGCCGTCATCGGCCTGTTCGTCTTCATCCTTTTGGTGCTGGCCGCGCTCTTTGCACCGCTGCTGGCACCCTATGCGCCCGACATCCAGGACAAGACAGCTTTCCTGCGTCCGCCGGCCTGGCAGGCAGGCGGCAGCATGGAATATCTGCTTGGCACCGACGCGGTCGGCCGCGACATGCTCTCGCGTCTGCTCTATGGCGCGCGTTTCTCGCTGCTCATCGGCGCCGTCGTGGTCACGCTGGCGCTTGTCGGCGGCATCACGCTCGGCCTTTTGGCCGGCTATTTCCGGGGCTGGGTCGACGTGGCGATCATGCGGGTCATGGATCTGATCCTGTCCTTCCCGTCGCTGCTCTTGGCGCTGGTTCTGGTCACCATCCTCGGCCCCGGCCTGTTCAACGCCATGCTGGCCATCGCGCTTGTCCTGCAACCCCACTTTGCCCGTCTGGTGCGCGCTGCCGTCATGGCCGAAAAGAGCCGCGAATATGTGGTCGCCGCCAAGGTCGCCGGCGCCGGCCATATAAGGCTTATGCTGCGCACCATCCTGCCCAACTGCCTGGCGCCGCTGATCGTCCAGGGCACGCTGTCCTTCTCCAACGCCATCCTGGAGGCGGCCGCTCTCGGCTTTCTCGGCCTTGGTGCCCAGCCGCCGACGCCGGAATGGGGCACCATGCTCGCCTCGGCGCGTGAATTCATCCTGCGCGCCTGGTGGGTGGTGACCTTCCCCGGTCTGGCCATCCTCATCACCGTGCTTGCCATCAACCTGATCGGCGACGGTCTGCGCGATGCGCTCGATCCGAAGCTGAGGAGGTCGTAATGGCGCTGCTCGACATCCGCAATCTCGTCGTCGAGTTCCAGACCGCATCCGGCCCGTTCCGCGCGGTCGATGGCGTCTCGCTCCATGTGAACGAACGTGAAGTGCTGGCCATCGTCGGCGAATCCGGCTCCGGCAAGTCGGTGTCGATGCTGGCTGTGATGGGGCTGTTGCCGTGGACGGCGACGGTCACTGCCGACCAGATGAGCTTCAACGGTCGCGATCTTCTGAAGATGAGCCCGGCCGACCGTCGCAAGATCGTCGGCAAGGACATGTCGATGATCTTCCAGGAGCCGATGGCCAGTCTCAATCCGTGCTTCACCGTCGGCTTCCAGATCGAGGAAGTGCTGCGCTTCCATATGGGCATGGACAAGGCCCAGCGTCGCGAGCGCGCCATCGAATTGCTGACGCAGGTCGGCATTGCCGAGCCGGCCGAACGGCTGAACTCGTTCCCGCACCAGATGTCGGGCGGCCAGTGCCAGCGGGTGATGATCGCCATCGCCATCGCCTGCAATCCCAAGCTTCTGATCGCCGACGAGCCGACCACCGCGCTCGACGTTACCATCCAGAAGCAGATTCTCGACCTGCTGGTCTCGCTGCAGGTCCAATACGGCATGGGCCTGATCATGATCACCCACAATATGGGCGTCGTCGCCGAGACCGCCGACCGCGTCATCGTCCAGTACAAGGGCCGCAAGATGGAAGAGGCCGACGTGCTGTCGCTGTTTGAATCGCCGAAGAGCAATTACACCCGCGCGCTTTTGTCGGCGCTGCCGGAAAATGCCGTCGGCGACCGGCTACCGACCGTCTCGGACATGCTGTTCGAACCGGCTGCCGGGGGCGTCTGATGAGCATCAAGGTCGTCGAAGGCAAGGACATCGTGCGCGACTATCACGTCGGCGGCGGCCTGTTTCGCGGCGCGCGCACCGTGCATGCGGTCAAGGGCGTCTCGTTCAGCGTCGACAAGGGCAAGACGCTGGCCATCGTCGGTGAATCGGGCTGCGGCAAGTCAACGCTGGCGCGCATCATCACGCTGATCGATCCGGCAACGTCGGGCGAACTGTTCATCGACGGCAACAAGGTCGACATCGCAAGGAACGGCCTGACCAGGGAGATGCGCCGCAAGGTGCAGATCGTCTTCCAGAACCCTTACGGATCGCTCAATCCGCGCCAAAAGATCGGAGATGTGCTGGGCGAGCCGCTGCTCATCAACACCGACAAGCCGGCCGAAGAGCGGCGCGACCTCGCCATGAGGATGCTGAAGAAAGTCGGCCTCGGAACCGAGCACTACAATCGCTATCCTCACATGTTCTCGGGCGGCCAGCGCCAGCGCATCGCCATTGCCCGCGCGCTGATGCTGAACCCGAGCCTGCTGGTGCTTGACGAACCGGTCTCCGCGCTCGATCTTTCGGTGCAGGCGCAGGTGCTCAACCTGCTCGCCGACCTGCAGGACGAATTCCAGCTGACCTATGTCTTCATCAGCCACGATCTGTCGGTCGTGCGCTACATCGCCGACGATGTGATGGTGATGTATTTCGGCGAAGCCGTCGAATACGGCTCGCGCGAGGAGGTCTTCGCCGACCCCAAGCACAACTACACCAGGACGCTGTTCGCCGCGACGCCGCGCGCCGACGTCGCCTCGATCAAGGCGCGGCTGGCGAAGAAGAAGGCCGCCTGACCTCTCACCGAGAATTGTTTTTGAACAATCGGAAATGCGTCGCGGCGGTGGTTTGCCGGCAGGATTGATCGCGATCTGCGAGCTGCCGGGCGTAAGCCGCGTCGCAGGTTGGGGTGCGCCCCATCACTCACCCGCTCCGTGCTGGTAAAGCTCGTCCATGCTGAGCATTGCCAGGGTTGCGAAGGGGGCCTGTTTTTTCACCCGACCGCGGCTCAAGATCACCACGTCGTCGCAGAACGATATGGTGCTGTAATGATGACTGATGACAATGGTGGTGCGGCGGCCGGCCCGCGACTTCAGCGTCTCGACAATAGCGGCTTCTGACAACCCATCCACCGCACTGGTGGCTTCGTCGAGGATGAGAATATCGGGATCGCGCACCAGCGCCCGCGCCAGGGCGATCCTTTGCCTTTGTCCGGCTGACAGGTTGATGCCCCGGTATCCGACCAGCGTCGCGTAACCCTGCGGCAGGTGCTCGATGAATTGATGTGCCTCGGCCAGCCTTGCGGCGCGCATGGCGTCGCTGGCCGACGCCGTGTCGTAGCCGTAGATAATGTTTTCAAAAATGGTGCCATCGACCAGTTCCAGCTCCTGACTGGCCAGGGCAATGTTCCGCCGCCACTGGCTTGGGTCCACTTCATCGAGCGGTGCCCCATCGACGAGGATCCTGCCGCTGTCGGGTTTGACGAAGCGGCACAGGAGATTGACGATCGTCGTCTTGCCGGCGCCCGAGCGGCCGATCAGCGCCGTCGAGCGGCCGCTGCGGATATCGAACACCGCCTTATGCAGCACCGCCTCGCGCGCGTCGGGGCCTGACAGGGGACCGGAATAGGCGAAGCTCACATCATCGAAGCTGATCCCTTGGCGCAAGCCGTCGAACGGCAGGCTGCCCTGCGGCGCCTCGGGCTTGTCGGAAGGATCGAGCAGCCATTGTACCTCCTCCAGCGAGCCGCTCATGCCTTGCAACTGACTCCAGGACATCTGCAAGGCCCGCATATGCGGCTGCAGTCGGTAGAGCAGGATGAGGAAGGCGACGGTCAGCGGGAAGCTTACATTCGCCAGCCAGGCTCCGATCACCACCGCCAGGAACAGCATTGCGTGCAATACCTCGGTCAGTGGCGGCAAGACGCCCTGGCGGATTGAAAGCACGAAAGCCGCCCGCCGCACCCCGTCGGACGCTTTGGCGAAGACCGCCTTTTCGCGGTTCTCCTGCCCGAAGATGCGAATCAGGCGCCCGGCATGCACCAGATGCAGCATCTGCGACGCCAGTGCGCTGTTGCGCGAGACGACGCTGCGGCTCGGCGCCTTCAGATTGGACGACAAAACCCCGTGCGCCAGCTGGACAAGCGCCAGCCCTAGAGTCACCAGCAGCGTCATCTGCCAAGAGAGGAGCAGGAGGAAGGCGAGCAGGATGACGGCGGCCGAGGCACTGACGATCGCGCCGAGCAGGGCCTGGATAGCGTCGGATGCTCGCCAGGATTCGTTGGAGATGATGTTGAGCAGCCGCCCGGGGCTTTGCTGCAGGAAAAAGGGGTAGCCGACCCTGAGCAACTGCTCCGACAGTGCGCTACGGATCGAATAACCTGCCTTGCCGTAGATGTAGCTGGTCAGCAGAGTGTTGGCGAAGGCAAAGACATTTTTCAGTACGATCGAACCGAGGATCGCGGCCGAAATGGCGATCAGCCGCTGGCGCTCGCCGAGGTCCGCTCCAACCTGCTGGAGGAGGGCGGAGAAACCGGCCATGCCTGATGTTTCGCCACGTCCCATAATGATGCCGAGCAGCGGAATGATGAGACCGATGCCGAGGCCTTCCAGCGCGGCGCCCGCAAGCCCGAGCCCCACCACGACGGGAACGAGCCGCAACAGCCTGCCACCAAGCGCGCGGCGCAGCATTGGCAGGGCTGACGGAATCAGTGACATTATCGCGCTCTGGCCTCCGCATTGGCTTCGCTGGCTTCTCGGTCGTGGCGCAGCGGCAGCCGTTTTGGCCATCCCATCATGACGAGCAGCGCAAATCTGGCGGCACCTGCCAGATTCATTACGACAATAGGCCAGTGCGACAGATCGAGGTCGCGGTCAAAGCGAGGACGGCCCGCCAGTTCCCTGAACGCGGCCCGCGCGGACCAATAGACATGGCGAAGCAGCCAAGGGGCGTGGCGGACATGTTTCAGGCACAGCGCACCATTACCGAGGCTATAGTCGCGGTGCAGCCTGTCGATCGATTTGCGGTCTCGCCGGCCGTGATGATGCAAGACCGTCATGTCGGGCACATACTCGACCGGCATGCCGAGCAGCATCGCCCGCACGAGATAATCAGTATCTTCAGCCGAGCGTAGCGGGCCGCCAGCGCCGAAGCGTTCGTCGAACGACCCGATGCGGGCCGCGACGTCGCGGTGCATGGTCATGTTGCAGCCGAGCACGAAGCCGCCGGGGTGGACCGCCGGGGTCAGCCGCTCGCTTGCCTCGCAGAGCTTTATGGTGAAGGGCAGGTCCCGGGCATCACCGAGTTCGACCCGGCCGCCGCGGATCAGCCACTTCTCGCCACTCCGGTAGTGCCGCTCCAGGTCGCGGAGATAGTCGCGGTCGAGCTTGCAGTCGTCGTCGACGAAGACCAGCACGCGGCCTCGCGCTCGCGCCAATCCGGCATTGCGGGCAGCGGCTAGTCCGGGGCGAGTCTCCGAGACGGCTGTGACTGGGATGTCGGAAGTTTCGGCGATAGCGGCCAGCCGCTTTGACGTGCCGTCCCGTGAACCATTATCGACCACCACCAACTCTGCCGCGAAGGTGGCGTGCACCCGGCATGCGGCCTGGATCGAGGCTATGCAAGCCTCCAGCACAGCGGCGCGGTCGCGCGTGCAGACGATGAAACTGACCTCGAGCGACGGCCGCTCCGATCGGGGAGATGTCGGGACCGGCGCACTCGCAAACTGGTGATCGCGCAGGAGCGGGTGGGGCCTGTCGGTCATACCAGTCCCCGCTGATAACGCGCAAGCACCGCTTCGGCCGGCGTGGTTTTGAAGAAGTAGGCCACCGCGTCCGCCCGCTTTCCGGCCCTTATCGAGAGCAGGCTGAGCCAAGGCGCCCAGACGCCGGGACGCAGCGCATATTGTTCGCGGCGCCGGATGAAATTCCATCTCGCCGTCCGCGTGAGCAATTCGTGGGTCAGCGGCGGTTCTCCTTCGTCGCCGACGAGTTGGTAGAGGAAATAGAACAGGTTCAGCGCGCCTGCCTCGAAGCTTGGCCGTGTGTCGGTCGGCAGCTCGGAAATCCGCTCTTCGAGCGCACGGATGAAATCGGCTGCGCGCGAAACCGTGTCGAAAGAGACGGCCTCGCCGATGTCGCGCAGATCCGCTGTGGTTTCCGCAAGCCCCTCACGCTCGAGATTTTCGGCCACGATCCGCAAATGCGTCCTGCGCATTTCCTTGGCATGCCGCATGGTTACGCTTCCCGCATGGATGCGATAGACGAGCAGGCTATCGGGCAATATGGTCGCCGGGAAACGGCCGGCAAGCCGTCTGAAGAGATCAAAATCCTCGGCATGTCTATATTTGGGATCGTAATAGAGATCGTTGTTCCCAATGACATTCCTGTTGTAGATCACCGTCGGATGTAAGAATATCGTAAAGAACATCGACAATATGTCGAGCCGGCCGAGCCGGAACACCGGGTCTAGCCTGCCTTTGGCGATACGGCCGTGAAGCAAGGTATCGACGCAGGCGCCGCAGAAGCCGAGATCGGGCCGCCGCTCGAACAGTGCGACCTGGCGCGAGAGGCGCCGGGGATAGGCGACATCGTCCGCATCCATTCGCGCAACAAGCTCGCCCTGGGCCAGTCGTAGCCCTTCATTGAGGGTGGCGACGAGGCCGCGGTTCTCACGCGAGATGACAGAAACGCGATTGTCTGCCCGGCGGTATCGTTCGAGAATCTCGAGCGAGTTGTCAGTCGATCCGTCATCGATAGCGATGACCTCCAGGCGATCGTAGTCTTGCCGCAGAATGCTCTCCAGCGCAGCGGTGAGATAAGGCCCGGCATTGTAGACCGGCAGCAGGACGGAGACGAGCGGCGCGGTGGTCATCTCTGCGCATCCGTTCGCCGGAGTTCGAGTGCGGCGCGGCCATCGGGGGATCCGCCGGGATAGGCGTCCGCCGCCCTGCCGAGCCAGCCGGCATCGCCAGAGCGTGCCTGGGAGCGGCGGCGCGCTACATAGGGGAAGCGGCGCTTGAGGCCGTTGAGCGGCTTTTCGAAAGCCGTCCACGAGATCGAAGCGACGGCGATCGTGGCGGCGCTCGCGACCAGGAAACGCCCTGGCCCCTGCTCCGAGACATTGAGCGGGATCCAGGGCTGTGACTTGACGGCGAGCGACAGAAGGATCGGATGGTAAAGATAGACGCCGTAGCTGATGCGGCCCAGTGACAGCAGCGGTGGCAGTTCGAAAACCCTGCCGAGGACGCCGCCAAGGCCGGCTGAACAGGCGGCGACAACGGCCACCAGCGGCACCAGGGGCAGGATCTGCAGCAACGCCCAGCGGGCCCATTCCAGCATAGGATCGGCCGGCGCAGGGATAAGCCACTCAATCGCCAGGAAGACAGCCGCAAGGGCTGGCCAGCCTAGCCGCATCCATTGCGGCAGGCCGGCGCCTCTGGTCCGCCGGCAGGCAAGCAAAGCACCAAACGCCAGCGCGTCCATCGATGCTGGCGGCAGCAGGTCGCGCGCTAGCGCCGGGGTGGCGGTGATCGGCCAGTAGAAGCGATAGGCCAGCGACAACAGGATGACGCCGATAGTGATCGCTTCCACCCGCCGGCGGGGTGCGAGAAGCACGACCAGCGGCCAGGCGATATAGAACTGCTCCTCGATGCTCAGGCTCCAGAAATGGCAGAGTAGCCAGGGCGTCCATTCGTTGCGCAGCGCGTACCAAAAATTCGACAGGTAAAGCGCATGCCAGACGAGCGATCCACTGGACTGCTCCAGATCGGTCAGCCAGACGAACCCAAGCACGGCGAAATAGGGCGGGAATATGCGCAGCGCGCGCCTGATGTAGAAGGAACTCAATGCAGGGCCGGCTTTGAATTCGGCCGCGTCGCGCGCTTCGAGCAGCAGTCGTGTGATCAGGAAGCCGCTCAGCACAAAAAAAAGCCGCACCCCGATGTGGCCCCAAAAGGAGGACCCGTTGGGTGCAAGGAAATGGGAATAGAGAACCATCGTGACAGCGATGGCCCGCAGAGCGTCCAACTGATTGTCACGCGCGACCGCCATCAGCCATTTCCGCCGGTCTGAAATCTCCGATGAAGCCAGCGGCCCTGCATTCCGGGCCTCAGGTCGAGGCCTGCCAGCGTCGAGAGTGCGCCGACAACATCAAACCCGCGCCTTGTGCGCGGGGCAGCCTCGAAATCGGTGCTGGCCAGCGAAAAATTCAAGCTGATCAACTTGGCGGAATCCTCCACGGCGCACTTCCCAGTACCAAATCCCCCAAGAAATGGTGCAACCGGGCAATGGTGCAGTGCAACACAAAATATCTATCGAGCTGTAATATTTGTGTGAGTTAGTGCTAAAAATGGGTATGATTTGCGAGTGCGTTGCGTCGCTGAGGGTTTTTCACGTCCGCAATGCTGCATGAGCAGTAGTACCATGTCAGAAAGGCACGGTTTAATTACACAACTATAATCCGTAGTGTCTGATATAGGTCAAAATTGACGAAGATTATTCTAAGATAGTGGTTTTGTATCTTATAAATTATGCTTGTATTGTCGGGTTCTCTAGGCTGTCGATCTTGCGCGATGCAGCATAGTCGATGGTCAAGCGTCTGACGACGCAATCCTGTGGCGGCGGCCATATGGCGCATGTCGACGAGGCAGACAGGAAGTGCCGGTGTTGGCGTAGGGAGTGACGTGCATTAGCCTTGCACCTGCCGTCACGCTTGCGTCGGATGGAGAACTGGTGCCGCTTAGGTGACTCGAACACCTGACCCCATCATTACGAATGATGTGCTCTACCAACTGAGCTAAAGCGGCCCAGGAAGCGCGAAGCCTCCAGGATCGGCTGGGTGATAGACTCAACCGGCCGCTAATTCAAGATGGGCAACCGTGATTTCAAGGCTGGATCCGGCAATTCGTCCCGTCATTTTCCATTGGCGCGGAATAAGCCATCGCCTCGTTTGCTTTTTCGATTACGCGGAGACGTCGCGCCGGACTGCGCGCAAATCGCCCGGCAAGGCGGCAAACGGACTGATTTTATTGCTAAAAGGCATCGAAATGGGCGTTGAACAGGCCTGTAAGGCAGAATGCGGGCGCTCGCCCGTTGATTGATTGGTCGCCTGCGGCTAACGATCATGGCAATGTAAGCGAACGGACAGGGGAATTCGCTTGGACGCGATCGAAAAAGCGATCCGCAACGCCTTCGAGAAAGGCAACGCCGAGGACCGGGCATTTCGCGAGCGGGTCTATCGGTCGGCTTTCGCGGCGCTCGACCGCGTGCTCCAGGCCAATCCCGGCGTGACGGTGGAAGCCGCCATCAAGCGCCGTAAGGCGGTGCAGGAAAAGATCGCCGAGATCGAATCCGAATTCCTGCCCGCGGTCCCCGATGTCGCCGCGCAGACGCAGAGCGCTGCGCAGACACAAGATACCGCGCTGACGCAACGCGTTGCGCAGCCGCAAGACGCCGTACAGGGCGCCGCCGAAGCGCCCGCGGTCGATGCCCCGACAGGTGTCGCGGCCGGACCGTCGCCGGCGATCGTCGTTGATGAACCGGTTCAGCCCGAGGCATCCGACGCGCCGCGTTCGCGCGTGCTGCCGGTCGTCCCCGACATCATGCCTGACGCCACGCTGCCCGGCGCCCCGGCGATCGATATGGCCGATTCCGCGCCGGCCGAGGCCGCGGCGGAAGTGGCGCCTGACCGTGATGAAAGGCGGATAAGGGGCCGCCGCCTGCCGCTGACGGCGATCTTCTTTGGCGTGACGTTGCTCGCCGCCGCCGGCATCGGCCTCTATTTCGCCGTGCAGACCGGGGTCTTCAAGACGCCGGCGCAGCTCGACACGGCGCCGCCCGAAGCGCCGCCGACCGTCGACGATGACGACTTCACGCCGCCTGCCGATACAACTGAGCCGCAGCAGCCTGGCGCGCCGCAGCAGCCTGGTGTCGCCGAACAGACGCGCGACTGGATCAACGTGTTTACACCCACCGATCCAACGCATGTGGCGACCCCGTCCGACGCCAAGGCCGATGTCGTGCAGGACGACACCGGCTCCTTCCTGCGCATCCGCTCCGGTGCTTCCGGCTCGGCCATCAGCTTCGATGTCGGGCAGGGCGTGCTGGAGAAGCTTGCCGGCAAACATGCCGTGTTCGACATCGTCGCCCGCGCCGAGGACGGCAAGGACACGCAGATCTCCGTCGACTGCAATTTCGGCGATCTCGGCGACTGCGGCCGCAAGCGCTATGCGGTCGGCCAGCAGCGTAACGAATATCTGTTCGACGTGAAATTCCCCGACAAGCCCCCGGGCGCGGCCGGCAGCATCGCCATCAACTCCGACTTCGACAAGCAGGGCAAGGCGGTCGACATCTACGAGATCCGCGTTTCGATCGAACCGTAAGCGCCGCCTAGCGATCAAGCAGCGCCTGCAGCGTCTCGATGCGGTCGGCTTCGGCGGTCGGCTTGTCCCAGCGCAGCCGTGAGATGCGGGGAAATCGCATCGCAACGCCGGATTTGTGGCGGGTCGAACGGTTGAGACCTTCGAACGCCACCTCCAGCACCAGGCCTTGGCTGCGGTCGGCGCGCACCGAGCGCACCGGGCCGAAACGCTCGACCGTATTGTCGCGGACAAATTTGTCGATCTGCTTCAACTCCTCGTCGGTGAAGCCGAAATAGGCCTTGCCGACCGGCACCAATTCCTCCGCGCCTTCCGGCCCCGACCAGACGCCGAACGTATAGTCGGAATAAAAGCTCGACCGCTTGCCATGGCCGCGCTGCGCATACATCAGCACAGCATCGACCGTGTGCGGATCGCGCTTCCACTTGAACCACGGCCCTTTCGGCCGTCCCGCGAGATAGGGCGAATCCCAGCGCTTCAGCATCACGCCTTCGATAATCGGGTGCGGCGGCGCGCGGCGCAGTTCCTCCAGCGTTTGCCAATCCCGGAATTCGACGAATGGCGACAGATCGAAACGGTGCGGGTCCAGCGTTGTGATGAAGGCCTCAAGACGGGCCCGCCGCTCGCGGAAAGGTAGCGCGCGCAAATCTTCGCCGTTGATCTGCAGCGCATCGTAGCAGCGCATGAAGGCCGGGTATTGCTGCTGTATCTTCGGGGCCACGCTCTTGCGATTGAGCCGCTGTTGCAGGTCCGAAAACGTGCCGGTCGCCGCGGGCTCGCCGACCAGCAATTCGCCGTCGAGCGCGGCGGAAAAATTCATCGCCTGGGCGAGATCGGGGAATGCGCCGGACACATCGTCGCCGGTGCGCGAATAGAGCCGGCGCACGCCGCCCTCGCACACCGCCTGAACGCGGATGCCGTCCCATTTCCATTCCGCGGCATAGGCGGCCGGATCGAGCTTTTCGAGGTCGCCGTCGCCGACTGGGTTCGACAGCATCACCGGACTGAACAGGGCAAGTGCGGTCCGCTTCGGCTTCTCGGCCTTGCCTTCCAGCCACGCGAACAGCGAGATATAGGGCGGCGTCAGCCCGTGCCACAGCTCCTCGATCTCGGCGACATCGACCTTGCCGAAATCGGCCAGCGCCTGTTTGGCCAGCCGCGCCGAAACGCCGATGCGCAAGCCGCCGGTGACCAGCTTGATGATGGCAAAGCGCGCCGAAATGCCGGCGCTGTCGAGCAGCCCGGCCAGCACCTTGGGTCCGTCCGAGCGGCTCGCCGCCTGCAGCTTTGTCACGACGTCGCCAAGCGTCGGCTCCCGGTTGGGGATATGTCCCGGCGTTTGCGGCCAGACCAGCGACACGGTTTCAGCGAGGTCGCCGACATAGTCGTAGGAATAGCCGAACAGCACCGGATCCATGCGCTCGGTGACCAGCGTGCGCAGCATCGCCGGCTTGACCGCCGCAATGTTGAGGTCGCCGGTGATCGCCGCCAGCGCCAGCCCGCGGTCGGGGTCCTCGACGCTGCGGAAATAGTCGACGAGCAGCGTCAGCTTGCCATTGCGCGACGGCGTCAGCACCAAGCGGTCGAGGAGTTCGGCAAAGCGGTTCATGGATGCAAGGACCGCGTTGACGGCAGAGGTTTGCGCTCTGGCACACCCCCCTCTGTCCTGCTGGACATCTCCCCCGCAAGGGGGGAGATTGGCAGCCTTGATCTTGCCGCCCATCTTGCGAGGTTGGCGATTGGCGAAAGCGGAGGTGACATCTGATCTCCCCCCTTGCGGGGGAGATGGCCGGCAGGCCAGAGGGGGGTGGGAAGGATCGCCGCGCCGGCGATTTCTGGATCAAAAATCACCATCAATCGCCCTCGTCCTCATAGCCCACAAGGTGCAGTGGCCTGGCGGCGATGCCTTCCAGCTCGCACCAGCGCACCAGCGCTTCCTCGCGGCCGTGCGTCACCCAGATTTCGCCGGCGCCCGTCTCCTTGACGGTAGCGGTCAGTTCATCCCAGTCGGCATGGTCGGAAATGATCAGCGGCAGTTCGACGCCGCCTTGCTTGGCGCGCTGGCGGATGCGCATCCAGCCCGAGGCGAAGCATGAGATCGGGTCGGGAAAGCGCCGCGCCCAGCGGTCGGCGAAGGCCGATGGAGGGCCGACAACGATGGCCCCGGTGAAATCCTGCTTGCCGCCGCTGTCGACGGTTGCCGGCTCCAGCGTGCCGAGGTCGATGCCCTGGCTCTGGTAATATTCGCTGAGCTTGGCCAGCGCGCCGTGGATATAGATCGGTCTGTCATAACCGGCATCGCGCAGCAGCCGCATCACCCGCTGTGCCTTGCCCAGCGCATAGGCGCCGACCAGATGCGATCGCTCGGGAAACTGCGCCGCCGATTTGAGCAGCCGGGCGATCTCCTCCGTGTCGGGCGGATGGTGAAACACCGGCAGGCCGAAGGTCGCCTCGGTGATGAACACATCGCATTGGACCGGTTCGAACGGTGCGCAGGTCGCGTCCTTCTGGCGCTTGTAGTCGCCGGAGGCGACGATGCGCCTGCCCTTGTGCTCGACCGCGATCTGCGCCGAGCCCAGCACATGGCCGGCCGGATGGAAGGTGACGCTGACATTGTTCAGCGCCATCGCTTCGCCAAGCACGGCCGCTTGCGTTGTCCCGGCAAAATCCTCGCCATAACGCAACCCCATAATGTCGAGCGTCTGCTGCGTCGCCAGCACCGAACGATGGCCGGATCGGGCATGGTCGGAATGGCCATGCGTGATCAACGCCCGGTCGACTGGCCGCACCGGGTCGATGAAGAAATCGCCGGATGGGCAATAAAGGCCTTCAGGCCGGGGATGGAGCAGGTCGCTGGCGCGCATCCAGTCAAGATAGTGGCTAATTCCAGCGCGGGAAGCCTGTTGCAAGAGACTGCTGACTCGGCCTACAGCCAGCCACCGGCCGCATCAGCCGGCGGGGCCATCGCCATGCAACCGCTGAAAATCTCGTCCGGCGACCTGACCGCCGACCGTCGCGCCGACTATGCCGAGATGCTTTTCGGCTCGGGCGAGCACGCGGCAGCGGCGGAGCTGCTGCTCGGCGCGCTGGAACTGGCGCCGCAATGGGCGGCGGGCTGGTTCCGTCTTGGCGAGATGCAGGAGACAGCCGAGCGGCTCGACGTGGCGGCTCAAGCCTGGGCGACGGCGCTGAAACTGGACCCGGCGGATCGCCTGGGTGCTGCGCTGAAGCTGCAACTCATCGGCAAGGCGCCGGCTGCCGCAGCGCCACCCAGCGCCTTCGTCGAGACGCTGTTCGACCACTATGCCGAGACTTTCGAGGACTCGCTGGTCGACAAGCTCGGCTACCGGCTGCCGGAGTTTCTCGATCGCGCCATTCGCGCGGCAAGACCGGGCCGCTTTTCGCTGGCGCTCGATCTCGGTTGCGGCACCGGTCTGATGGGCGAGAAACTGCGGCCGGTCGCCGAACGGCTGGAGGGCTACGATATCTCCGCCGCCATGCTGAAAAAGGCCCGCTCCAAGGGCGTCTACGACCTGCTCGCCAAGGCCGATCTGCAGCATTTTGCCTATGCCGGGCCGAAAGCCGATCTGGTGGTGGCGGCCGACGTGTTCATCTATGTCGGCGCGCTCGATCGCGTGGTGAAGACCGTCGCCGGCATTCTGGCCACCAATGGCCTGTTTGCCTTTTCCGTCGAAACGCCAGCCAAGGGCGGGGCGGGCGGCGACGCCGGTTTTGCGCTGCAGCCGTCTCGTCGCTACGCCCATTCTCAAGCCTATGTCGAGCGGGTGCTTGCCGCAAACGGCCTGTCGGTGCTGTCGATGCAGCCGACCGTCATCCGCTGGGATCGCCGCCAGCCGGTCGGCGGGCTTGCCGCGCTGGCGGTGCCCTCGTCCAAGGGTTGATGTCTCGTCTTGTTCGAAAACGTGAATAGGATTTTTGCGGCTCGCGCGGCATCAGGTAGGATACAAGCCGAGAAAAGCCCTCGGCAGGCATTGAGGAGGAACACATGCGCTGGAACATGATGGTCTTGGCGTCCTGCCTGGCGATGGCCGGCTGCAGCAGCTCGATGTCGGAGCGGCAGGACCAGGACGTACAATCGTCGCTGCAATATGACAACGTGCCTTGCGACCAGTTGCTGGCGCAGCGCAACGAACTGGCGCAGCAATACCATCTGTCGACGGACGCCAAGCCGAGCTTCTCCAATCCGGCGATGGGCTTCGGCCCGTTCACGCCGGATATGCGCTCCAAAAGCAAGCGCGATACTGATCTGGCAAGTGGCAAGATCGACGCCATGAACCGCTCGATCGTCCGCCGCGACTGCGGCAAGCCCAACAAACAGAAGAAGTTCACCCTGCCGAGCTGAACCTGAACTTCCTCAGTACCCCGCCTTGCGGTCGACCACGTTATCAAGCTTTTCGCCGCGCTCGAAGGCATCCATCTGCCGCAACATGCTCGGCGCCAGGTGGACAGGGTCGGAGGTCGCCGCCGCGTGCGGCGTCACGAACACTTTCGGGTGACTCCAAAGCGGACTGGTCTTCGGCAGCGGCTCGACCTCGAACACGTCGAGGCTCGCCTCCTTCAGCGTGCCGTCGTCCAGCGCTCGCAAGATGTCGGCGTCCTTCTGCAGCCGGCCGCGCCCGGCATTGATCAGCACCGAGCCGCCGAGGCCGTTTCGCTTGCGCAATTCCTTCAGCACGCCGTAATTGATGATGCCGTGCGTGTCCGGCGTCAGCGGCAACAGCACCACCAGTATGTCGGTGGCGTTGAGGAAGGGGATCAGCCCGGCCTCTCCGGCATAGGTCGCAACGCCTTTCATGGCCTTGTCGCTCCGCGACCAGCCATTGACGGCAAAGCCGAGCGACAACAGCACCGATGCCGCCGCGCGGCCGAGATTGCCGAGCCCCATAATGCCGACCGAGATGTCACCGGCCGGCCGCTGCGGCGGTTCGTGCCAGGTCTTCTTCGGCTGCTGCGCACGATAGAGCATGCCCTGGCGGTGATGGTCGAGCACGCGCCAGACGACATATTCGGTCATGTACTGCGTCAGGTTCTCGGCGACCACTTTGACGATCGGCACATCGGGCAGGCCGGGATCGGCGAAGATGTGGTCGACGCCGGCGCCGATCGAGAAGATTGCGCGCAGATTGGGCAGCGATTTCAGTAGGTTCGGCTTCTGCTTCCACACCACCGCATAGGTGATCGACGGATCCGAAGCGCCGTCCGGCTCCAGCACCACTTCGCGCTCGGCCGACAGCAGCTCGCGCCAGCGCTGCGGATGAAAGCCGGTGACGGCAAGCAGGATTTTGCCTTTTTCCATTTGCGGATTGTATTCCCTGTTATTCGCTGACGATACCGACCGGCGCCGTCTCGATCTTGAACGCGGCCGAGATCAGCGCCTTCGTATAGTCGGTCTGCGGCCGCTCGAAAATCTGTTCGGAAGGGCCGGCTTCGACGATCTTGCCATTGCGCATGACGATGACGTCATTGGCAAGGGCGCGAATGACTTTCAGATCGTGGCTGATGAACAGATAGGCAAGGTCGTGCCTGGCCTGCAGATTGCGTAAGAGGTCGACCACTTGCGCCTGCACGCTCATGTCGAGCGCCGAGGTCGGTTCGTCCAGCATGACGAAGCGTGGATTGAGCACCATGGCGCGCGCAATGGCGACGCGCTGGCGCTGGCCGCCGGAGAATTCATGCGGATAGCGGTTCCTGGTCGCCGGATCGAGCCCGACCTCCTTCAGCACGGCGACGACCTTGTCGTCGCGTTGATCGGGCGACAGCTTCGGCTCGTGGATCTTCAAGCCTTCCTCGATGATCTCCGAGACCGACATGCGCGGGCTAAGCGAGCCGAACGGGTCCTGGAAAACGATCTGCAACTCGCGGCGCAGCGGCCGCATGGCGTTGAAGGAAAGCTGGTTGATGTCGCTGCCATTGAACTGGATGGTGCCGGTCGATGAGATCATCCGCGCCAGCGCCAGCCCGAGCGTCGTCTTGCCGGAGCCGGATTCGCCGACGACGCCTAGCGTCTGGCCGGCGCGTACGGTGACGTCGATTCCGTCAACAGCCTTCACATTGTCGACGGTGGTGCGAAAGAAACCCTTTTTGATCGGGAACCAAACCTTGATGTCCTTGCCGGTCATAACCGGTTTGGCGGCGTCGTTGGCGGCCGGCGGCTTGCCCTTCGGCTCGGCGGCCAGGAGGTGCTTGGTATAAGCGTGCTGCGGGTTGGCGAAGATGTCCCTGGTCGGCCCGGTCTCGACGATCTTGCCTTTGGTCATCACGCAGACGCGGTCGGCGATCTTTCTGACAATGCCGAGATCATGGGTGATGAACAGCATTGACATGCCCTTGCGGCTCTTCAGCCCCGCCAGCAATTCGAGGATCTGCGCCTGGACAGTGACGTCGAGCGCCGTCGTCGGCTCGTCGGCGATCAGCAGTTCAGGCTCGTTGGCCAGCGCCATGGCGATCATGACGCGCTGGCGTTGGCCGCCGGACAGCTGGTGCGGATAGGCGTCGAGCCGCTTTTCCGGTTCGCGAATGCCGACCTCGTTGAGCAGCGCCAGCGTGCGCGCCTTGGCCTGGCGGTCGCCCATGCCCTGATGCAGCGCCAGGATCTCGACGATCTGCTGCTCGATCGTGTGCAGCGGATTGAGCGAGGTCATCGGCTCCTGGAAGATCATGGTGATCTTGTTGCCGCGCACGCTGCGCAACTGCTTTTCGTTCATCGCCAAAAGGTCGGCGCCCTGGAACAGGATCTTGCCCGAGGGATGGCTGGCCGTCGGGTAGGGCAGAAGCTTCAGCACCGACAGCGCCGAGACCGATTTGCCGGAACCGGATTCGCCCACAAGCGCCACCGTCTCGCCCTTGGCGAGATCGAAGGAGATGTGGTCGACGGCGGTCGACTCGTTGCCGCCTTGGGTGAAGGCAACGCTGAGATCGCGGACGGAGAGCAGGAGTTCGCTGCTCATCGGAACGCCTTGCGCGGGTCGAAAGCATCGCGCGTTGCTTCACCGATGAACACCAACAGCGACAGCATCAGCGAGATGACGATGAAGCCCGATATACCGAGCCAGGGGGCATTGAGGTTACTCTGCGCCTGTTTTAGCAGTTCGCCGAGCGACGCGGTGCCGGGCGGCAGGCCGAAGCCGAGATAGTCGAGCGAGGTCAGTGTCGAGATCGAGGCGCTGACCAGAAAAGGCATGAAGGTCAGCGTCGCCACCATGGCATTGGGCAGAAGATGGCGCAGCATGATGGTGCGGTTGGACACACCAAGCGCGCGGGCCGCGTTGACATATTCGAAGTTGCGCGCGCGCAGGAATTCGGCGCGCACCACGCTGACAAGCGACGTCCAGGAGAAGAGCAGCATCAGCCCAAGCAGGATGAAGAAGCCCGGCGGCAGGATGGCGGCGACGATCAGCAGCAGATACAGCAGCGGTATCGCCGACCAGATTTCTATGAAGCGTTGAAAGAGAAGGTCGGTCCAGCCGCCGAAATACCCTTGCAGCGCGCCGGCGGCGACGCCGATAACCGACGAACCCGCGGTCAGGATCAACCCGAACAGCACGGAAATCCTGAACCCGTAGATGATGCGCGCCAGCACGTCGCGCGCCTGGTCGTCGGTACCCAGCCAGTTCCAGTTGCCGACAATGCAGTCAGGATCGGCAGCGCCTTGCGGATATTGGCTGCATCGCCTCTGCGCGTCGTATTCCCATGACGGTTTTGCGGGAGCGGCGTCGGGGATCGCATTGTTGACGGTGCGGTAGGAATAGCGGATTGGCGGCCAGATCATCCAGCCATTGGCGTTAATCTCGTCGCGGATGACCGGGTCGCGATAGTCGGTGACGGCGTAGAAGCCGCCGAATTTTTCCTCGGGGTAGGCGACCGCCACCGGGAAGAGGATCTCGCCTTTGTAGTAGGCGACGATCGGTCTGTCGTTGGCGATCAGTTCGGCAAACAGCGACAGCACGAACAGAGCGAGGAATATCCACAACGACCAGTAGCCGCGCCTGTTGGCCTTGAAGTTCTGCCAGCGCCGCTTGTTGAGCGGCGACAGCCAGGGGCGGGCGATCCTTGTCGGTGTGATCTCGGCTGCAGCCTGCGTCATCAGACGTCTCTCCGCTCGAAATCGATGCGCGGATCGACCCATGTGTAGATCAGGTCGGACAACAGCGTCACGAACAGGCCAAGCAGCGAAAATATATAGAGGTTGGCGAACACGACCGGATAGTCGCGCGCCAACACGGACCTGAAACCGAGCAGCCCGAGACCGTCGAGGGAAAAGATGTTCTCGATCAAAAGCGAGCCGGTGAAGAAGGCCGAGATGAAGGCCGCTGGAAAGCCGGCAATGACGATCAGCATTGCGTTGCGGAACACATGTCCGTAAAGCACCCGCCGCTCCGACAGGCCCTTGGCACGGGCCGTCACCACATACTGTTTGCGTATCTCTTCCAGGAAGGAGTTCTTGGTCAGCAGCGTCGTCGTCGCGAAGGCCGACAGCACCAGCGCCGTCAGCGGCAAGGTCATGTGCCAGAAATAATCGACGATCTTGTCAGGCCACGACAATTGGTCCCAATTGTCGGAGACGATGCCACGCAGTGGGAACCAGTCCCAGAACGAGCCGCCGGCGAAAAGCACCATCAGCAATATGCCGAACAGGAAGGCCGGTATGGCATAGCCGACGATGATCACGCCGCTGGTCCAGATGTCGAAGGCGGAGCCGTCCTTGACCGCTTTGCGGATGCCAAGGGGAATCGAAATCAGATAGGAGAGCAGCGTGATCCACAGCCCGAGCGAGATTGAAACCGGCATCTTCTCCAGGATCAGGTTGAGTACCGAAATGTCACGGAAATAGCTGTCGCCGAAATCGAAGCGCGCGTAGTTCCACAGCATCATGCCGAAGCGTTCGAGAGGCGGTTTGTCGAAGCCGAACTGCTTTTCCAGCTTCTTGATGAATTCAGGATCGAGCCCTTGCGCGCCGCGGTACTTCGAACCGACATCGCCGGCCACATCGAAATTGCCGCCACCTCCTGCATCGCCGCCGCCACTGCCGAGCCGATCGTTGCCGCCCTGGTTGGTCAGGCTGGCAATGACCTGCTCGACCGGTCCACCCGGTGCGAATTGAGTGACGACGAAAGCAACCGCCATGATGCCGAACAGGGTCGGTATCATCAGCAGGATACGGCGCAGTATGTAGGCGCCCATCAGCTTTCACCCTCCCCCTTGTGGGGAGGGTCGATCCGCGAAGCGGAGCGGGGTGGGGGTAGTCTCGATCCGGCGTACGCCGTCACACCGCCACCCCGGTTCGCCATTCGTGCTGCGCACGAAGTGCTCACCGACCCTCCCCACGAGGGGGAGGGTAAAGTGCCGCGCAACAGCCTACCCTTTGCCAATTTTTGCCGCCTTGCCCTTGTCGACCCACCACAGCGCTTCGACCGGGAAGTCGAAATCGGGTTTCCGCTCGGGAAAACCGAACATGTCCCAATAGGCGCTTCGATGATTCGCCAGGAACCAACTTGGAATCCAATCCCTCCGTGCACGCAAGACCCGGTCGAGCGCGCGCATGGCAATTGTCAGGCTTTCGCGACCCTCGGCGGCACCTGCGGCGTCAACCAGGGCGTCGATGGCCGGGCTCGACGTTCCCGGCAGATTGCGAGAGCCCGATACGGTAGCTGCTCGCGAATGGAAAATGGTTTCGAGGTCATCACGGGTTGGCGTCGCCGGAAACGAGGCCGCGACCGAGACGAGGTCGTAGTCGAACGAATTCTGCCGCAGCTGATATTGCGCGGCATCCACCAGCCGGATCGAGGCATCGATGCCGACCGCCTTCATGTTTTCGACCCAGGGCGAGTAGACCTGTTCGAAGACTTCGTCGTCGACAAGAAACTCTGCGGACAACCGACCACCCTTGTCGTTCACGACGAAATTGCCGGACCGTTTCCAGCCGGCCTCGGCCAGAAGCTTGGCCGCCTTGCCAAGCAACTGCCGGTCGCGGCCGGAGCCGTTCGACGCGTCCTGGATCACGGCTTCGCCAAAAGCCTCGGCGGGAATCTGCTCACGCAGCGGCTCAAGAAGAGCCAATTCTTGTGGCGACGGTCTGCCCTCGGCGCGAAATTCGGATTTCTCGAAGCAGGATTGCGAGCGCTCATAGGAACCGTAGAAGAAATTGCGCCGCGTCCATTCGAAGTCGAAGCACAGCCCGATCGCCTGCCGCACGCGCGAGTCGCGAAACTGCTCGCGCCGCTGGTTGACGGCGGTGCCCTGCATCGAAGGCACCGTTTCGGCCGGGAATTCGTGCTTCACCACCTTGCCGGCAGTGAAGGCTGGGAAGTCGTAGCCGGTCGCCCAGACGCGCGAGGTGAATTCCTCCCTGTAGAGGATTTCTCCCTTCTTGAACGCTTCGAAGGCAACGCTACGGTCCTGATAGAACTCAACGCGAATCCGCTGAAAATTGTTCTGGCCGCGATTGACCGGCAGGTCGTTGCCCCAATAATCAGCCACACGCTCATATTCGATCCAGGCCCCTGCCGACCAGCGACCGACCTTGTAGGCGGCTGACCCCAACGGCGGGTTCATCTGCGAGGAATCGAACGGGTTGGCCGTGTAGAACGCCTTCGACAGGACCGGGAACTCGACGACGTTGAGGATGGTGCGGCTTGTCTGCTTGCCGGAAAACCTAAGCTGCAGCGTGTGGGCATCCACGGCAATCGCGTCATTCAGATGCGTTAGCGGCAGGGAATAGTACGGGTGCCCCTTGTCCTTGAGCAGCTTGAAGGTGAAGGCGGCATCCTCTGCCGTCAATGGCGTGCTGTCATGGAAGCGGGCCTGCGGGCGCAGCGAGAAGGTGAAGTCGTTGCGGTCGTCGGAAATCGTCACGCCGTCAGCGATCAGCCCGTAAACGGCGTCAGGTTCGTCGTACGCTCTCACCATCAGTGAATCGAAGCACATCTCCGTGCGCTGGGGCGAATCGCCTTTGGGAACGAACGAATTCAGCGTGTTGAAGGTCAGCGGCGTCTGGTTGGCAAGCCAGTTGCGCGGCAGGAAGTTGAAGACGCCACCTTGCGGCGCATCGACATTGACATAGTCGAAATGAGTGAAGTCCGGCTTGTATTTGAGGTCGCCGAAAGCCGACAGTCCATGCAGTTTCACGCCGGTTGGGCTGGCGGCGAAAGCCTTGCCCGGCAGCAGCGCAGCAACGGCCGCGGCGCCACTGAGGGCCAGGAAATCGCGGCGAGGGAGCCCCGCCATCAATTGCTGCCCTTGTACTTGGCGGCCAGGGCCTTTTCCTTGTCCGCATCGATCCACCAGGAATCGATATCGGCGCCACGGTAGCCGGGCTGCTTTTCCGGGATGCCGAACTTGTTCCAGTAAGCCAGCCACACAACGGCGCGATAGTATTGCGGCACCACATAGTAATTCCACAGCAGCACGCGATCGAGCGCATGGGTGGTGGCGACGAGGTCATCGCGATCCGTGGCAAAAATGATGCGGTCGACAAGGGCGTCAACGACCGGGTTCTTGATGCCGGAATAATTGCGCGATGCCGGTGTGTCGGCGGCCTTGGAGCTCCAGAAATCGCGCTGCTCGTTGCCGGGCGATTCCGACTGTTGGAGCTGTCCTGTGATGACGTCGTAATCGAAATTTCTGACGCGGTTGGTATACTGGCTCGGGTCGACGATGCGCAGTGTCGCATCGACGCCGATCTTGCGCAGATTGGCGATCCAGGGGCTGGAAATGACCTGGTCGGTTTCATTCGAGCCTAGGATTTCAAACTTGAATGGCTCGCCGGTCTTGGCGTTGACCATCTTGCCGCCCTTGATCACCCAGCCGGCCTGGGCGAACAGGTCGACCGCCTGCTTCAGATATTTGCGCTCCGCCTGCGGCGAATCGTAGACCGGCAACTTGAATTCCTGGGTGAATACTTCCGGCGGCAGCTTGTCGCGGTACTTCTCCAGGATCTCCAATTCCTTGCCTTGCGGCAAGCCGCTGGAGGCTAGGTCCGTGCCCTGGAAATAGCTGTGGGTGCGAGTGTTGAAACCGAAGAACAGCGTGCGGTTCATCGATTCGAAATCGAACGGGTAGGTGAGCGCGGCCCTGACCAGACGATCGGCAAACAACCTATGTCTCTGGTTGAGCATGAAAGCCTGCATCGGCTCGGGCGAGGTGGTCTTGAACTCCTGCTTGATCACATCGCCGGCCTTGATCGCCGCGAAATCATAAAATGTCGCCCAGCGCTTCGAGCTGTTTTCCGGCTTGATATCGTCGAGGCCACCTTTCTTGAACGCCTCCCAGGAGGCGTTGTCGTCAAGAATGTAGGTAAAGTGCTGCGTGTCGAAATTCTCCCGACCGATTTTCACAGCCAGCTTGGCGCCCCAATAGTCGGGGACGCGCTGCCAGACGATTTCCGACCCCGCCTTGAAGCTGGCGATCTTGTATGCAGCCGAGCCCAGCGGCGGCTCCAGCGTCCCCTTGGTGATGTCGCGCTTCTTGCCATTGGCGTCGGTGCCTTCCCACCAATGCTTGGGCAGCACGACAAGGTCGCCGAGGATCTTGGGCAGTTCGCGATTGCCCTTCTGGTCGAAGTGGAACTCGACCTCACGGTCCGAGACAGCGACGGCGTCGGTGACGTTTTCGAAATAGCGGCTGTACATCGGGCTGTTGGCCTTCAGCACCTGGAACGACCAGATCACGTCGTCAGTGGTGATCGGCTGTCCGTCATGCCATTTCGCCCGTGGGTCGAGCCGGTAGGTGGCCGAGGAATAGTCGGTAGGGTACTTGTAGGCATCGGCGATGAGCGGGTGGCTGACGCTGCCTTCGTCAGTCGCTTGATCCATGAGCGTGTCGTAGAGCAGGCCGCCGCCAAATGGCTGCAGGCCGGCCGCCGGCGAGCCCTGCACGATGTAGGGATTGAAGCTGTCGAACGTGCCGGAAACGACCGAATTGTAGGTGCCACCCTTCGGTGCATCCGGATTCACATAATCGTAGCGCTGGAAGTTCTCGCCATATTTGGAGGGGCCGATCAGCGAAGAGGTGGTGTGCCATTCCTGGGGGAAGGCTGCCTGCAGGCCGCCTGCGAGGGCGCCCACAACCAGAAAGGACCTCAGAAGCGTTCGGCCAACCGTCATGCGTTCTCCTCTTCGCGATGCCCGGCAATCCTAAATGATTTGACGCCGGTGAAAACCGCCATGCGGCGGCTTTGTCGCCGCATATGCGATTTTCCTAACAAAAAGCCGGGCTGAACCCGGCTTTTTTGAGATCATGGAGATGACAATTCGGTTATTTGGCGGGCGCCGGTGCCGGCGTCGCAGGGGCTGGAGCTGCCCCTTCAGCCGGCTTGGCCGGAGCAGCACCCTCGGCCGGCTTGCCCGGCGCGGTTGCATCAGCGGCGGCACCTGGCGTCGGCAGCGGCTTTGGGCTGTCCGACAGCGTTCGCAGATAGGCGATGACGTTGGCGCGGTCCTCGTCCTTCGGCAGGCCGGCAAAGCCCATCGCAGTGCCCTTCACGAATTTCTTCGGCGAGGTGATGAAGTGGTTGAGGTTGTCATAGGTCCACTTCTCCGCGCCGCCCTTGGAAAACTCTTTCATGCCGGCCGAATAGGCAAAGCCCTCATGCTCGGCGACGGGGCGGTCGACGATGTCCCAGAGATCCGGGCCGACCTTGTTGGGGCCGCCTTTTTCGCCGGAATGGCAGGCCTGGCATTTCTTAAAGACGGCCGCACCTTGCTCGACATTGGCGGTGGCCAAAAGGTCGGCGATCGGCTTGGCCTCTGCCGCGGGTCCGGCGGCGCCGCCTTCGGCAGGCTCCGTCGCCTCGATGGCGAAGCCGGGCTTTTCCGGCGCCGGCGAGGCAAACAGGGCGTCGGAGACCAAACCGACCGAGAAGACGACGAAACAGGTTCCAAGCAACCCGGCGAGCAGTTTGTTGACTTCGTTGGAATCCATACGCCCCAGGGCTCCCTTTTCCGGCGGACCTCTCCGTCCACTCCGTCCGTCGGTATCGTGACCCACCCCGTCGAGCCGGTCAAATCGGGCGGAAACTAGGTCTTTTGCTTGGGCGTTGCAACACCTATAAGGGCGCTTCCAGTGAGACCTTTTGCCACTTTCCCCATCCTCTTTCGAACGCCTTGCAACCTCGATGTCCACGCTCATCCTGATCCCGGCCCGCATGGCCTCGACGCGCCTGCCGGGCAAGCCGCTGGCCGACATAGCCGGCGCGCCGATGATCGTCCATGTCGCCCGCCGCGCCGCTGAGGCTGGGCTTGGCCGGGTGGTGGTGGCAACCGACACGCGCAACGTGGCCGAAGCGGTGCGCGCGCACGGTTTCGAGGCGGTGATGACGCGCACCGACCACGAATCCGGCTCCGACCGTATCTTCGAGGCGCTGACCGCGCTCGACCCCGATCGCAAGGTCGAAACCATCGTCAATGTGCAGGGCGACCTGCCGACCATCGATCCCAAGATCATCGGTGCGGCGCTGAAACCGTTCGAGGACGCTGCGGTCGACATCGCCACGCTCGGCGTCGAGATCGTCCGCGACGAGGAAAAGGCCAACCCCAACGTCGTCAAGATCGTCGGTTCGCCGTTGTCGGCGACGCGGCTGAAGGCGCTCTATTTCACCCGCGCCACCGCGCCCTGGGGCGAGGGGCCGCTCTATCACCATGTCGGCCTCTACGCCTATCGGCGCTCAGCCCTCGAACGCTTCGTCGCTTTGAAGCCGTCGCCGCTGGAGCGGCGCGAGCGGCTGGAGCAGTTGCGGGCGCTGGAGGCCGGTATGCGCATCGATGCCGAGATCGTGCAATCGCTGCCGCTCGGCGTCGACACGCCGGAAGACCTCGAACGCGCCCGACAAATTCTTTCCTGAGACCTTCAACCTGAGATATCGGCATGCCTGACAAGACCAACAGAATATCCTTCCAGGGCGAACCGGGCGCCAATTCCGACACCGCCAGCCGCAACATGTTCCCTTCGATGGAGCCGTTGCCGTGCCCCACCTTCGAGGATGCCTTCAACGCGGTCGAGACCAACAAGGCCGACCTCGCCATGATCCCGATCGAAAACACCATCGCCGGCCGCGTCGCCGACATCCATCATCTCTTGCCGGAATCGAAACTCCACATCGTCGGCGAATATTTCCTGCCGATCCATTTCCAACTGATGGTGCTGCCCGGCGTCAAACGCGAAGAGATCAAGACCGTGCACAGCCATATCCATGCGCTGGGACAGTGCCGCAAATACATCCGCAAGAATGGCTGGAAGCCGGTGATTGCCGGCGACACGGCGGGTTCGGCGAAGCTGGTTTCCGAGCTCAAGGACCGCACCATGGCCTCGCTGGCGCCTGCGCTCGCCGCAGAACTCTATGGCCTCGACATCATCGAGAAAAATGTCGAGGACACGGACTCGAATGTCACCCGCTTCGTCGTCCTGACCAAGGACAAGCGATTGGCCGAACGGCCCTCGGCCGACACCAAGATGATGACGACCTTCATGTTCCGTGTCCGCAACGTGCCGGCTGCGCTCTACAAGGCAATGGGCGGTTTCGCCACGAACGGCGTCAACATGACGAAGCTGGAGAGCTATCAGTTGGGCGCCTTCACCGCGACGCTGTTCTACGCCGATATCGAGGGCCATCCCGACGATCCGCTGGTCAAGCTGGCGCTGGACGAACTGCGCTTCTTCTCGCGCGAAGTGCGCATTCTGGGCGTCTATCCCGCCAGTGAGTCGCGCGAGCAGTGGAAGGTCGCGGACTAAGGTTCCCCTAAACCAGCAGGGTCAGCGGCACATAGTCGATTTCCATGAAGGTTTCGACTTCCGGGATCCAGCGGTCACGCACGAAGGCGACGTGGTCCGGGTGCTCATTGTATCTGGTGTAGGCGGCCTGATCGACGAACTCCATCCAGAAGCCGAAGTGATAGTCGTTCTTCGGGCTGACTTGCCGCAGCGGCTCGAAATGGGTGACGCCCTTGATTGCGCTGAGAATGCGCTTGGCATCGGAGAGGAACCGCTTTTCCTCCAGCGAGTACTGCGGGTGCTTCAGGGTGAAAACCACGGTGTGACGGATCATTTTTTGCTCCCGTTAAGCATTCCAGGAAAAGTGTGAAGCGGTTTTCCGTCCGGAATTGCGTAAAATAACAACTCTTATTCGCTGTCGACCCAGGCGCGGATCAGATGATGCGCGATCGCGCCTTTCGGCGGCGTGACCAGATTGTCCTTGTGCGTCCTCTCCAGCATGGAACGCACCTCGTCGCGAAAAAACCAGCGGCAATCTTCCAACTCGTTGAGATCGGCCTGGATGTCGTCATTGAGCGGTTCGCCGAAACAGCCGATCATCAGCGAATAGGGGAACGGCCAGGGTTGGCTGGCATGGTAGACGACGCGGCCGAGCCGGATGCCGGCTTCCTCCAGCGTTTCGCGGCGCACCGCCGCCTCGATCGTCTCGCCCGGCTCGATGAAGCCGGCAAGCGCCGAGTACATGCCGGGCCCGAAATGTCGGCCGCGGCCGAGCAGGCATTTTTCCCGCGTCGCCGTCAGCATAATCGCCACCGGATCGGTGCGTGGAAAGTGCTCGGTGCCGCAATTTGGGCAATGGCGCTTGTAGCCGCCGGCCCGCATTTGCGATTCATGGCCGCATTTGCTGCAGAAGCGATGGGTGGCATGCCAAGCAAGCAGGGCGGCGCCTTGCGCCAGCGCGCCCGCTGCCGCCTCGTCGATCAGCCCCTGAATATAGACCGAGCGATAATCGATCGCCTTCATGGTCTCCGGTAGCTGTTCGGGATCGAGGCCGACCGGCACGGCAAGTACCGGGCCGCTCTCGGCAAAGCCAAGCAGCACGCCTTGTGCGAGTGATGGCTGCAGCTTCTGGCTCTCAGCCAGATCGAACCAAGGGTCGAAGCTGCCATCGTGCAATTTCAGATACAGCCGTCCGCCATGCATCGGCAGAAGACGTGCCGAGGGATCGGCTAACGCCCTTTCGACGGAATCGTCGGCGCGGTTCTCGGATTGCCGATCAATCGTGTTTCCGGCGAAGCCGACGAACTGGCTCGGTTCGCGCAAGGGCGCGTCAAAAAGGCGAAAGGTCATGGAAGCTCGAACGTCTAGGAATGGACACAGGCGGCTTATAGCGCCGCCTTGATCTGTTGCGCAAACTGGCGGATGCCTGAACGCTCATAGGGCTCGCGCATGCCGTGCCCCCACACCGGCCCCGGCCAGCCCGGATCGCCTTCCGAGCGGGCGATGACGTGGACATGCAATTGCCGAACGATGTTGCCGAGCGCGCCGGTGTTGATCTTGGTGCAGCCCGTGGTTCTTTTCAGCGCCTGCGCCACCATGTTGGTTTCGAAGGTCAACATCGCCTGGTCGAGCGGCGTCATGTCGTGGATTTCTTCGGCCCCCGGCCGCTGCGGCACCAGGACCAGCCATGGCCAGCGGCTATCGTTCATCACCCTGAGCTCGCACAGGCCGAGCCACATCAGCTGCTCGCTATCCGCCTCCAGCCTGGAGTCGAGCGTGAATCCGGCCTTGAGGCCCGGTAGCATTGGCGTTTCCCTTGCGCTTCTCGCATTATTCCCAAACTCATGACGCTAGAGCGGCTGCACGGGGGCTGCAAGCGATTCATTGAGCGGCGGAGTTCACGGGCATCCGATTCTCAATGCACCCTTGCATTTGATCGCTGAATTGCCGATATGGAACGCGGGAGGTTGGTGGTGGACGATCCACTCGCCAACCGGGTCAGGTCCGGAAGGAAGCAGCCCTAACGAGCCCGGAACGGGTCATTGTTCCAGCCTCCCACCTCATCGGCCCCTCTCGCGACATTGACGACGCATTGCAGCGCGGGCGAGACTATTAGCAGGAATCGGCTACGCTGAGACGCGGCCTTTTGGAGCTTTACGGGCGAATGAGCGAAGCCGGAAATTCGGACCCCGAAACCCTGGAGAAGCAAAAGGCCGTCGCCTATCGCGTGCTGGCGCGCAAATATCGTCCGTCGAATTTCTCCGAACTGATCGGCCAGGAGCCGATGGTCCGCACTTTGACCAACGCTTTCTCCACAGGCCGCATCGCCCAGGCCTGGATGCTGACCGGCGTGCGCGGCGTCGGTAAGACCACGACGGCGCGCATCCTGGCGCGGGCGCTCAACTACAAGACGCCGACGGTCGACCATCCCTCGGTCGACCTCGCCCTCCTGGGCGAGCACTGCCAGGCGATCATGGAAGGCCGCCATGTCGACGTCATCGAGATGGACGCCGCGTCGCATACCGGCATCGACGACATCAGGGACATTATCGAGCGCGTGCGCTATGCCCCGGTGTCGGCGCGCTACAAAGTCTACATCATCGACGAAGTGCACATGCTCTCCACCCAGGCCTTCAACGGCCTGTTGAAGACGCTGGAAGAGCCGCCGCCGCACGTCAAATTCATCTTTGCCACCACCGAAATCCGCAAAGTGCCGATCACCGTGCTGTCGCGCTGCCAGCGTTTCGACCTGAGACGCATCGATGCCGGCGCGCTGGTCGCGCATCTCGCCTCGATTGCCGGCAAGGAAGGCATATCGGTCGACGAGGACGCGCTGGCGATGATCGCGCGCGCCGCCGAAGGCTCGGCCCGCGATTCGCTCTCCATCCTCGACCAGGCAATCGCCCATGGCGGCGGCGCCGTCAGCGCCGAAGCGGTGCGCGCCATGCTGGGTCTCGCCGACCGCGCCCGCATCGTCGACCTGTTCGAACATGTCATGAAAGGCGATGTGGCGGCCGCCCTTGCCGAATTCCGCAACCAGTACGACACCGGCGCCGATCCGGCTGCCGTGCTGACCGATCTGGCCGAATTCAACCACCTCGTCACCCGGCTGCGCTTCGTGCCGACGGCTGCCGACGACGCTTCCCTGTCCGAGGATGAGCGCCGCCGCGGCGCCGACTTCGCCAGCACGCTGTCGGTCAAGGTTCTGTCGCGAACCTGGCAGATGCTCTTGAAAGGCATTCCCGAGGTGCAGTCGTCCAACCGACCGGTCAGCGCCGGCGAGATGATGCTGATCCGGCTGGCGCATGCCGCCGACCTGCCGACGCTGGACGAGGCGCTGAAATCTCTGGAGAGCGGCGCTCCGGCGTCCGGTGGTGCGTCACGCCCGAATGGTGCGCCGGTAAATGCCGGCAATGGCGGCGGCGCCAGCGCCGTAGCGCAGACCCGGGTGCCGTCCGGGCCAGCCGGTGCGCAAATCATGCGGCTGGTCGACGCGCCCCCGGTCGCCTTTGTCGCGCCTCCGCAGCCGGTCGTGGAGCCGCAATCGCCGCCGCTGAAATCGCTGGCCGATATTGTCGCTCTTGCCGACGCGCAGCGTGACATCGCCTTCAAGGTGCTGGTCAAGAGCTGTATTCGCCTGGTGAGCATCGAGCCCGGCCGTATCGACGTCGGCCTGACCGCCGATGCGCCCAAGATGCTGCTGAACGACTTGACGACGAAGCTGCGGGCCTGGACCGGCCGCAACTGGCTGGTGTCATTGTCGAAGGAAGAGGGCGGCCAAACGCTGGCCGAGATGGAATCGACCAGGCGCGAGACTGCTTTCTCCGACGCGAAAAGCGATCCGGCTGTGGCCGCCATCCTGGCGCGCTTTCCCGGCGCCAAGATCATCGACGTGCGCATTCCCGACGCGCCGGAAGTCGACACCGACAAGGCCGAAGCGCCGGTCGAGCCGCCGTCCGACGACGACGAAACCTGACCATAGCCACGAATCCGCAAAGGACCCGACCATGAAAGATCTTCTCGGCCTGATGGGCAAGGCGAAGGAAATGCAGGCCAAGTTCCAGGCCATGCAGGACGAGATCGCGACGATTGAAGCAAGCGGGCAGGCGGGCGGCGGGCTGGTCAATGTCACGCTGACCGGCAAGTTCGAAATGAAGTCGCTGAAGATCGATCCGTCGCTGTTCAAGGAGGACGAGGTTGAGATTCTCGAAGACCTGCTGCTGGCCGCTCACAATGACGCCAAAAATAAGGTCGAGCAGATTATGCAG
The DNA here is from genome assembly GCF_057766425.1 of Mesorhizobium sp. P160187. Lineage (NCBI taxonomy): Bacteria > Pseudomonadati > Pseudomonadota > Alphaproteobacteria > Hyphomicrobiales > Phyllobacteriaceae > Mesorhizobium > Mesorhizobium sp. P160187. The sequence goes on from NZ_JBYMDX010000003.1 coordinate 2,633,463, forward strand.
GAGAAGACCAAGGCGCTGACGGCAGGCTTGCCGATCCCGCCCGGAATGAAATTGCCGTTCTGAGCCGGCTCCAACCAGTTAATTGATTATGAAGGGAAATCGGCTGCGGAGGCTGTTGTTAAGACTTTCTCCGGCTTTGTTCACGCGGACATATCTGGGCATTTATAAAGTTTTACCTATGCTGCACGAAAGCTAATCCTTTAGCCATCTTTTTGCCTTTAAGAGTCTCATTCTTGCCACATCTCGGGGCGGGCTGGCATCTGGACAATGAGGCATTTTTGTTGATCGCGACGCGATGGAAGACGCCGCTTCTGCTCGGCATCATCTTCTCCCCTATGTTCCTGGCCGGTTGCAGCCAGACCACGTCTTCGCACGGCCTGTCGGTCGCCAGCCTGACCGACGCCATCACGCCCAGTTTCCTTTCGACGCGCGCCTACCGCAACACGCCGAAGGAGAAGGAATGCCTGGAGCGGGCGATGTTCTTCGAGTCCAACCGCTCGAGCCGTGACGGCATGATCGCCGTCGGCACGGTGGTGATGAACCGGCTGCGCTCCGGCAATCATGGCAGCACCATTTGCCAAGTGGTTGGCGAACCGGGCCAGTTCGCGCCCGGCGTGATGACGCGGGCGATGAATTCGAAAGCGATGCCCGATGTCGAGGAGGCCGCCGATGCGGTGCTCAAGGGCGAGCGCAAGGCCAAGCTGAAGAACACGATGTACTTCCACACCGCCGGCCTGAGGTTCCCCTACAAGAACATGCATTACACCATGGTTGCCGGCGGCAACGCCTTCTACGAGAAGCGCGGCCGCAACTGGCAGCCGCTGCCGGATGAATCCACGACCATGGTTGCCTCGGGGACGCCGCGCGCGCCTGTGCCTGAAGCGCCGGTGCAGGTTGCCTACGCCGAGCCGGTGGTGAAGACCATTGTCCGTCCAGATCCTGCCAAGCAGGCCGCGGCGGTTCGCGCAGCCAAGGCGACACGTGCCCCGGCCGAGCAGACCTATGTGACGGCTTCCGCGGCGCCCGCCAAGAGCGCCCGCGTCGCCGCCAAGCAGACGGAGGTGGCGATGCAGGAGCCGATGGCCGAGCCGGATGCCTCGCGTTTCGGCGGCACGCTGAACGCCCGCTACATCACCTCGGTTCCATCGGCGACGCAGGAAGCGTCGATGGGCTTCCAGTCGACGCCTGAGAACACCGACGCTATCGGCGCAATGATCGTCGATCAAACCCGGCCGCTCTCAGCCTACTGACGCCTAAAACAGTTTCCGAGCCCGCCATGGCAGCATGGCGGGCTCGGTGCGTATGCGGCATGTTTCAAAGCGCGCGGAAAAATCCTAGATCAGTGCGATGTCGAAGCGAATCGCCGGTCCCGAGATCGAACGCCTGATCCAGCTCCTGGCCAAGGTCCCGGGACTAGGGCCGCGTTCGGCCAGGCGTGCGGCACTGCACCTCATCAAGAAGAAGGAGCAGCTTTTGTCGCCGCTCGCCGCCGCCATGGCTGAAGCCGCCGACAAGGTGCGCATCTGCACGACCTGCGGCAATGTCGATACCTCCGACCCTTGCATGATCTGCACCGATCCGCGCCGCGATGCCTCGACGCTGATCGTCGTCGAGGATGTCTCCGACCTCTGGGCGCTGGAGCGGGCGGCGGCCATGAATGTGCGCTACCACGTGCTCGGCGGCACGCTGTCGCCGCTCGACGGCATCGGCCCCGACCAGCTCAATGTCCGCTCGCTGGTCGACCGCGTCGCCGGCGGCGAGGTGAAGGAGGTGATCCTCGCCGTCAACGCCACGGTCGAGGGCCAGACGACGGCGCATTATCTCACCGACCAGCTCTCGGGTTTCGAGATCAAGGTCACCAGGCTTGCGCATGGCGTGCCGGTCGGCGGCGAACTCGACTATCTGGATGAGGGGACGCTGGCGGCGGCCTTGCGCTCGCGGACGGCGTTTTGACGCAATTGGCGGGCAGGATGTGCGACATGAAAGCTTCGCATTCTTCGAGGTTTGCGCCAAACACCCCCCTCTGTCCTGCCGGACATCTCCCCCTCAAGGGGGGAGATCAGCAGCTTCTCGGGCGGCATTCTTCTTTCAACGCTGGTGGTTGGCGAAAACCGAAGCGACAGCCAATCTCCCCCCTTGAGGGGGAGATGTCCGGCAGGACAGAAGGGGGCGCGACAGAACGCGGATCTTTCGGATTGGCGCTCGTTGCGCTTCTCGCATCCCTTGTTGCCCTGCTTTTTGTAGCCCCCGCCTCCGCCGCCAAAATCGACGACCAGTTCCGCGCCTGGCTGCAAACCGATCTCTGGCCGGAAGCCCAGACCAAAGGCATCTCCAAATCCACTTTCGACGCCGCTTTCGACGGCGTGAAGCCGAACCTCAAATTGCCCGACCTCGTCCTGCCCGGCGAGAAACCCAAAACTCCGCAAAAACAGCATCAGGCCGAGTTCGGTTCGCCCGGCGCCTATTTCGCCGAAAAGACGGTGCGCGCCGTCACATCAGGCGGGCGCACGCGCGAGGCGGCCAACGCCAGGACGCTTGCTGCGATCGAAAAGCGCTACGGTGTCCCGGGCGAGATACTGTTGGCGATCTGGGGCCGCGAGACCGGCTTCGGCGCGGCGAAAATGCCCTACGACGCCTTCGAGGTTCTCGGCACCAAGGCGTTCATGTCGACCAGGAAGGACTGCTTCCGCACCGAGGTGCTGGCGGCGCTCGAGATCGTCGAGCATGGGTTGGCGCCGGTCGGCGCCATGAAATCGTCCTGGGCCGGCGCGCTCGGCCAGCCGCAATTCATGCCGACCTCGTTCCTGAAGCACGCCGTCGACTACGACGGTGACGGCCACCCCGACATCTGGAATTCGACGCCGGACGTGCTGGCCTCGATCGCCAACTATCTCGTCCACTATGGCTGGGTGAAGGGGCGTGGCTGGGGTTTCGAGGTGACGGTTCCGGAAAGCGTTTCCTGCTCGCTCGAAGGTCCCGACCAAGGCAAGAAGATCTCAACCTGGGCGGCGATGGGAATCAGCCGCGTCGGCGGCAAACCCTTTCCGGCCAACGAACTGAAGGGGGAAGGGTTCCTTTTGATGCCGGCCGGACGCAGCGGCCCCGCCTTTATCGCCACGCCCAATTTCTACGTGCTGAAACAGTACAACACCAGCGACCTGTACGCCCTGTTCATCGGCCATGGCGCTGACCGCATCGCCCATGGCGATGCTGATTTCGTCGGCAGCTGGGGTGCGGTTGGCGGCCTGCATCGTTCCGACATCGCCGCGCTGCAACGGGCGCTGGAGGCCAAGGGCTACGATGTCGGCAGCGCCGACGGCCTGCCCGGCTTCAAGACCCGCCGCTCGATCGGCAGCTGGCAGGAAAAGAACGGCCGCCCCGCCACCTGCTTCCCCGACGCCGATCTGGTTGCTGCCATCAAGTAACACCGAAAAGAGCAGATTTTTCCCCATCGGCGGCTGCAATTGGGTCGCCCATGCTTCGACGCGCACAGCGTATTCCGGTCCAGTATGCCGGCTCGCAAAATGCCCGTTGTCGGTTGGAGGGCTGCCGGATAGGGTGTTGACCAACTGGAAAAAAATCAACACGGTATGGGGTCTAACGGTCGTCCTCCGGCCGCGAAAAAGATTACTGCAGCCCTGAGCCGGGAACTCGGGGTCAACAATCAACAAAACAGGGAACAATCATCATGATGATGGAAAAGTTTGCTCTACGTTCGCGCGTCTGGCTCGCAGGTGCTGCCATGTCCGCTCTGCTCATTGGCGTCGCGCCTGCCTTCGCCGTGACACCCGCCGACACGCTGGTCGAAGGTTTTGCCATCGACGACATCATCTCCATGGATCCGGGCGAAGCGTTCGAGCTGTCGACCGCCGAAGTCACCGGCAACACCTATGATCTGCTGGTCCGCCTCGACCTCAGCGACACCTCCAAGGTCAAGGGCGACCTTGCCGAGAGCTGGACCGTTTCCGACGACGGCCTGGTCTATACGTTCAAGCTCAAGGCTGGCCTAAAGTTCGCTTCGGGCAATCCACTGACCGCGGCCGATGTCGCCTATTCCTTCGAGCGCGCCATCAAGCTGGACAAGCCGCCGGCATTCATCATCAACCAGTTCGGCATCAGCGGCGACAATGTTGCCGACAAGGCCAAGGCCGTCGACGACACCACCTTCCAGTTCACCGTCGACAAGGCCTATGCGCCGAGCTTCGTGTTAAACTGCCTGTCGGCAACGGTCGCTTCGGTCGTCGACGCAAAGCTGGTCAAGGAACATGTCGCCGCGGTGACGCCGAGTGCCGACTACAAATGGGACAACGATTTCGGCAACGCCTTCCTGAAGACCGGTTATGCCGGCTCCGGCGCCTACAAGCTGCGCGAATGGCGGGCCAATGAGGTCGTCGTGCTCGAGCGCAACGACAATTACAATGGCGAGAAGGCCAAGCTCGCCCGCGTCATCTACCGCAACATGAAGGAAAGCTCGGCACAGCGCCTGGCGCTCGAAGCAGGCGACATCGACGTTGCCCGCAACCTCGAGCCGAACGATCTCGACGCCATCGCCAAGAATGCCGATCTCACCACGACCAGCGCGCCGAAGGGCACGGTCTATTATATCAGCCTCAACCAGAAGAATCCGAACCTCGCCAAGCCCGAGGTTCGCCAGGCGTTCAAATATCTGGTCGACTACGATGCGCTGAGCACGACCATCCTCAAGGGCATTGGCGAGATTCACCAGACCTTCCTGCCCAAGGGCGTGCTGGGCGAACTGGACGAAAATCCGTTCAAGTTCGACGTCGCCAAGGCCAAGGAACTGCTGACCAAGGCCGGCCTGGCCGACGGCTTCAGTGTAACCATGGACGTACGCACGGGACAGCCGACCACCGGCATGGCGGAATCGATCCAGCAGACGCTTGGCCAAGCCGGCATCAAGCTGGAAATTATCCCCGGCGACGGCAAGCAGACGCTGACCAAATACCGCGCCCGCAATCATGACATCTATATCGGCCAGTGGGGCCAGGACTATTTCGATCCGAACTCCAACGCCCAGACCTTTGCCTCAAACCCGGACAATTCGGATGAAGGCAAGACCAAGACGCTGGCCTGGCGCAATGCCTGGGACATCCCGGACCTGACAAAGCAGACCGAAGCAGCCTTGCTGGAGAAGGATGCCGGCAAGCGCGCCGATATGTACAAGAGCCTTGAAAAGACGATCCTCGACACCAGCCCCTTCGTCATCATCCACCAGCAATTGGAAGTGGCAGGCCTGCGCAAAAACCTGAAAGGCTTTGCGCTCGGTCCGAGCTTCGACACCAACTTCGTCGGCCCGGTCTCCAAGGAATAGCGCCGGCGGACGCGCCCTGATGAGCGCGATTGAAAACCAGGCGACGGCGGGGCAGGGAAGCGCCCGCGCCGTCGCTATCTTGTTGGCGATCGGCCGCTTCCTGGTCATCGCCGTCACCACCTATCTCGGCCTGCTCGCGGTGACCTTTTTCATCGGCCGCGTCATCCCGATCGATCCGGTCCTGGCGGTGCTCGGCGACCGCGCACCGGCCAATGTCGTCGAGCGCACCCGCCGCGAGATGGGGCTCGACCTGCCGTTGATCGAGCAATTCTATATCTATCTCAAACATGCGCTGAACGGTGATTTCGGCACCTCTGTGCTGACCACCAATCCTGTGATGACCGACATCCGCCGCGCCTTTCCGGCAACGATCGAACTGGCGACTTTGGGCACTCTGATAGGCTCGTTGATCGGCGTGCCGCTCGGCGTGCTGGCAGCGGTAAAACGCGGCAGTCTCATCGACCAGATCGTTCGCATTGTCGGCCTGATCGGCTATTCCGTGCCTATCTTCTGGATCGGGCTTCTGGGGCTTGTCCTGTTCTACGCCAAGCTGCAATGGGTGGCTTTTCCCGGCCGCCTCGACATCGTCTACGAGTACACATTCACACCGATCACCGGCTTCTACCTGCTCGACGCCGCGCTGCAGGGCCAGTGGGACGTCTTCTACGACGCTTACCGCCACATCATCCTGCCGGCAGGGCTGCTCGGCTATTTCTCGCTCGCCTATATCAGCCGCATGACGCGCTCCTTCATGCTGAATGAGCTGTCGCAGGAATACATCGTCGCCGCGCGCGCCAAGGGCCTGTCTGAAACGCGAATCATCTGGGGCCATGCGCTGCGCAACGCCGCGGTGCCGATGGTCACGGTGATCGCGCTGTCCTATGCCGGGCTGCTCGAAGGTTCGGTGCTGACCGAGACGGTGTTCTCCTGGCCCGGCATCGGCCTCTACATCACCAATTCGCTGCAGAACGCCGACATGAACGCCGTGCTCGGCGGCACCATCGTCATCGGTTCGGTGTTCATCGGCATCAATCTCCTGTCCGATGTTCTCTACAAGGTGCTCGATCCGAGGACGAAGACAGGATGAGCGCCGAAGCAATCCAAACGCGCCGCGATTGGCTGCTCAGCGATCGGCCGGCCTCGCGCATGCAGGCAAGGCTCGGCCGCGCCTATGTCGCCTGGCGGCGCTTTTCCGCCAACCGGCTGGCGTTTCTCGGCCTGCTCATCATCATCGCGCTGCTGCTGGTCGCCGCCTTTGCCGATGTGCTGGCGCCCTATTCGCCGACCATCGGCGATCTCAAGAACGCGCGGCTTTTGGCGCCGAGTGCGGCGCATTGGTTCGGCACCGACGATCTCGGCCGCGATATCTATTCGCGCATTCTTTTTGGCTCACGCTGGACCCTCTATGTCGTCATTCTTGTCGCTGTCATCGCAGCCCCCATCGGCCTTTTGGTCGGCACCGTCGCCGGCTATGCCGGCGGCTGGACCGATGCCATTCTGATGCGCATTACCGACATCTTCCTCGCCTTCCCCAAGCTGATCCTGGCACTGGCCTTTGTCGCCGCCCTTGGCCCCGGGATCGAAAACGCGGTGTTGGCCATCGCCATCACCTCGTGGCCGCCTTACGCGCGAATTGCGCGGGCCGAGACGATGACCGTGCGCAATTCCGATTACATCAAGGCGGTGCAATTGATGGGCGCCTCGCCGTTCCGCATCGTGCTGCGCCACATCATGCCGCTCTGCATCTCTTCGCTGATCATCCGGGTGACGCTCGATATGGCCGGCATCATCCTCACCGCCGCCGGCCTCGGTTTCCTTGGCCTCGGCGCGCAGCCGCCGCTGCCGGAATGGGGCACCATGATCGCGTCCGGCCGTCGCTTCGTGCTCGACCAATGGTGGGTGGCCGGCGCGCCCGGCTTCGCCATCCTGATCGTCAGTCTCGGCTTCAACCTGCTGGGCGACGGCCTGCGCGATGCGCTCGATCCCCGGAGTGGCGACCAATGAGTGGTGACCAATGAGCGGTGCACTTCTCGATGTCGACGACCTGCGCGTCACCTTCCCGACTCGGACCGGCCTCATCCAGGCGGTGCGCGGCGTCACCTTCTCGCTCGGCCGAGAGCGGCTGGGCATTGTCGGCGAAAGCGGCTCCGGCAAGTCGCAGACCGGCCGCGCCATCATGGGGCTGACGCCGCCGCAGGCTCTGGTTTCGGCCAAGAAGCTCGCCTTGGACGGCATCGATCTTTTGGACATACCCGCCCGCCAGCGCCGGGCGCTGCGCGGCAAACGCATCGCCATGATCCTGCAGGATCCGAAATATTCGCTCGACCCGGTGATGAGCATCGGCCGCCAGATCGTCGAGACGCTGCGCACGCATGAAAAGGTCTCCAAGGCCGAAGCGCGCGAGCGGGCGCTGGCCATGCTGGAAGCTGTGCAGATCCGCGATCCCTCGCGTGTCTTCGACCTGCATCCGCACGAGGTGTCCGGCGGGATGGGCCAGCGCGCCATGATCGCAATGATGCTGATCGCCGGACCGGAACTGATGATCGCCGACGAGCCGACCTCGGCGCTCGACGTCACCGTTCAGCTCGATGTGCTCGGCATCCTCGACCGCTTGGTCAGTGAGCGCGGCATGGGTCTGATCTTCATCTCGCACGATCTGCGGCTGGTCGCCTCCTTCTGCGACCGCGTCATCGTCATGTATGCCGGCAAGGTGGTCGAGCAGCTCAAGGCGTCGGAGCTGCGCGACGCCCAGCATCCCTACACGCGCGGCCTGCTCAACTGCATGCCCAGGATCGGTTACGAACGCCACCCGCTGCCGGTGCTCGACCGCAAGCCGGAGTGGGCGGCATGACGCCAGCCATTTCGATTGAAGGGCTGGAGGTGGTGTTCGACCGTTTTCGCGCGCTGAAAGGGGCGAACCTCGAGGTGAAGTCCGGCGAATCCTTCGGCCTGGTCGGCGAGAGCGGTTCCGGCAAGTCGACGCTGCTCAAAGCCATTGCCGGCCTGGTGCCTGTCGCATCCGGTACTATCACGGTCAATGGCAAGACGCTGGGAGCGCGACGCGACAAGGCTTTTTATCGCGAAGTGCAGATGGTCTTCCAGGACCCCTATGGTTCGCTGCACCCGCGTCAGACCGTCGACCGCCTGCTACAGGAGCCGCTCGCCATTCACGGCTTTGCCGATGGCGAGCAACGCATCCAGCGCGCCCTCGACGAGGTCGGATTAGGCAACGGTTTCCGTTTCCGCTACGCGCACCAGCTCTCCGGCGGTCAGCGTCAGCGCGTGGCGATCGCGCGGGCGCTCATCCTCGAACCGTCGATCCTGCTGCTCGACGAACCAACCTCGGCGCTCGACGCTTCGGTGCAGGCGGAAGTGCTCAACCTGCTGGAAGAGGTTCGCCGTCGGCGCAAGCTGACCTTCCTGATGGTCAGCCACGACCTCGCCATCATCACCCATATGTGCGAGCGCCTGATGGTGATGCAGAATGGCGAAGCGGTGGAGAACCTGACGGCGGGCCAGCTGATCGGGCACCGCGTGGAGAAGGATTACACACGCAATTTGCTTAGGGCGAGCGAGGGGTTTGTTCGGACGGCGTGAACTAGTTTGTTCCGCAGAATAATCGCTTGGGGAATTCCATGGAAGAATGGAAGTTTGCAGATCCGCCCAATGTCGCGGTGCTATCGGACAAGAGCATATTCAAACGGGGCGACTGGATCGCATACGTTGTGCATGAAGCTGACGATGACGAGAACTACAACGATGAAGGGGGCAGTTGGCAATTCTATAGCAGCGACTCTCGAGATTGGGATGAACGCGAGATAATGCTCGTTGGCCTGCAAGAGGTGGTGCAGCAGGATGAAAGCATCCTGGCATTGGCCGACTTGCCAAAAGGCTGGCATGCTTGGCGGACGTCAAAATCATCGCCATGGCAGCGAGCGAAATCGCGCCCCGAACCCTCTAACGATAACGAATGATCCGGCAAAGCCTTAAGCGGGGTCTTGCGCCAGTTCGCCGTTCTCCGGAACAGATGGTTCGTCCCCCTGCTTAGGCTCCTTGATCCTGAACCACGTCACATAAAGCGCCGGCAGGAACAGCAGCGTGATCGCCGTGCCGGCGATGATGCCGCCCATCATGGCGTAGGCCATCGGGCCCCAGAACACTTCGCGCGCGATCGGGATCAGCGCTAGGCTGGCGGCCGCGGCCGTCAGCGCGATCGGCCGCATGCGGTGCTCGGTCGCTTCGATCACGGCTTCCCAGCGGTCTTGGCCCTCGGCCACCAGATCCTCGATCTGCACGATCAGGATCACCTGAGTTGCGGATCAGGATGCCGACCAGCGCCAGGACGCCCAGAATGGCGACGAAGCCGAGCGGTGCGCCGCTCGGCACCAGGGCCGCGACCACGCCGATCAGGCCGAGCGGCGCCACCGCCACGACCAGGAACAGTCGCTGAAAACTTTGCAACTGGATCATCAGGATGGTCGCCATCACGAACAGCATCAGCGGCACCACCGCTGCGATCGGTCCCTGGCTTTTGGCGCTTTCCTCGACCGAGCCGGCGGTTGCAACGGAATAGCCGGGCGGCAGTTTGGCGATGAAGGCGTCGACCGACGGCTTCAATTCGTTGACGACGGTGGCCGGCAGCACGTCGCCAACGAGGCCTGCGCGAACGGTGATCGTCGGGATGCGGTTTCGCCGCCACACCGTCGGCTGTTCGAGGTCGTAGCGGAAGTTCGCCACCGCGGCGAGCGGGATCGCTTCGCCGTTCCCGGTGACGGGTGAGCTGTCACGGACTGCCCCGTACGTGTATCGGTCGGCTGGTTAAGACCGGTCTGTCGAAGTGGCCCGCATCGACGACAGGCCCAATCGCCCGGCGGCGGTGCCAACTTGAGGAAAACGTGAAATAAGGTCAGAAGAGGCCTTGGCATTCATCTAACGAGAACGGGCGTCGGCCCGATGAGGGACGAAATGAAGAACGCAGCCATTTCTGAGCGCAAGAACCAGTCGATCTCGCGCGGCGTCGGCATGACGACGCAGATCTATGCCGACCGCGCCGAGAATTCGGAGATCTGGGATGTAGAAGGCCGCCGATACATCGATTTCTCCTCCGGTATCGCCGTCGTCAACACCGGCCACCGCCATCCCAGGGTGATCGAGGCGGTCAAGGCACAGCTCGACCGCTTCACCCATACCTGCCACCAGGTCGTGCCCTATGAGAGCTATGTCAGGCTGGCCGAACGGCTGAACGGCATGCTGCCCGGCAAGTTCGAGAAGAAGACCATCTTCGTCACTACGGGTGCTGAAGCGGTCGAGAACGCCATCAAGATCGCCCGCAACGCCACTGGCCGCCAAGCCGTCATCGCCTTTGCCGGCGGCTTCCACGGCCGCACCTTCATGGGCATGGCGCTGACCGGCAAGGTCGTGCCCTACAAGGTCGGCTTCGGCGCCATGCCGGGCGACGTCTACCACGCGCCGTTTCCGGTGCCGCTGCACGGCGTGTCTACAGCCGATTCGCTGGTCGCACTCGACAAACTGTTCAAGGCCGATGTCGATCCGGCTCGCGTTGCCGCCATCATCATCGAGCCGGTCCAGGGCGAGGGCGGCTTCTACGACGCGCCACGCGAATTCCTGACGGCGCTGCGCAAGCTCTGCGACCAGCACGGCATGCTGCTGATCGCCGATGAGGTGCAGACCGGCTTTGCCCGCACCGGCAAGATGTTCGCCATGGATCATCATGAGGTCGCGGCCGACATTACCACCATGGCGAAAAGCCTGGCCGGCGGCTTCCCGCTGGCGGCGGTCACCGGCCGCGCCGAGATCATGGATGCGCCCGGTCCTGGCGGGCTCGGCGGCACCTATGGCGGCAGCCCGATCGGTGTCGCCGCAGCACACGCCGTGCTCGACGTAATCGAGGACGAAAAGCTGTGCGACCGCGCCAATACGCTGGGCGCCCGGCTGAAACAGCGGCTGCAGTCGATCCGCGACGATGTGCCCGAGATTGTCGACATCAGGGGTCTCGGCTTCATGAACGCGGTCGAGCTCAACGACGTCAAGAGGGGCCTGCCGTCGGCCGAGATCGCCAATGCGATCCGGCTGAAGGCGCTCGACAAGGGGCTGATCCTGCTGACCTGCGGCGTCTACGGCAACGTCATCCGTTTCCTGGCTCCGATCACCATCCAGGACAATGTCATGAACGAGGCGCTCGACATTCTGGAAAGCTCGATCCGCGAAGTCTGCGCTGCCTAGCGCAAAACCCTACCTCCCCCTTGTGGGGAGGTCGGACCGCAGGTCCGGGTGGGGGGCCTCGCGCCGACCCCAACCCCGCTGCTTCGCAGCGACCCTCCCCACAAGGGGGAGGGTAAGTGCGTCTAGCCCGCAGCCCGTGCCGGCTCATCCTGCTGGAACGCTGCCAGTGCAGCCTTCAGCCCGTCAGGTCCCTCAGCAATCGTCTGCGCCATCGGCGAAAACCCGGCCCCGAGCATCTTGCGGCCCAGCATATGGTCGCCCGGCCTGTTGACGGATTCGATGCCGAGCAGCCGGCTTCCAGCATAGTGGTAGATCGAGAACTTGTTCTCAGCGAGGTCGCCCAGCACGACATGGCTGTCGCCGCCCGAGGTCAGCCCGACCATCTGCAGTTTCATGTCGCCGATGTCAGACCAGAACCACGGCACCGCCGCATAGGCGTCCGTATGGCCGGTGATCGTGCGTGCGGCAAGCCGCGCCTGGTCGGTGGCGTTCTGCACCGATTCCAGCCGCACGTCGCCGCCGGTCGACCAGTGGCGGTAGGAAGCGGCGTCGCCGATGGCCAGAATATCAGGCACTGAGGTGCGCATCTGTTGGTCGACGCGGATGCCATTGGCGACAGTCAGTCCGGCAGCCTGCGCAAGTTCGACATTCGGCACGGCGCCGATGCCGACGATGACCATGCGCGCGGGCAGCCTTTCGCCGGTGGAGGTGATGGCAGCGCAGACATGGCGGTTTTCCCCTTCCAGCCTGGCAATGGTGGTGCCGGTGAGGATACGCACGCCGATCGCCTCCAGCCGTTGGCGGACATGGCTCGCCACCACCGGCGCCACGGCGCGGCCAAGCAGCCGGTCGACAGCCTCGACCAGGGTGACGTTGCGGCCGGCGGCCCTCAGCGTTGCCGCGATCTCCAGCCCGATGAAGCCGCCGCCGAGGATGACCACGTCTTCGCTTTGGGCGCTGAGCGCGCGGATCAGCCGCGCATCGGCGATCGAGCGCAGCGACAGCACGCCCGAGAGGTCGGCGCCCGGCAGCGGCAGAAGCCGCGGCCGCGAACCGGTGGCCAGGATGAGCCGGTCGAACGGCAGCACGCCGCCGCCCGCTATGTCCAGCTTGCGGCCTGCCGTATCGATGCTGTCGATTCGGACGCCCGGCCTGAAGTCGATGGCGCTGCCGGTGTAAAAGGCCTCGCCGCGCAAGGGTTGCGGCTTGGCATCGGCGTCCTTGATGAAGGTCTTCGACAGCGGCGGCTTGTGATAGGGCAGATCGGTTTCGTCGCCGATCAGTATGACAGGCCCGTCATAGCCTTCCTCGCGCAGGCTGGCGGCCGCTTGCACGCCCGCATGACCCGCACCGACAATGACGACCCCGTTCTTCATCGCAACCCGAATTCCTGTTTCAAATCTGGAGCATGATGCCGAAAAGTGTGAAGCGGTTTTCGGACGACATCATGCTTTGATTGTGAGCCGTTCCGCCAGATGGCGATTGTCTGCCGCCGTCGCAAGAGCCCCGGTCCGGGTCGCACCCGGAACGGTCGCTTGTCAATCGCGGCGTCTCTCACCTTGGCTGCTGGCTACGATTTAAAGTTGATAGTGCTAGTTTAGAATAATTCTAAACTATTGTTTCAATTGAATTTTCTAGGGTTCACCAGTTGACTTCCGGCCTCGCCATCGTTTTATGGAGGCTCGCGCGTCAGCGCATCCCTTTGATGTTTGGGCCTTGAACCCGTTCGATTGGAGGCATTTGGTGTCTTTCTCCCGTGAGCCGCAGAGCGGCGCGGCATCTGTGGTGTCCTACGGCATGCCTATGTCCCGGCACCGTTTGGCACGCGCGCCTTTTACCGAATCCCCTTTGAACTGGAGACTGATGATGACAGCGCGATATGGCGGCAGACTGGCTGCGATCGGTGCCACGGCTATGTTGACGGCGGCGGTTTTCATCCTGCCGGCCAAGGCGGCGGAGATCGATGCCAAGGCGGTCATCAAGACCTATTCCGACATCGCGCTGGCCAAGTACGAGGATTCGCTGACCACGGCGCAGGCGCTCGACAAGGCTGTCGACGCGCTGCTTGCCAACCCGTCGGCGGACACGCTGAATGCCGCCCGCGATGCCTGGAAGGCGTCGCGCGTGCCCTACCAGCAGACCGAGGTCTACCGCTTCGGCAACAAGATCGTCGACGACTGGGAAGGCAAGGTGAACTCCTGGCCGCTCGACGAAGGCCTGATCGACTACGTCGCCAAGAGCTACGGCACCGAGTCCGACGCCAACGCGCTCTACACCGCCAATGTCATCGCCAACAAGGACATCGAGATCGACGGCAAGAAGGTCGACGCCTCGAAGCTTTCGCCGGAGTTCCTCGCCGGCACGCTGCAGGAGGCCGGCGGCATCGAGGCCAATGTCGCCACCGGTTATCACGCCATCGAATTCCTGCTCTGGGGCCAGGATTTGCACGGCACCGGCCCGGGCGCCGGCGAGCGTCCGTACACCGACTACGACCTCAAGAACTGCACCGGCGGCAATTGCGATCGCCGGGCCGAGTATCTGAAGTCGGCCAGCGATCTTCTGGTCTCCGACCTGCAGGAGATGGTCGGCAACTGGAAGGAAGACGGCGCCGCCCGCAAGAACCTCGTCGATGGCCAGCCGAACACCGCTATCTCGGTGATCTTCAACGGCATGGGCTCGCTGTCCTACGGCGAACTGGCCGGGGAGCGCATGAAACTCGGCCTGCTGCTGCACGATCCCGAAGAGGAGCACGACTGCTTCTCGGATAATACCTACAACTCGCATCTCTATGACGCCATCGGCATCCGCGCCGCCTATCTCGCCAGCTACACGCGCATCGACGGCACCGTCGTTTCAGGCCCGTCGGTGCACGATATGGTCAAGGCGGCCGATCCGGCGATCGACAAGGAACTGTCCGACAAGCTCGATGTCTCGGTCGCCAAGATGGAGGCGATCAAGGCGCGGGAAGTGGCCGGCGAGGCCTACGACCAGCAGATCGCCGAGGGCAACACCGAAGGCAATGCTACCGTGCAGGCGGCAATCGACGCGCTGGTCGACCAGACCAAGTCGATCGAACGCGCCGTCGGCGCGCTGAACCTGAACAACATAGCCTTCGAGGGGTCCGACAGCCTCGACGCACCGGACAAGGTGTTCAAGTAGCACCCCAACCAACTACCAGCCAAACGGCGCGGAGGGGCGCCGTCAGCCAGAGCCAATCCATGCTGATCTGCCATTGCAACATCATCACCGAAAAGGAGATTGAGCAGACGATCGTCGATCTGCTGGATCAGGACCCCTGGCAACTGATCGTGCCGGCGAAGGTCTATCACACGATGCAAAAGCGCGGTCGCTGTTGCGGCTGCTTCCCAAATGTGGTCGAAACGATCATTCGGGTCACCGAAAATTACCACACCCGTTCGGAGGCGAGCGGCGTGGACATCGTTTCACACCTGGATCGCGTCAGAGGCCTGCGCGTCCAATATGGGAGCAGAATCCATGAAAGGCGAACCGCAGATCATCGAGCGGCTTAACGAGGCTCTGTTCCTGGAGCTTGGCGCCGTCAATCAATACTGGGTGCATTTCCGCCTGCTCGAAGATTGGGGATATGCCAAGCTGGCAAAGAAGGAACGCGCCGAATCGATCGAGGAGATGCACCATGCCGACCGGCTGGTGGCCCGTATCATCTTCCTCGAAGGGCATCCCAATTTGCAGTCCGTGGCGCCGTTGCGCATCGGCCAGAACGTCAAGGAAGTGCTCGAATCCGATCTCGCCGGCGAATATGACGCACGCACCGCCTACAAGCGTTCGCGCGAGATCTGCAACGAAGCCGGCGACTACGTGACGATGAAGCTGTTCGAGGAATTGCTGGCGGATGAGGAAGGTCACATCGACTTCCTCGAGACGCAGCTCGACCTCCTTGCCTCGATCGGCGAGGAAAAATACGGCCAGCTCAACGCCGCATCGGCGGACGAGGCGGAATAGGACCATGCAGGAATGCGGCGCCCCATAGATATTCTGCGCCGCTTGCGGCGGGCCGCCGGCCCGCTGCTCCTCAAAAACCCGCGATATCAGGCCTTTCGCGGGCTTTCGGTTGTAACCCTGGCGGCAATTTTGGCCCCGGCCCTGGCCGGATCGTCGGAACCGGTCGGCCTCGCCACGAGCCGCACCGACCTGACGCCGAAGGACCGGTCCCGCGTCCTTGCCGTTACCAGGCCAACCCAGGATTTCTCCAAGCCCGAATCCTTCGAAACGATGCAAGGCGGCGCCGGCACGTCGCGCAAGCAGGTCGACCGCGACGCCTTCTCGCAACCCTCTGAAAACATCACCTTCGAGGAACAGGGCAATTTCAAGCTCGGCAATGCGCTTTTCCGCAAGAACTGGGTGTCGTCGCCATCCTCGACCCAGGCCTCGGATGGTCTCGGACCGCTGTTCAACGAGCGCGCCTGCCAGAATTGCCATTTGAAGGATGGCCGCGGCCGACCGCCGGCCGCCGACAGCCGCACCACGTCGATGTTCCTGCGGCTAGCGCGCGATGCGAGCACGGCCGAGGAAAAGACCGAGATCGCCGCGCACAAGGTGCTGAACTTCCCCGATCCGGTCTACGGCGCGCAGTTGCAGGAACTGGCGGTGCCCGGCCTCAAGGGCGAAGGCCGCATGTATGTCGACTATCGCGAGGAAAAGGTCACGCTCGGCGACGGCAGCGTGGTTTGGCTGCGCAAGCCGAGCTATTCGGTCGACGGGCTTGGCTACGGCCCGCTTGACCCGCGCACCACGCTGTCGCCGCGCCTGACGCCGCCAATGATCGGCCTTGGCCTGATCGAGCAGATCGCGCCGGCCGACCTCCTTGCCCATGCCGATCCCGACGACCGCGACGGCATTTCCGGCAAGCCCAACATGGTGCGTGACCTCAGCAGTGGGCAACTGACGCTTGGCCGCTTCGGTTGGAAGGCCCAGACCGCGTCCATCCGCCAGCAGGCGGCGGACGCCTTTGCCGGCGACATCGGCATTTCGACGCCGGAAGAGCCCAGTCACTGGGGCGATTGCACCGCAGCCGAAGAGGCCTGTTTGGCCATGCCCAATGGCGTGCAGAAGCGGCTCGGCCCGGTCGAGGCGCCACCACCGGTGATGGACCTCGTCACCTTCTATTCGCAGAACCTTGCGGTGCCGGCGCGGCGCGATGTCGGCGCACCCGCCGTGCTCGCCGGCAAGAAGCTGTTCTACGAGATGGGCTGCATTGCCTGTCATACGCCGAAATTCGTCACCATGCGCGGGAACAAGGCGCAGGCGTTCCAACTGATCTGGCCCTATTCCGACTTTCTGCTGCACGACATGGGGCCGGGCCTTGCCGACGGCCAGGCAGTGGGCGATGCCACGGGCAGTGAATGGCGCACCCCGCCGCTCTGGGGCATCGGCCTGACCAAGGCCGTCAACGGCAACGCTTTCTTCCTGCATGACGGGCGTGCGCGCACGCTTACCGAAGCGATCCTGTGGCATGGCGGCGAGGGGCAGAAGGCGCGCGATCGCTTTGCCGCCGCCAATACGGCCGACCGCGATGCTCTCATCAAATTCTTGGAGTCATTCTGATGCTCAAGCGGGTTTTGCCTGTTCTACTCCTCCCATTGGCTCTGTTCGGTGCGTCCCCGGCATCGGCCTCGGTGAAAGCCTCCGATGTCATTCAAAGAGCGATCGACGGCTTTGTCCGCCCCGCCTATGCCAGCCTGCATGGCCATGCCGGCACCTTGGCGAAGGCCATGGACGCGCTCTGCCAGGCGCCGTCGCAGGGCAACCTCGATGCCGCGCATGCCGGATTCTCGGCCACGGTCGCAGCCTGGTCGTCGGCTGAAATCATCGGCTTCGGGCCAATCAAGGAGAACAACCGGCTGGAGCGCATGCTCTACTGGCCGGACCGAAAGAGCATCGGCCTGAAGCAGGTGCAGGCGGCGCTGGCCGGCAAGGATCCGACCGCCACCGATCCGGCGCAGCTGGCGGGCAAGAGTGTCGCGATGCAGGGATTAGGGGCGCTTGAGTTCGTGCTTTACGGCGACGGCGCCGAGACGCTCGTCGGCAAGGACGAGCCCTATCGCTGCGCCTATGGCGCGGCAGTCGCCAAGAACATCGAGACCATGGCGGCCGATGTCGACGCGGCCTGGAAAAAACCGGACGGTTTTGCAGCCTTGTGGGCTAATCCTGGACCCGACAATGCGCTTTACCGCGACGGCACCGAAGCGGTGACCGAACTGGTCGGCGTCTTCATCAACGAGCTGGAAATGGTCCGCGACGTGCGCCTCAAAGGTTTTCTCGGCGCCAAACCGCAGGGTGACAAGCCGAGGCAAGCGATCTACTGGCGCTCGCAAAACACCGGCCTTTCATTAGCCGGCAACCTCTCCGGCATTGATGCGCTGTTCCAGGCCTCGAAGCTCGGCGACTCGCTGCCCGAGGATAGCAGATGGATGGCGGAATCCATCCATATCCAGCTCATCAATGGCGTTGCCACTGCCAAATCCATCCAGGGTCGGATCGACAAGACGCTCGCCGATCCCGCGGAGCGCGGAAAACTCGAACATTTCGCGCTGATCACCTCCAGCCTGTCGGGCTTGATCGGCACCCGGCTAACCGCCGAGTTCGGCCTGACCGCCGGCTTTTCGTCACTGGACGGGGACTGACCAATGGTTGCGACACGCACGCCGCTGATGGACCGCCGCGATTTTCTCAGAGCTGCCGGCGCCGGCTTCGTCGCGTCAATGGCGCCGCGGGCCTGGGCGGACACGCTTGCCGCCGATGCCGTCTTTGCCACCGCCTTCGTCAAGCTCGACGGCAGCTTTGGCGCCGCTGTGTTGTCGGAAGCCGGAAAAGTATTGCATGCGATCGATCTGCCCGACCGTGGCCACGACGTCACCTTCGATCCGCTCTCGAAGCGCTCCGTGGTCTTCGCCCGGCAACCCGGCACCTTCGCCGTGGTCTTCGACCATGCCGGCCGCGAGCCGCCGCTGACCATCGCCAGCATCACCGGTCGGCATTTCTTCGGCCACGGTGTGTTTTCCACCGACGGCGCGCTGCTTTACGCCACCGAAAACAATTTCGACAATGCCGCCGGCGTCGTCGGGATCTACGACGCACGGGCCAAGTTCAGCCGCATCGGCGAGTTTCCGACCTATGGCATGGGGCCGCATGAGCTCTTGCTGCTCGGAGACGGCCGGACGATCGCCATCGCCAATGGCGGCATCGAGACCCATCCCGACTATGGCCGCGCCGAGCTCAACATCGCCACCATGAAGCCGTCCTATGTGCTGGTCGATCGCACAACCGGCGATCTCATCGAAAAGCACGAACTGCCGCCGGCTCTGCACCAGCTGTCGATTCGCCACATGGATGCCGACCCCACAGGCACCATCTGGTTCGGCTGCCAGTACCGCGGGCCGGGCACCGAGCGGCCACCGCTGGTCGGCCGCGCCACGCGCGGCAAGGGGCTGCAGCTGCTCGACATGCCGCAGGACGTGCTATCCGGCTTCCGGAATTACATCGGCTCGGTCGCCGCCAACCCGATTGCCGGCACGGTCGCGGTGTCTTCGCCGGAAGGTAATTCGCTGGCCGTCATCGACGCCGCCAGCGGCAAGATCGTCGCCACCAAGGCGCTGGTCGAGGTCTGCGGCCTGGCGCCCGACGGCCCGGGCTTCATGGCAACCACGGGTGCCGGCGAAATCATCGAAGGCAGCGGCGCGACGCGCTCCGAGCCCGACTATGTCTGGGACAACCACATGCTGCGCATCGCGCCGGCGGCGTAAGCCGTCCGGCCTGCACCGAAGCGAAGCCGCTTAACAATTTACGCGCTGGCTCTTGCGGCGGCGCGCCGTGGCGGGCAGAGGGAGACTGTTTTTCGAACCGGTCGCCCATGAAACTGCTCGCCATCGACTGTGCCGCCAATCTCTGCGCCGCTTGCGTCTATGACGCATCGGGCGGCAGAGAGCTCGGCCGCACGGTACTCGATCTCGGCAAAGGCCACGCCGAACACCTGATGGCTGTCATTGACGAAGCGTTGAAAGCGGACGGCACCGATTATGCCGGCCTTGGCGCCGTTGCGGTCTCCATCGGTCCGGGTTCCTTCACCGGCCTGCGGGTGGGCGTCTCGGCGGCGCGCGGCCTGGCGCTGGCGCTGAAGATCCCGGCGATCGGGGTAACGACACTGGAGGCGCTGGCGGCCGAGGCGAGGGCAGCATTTCCCGGCCGCCCGGTCCTGGCCGCTCTCGATGCCGGCCGCGAGGAAATCCATGCCGCGCTTTACGATGCGGAAGCGATTTTGCGCTATGGTCCGGCGGTGACCACACTTGCGCAAGCCGCGGGAATGGCGGCGGACAATCGTCCGGTGCTTGCCGGCACGGCCGTCGTGCAGATCGCAGCCGCGGCCGGTCGCGATTTCGATATCGGCCCGACGGCTGCCACCGCCGACATTGCCGTCTACGCCCGGCTCGCCGCTGCAAAAGGCGAGGGCGACAAGCCGAAGCCACTCTATCTGCGCGGCGCCGATGCCAAGGCGCAGGCCGGGTTCATCCTGTTGAGGCAGGAAAAGTGATGCGCATCCCTTTCCTCCAGCCGCGCCGCAGGGACTATGCGCTCGAGCCGCTGACCATCGCCGACAGCCCGGCAGCGTCGGTGCTGCACCGCGAGGATTTCGTCCGGCCCTGGACCGATGGCGAGTTCGCCGCGTTGCTCGAACAGGAAACCGTGTTCGGCTATGCCGCGCGCGAAATCGGCCAGGGCGCCAAGCCGCCTGTCGGCTTCGTGCTGGCCAGGCTTGCAGCCGGCGAGGGCGAGATTCTGACCGTGGCGGTGGCGCGCTCGCATCGCCGCCAGGGGCTCGGCTGGCAATTGATGGACGCCGTGCTGCGCGAATTGCATGCGCAGCGCGCCGAGGCGCTGTTCCTTGAGGTCGACGAGACCAATGTCGCTGCCATCGCCCTCTACCGGCGGCTCGGCTTCCGCCAGGTGGGCCACCGCGCCAATTATTACCGCTCGACCGAACATGGTCCTACCGGCGCGCTTGTCATGCGCCGCGATCTTCGCTAGCCAAAGTTTTGGGGCAGGGCCAAGCTGCATGATCGGAAAAATCAGGATTTTCCTGGCGCTGAGCCTCGTTGTCGTCGGTTCGCTGGTCCTTGTGCCTTTGCAGTTGCTGTCGATGAAGACCGGGATCTGGCGCGAGACGGTCATTCTGAAGGTCTGGCACAGCCTCATCGTCCGGACGCTCGGCCTGCGCATCCATGTCAAAGGCGCACTGTCCAGCCAGCGCCCGCTGCTGGTCGCCTCGAACCATATCTCCTGGACCGACATCATGGTGCTCGGCTCCTTTGCCGATGTGACATTCATCGCCCGGGCGGACATGGAGGGATGGCCGCTGATCGGCTGGCTGTCGAAACTGCAGCGTACGGTCTTCATCGAACGCGAGCGCAAGCGGACAGCTGGCGACCAGGCCAGCGAGATCGCCAGCCGCATGGCCAAGGGCGACGCCATGGTGCTGTTTGCCGAGGGCTCTACCGGCGACGGCAACACCATCCTGCCGTTCAAGAGCACCTTGTTCGGCGCCGCCTCGATGGCGATTTCGGACGGCGCGGCCGAGCAGGTCTTCATCCAGCCGCTGGCGATTGCCTACACGCGGGTGCACGGCGTGCCTCTCGGCCGCCGCCACCGGCCGCTCGCTGCCTGGATCGGCGATCAGGACCTGATGCCGCATCTCAAGGTGCTGATGGCCGAAGGCGCCATTGACGTCGAGGTGCATTTCGGCGAGCCCATCGCCTTTTCCAAGGGCTCGAACCGCAAGGAAACGTCGAGGCTGATGGAAAGCCAGGTGCGCGCCATGATGCAGGCCGCGCTCGCCGATCCCCGTCCAAGCCGCTAGCGCAGGCCGGGCGCCTACAGGCCGATGCCCGAGAATCGTCTGTTTTTTGTCACGGAAAGGCGTTAGAAGCCGCCGGATGGATTTGAACACGATAGAGCGGAACGAAACCGACAGCGCCTCGCAAAGCGCTGCTGCGGCGTCCGCCCCGGCCAAAAAGGTCTTCGTCAAGACCTATGGCTGCCAGATGAATGTCTATGACTCACAGCGCATGACCGATGCGCTGGCCGCCGACGGCTACACCGCGACCGATGTCATCGCCGACGCCGACCTGGTGCTGCTCAACACCTGCCATATCAGGGAGAAGGCGGCGGAAAAGGTCTATTCTGAGCTCGGCCGCATCCGCGACATGAAGGCTGAACGCGCAGCAGTTGGGCGCGAAATGCTGATCGGCGTCGCCGGTTGCGTCGCGCAGGCCGAAGGCGCGGAAATCATCCGCCGTTCGCCTGCTGTCGATCTGGTCATCGGCCCGCAGACCTATCACCGGCTGCCCGATGTGCTGGCCCGGGTGCGTGGCGGCGAGAAGATCGTCGAGACCGAATACGCCATCGAGGACAAGTTCGAGCATCTGCCGCAGCCGAAGCGTGCCGAAATGATCAAGCGCGGCGTCACCGCCTTCCTCACGGTACAGGAAGGCTGCGACAAATTCTGCACCTTCTGCGTCGTGCCCTATACCAGGGGCTCGGAAGTGTCGCGGCCGGTGGCGCAGATCGTCGCCGAAGCCGAGCGGCTGGCCGATGCCGGTGTGCGCGAGGTGACGCTGCTGGGGCAGAACGTCAATGCATGGCACGGCAAGGGTGAGGATGGCATGGAATGGGGGCTTGGCCGCCTGCTGTTCCGGCTGGCCGAAATTCCTGGCCTGGCGCGGCTGCGCTACACCACCAGCCATCCGCGCGACATGGACGACGAATTGATCGCTGCCCATCGCGATCTCCCGGCTTTGATGCCTTATCTGCACCTGCCGGTGCAATCCGGGTCAGACCGCATCCTCAAGGCGATGAACCGCAGGCACACGGCCAAGGACTATCTGGCGCTGCTCGAGCGCATCCGCGCTGCACGCGGCGACATCGCGCTGTCCGGTGACTTCATCGTCGGCTTCCCCGGTGAAACCGAGGCGGATTTCGAGGCGACGATGGGTCTGGTGCGCCAGGTGAACTACGCCTCGGCCTTCTCGTTCAAATATTCGCCGCGTCCCGGCACGCCGGGCGCCGATATGCCCGATCACGTGCCGGAAGCGGTCAAGGACGAGCGCCTGCAACGCCTGCAGGCGCTGCTGCTGAAACAACAGCAGGATTTCGGCCTGAGCCTGGTCGGCTGCACCATCGACACGCTGATCGAGAAGCCCGGCCGTCAGGCCGGCCAGAAGGTCGGCCGCTCGCCCTGGCTGCAGCCGGTTATTGTTGATGAAAAGGCCGGCGAAATCGGTGACATTATCCGGGTGCGAATCACGAAGACGGGCTACAATAGCCTGTTCGCCGAGTTGGCTTGATGGCCTCGGCAGATGAGGAGAGACGGTTGAGCGCTGCTGAAGTGAAGACTCTGCCCCAGAACCAGACATCCGGGGCCTCTGACATGGCGCACATCGTTCTGACTTTCGACAACAACAAGCTTGCCAGCGCCCTGTACGGTCAGTTCGACGAGAATTTGGCCCGGCTTGAGCAGAAGCTCGGCGTCGACATCCGCTCGCGCGGCAACCAGTTGACCATCAAGGGCTCGGCCTCGGCGGCCGAACAGGCGCGCCGCGCACTCGACAATCTCTACGGCATTCTCCAGAAGGGCACCGACATTGGCCAGTCCGACGTCGATGGCGCCGTGCGCATGGCGATTGCCGCCGACGACCAGCTGACGCTGCCGACGCTTGAACGCAAGGGCAAGGTTTCGGCCGCCCAGATCTCCACCCGCAAGAAGACGATCTATGCCCGTTCGCTCAACCAGGACGCCTATATGCGGGCACTGGAGCGTTCGGAACTTGTCTTCGGCATTGGCCCGGCCGGCACCGGCAAGACCTATCTGGCGGTGGCGCATGCGGCGATGCTGCTCGAACGCGGCATGGTCGAGCGCATCATCCTGTCACGGCCGGCGGTCGAGGCCGGCGAGCGGCTGGGTTTTCTGCCCGGCGATATGAAGGAAAAGGTCGATCCGTACCTGCGGCCCCTCTATGACGCGCTCTACGACATGATGCCGGCCGACAAGGTCGAACGTGCTATCGCTGCCGAGGTCATCGAAATCGCGCCGCTGGCCTTCATGCGCGGCCGCACGCTGGCGCATGCCGCCGTCATCCTCGACGAGGCGCAGAACACCACGCCGATGCAGATGAAGATGTTTTTGACCCGCCTCGGCGAGAATTCGCGCATGATCGTCACCGGCGATCCGACGCAGATCGATCTGCCTCCAAGCACCAAGTCGGGCCTCGTCGAAGCCTTGCGTGTCCTTGACGGCGTGGCCGGCGCGGTAACCGTGCGCTTCAACGATGTCGACGTTGTGCGCCACCCGCTGGTGGCCGAAATCGTCAGGGCCTATGACCGCGACGCCAAGCTGGCGCGGGGCCTCGGCGCCGAGAGCTGATGTGACGATGCGGGCTCATGCCTGAAGACATAAGACCTGGCGGCGGGGATAGTTCGGTTCCCGTCGAGATCGATATGTCGGTCGGGGCCGGCGACTGGCCCGATGAGGCGGCGCTGACGCGTCTGGTCAATCGCGCCGTGTCGGCTGCCTTTGCCGAAACCGCTGCTGCCGGTCCTTCCGAACTCAGCATCGTCTTTTCCGACGATGCCCATATCCGTACCCTCAATGCCGGCTGGCGCGGCAAGGACAAGGCGACCAACGTCTTGTCTTTCCCTGCTTTTCCGTTCCCCAGGGGTGGCAAGCTGCCGCCCATGCTGGGTGACATCGTGCTGGCCGCCGAGACGGTGGCGCGCGAAGCAGCCCTGGAAGACAAGCCCTTCGAGAACCATATCACCCATCTCGTCATCCACGGCCTGCTGCATTTACTGGGCTACGATCACGAGACCGATGCAGAGGCCGAGGAGATGGAAGCCATCGAGCGCTCAACGCTCGCAAGGCTTGCCATTCCCGATCCCTACACGTAATGACAAAAGACCAATTGACCGGACGACGATGAACGACAAACCAGAAACTGCCGCCCGCCCCGAGGCTGGCAGTGCGACAAAGCCTTCCGATACGACGGAAGAGGGATCGAGTCCGAGTCCCAGTTCCGGCAGCCCCGCTTCTGGTAGTATTGCCAGCGAGCCATCGCCTGCCGGTCCGTCCTTGTTCGACCGCGTCTTGGGCCTTTTCAGGCAGCGGAACGGCACCAGCCTGCGCGAGGAAATCGCCGGCGCGCTTGCCGAAACGACCAGCGATGCCGGGTCTTTCTCGCCCGGCGAACGCGCCATGCTCAACAACATATTGCGCCTGCGCGAGGTACGCGTCGAGGACGTCATGGTGCCGCGCGCCGATATTGAGGCCGTCGAGATCACCACGACGTTGGGCGATCTGCTCGGTCTGTTCGAGCAGTCCGGCCATTCCCGCATGCCGGTCTATTCCGAGACGCTCGACGATCCGCGCGGCATGGTTCACATCCGCGACGTGCTGGCCCACATCACCAAGGTCGCCCGGGTCAAGAAGGGCAGAACATCCAGGAAGACGCCGGCAACGACGCTTCTCGACCTCGCTCAGGTCGATCTCGGCCGCACCATCGGCGACCTCAATCTGATCCGCCCGGTGCTGTTCGTGCCGCCCTCGATGCTTGCCTCCGACCTGATGGGCCATATGCAGACGACGCGAACCCAGATGGCGCTGGTCATCGACGAATATGGCGGCACCGATGGTCTCGCCTCGC
This sequence comes from Mesorhizobium sp. P160187, assembly GCF_057766425.1. Taxonomy (NCBI): domain Bacteria; kingdom Pseudomonadati; phylum Pseudomonadota; class Alphaproteobacteria; order Hyphomicrobiales; family Phyllobacteriaceae; genus Mesorhizobium; species Mesorhizobium sp. P160187. Next base: position 2,658,765 of record NZ_JBYMDX010000003.1, read on the forward strand.
TGGAAGACATCGTCGAGATGGTCGTCGGCGATATCGAGGACGAGCATGACGAGGACGAGCCGCTGATCACCCAGACCGGCGAGGGCGTGTTCGTCGTCGACGGCAAGGCCGAGATCGACGAGGTCGCCAAGATGATCGGCGAGGACTTTACCGCCGGTGAGCATGGTGAATATGTCGACACGATCGGCGGCATGATTTTCAACACGCTCGGTCGCGTGCCCGCGCGTGGTGAGGTTGTGCAAGCCATCCCCGGCTTCGAATTCCACGTGCTCGACGCCGATCCGCGCCGCGTCAAGCGGGTGCGCATCGTCCAGAACCAGAAGGGCGAGCGTCGCCGCCGCGTGACCGCCCCCCGCACCGAGCAGGCCTAGGACAGAACGTTGCCCGGCCGATGACGATCGACGATCCCTTCAAGCACTCAACCTTTGGCTCGGGTGTCTTCTACAAGGACCCGCGAGCCGCATTGAAATGGCTCGAAACGGCCTTCGGCTTCGAGCCGAGCATGGTGGTCAGCGATGCCGACGGACGGCTGGTCCATGCCGAAATGCGTTTTGGCGACGGCTACATCATCGTCGATTCCGAATGGGCCGATCATATTGCCAGTCCGGTAAGCGTCGGCGGCAAGAACACTCAGTCGGTCTGTGTGCGTCTGAAAGACGGCCTGGACGTGCATTGTGAGCGGGCAATGGCGGCTGGAGCCCAAATCGTCGAGGAGCCTGCCGACCATTTCTACGGCGAACGGCAGTATCGGGCGCGCGACCCCGAAGGCCATGTCTGGACCTTCTCCCAGACCTTGCGCACCGTGCCGCGCGAGGAGGCCGAGCACCTGAGCGGGCTAACCATCGAGGGATGGCACCGATAGCGCAGCGATCGGCCGGTTCGCGTTTCAATAAATCTGATAAATCTTGGCTCTTGATTCGCGCGACCTGGGAAGTCTGTATGGAGCGCCTTGCCGGCCGGATAATTCTGCTTTGGGGCTGGCGGCGCGCGCTGGTGGCGTTTCTTGCCGGGGCGCTGGCGGTGCTCGCCCAGGCGCCTTACGATTTCTTCGCCGTCTGTTTCGTCTCGTTTCCACTGCTGGTCTGGCTGCTCGACGGCGCCACCGGCGAGGCTTCCGACGGCTGGCTCAGGCGCCTGCGGCCGGCTTTTGCCATCGGCTGGTGGTTCGGCTTCGGCTATTTCCTCGCCGGCCTATGGTGGATCGGCGAGGCGCTTCTGGTCGAGGCCGACAGTTTCGCCTGGGCCTTACCCTTCGCGGTCGTAGGCATTCCTTTGGCGCTGGCATTTTTCTACGGCTTCGCCACCGTCGTCGCGCGGCTGTTATGGACCAACGATATTGGCCGCGTTGCCGCCCTTGCCTTTGCTTTTGGCCTGACGGAATGGCTGCGCGGCTTCCTGTTCACCGGCTTTCCCTGGAATGCCGTCGGTTATGCGGCGATGCCCGTGCCGCTGTTGATGCAAAGCGTGTCGGTGACCGGCATGGTCGGCATGAACGCGCTGGCGGTCTTTGTCTTCGCCATGCCGGCCTTGCTTGCAGCACGCCGGCATGTCCGTCTCGGTGTGGTCCTGCTTGCCATTCTCGTCGCCGCTCATGCCGGCTTCGGCTATGTCAGGCTCGCGACCCCCGACAAGCCGGCAACCCGCACTCTCGATGTCCGCATCGTGCAACCGGATGTCGACCTCAGCGAAAAATGGGACGCCTCGGTGCGCGACCGCATCTTCGCCACCATGATGGGCCTGTCGGTCGCAGCGCCCGATCCCGGTCATGACAAACCGCAGTTGATCCTGTGGCCGGAGACCTCGGTACCCTTCCTGTTCACCGAGCGTCCGGACGCGCTGACCGCGCTCGGCGACATGCTGCAGCCTGGTCAGATGCTGATTGCCGGCGTAGTGCGCGAGGAGCGCGGATCGGGGGCGGATGCCGACAGCCGCTACTACAATTCGGTGGTGGCGATCGACGACAAGGGCGAAATCGCTGATGCCGTCGACAAGGTCCATCTGGTGCCGTTCGGCGAGTATCTGCCGTTTTCCGGTCTGCTCAGCCGCTTCGGCATCGGACAACTCGTCGCCGGGCCGATGAACTTCGCCGCCGGCAACGAGCGCCATCCGATCGCTCTGCCCGGCGGCATCAGCGCCTTGCCGTTTATTTGCTACGAGGTGATCTTTCCGGATCTGGTGGCTGTTGACGCAACGTCATCCCAGCTTATTGTAAACGTCACCAACGACGCATGGTTCGGCGACACGCCCGGGCCGTACCAGCATTTCAGGCAGGCTCAGATTCGCGCGGTGGAAAACGGATTGCCGCTGTTGCGCGCCGCCAACAACGGCATTTCCGCCGTTGTCGATACGCGCGGACGCATCGTCGACGCATTGGCGGTCGATGCGCGTGGCGCCATCGACGTGCGGGTGCCGATCTCCGGCCAAGCCTTCATCTCCGCCGCGGGGCGGCGCATTAACGGAATGCTGATCATGTTGGTGTTTGCCGCAATCGGCCTCAGCTTGAACGTAAGGCAACGGCTACGGGTGAATTGACAGTCGACACATTAGAAACTCATACTGTTACCGCCTAATTTTCTCGAAGTCGGTTGGTGTTTCTGTTGGGGCAGTTGGCTCCGGCTTCGTTTGGGCGAGAAAAATAGAAAAGGCCGGAAAAATTCGGCGAGGAAAAAATGACAGAAGAAAACAAGAAGAAACCGAATCCGATCGACATCCATGTCGGAAGTCGCGTCCGCCTTCGGCGCAATATGCTTGGAATGAGCCAGGAAAAGCTTGGTGAAAATCTCGGTATTACGTTTCAGCAGATCCAAAAATATGAAAAAGGAACGAACCGCGTCGGCGCCAGCCGTCTGCAGGCAATAGCCTCGATACTCAGCGTGCCTGTCGCCTTCTTTTTCGAGGATGCGCCAGGGCAGGAGCCGGTGGGTAATAGAGGATTTGCCGAGGACACTTCGATGGCTTTCGCCGTCGAATTCTGCGGCAGTCCGGAAGGGCTTCAGCTCAACCGCGCGTTCGTCAAGATCGCGGATGTGAAGGTGCGCCGCCGGATTATCGACCTTGTGAAGTCCCTTTCTGCCGAAGATGCCGAGTGATTCGGTGGGTCGATTGACCCATTGGCCCCAGTAATCCCCCGGGCCCGAGTAGCCCAGAGGCTCGACTGCCGGCGGCGCCAAGCCGCCGGTGGTACAAGATATATTGCTGCGACACTCATGCCAGAACCGCGGCACCGCTTGACGAGCGGCGTCCGGCACCGTTAACACGTGGCGCGCCAAAATCGGCAGCCCTGCCGATCGTTTTTTCAAGAGGGGACACCCGTGACGCGGCAGAACTACTTCTTCACCTCGGAATCCGTGGCCGAGGGTCATCCCGACAAAGTCTGTGACCGCATCTCGGACGAGATCGTCGATCTGGTCTATCGCGAGGCCAAGAAGACCGGCATGGACCCATGGAAAGTCCGGGTCGCCTGCGAGACGCTCGCAACCACCAACCGCGTCGTCATCGCCGGCGAAGTAAGGGTTCCCGATACTCTGCTGAAGCGGGACAAAGCGGGCAACATCCTCAAGGACGCCGCCGGGCATTCGGTCGTCAACCCGGCCAAGTTCAAGTCGGTCGCCCGCAAGGCGATCCGCGAAATCGGCTACGAGCAGGCCGGCTTCCACTGGAAGACGGCAAAGATCGAGGTTCTGCTGCACGGCCAGTCGCCCGACATCGGCCAGGGAGTCGACAACGCCGCCGACCGCCAGGGCGAAGAGGGTGCCGGCGACCAGGGCATCATGTTCGGCTATGCCTGCCGCGAGACCCCGGACCTGATGCCGGCGCCGATCTATTACAGCCACAAGATTCTCGAACTGCTCGCCGCTGCCCGTCACGAAAACAACGGCGAAGCCGGCAAGCTCGGACCCGACGCCAAGAGCCAGGTCACCGTTCGCTATGTCGATGGCAAAGCCGCCGAAGCGACGCAGATCGTGCTGTCGACGCAGCATCTCGACGCGACCTGGGATTCCAAGAAGGTCCGCAAGGTCGTTGAGCCTTACATCCGTGAGGCGCTCGGCGACCTCAAGATCGCCGACGATTGCATGTGGTACATCAACCCGACGGGCAAGTTCGTCATCGGTGGACCGGACGGCGACGCCGGCCTGACCGGCCGCAAGATCATCGTCGACACCTACGGTGGTGCTGCCCCCCACGGCGGCGGCGCCTTCTCCGGCAAGGACACCACCAAGGTCGACCGCTCCGCCGCCTATGCGGCGCGCTATCTCGCCAAAAATGTAGTGGCGGCCAAGCTCGCCGACCGCTGCACCATCCAGCTGTCCTACGCCATCGGCGTTGCCCAGCCGCTGTCGGTCTATGTCGACCTGCACGGCACTGGCAAGGTCGACGAGGCCAAGCTCGAGGAAGCGCTGCGCACGGTGATGGATTTGTCGCCATCCGGCATCCGCAGGCATCTCGACCTCAACAAGCCGATCTACGCAAAGACCTCGTCCTACGGCCATTTCGGCCGCAAGGCCGGCCGAGACGGGTCCTTCTCCTGGGAAAAGACCGATCTGGCCAAGGCGCTCAAGGACGCGATCGCTGCTTAGGCATGATTCCAAAAAGTGGGTACCGGTTTTTTGGAAAAGATCATGCTCCAACAAAGGATTAGATTGAGATGAGATTTCAGCCAAATCTCATCTCAATCCCAAATCTCATCTCAATCTAAGCGCGGCGCGCGACCAGGCCATGGATCCACAGGACAGGCGGAGCCGGGCGACCGAAGGGTTCTTCGGCCGCCGGCACGGCAAGACCATTCGCCCGCAGCAGGCGGCGGCGCTGGAAAGCGGTCTTGGGGCCTATGGCCTCGACCTCTCCGTCCAGGCACCGGCAGAATTGCGCGCGCTATTCTCAGCGGATGTTTCAACGGTTCGGCTGGAAATCGGCTTCGGCGGCGGTGAGCATCTGCTGCACCGTGCCACGGAGGCACCGGCGACCGGCTTCATCGGTGTCGAGCCGTTCGTCAACGGCATGGCCAAGCTGATGATGGCGGTGCGGGAAAAGCCGCTTGCCAATCTTCGCGTTTATGACGACGACGCCACGCGCCTGCTCGATTGGTTGCCGCAGGCGTCGCTCGACGGCATCGATCTGCTCTACCCCGATCCCTGGCCGAAGAAAAAGCACTGGAAGCGGCGTTTTGTCAGCCCGCTCAACCTCGATCGGTTCGCGCGCGTGCTGAAGCCGGGCGGAAAATTCCGCTTCGCATCCGACATCGACACCTATGTGAACTGGACCTTGTTGCACTGTCGGGCGCATGGCGGGCTCCTCTGGCAGGCGCAAGATGGGGCCGACTGGCATCGGCCCTATGAAGGCTGGCCGGGCACACGCTACGAGGCGAAAGCCACTCGCGAGGGCCGACGGCCGGCCTATCTCACCTTCATCAGAAAATAGTTCGATGCGGGAAAGTATCCCGCATCGACAGCCGGTCTGGCTTCAGAAACGGCCGATCTTGCCGAAAGCGGTCGGGTCCATGCCAAGCCGGCGCAGATCGTTGGCGCGCGGCTTGCGGCCGGCTTCGACGGCCCGCGAGGCGGCAACGGCGCTGCCGAACAGGGCAAAGGCGTCGCCTATGGCGGAAAACACGGTAGGGTTGCTCATTGTCTTGACCTTCCGCGCGCCACCGCGCGCTCATCTTTGATTTGTGCAGTGCAACATAGATAGGGATGTGAAATCCGGGATCACAGGGCCGTTACCGCATAGCCGGCATGCGCCGCGCGCAATCCTGCCAGCCGTCCCCGCTGCACTCTGCCCGGCCCGTCAACAGACTTGAAACACCGGCCGGGATCGTCTATATCAGCCTCAAATTCTTGGTCGGTATGACGAAGAGTGGGTCCACCCGGTCCCGCTCTTTTTTATTACCTGCCGGTCAGCCATCAGCAAAGAGATGGTTCGGGACGACGATCATCCTGATCCAGAGAACGACAGGAACCGCATGACTGCAACGGCAAGCGAAGCCGACGACCGCATCATCCGCGAAAGCGGTATCGATGCGCGCATCGCGCTGATCGTTCAGCCGGTGTTGCGAGGCATTGGCTTCCGCCTCGTGCGGGTGCATCTGTCGGGCCAGAACGGCCTGACGCTGCAGATCATGGCCGAACGCGAGGACGGCACCATGACCGTCGAGGATTGCGAAGAGGTTAGCCGCGCTGTGTCGCCGGCGCTCGACGTCGATGACCCGATCGAGAAGGCCTATCATCTCGAAGTGTCGTCGCCGGGCATCGACCGGCCGCTGGTACGCAAGTCGGATTTCGTCACCTGGACCGGCCATCTGGTGAAGATGGAAACCTCGGTGCCGGTCGCCGACCGCAAGCGCTTCAAGGGCAAGATCGCCGAAGCCGGCGAAGACGACATGCTGCTCGAGCGCGACAAGGCCGCCTACGGCGAAGAGCCGACGGTTCGCATTCCTTATGACGCGATCGCCGATGTGCGGCTGATCCTCACCGACGACCTTATTCGCGATGCCCTTTCGAAGGACAACCGGGAACGCAAGGAAGCCAAGAAACGCCGCGGCGAAGCTGATGATGCACCCGAAGGTGCTGAAGGCGGCGCGGAAGACGAAATCGAACAGGAACTATGATGAGCGGCCGGGCCTAAAAGCTCGGCAACAAGCTCGGGAGAAATAAGATGGTTGTAAGCGCCAACAGACTTGAACTGCTGCAGATCGCCGACGCGGTGGCGCGTGAAAAGTCGATCGACAAGTCGATCGTCATTGCCGCCATGGCTGATGCGATCCAGAAGGCCGCGCGCTCGCGCTACGGCCAGGAAACCAACATCCGCGCCGACATCAACGCCAACACCGGCGAGATGAAGCTGCAGCGGCTGATGGAAGTGGTCGAGAAGGTCGACGACTACGCCACCCAGATCGCCATTTCCTCGGCCCGCGAGCGCAATCCGGACGCCCAGCTTGGCGACTTCATCGCCGAACAGCTGCCGCCAATGGATTTCGGCCGCATCGCCGCCCAGTCAGCCAAGCAGGTCATCGTGCAGAAAGTGCGCGAGGCCGAGCGCGACCGCCAGTATGACGAATACAAGGACCGCATCGGCGAGATCGTCAACGGCACCGTCAAGCGCGTCGAATATGGCAACGTCATCGTCGATCTCGGCCGTGGCGAGGCCATTATCCGCCGCGACGAGCTGATCCCACGTGAAAACTACAAGTACGGCGACCGCGTCCGCGCCTATGTCTACGACGTGCGCCGCGAACAGCGCGGCCCGCAGATATTCCTGTCGCGCACCCATCCGCAGTTCATGGCCAAGCTCTTCACCATGGAAGTGCCGGAAATCTATGACGGCATCATCGAGATCAAGTCGGTCGCCCGCGACCCAGGCTCGCGCGCTAAGATCGCCGTCATTTCGCGTGACTCGTCGATCGATCCGGTCGGCGCCTGCGTCGGTATGCGCGGCAGCCGCGTCCAGGCCGTGGTCGGCGAATTGCAGGGCGAAAAGATCGACATCATTCCGTGGTCGCCTTCGGCCGCCTCCTTCATCGTCAACGCGCTGCAGCCGGCGGAAGTCGCCAAGGTGGTGCTCGACGAGGATGCCGAGCGCATCGAAGTGGTGGTTCCCGACGACCAGCTGTCGCTGGCCATCGGCCGTCGCGGTCAGAACGTGCGTCTTGCTTCGCAGCTCACCGGCTGGGACATCGACATCCTGACCGAGGCCGAGGAGTCCGAGCGCCGCCAGAAGGAATTCGTCGAACGCTCGTCGCTGTTCATGGAAGCCCTTGATGTCGACGAGATGGTCGGCCAGGTGTTGGCCTCCGAAGGCTTCACCAGCGTCGAGGAAGTTGCCTATGTCGATTCGGGCGAGATCGCCTCGATCGACGGTTTCGACGAAGACACCGCTTCGGAGATCCAGACCCGCGCCCGCGAATATCTGGAGAAGATCGAAGCCGAGCATGACGACAAGCGCAAGGCGCTGGGCGTCACCGACGAACTGCGCGAGATCCCTGGCGTCACCACCGCCATGATGGTGACGCTCGGCGAGGATGGCGTGAAGACGATCGAGGATTTCGCCGGCTATGCCGCCGACGACCTGACCGGCTGGAAGGAACGCAAAGACGGCGAGACCAAGGTATTCCCGGGTGTGCTCGCCAATCACGGCGTGTCGCGCGCCGACGCCGAGCAGATGGTTCTGGCAGCCCGCCTCAAGGCCGGCTGGATCACCGAAGACGAGCTTGCAGCCGAACAGGTCCCGGCTGACGAAGCCGTTGGTGCGTGAGGTGAAACCGCATCGCACACAACCCGCCCCAGGACGAGATGAACGATCGCACCTGCATCGTCACGCGCAAGCAAGCCGAGCCGGATGAGCTGATCCGTTTCGTCGTCGGCCCGGATTCGGCCGTCGTTCCTGACCTGAAGAGAAATCTGCCCGGCCGTGGTTGTTGGGTGAGCGCCGACCGCCTACATATCGACAAGGCGGCGGCGAAGAACCTGTTTGCCCGCGCCTTCAAGGCGCAGGTCGTCGTGCCGCCCGATCTCGGCGGCATGGTCGACGGACTGCTTGCACGATCCGCTTTGGGTATGCTTGGCCTTGCCCGCAAGGCTGGCTCGATCGCACTCGGCGCAACCAAGGTCGAGAGCGCGGTGCGCTCGGGGTTGGCGCTTTTCGTGCTCCACGCGACCGAGGCATCCGACGATGGCGTGCGCAAGATCAGTCAGGCGCGGCGGGCAACTGTCCACCTCGGCGGGCCGGCAGTCCTTGCCTACAAACTTTTCTCCGAGGCCGAGTTGAGCTTGGCATTGGGGGGTACAAATGTGATACATGCTGCCGTTCTCGCGGGAGACGCGGGCAAGGCGGTTGAGAGGCGCATGGTTGCGCTCGACCGATATCGGGGCGGAACCCCCGACGATCTGGCAATGCTTGCGGCCGTTGCTGACGAAGATGATGCTGCAGAGGATATGGAATGAGCGATACGAAATCGGGCGACGACAAGACGTTGAGTGTTACACCGAAGAAGACCTTGACGCTGAAGCGCCCCGGTACCGAGCAGAGCGTCGTGCGACAGAATTTCTCGCATGGCCGCACCAAGCAGGTCCAGGTCGAGATCAAGAAGCGCAAATTCTCCATGCCCGGCGACAAGCCGGAGCCGGTGGCTGCACCCGTATTTACGCCCAAGCCCGCGGTAGTGGCAGCCCCCGTCGTGCAGGAAGCGCCCAAGGCGCCGCCTCCGCCGCCGCCGGCCGAACGCGGCGGCATGGTGCTGAACGAACTGTCGCGCAATGAAATGGAAGCGCGCCGCAGGGCGCTCGAAGGCTCCAAGGTTCGCGACGTCGAGGACCGCCAACGCGCCATCGAAGAGGCCAAGCGCCGCAACGAGGATGAGGAACGCCGCAAGCGCGAGCGCGAGGAATCCGCGCGCCGTCAGGCCGAGGAAGAAGCCCGCCTGCAGACCGAGGCCGAGTCCCGCCGCCGCGCCGAGGAAGAAGCGCGCCGCCGCGCGCCGCAGGCTGCCGAGCTTGTGGCATCGGACGACGAGGAAGAGGTCAAGCCGAAGCGCACCGCCGCCGGCGCCCCGGTACGCCGTCCGGTTACGCCCGAAGTGGCGCGCCCGGCCAAGCCGACCAAGGCCGAGGAAGACCGTCGTCGCGGCAAGCTGACCCTCAACACGGCGCTTTCCGACGAGGACGCGCGCGCCCGCTCGCTGTCGTCGATGCGTCGCCGCCAGGAAAAATTCAAGCGCGCGATGCATAATGAGCCGCGCGAGAAGGTTATGCGCGAAGTGATCCTGCCTGAAACCATCACCATCCAGGAACTGGCGCAGCGCATGTCCGAGCGCGCTGTCGATGTGGTCAAGTACTTCATGAAGCAGGGCCAGATCCTGAAGCCGGGCGACATCATCGACGCCGACACGGCCGAGCTGGTCGCCACCGAATTCGGCCACACGGTCCGCCGCGTCGCCGAGTCCGACATCGAGGAAGGCCTGTTCAACATTGCCGACAATGCCGAGGACCTGGTGTCGCGGCCGCCTGTCGTGACCATCATGGGCCATGTCGACCACGGCAAGACCTCGCTGCTCGACGCCATCCGCAATGCCAATGTCGTCTCCGGCGAAGCCGGCGGCATCACCCAGCATATCGGCGCCTACCAGGTCGAGAAGAACGGTCAGAAGATCACCTTCATCGACACGCCCGGTCACGCCGCCTTCACGGCGATGCGCGCCCGCGGCGCTCAGGCGACCGACATCGCCATCCTGGTGGTGGCGGCCGACGACAGCGTCATGCCGCAGACCATCGAATCGATCAGCCATGCCAAGGCGGCCGGCGTTCCGATCATCGTGGCGATCAACAAGATCGACAAGCATGATGCCGATCCGCAGAAGGTGCGGTCGGAACTGCTGCGCCATGAGGTGTTCGTCGAATCGATGGGCGGTGAAGTGCTGGACGTCGAAGTGTCGGCGACCAAGGGCACCAACCTCGACAAGCTGCTCGAGGCGATCCTGCTGCAGGCCGAAATCCTCGACCTCAAGGCCAATCCGGACCGTACCGCCGAGGGCGTGGTCATCGAAGCCCAGCTCGACAAGGGCCGTGGCCCCGTCGCCACCGTACTGGTGCAGACCGGCACTTTGATGCCGGGCGACATCCTCGTCGCCGGCAACGAATGGGGCCGGGTGCGCGCGCTGGTCAACGACCGTGGCGAGCAGATCAAGGAGGCGCCGCCGGCAATGCCGGTCGAGGTGCTCGGCCTGCAAGGCACGCCGCAAGCCGGCGACCGCTTCGCTGTCGTCAACAACGAGGCCCGCGCCCGCGAGATCACCGAATATCGCCAGCGTCTGGCGCGCGAGAAGGCAGTGGCTCGCCATGCCGGCCAGCGCGGCTCGCTTGAACAGATGATGTCGCAGTTGCAGACGAGCGGGTTGAAGGAATTCCCGCTGGTCATCAAGGGCGACGTGCAGGGTTCGATCGAGGCGATCAACGCCGCTCTCGACAAGCTTGGCACCGACGAGGTGCGTGCGCGCATCGTTCATGCCGGCGCCGGCGCCATCACCGAAAGCGACGTGTCGCTGGCGGAGACCTCGGGGGCCGCGATCATCGGCTTCAACGTCCGTGCCAACGTGCAGGCACGTGCGGCCGCGGCGGCCGCGGGCATCGAAATCCGCTACTACTCGATCATCTACAACCTCGTCGACGATGTGAAGGCAGCACTTTCCGGCCTGCTGTCGCCGGAACGCCGCGAGACCTTCATCGGCAATGCCGAGATCCTCGAGATCTTTGACATCACCAAGGTCGGCAAGATCGCCGGCTGCCGTGTCACCGAAGGCAAGGTCGAGCGTGGAGCGGGCGTGCGCCTGATCCGCGACAACGTCGTCATCCACGAAGGTACGCTGAAGACCCTCAAGCGCTTCAAGGATGAAGTCGCGGAAGTTCCGGGCGGCCAGGAGTGCGGCATGGCCTTCCAGAACTACGAGGACATGCGCGTCGGCGACATCATCGAGTGCTTCCGCGTCGAGATGGTGACCCGGACGCTCTGAGTTCGTATACTGTCGATACGACCGGGCGGTGGTCGAAAGACCGCCGCCCTAACTTTAATGCCTGTCGCCCAAAAGTGCGGGATAAACGACATGCATAGAACAAATATGAGACATGGCGGCACGGTCCGATCCCGCGCCTCACGCTTTCCGGATTGAGAAAAATGCCCCGTCCAACCGCCTCCAGCCCATCCCAGCGCATGCTTCGCGTCGCCGAACAGGTGCGCCATGCGCTGTCGGAAACCTTGCAGCGCGGCGAGATTATCGACCCGCTGATCGAGAACACCGTGGTTTCGGTCTCGGAAGTGCGCATGTCCACTGATCTGAGGGTCGCAACGGCCTTCGTTTCGCCGCTCGGCGCCAAGGACACGGGTGCGGTCATCGACGCGCTCAACAAGCACGCGAAGTTCGTCCGTGGCCGCGTCTCCGGCACGCTCCGCCAGATGAAGTTCATGCCGGAGTTCCGCTTCAAGCTCGATACGTCCTTCGACAATTTCGCCAGGATCAACGATTTGCTGAAATCGCCGGAAGTCGCGCGAGACTTGGGTACCGATGGCGAAGACAACGACAAGGACGAGAAATAGTGGGGCGCCGCGGCAAGAAGAAGGGCCGGCCGATCTCCGGCTGGGTGGTGCTGGACAAGCCGGTTGGCATGGGTTCGACCGAAGCCGTCTCCAAGATCAAATGGCTTTTCCAGGCCGAAAAGGCCGGCCATGCCGGCACGCTCGACCCGCTGGCCTCTGGCATGCTGCCGATCGCGCTGGGCGAGGCAACCAAGACCGTGCCTTATGTGCAGGACGGCGCCAAAATCTACCGGTTCACCGTCGCTTGGGGCGAGGAGCGTTCGACCGACGATCTCGAAGGCCCGGTGACGCAAAGTTCCGACCGCCGTCCGGCGGAAGAAGATGTCAGGGCGCTGCTGCCGAACTACACCGGCGTCATCATGCAGACACCGCCGCAATTCTCGGCCATCAAGATATCAGGCGAACGCGCCTACGATCTCGCCCGTGGGGGCGAGACAGTCGACATCCCCGCGCGCGAGATCGAGATCGGCCGTCTGGACATCGTCGAGCACGCTGCCGACCACACCTTGTTCGAGGTCGAATGCGGCAAAGGCACGTATGTGCGCTCGCTGGCCCGCGACATGGGCCGCGACCTCGGCTGCTTCGGTCATATCGCCGAATTGCGCCGGGTCGAGGTCGAGCCGTTCACCCAGGAGGATTTCGTCACCCTCGCCGAACTGGAAGTCGCCCGTTTCGGCGAACAGCGCGAAGCTGACGGAGAGGGCGACGCCGATGTTGCCGATGCGCCGATCGACTTCGGCGCCATCGATGCGCTGCTTGTCGACACGGCTGCCGCGCTCGACTGCCTGCCCCAGATCGCCATCAGCGACGAAGCGGCGACCAAGATCCGCCTTGGCAATCCCGTCATCATCCGCGGCCGCGACGCGCCCGTGGAAGCCGAGGAAGCCTGCGCCACCGCGCGCGGCAAGCTTGTCGCCATCGGCGCCATCGAGCAAGGCATGTTCAAGCCGAAGCGGGTCTTTGTCGGCTGACCACTCTCGTCTAGTCTTACGTCGACGTCACATCCGAGGGGCACATGGCAAAGGCTGAGGCGGTGAAGAAGCGGGCGCCGGTGACAACGCGCCGGCCGCCGGTTGGCGCCTCGCCCGGCACGCTGATCGCCGATCCGGCGGCGCGACGGTCCGAGCTGCGGCTGACGCTGATTTCGCCTGAAAAATTCAAGACCATCAACGATGCCAGCATCGACGATCTCAACACCCATTGCGACAACTGGCCGGTCGTCTGGTTGGACTGCACCGGTCTCGCCAACATCCAGCTGATCGAGGAGATCGGCCGGATCTTCAACCTGCATCCACTGGCTCTGGAAGATGTCGTCAACACCGGCCAGCGGCCGAAGGTCGACTTCTTCGAGGACCACGCCTTCGTCGTCATGCGCATGATCGACGACGTCAAGGTGCATCGCTATGAGCAGATCGCGGTGTTCTTCGGCAAGAAATTCGTCGTCACCTTCCAGGAGCGCGAAGGCGATCCGTTCGACCCAGTGCGCAAGCGCATCGCCGCAGCGTTGCCCAACCGCTTGCGGATGCGCGGCGCCGACTATCTGGCCTATGCGCTCATCGACTCCATCGTCGACAGCTATTTCCCGCCGATTGAGGCCGCGAGCGAGGAGGTCGATGGCATCGAGGACGAGATGCTCAACACGCCTCACAAGCATCAGATGCGCCAGCTGCACGAATTGCGGCGCGACGCCAATGTGCTGAAGGGCGTGCTGTGGCCGATGCGCGACGCGCTGGCGACGCTGATCCGCAACGACGTGCCCTATGTCAAGCCGGAGACGAAAATCTTCTTCAACGACACGCTCGACCATGCATTGCGGCTGATCGAGCTGGTCGAGAACCAGCGCGACATGCTGACCGGCTTGATCGAAATGCATTTGTCGCTGAGCCAGGCGCGCACCAACGACGTCATCTCTTATCTCACCATCGTCTCGGTGATCTTCATGCCGCTAACGTTCCTGGTCGGTATCTGGGGGATGAATTTCGATCCCGAGATCTCGCCGTGGAACATGCCGGAACTGAAAGCCTACTATGGCTACCCGGCTTCGCTGCTGTTCATGCTGGCCGTTGCTGTCGGGCTGATCGTCTTCTTCAAAAGCAAGAAGTGGCTGTAAGGTTTCGGCGTCAGGGAAATCTTGGATTCCCGAGCAAAGGGCTGCGACAAGCCGGCTTTATGAATGGGCTGGTGTTTTCCGGGGAATTGCCCTATATGCGCCGCAGCATCGCGCCATGTCGCTTTGCTTGCACCGGCCCCTGCTGGACGACATCCCGGCTGAGGGCGACCCGTTTCCTCAAACAGATAAGGAAAAACACGATGTCGATTACTGCCGAGCGCAAACAGGAATTGATGGGTGAATTCGCAACCGCCAAGGGCGATACCGGGTCTCCGGAAGTCCAGGTGGCCATCCTTTCCGAGCGCATCAAGAACCTGACCGACCACTTCAAGGACCACAAGAAGGATAACCATTCCCGCCGTGGTCTGCTCGCTCTCGTCTCCCAGCGCCGCAGCCTGCTTGATTATCTCAAGCGCAAGGATGACGCGCGCTATCAGACGTTGATCGAGAAGCTCGGTCTGCGCCGTTGACGAATTGACCGGCGGGCTTTCGAAGGAGAGCCCGCCGGTCGCGCATTCTGCCAGTCGCATCGATTGGCCAGACCCGGTTTCGAGCGTGCAGAGGCCACTCGAAACCGCCCATGGACGGTCATGGGGCAGGATTGCAGGACGCTCGTGCGCTAACCAGCGCCGAAATTTACCGAGCTTCCCGTTGTCTTGCCCGTGGCTGCCCGAGAAAGGAAGCCAGGGAAAGGGCATCCGCGCACCGTGAAACGGCGCGGCCCTTTCCGCTTATTAAGGACAAGATATGTTCAACTACCACAAAGTGGAAATCGAATGGGGCGGCCGTCCGCTCATCCTGGAAACCGGCAAGATCGCACGTCAGGCTGACGGCGCGGTGCTTGCGACCTACGGCGAAACTAAGGTTCTCGCCACCGTCGTTTCGATGAAGGAGCCGAAGCCAGGCCTCGATTTCTTCCCGCTGACCGTCAACTACCAGGAAAAGACCTACGCCGCCGGCAAGATCCCGGGCGGCTACTTCAAGCGCGAGGGACGTCCGAGCGAAAAGGAAACGCTGGTTTCCCGCCTGATCGACCGCCCGATCCGCCCGCTCTTCGCCGACGGCTACAAGAACGACACCCAGATCGTCGTCACCGTCGTCCAGCATGACCTCGAGAACGATCCCGATATCCTGTCGATCGTCGCCACCTCGGCCGCTTTGACGCTGTCGGGCGTTCCCTTCATGGGCCCGATCGGCGGCGCTCGCGTCGGCTACATCAACGGCGAATACGTGCTCAACCCGCATGTCGACGAGATGCAGGAATCCAGGCTCGACCTCATTGTCGCCGGCACCGCCGACGCCGTGCTGATGGTCGAGTCCGAAGCCAAGGAACTCGGCGAAGAGCTGATGCTCGGCGCCGTCATGTTCGGCCACAGGGGCTTCCAGCCGGTGATCGACGCCATCATCAAGCTGGCCGAAGTTGCCGCCAAGGAGCCGCGCGATTTCACAGCGCCGGACTACTCCGCGCTTGAAGCCGAAATGCTGAAGATCGTCGGCGACGAGCTCAGCAATGCCTACAAGAACGTCGATAAGCAGAAGCGTTACGCCGCCGTCGACGCAGTCAAGGCGAAGGTCAAGGCAGCGTTCGCTCCGGCCGAAGGCGAAGACGCCAAGTACACCTCCGAGCAGATCGGTTCGGTGTTCAAGGAACTCCAGGCCAAGGTCGTGCGCTGGAACATTCTCGACACCGGTTCGCGCATCGATGGCCGTGACCTCAAGACTGTCCGCAAGATCGTCTCGGAAGTCGGCGTCCTGCCGCGCACGCACGGTTCGGCGCTGTTCACCCGCGGCGAGACCCAGGCGCTGGTCGTTGCCACGCTGGGCACCGGCGAGGACGAGCAGTATGTCGATTCGCTGACCGGCATGTACAAGGAGAAGTTCCTCCTTCACTACAACTTCCCTCCCTACTCCGTCGGCGAGACCGGCCGCATGGGTTCGCCGGGCCGCCGCGAAATCGGCCACGGCAAGCTCGCCTGGCGCGCCATCCGTCCGATGCTGCCGAGCGCGGACCAGTTCCCCTACACGCTGCGCGTCGTCTCGGAGATCACCGAGTCCAACGGTTCGTCGTCGATGGCCACCGTCTGCGGCACATCGCTGGCGCTGATGGATGCCGGCGTTCCGCTGGCCAAGCCGGTTGCTGGTATCGCGATGGGCCTGATCAAGGAAGGCGAGCGCTTCGCGGTTCTGTCCGACATCCTGGGTGACGAAGATCACCTCGGCGACATGGACTTCAAGGTCGCCGGTACCGAAGGCGGCATCACCTCGCTGCAGATGGACATCAAGATCGAGGGCATCACCGAGGAGATCATGAAGATCGCGCTGGACCAGGCCAAGGATGGCCGCCAGCATATCCTCAGCGAGATGGCGCATGCTCTGACCGGCGCCCGCCCCGAACTCGGTGAGTTCGCACCGCGCATCGAGGTCATGCACATCCCGACCGACAAGATCCGCGACGTGATCGGCTCCGGCGGCAAGGTTATCCGCGAGATCGTCGAGAAGACCGGCGCCAAGATCAACATCGAGGACGACGGCACGGTCAAGATCGCTTCGTCGAACGCCAAGGAGATCGAGGCGGCCAAGAAGTGGATCCATACCATCGTCGCCGAGCCGGAAGTCGGCGAAATCTACGAAGGCACGGTCGTCAAGACCGCCGACTTCGGCGCTTTCGTCAACTTCTTCGGTCCGCGTGACGGCCTCGTCCACATCTCGCAGCTTGCCAACGACCGGGTCGCCAAGACCTCGGACGTCGTCAAGGAAGGCGACAAGGTCTGGGTCAAGCTGATGGGCTTCGACGAGCGCGGCAAGGTCCGCCTGTCGATGAAGGTCGTCGACCAGGCCACCGGCAAGGAAATCGCCCGCGACAAGAAGACCGAAGGCGAAGAAAACGCCGCCTGAGTGGTCTGACAATAGAGTTGAACGGGCGCGGCTTATGTCGCGCCCGTTTTCGTTTAAGACCCGTCTACGACATGAGAATCGAAGAATGGCCGCTGAGCCGCTGAAGACACTGTTCCATCCCTTCGAGGCCGAGGGGCTCCCTCTGCCGCAAAAGGGCGAGCGTGTGCTGTTCCTGGGCGCCGAGCCTGGGTTTCGCCTGCCGGAAGGCTTCGAGGCAGAGCTCCATCTTGCACAGGGTTTCCGGCCGTATCTCCGAGCGCTGGAGCGTGCCGGCCACAAGGTAACGCCGCGCGCGGAAGGCGATGCATTCGATGCAGCGCTCGTGCTTGCCGGCCGCCATCGTGGGCTAAACGAGATGCGTATTGCCGAGGCGATCGAACGCGTCACGCCGGGCGGTCTGATCATTGTCGCCGGCGGCAAGGACGAAGGCATCGCCAGCCTGCGCAAGCGCATCGACGAGCTTGTTCCGCTCGAAGGGCATCTGCCGAAATATCACGGCATCGCCTTCTGGCTTCGCCGTCCGGTCGATCTGGCGCCTGCGGAAAAACTGCGCGTCGCCAATCCCGCCTTGGTCGTAGAGGACCGCTTCCGCACCGCGCCCGGCATGTTCTCCTTCGACCGGATCGACGCCGGCTCGAAACTTCTGGTCGACAACCTGCCCAAAGACCTGCGCGGCAACATTGCGGATTTCTGCGCCGGCTGGGGTTATGTCGCCGCCGAGGTCGCGGCACGTTCATCCGGTATAACGGGGCTCGACCTTTACGAAGCGGATTTCGACGCGCTTGAGGCGGCCAAGGGCAATATCGGCCAGACAGGCTTCGAGCCCGGCTTCTTTTGGACCGATCTGCTGAGCGAGCCGGTCGAGCGGCGCTATGATGCCATCGTCATGAACCCGCCCTTCCATCGCAGCCGGGCGGCCGAGCCGGAAATCGGCGCCGGCATGATCCAGGCGGCGGGCAAGGCGCTGAAGCCGGGCGGGCGGCTGTTCATGGTGGCGAACCGTCAGCTGCCTTACGAACCGGTTCTGAAGGCCGTCTTCTCCAGCCATGCCGAGCTCGCCCGCGACGGCATGTTCAAGGTTTTCTCCGCGCGCCGATAGGACGGTGCCGGTCGCCTCAATGCATGCTGACGATGCGCGCCGGCTCGTGGACGGGAATGGTCGGTCTGATATCGCCAGGCTTGATCTTGAGCGGCGCCGGCCTGCCGAACAGATAGCCTTGCACCATCTCGCAACCAGCTGCTCGCAAAAGCGTCGCCTGGTTCTCGGTCTCGACGCCTTCGGCGATGATGCCGACGCCGAGCGCCCGCGACAGGCCGACGATGGTAGAGACGACGGCGCCCGAATTGGAATCGGTGTCGATGCGGCTGACGAACGAGCGGTCGATCTTCAGCTTGCCGAAGGCGAAGTCGATCAGGTAGCTGAGATTGGAATAGCCGGTGCCGAAATCGTCGACGGCCACCGAAATGCCCATGTCGGCAAGCTGCTGCAGGATGATGGCGGCGCGGTCGCGGTCCTGCATCATCGCCGTCTCGGTCACTTCGAGCTCCAGCCGCGACGGCTTGATGCCGGTGCTGGCCATCGTGTCGCGCACGATACCGACGAAATCCTTGGTCCTGAACTGGACCGGCGAGATGTTGACGGCAACGAAGCAGTCCTCGGGCAAATGACGGGCATCGCTGCAGGCCTTGTTCAGCACCCAATTGCCGATCGGGTGGATCATGCCGGTCTCTTCGGCGATAGGAATGAATTCCATCGGCGGGATCATGCCGCGTTCCGGGTGCTTCCAGCGGATCAGCGCCTCGTAGCCGACGACACGGCCGGTCGGCAGGTCGAGCTGCGGCTGGTAATGAAGGTCGAAATCGCCACGGTCGAAGGCGATGTGCAGTTCGGATTCGATCCAGTGGCGGTAGTCGGCGACCTGGCCCATGTCGGAATGGAAGACCGACCAGTTGCCCACGCCGCCGGCGCGGGCATTCTGCAGCGCCAGGTTGGAGCGGCGCAGGATGAGGACCGGATCGACGCCATCCTTTGGCATCGCCACGATGCCGACCGACAGGCCGACCGACTGCAGGTGGGAATCGAGCTGGTACGGCTTCAGCATCTCCTCGATCATGGTTTCGACGGTGCTTTCCATGGACCTTTGGAGTTGGTGTTCCCAGACAAGGATAGCGAACTCGCCGGCGCCGATGCGCCCCATGACCGCGCCTTCGGGCATGCAGGCCTTCAACCGCTTGGTGAAGCCGCGGATCAGTTCGTCGCCATGGCTGTAGCCGATGGCGTCGTTGATCTGCTTGAAGCGGTCGATGTCGATGTCGATGAGGAACACCGGCTCACCGGTCCTGATCGTCGCGGACGCCGCGTCGGCAATCCTGCCGACCATCGCCGGCCGCGCAAAAAGCCCGGTCAGCTTGTCGAAATGGGTTTCGTTGAAAACGTAGTCCACCGATTCATCGACGCCGGCGAAGAAGGACAAGGCAGCACCGGCGGCGGCCAGCGCGCATAGCGCCGACGCGATGCCGATCATGGTTTCCGCCTGCATGCCGGCAAAGCCGTCCCCGAAACCATGCCGGAGGCCCCAAAGCCCAAGGATGAAACTGCCAAGGCCCGAACTGGCGACGGTGAGCAGCCGGAACACAGGTGTTCGCTTCGGGTTGCTGACAGCAGGCATTGCTCAGTCCCTGTCGCATGATCCCGAAATCAACTCGACTTCGGGAAATATCAAGCGCAAATTCATAAAGGCTAAAGCATCCTTTGCGCCCAGCAAGAACGCGCAGAGCCCAAGCCCATAGGACTTCTAGCGGATATCTCCTTAAAATGAGTTTCCGCCGATGCATCTAATTTTACTGGTGAGTTAATCGCGTACGCTGTCGGTCTGCTTCAACTCATCCAGGGTTGGCATCGACACGATGTGATAGCCGGAATCCACATAATGGATTTCGCCGGTGACGCCTGACGAGAGGTCGGACAAAAGATAGAGCGCCGAGCCGCCGACCTCGTCGATGGTCACCGTGCGGCGCAGCGGCGAGTTGCGCTGCTGGTAGGAGTACATGTGGCGGGCGTCCGAGATTCCGGCGCCGGCCAAAGTACGCACCGGTCCCGCCGATATGCCGTTCACCCGGATGCCGCGCGGGCCATAATCGTTGGCGAGATAGCGCACGCTGGCTTCCAGCCCGGCCTTGGCGACGCCCATGACGTTGTAGTTCGGCATGACGCGGACAGAGCCGGCATAGGTCAGCGTGATCATCGCGCCGCCTTCGCTCATCAGCGGGGCGGCATGGCGGGCGACCTCGGTGAAGGAGTAGCAGGAGATGACCATGGTGCGGACGAAATTGTCGCGGCTGGTGTCGGCGTAGAGCCCTTTGAGCTCGTTCTTGTCGGAAAAGCCGATGGCGTGGACGACGAAGTCGAGCCCGCCCCATTCCTTGCCGAGCGTCTCGAAGGTGGCGGCGACCGATGCGCTGTCCTCGACGTCACAGGGCACCACCAGAGACGCGCCAAGCTTCTCGGCAAGCGGCTTGACGCGGCGCCCGAATGCGTCGCCCTGATAGGTGAAGGCAAGCTCCGCTCCGTGTTCGGACAATTTCCTGGCGATGCCCCAGGCGATCGAATGATCGTTGGCGACGCCCATGACAAGCCCGCGCTTGCCCTTCATCAGTCCGTCCATGGCCGGCAATCCCCCTACAATAAAACGCTGGCCTTATGCGGAATAGCGCTGGAAAATCAGCGTTGCGTTGGTGCCACCGAAGCCGAACGAGTTGGACAAAACCGTGTCGATCCTGGCGTCGTCGATGCGCTTGCGCACGATCGGCATGCCCTCGAATTCGGGATCGAGGTTTTCGATATGGGCGCTCTCGCCGATGAAGCCGCCTTGCATCATCAGGATCGAGTAGATCGATTCCTGTACGCCGGCGGCACCAAGGGAATGGCCGGTCAGCGACTTGGTCGAGGTGATGAACGGCATCGTGTCGCCGAACACCTCTCGGATGGCGCCCATTTCCCGGGAATCGCCGACCGGCGTCGAGGTGCCGTGGGTGTTGATGTAGTCGACCGGCGCGGACACCGTCGCCAGAGCCTGGCGCATGCAGCGCACCGCGCCTTCGCCCGACGGCGCCACCATGTCGTAACCGTCCGACGTCGCGCCATAGCCGACGATCTCAGCGTAGATCTTGGCGCCGCGCGCCTTGGCGTGTTCGAGCTCCTCCAGGATGAGGACGCCCGCGCCGCCCGCGATGACGAAGCCATCGCGATTGGCGTCATACGCGCGGGAAGCTGTTGACGCCTTGTCGTTATACTTCGACGACATCGCCCCCATGGCATCGAACAGGTCCGACATCGTCCAGTCGAGGTCCTCATGGCCGCCGGCAAACATCACATCCTGCTTGCCCCACTGGATCAGTTCGTAGGCGTTGCCGATGCAATGCGCCGAGGTCGAGCAGGCCGACGAGATCGAATAGTTGACGCCGTGGATCTTGAACCAGGTGGCGAGCGTCGCCGACGCGGTCGACGACATCGCCTTCGGCACCGCGAACGGACCGATGCGCTTGGGGCTGTTGTTCTTGAGCGTGGTCTCGGCCGCCTCGACGATGGTGCGGGTCGAGGGGCCACCCGAGCCCATGACAATGCCGGTGCGCTCATTGGTGATGTCGCTTTCGCCAAGCCCGGCGTCGGCGATCGCCTGGTCCATCGCGACATGGTTCCAGGCCGCGCCCTGGCTCAGGAAGCGCATGGCGCGCCGGTCGATCATAGGGGTCGGGTCGAGCGTCGGCGCGCCCCAGACCTGGCAGCGGAAGCCGTGTTCGGCGAAGGAATCGGAGAAGCTGATGCCTGATTTGGCATCGTGGAGCGAGGATTGCACCTCGTTGGCGTTGTTGCCGATCGACGATACGATGCCGAGGCCTGTGACGACGACCCTTCTCATTCGCAACTCCTTCCAGCGGATGATCCCGAAACCCTAGTCGGTTTTCGCCGGCGATCATACGCAAAACCAAAATGCCGCAGCGTCGTTGCGCGTCCGGGAACGCCCTGCTGCAGTGGCGCCGGTCAGGCGGCCGATTGCTTGGACAGCCCCACTTTGAGGTCTGTCGCCGCGTATATGGGTTCGCCGTCGGCTTTAAGCCAGCCATCGGCGATGCCGAGAACCAGGCGTCCGCGCATGACGCGCTTGAAATCGATGCCGTATTCCACTTTCTTGACCGAAGGCGTCACCATCCCCTTGAACTTCACTTCGCCGGTCGACAGCGCCATGCCCTTGCCCGGCTCGCCGAGCCAGCCGAGGTAGAAACCCGTCAATTGCCACATGGCGTCGAGGCCCAGGCACCCCGGCATGATCGGATTGCCGATGAAATGGCAGGCGAAAAACCACAGGTCCGGCTTGATGTCGAATTCGGCGCGGATGAAGCCCTTGTCGTGGGCGCCGCCGGTCTCGCTGATCTCGGTGATGCGGTCGAACATCAGCATCGGCGGATAGGGCAGCTGGGCGTTGCCGGGCCCAAACAGCTCGCCGCGGGCGCAGGCAAGCAATTCCTCATAACCGTAGCTGGATTTCGAACCCGCCATATGTCTCGTCCCCATAATGTCCCGGGCGGTGGGGCGCCCTTGTCGTTGGTCCTAACACAATCCCTTTCGGTCCGGAAACCGGCGTTTGCGCTTAACCCGCCCGTCTGCCCGGGTCAATGCGCGCTCTCGCATCGGCCCGAAATCGATCTCGATTCCGGAAAGCACGATGCGACGCCAAAAAAGCGATAGAGCGCACTTAGTGCGTCCAACTGGACGCACGTCGCTCTATTGATCGTATTCCGCCAACAGAATATATGTCGGGAGGTATCCAGTTTCGGTTGATGACGTTTTTTCGCCACTCTGGGCGTGTCTTGAGGCAGAACTGTGGGCTTGGACGGATAGATGGATCTGGGCGGCCGGAAGGAAAATGTCGCTGTGGACAAGCGGGTTCGCGAAGCCGGCCTTAGGCCGACACGCCAACGCATTGCGCTGGCCGATCTGCTGTTTGCCAAGGGCGACCGCCACCTTTCGGCCGAGGAACTGCATGAAGAGGCGGTCGCCGCCGGCGTGCCGGTCTCGCTCGCCACCGTCTACAACGCGCTTCACCAGTTCACCCAGGCCGGCCTGCTGCGCATCCTGGCGGTCGAGGGGTCCAAGACCTATTTCGACACCAACACCTCCGATCACCATCATTTTTACATCGAAGGCGAAAACAGGATCTTCGATATAGAAAGCGGTCCGGTGACCGTCTCCAACCTGCCGGAGCCACCCGCAGGCATGGAGATCGCCAATGTCGACATCGTGGTGAGGCTGCGCCCGAAGCGCAGCGTTTAAGCCCCAACCCGTGAAACCTGTCGATTTTGCAATCCGGCTCGAATGGGTTGCGGTCGCGGTCGTGGCTATAGTCGCCTATGCCGCGTCAGGCGTTTCCTGGTGGCTGTTCGCCCTGCTTATTCTGGCGCCCGACCTGTCGATGCTGGGCTATCTCGCCGGGGCACGGATCGGCGCTGTCGCTTACAACGCGTTGCACATCCTGATCGTCCCGCTGTTGCTGGCCCTCGCCGGATATGTTCTGGCCAATTCGACGGCGACCGCGATTGGTCTGATCTGGATCATCCACATCGCCGTCGACCGCGCGCTCGGCTACGGTCTCAAACTGTCGACCGGTTTTCAGGACACCCATCTCGGCCGTATCGGCCGTTAGGCCTCCAGCAATCTCAATTCTTGACGTGCTCGCCGGGATAGGCGCCCCACACCTGCGACTGGGCGATCCAGCCGGTGTGGCCGTCGAAGGTCATTTCGCACCACTGGCCATCGCAGGTTTTGATCGTGCCCGTAACGCCCGGCTCGATGATGGCGATGACGCTGGCGTCCTTATCGGCATCGTCGAGCAGATTGATTCGGCCACCTTTGGTGCGTTGCCAAGGGGCGACGATCGCGGTCCGGCGGCCGGACAGCAGCGACTGGTTGATCCAACCCTCCGAGCCATCGGCATCGCGCACCCGCCGCCAGGTATCGAATTCCTGGATGATTTCCATCGGCAGGCCGGCCTTTGTGTACATCCAGTCGACGGAATAGTTGGCGCCGGGGCCAACGCGCGAGTTGACGCGAGCCGATTTCAGGCTGACGAAACGCGGCAGCGGCAGGCCGCTCGGCCCGAGCGTGACCGTCTGCACAGGTGCGGCGGCACCTTGCGCCGCGGCTTGCGGGGAATGCAGGAGAGCGCCGAGAAGCGCTGCGCTGAGGATCAGGCGAAGCGACGCGAAACCAGACACTTTCATTCCTTTCGGCGCGTGCCCTTTGGTCCGGGCGCCCCTTTTTCTTTGTCTTCGGCGGCACCGCTTGTTACAGGAGTGGCAGGCACCGCGACCGGTATTCAGTTTCGCCTGTCTTGGTTAAAGAGGTCTCAACGAGATCGGGTTCGAGGAAACAATGGCAGGCAAAAAACGGCCTCTCGTCGTCATCACGCGCAAGCTGCCCGATCCGGTCGAGACCCGCATGCGCGAACTCTTCGACGCCAGGCTGAATGTCGAGGACCGCCCGATGACGCAGCCGGAGCTGGTCGCGGCGATCAAGGAAGCCGATGTGCTGGTGCCGACCATCACCGACCAGATCGATGCGGCGCTGATTGCCCAGGCCGGCGACAATCTCAAGCTGATCGCCAATTTCGGAAATGGCGTCGACAAGATCGATGTGGCGGCGGCGGCCAGGAAAGGCATTACCGTCACCAACACGCCGAACGTGCTGACCGAGGATACGGCCGACATGACCATGGCGCTGATGCTGGCCGGCCCGCGGCGGCTGGCCGAAGGCGCCAATGTGCTCACCAGCGACAAGAAATGGGCCGGTTGGTCGCCGACCTGGATGCTCGGCCGGCGCATCTGGGGCAAGCGCCTCGGCATTGTCGGCATGGGCCGCATCGGCACCGCTGTTGCCAGGCGCGCCAAGGCTTTCGGCCTGTCGATCCACTACCATAACCGCCATCGCGTGCTGCCGGCGGTCGAGGAAGGGCTTGAGGCGACCTACTGGGAAAGCCTCGACCAGATGCTTGCCCGCATGGACATCATCTCGGTCAATTGCCCGTCGACGCCGGCGACCTTTCATCTGCTTTCGGCGCGGCGCCTGGCTCTGCTTCAGCCCACCGCCTATGTGGTCAACACCGCGCGTGGCGACATCATCGACGAGGAAGCGCTGGTCAAGCTGATCCAGGACGGCAAGATCGCCGGCGCCGGCCTCGACGTCTACGAGCACGAACCGGCGCTGAACTCGAAACTGCTGAAGCTTGCCGCGAAGAACAAGGTCGTGCTTTTGCCGCATATGGGTTCGGCGACGATCGAGGGCCGCATCGACATGGGCGAGAAGGTGATCATCAACATCCGCGCCTTCTTCGACGGCCACCGGCCGCCGGACCGCGTGCTGCCGCTACGGACTTGAAGCGGGCCGCGTTCAGGATGCGGTTGTGAGGGCGCCATCCGCCGCGACACTCACACGCTTGCCGCGATAGGCCTCAAAAGCGTCGCGCCTGAGCCTGAGCGCTACCGGCGTCGGCCAGCCCATTTCCCTGGCCACAATCAAGCCAAGCAGCAGGATCGCGTCCGGCTCGTGCAGCACGAGTGCCGTCGGCGCATGGCCATTGTGGACGAGTTCCATCAGCACGGCTGACGCTGAGGACGAGCCGATCGTGCCGGGCAGGAACAGCACGCGCCCGGAAATGGTTTCGCCATGCTGCGGGTGACGGACATCGGCGATGCGGCCGCTCTTCGGATCGACGCCGCCCCAGAAGCTGATCGGCGCGGTCAACACCAGGGCTGCGCCTTCGCCGCCACTGCCAGGCACCAGAATTTCGGCTGCGGCGCTCATGCGGCGATATCCGTAAATCGCGGCTTACCCGTGACGGCGCTTTCGACGCAGTCGGCCAGCGAACCGTAAAGCACGGCGTAGCCGGTATTGCCCGGGGCATATTGCGCGAATTTTCCCGAATTGGTCATCAGCACGCCGCCGGCCAACGCCGGCAGGATCGGCGTCACCACCACGCAGGTATCGGCGACGATGACGACACCGCTGGCCTCGAGCGTCTTGCGCTGGCCGTTCTGTTCCAGCCCGGTGAGCACGTGCCGGCCGGTGCAGGCGTAAATCGGCACGCTGAGCTGCCGCCCGCCAATCAGCCGTTCCAGTGCATCGAATTCGGCCGACGACAGATGCGGACTGCCGATCGCCACCGCATCGATGGCGGTTTGCGTGGCTGCCGTGGACAGGCCTGCGCGGGCTTTGGCGGCCATTTCCGGCGTCACGCGGATCACCGTTTCCGGCCTGCCGCCGGCCAGGATGGTCTCGGCGTCGGGCGCTTCGGGCGTTACCCCGGCGATATGGAACAGGCCGACGGCGCCCGACGATGCCGCCGCGGCGCCGAAGGCTTTCAGCGCGTCCTCGCCGGGATGGCTGGATGTGCCGGTGACGACGCCGACCGCGTTGCCGACCTCGCGGCCGTAGAGGCTGCCCAGCACCGGCCAGGCGATCTCCGAACCAAGGAACGAGGCGGAGAGGCCGGACACATCGAACACCAGCCGTGCCTGCCGGTTCTCGGGGCGATGCAGGCCGTAATCCGGCGCGCGCCCCGATATGGCGCAGGCGATGTCGAGGAAGTCGCCATAGCGGTTGGTGCGTGCCCCCAGCACCGAATTGCAGAACACCACCGCGTTGGATTCGCCCCAGGCGACATCGCTGCCAAGCGCTGGCCTGTGGCCGGCTTGATAGGGCGCGCAGGTCCAGCTCTGCTCGCAGCCAAGTTTGCGGTAGGCCTCCATCATTCGTCGCGCCATGCCGCGCGCCGGCTCTTCGAGGCGCACGCGCGAGCAGCCCATCAGATCGAGCGCGCCGACATTGAGCGTCGAGCGCACCGCGACCCTGGCGCCGCCATCGACCAGCCTTTCGGCAAACAGCGTGCCGGAATCGCCGTGATAGAGCGCGCCGTCTATATGCGTCGAGGCGATCGGGATCAGTCGCGGCGCGCCGAGCAGCGCAGCGCTTTCGGCAACGATGCGCATCGCCATCGCCGCCCCGTCATGGCCGGAGGCGATTGTCTGCTCCTGTGCGCTGAGGGCGAGGCTCACGCGAACTCCTTGCGCATGGTGATCGAGGTCGGCCGGTCATAGCCGTCATGCGCGGTGCGTTCAGTCTCGCGAAAGCCGAGACCGGCAAAGGTTGCATGATTTACGGTCAGTTCGATTCGCGTCTGCAGTTCGATGGCCGGTTTGTTCCGGCTGCGGGCGAGAAATTCGACAGCCTGCATCAGCCGCCTGCCGATGCCTTGCCCTTGAAGCTCAGGTTCGACGGCGAGCTTGCCGATGTAGAAATCATCGGCTCTCTCCAGCGCGAAAACGCAGCCGGCGATCCTGTCATCCTGCAGGGCCAGCAACACGGTCTCGCGGCCAGCCTTGTCCCTGAGGTTTCCGGCGTTCAGCAGATGTGCCGAGGAGGGCGGGTCGATGACGCCGTCCATCGGTGCAAAGGCGCGCATGATCAGGCTGAGCAGTTCGTCCCAGCGGTCGAAGCCGGGGGCGAGCTGCGTGACCAAAACACTGGCAGGCTGATCCATGCGGTCAGCTTCTCTTGTAGCGGATCGTGTCGAAGCGCGCCGACAGCGCATCGTAGAGCAGCAGCCGGCCGACCAGCGGTTCGCCGATGCCGGTGATCAGCTTGATCGTTTCCATCGCTTGCAGCGTGCCGACGACGCCGGTCAGCGCACCGACGACCCCGGCCACCGCGCAGGATGGCACCAGCCCCTCTGGCGGCGCTTCGGGAAAGAGGTCGCGATATCCAGGGTTCGGTCTGCCGTCGGTGCCGGTGCCGAACGGCATCAACACCGTAACCGAGCCGTCGAAGCGGCCGACGGCGGCATGCACGAGCGGCCGCTTTTCCGCCGCGCAGGCATCCGCCACCACATAGCGCGTCTCGAAATTGTCGGAGCCGTCGACGACCACGTCGTAGCGCGCCACGAGAACGGCAGCATTGTCGGCCGTCAGCCTGAAATCGTGCAATTCCACCGCGACATGGGGATTGATCCGGGCGATCGCTGCTTTGGCGCTCTCGGTCTTCGCCGTTCCGACCGTATCGGTGGCGTGGATCACTTGCCGCTGCAGATTGGATAGCGAGACAATGTCGTCATCAACGATGCCAAGTGTGCCGACGCCCGCGGCAGCGAGATATTCCAGCACCGGTGCGCCGAGGCCGCCGGCGCCGATCACCAGCACCCGTGCGCGCTTCAGCCGCTGCTGGCCGGCGCCGCCGATCTCGGGCAGCACGATGTGGCGGGCATAGCGTTCGAGTTCTTCGTCGGTGAGGGCGGCAGGGGTCATTGCCCGACCATATAGCGGAGCAAAAACCTTGTCAGGTCTCTTCGGTTGGCCCAACCGTGCCGTGGTCGACGGTGAGGAACTGCGCGCGTCCCCTCAGGCTGGAAAACAGCGCGGCGTCGGTTCCGGTCATGAAGGCCTGGCAGTTCAGCTCCTCCAGGATCGAGAACAGCGCGGCGCGCCGGCCGGCATCGAGATGCGCGGCAATCTCGTCGAGCAACAGGATCGGCGTCATCGCCGACATCTCGCCGGTCAGCCTTGCGTGCGACAACACGATGCCGACCAGCAGCGCCTTCTGCTCTCCGGTCGAGCAGAGTTCGGCCGGCATCGCCTTGGGGCGGTGGCGCACCAGCAGATCCGAACGGTGCGGGCCGTCGAGCGTGCGTCCGGCGGCGCGGTCGCGCTCGCGGCCGTCGGCAAGGGCGTCGCGATAGCGTTGCTCGACATCCACAGCGGGTGCTGAGGCGACATGGCTTTCAAGGTCGCCGAAGAGGCTGATGTCGGCTTGCGGAAACGGCCCGCTGGACGGCAACCTGTCGATCATGGCGGCCAGCAGGCGCACCAGCTCGGCGCGCGCCGCGGCAATCGCCACGCCGGTTTCGACCATTTGCATCTCGATGGCGTCGAACCATGCGCCGTCTCGCGAACCTTCCGTAAGCAATCGGTTACGTCCGCGCATCGCCTTCTCATAGTCGAGCGCGCGCTGGCCGTGGCCGGGATCGATCGCAAGCACCAGCCTGTCGACAAAGCGCCGCCGGTCCGCGGCAGGCCCCGGGAACAGGCCGTCCATGGCCGGCGTCAGCCAGACCACGCGCAGCCATTCCAGCATGGCGTCGGCCGACCGTGCCGGCGCGCCATTGATGCGCACCTTGCGACCGCCCTCGCCGGCCGCTTCACCCCCGGTGATGCCGGTGCCGATCTCGACCTGCCCCTCCGGCCCGTCGAGCCTTGCGTGCAGCGCAAAGCCGCCATCGCCGCCTTCGCGGGCCACGTCGACATAGGGCGCCCGGCGCAGGCCGCGGCCAGGCGTCAGCAGCGAGATGGCTTCCAGGAGATTGGTCTTGCCGGCGCCATTGTCGCCGGAAAACACCACCGCGCCGGGTGAAAAGCCGATCGACAACGCCGCATAATTGCGGAAATTCGTAAGTGTGAGCTTACTTATGTGATTTTGTTCCGGCAACCGCTATCCGCCTATAGAAGTCGCCGCAATCACTATGCTGCAGTGTGCCGCAGTGCGGCTACACCCGCATCGGCATCAGCACGTAGAGCGCGGTCTCATCGGCCATGTCGTGGATCAGCGTCGGCGAGCCGGCATCGGCCAGCATGAACTTGGCTTCCGTGCCGGTGAGTTGAGCAGCGACGTCGAGCAGATATTTGGCGTTGAAGCCAATCTCGATCGGGTCGGACGAATAGTCGGCCGCCAGTTCCTCGGTGGCGCTGCCCGAATCCGGATTGTTGACGGCAAGCGTCACCTGGCCTTCGGTGATCGAAAGCTTCACCGCGCGGCCGCGCTCGGAGGAAATGGTCGAGACGCGATCGACGGCGGCGGCGAAGCTCTGGCGGTCGATGATCAGCTTCTTGTCGTTGCCGGTCGGAATGACGCGCTGGTAGTCCGGGAAAGTGCCGTCGATCAGCTTCGAGGTCAGAACCACGCTGCCGATGGTGAAGCGGATCTTGGTGTCGGACAATTCGGTGGTCACCGCGACATCGGGATCGTCGACCAGCTTCTGCAATTCGCTGACCGTCTTGCGCGGAATGATGATGCCCGGCATGCCTTCGGACCCGGCCGGAGCGTCGATCTCGGCGCGCGCCAGGCGGTGACCGTCGGTCGCCACCGAACGCAGCTTCAGCTTGCCGCCAGTTTCATGCGTGTGCAGGTAGATGCCGTTGAGATAGTAGCGCGTCTCTTCGGTGGAGATGGCGAACTGGGTCTTTTCGATCAGGCCTCTCAGGGCGACGGAATCGAGCCGGAAGATGTGTGAGAAGGACCCCGCCGAAAGCTCCGGGAAATCGGACTGCGGCAGGCACTGCAGGCGAAAGCTCGAGCGGCCCGACGTCACCGTCATGGCGTTGCCGTCCTCATCGGTCTTCAGCATCACTTCGGCGCCGTCGGCCAGCTTGCGCACGATGTCGTAGAGGAGGTGCGCCGGAACCGTCGTCGCCCCGCCGCGCTCGACCTTTGCCGGCGTCGCTTCGGTCACTTCGAGGTCGAGGTCGGTGGCTTT
Source organism: Mesorhizobium sp. P160187 (assembly GCF_057766425.1). Taxonomy (NCBI): domain Bacteria; kingdom Pseudomonadati; phylum Pseudomonadota; class Alphaproteobacteria; order Hyphomicrobiales; family Phyllobacteriaceae; genus Mesorhizobium; species Mesorhizobium sp. P160187. The sequence goes on from NZ_JBYMDX010000003.1 coordinate 2,689,422, forward strand.
CATTTCAAGGCTGGCGCCCTCGGCGCTGAGCAGCACGTTCGACAGGATCGGTATGGTATTGCGCCGCTCGACCACGCGATGAACGTGGTTGAGCGACTTCAGGAGATTGGACCGTTCCAGGATAACACGCATGACGAAACAGGCTCGCTTGAATGAATGGACGGGTCACCAGTGGGCGGCGCCCCGCGAAAGGTCTGAACAGGCTCAGAATCTATGCAAACTGACAGGAAAAAGCCAGCAAACGCAAGTCCGGGCCACCGGTTCGCGCCGGTTAAGCGGGCTTTCTGGGGATAAAGCGGACGTTGGCCGGCAACCGATGCATGTCGCCGAAAACTGCGCAGCGGTTTTGGGACAACGACATGCATCAAAACAAGAAAATTTAAAGCGCGACGACCGAATACTCTAACCCGGCGCGCTCCGTTTGCCGCGCCGATCAGGCTTGGTCGTTGATCAGCCTGCGCAACAGTTCCAGTTCCTGCGCCAGCGTGTTGTCGACGCCGGAAAGGTCCTCGATCTTGCGCACCGCATGCAGCACCGTGGTGTGGTCGCGCCCGCCGAACCGCCGGCCGATCTCCGGCAGCGAGCGCGGCGTCAATACCTTCGACAGGTACATGGCGACCTGCCTGGGCTTCACGATGGTGCGCGTGCGCCGGTTGGACAGCAACTCGGTCTTCGACACATTGTAGTGGCGCGCCACGATGCGCTGGATGTCCTCGATGCGCACCCGCTTCGGCTCGCCAGAGCGATAGATGTGCCCCAGGATCTCGTCGATGCGGTCGATGGTGATCGCCGGCTCGAACGACTGACGAAACAGCAGTTGGTTGAACGCGCCCTCCAGCTCACGACCGCTGCCGGTCACCGTGCGGGCGACATGGTTGAGGATCTCCTCCGAAATATTGAGCGATGCATCGTCAACCTTGGCGGTGGCAAGCCGAAGTTTGAGCATGCCTATGCGCATGGCGAAGTCCGGCGCCGACATTTCCAGCGCGACACCGCCATTGAGGCGCGAGCGCACCCGCGGTTCCAGCGATTCCAGTTCCGACGGCGGCCTGTCAGCGGCAACCACCACTTGCTTGGCGCTGTCGAGCAGCATGTTGATGAGATGGCAGAATTCGTGCTGGATCGACTTGCCCTGCAGGAACTGCATGTCGTCGATGATCAAGAGGTCGATGTCGCGCAGCTGTTCCTTCAGCGTCAGCGCATTGTTGTCGCGGATCGCGGTGGCGAAGCGCCACATGAAATATTCGGCCGTCAGATAGACGACGCGCGATTTCGGGTTCTGTTTCAGGGATTCGGCCGCAATCGCCTGCAAAAGGTGCGTCTTGCCGAGCCCGACGGTCGCATGAAGGAACAGCGGGTTGAAGCGCACCGCGCTCGACTGCGATTCCGCCACGGCTTTGGCTGCGGCGAAAGCCACCCGGTTCGACGGGCCTTCGATGAAGGAGCCGAACGTGTAGCGCGGGTCGAGCGGCGACCCCAGCACATTGTGCCGGAATTCGCTCTCGATCGGCGTGCCGGGACGAGGGGCGGGCGCCCGCTCCACCCTGCCGGGGCCGACCGTGCCGGCCGCCAATGCGGTCTGCGTATGCTTGGTCATCTTGCGCGCCGGCACGGCCTCGGGTTCGACGCCATTGCGGGCAGGACGGGTCGCGGTGCGCACGACCATCTCGATCTTGAGGATTTCGGGATCCTCGTGCTTCCACAGATCGGCGATGAGATCGAGATAATGGCCATTGATCCACGAGCGCAGGAAGGCCGTGGGCACCGAGATGCGTACAATGCCCCGGGAAGCCTCAGCCACCTTCATACGGCCGAACCAGCTCGAATAGACCTCGGTTCCCAGGCGCGCCTTCAACTGGGCCTTGACCCGGTCGAACTTCTGTTCCGCGTCGCTGGAAGCCGCCATATCGTGCGCTCCGACCAATGTTCCGGGAAATGGCAGGTCGCCCGTAAGCTCCCGCTCGATGCCGCTCTGCATGATTGTGCGTCCCTTTTCCTTTGTACCTTTTTTCCGCCGGGAGTGCGCCTCCTGCACCCATGTTTCCGGCGACCGTATCTTCGCTACAACACCACCGCCGCCGCCGGCGGATGACGTTGCCTCGTCAAAAAGGGATGGGTCCCGGCTGCTTAAAGCCAGTCCGTCTGACATGTTCGGGCAAAGCGGTGCTACCCGGCGAAAACGCCGGTGCGCCATCAAGCTGCCATGTACAATTACGCCAGTCCCCTATCGTATCGAAAAGGCAAGCCATACCAGTTCGCGGAATTGATCCACGTCATGAATTCTGCCACTGTTAGCTGGCCGATTCAGGCTGGGTTAAGGGCTAATGGCCCGTCCCTTTCGATAGACCGACATTACCGAAATCGCTGTGGATAGGGCAAGGCCACCTCTAACGGATTTTTAAGGAATCTGGTTAGTGAACAACGGTTCGGGCTCCGTGCTGGAAGCGCATATTTTGACAAAGCCATTGGGATTCAAACCCTTTTGCCGCGAATATGAAAATGGCTGTGCGGTTTGAAATTTTCTGAAATAATTCGCTTGACACCAACTTGCTGCCTGTCGCCCACAGGCTATGTGAACAAGCTGTGGATCACTTCCAGCAAGCCACTGAAAAATATCAGCAATTTGTGACAGCCAAATTTATTGGCGTGGGCCGTTTCGGCGGATTGGAATATCAGTGGGAGTGTATGTGCCGGCAAAGCATTCCGGACTCTGGAATGCGGCTCGGGCGTGTTTTGCGGTCGTTCTTTTAAGTGCTTGCCGGCAAACGAAAAACCCGGCGCGATTGGCCGGGTTTGAAAGAACGACAGTTCAGGAACGGTCGATCAGGCCGACAGCACCTTGAGGCGGTGAGCCAGACGCGACACCTTGCGCGATGCCGTATTCTTATGGATCACGCCCTTGGTCGCGGCGCGCATCAATTCCGGCTCTGCGGTCTTGAAGGCTTCCAGCGCGGCTGCCTTGTCGCCGGCAGCCAGTGCCTCTTCGACCTGGCGGACATATGTACGCACGCGCGAGCGGCGGTTCTTGTTGATCGCTGCGCGGCGGGCGATCTTGCGCGTTGCCTTTTTGGCCGAGGAGGTATTGGCCATGATGCCTCTCTTCTGATCTGGTGGGCGCATGCGGGATGCCGCAGGGCGCAAAAAACAAACGGGCAGCCAACGGCCGCCTCGGTTGGAGCGGCTTATAGTTCAGCTTTTCCGGCGCGTCAACGCCGCTTTGGCTTCTTTTTGGTCCTCGCCGCCGCCACTCTAGCGATTGGTGAAATTCGGCTTCCGCTTCTCGGCAAAGGCTGCCATCCCTTCCTTCTGGTCGTCGAGCGCAAACAGCGAGTGGAACAGCCGGCGTTCGAAGCGCAGTCCCTCCGCCAGCGTCGTCTCGTAGGCGCGGTTGACTGCCTCCTTGGCCATCATCACCGATGGCAGTGAAAACTCTGATATCCTGGCCGCGGCCTTCATCGCCTCCTCGATCAACTCGCCGGCCGACACGACGCGCGAGGCCAGGCCGCTGCGCTCGGCTTCGGCGGCATCCATCATCCGACCGGTCAGGCACATGTCCATGGCCTTCGACTTGCCGACAAAGCGGGTCAGCCGTTGCGACCCGCCCATGCCGGGAATGACGCCGAGCGTGATTTCGGGCTGGCCGAATTTCGCCGTGTCGGCGGCAATGATGAAATCGCACATCATCGCCAGTTCGCAGCCGCCGCCCAGTGCATAGCCGGCGACAGCGGCGATCATCGGCTTGCGCGCACGGGTAAACTCTTCCCAGCCGACGAAGAAATCCTGCACATAGGCCTCCGCGTAGGTGACGGCCTGCATTTCCTTGATGTCGGCGCCCGCCGCAAAAGCCTTCTCGGAACCGGTGATGACCATGGCGCCGATGCCGGGATCGGCGTCGAACCCCTTTGCCGCCGTCAGCAAATCCGCCAGCACCTGCGCGTTCAGCGCGTTGAGCGCCTTAGGCCGGTTCAGCGTGATCAGGCCGACCTTGCCGCGCGTCTCGACGATGATGGTTTCATAGCTCATGGGCTGGCCTCCTGGTTGCGGCACTGAAGGACCGTCTAGCTTACCGCTGGCAGGTCCGGCAATAAAAGGTCGAGCGGCCGCTTTGCACGATGCGCTCGATGTGGCCGCGACAGCCGGGCGTCGGACAGGGCTCGCCTTCGCGATCGTAGACCGCGAAGGAATGCTGGAAATAGCCCAGCGACCCGTCTGTGTGCACATAGTCGCGCAGCGAAGACCCGCCGGCGGCGATCGCATCGGCGATCACCGAACGGATTGCCTCGGCCAGTCGTTCGCTCTGTTCCTTGGCCTTCTTGCTGGTCCCGGCGATGGTGCCTGCCTCGCGCAATGGCGAAAGGCCGGCGCGCCACAGCGCTTCCGACACATAGATATTGCCGAGCCCGGCAATCAGCTTCTGGTCGAGCAGCGCCGCCTTCAACGGCGATCTGCGGCCCTTCAGCAGAGAGGCGAGCAGGGCGCCTTCCAGCGCATTGCCGGTCGGCTCGACGCCCAGTCCCGCGAGCATCGGATGCGCCTCGGCCAGGCCTTCCGCAAACAGCATGAAGCCGAACCGACGCGGGTCGTTGAAGACCACGCGAGACTGGACGCCGACAGGCGACACGACATGGAACACCACATGGTCGTGCTTGGCATTCCTCGAGCGCTCTTGATGGAACGTGCCGGGCGTCTCTTTCTCATCGGCGGTCTCGATGCGGAACGAGCCCGACATGCCGAGATGGCAGATCATCACCGGGCCATCGTCCAGGTGTATGGTGAGATATTTGGCGCGGCGGCCAAGCGCGATGACCGTCTTGCCGGTCAGCCGCTGCGCAAATTTCGCCGGAAACGGAAATCGGAGATCGGGCCGGCGCGCCTCGACGCGCACGATCCGCGCGCATTCCAGAACCGGCTGCAGGCCGCGCCGGACGGTTTCGACCTCGGGCAGTTCAGGCATGGCCGCCTATCGCCGCATGGAAGGAAGCGCCGTGGCGGCCGCGCGCCAGCTTGAGGTGTTCGGCGACCGTCTCGCCGATATCGGCGAAGGTGGTCCTGAGCCCGATGTCGCCGCCCGTGAGACCTGGTGCGGTGCCGATGACCGGGACGCGTTCGCGCGTGTGGTCGGTGCCACGCCATGTCGGATCGTTGCCATGGTCGGCGGTGAGGATGAGCAGATCGCCCGGCTTCAGCTTTGCCAGTGCCTCGGGCAGCCGGCGGTCGAAGGCTTCGAGCGCTGCAGCATAGCCGGCGACGTCGCGGCGATGGCCGAACTCGGTGTCGAAGTCGACGAAATTGGCGAACACCAGGTCGCCGTCGCCGGCATCGTCCATCGCGCCCAGCGCCTTGTCGAACATTGCCATGTTGCCGGGCGCCTTGCGTACTTCCGAGATACCGCGGTGGGCGAAGATGTCGCCGATCTTGCCGACCGCGATCACCCGGCTGCCGCGCCCGGTCAAGCGGTCGAGCAGCGTCGGCTCAGGCGGCGGCACGGCGTAGTCATGGCGGTTGTAGGTGCGCTCGAAGGTGGCCGATGTTTCGCCCAGGAAAGGCCGTGCGATCACCCGTCCGATCTTCAGCGGATCGACCAGCCGGCGTACCGTCTTGCAGAACTCGTAGAGCCGCTCCAGGCCGAAATGAACTTCGTGCGCTGCTATCTGCAGGACGGAATCGACCGAGGTGTAGCAGATCGGCTGGCCAGTGCGGATATGCTCCTCGCCGAAGCGCTCGATGATCTCCGTGCCGGGCGCATGGCAGTTGCCGAGAATGCCCGGCACCTTACCCTCGCGGATCATCGCTTCGGTCAGTTCGGCAGGGAAGGCGGGCACCTTATCGGGGAAATAGCCCCAGTCGAACCGCACGGGCAGCCCGGCGATTTCCCAGTGACCCGACGGCGTATCCTTGCCGCTCGAAATCTCCTGCGCGGCGCCGTGGAAAGCGGAGGCTGAAACAGCGGCTTTGCTGTCGAATTGGAAGCCGGTTGCGGTTTCTGCTGCGCGGCCGAGACCGAGCGAAACCATGGTGGGCACCTTCAGCGGTCCCTCGCGCAGGCCCTCGCGATCGGCGCGGGCTTCCGCGCAGGCCAGCGCGATATGTCCGAATGTGTTCGAGCCGGCGTCGCCATAGGGTTCGGCATCGGCGGCGCCGCCAATGCCGAAAGAATCGAGAACGAAGAGGAAAGCGCGTGCCATCGGTGCCGTCATTGCCAGTCTGGTTGACCAGACATAAGGTCCCGTCGCGGCATTGGCAAATCGTAAACCAGGCGGCAACGGCCTGACGCGATGGTCGCGAAGTCGGGCAGGCGCGCTGTACGCATCCTTGAGACATGCGATGCGCTTCAAGGAACGGCGTGCGGGGCATGGATCGATGAGACGGGCTGACCTGGGTTGGAGTGCACTGGCGACCACTGTAGCGCTGCTGGCCTCGCAGCTCGCCGCGCACGCCGACTGGCGCGACCAGATCGGCACGTTTCGGATCGGCATCGTTGCCGAGCCGGGCGCCGGCAACACGGTTCCGGGTCTGGCCATGCTGACTGACGCCTACGGCAGGGCGCTCGGCATGAAGGTGGAATTCGTCGTCGCGCATGACTATGCGGCGCTGATCGAGGCACAGGCCAATGGCCGGATTCAGTACGCGGTCTATTCGGCGACCGCCTACGCCACCGCCTCGGAGCGCTGCGGCTGCGTCGAACCTCTTGTGGCGCCGGTCGATGCCGACGGTGCCACGGGGATCCGCTCCGTGCTTTGGACGCGCGACGGCAGGCTTTCCGGTCTCGCGGCCCTGGAAACGCACCGCATCGCCATGGCGCCTTCCGACAATGTCGGCGGTTCGCTTCTACCGCTCGCCGGGCTGGCGGCCGACGGCATCAAGATCAACCAGGATGCGCCATTCCTCGCTCATGCCGGCTCGGCTGCCGCCGCAGAAGCGATGCTGGTCGATGGCCAGGCCGATGCCTTGTTCGGCTGGGAGCGGGCCAGGGCGGAAAACCGGACGGCGATTGCTGGCGATCAGCCGGCGGATCCGGACGGCACGGCGGCGCGGCTGGAGGCGGCGGGCATTCCAGAAGCCGCGCTCCAGATCATCTGGACCTCCGGCGTGCTCAGATACGGCCCTCACGCCGTCCGCAGCGATCTCGACCCCGAAGCCAAACGCCGACTGACCGTCTTCCTCACCAATCTCCGATCGCAGTCGCCGGAAGTCTACGATTTCGTGGAATCGAAACATGCGGGAGGGTTCACGCTCGCCGCTGCGAGTGACTATGCGATGGCCGCTTCCATCGTGCGCCTGGTGTCAGGCAGCACGGACAGCAGCGCGCAATGACCCGGGTTGAATGGGTAGAACTGCTTCAGCAATTGCTGCAGGGGATCGAGGTGGCCCGGCGCGGCCTGAGATAGTAGGTTTCGCTCATCGTTATTTTGCCTTCGTTGAAGGCCGAGATAAATCCGAGCGGCTTTTCGGCGCTTTCCGACCAGGAGATGATCGGTTCATATTTGAGAGTGGTTTTGACACGAATAAGGAAAGTCCCCGCAACGTTGAGCGTCGCCGGAACAGTTGTGGAGCTTGTCGGGTTGGAGTCGCGGCTCGTGACCCCATTCAGCACGCGCCAGGACCACGCCACCTTCGCCTTCGGTGTCGGGTTGCCCGGATCGGCTTCGATGTCGATTGCTGTGATGAAGATATCGGCGACTGAGCGGTTATAAGGCTGAAGGCTGGAGTTTCCGATCTTCATAATGTCGGTGAGATCTGCATTGACCACCGACGTTTGCTGCGTGACGAGGTCGGCAACCATGGAGCTGATGCGGCTGACCTTCTTGCTGGCCTCGATGGCTTGCGAGGCCTCCATGGTAACGAAATACATGATCAGCAGGACGGGCACGATGAGGGCAAACTCGACCGCCGCTATGCCCCGACGATCGGCACAAAACCGCGCCGCTCTCTTCCAGATAACCGATATCCCCGGATGTGCCCCCGCACGAAACATGCCCTTTTCCTTTGCTACACGTGCCTCAGTTGTCGAATGGCTCGTTTTGCCACGTTGCCGTTGCGTAATGCAGCGTCTTGCCGCCATCCATATTCGACATGTATTGAGCCATGAAATCGGTCATGACCGGCCAAGGGTAGAAAACCCGCAGCATGTTCTTTGATTCTGCCGGACCTATTGTGGGGGTCCCGAAAGCCGGGTCCTTGCCTGTATCCGGATCCTTGCCCGTCAGCGTGATGGTCGAGCCGGAAATCTTGAAACCCGCACTGGCTGCCCCGGCAAAGGTCTTGAACGGGCGCAGATCAACCAGCAAACCGGGGCAACCCTTGGCGACAATGATCTCGAGTCTGGCGCAGACCCTACCCTTTAGCTTCTCTTCCGTCACATCGGCTTGCCTCAACTGGCCAGTACGCAATTGACGGGCGATATCATCGGTGATGTTGGCCATCACCTCCTGTCCGGCAAATGAAATGCAGCTCTCGAGGATGGCGAAGACGAGAGCCGCAAACGGTAACGCAAGCATGGCGAATTCTATCGCCGTGCCGCCGCGCCGATCGCCAAGGAAACGACGGGCAAACGTCACGCGCCCTGCCTTGGCCTTGCAGATCTTGCGTCTTGAATCCTCGTCCAAAACGTCGCCCATATCCCGTTCCTGCCGATCCTGATGCGGTACCGTCAGCACCACTATCAAGAACCCATTTAGCTCCGGTTTGAATGACCGTTAAATTCGACCAGGCGACATTAACCGGCCGCTAACCGACGCGGCTCTCCCCCAGACAATCAAGTCACCTGAGGCGCTTACTGCCCAGCGCTCATCTCGGCCTCGGACGACTTTTCCGAGTCGCTCTTGTACGAGCTTTCGCAATAGGGCGTGCAGGACATGGTCTGGACCGAGGCGCGCCTGTAGATACGCACCGACGACGCGTCCTGGCGCACTACGGTCACCTGCTCGTCGACGATCGGGCTGCCATCGTGGTCGAGGACAACCAAATTGGTCACGCCGAATCCCTTGCCCGTCAGCACGATCGTCGATGCATCCTGGACGGAGGCGTCGGCGATCGCCGGATTGCCGACGACGATGGTGTCGGCGGGGCGTGTCAGTTTGACGATCTTGGCCTGGTTCATCGTCACTTCAATGCCGGCTCCGGCCTTGGCCGGCAGCACGAAAGCCGGGACGGCGAGAAGCGCGACAAGCAGGAATGACGATTTCATGGCGGTCATCAAGGCGCTCCACAGCGGCAAAACTTGTTCACGGAACATGAAGGAGATTGGTGAACCAACGGTTAAACCCTTGACCGGCGCCGGGTATTCGCTCCAATCTTGCTGCCAGCTGATATAACATTGCGTCCTGCCGATAGCCGTGAAATTACAGCTTTTCACGGGCAGGCGAGCCACTGTCCAGCGTTTAGTTTACGGTTAACCACGCAAGCTGTTCGAAGCGGGAAAGGAATCGGTAAGGCTGTTTATTAAGCCGATTGAAAGAGCTTCTCCGTAGATTGGCAGCATCCGATCAACCACCACAGAAGTTGACGGAAGTGCTGTAACACGTGGAGTAGGAGCTCTCGAATGTCTAATCTCATCGCACGTTTCGCGAAGGACGAATCCGGCGCGACCGCTATCGAATACGGTCTGATCGCCGCTCTCATCGCGCTTGCCATCATTTTTGGCGCTGGTCAGCTCGGCAACGCCCTGAACAACAAGTTCATCGCCATCGCCGGTAAGGTGAGTGGTTCGTAATACCCTGGTTGCCTTAGAGATAGGGGCCGCCTGACTGGCGGCCCTTATTTCATCGCGTCGGGCGGTTTTGAGTAACCCAGTCTCATCGATCGTTAATCATATATGTCTAGGCTGAGGCTGGACACAGTTGGCAACAGGGTGTCGCGCCCATGCTCGAAGCGTTGATCTTCGTCATCTTTCCTTTTTGCATGCTCTTCGCCGCGATCTCCGACATGCTGTCGATGACGATCGCCAACCGCGTACCGGTGCTGCTGCTGGCGGTGTTTGCGCTGGTTGCGCCGCTGACGGCCATGGACTGGGCAACCTATGGCTGGCATTTCGCCGCCGGCGCCCTAGTGCTGGCCGTGACGTTCGGTCTGTTTGCACTCGGCGGCATGGGTGGCGGCGACGCCAAGCTGCTCGCCGGCACCGCCGTCTGGATGGGGTTCAACATTCACCTTGTCGAGTATCTCGTGATATCGACGTTCATCGGCGGACTGCTGACGCTCGCCATCCTTCTCTACCGGAAATCGCCGCTGGCGATTTACACCAGCCACAATCTATTCCTGCGCCATTTCGCCGACGACACGACTGGCGTTCCCTACGGCATTGCACTCGGCATTGGCGGGCTGCTGACCTATCCGGATTCACCCCTGATGGTTTGGGCACTGGCAAAGCTGGCGAACTGAAGCAGCAAGCAACCTTTGCCGCTCCGACATCGGTCTGAAAAGAGGCCGCTGGTCGCCCTTTCTGTCGTCGGAGCACGGGTCCGTCCAATTTATGTAAACCTTAAATTAATCACGATCGTAAGCATTGCATTAACCTTGTTTTGACGATTGCCGCTGCAAAGTCCGGCCTGGCTAGGTGGTTGCCTAAAGGCGAGGGTTCGGACAGATGCCAGCATCCCGACTGATTATTCTGGGCGTGGCGGTGGCTGCGGCGGGTGGTGCAGGTTATGTTGCCAAGAATATGGTGGCGGTCCCGCCCCAGCAGGTCGTCGCCGATGCCCCGCAGGCGCCGGCCATTGCCTTGCAGGATGTGCTCGTGCTTTCCGGCGACGTGCCGATGGGCAGCCCACTTGAGAACAATCTCAGCTGGGAGTCCTGGCCGTCCGATGGCATCAATGCGAATTTCATCACCCGTGCCGCCGAACCCGAAGCGCGGGAGAAACTGAAGGGCTCCGTCGCCCGCATGGCGATGTACACCGGTGAGCCGCTGCGGCGCTCCAAGCTGATCGGCGAGGGGCAAAGCTTCATGTCTTCGATCCTGCCCACCGGCATGCGTGCCGTCGCCACCGCGATCTCGGCTGACACGTCGGCAGGCGGGTTCATCCTGCCCAACGATTTTGTCGACGTCATCATGACCCGCAGATCCGACACCGGCAACGGCGGCAGCGGATTCACCACCGAGACCATCCTCAAGAACATCCGCGTCCTGGCGATCGATCAGACCATCCAGGAGGACGAGGAAGGCAAGAAGACCAGGGTCGGACAGACGGCGACGCTGGAGCTGACGCCGCAGCAGGCCGAGATCATAACCGTCGCCCAGCAGATGGCCGATCGCCTGACGCTGGCGCTGCGCTCGATCACCGACAACAAGGAAAAGGGTACCGATGAAGCCGACTACCTCGTTTCCGGCAGTGGGCGGCGCGGAACGGTGCGGTTGATCAAATCGGGCGAAGTTTCCGAAGTAGGGGCAAGGAAATGAGGTTAGTCGCTAAACTGCCGGTCACCATGGCTGCAGCCGTCGGCCTGCTTTTCCTCGGAGCCCATGCAAGTGGCCTCGGCGACGCCAAGGCCGCCGGAAAGAGCGTCGGGGTCACGGCCTCGACCGCCACGCAACGTGTCAAGCTCGGCCTCAACAAATCGGTCGTCATCGATCTGCCGAGCGACGCCTACGACATCCTTGTCGCCAATCCCGCGGTCGCCGATGCGGTGACCCGCACCGCAAGGCGCATCTATCTGTTCGGCAAGTCGGTGGGCGAAACCAACATCTTCGTCTTCGGTCCCAATGGCGAGCAGATTGCCAGCCTGGATCTGGCCGTCGAACGCGACGTCGCCGGATTGGAAGACTACCTCAAGCGCTTCCTTCCGAATGCCGAGATCAAGGTCGAATTGCTGAACGACAACGTCGTCCTGACCGGGACGGTGGATACGCCGCTCGATGCCAAGCGCGCCGTCGATCTGGCAACCATCTTCGTGTCCGGCGGTGAAGCGACGACGGGCCAGTATTCGCAGACCGCGGCCGGCGGTAATGCCAATGGCGGCGTCGACATCAACAACCCGGATGCCGAACGCCGGGTCTCGAAGATCGTCAACCTGCTACAGATCATCGGCGACGACCAGGTGACGCTGAAGGTGACCGTGGCCGAAGTCAGCCGCTCGGTGATGAAGCAGCTCGGCGTCAACATGGTTGGCAGCGGCAGCATGGACGGCATCGCCTACGGTGCGCTGAGTTCGCCCAACTACGGTTTGGGAAAGCCGCTTTCGCAGAATTCAGGCTTTAACTTGGGCGGCAGTGGCCTCAAAGCCTACATCAATGCCATGGAGCAAAGCGGCGTCATGAAGACGCTTGCAGAACCGACCCTCACCGCGGTTTCGGGCGAGAAGGCAACGTTCAGGGTCGGCGGCGAATTCAATCTCATCACGGCACGTACGAACAACGTTTCGACCGACAACCAGACCGGCCAGGTCACCTACACCAACGAAAAGCTGGAATACGGCATAGGCCTCGAGTTCCAGCCCGTTGTGCTGTCGGCGGGTCGGATCAGCCTCAAGGTCAGAACATCGGTTTCGGAGCCGACCTCGGAAGGTGCTACCACCCTGGAAGGCGGCGGCAGCTTGCCCGGCCTGACGCTTCTGTCGATCCGCAAGAGACTTGCCGACACCACCGTCGAATTGCCGTCGGGCGGTTCGATGATGATTGCCGGCCTCGTTCGCGACGACGTCCGCCAGGCTGTATCGGGCTTGCCCGGCCTGACCAAGATCCCGGTGCTCGGCACGCTATTCCGCAGCCGCGATTTCGTCCGCAATGAAACTGAACTGGTCATCATCATCACGCCTTATCTGGCTCGGCCGGTGGCGCGCAACGACCTGGCTAAGCCGGACGACAATTTCAATGCCGCCGGCGATGGTCCGGCCATGTTCCTTGGCCGCGTCAACCGCGTCTACGGCACCATGCAGACCGACAAGCCCAACGGCCGCTACCACGGCGTTGTCGGCTTCATCTACAAATAAGCGGGGAAGCGGACATGTCTCAGTCAGCATCAAAGGTACTGGCGATTGCCGCAACGGCATGGTCTGGCCGTGGCCGGATCCGCCGATCGGCAATGCCGATCCTGGCGATCGCGATCGCCGCCTCGCTTGCCGGTTGCGCTAAGCGCGACAGCATCACGGTTGGGGCGATTCCCGATGATTATCGCACCACGCATCCGATCGTAATTGCTGAGAAGAACCAGAAGCTCGACCTCCCGGTCGGCGCCGGCGATCGCGGCATGACCGGCTCGCAGCGCGACACGCTTCTGGGCTTCCTCGACGGTTACGACAAGAGCGCTGCCCCGGCGCTGACGATCGCAACCCCGATCGGCTCGGCTAATGAGGTCGCGGCGACTGCCGCGGCGCGCGATTTCGCAAGGCTGGCGGTTGCCAGCGGCATCAAGCTAAACCGGATCGTGGTGACCTCCTACCAGTCGGTTTCCCCGGAAGCGTCGGCGCCTATCCGCGTTTCCTATATTTCGGTGAGAGCCCAGACCGACAAATGCGGGCGCTGGCCCGAAGACATCCTCGAAACCTCCGAAAACAAGCACTACGCCGATTACGGCTGCTCGTCTCAAAACAACCTCGCCGCGCAACTCGCCAATCCGACCGATCTGCTCGGGCCAAGAAAGTCGTCCGACATCGACGCCGAGAACCGCGGCGCGGTGATCGACGTCTACCGCGGCAGAGGTATTTCGGACGAGTTCCTCGGCAATTCGGAAGTGACGTACTAGGAGCGCCGGTCCCGCGTAGAGACCGGAAGAGAAGTCACGGAAAAGAGCATGACAATGAGCAATCTTGCCTACGATACGCCCGTAGACGGCGGCGACAGCTCGCAATTGGATATTGCCGCGATGCAGGCGCTGCGGCCGGTTCCGCGTATTTCCATCCAGGCATTTTGCGAGACGGAAGGTGTCGCGCATCCGGTGGAGCGGGCCGGCGAGGATCGCCGCATGGCCAAGGCGCATCTGAAAGTGCATATGGGCGGCATCGCCACGGCGATCGAATTCTACCAATCCGCGCCGACGCCGAACCTCATCCTTCTGGAGTCGCGCAGCGAACCGAAGCAGTTGCTGGAGCAGCTTGCCCAGCTTTCAGAATATTGCGATCCCTCCTCTAAAGTCGTGGTGATCGGCCACTACAACGATGTCGGTCTTTACCGCGAACTCATCCGCTTCGGTATTTCCGAATACGTCATCGCGCCCGTGTCGATGGCCGATATTGTCTCGGTGGTTTCGTCGATCTTCGTCGATCCGGAAGCCGAGCCGATCGGCCGCTCGATCGCCTTCGTCGGCGCCAAGGGTGGCGTCGGCTCCTCGACCATCGCCCACAATGTGGCCTGGGCGATGTCATCGCTGTTCAAGTCGGAAGTGGTCGTAGCCGATCTCGACCTGGCTTTCGGGACGGCCAACATAAACTTCGACCAGGACCCTGCGCAAGGCATCGCCGAGGCCGTGTTTTCGCCCGAACGCGTCGACGAGGTTTATCTCGACCGTCTGCTTGCCCAGTGCGCCGAACATCTGTCGCTGCTCGCCGCGCCCTCCACCCTCGAACGTGTCTATGATTTCGATCCCGATGCCTTCACGCAACTCATCGATACCGCCCAGCGCAGCGTGCCGCTGCTGGTGCTCGACGTCCCCCATATCTGGACGGGCTGGACCAAGAACACACTGATCAAGGCCGACGAGATCGTCATCACTGCGACGCCGGAATTGGCCAATCTGCGCAACACCAAGAATCTGGTCGATATGCTGACGCGGCTTCGCCCGAACGATCCGCCGCCGAAACTGATCATCAATCAGGCCGGCGTGCCGAAACGGCCCGAGATTTCCGCTTCCGACTTCGCCGAGCCGCTCAGCCTCACGCCGATGTCGGTCATCGCCTTCGACCCGTTGTTGTTTGGAAATGCCGCGAACAACGGCCGCATGCTGGGCGAGATGGATCCCAAGAGCCCGGTCGTCGGCATGATCAACGAAATCGCGCACGTGCTGACCGGTCGCAGCGAAATCAAGGCCAGGAAGAAGGCAGGCCTTGGCGGCCTCCTCGGCAAGCTCTCGCGTAACAAGAAATGACGCTTCTCAAGCGAAATTGGTAGTCGATCATGTTTGGAAAAAGAGGCTCCGACGACGGCGGCCGGTTCACCCCGGAGTTCCGTCAGCCAGCGTCAGCGGCGCCGGCTGCTGCAACGCCTGCGGACATGGCAGTACTTGCCCGACCCCCGGCAGCGCCGCCGCCGGGAGCGCTGGCAACGCCGCCAACTCGCCGTGCCGTTGAGGCGCCGTCGATGGCGCCGGAGCCGCCAAAAAAGATCCAGCGCGAAAAAAGCGAAACCTACTACGACACCAAGAGCCAGGTCTTCTCCGCGCTCATCGACACCATTGACCTGTCGCAACTTGCGAAACTCGATCCCGAGAGCGCGCGCGAGGAAATCCGCGATATCGTCAACGACATCATCGCCATCAAAAATTTCGCAATGTCGATCGCCGAGCAGGAAGAGTTGCTCGACGACATCTGCAACGATGTGCTAGGCTACGGGCCGCTGGAGCCGCTGCTCGCCCGCGACGATATCGCCGACATCATGGTCAACGGCTCCAAGAACGTCTACATCGAAGTCAACGGCAAGGTCGAACAGACCGGCATCCGCTTCCGCGACAATCAGCAGCTGCTCAACATCTGCCAGCGCATCGTCAGCCAGGTTGGCCGCCGCGTCGACGAATCGAGCCCGATCTGTGACGCCCGTCTTCCTGACGGGTCTCGCGTCAACGTGATCGCGCCGCCGCTCTCCATCGACGGCACCGCGCTCACCATCCGCAAGTTCAAGAAGGACAAGCTGACGCTCGATCAGCTGGTCAAGTTCGGCGCCATCTCGCCGCAGGGCGCCGAGATACTCAAGATTATCGGCCGCGTCCGCTGCAACATCGTCATCTCCGGCGGTACCGGCTCCGGCAAGACGACGCTGCTCAACTGCTTGACCAACTATATCGACCGCGAGGAACGCGTCATCACCTGCGAGGACTCGGCCGAACTGCAACTGCAGCAGCCGCACGTGGTACGTCTCGAAACCCGCCCGCCCAATCTCGAGGGCGAAGGCGAGGTGACCATGCGCGACCTGGTCAAGAACTGCTTGCGCATGCGGCCCGAACGCATCATCGTCGGCGAAGTGCGCGGACCGGAGGTTTTCGACCTGCTGCAGGCGATGAACACCGGCCATGACGGGTCGATGGGAACGATCCACTCCAACAGCCCGCGCGAATGCCTGAACCGTATCGAATCGATGATCGCCATGGGCGGCTATTCGCTGCCGCAGAAGACCGTGCGTGAAATCGTCGTCGGCTCCGTCGATGTCATCATCCAGGCAGCACGCCTTCGCGACGGCTCGCGCCGCATTACCCACATCACCGAGGTGATCGGCATGGAAGGTGACGTCATCATCACGCAGGACATCGTGCTCTACAACATCAAGGGCGAGGACTCGAACGGAAGGCTGCTTGGCGAGCATGTGTCGACCGGCATCGGCCGTCCGCATTTCTGGGATCGCGCCCGCTACTATGGCGAGGAACAGCGCCTCGCCAATGCTCTGGAATCGATGGAGAAACGCGCTGACTAACGCATATCCAGGCTTGGGGACTGAGGTCGATGTTCGGAATTGATACCACCGTACTGGCCTTCATCGTGCTCGCCGGCTTCAGCGCCGGTGCGGTCGCCTATGCCTTCCTGTTCACCAAGATGAGCAACGAGAAGCAGGCCGGCAAGCGGCTCGAGACGATCAAGGCCGCCGAGACCGATCGTTCGGTCGTCAAGGCTTCGCGCGACCGTGTCGCGGAGGCGGTCAAGCGGCGTAAATCTGTCCAGGACACGCTGAAACAGCTCGACGAAAAGCAGAAAACCAACGAACTCGCCGTCAAGAAGCCGCCGTTGAAGGCCCAGATTCGTCAGGCCGGCATGCAGGTCTCGATCGAGCGTTTCTATATCTACTCCGTCATTTGCGGCATCGCGCTGACGGTGCTCGCCTATCTCGCCGGCGCGCCGCTACTTGTCCTGCCGGGTACGCTTCTGGCCGGCGCGCTCGGCCTGCCGCGCTGGTTCGTCTCGTTTCGCCGCACGCGCCGGGTCAAGGCATTCCTCAACGAATTTCCCAACTCCCTCGACATCATCGTGCGCGCCGTCAAATCCGGCCTGCCGCTCAACGACGCCATTCGCCTGATCGCCAATGAATCGCCGGAGCCGGTCAAGACCGAGTTCCGCCGGATCGTCGATTCGCAGCAGGTTGGCATGTCCATCCCCGACGCCACCTTGCGCATGGCTGAGACCATGCCGTGCAGCGAGGCAAGTTTCTTCGGAATCGTTATCCAGATCCAGTCACAGGCCGGCGGTAATCTCTCCGAGGCGCTAGGCAACCTTTCGCGCGTGCTTCGCGATCGCAAGAAAATGAAGGCCAAGGTCCAGGCGCTGTCCATGGAAGCGAAGGCGTCGGCCGTCATCATCGGCGCGCTGCCTATTGTCGTCGCCCTTCTCGTCTATCTGTCGAGCCCGAACTACATCATGCCGCTGTTCACCACCAGCACCGGCAATCTGATCCTTGGCTGTTCCGGCGTGTGGATGTCGATCGGCATTCTGGTGATGCGCAAGATGATGAACTTTGAAGTTTAGGCCCACCTTGGAAAGCTCGAACGAAAAGACTGAAAACGGATGACCGACCAAGTCGTAAAATCGCTGACCGATCCTGCCTTCCTGATCGCATTGCTGGTCGGCGTTGCGGTGTTCGCGACCGTCTTCACGTTGCTGCCGGCGCTTGGCGGCAATCAGCTCAAGGCGCGCATGAAATCGGTGGCGCTGGAGCGTGACGAATTGCGCGCCAAGCAGCGCTCGCGGCTTGCCAACGAAGCCGATCGCCGCCGCAAGGGGCTGCGCGAAGAGCAGTCGATCGGCATGCGCAACATCGTCGACAGGCTCGACCTGCGGCGTGCGTTGGCCGATGAAGGCACGTTGCAGAAGCTCAAGGTGGCGGGCTTTCGTGGCCAAAACCCGCTGACGCGCTTCCTGTTTTTCCGCCTGATCCTGCCGTTTGTGGGTTTCGCGCTGGCAGCGATCTATCTGTTCGTGCTCGGCGGACTGCCTGACCGGCCGGCCTTCGCGAAACTGTTCGTCTGCATTCTCGTCGCCTACGCCGGCTTCTACGCGCCGATCCTTTACGTCAACAATCGTGCCGCCAAGCGCAAGCAGTCGATCCAGGCGGCGTGGCCGGATGCGCTCGACCTGATGCTGATCTGCGTAGAGTCGGGCATGTCGGTCGAGGCTGCCTTGCGCAAGGTCTCCGAGGAGATCGGTTCGCAATCGGTGGCGCTGGCGGAGGAATTCGTGCTGACCAATGCCGAACTCTCTTACCTGCAGGAACGCAAGCAGGCTTATGAAAACCTGTCGGCTCGTACCGGCCTGGAATCGGTGAAGTCAGTGTCCCAGGCACTGGTCCAGGCGGAACGCTACGGCACACCCGTGGCGCACGCATTGCGCGTGCTGGCCGCGGAAAGCCGCGACATGCGCATGAATGCAGCCGAGAAGAAGGCCGCCGCCCTGCCGCCGAAGCTTACCGTGCCGATGATCCTGTTCTTCCTGCCGGTTTTGTTCGCCATCATTCTGGGCCCAGCCGGCATTCAGGTCAGCCAGCGCGGCATCTTCGGCGACCAGCACAATTCCTCAAGCCAGTAGGCCTCGTTGCAGCCATACAAAGAGCCGCACTGCCAATGCAGTGCGGCTCTTGGTTTTCAGCGTTGATGCGTGGACGGATTTTGCGCTGTGCGGAGCCGGCGCCCATGCGGCGCTCAGTTGGTCGCCGCCTTTGCCTTGTCCTGATCCTTGAGCTGGCTCCAGGCGTTCTGCTGGGCAAGCATCTGGCGAAGATAGGCTACATTGGCTTGCGCCTGTTCCGGCGAAAGCTCCTGCGAGGCGATCTTCTCGGCCTCGTCGAAGCGGCCCTGCAGTCCCACGACCAGCGCAAGGTTCTGGCGCACCCGGCTGTCGGCATTCGGTTGCTGGGCTGCCGAGCGCATATAGGT
Source organism: Mesorhizobium sp. P160187 (assembly GCF_057766425.1). NCBI lineage: Bacteria > Pseudomonadati > Pseudomonadota > Alphaproteobacteria > Hyphomicrobiales > Phyllobacteriaceae > Mesorhizobium > Mesorhizobium sp. P160187. The sequence goes on from NZ_JBYMDX010000003.1 coordinate 2,708,420, forward strand.
CTCGGCGGTGCGCAGATCGCCTTCCAGCACATAGGACATGCCGAGATTGGAAAGGATCGAGGGTTCGTTCGGCTTGAGGTCCAGCGCCTTGCGGTAGTTCTGGCGCGCTTCATCCTTCTGGCCAAGCTGGTCGAGAATGGCGGCCTCGGCCGACATCAGCCGCCAGTCCGGATATTCCGGCGTCTGCGCCCGGCGCACGGCGTCGAGCGCCGGCTCGAACTGGCCGTTGGCGGCCAGCGCCTTGCCGTAGGCGGCAAGCACGTCGCGATCCTTGGGGTAGGCGATCGCCAGCTTGCGCATCACGGCAAGCGACTGGTCGGCATCGCCGTCCATCTGGAGCGCCGCCGCAAAATTTGTCGCCAGCCGCTTGTCGTTGGGGTTCTTTGCGTAGGATTCGCCGAGCCGCCCGGTCGCCCCGTGCAACTCGCTGGCCGACATGGTTTCCAGCGGTTTGCCGCTGGTGCGCCCGATCGAGCCGGTCGTGAGCTTGCTGGTTCCGCACCCCGCAGCACCGGCCGCCAGCGCCATCAGCAGCGCTGTGGTGACCAACCGTTTGCCCGTGACGTTCATCCTTCGGCTGGTGGGCATCGGCACGGGGCTCTCCATTCTGGGCGTGGCCATTCACGTGGCCATCTTCATCCCTGCAGAAATATTCTGTTAACCCTAACGGACAGTTAAAAAGCGAGCCGTCGGATCGGTGAACGGCCCGCCGAAAGCCACTGACCTGGCACGTCCCATGCCCGGCTCTGTGTATAGATGTTGAAATCATTCGACGTCCCTGTCACTTGACTGAGGACGATCTGCAAGCCTCCCGGAGACCATCGAATGCCCGTCGAACTCGTCGAGACACTAAACACTGCCTTGCCGATCCATCTGGTCGCGAGGGATGGACTGGAGGCCTTGGGGCTTTCGCCTTCCACGATCGCATGGGCGGCCGCCAACGGCTTTTCCGGCGAAGCCGGCAGGACGCTCGCCGTCCCGGGCGACAACGGTTCCCTTGCTGGCGCCTTGTTCGGCGTCGGTGACGGCGAGGGCGCGCTGGCCGTCGGCATGCTGGCGAGAGCCTTGCCGGAAGGCGACTGGCATTTTGCCGCCGCTCCAGCCGAGCCGGAACTCGCGGTCATAGCCTTGGTGCTCGGTGGTTACGTCTTCACTCGCTACGGCAAGAAATCAGGCAAGGCGCTGCGTTTCGCGCTGCCGCTCGGCGTAGATCCAGGACGTGTCCGGGGCATCGCCGACGGCGTCTTCCTGGCGCGCGACCTGGTCAACACGCCGACCAGCGACATGGGACCGGACGAGTTGGAGAAGGCGGTTCGGACCCTGGCGGCCACTCACAAGGCCGAGGTGTCGGTGATCAAGGGCGATGATCTCCTGAAGCAGAATTTCCCGATGATCCATGCGGTCGGCCGCGCCTCGGTCGGAGCGCCGCGACTGATCGACATGGTTTGGGGACCGGAAGGCGCGCCGAAGGTGACGCTGGTCGGCAAGGGTGTCTGTTTCGACACTGGCGGCCTCGACATCAAACCGTCGTCGGGCATGCTCTTGATGAAGAAGGATATGGGCGGCGCCGCCAATGTGCTGGGCCTGGCCTCGATGATCATGGCTGCCGGGCTGAAGATCCGGCTGCGCGTCCTGATCCCGGCGGTCGAGAATTCGATTGCCGGCAACGCCTTCCGGCCTGGAGATGTACTGACCAGCCGCAAGGGCCTCACCGTCGAGATCGGCAACACCGACGCCGAAGGGCGGCTGGTGCTGGCCGATGCGCTGGCGCTGGCCGATGACGAGGAGCCGGAACTGCTGATCGACATGGCGACGCTGACCGGGGCAGCGCGTGTCGCGCTCGGTCCCGATCTGCCGCCTTTCTACACTGGCGACGAAGCGCTGGCGTCCGAACTGGCTGCGGCCTCGGTGGCCGTCGAGGATCCGTTGTGGCGCATGCCGTTGTGGCGGCCCTATGACGCCAGGCTGGCGTCGAAGATCGCCGACATCAACAACGTCACCACCGACGGCTTCGCCGGTTCGGTCACCGCGGCGCTTTTCCTCAAGCGCTTTGTCGAACGGACAACGGGCTGGGCGCACTTCGACATCTTCGCCTGGAACCCGTCCGATCGCCCCTACGGACCCGCCGGCGGAGAGGCGCAAGGCATCCGTGCACTGGAGCGGGTCATTTCGAGGCGCTATGCCTGACGCCCTGAGACGGCCACCAAAACTGAAACGGAACCGAAACAATTTGCCGTCATGCTCGGGCGATGTCGATTTCGATGCGTCCGAGCCAGGCGATGCGGCTGTGGCAGCAGGTGATGCTGTCGCAGGTGCGCGCCGGCGCGCCAGATCTCACCATGCGCCAGATGGCGATCCTGTTCACCATCTATCTCGACCCGCCGCCGCACACGGTGCGCGGTCTAGCCGCCCGCCTCAATGTCACCAAGCCGGTTATCACCCGCGCGCTCGACACGATGGGTGCGCTGAAACTGGTGTCACGCCATCGCGACGAGCTCGACAAGCGCAATGTGCTGATCCGGCGCACGGTCGAAGGCGCGCTCTTTGTCGAGCGCTTCGGGGATGGTATCGTTGCCAGGGCTCATGAACTGCCCATCTGATCAATCCATGAATTAGAGCGAGTACCGATTTGACTGCCAGGGATGCCCGCCTCCACGCCTTCCGTTCCGACCTCGCCGATGCAAGGCTGAAAGGGGAGGTTTCGGCCGACCGCTTCGTCACCGGCCGTCCGGCTCGGATCACGGCCTCCGTGGCTGACGTGCGCAAGGCACCGCGCCCGGATGCCGGCGTCAACACGCAGGTACTGTTCGGCGACGATGTGCTTGTCTTCGAGGAAGCCGAGGGCTGGGCCTGGGTCCAGGCCGAACGCGACGGCTATGTCGGCTATGTCGGCGCCACCATGCTGGGCGCACGCGAGCATGCGCCAACCCACATCGTCACGGCGCCGCGCACCTTCCTCTATCCTGGCCCGGATCTGCGCTTCCCGATCAGCGGCCAATTGTCGATGGGCTCGACGGTGACGGTAACCGGTGCCGCCGAAACGCGCGGCACGCACTATGCGCTGTTGCCCTCCAGCGAGGCGCTGATCGCCGGCCATATTTGCCCGGTCAGTGACATCGCCGCCGACTATGTCTCGGTCGCCGAGATGTTTCTCGGCACGCCCTATCTCTGGGGCGGCACCTCCGGCTTCGGCATCGACTGTTCGGGCCTCGTGCAACTGGCCATGCGCATGGCCGGCCGCAATGTGCTGCGTGATTCCGACATGCAAGCGGCAGGCCTCGGCGAGCCGCTCGATCCGGGATTCGATTATGCCGGACTGAAACGCGGCGACCTGGTGTTCTGGAAGGGCCATGTCGCGATCATGACCGACGCCGAGACAATGATCCACGCCAACGGCCACACCATGCTGGTCTCGCGCGAAGGGCTGAAGGATGCGGTTGATCGGATTGGGTATCTGTATGGCGGGCCGACTGGGTTTCGGCGGCCCTAGCGCCTCTTCCTCGCCCGTTCACGGGGAAAGGTGCCCGAAGACGGATGAGGGGCGACGCCAGCGACTGAAAGGTCGCGCTGCGCCTCACCTGCCTGCCGGCATCCTCTCCCCGTAAACGCGGCGAGGGATAGCTCACCCGATCACCTTTTGTTCCGATTTTCCTTGGCGATCGCGCGCCATCGCGCTAACTCTTTCGCGTGACCGAGCAGCCGCGCCTTGCCAAACAGAATGCCGCCGTCCTTCTGCCCGAGCCATTCATCAGATGGTTTGGCGAAAAAGGCTGGTCGCCGCGCGCTCACCAGATCGAGCTGCTGGCGAAGGCTCAAGCCGGGCAATCGGTGCTCTTGATCGCACCGACCGGCGCCGGCAAGACGCTGGCCGGCTTCTTGCCATCGTTGACCGAACTGGCCAACCGCCCCAGACGCAAAGCCGGTATGGCACGGCGCGGCATCCATACGCTCTACATCTCGCCGCTGAAGGCGCTGGCCGTCGACATCGAGCGCAACCTCGGCAAGCCGGTGGAGGAGATCGGCCTGCCCGTCACCATCGAGACGCGCACCGGCGACACGCCTTCCCACAAGCGACAGCGCCAGAAGCTGGCGCCGCCCGATATCCTGCTCACCACGCCCGAGCAATTGGCGCTGCTGATTGCGGCGGGCGATGCCGGGCGCTTCTTCGAGGATCTGCGCTATGTCGTGCTCGACGAGCTGCATTCGCTGGTGACATCGAAACGCGGCCATCTGCTGGCGCTCGGGCTGGCGCGGCTGCGCAGCATCGTGCCCGGCCTGCAGACGATCGGTCTGTCGGCAACGGTGGCCGAGCCCGACGAATTGCGGCGCTGGCTGGTCAGCCAGAATCCACCGGGAGACATGGCTGAACTCATCGTCGTCACCGGCGGCGCGAAGCCCGAAATCTCGATCCTCGATTCGGAAGAGCGCGTGCCATGGGCCGGCCATTCGGCGCGCTATGCGACGCCGGAAATCTATCGCGAGATCAAGCGCCACAAGACCACCCTGCTGTTCGTCAACACTCGCAGCCAGGCCGAGATGCTGTTTCAGGAATTGTGGCGGGTCAACGAGGATACCTTGCCGATCGCGCTGCATCACGGCTCGCTCGATGTCGCCCAGCGCCGACGCGTCGAGAAGGCGATGGGGGAAAACGCGCTCCGTGCCATCGTCGCCACCTCGACGCTCGACCTTGGCATCGATTGGGGCGATGTCGATCTGGTCGTCCATGTCGGCGCGCCCAAGGGCGCCAGCCGGCTGGCGCAGCGCATCGGCCGCGCCAATCACCGCATGGACGAGCCGTCGAAGGCGATCCTGATCCCGGCCAATCGTTTCGAGGTGCTGGAGTGCCGGGCAGCGCTGGACGCCAACTACCTCGGCGCCCAGGATACGCCGCCGCTGGTCGATGGCGGGCTGGACGTGCTGGCGCAGCATGTGCTGGGCTGCGCCTGCGGGGCGCCGTTTCGCGCCGACGATCTCTACGAGGAAGTGCTGACAGCAGCGCCCTATGCCAGCCTCGACCGGCCGACATTCGACCGCGTCATCGATTTCGTCGCCACCGGCGGTTACGCACTGAAGAACTACGAGCGCTACGCCCGCATCCGCCTCAACAAGGACGGCATGTGGCGGGTCTCCAATCCCCGCGTCGCGCAGCAATATCGGCTGAACGTCGGCACCATCATCGAGGTGCCGGCGCTCAATGTGCGTTACGTCAAGGCCGGCAGCAAAGGCTCGGCTTCGCACGGCGGCCGGGCTCTGGGCAAGATCGAGGAGGCCTTCCTCGAAACGCTGACGCATGGCGACACCTTCATGTTTGCCGGCAAAGTCCTGCGCTTCGAAGGCATCCGCGAGAACGAATGCTTCGTCTCGAATGCGCCGGGAAGCGACGCCAAGGTGCCTTACTATGGCGGCGGCAAATTTCCGCTTTCGACTTACCTCGCCGAGCAGGTGCGCGCCATGCTGGACGACCCACAGCGCTGGAAGAAGCTGCCCGAGCAGGTGTCGGATTGGCTGCGTTACCAAGCCGACAAATCGGTATTGCCCAAACGCGACGACCTCTTGATCGAGACCTTTCCGCGCGGCAACCGTCACTATCTCGTCGCTTATCCTTTCGAGGGCAGGCTGGCGCACCAGACGCTGGGCATGCTGCTCACCCGCCGCCTGGACAGGGCCGGTGCCAGGCCGCTTGGCTTCGTCGCCACCGACTACGCATTGGCCATCTGGTCGCTGGGCGATATGGGCGCGATGTTCAAATCGCGGAAACCTTCGCTTGGCGCGCTGTTCGACCAGGACATGCTGGGCGACGACCTCGAGGCTTGGCTGGCCGACAGCTGGCTGCTCAAGCGCACCTTCCGCAACTGCGCGCTGATTTCAGGCCTGATCGAGAAGCGCCACCCGGGACAGGAGAAAAGCGGCCGTCAGGTCACCGTCTCGACCGATCTGATCTATGACGTGCTGCGCAGCCATGAACCCGACCACATCCTGCTGCAGGCGACGCGCGCCGACGCGGCGACCGGTCTGCTCGATGTCAGCAGACTTGCCGACATGCTCTCGCGTATCCAGGGTCGAATCGTGCATAAGGCACTCGAACAGATATCGCCGCTGGCCGTGCCGATCATGCTCGAAATCGGCAAGATGCCGGTGAATGGCGAGGCCGACGAAACGCTGCTGATGGATGCCGCGACTTTGGTCGAGGAAGCCATGGGTCCTGGGATGGTTGAGGAATGAATTTTTCGCTGGCGCGGGCATCGCTGATCGCCGAGGCCGATTTTGTCGGCATCGCGGGCGAGCGCGCGGTCTGTGATTCGCGCGGCGTGCTCTATTTCCCCGATCTCAGGCTGCTCGCGGTCTCCGACCTGCATCTGGAAAAGGGCTCGTCCTTCGCCAGGCGCGGCGCACTGATCCCGCCCTACGATACCGGCGCCACTCTGCTCCGGCTGCAGGCGGTAATCGCGGACTACCAGCCGGCCATCGTCATCAGCCTGGGCGACTCCTTCCACGACGGCGGCGGCGCCGAGCGCATGCATCAAACCTTCCGCGATCGGCTGGAAGCATTGATGGCCGGCCGCGACTGGTTCTGGGTCGCCGGCAACCATGACCCGGAAGCGCCGGCGGATTTGCCAGGCGAGACGGTGCGCGAACTCGCCATCGGCTCGCTGCTGTTCCGCCACGAGCCGTCGAAGGTAAGAACCGAGGGCGAAGTTGCCGGCCATCTTCACCCTTGCGCCCGCATCGTCCAGCAGGGCCGCTCGGTGCGGCGGCGCTGCTTTGCCGGCGATGGCGGCCGCATGATCATGCCGGCCTTCGGCGCTTATACCGGCTCGCTCAACGTGCTCGACCGCGCCTATGCCGGCCTGTTCCGCCGCGAGACGTTGATAGCCTATATGATGGGCGCCGCGCGCATCTTCGCCATTTCCGGTTCGATGCTGCGGCCGGGCTAAGTTTCTACGGTATAAGCACGGTTGCGCCTGTCGTCTGCCGTGCTTCGAGCCGGCGATGCGCCTCCGCCACTTCGGCAAGCGGCATGCTTGTGTGCACCGGGATTTTCACTGCGCCGCTGAGGACGACGCTGAACAGATCCTCGCTCATGGCGACGACGTCCTCACGCCTGGCGAGATGATGGAACAGCAACTGCCAGGTGGCGAACAGCGATCCTTTCTGCATCAACAGCATGATATCGAAGGGTGGGATCGATCCCGATGCCGTGCCGTAGCTGACGAAGGTGCCGAACGGCCGCAGGCAGTCGAGCGAGCCCGGGAAGGTCGCGTTGCCGACGCCGTCATAGACGACGTGGCAGCCTTCGCCGTTGGTGACCTCTTTCACCCGTGCGGCGAAATTCTCTTTGCTGTATTCGATGACATGGTCGCAGCCATTGGCGCGCGCAAGTTCGGCCTTTTCGGGTGAACCGACCGTGCCGGTGACGGTCGCGCCGAGATGTTTGGCCCATTGCGTCAGGATGAGGCCGACGCCGCCCGCCGCGGCATGCACCAGGATGGTATGGCCCGCCTCGACGCGAAACGTGCGGCGCAGCAGATATTGCGCCGTCAGCCCTTTCAGCATCATCGCCGCACCCGTCTCGAAATCGATGGCGTCGGGCAGATGCACGACGAAATGCGCCGGCACGATGCGTTCTTCGGCATAGGCGCCGAGCGTCTCGACATAGGCGACTCGGTCGCCAGGCGCGAAGCCGCTGACGCCTTCACCGACGGCGACGATTTCGCCGGCGCCTTCATTGCCGGGAATGAATGGCAGAGCGGGCGGCGCGTATTCGCCGGTGCGAAAATAGATGTCGACGAAGTTGAGGCCGACCGCCCGGTTGCGCACGCGCACCTCGCCCGGTCCGGGCTGGCCGATGTCGACATCTTCGTAGGCGAGCACATCTGGCCCGCCATGGCGGTGAACACGGATCGCTTTCATGGTTTTCTTCCCTGCGCTGTTCTCTTGAGTGTGAGATAGCGCGTGGCGGGATATCATTGTAGACCGATACCGATGACATCAGAGTTCAAACAAGATGATATCTGAACAGATCGGCCTCGACCTTCTCCGCACCTATGTCGCGGTCTGCCGGCAAGGTAGCCTGAGCAGGGTCGCCGCGCAGACCGGCAAGACCCAATCGGCGCTGAGCATGCAGATGCGACGGCTGGAGGGCCTGCTCCAACGGCATCTGTTCCAGCGCACCGGCCGCGGTGTCGTACCAACTGCGGAGGGAGAGCTCTTTCTGGGATACGCGACCCGCATCCTCGCTCTCGGCGATGAAGCGGTGGCGCGTCTGCAGCAGGCTGGCATTGGCGGCGGCGTGCGTATTGGTCTTGCCGAAGAGGTCACCACGGCCGCGCTTTCGGCCGCGCTTGGGCGGCTGCATCGCACATATCCCGACATCAGCCTCGACGCGATGGTCGAGCACAGCGTCGCGCTGGGACGGCTGTGGAGCGAGGATGCGCTGGATGTCATGATTGCCCCGACATCCGTCGTCGCGGCCGATGCAGTGACGACATGGAACGTCGAACTGCAGTGGGTCTGCGCCCAGGACTATGTGCTGGACCATGACCGGCCACTCGATCTCGCCGCCTTCGGCGCAACCTGCCCTTGGCGCAGGCGTATGATCGAGGCGCTGGTCGCCGCCGGCCGGCAGTATAGGATCGTCCTGTCGTGCCAGAGCGTCACCGGCCTGCAGGCGGCGATCGAGAACGGGCTCGGCGTCGGGCTGCTTCCGCCGGAATCCGTGCGCGCCGGCTCAATGCGCGTCCTGAAGACATCGGTGCCCGAGCCCCTGATCGTCCAATACGGTCTCTACGTGCATGACCGCAGGACAGCCGTCGTCGATGCCGCGATCGAAATCCTGCTTAAGGATTTGCCGGCGGCGCCACGAGCACGGACCGCCTGACGGCGGGACGCTCTACCGGCCGTAATAGAGGGTGACGGTGTGCTTGGCCTCGGCGAAGAACAGCCAGCGCTCGACCAGCATGCCGGCGAACTGGACGATTGCGGCAAGCACCGACAGCGCCGCTGCGAACGGCCAGGGCAAAGCGAATGCAACAGCTAGCAGCAGGGCAGGCAAGGCGAAAGCCAGCACCTGCGTGATACGACGCAGCCTGGCGCCGTGCTTGCGCGCGATGCGAAAGCCCATTTCCTTGAGCAGGTAGTTCTCTTCGGTGTGCGGCCATTCCAGTGAGCGCACTGTACCCCCGGCGAGCCCCGTTGCCGTGTTGGCGGTGCTCGCAATCTCTAGCGCGTCATTGTATCGCCACGTCGCCAGCTTCCAGCCCCAGCCGAGCAAGGTCAGCAGCAGAGCGGCTACCGCAACGGCGGTCGAGCCGATGGCGAAAGCCTGCAGCAGCGCGTTCAACAGCACGCTGCCGGTCATCGCCGAAAAGATGAGATAGCCCGGCAGCGTATACGGGCTATGCCACTGCGCGATCGGCTTCAGCGAGGCATAGATCATGCCGGTGGTGCAGACGGTGACGATTGCGCCGATAGTTGCGAGAAGCCCGGCGATGGCCATCCAGCCTCCGGTGCGGCCAAAAAACACCCAGCCGATGCCGAACAGCCCGGCGGGAATGAAGGTTGCGACCGACGATACACCCTCGCGTGACAGCCAGGAGCTACGCCATTGCGAAAAGGCGCGCCAGGCGCGTTCGGGCCGGCCGAGATGGCCGGTCGACGACAAAAGGCCGGCGGCAATCAGGCCAAGCGCCAGCCCCATGCCGATAAGGCCGAGCCAGAAATGGGCCGGGATAAAACCCAGTCCGCCAAGCACGCCGAGCAGCGCCAGCAGTCCATAGCCCGCTCCTGTGGCAGTGGTGAAGAAAACGACGGAAAAGGCTGGATGCATTGGTCAGCTCGAAAGCATGCGGTCGATCCAGCCAAGAAAACCGCCTTCGACCGTGACTGGCTCGAGCCTTGGCGCCGGCACCGATGCGGCGCGCTGGGCGCGCGGCGGCAGATATTTGTTGGTCGGCTTGTAACCCATCTCCGGCATCAGGTCGACGCCGCCACGCTCCGCCACCAGTTGCGACACCGCCGAGGTGGGATCGCCGAGGTCGCCGAAATGCCGGGCGCTGGTCGGGCAGGCGGCAACGCAGGCCGGCACGCGGTCTTCCTCGGCCAGATTGTCGTTGTAGATGCGGTCGACGCACAGCGTGCATTTCTTCATCACGCCGACGTCGGTATCGAATTCGCGCGCGCCATAGGGGCAGGCCCAGCTGCACAGTTTGCAGCCGATGCATTTGCTTTCGTCGATCAGCACGATGCCGTCCGACGCCCGCTTGTAGGACGCGCCGGTCGGGCAGACAGTGACGCAGGCAGGCGTCTCGCAATGCAGGCAGGAGCGCGGAAAGTTGACCGTGCGCCCGCCCGCCTCGGTCGTGTGCTCGTAGCTGTGCACGCGGTTGAACCAGACGCCGTCGACATGGCCGCCATAGGGGTCGATGTCGGTCAGCGGCGCCATGTGGCCGCCGGTGTTCCACTCCTTGCAGGCGGTGACGCAGGCCTGGCAGCCGACGCAGGTGTCGAGGTCGATGACCAGGCCAAGCTTCTTGTCTGTATGGGCGGGAAGGCAGGTCATTCCACAGCTTCCCTATGGACGCGGAACTCGGCGCCGAAGCGAAGGATGTCGGGCGATGGCTCGACATTTGGCGGCTGGCTGAAGCGCTCGAATTGCGGCTCGGTGAAGCCGGCTTCTTCGGAGGCGCATTTGACGATGCGAACCCTGAGATCGAACCACGCCGCCTGGCCGGTGACCGGATCGGAATTCGAATAGCGTTTACCGTTCGCATCGGCCGAGGTCTGGTCGCCGATGATGTGGTTGAGCAGGAAGCCGCGATTGCTCTCGGCGGCGTTGTCCTTCAGCCCCCAGGCGCCGCGCCTTTTGCCGATGGCGTTCCATGTCCAGACCGTATCCGCATTGACGCCGTCGACCAGCTTGATCTGCCCCTTCACCCGGCCGTTGATGCTTTCGATCCACACCCAGTCGTCGTCGGCCAGGTCGAGAACTGCCGCGGTCTTGTGGTGCACGAACAGGCGGTTCTGGCTGGTGATTTGCCGCAGCCACGCATTCTGCGAGCCCCAGGAATGATACATGTGCATAGGCCGCTGCGTCAGCGCATGCAGCGGGTATTTCTGCGGATCGACCGCGGCCTCTTCGAACGGCGTAAACCAGAACGGCAGCGGATCCATATAGGTCTCGATGCGCTGGCGTTCGCTCTCGGGCGGCTGGACGCGACCATGACCGCGCGCGGCGAGGCGAAAGCGCTGCATCGGTTCGCAATAGAGCTGGAACACGATCGGCTCGGCCTTGGGGATGAACCCCATCTGCTCCGCGAAGTCGAGATAGGAGCGGTTGGCCATCTTGTAATAGCGCTGGTCCTCAGCAAAGTCCTGGTGCCAGAAGCCGCCATTGTCGATGTAGCGCTGCAGCTGGTTTGGGTTGACCTCGCCCTTGCCTGCAGACGTGCCGTCCTTGCCGCGCCAGCCTGCGAGCGGGCCGATGCCGGGCGTGCGCTCGTGATTGACGATGTAGTCGGCATAGTCGAGGTATTTCGCCACCCCATCGTCGTTGACGAAGCAGGGCAGGCCGAGCCGGGCGCCGAGTTCGATCAATACTGACTGGAACGGCCTGACGTCGCGGTTGGGTTCGACGACGGGATGGCGGATGGCATCGCCTGGTCCGTCGGCATGGCTGATCGGCCGGTCGAGCAGGCTGATGCAGTCGTGACGTTCGAGATAGGTGGTGTCGGGCAGCACCAGGTCGGCGAACGGCACCGTCTCGGAATAATAGGCGTCGGAATAGATGATGAAGGGGATCTTGTAGTTGCCCGCTTCGTCATGGTCGGTGAGCATGGCAATGGTCTCGACGGTGTTCATCGAGGAATTCCACGCCATGTTCGACATGTACATCATCAGCGTGTCGATCGGGTATGGGTCGCCGGCCCACGCATTGCGGATGACCGTATGCATCAGCCCATGCGCGGCGAGCGGCGCATCCCAGGAATAAGCCTTGTCGATGCGGAGCGGCGTTCCGGCCTCGTCGACCAGGAGATCGTCCGGCCCGCAGACGAAGCCGAGCGGCATGCCGTCGAGCGGCGTCATCGGCTTGACCACCTTGCCGGTCGGCTTCGGTCCCGGCGGCGCCGAGCGCGGGTAGGGCGGCTTGAAACGGAAGCCGCCGGGCACGTCCACCGTGCCGAGCAGCACCTGCAGCAGGTGGATGGCGCGGCAGGAGTGAAAGCCGTTGGAGTGGGCCGAGATGCCGCGCATGGCATGCATCGACACCGGCCGTCCCTTGATCGTCTCGTGCCGCCGTCCGGCCCAGTCGGTCCACGCAACCGGCAGTTCGATCGTCTGTTCGAAGGCGACGTGGGCGAGTTCGGCAGCGATCCGGCGGATGGTGTCGGCCGGAACGCCGCATCGCGCCGCGACCGCATCGGGTGCGTAGCTGTCGTCCATGTAGCGGTCGGCGATAAGCTGGAACACCGGCACGCAACGGCGGCCGGCGAACGTGAAGCTGCCGGTCAGCGCCGGTTTCGCATCCGCATCGGCTGCGTTGACGGTTGTCTTCGCCACTCTGTCCCAGGCGAGAAGATTGTTGTCGCTGTCGCGCAGGAACAGCCCGTCGTCCGCCGCACCCGGCTCCTGGACGACTAGCACATGGGCGTTGGTGTAGCGCAGCAAATAATCGAGATCGGCGCGGCCTGCCTTCAGCAGTTCATGGATTAGGGCTAAGACGAAGAGGCCGTCGGTGCCGGGCCGGATCCCGATCCAGTCGTCGGCAATGGCGTTGTAGCCGGTGCGACAGGGGTTGATCGACACCACCTTGGCGCCGCGCGCCTTGAGTTTACCCAAGCCGATCTTGATCGGGTTGGAATCATGGTCCTCGGCGACGCCGAACAGCATGAAGTATTTCGTGTTGTTCCAGTCCGGCTCGCCGAACTCCCAGAACGAGCCACCGATTGTGTAGAGTCCGCCGGCCGCCATGTTGACCGAGCAGAAGCCGCCGTGGGCGGCGAAGTTCGGCGTGCCGAACTGGCTCGCCCACCAGCCGGTCAGCGATTGTGACTGGTCGCGCCCGGTGAAGAAGGCAAGCTTTTTGGGATCGGTCCGGCGGATATGCGATAGCCGCCCGGTCGCAATCGAAAGGGCTTCCTCCCATTCGATCTCACGGAATTCGCCCGAGCCGCGCGGGCCGCTGCGCAGCAGCGGCTTCTTCAGCCGCGCCGGGCTGTAGTGCTGCATGATGCCGGAGCTGCCCTTGCCGCAGATCACGCCGCGATTGACCGGGTGGGCCTTGTTGCCGTTGATGTAGCGGACCTTGCCGTTCTTGATATGGACGTCGATGCCGCAGCGGCAGGCGCACATATAGCAGGTGGTCTTGGCGATGCTGTCGGAGACATCGGGCGAGGTGTCGACGCCGTCGCCTTCATCCGGCGCGCGCGTGTCGGCAAGCGACCGTTGCGACGGTGCGGAATTGGCCCCGCGCGGCGCAGCTGGGTTCATGATGCCGGCGTGCTTTTGCTACCTGCGAATTTGGCCCGCGTCTTCGGTCCGGGGCCACGCATATAGTGTTCTTCAGGATGATAGCGGTCGCCGGCCAGCCGCCGCCTGAGGCCACGGGTCCAATGCGCAAACAGGGATCTGAACCGCCCGATCATTTTGTTGGATGCGATTTGTTGGCGAATTTTTTCTAACTTTGGCAGAAAAAGTAGAATAAAGCTATCGATCCGTCCAATCAGTTGTTCTTGTAAATTCGATCGGAATTGGTTCTTAATGCACACATGACGCTGGACCAGTTGCGCATTTTCGTTGCCGTTGCCGAACGCGGCCATATGACCAAGGCGGCGGAGCTTTTGGGCATCTCCCAGTCGGCGGCGTCGGCCGCCATCCGCGCGCTCGAAGAGCAGCATGGCGTTCATCTGTTCAACCGCGTCGGCCGCAACATCGAGCTTGCCCAGACGGGGTACCGTTTCCTGCCCGAGGCCAAGGCGGTGCTGGAACGCGCCGCCGCCGCCCGAAATGTGCTGGAGCATGTCTCGCAGACGGTCGCCGGCAGCCTGTCGATCGCCGCCAGCCTGACCATCGCCAGCTACTGGCTGCCGCGCAGGCTGGCCTCTTTCCATGAAGCCTACCCGGCGGTGCGCTTGAGCGTCAGCATCGGCAACACCAGGCAGGTCGAGGCCAATGTGCTCGACGGTACCGCCGATCTCGGTCTGGTCGAGGGGCGCACCGAGTCAGACATCCTCCGCCGCACCAAGGTCGACGTCGACAGGTTGATGCTGGTCGTCGCCGCCTCGCATCCCGAAATCGCCGAGATCGCGCCGGGCCGCCCGGATATCAGAGGGCTGCGCTGGATCATCCGTGAGGGTGGTTCGGGCACGCGCGAGGTGCTGGAGGACCTGGCCCGCCGCGAGGGGATATCGCTTGGCGACCTGCAGATATTTCTGGTGCTGCCGAGCAACGAGGCGGTTCGCCAGGCGGTCGAGGCCGGCGCCGGCGCCACCATCATCTCGGACCTCGTCGTCGGACGCGCCGTCGCCGAGGGCAGTCTCCGGTCGGTGCCGCTCGAACTGCCGAAGCGCGACTTCGCCATGATCACCCATCGTGACCGCCGGGCAAGCCTGGCCCAGATGGCGCTCAAGGCGCATCTCGGCGCTGAAGCGGGGAACGGCATCCCGGCATAGCCGTCCTCAGGGCATCTGATATCGGTCTAGGGTCGGGGTGAAATGGTGCGGCCTCGTTTGGGTATTTATGGTCATTATGGGGTAGCCGCAGTTATGTGTTCAGGAGAACTTCCGCTGCGCATCCAGCGCCAGGCCGAGGCCAACCGAGCCGAACATGTCGCCCTCGATAACGGCGGCTTGCGGCACCAGCGACAGGATTTCACGCCGTGCCAGCGGGATCGCGGTCGAACCGCCGGTGAGGAATACGGCGGTGATCGCAGACGCCGTTATGCCGGCATCGGCAATCGTCTGCCGCACCGTAGCGGACACCCGCTCGATGTCGGCGGCGATGGTCTCTTCCAGGCCGGTCCGCGTGATCTCGGCGGCGAAATGTGCGCCGGGCAGTGCCACCGTCACATCAGCCGAAGCCTGATCTGTCAGCGCGATCTTGGCTCGTTCGACCAGGCCGGCCAGCGCATGGCCGTAACGGTGCTCGACAATATGGATGAAGCGGTCGACAAGGTCGGCGCGGACGGCCTCGAAGCGGATCTGCCTCAGATGCGTCATCGCCTTGGCGGTGTAAACGAGGTTGATGCGTTGCCACGTCGCGAGATCAATGAAATAGCTCGCCGGCAGGTTGCGCTTGCCGTCTTTTGTCGACGTCAGATAGCCGAGCTTGGGCATGACATGGGCAATGCTGAGCAGCCGGTCGAAATCGGTGCCGCCGATATGGATGCCGCGGTTGGCCAGGATATCGTGCTTGCGGTCGCGTGAGCGGGCGCGTTGCGGCGAAACGCGCACGATCGAGAAGTCGGACGTGCCGCCGCCCATGTCGACGATCAACGCCAGTTCCTCGCGCTTCACGTCCTGCTCATAGTCGAGCGCTGCCGCGATCGGTTCGAACTGGAAGGCGATGTGCTTGAAGCCTTGCGCGCGCGCCGCCTTTTCAAGCTCGCTTTGCGCCTTGGCATCGGCTTCCACATCGTCGTCGACAAATTGCACCGGCCGGCCGAGCACAACGTTCTCCACCGGAGCGCCGGCATCTTCCTCAAGCCGCTTCTTCAAATGGCCGACGAACATGCCGACAATGTCGATGAAACCGATCTGCCGGGCCTTGATCCGCGTCTTCTCATGCGCCAGCGAACTGCCGAGCACGCTCTTCAGCGACCGCATCAGCCGGCCTTCGATGGCATCGGTGTAGTCGGCAATGGCGCGGCGGCCGAAATAGGTGTGACCGTCCTCGAAGTTGAAGAAAACCGCGCTTGGCAATGTCGGCTGTTCACCTTCCAGCGCCACCAGCCGTGCCTGGCCGTTGCGGATCACGCCCACCGTAGAATTGGACGTGCCGAAATCGATGCCGCCAAATGCCTGGTGCATTGCAGCCTCCTGTCATTGGGTCGTCGCTGTGGCAGGCGTCCGCAAGGCGCGCGCCGTCCAGAGGCCTGACCGCTCTGCCGAATGATTGTACGTGTTACCCGAGGGTTGGGAGGCGGCGGTCTATCGCAAGACTGAGAAAAGGGGAACCCCTTTTCCCCGGAAATGGGTCCTGCGCGTCAATCCCTGCGGAAAATCAGCCTGCCCAGCCAGCCGGTGATCATGGCCAGCGACACGGAGAAGACGCCGTAGAGAAACGAGTAATCATGCGCGACGCGGAAGATCGACTGTTCGAAGCCCGATTTGCGGATTTCGAGCTGGGCCGAGCTTTCCTTGAGGAACAGACCGCTCTTGAACAGGAACGCGCGGGCTTTATGGGTTCCAACCGGGACGTTGGGCGCCAGCCGCACCGTGGCGCGAAACAGGTTCTGCGACAAGAACTGCACGCCGCCGACATTCTCGCTATAGAGGCCGGTCGCCGCCTTGCGCTCGCGCAGCGCCACGGTGAATTCCTCGATCGTCGCCGGACTGTCGGTTACCTCGGCCGGCTGCATGTAAAGGTTGGAGGCGCCGAGCGACAGCTGCTTGTAGCTGTTGGGTTCGGTGATGTCCTGCAGCGGCCGCGTCGTGGCGACGGAGTAGGATACCGGCACGTTCTCGAAGGTCTCGGATTCCAGATTGACCCAGACGCCGAGCACGCGGTCCTTGCGGCGCACCACCACCGGCCGCGGCGGGCCTTCGAGCACGACGATGACGTCGTAGCGCCCCTGTCGCGCGACCAGCGGGTCGGGATTTTCCAGCGAACCGAAAATGGTCAGGTCGGCGCCGGAAAAACCGGCGGTGATCGACACGGCGTCGGTGGAGAGACCGATCTGGATGCCTTCCGGCAAGGGGTTCGGCGATTGCGCTGCGGCCGGCAGAGCGACGGCGATAAGCAAAGCGGCGGCCGAAAAAATCCCCCACTGCGGCATCAGTTCAGGCCCGCGGCGGTCAGCGAATAGAGGTTTGGCGGCGTGACGAAGAGATCGATGGCAAGCCGGATGGCAACCGCCAGCACCAGCAGCGCCAGCAGTGCCCTGAGCTGTTCGCCGCGCAGCTTCTGTCCTGCCTTGGCGCCATATTGCGCGCCGGCAACGCCTCCCGCCATCAGCAGGAAGGCAAGCATGACGTCGACCGTCTGGTTGGTGGTGGCGTGGACAAGCGTGGTGTAGGCCGAGGTGAAAATGATCTGGAACAGCGAGGTGCCGATGACGACGTTGGTCGGCACTTTCAAGAGATAGATCAGCGCCGGCACCATGATGAAGCCGCCGCCGACACCCATGATCGACGACAGGAAGCCGATGCCGGCGCCGAGCCCCAGCACCGGAATGACGCTGACGAACAGCTTCGAGGCCCTGAAGCGCATCTTCAGCGGCAGCCGGTGGATCCAGTTGTGCTGGCCGGATTTCTTCAAGACCGGCGCCGCACCGCTGCGCGTCGCGCGCAGCGCATTGACGCTCTCGACCAGCATCAGCCCGCCGACGGTGCCAAGCAGCACGACGTAAAGCAGTGAGATAAACAAATCGAGCTGGCCGAGCCGACGCAGGAAGGCAAAGACAAAGATACCGCCGGTCGAGCCGACGATGCCGCCGGCCAGCAGCACCCCGCCGAGCTTGAAGTCGAGCGTGCCGCGCTTCATGTGCGACAGCGCGCCGGAGAAGGAGGAGGCGATAACCTGGTTGGCGCCGGTAGCGACGGCGATTGCCGGCGGGATGTTGTAGAAGATCAAGAGCGGCGTGATCAGAAAGCCGCCACCGACCCCGAACATGCCCGACAGGAAACCCACCGCCGCGCCCATTGCCAGCAGCACGAAGACGTTGACGGAAATTTCCGCGATCGGGAGATAGATGCCCACCCGTCAGTCTCGATCAGTTTGCCTGTCGGCGATTGCAGCCATTCCAGGGCATTGTCGCACCGAAAAGCCAATTCTTTCTTGCACCGCCGGGGCAGTGGGATCAAACCCCGCCGCCCTACCGAAACAAAAAACATCTCAAGCAGTTAACAGGCAAATGTATGGCAAGGGCGTCGCGTTAGCGACGCATCTGCCGTTATTTGTGCGCCAGCAGCGCCTTCACCAGCTTTTCGTCGATTTCGCCGGTCGCCTGCATCTTGTTGTCGGTCTGGAAAGCCATGATTGCGGTCTTGGTCTTGCCGCCCATCACGCCATCGGCGCCGCCGGCATCGTAGCCGTTCTTGTTGAGGATGAGCTGGATGTTCTTGACCGCCTTCTTCATGTCGACGCTGGCGGTGGTCTGCGGCGTGCCTTCCTGCCAGGATTCAGGAATGTCGGCCGAGTTGGACGCCGGGTCGAGCGGCTTCGGCTTCCACAGTTCCGTGGCGGCGCGCGCCCGCTCCAGCTGTTCGGGGCGCAGCGCAGTGGCGACCTCGTCGCGCTTTGCAGCCGCATCCTTGTCGCCGGTCTTGGCGACGAGCGCGAACCATTTGTAGGATTCCTCCAGGCTCTGCTTCATGCCGACGCCCTTTGCCGCCAGGATGCCGAGATTGAATTGGCTGTCCTTGACGCCGACATCGGCCGCCGCCTGAAACCAGTGCGCGGCCGATTCATTGTCGGTCACGCCGTCGGCGGCCATGGCAAACAGAACGGCCAGATTGTGCATGGCGCTGGCATTACCCTGCGCGGCGGCGAGCTGGTAGAAGGTCTTTGCCTTCTTGACGTTGCGCGTGACGCCGATGCCCTTCTCGTAGAAATTGCCGATGCGGTATTCCGCCGGTGCGAAGCCGAGCTCGGCCGATTTTTCGTACCATTTGGCCGCTGCCGCCATGTCTTCCTTGACGCCGCGCGATTCAGCATAGCGCGAACCGAGCTCGAACAGCGCCTTGGCGTCACCGCCGGCAGCCGCGTCGCGCAAGGCTTGCGGGCCGGCATCGGCCGGAACGTCTATCTTGGCCACGACAGGTGCTACCGCGGCATCAGCCGGCGGAACGGCGCCGGTAGTATCCGAGGCCGTCGTATCCGAGGCCGAGGGCGCCATGACGGCGGCCGCAGGCTGCGCGTCAGCAGCCGCCGGTTCCGCAGTGGCGGTCGTCGGCAGCATTGCATTTGGCGCGGGGGCCGGATCGGCCAGAGCCATCGGCGCTGGCGCGGGTTCCACGGCCGGCATTTCGGGCTCGGCGATCGAGGCCGCATTCATTGGCGCATCGTTGCCAACTGCCGGTTCCGTGGGCTCCGCCTGCCTGACGGTCCGGGCCGGCGCGTCCTGCACGGCCACCTGCGCGTCTGCCTTGGGTTGGCTGGCAGCGTTGACCGAAGCAGTCTCGACCGGCTGCGAGGCGACGATCGGCGCTGTATCGTTGCTTGCGACCTCGACCGGGTCGGCGAAGAAGGCCTTGCCGAGTTGCAGGCCGGCAAGCGCCAGCATGATCGCGACCGCTCCCATCAGTATCGGCTTGCGCCGCGCCTTGAGCAGGTCGCCGATACGAAGCGCCTTGACCGGGCCCTTCATGGTGGACTGGCGTTTCAGCGCGTCGGCCTCGGCGGCCGCAGCCTGCGCCGCGCGCCTGGCAGCGGCAATGAAGTCGGATTTCGATGCATCGCCGGAGTTTTGGCGCACCGGTGGGCCACGTTCGTCGCGTACGCGCTTCATGATGGCGTTGAGGTCGGGCGCGCCGGAGCCCGGCTCCAACGGTCGGTTGGCGAGCTTCGGATCGAGCGGCTCGTCGAGATCGACGCTCGGCATGTCGACATTGGGCCCCGAGCCGGCAAGCGGCGGCATGTCAGCCGGCTTCTTGCCCCTGAAGGCGCGCGCCAATCCACCGAACAGCGACGTCTTGGCCGTGGCTTCGCCTTTCTCGGCAATCCTGTCGGAACCGAGCGCTGCCTGGGCAGCGGCCGCGGCAGCCTCGGCTGGCGAGCGCCGCACGGGTTCGCTGCCCATGACCGGGTCGCTACGCGTACCCGGGTCGGCGCGCATATCCGGCTCGCTGCGCATGATGGCGGCGGCGCGGCCGTCGAGATCGGCCATGTCTCCGGTCAGCGGCAGCGGCTGGTCGATATCCATCGACGGCGCGTCCTGCACCGAAATCTTGGAGGCGCGTGCATCGCGGGCCCGCCGCGCCGGCTCGGCCTGGGCATCCAGAAGCTCGCTCACCGCCTCGGCCGGTTCGCTGGTCTCCAGCGAGCCCAGACGATCGACGATCTTGAGCAACGTGTCGTGGATAGCCTCGAATGTCCGTGAATTGCGCTCGTCCGAACGACGCGTCAGCGCTTCCAGCGTCTTCAGATCCTGGGCAAGGCCGGTAACGGCCGCGGTGTTGGCGTTGGAATCTGCCAGCGAGCGCACGGCGCTCTCGGCCGCTTCGCGTGCCGCGCCCATGATGGATTCGCGGGTTCCAGCCAGCGACTTCTCGATTTCGTTGAGACGCGGGCTGATGTCCTCGAATTCCGGCAGCGGCGTGCCGGGCTTCGACAGGTGAGCCGACAGGCCGGAGACCTGCGCCTCGAGGCTGCGGATCAGTGCCGGATCGATGCCGGCGACCTGCGCGGCCGACGATTCCAGCCGGCTTGAAATGTCTTCGAGCCGGCTTTCCAGGCCGCGGATCGCCGCCTCGTTGGCAGGATCGGGAATGCGCGTCTCCATGCGTTGGGCGAGTGCGGTGAAGCGTGCGTCGATGGCGTCCATGATGCCGGCGCTGTCAGCCTGCGGCTGACGCTGGTCCAGCCGGTCGGCAACCTCGTCCAGCCGCCGCTCGAGATCGCGAAACAGCATGTTGCCCTGTTCGATGGCGTCGCCCTGCCGGCGTTCCATCATGCCCGACAGCACGTCGAAGCGCTGTTCCAGACCCTGGAAGATATAGTCGGCGTCGGGCATGGCCGGGGCGCGGTCGATCTTGTCGGCGATCATCGCGATCTGCTTGCCGAGGCGCTCCATCGCCTGTTCCGGCAGATTGGCGCGGCCGGCAAGCTCGTCGACCCTGTTCGACAGCGTGCTGAGACGGTCGAGAACCTCGCCGCTCGGACGAACCTGCACGACTTCCTCGATCTGCTGCGCCAGCGAGGCGATCCGCTTCTCGATGCGCTCGAACGGTTCGGGGTCGAAGGAATTGGCCTGTGCGGCGACGGTCGAGGCGACGATGGCGCGCGAAATCTCATCGAGCCGTTCGTCGATCAGGCCAAGCGTGTCGCCGCCGCGGTTGCTCTGCTGGCTGACGAAATGATCGACGGCGCCGGCAAGCGTGCGGACCTTTTCTTCCATCGAGCGCAGCGACAGCGATTCCGGCAGATTGTGGACCGCATTGCTGATCTGTTCGAGCCGGTCGGTCAGGGCCGAAAATCCGGGGCCGTCGGCGCGGTTGCGCTGGTCGGCGTCGACACGGTCCTCGAACGCGCTCCAGCGGCGGTCGAAATCGTCCCAGCGGCGGTCGACCTTCAGCACGCTTTCCTCGCGCGCCAATGTGTCGAGCGCCGTCTTTACCTGCTCGAGCTCGAGCCGCAGCATGTTGACGCTTCGGTCGTCGCTCTTCTCGGCCAGCGTCTGGATGGCGCCGGACAGCCGCTCGAATTCGACGCCGAGTTCGGCGCTGCCCTTGCCGGGCAAGCCGCCTGCCTGACCACCCGATTGGTTGCTCGCCTGGAAGGCCCGTTCGATGTCCTTGCGCAACGCGGCGAATTCGCGCTGCAGGCCGGCCGTCATCTGATGGCGCAGTTCCTCGCGCAGGCCACGCAATTCGCCGGCGATCTTGCCGACCACGGCGACGCTGTCTTCCTGGCCGCGCACGCGGTCGATGTCGCGGGCGATCGCCTGATAGTTCTGGTCGAAGCCGGCCGGCGCCGCGCCTTTCGGCCGCGGCGTGGGCTGCGGGTCCTCGTACCAGCGCGGCGGGGCGTAGGGCTGGGCGCTTGCGTAGCGCGGCTCCGGGGCGGGCCGGCGCGGATCGAAGCGCTCGGCGGCGTCCTCGCGCTTGCGCTCCAGCCGCTGCTCCAGCGTTTCCAGCGAGCGGTTCAATTCATCGAGCGTGGTGTTCGGCCTGCGCGGCCTGCCGGCGTTGAGTGTATCGAGATAGGACCGCTTGCTGTTCATCGATGCGTCCGTTTTTCAGAATGGCCGGCTTGCTGCCAGTTTCCCAAGTCCTTGTCGGGAACGAAGGCGGCCGCGCGGCACTGCTGCGGCGGAAGACGAGCTTCCCGGGCCAGGCCCGCTCTCCGAAAAACCGTGAAAAATTCGCTACAGGATAAACACGGGTGACCGACATCCGCACATTTCACCCATCGTGGTAAACAAGGTGTTAACCAAGCTTAAGAAGTTACGGCATTGCTGAAATACAGACGGTGCCCGTTCGGACCCGGCGCCGGGGGTGCGGCATAAGGTTTCGCAATCCCAGAACGCCCTTGCGTCATGCGGCGGCTATCGATATAGAATTGACGTAAACGTAAGAGAGGCGCCGTTCGTGCCTTTTGCGATGAATTAGTTGAAACCACGACTGGAAGCATGCCCCCGCTTCCACTCAGGCGTTGCAAGGTCCGAGACCGCGATGCCACGACAGGGGAAAGCCAGTGACTATGAAACTTGTTTCGCCCGGCGAAGCCGCGGCCAACACCAACAATATGTCTGCCGAAGCCAGTGAGGAGCTCGTGCGCATCGGCGAGATGGCCAAGAAATACGGCGTGACGCTGCGCACGCTGCGTTTCTATGAAGACAAGGGCCTGCTCAATCCAAAGCGCGATGGGGCGACGCGGCTATACACGCGTCGCGACAAGGCGCGGCTGAAGCTGATCCTGCTCGGCCGCAAGGTCGGGTTCTCGCTACGCGACGTCAAGCAGATGATGGATCTCTACGATCCGACGGGATCCAACACCAAGCAGCTGCGGCTGGCTCTCGACAAGTCGGAGAAGCAGCTTGCCCGCCTGCAGAAGCAGCGCGCGCTGATCGACGACGCCATCAACGAGTTGAGCGGCTCGATGTCGGCCGTGCGCCAGATGCTGTCCGAGCGTTCGGCCCCGGCCAGCGCCGCCAGCTGATTTTGCTCCGCAGCTCCCGGCGAAAGCTTTGAACTTAAGAGCCGCGCGGCCGCCCGCGCGGCTCTTTTTGTTTGACCCCCCTCGCTTTGCACAAAGCCATGCACCGCTCGTGCCGATAGGCTGGCATAGGTAAATTTTGTCCCGGCGACAAAATTGACGTTTACGCAAACGTCAATTTTTGCTATCCCGCTTTCAACATTGGCCCGCATGCCGCCCCAACCTCATGTTTCGGGGCTCGATCTCGCGGCCAAGACCCGCATGGTGGAGGAAACACATGCCGATCTACAGGGCGCCGGTCCAGGACACGCTGTTCGTGCTCAACGAGGTGCTGGGTTATCAGCGCTACTCCAACCTTCCCGGATTTGCCGACGCGACGCCCGACGTTGTCGAGGCGATCCTCGCCGAAGGCGCCAAGCTCGCCGAAAACGTTATGCATCCTCTGAACCGCGTCGGTGACATGGAAGGCTGCGTGCGCCATGAGGACGGCTCGGTGACGACGCCGAAGGGCTTCAAGGAAGCCTACGACCAGTATCGCGAAGGCGGCTGGATGGGACTGGCGGCGCCCGTCGAGTTCGGCGGCCAGGGGCTGCCCTATGCCGTGCACACCGCGGTTGCCGAATACATGGTTTCGGCCAACATGGCGCTGATGATGTATCCCGGCCTGACGCAAGGCGCTATCGCTGCGATCATCACACACGGCACCGACGAACAGAAGGCGACATGGCTGCCGAAGCTGGTCGAGGGGTCCTGGACCGGTACCATGAACCTGACCGAGCCGCATTGCGGCACCGATCTCGGCCTGCTGCGCACCAAGGCGGTGCCGAACGGCAACGGCACCTACAAGATCTCAGGCCAGAAGATCTTCATCTCGGCCGGCGAGCACGACATGTCGGAAAACATCGTCCATCTCGTGTTGGCCCGCATCGAAGGCGCGCCGGCAGGCGTGAAGGGCATCTCGCTGTTCATCGTGCCAAAGCTGAAGCTCGATGCCTCGGGCAATCCGGGCGAGAAGAACACGCTCTCCTGCGGGTCGATCGAGGAGAAGATGGGCATACACGGCAATTCGACTTGCGTCATGAATTATGACGAGGCCGAAGGCACGCTGCTCGGTGAGGCCAATGGCGGCCTGAAGGCGATGTTCACGATGATGAACGAAGCCCGGCTCGGCGTCGGCCTGCAGGGCCTGTCGCTGTCCGAGATCGCTTACCAGAACGCGGTCTCCTACGCCAAGGACCGGCTGCAGGGCCGCTCGCTGTCTGGCGCCAAGGCGCCGGACAGACAAGCCGATCCGATCATCGTCCATCCCGACATCCGCCGCTCGCTGATGACCATGAAGGCCTTCAACGAGGCCGGCCGCGCGCTGGCGCTGTGGACGGCGATCAAGTCCGACATCGCCCACCGCTCCGCCGACGACAAGGATCGCCAGGCGGCCGACGACTATACCGGCCTGCTGACGCCGGTGATCAAGGGCGTGCTCACCGACAAGGGTTTTGACCATGCAGTCATGGCGCAGCAGGTGTTCGGGGGCCACGGCTACATCGAAGAGCACGGCATGAGCCAGTTCGTGCGCGATGCCCGCATCGCCATGATCTATGAAGGCGCCAACGGCATCCAGGCGCTCGACCTCGTCGGCCGCAAGCTTGGTCTGAATGGCGGTCGCGCCGTGCAGGCCTTCTTCAAGGACGTCGGCGAGTTCTGCGAGGAGAACCGCGCCGACGAGAAGCTGGCGCCTTTCACCAAGGCGCTGAAGAAGGGCCTCAACGAT
This sequence comes from Mesorhizobium sp. P160187, assembly GCF_057766425.1. Lineage (NCBI taxonomy): Bacteria > Pseudomonadati > Pseudomonadota > Alphaproteobacteria > Hyphomicrobiales > Phyllobacteriaceae > Mesorhizobium > Mesorhizobium sp. P160187. Next base: position 2,733,219 of record NZ_JBYMDX010000003.1, read on the forward strand.
CTGCAGGCGGCGACCATGTGGCTGGTGCAGAACGGCATGGCCAAGCCCGACAATGCCGGCGCCGCGTCGACCGATTACATGCATCTCTTCGGCCTGGTCGCGCTGGGCTACATGTGGGCGCAGATGGCCAAGGCCGCGCTCGGCAAGACCGGCGCCAACGGTTCGCAGTCGTTCTACGACAACAAGGTGGTGACGGCGCGCTTCTTCATGGAGCGGATCATGCCCGAGACATCGGCACATCTCGCCCGCATTTCCAGTGGTGCGGACACGCTAATGGCGCTGCCTGCGGAAGCGTTCTAGAAATGGCCGGCGTCCCCCTCCCCTTGAGGGGAGGGTGGCCCGAAGGGCCGGGAGGGGTCCTGCGTGCAGTGCGCCGGCTGGTTGGCGCTTTGGTAGGAGATGATCGCAATGCCCCAAACCCGCGTCAATTCCGAAGATAAGGTCGAGCACGTCATCGGCGACCCCACCCGACCGCTTCGCGGCCACCCTCCCCTCAAGGGGGAGGGGGACGTTGGCGCGGGAGAAACGGCATGACAAATCCATCAGAAGTGCTCTCTTTGCCGAAGCCAGCCTGGGCGGCGGACGAAGTCGGCATGCTCTACGACATGGCGCATCGCTTCATGTCGGAAGAGATCGCGCCGCGCTACGACGAGTTCGAGAAGAACGAGATGGTCGACCGCGAGAGCTGGCGCAAGGCAGGTTCCGCCGGCCTGCTCTGCGCCTCGATGCCGGAGGAATATGGCGGCTCCGGCGGCACCTTCGCGCATGAGAGCGCCATCATCGAGGCAATTGGCCATGTCGGCGTCGACGGTTTCGGCATCGGTCTCCACAACGCGATCGTTGCTCCTTACATCCTTCACTACGGCTCGGAAGAGCAGAAGAAGAAATGGCTGCCGAAACTGGCGACCGGCGAACTGATCGGCGCCATCGCCATGACCGAGCCGGGCGCCGGCTCCGACCTGCAAGGCGTCAAGACGCGCGCCGAGAAGGACGGCAACCAGTACAAGATCAACGGTTCGAAAACCTTCATCACCAATGGCCAACTGGCCAATTTCATCATCGTCGTCACCAAGACCGATCCGGCCAAAGGCGCCAAGGGCACCTCGCTGATCGTCGTCGAGACCGACGAGGCCGAAGGCTTCGAACGCGGCCGCAACCTCGACAAGATCGGCCTGAAGGCCAACGACACGTCGGAGCTGTTCTTCAATGATATGCGCGTGCCGACCTCGAACCTGCTTGGCCACGAAGAGGGACAGGGCTTCATCCAGCTGATGCAGCAATTGCCGCAGGAGCGCCTGCAGATCGGCACCGGCGCGATCGCCATGATCGAACGCGCCCTGGCGCTGACCATCGACTACGTCAAGGATCGCAAGGCCTTCGGCAAGGCGATCATCGAGTTCCAGAACACCCAGTTCAAGCTCGCCGAACTGAAGACCGAGGCCACCATCGGCCGCGTCTTCTACAATGATTGCGTCACCCGCCACATCAATGGCGGCCTCGATCCGGTGGCGGCGTCTATGGCGAAATACTGGCTCTCGGACCTGCAGGGAAAAGTCGTCGACGAATGCCTTCAATTGCATGGCGGCTATGGCTACATGAATGAATATCCGATCGCCCGCATGTTCCGCGACGCCCGCGTCCAGCGCATCTACGGCGGCACCAACGAGATCATGAAATTGCTGATCGGCCGCTCTCTCTGAGAGCGACGTCGGCAAAGCAAGGAGCAAGCAAATGGCTGAAGCTTATGTCTATGACGCCGTGCGCACACCGCGCGGCAAGGGCAAGAAGGATGGCTCGCTGCACGAGGTGCCGGCGGTGCGGCTTGCGGCCAGGACGCTTGAAGCGTTGCGCGACCGCAACGGCCTCGACACTGCAAACGTCGACGACATCATCTTCGGCTGCGTCGATCCGGTCGGCGAAGCCGGCTCCGTCATTCCGCGTGCCGCCGCCTTCGAGGCCGGCTACGACAACAAGGCGCCGGGCATGCAGATCTCGCGCTTCTGCGCCTCAGGCCTCGACGCCATCAATTTCGGCGCCGCCAAGATCGCTCAAGGCGCCGACGAGATCGTCATTGCAGGCGGCGTGGAATCGATGTCGCGCGTCGGCATGGGCGCCTCGGGCGGCGCCTGGTTCATGGACCCGTCCGTCGGCCTGCCCGGCTGGTTCGTGCCGCAAGGCATATCGGCCGATTTGATCGCCACCAAATATGGTTTTTCGCGCGACGACGTCGATGCCTATGCGGTCGAGAGCCAGAAGCGCGCCGGCAAGGCCTGGGCCGATGGCCGTTTCAAGAACTCCGTCATACCGATCAAGGACCAGAACGGCCTCACCATCCTCGATCATGACGAGCATATGCGGCCGTCGACCGACATGCAGTCGCTGGCCTCGCTCAACCCGTCCTTCGTCATGCCTGGCGAAATGGGCGGCTTCGACGCGGTCGCCGTGCAGAAGCACCCTGAGGTGGAAGAGGTCAACCACGTCCACCATGCCGGCAACTCGTCCGGCATCGTCGATGGTGCGGCCGCCGTACTGCTCGGCTCGAAGAAGGCCGGCAAGACGATGGGCCTGAAGCCACGCGCCCGCATCCGCGCCTTTGCCAACATCGGCTCCGAGCCGGTGCTGATGCTTACCGGTCCGGTCGACGTCACCGAGAAGCTTCTGAAGCGCGCCAAGATGAAGCTGTCGGATATCGACCTGTTCGAGCTCAACGAGGCCTTCGCCTCAGTGGTGCTGCGCTACATGCAGGCATTCGAAATCCCGCACGACAAGATCAACGTCAATGGCGGCGCTATCGCCATGGGCCATCCGCTCGGCGCCACCGGCGCGATGATCCTGGGCACGGTGCTGGACGAGCTCGAGCGCCGCGATTTGAACACCGCTCTGGTGACGCTCTGCATCGGCGCCGGCATGGGCACCGCAACGATTATCGAACGCGTCTGATTTTCGGCCGGAAGGAGAGAGACATGACTTATACAAACTTCACGGTCGACACCGACGCAGACGGCATCGCGCTGGTCACCTGGAACATGCCGGACCGCTCGATGAACGTCTTCACCGAAGAGGTGATGAACGAGCTCGAGAAGATCATCGACCAGGTGGTGGCCGACGCCGCCATCAAGGGCGCGGTGATCACCTCGGGAAAGGACAGCTTCTCCGGCGGCGCCGACCTGACCATGCTGCAGAAGATGCTGGCCGTATTTGCCAAGGAGAAGACCAAGGGCCCGGAGAAGGCGGCACAGCTTTTGTTCGACAATGCCGGCCGCATGGGTGGCTTGTGGCGCAAGCTCGAAACGTCGGGCAAGCCTTGGGTCTCGGCGATCAACGGCACCTGCATGGGTGGCGCGTTCGAGCTGTCGCTGGCCTGTCATGGCCGCGTTGCCGCTGACTCCGAAAAGGTCAAGATGGCCTTGCCGGAAGTCAAGGTCGGCATCTTCCCCGGCGCCGGTGGCACCCAACGCGTGCCGCGCCTGACCGACCAGCAGCAGGCGTTGCAGATGCTGACCACCGGCCAGACGCTGTCGCCGCAGAAAGCCAAGGCGATGGGGCTGATCCACGAGATCGCCGAACCCGGCAAGCTGATCGAGACCGCCAAGGCGATGATCAGGAACGGCCTGAAAGCCGTCCAGCCCTGGGACGAGAAGGGCTTCAAGCTGCCTGGCGGCCAAATCTATACGCCGGCCGGCTTCAATCTGTGGCCGCCGGCCATCGCCATCCTGCGCCGCGAGACCTACGGCAATTATCCGGCCGCCGCGGCGATCCTGAAATGCGTCTATGAAGGCCTGCTGGTGCCGTTCGACACCGGTCTGCGGATCGAACAGCGCTATTTCACCGAAATCATGCAGTCCAAGGAAGCAGCAGCGATGATCCGCTCGCTGTTCGTCTCGCTGCAGGAGCTCAACAAGGGCGCCCGCCGTCCGGCCGGCGTGCCGGAGACCAAGTTCAAAAAGATCGGTATTCTCGGCGCCGGCTTCATGGGTGCCGGCATCGCCTTTGTCACCGCCAAGGCCGGCATCCCGGTCGTCCTGCTCGACCGCGACATGGCGTCGGCCGAAAAGGGCAAGGCGCATTCCGACAGCCTGATCTCCGATCAGGTCAAGAAGGGCCGCGCCAAGCCCGAGGAGAAGGACAGACTTCTGTCGCTGATCACGCCGACGGCCGACTATGCCGATCTCGCCGGCTGCGATCTGGTGGTCGAGGCGGTGTTCGAGGATTCGGCCGTCAAGAAGACTGCCACCGAGCAGGCCGAAGCCGTGCTGAAATCGTCAGCGGTCTTCGCCTCCAACACCTCGACCATCCCGATCACTGCACTGGCCAAGAATTCGGCGCGGCCGAAGAATTTCGTCGGCATCCACTTCTTCTCGCCGGTCGACAAGATGATGCTGGTCGAGATCATCCTGGGCAAGAAGACCGGCGACAAGGCGCTGGCCACCGCGATCGATTTCGTGCGCGCCATCAAGAAGACGCCGATCGTCGTCAACGACACGCGCGGCTTCTACGTCAACCGCTGCGTGCTGCGTTACATGTCGGAAGCCTACAAGATGCTGATCGAAGGCGTTCCGGCGCCGATGATCGAGAACGCCGCCAAGGCCGCCGGCATGCCGGTCGGCCCGCTGGCGCTGACCGACGAGACGGCGATCGACCTTGCCCAGAAGATCATGAAGCAGAACATCAGGGACCTCGGGGACAAGTCTGTCGACCCCAGGCAGATGGCGCTGATCAACACGCTGGTCGACACCCATGGCCGCTTCGGCCGCAAAAACGGCAAGGGTTTTTACGACTATCCCGCCAAGCCCGCCAGGAAGAAGCTGTGGCCGGGCCTGAAGGATCTCTATCCGCAGCTGGAGGCCGAGAAGGTCGATTATGAGGAACTGCAGCAGCGCCTGCTGGTCACCATTGCGCTGGAAGCGGCCCGGGTGATGGAGGAAGGCATCGTCACCGATCCGCGCGAGGCCGATCTCGGGTCGATCCTCGCCTTTGGTTTCGCGCCATTCACCGGCGGCGCGCTGTCCTATATCGACGGCATCGGCGCCAGGGAGTTCGTCAGAATAGCCAAAGGCCTGCAGAAGAAATACGGCGCCGAGTTCAAGGCGCCAAAGCTGCTGCTCGACCTGGCCGAGAAGGGCGAGACCTTCTACCAGCGCTTCGATCCCTATGCGAAAGGCGAGGTGAAGAAGGCCGCTTGAGCTAGCGCCCCATGTACGTCTGAGGGCGCCTTGCTTGCATGATGGCCACGACAAGGCGCCGTGGCCCTTACGCGGTCGGCAGCGAAAGTCGGCTGGCTTTTCGCTGCCTGCCGACATCGACTTCAACCTCCATCTCAACAACGCCCGCTACATGATGCTCGCCGACCTCGCGCATGACCCCGAAAATCGGAATCGATTTTCGGAAAGGATCATGCGCCAAATCAAAATGCTACAGCGTCCTTGGCGCGTCCAATAGGACGCTTGCCCGCTCCGTTCAACCGCGACCGCCGACCGAGGCCGAGCGGGTTTGCATGACCTCCCACCAGGGATTGCGCAGCCTGCCCAAGGCAGTTTGAGGCATCCATGACGACTTCGCCGCACGCAGCTTTTTGAGAGATCGGGCCGCGCGCCGGTGGACAATCGGATAACCGCGCGTTAGAAGGAAAAGGTATTTTTTCCTGTTTTGAGGAGAGCGAATTGCTCTCGCATGACCGAGTTTGGGCAGCCATCGACGCTCTCGCCGAGCGCTATTCGTTGTCGGCCTCCGGCCTGGCCCGGCGAGCTGGTCTGGACTCCACCGCTTTCAACAAGTCGAAGCGGCTGTCCTCGGATGGGCGGCCGCGCTGGCCGTCGACCGAATCGCTGGCCAAGATCATCGAGGCGACCGGCGCTTCGCTCGACGAATTCACCGGACTGGTCGAAGGCCGCGCCGGGACAGCTTCGGGCTCGTTAGCCCCGCAGCGTTCGGCGGTGCCGCTGCTCGGCTTCGCCCAGGCCGGCGCCGGCGGCTTCTTCGATGATGCCGGCTATCCCTCAGGCCAGGGCTGGGACCTTGTCGAGCTTCCGGCACGGGCGACCGAAACCTCCTATGCGTTGAAGGTGCAGGGCGATTCCATGCTGCCGCTCTACCGCAATGGCGATGTGCTGATCGTCGAGCCGGGCGCCGCTACCCGCAAGGGCGACCGCGTCGTCGTCAAGACCAATGCCGGCGAAGTCATGGCCAAGGTGCTCGACCGCCAGACGACGAAATCGATCGTGCTGATTTCGCTCAACCCCGACCATCCGGACCGCGACATCGCGATGCGCGATGTCGAATGGGTGGCGCGGATCGTCTGGGCAAGCCAGTAGGTCTCGCGGTGCGTCTGCTTCAAATCCTCATAGCCCTCCTGGCGATCCCGGTGATGGTCGCCATTGTCGTCGCCGGCGGTCGCGCGCTGCATCGCGACGGCCCCGCCATTACTGTCGACCAGATCGACCCGGACACCGAGGCCGTGCCCGAGGAGCCGGCGACGTCGGCGATCCCCGAGGTCCAGCCCGTCAAGCCTCCGATGCACTCGCCTCAGGTGCATTCGAGGGCGATCGATCCCGAGGCCATCGCTCCGCCGCCGCTGCTGGTAGAAGAACTTGAACGGGTTGAGCCACGCGCGCCGCTGAGCGACCTGGCGCTGGCCGGGCCGCCCAAGCCGCGTGGGCGCAGAGCGGTCGACGACTGGGGAGGAACAAAACTGTTCCAGCCGGTCGCGGCCGCCGCCGGCCTGATCGAAGCCAATGGTAATTCCGTGACGGTCTCCGGCATCGACATCGTCAGGCAAGACGAGACCTGCACCGAGGGCGGCAAGTCCTGGGCTTGCGGTATCAGGGCGCGTACCGAGTTCCGGTCTTTCCTGCGCGGCCGGGCCGTTGCCTGCAAGGTGCCGCCGGAGGCCGACCGTGCGCTGATCGCCGCCGAATGCCGCATCGGCAAGCTGGATGTCGGCCAGTGGCTGGTCGAAAACGGCTGGGCGCGCGCCACGGCAGGCGGCCCCTATGTCGAAGCGGGCGACAAGGCGCGCGCCGCCAAGAAGGGCGTCTTCGGCGCCGCGCCCGATCTTGGCGGCCTGCCACCGGCGCCAACGCCTGTTGCGGCACCGACGGCGTCGCAACCGATCCTCGATGCCCCGGCGATAGACACGCCGCCGGCCGGGACGGAAATTACGCCGCCAGCTGACCAGCCAGCGCCCGCTCAATGAGCGCGCGGGTTTCGGCGATGCCGTAGAGGGCTGCGAACGAACCGAAGCGCGGTCCGCGTTCCTGGCCGATCAGCACCTGGTAGATCATCTGGAAGAAAGCGCCCGAGACACCAGGGCCGCCGTCCGGGCTCTTCTTCGAATGGTCCTGATAGCGTTCGATCTTGCGCGCCACGTTGAGCGAAGCGTTCTGGATCGCTTCGCCGTCGGCGCCGGCCGGCAGGCCAGCAAGCGCGTTGCCAAGCGCTTCCAGCGCCACGCGTTCGACATCGTCGGCCGGCCGGAAGGTCTTCGTCGGCTTCACGAAATCGTCGAAGTAGCGGATGGCGAAACCGACCAGCTGGTCGAGTTCGGGATGCGTCGCCGGCGTCACGCCAGATGCATGGCGCGAGATGAAGCCCCACAGCACATCCTTGTTTTGCGCGTTGGAGGCGCTGACCAGGTTGAGCAGCAGCGAGAACGGCACCGGCATGTCGATGGAAGGCGGCTTGCCGTCATGCATGTGCCAGACCGGATTGCCCAGCCGCTCCTTCCAGTCCTGGCGCGGATAGGCGTTGAGGAAGGTGTAGTACTCGTCGACGGCGCGTGGGATGACGTCGAAATAGAGCTTTTTCGCCTGCCTTGGCCGCTGATACATATAGAGGCCGAGGCTTTCGGTCGGCGCGTAGCGCAGCCATTCGTCGATGGTCAGCCCGTTGCCCTTCGACTTCGAGATCTTCTGGCCGTTCTCGTCCAGGAACAGTTCGTAGACGAAATGCTCGGGCGCGCGCCCGCCGAGAATGTTGCAGATGCGGTCGTAGATCACCGCGTTCGTCTGGTGGTCCTTGCCGAACATTTCGAAATCGACGTCGAGCGCTGCCCAGCGCATGCCGAAATCCGGCTTCCACTGCAGCTTGACCTTCCCGCCGGTCACCGAAAGTGTGGTCTCGGTGCCCTCATCGTCGAAGGTGATGGTGCCGGCCTTGGCGTCGACATGCTTCATCGGCACGTAGAGCACGCGCCCGCTCTTCGGCGAGATCGGCAGGAACGGGCTGTAGGTTGCCTGCCGCTCCGGCCCCAGCGTCGGCAGCATCACCGCCATGATCTGCTCGTAGCGCTCGGCGGCGCACACCAGCATCGCATCGAAACGGCCGGCCTTGTAGTACTGCGTGGCGCTGGCGAATCCGTAGTCGAAGCCGAACGTGTCGAGGAAGCGGCACAGCATCGCGTTGTTGTGGTCGGCAAAGCTCGCATAGTCGCCGCCGAACGGATTGGGCACCGACGAAAGCGGCATATGAAGATAAGGCTCGAGGGCTGCGCGATCCGGCACATTGTCGGGGATCTTGCGCATGCCGTCCATGTCGTCGGAGAAGCAGAGCAGCTTGGTCTTGACCTTGTTCCCGGTCAGCACGTGAAAGGCATGGCGCACCATCGAGGTGCGCGCGACCTCGCCGAACGTGCCGATATGCGGCAGACCCGACGGGCCGTAGCCGGTCTCGAACAGGACGGTCTCGGGAAAGTCGCCGCCTTTGTAGCGCTCGATGATCTTTTTGGCTTCCTCGAACGGCCAGGCCTTGCTTTCGGCGGCTGCCGCAAGCATTTCGGGGTTGAGATCGGCGATGTTTGATCCCGTCATGTCAAAGTTCCAGTCATGGGCCGGCTTCGCGGCTGGTAAGATTTTTCAACCGGGTCTCTAGGCGCGACAGGGCGGAGCGTCAACGATATCAGGCGTTTTCGTTGCGACGGCGCCGTGGCGTCCCTACCTTCGACCCTCACTATCAAGGAGTTTTGAATGCCGTTGCCGTCCACCCATGAAGCCCTGATCTACCTGATGGTCATCACCTCGGCTTCCGATCGCAACATGACCGATATCGAACTGGCGCGCATCGGCGACGTCGTCCGCAGCTGGCCGGTGTTCGAGGATTTCAAGCAGGACAGGCTGATCGCCATTGCGCAGGACTGCCAGAAGATGCTGCATGAAAAGGATGGATTGGAAGGCGTGCTCGAGCGTGTCGCCGAGACTTTGCCCGAGCGGTTGCGCGACACCGCTTATGCCGCCGCCTTCGAAGTTGCCGCCGTCGATCTCGAAATGCGCATGGAGGAATTGCGGGTGCTGCAGTTGATCCGGCGTGAGCTCGATCTCGACACGCTGACCGCCGCAGCCATCGCGCGCGGGGCGAAGGCCCGCCTGCGCACGCTGACCTGATCCAGCCCCTAGAGGAAGCTGACCGGGACCGGATCAGAAAAAGCTGACCGGGAAATAGCGCAGGTAGAATTCGGCGAAGGTGCCTTTCACCGATATCTCCTGCAGCGCGTAGTCCATGGCTGCGGCCAGCGCTGGGTCGCTGGCCCGGGTGGCAATGGTCATGCCGGACCCCAGATATTCCGGCGCCAGGTAGGGTCCACCGGCGAAGCGGCAGCAACCGGCGGCGTCCGTGCCGCCCAGCCAGAAGGAAAAGCGCATGCCGTCGCCGAAGGCGGCATCGATCTTGGCGCTCTTCAAGTCGCTGTAGAGGTCTTCCGGCCGTTGAAAGCGGATGATCTGCACGGTGCCGAAATAATCGCGCAGCATCTTTTCATGCGCCGAGCCGGCCAGCACGCCGACCCGCTTCGAGCGCAATTTGTCGAGGATCGGCTCGGCGAAGGCCTTGGTCTTCGGCATGATGAAGCGCGCCGGAAACTGTAGATAGGAGCGCGAAAAGCTGTACTTCGCCCGCGTCTCCGGCGTTGCGGCGATGCCGGCGATGATCGCCTCGCCTTCGCCCTTCTGCAACGCGTCGTCGAGTTCGGCCCAGGGCAGCGCCTGGATCTGGCATTTGTCGGCGATGTCGAGTTCGGCGCAAATCGCCCGCGCCAGGTCGATGTGGAAGCCGGACAGTCGGCCCGTGCCGTCGAGAAAATTGAAGGGCGGGAAATCGGTTGTGGTGAGGAACCTGAGCCTCGGCAGCGCCGCAAGGTCCGGCTTCGGCAGCCGCTCCTTGGCATCCCAAAGCACCGGCACCTGCGGTTCCGCTGCCCGCACAGCGCCGGCAAACGGCTGCACTCCGATCAGCATCGACAGCAAGGCGATGGTTATCCAGCGTGATGTCACAAAAAACTCCGCCCGTCTTGGCCGTTGGCTTGTGATACGAAAACGGCGCAGGCACAATTGTTTTTGATTTCAAAGGGCAAATTTCGGGTTATGCTTTGGCGAGGTTGCAAATAGCCGCACAGAGTCGGCCCGGGGTTGGCGGTCGCTGGCGTTAGAAAAGCTAAGGATGTGGCTTTGCAATCCGGGGTTGATGGCTAAGTGCGGGGCAGGCACGTAGCATCGGTCTCAAGAGCGGTAGGCAACATGGGGTAGATGTTGCGATGGGTTATTTTGACCGGACACTTGAATATATTGACCGGGTGCAGCGTGCCGACACGTCGGCTGCGGTGTGCGAGCAGCTACTTAGTGTCACCTCGAATTTCGGATTGACGGCCCTGATAGCCGCAACGGTGCCGCAGCCCGGTACACCAAGCAGCCAGACGAAGGACCATGTGCTGCTCTGCGATTGGCCTAGCGAATGGCTGGAGCGTTACTTATCGCGCAACTACGTCGACCACGATCCGGTCGTCAGCCATTTGAAGCAGTTTCGGGCGCCATTCCAATGGCGCGATGCCGTTCAAAGCATGCCCGCCGACAAGAGCAGCGCCGAGGTAATGCGCGACGCCCGCCAGTTCAAGCTGCGTGACGGCCTCGCCTTCCCGCTGATCACGCTCGAAGGCCAGATCGCGCTGGTCTCGCTGGGCGGTGAGGCGGTCGAACTGTCCGAAGCCGAATTCGCAATGGTCTCGCTGGCCTCCACCTATGCCATCGGCCGCGCCATGCAGCTTCAAACGACGGCCGGCAAATCTATCGATCACATTGAATTGACGCCGCGCGAGCGCGAATGCCTGCAATGGGCGGCGGTCGGAAAATCCGAGTGGGAGATTTCGCAGATCCTCGGCATCTCGGAGCATACCTCTGAGAAACACCTTCTCAACGCCAAGAGCAAACTAGGCGCCGCCAACCGTGTGCAGGCAGTCGCCGAAGCAGTCAGGCACGGCTATATCAGCTAGGCCGGTTCTGGCGGCCCGAAATTTATGGCCGCATTGTTGGCGTCATATCTTCAGAAAAGACCGGCCCCTGTCGTCCTCTTGAGACGGCTAATGCTTTCTTAACGCCAAAAGCAGACTCGGCGTCGCCAACAGGGTGCACGCCATCGCGGAGGCGTTTAGACGCAGCTATATTAGCCATGTCGGCTGTGGCAGCCTGGAAATCCTTGCCAACACCTTCGCGCAATTTTTTCGGGAAAGCCCGGCCGTATCTTCCTCTTAAGCCCAGGAGACGGCTAATGCTATTTTCCCTTACCACTCAACAACTGATGGAACGTCCCGACCTATGGGAGGCCGTCCATCGCCTGCGTCACAAGGTCTTCGTCGATGAGATGCGGTGGACCGATCTCGATCGCCCGGACGGCCTCGAAATCGATCAATTCGACCATGATGAGGCCGAACACCACCTTGTCATACGCAATGGCGAGCTTGCAGGCTATCATCGGATGCTGCCGACCACACGGCCGCATCTCCTTAGCGATGTGATGCCGGAACTCTGCGAGGGAAAGCGCCCTTCGGGACCGAATGTCTGGGAGCTAACCCGTTACGCGGTGGCGCCAGGCTTTCGCGATGGCAAGCGCGGCGTGTCTACGGTCGGCACCGAACTGATCGCCGGCTTCGTCGAATGGGGCCTTGCTCGCAATGTCGATCAGGTCATTATCGAGGTCGAGCCGGTGTGGGTGCTGCGGACGCTGCAGTTGCACTTCCTGGCGACGCCGCTCGGTTACCAGCGCACCTATGGCAACCAGCAGGTCGTCGCCACACTGCTGACCTTCAACGAGCATACGCTGGATGTCGTGCGCTCGCGCCGCAACCATCACGCCCCGGTGTTGGCCAGGGGCACCCCCCACATGCTCGGCATGCGGCAGGCGTCGTGAGACTGTCTTCACCCGACGCGCTTTAATGCATGTCGCTCAAAGTGGCCCCGGTTTTGAGAGAACGACATGCATGAAACAAAGACCTAAAGCGCGTCGCGTGAATCCGTTCAAATGCGATGCGCTTTAGACAATGGCCACAGAGCCCACCTCCGTGTGGGGGTGGGCTCTGTAATTTCAGCCTCTGCCTATCGAGGCCAGTCTCTACTTCTCGAGAAACGACGGCCCTTCGCCGACGATCTTCTTATCTTCCTTGCCGATGGCGTCGAGATCGCGCCCATCATAGGGCAGTGACAACAGGATGCGCCGCATGACGGCCAGCCGCGAGCGTCGCTTGTCATTGGCCCGCACGATGATCCAGGGCGCGAACTGTTTGTGCGTGCGCTCGACCATCTGGTCGCGCGCCTTGGTGTAGTCGTCCCATTTGGTGATGCCGGCAATATCGATCGGCGAGAACTTCCAGTTCTTCAGCGGCGACCAGCGGCGGTCGTGAAACCGTTCGAGCTGGGTCTCGCGGCCGATGTTGAGCCAGAATTTGAAGAAATAGATGCCCTCATTGGAGATCATCCGCTCGAAATGCGGCGTCTCGTCGAGGAATTTTGCATGCTGTTCCGGTGTGCAGAAGCCCATCACCGGCTCGACGCCGCCGCGGTTGTACCAGGACCGGTCGAAGGTGACGAATTCGCCCGATGTCGGGAAATGGGCGACGTAGCGCTGGTAGTACCATTGCCCGACTTCGGTCGGGGTCGGCTTGGTCAGCGCCACGTTGCGCGCGGTTCGAGGATTGAGATACTGGCGCAGCACCGAGATGGTGCCGCCCTTGCCGGCGGCATCGCGCCCCTCGAACAGCGACATCAGTCTGCTGCCGGTCGCCTGCAGCCAGGCCTGCGCCTTGACCAGTTCGATCTGCAGCCGCTCCAGAGTCTCGTCATACTCCTCGCTCTTCATTTTCTTGTCGTAGGGGTAGTCGCCTGCGGTCAGTTTGTGGTCCTCGATCCAGCTGGGAAGCTCGGGGTTTTCGATGTCGAACTCCCGCTCCTTGCCGTCCACCTTGATCTTCAGCGGCCCCTTTGCCGGCTCTGCGGCGGGACTTTCCTTGGCTTTTTTCATCGAGACGAACCTTTCCAGCTTGCGGACTCATGCTATGGGGGGCCTCAAACCCGGTCCAGCGGAAGTTTCGGCGGGACCGGCGCAGAAGCACGGAAAGCACGAATGGCTGACACCGGCGCAGAGCGGACAACCACGGGGCAGGCCGTCGCCGGCCGGCTGTGGAACAGCCGATGGCTGCTTGCCGCCGGTGCGATCGCCATCATGGCCGTTTATGGGTTTGCCGGTATCTCCGCCTATGTTGTCCTGGCTGCGTTGACGGTGCTGCTGGCCGCCGCGCTTCTGCCAACCGGTGGCGCCAGCCGGTCTGCTGAGACCATTACCACGGTCGAGGCGAGCGGGCTGCAGCGGCTTTCCGGCGAATATCTTGCGGCTGCCGTTGCCGATCCGCTGATCATCTTCGACCGCACCGCCACCATCGTCCACGCCAATGCCGCCGCCTATGCCGCCTTTGGCGGCATCGCGCCCGGCCTGTCGCTGTCGCTGAAATTCCGCGCCCCGGAAATGCAGGCATTGCTGGACGGCGTACTGTCGGGAGCCGTCGCCTCCGATGCCGTCGACTACACCGAGAAGCTGCCGGTGGAACGCGCCTACCGGGTCAGCGCGTCCTCGGTCGGCCACGCCACCGATCTCTATGTGCTGGTATTCAAGGACCAGAGTGAGACGCGCCGCATCGACCGCATGCGCGCTGACTTCATAGCCAATGCCAGCCACGAGTTGCGCACCCCGCTTGCTTCGATCTCGGGCTTCATCGAGACGTTGCGCGGCCCGGCCCGCAACGATCCGGCGGCGCGCGAGCAGTTCCTGCAGATCATGCAGAACCAGACCGGCCGCATGGCGCGCCTCATCGACGATCTCCTGTCGCTGTCGAGGCTTGAAATGAAGCCTTACCTGAGGCCGGGAACCGAGGTCGATCTGCGCCAGACCATCGACAGCGTCATCGATTCACTGGGCCCGCTCGCCAGCGAGAACGGCGTCGTCATCGAACGCGACTACGCCGAGGGGCCGCTCGACGTGCCCGGAGACCGCGACGAGCTGTTCCAGGTGTTCGAGAATCTCTTGGAAAACGCCTGCAAATACGGCCAGCCTGGCGGACGCGTCACGGTGTCGATCGCGCGGGGCGAGGCCGGCCCGGAACCGGGCATCGATGTCACCATCAGGGACTATGGCCCGGGCATCCCGGAAGAGCACATACCGCGCATTACCGAGCGCTTCTATCGCGTCGACGTGGAGAGCAGCCGCACCCAGAAAGGCACCGGTCTTGGCCTGTCCATCGTCAAGCATATTCTGACGCGCCACAACGCCCGGCTTTCGATCAAGTCGGAGGTTGGCAAGGGCGCGGCGTTCACGGTCCATTTGCCGGCAGGCTGAGGCGGTACTATCTGCTAACTGCCTGTTTCTTCTTTCTGTCATCCGGCTAGCGTATCAGCACAGGGGTCGAGGAAACGACGCAAAAGGCCAAAGATTTAAGGAAGGCATTTCGCCCATGCAGTCCGTACACATTGTCAGCGCCTATGACGAAGAGCTGAAATACCTGGCGAAGCGCATCGCTGCGATGGGCGGCCATGCCGAGCGCATGGTCGAGCAGGCGATCCAGGCGCTGGTCAATGCCGATCCCGGCCTCGCCCAGAAGGTCATCCGCGACGACATCGTGCTTGACGATGGCCAGCGCGAAATCGACGACAAAGCCATCGTCATCATCGCCAAGCGCCAGCCCATGGCGACGGATCTGCGCGAGATCGTCGGCGCCATCCGCATTTCGGCCGACCTCGAACGGGTCGGTGACCTCGCCAAGAACGTCGCCAAGCGTGTGGTCAGCGTCATTGACGGCCGCCAGCCGACCAGCCTGTTTCGCGGCCTCGAGGCGCTGGCCGAACTCGCTTTGACCCAGCTCAAGGAAGTGCTCGACGTCTATGCCTCGCGCTCGGTCGAGAAAATAGGCTTCGTTCGCGACCGCGACGACCAGATCGACGCCATGTACACCTCGCTGTTTCGCGAGCTTTTGACCTACATGATGGAAGATCCGCGCAACATCACGCCGTGCACGCATCTGCTGTTTTGCGCCAAGAACATCGAGCGCATCGGCGACCACGCCACCAACATTGCCGAGACGATCTACTACATCGTCACCGGCGAGCAGTTGCCGGCCGAGCGTCCAAAGGGCGACAAGACCGACAAGGTTGCCCTGCCGGCGCTGCCGGTGAAGTGATCGCGCGCCCCTCGAACGCTTAATCATATTGCGCTAAACTGCCCGGATGTTAGCGTCTCGGTTCCTGGCCAAGGCCAGGCGCTCAGGAGGCTGCGATGGAATATGTCCGAGAGTTCAAGCCGGCGCCGGCATCGTCCGGCATCATCGCGTCGAGCGTCTACACCGCCGGCAAGCGGATCGCCGACATTCCGATCGAGGAAGCCGGTGAATGGGCCAAGAAGTCGGGCCATGTCGTCTGGATCGGGCTGCTCGAACCCGACCGCGAGCTTCTGCTGCGCGTCAAGGCACAATTCCATTTGCATGAGCTGGCGATTGAAGACGCCGAACATCCGCACCAGCGGCCGAAGATCGAGCAATATGGCGATGCGCTGTTCATCGTTGCCCGCACTGCACAGCTGATCGACGGACGCGTCACCTTCGGCGAGACGCATCTGTTCGTCGGCTCAGGCTATATCGTCAGCGTCAGGCATGGTCCCTCGACCTCATACGCCGCCGTGCGCCAGCACTGGGAAAGCTGTCCGCACTCACTGGCCAAGGGCGAGGATTTCGTCCTCTACGCCATTCTCGACTTCATCGTCGACAACTACATGCCGGTGCTCGAGCAGATCGAGGACGAGGTCGAGGCGATCGAGGACAGGGTGCTGCTGAAGCCGATGACCGGTCCCGACATCGAGCGGCTCTACATGCTGCGCCGCGATCTGTTGCGCCTGCGCAATGCGGCGCTGCCGCTGGTCGAGGTCTGCCGCCGGCTGACCAGCGCCGAACTGCCGCAGATCCATACCGCAATGCATCCGCTGTTTCGCGATGTCACCGACCATATCCGGACCGTGCAGGAAAAGATCGACAGCCTGCGCGAGGTTCTGGCGTTCGCTTTCGAAGCCAGCCTGCTGGTCGGCCAGAGCCAGGAAACCGCGAACACCAAGAAGCTGGCCTCATGGGCGGCGATCCTGGCGGTGCCGACGGCGCTCGCCGGCATTTACGGCATGAATTTCGACGACATGCCGGAACTGAAGATGCAATACGGCTATCCCGTCGTATTGGTCTCGATCGCGCTGATCTGCTCGTTTTTGTATTGGCGATTTCGGAAGAGTGGGTGGCTGTGATGGTAGGCAGTAGGCAGTAGGCAGTAGGCAGAATAAGGTAGCGCCTCACGAGCGCTACCCCATTCCCTACTGCCCAGTCCCCAATCCCTATTCCTAACTACCGGCTCCTGCGCCGCTCTGAAGCCGGCTGGAACGCCACCCTTGCGTGGTACTTGCAGTAAGGTCCGGTTTCAGCCGCCTCGTTGCCGCAGAAGTTGAAGTCTTCCGATAGCGGATCGCCATTCGGCCATTTGCAGGTGCGCTCGGTGAGATCGGTGAGCTGCAGATGCCGCGAGATCGGCACGACGACGTTTTCGACCGGGCGGATGTAGTGGCGCGCCACCGGCTCGGCGTCGAACTGCGCCTGCAGTGCGTTCGCCCCGATCGAAGTCGTGACATGGCGCTGCGTGGTTGCGGCGCGAGGCACCGATTTCTGGATCGAAGATCCCTGCGTTGTCTTCTTCTGACGCGCCGGCGTCGCGGTCGAGCGTCCGCGGCCCGACAGCTTCAGCCGGTGCACCTTGCCGATGACCGCGTTGCGGCTGACCCCGCCGAGTTGTGCGGCGATCTGGCTTGCGCTCAAGCCCTCCGACCACAGTTTCCTGAGAAGTTCGACCCGCTCGTCAGTCCAGTTCATGAGACCGCGCTCCTGCTATGTGTGCGGCAGCCGGAATCCGTTCCCGACCCGGCAATCTTTGCCGGGGCAGACACCACATATATTAGGTGATTAGGTCCGCCGCACGAAATCTAGTTATTTCCCGACTACAATTACCTCATGTGTTGACTCGGTGACAAGAGTCCCAGGTGCAACACGAATCGGTTTTTTAGGTTTTCCCCAACTTGCCCGGTCGCTTATGAGCCGGCGTCTCGTCGGGAGCTGGCCACGCGCCTCTGCACGACGTTTTCGTTGACTTCATGGCCGAAAAACACGATAAGCCGCAAAGGCCGCCGCTTTGGCGGCTTTTTTGATTTTTCCGGTACCGGAGACGCATATAATGAGCGGTTCGGCGCTTTACGAGACCTTTGCCCGCGCCCCTTTGGCCTTCGATCATGGCGAAGGCACCTGGCTGGTTACCGACAAGGGCGAGCGATATCTCGATTTCGCTGGCGGCATCGCGGTCAATTCGTTGGGCCACAGCCATCCGCATCTGGTCTCGGCGCTGACCGAACAGGCGGCCAAGCTCTGGCACGTCTCCAATCTCTACGAGATCCCGGGGCAGGCCCGGCTCGGCGAGCGGCTGGCTGACGCCACCTTCGCCGACAAGGTGTTCTTCACCAATTCCGGCGCCGAGGCGCTCGAATGCGCGATCAAGACGGCGCGGCGCTACCAGTTCGTCAAGGGCCATCCCGAGCGCTTCCGGGTCATTACCTTCGAAGGCGCCTTCCACGGCCGCACGCTGGCGACCATCGCCGCCGGCGGCCAGTACAAATATCTCGAAGGCTTCGGCCCCAAGGTCGAAGGCTTCGACCAGGTCGGCTTCGACGACATCGACGCCGCCGAGAAGGCGATCACACCAGAGACCGCCGCGATCCTGATCGAACCGGTACAGGGCGAGGGCGGCATCCGCCCGGTGCCGACGCAATCCTTGAAGCGGCTGCGGCAGCTCTGCGACCAGCATGGCCTGCTGCTGATCTTCGATGAGGTCCAGTGCGGTATCGGTCGCACCGGAAAGCTGTTCGCGCATGAATGGACCGGCGTGACGCCCGACATCATGGCGATTGCCAAGGGCATTGGCGGCGGCTTCCCGATGGGCGCGTGCCTCGCCACCGACGACGCTGTCGTCGGCATGACGGCAGGCGTGCATGGCACCACTTTCGGCGGCAATCCGCTGGCCATGGCGGTCGGCAACGCTGTGCTCGACGTCGTGCTGGAAGACGGCTTCCTCGAAGACGTCCAGCGCAAGGCATTGCTGATGAAGCAGGGCCTGGCGGCGGTCGCCGACGAATTTCCTGATGTCATCGAAGGCATCAGGGGCAGCGGCCTGATGCTTGGCCTGAAATGCGCCATGCCCAACACCAAGGTCAACATGGCGCTGCGCGACCAGCATCTGCTGGCGGTGCCGGCAGGCGACAACGTCATTCGTCTGCTGCCGCCGCTGACCGTCACCGACGCCGAGATCGGCGAAGCGCTCGATCGCATCCGCGCCGGCGCCAAGGGCCTGACCGACGCCATCGCCGCGGCCGCCTCGAAGTAATCCCGAGAGCCATTCCCGATGAGCCTTCGCCATTTCACCGATCTTTCCGCCGTTTCCGAAGGCGATCTGCGCCTGATGCTGGACGATGCGGTGGTGCGCAAGGCGCGCCTCAAGGCCGGCGAACGGACCAAACCGCTCGAAGGCAAGGTGCTGGCCATGATCTTCGACAAGCCGTCGACGCGCACGCGCGTGTCCTTCGACGTCGGCATGCGACAGCTCGGCGGCGAGACCATCATGCTGACCGGGACCGAAATGCAGCTCGGCCGCTCCGAGACCATTGCCGACACCGCCAAGGTGCTGTCGCGCTATGTCGACGCCATCATGATCCGCACCACGTCGCATGAGCGGCTGCTCGAGCTGACCGAGAATGCCACGATTCCGGTCATCAACGGGCTGACCGACGACACCCATCCCTGTCAGCTGATGGCCGACATCATGACCTTCGAGGAGCATCGCGGTCCGGTTGCCGGCAAGACCATCGCCTGGACCGGCGACGGCAACAACGTGCTGCATTCGCTGCTCGAGGCCTCGGCGCGGTTCCGCTTCAACCTGAACGTCGCAGTGCCGGAAGGCAGCGAGCCGGCGCAGAAGCACATCGACTGGTCGAAGACCAATGGCGGCAAGCTGCACTTCACCCGCTCGCCCGAAGAGGCCGTCGACCAGGCCGACTGCATCGTCACCGACTGCTGGGTGTCGATGGGCCAGGAACACCGCGCCCGCGGCCATAATGTCTTCTCGCCCTATCAGGTCAATGCGGCGCTGATGGCCAGGGCCAAGCCCGACGCCCTGTTCATGCACTGCCTGCCGGCGCATCGTGGCGAGGAAGTGACCGACGAGGTCATCGACGGTCCGCATTCGGTGGTCTTCGACGAAGCCGAGAACCGGCTCCACGCCCAGAAGGCGGTTTTGGCCTGGTGTCTGGGCGCTTGATCTCCAGGCGCTTGATCTCCAAGCGCTTGATCCGGGGCGGCGCGATGCCTATTTGCGCCCCATCACGCAAATCAAGCGCGTTTGGACGCATGCACCCCTCCGGGCCGCATGGCCACGCCCTGGAGCTTTGTCATGTTGGAAACGCATCAAGTGACTGAACATCACCCCAAACTCGGCGAGTTCGGCTATGCCGGCGACGATCATGTCGTACCCTTCGAGGTCGGCCCGCTCGACGTGCGCGGCCGCACCGTGCAACTCGGGCCGATGCTCGACGCCATCCTCAACCGTCACGACTATCCCGAGCCGGTCGCCCGCCTGCTCGCGGAAGCCTGTGTGCTGACGGTGCTGCTCGGCACCTCGCTCAAATTCGAAGGCAAGTTCATCTTGCAGACCCGCACCGACGGCCCGGTCGACATGCTGGTCGCGGATTTCTCCACGCCTTCGGCATTGCGCGCCTATGCGCGTTTCGACGCCGACCGGCTGGAGGCCCTGGTGGCCGCAGGCCAGACCTCGCAGCAGACGCTGCTGGGCAGCGGCGTTTTGGCGCTGACCATCGACCAGGGCGCGCACACGCAGCGCTATCAGGGCATCGTCCAGCTCGACGGCGAGACGCTGGAGGACGCCGCGCGCACCTATTTCCGCCAGTCGGAGCAGATCCCGACCGACCTCAGGCTGTCGGTGGCCAAGCTTCTGACGCCAGGTCCCGGCGGCGCTCGTGAGCAGTGGCGCGCCGGCGGCATCCTGGCGCAGTTCCTGCCGCAGTCACCCGAGCGCATGCGCGTGCCCGACATTTCGGGCGGCGACGGCGATCCGCGTGACGTGACGCAGGAGCCGGCCGACAATTCGTGGCGCGAGCTGGTGGCGCTGCTCGGCACCATCGAGCCGACCGAGCTGATCGACCCGACCATCGGCGCCGAGCGGCTGCTCTTCAGGCTGTTCCACGAACATGGCGTGCGCGTCTTCGGCGGCGTGCCGGTCGCCGACCAATGTTCCTGCTCAAGGGACAAGATACGCGGCATCCTCGAGGGGTTTTCCGCGCAGGAGATCAAGGACAGCACCGAAGATGGCGGCATCCACGTCGCCTGCGAGTTCTGCTCGAAGCAGTACGACTTCGACCCGGCGGAGTTTGCAACTCAGTAGCATCTCTTCCTTCTCCCCGTTCACGGGGAGAAGGTGCCCGAAGGGCGGATGAGGGGCAGCGCGAACTTTGGTGAATGGCCGCGCATAGCCTACGTCATGTGCGTGGAAGATAACCTCATGAGTCCGGCGGCGCCCCTCGTTGCACTGCCGGGCATTCCTCCCCGTATAGAGATGGGGAGAAAACCCCTAATTCACCGTCCGCCGCGTCCCCGGCAGATCCAGCGAAAACGCGGGAATAGCGACGTCGAACGTCTCGCCCTTTTTGTTGCGCATGGTGTAGTGGCCGACCATGAAGCCGGAGGGCGTCGAGAGCGGGCAGCCTGACGTGTATTGATAGCTGTCGCCGGGATTGAGCTCAGGCTGGTCGCCGACCACGCCGGCGCCGCGCACTTCCTCGATCCGGCCGCTGCCGTCGGTGATGTGCCAGTAACGCGACATAAGCTGCACGAAATCGTCCGACTGGTTGTCGATCGTCACCTGGTAGCCCCAGACATAACGGTTCTCCGCCGGGTCCGAGCGGTCCTCCAGGTAGAACGGTCTGACCTGCACTTCGATGTTGCGCGTGACGGCGCGATACATGGGCTGCTCCGGTTGCGCGGCAAGGAACATTTGTCGCGCTATGCGGTTTGATACGCGCACAACGGCATGTCCTGCCAGCCTCAAAGCGGAGGTGCCGACAAACAATGTCATTTAAGTGACACATGACAATGTTGGTGTGCGCAAACCTTGCCGGCGACTCAAGGCCCATCTGTCGACTGACAAAGCAGCCGCGAGCGGCCTTTCCGGAGTGACCAGATCTCGATGGAACCAGCTCTCACAGCCGCCTTCGCCTCCTCCGCTTTGCTTCTTTCCAATCTCGCCAGCATCCTGCTTGCTTCGTCGAAACTGCAAGCGCGCCGTCTCATCCCCCCGCCGTCCAACGAGCAGCCACCGGTCTCGATCGTCGTGCCGTCGCGCGGCGTGGAGCCGTTCACACAAGAGACGCTGCAGCGAGCCTTCTCGCTCGACTGGCCGCGCTACGAACTGATCTTCTGCGTCGCTCACGCCGACGATCCCGTCGTCAAACTGATAAACAGGGCGATCGTCCTGTTTCCCAACGTGCCGGCCCGGCTGCTGATCGGCGACGACCGCGTCAGCAGCAACCCGAAGCTCAACAACTGCGTCAAGGGCTGGGAAGCGGCGCGCAATCATTGGGTTATTCTGGCGGATTCCAACGTGCTGATGCCTAGGGATTACGTCCAGCACCTGATGGCGGCCTGGCGGACCAATACCGGGCTTATCTGCTCGACGCCGATCGGCTCGCGGCCGGAAGGCTTCTGGGCCGAGGTCGAATGCGCGTTCCTCAACACGCTGCAGGCGCGCTGGCAATATGCCGGCGAGGCGCTTGGCCTCGGCTTTGCCCAGGGCAAGAGCATGCTGTGGAACAAGCCGATGCTCGATACCAATGGCGGTATCCGCGCGCTGGCCGCCGAGATCGCCGAGGATGCTGCTGCAACCAAGCTGGTCAACGGACTGGGCCTGCGCGTCAATCTCGTTGCCTCGCCTTTCGAGCAACCACTGGGGCAGCGCCGACTTGCCGACATCTGGTCGCGTCAGGCGCGCTGGGCGCGGTTGCGCCGCGTCACTTTCCCGCTGTTTTTCGCACCCGAGATCCTGACCGGCGTCGCCGTGCCGTTGGCGTTGGCGCTGGTGGCGGCAGCAAGTGCCGGCATCAGCCTGCCGGCCACGGTGTTGGCCGTGCTGGCGGCGGCCTACATTCCCGAATGCGCGCTGGCCGCGGCCAAGGGCTGGCATCTGTCGCTGCGCATGGTCCCGGCGATGATGGTCCGCGACATGATGCTTCCCGCCATCTGGGCGCGCGGCTGGCTGAGCGGCGCCGTCGATTGGCGCGGCAACACCATGATCATCGGCACCAAGACGGCCGAGCTGGAAGAGGCTTCGTCGGGAGCGTGACGCCTCGCGGCCTACCCGGCTGCCTTCAGCGCCTGCGCAACGTCCTCCAGCAGATCGTCCGTATCCTCAAGACCGACCGACAGCCTGAGCGTTCCCGGCCCGATGCCAAGCTCGGCGCGAGCTTCGTCGCTGAGGTTCTTGTGCGTGGTGGTCGCCGGATGGGTGATCAGGCTCTTGGCGTCGCCGAGATTGTTGGAGATCAGCACGATGTCGAGCGCGTTCTGCAAGGCGAAGGCCGCCTGCTTGCCGCCCTTCACGTCGAGGCAGATCAGCGTCGATCCGCCCGTCATCTGCTTCTTGACGATGTCGGCCTGCGGGTGGTCGGCGCGGCCGGGATAGATGACGCGGGCGATTTCCGGCCGTCCTGCCAGGAAATCCGCGATCTTGGCCGCGCTTTCCGTCTGCTGGCGCACCCGAACCGGCAGCGTCTCCAGGCCCTTGAGCAGCGTCCAGGCGTTGAACGGCGACAGGCTCGGGCCGGTGTGGCGGAAATAGTCGTGCAAATTCTCGTCGATCCATTTCTTGTCCGACAGGATGATGCCGCCGAGACAGCGTCCCTGGCCGTCAATGTGCTTGGTCGCGGAGTAGACGACGATATGGGCGCCGAGCTGCAAGGGCTTCTGCTGCAAGGGCGTGGCAAAGACATTGTCGACGATCAGCCTGGCGCCGATCGAGGTGGCGAGCGCCGCCACCGCTGCGATGTCGACCACTTCCAGCGTCGGATTGGTCGGGCTTTCCAGGAAGAACAGTTTCGTGTTCGGCCGCACCGCCTTTTCCCAGTTGGCGATGTCGGTGCCGTCGACCAGCGTTGCCTCGATGCCGTATTTCGGCGCCAGCGTCTCCACCACCCAGCGGCAGGAGCCGAACAGCGCGCGCGCCGCAACGATATGGTCGCCGGCCTTGGCGCTGCACAGGAGCGCTGCCGTCACCGCAGCCATGCCGGACGCCGTGGCGCGCGCATCTTCGGCACCCTCCAGCGCGCACATGCGCTTTTCGAACATGTCGACGGTAGGGTTGGCATAGCGCGAATAGATGAAGCCCGGCTCCTCGCCCTTGAAACGGGCCTCGGCAGCCTGCGCCGTCTCGTAGACATAGCCTTGGGTGAGGTACATCGCTTCGGACGTCTCGCCGAACTGGGAACGCAGCGTTCCCCCGTGCACGAGTGCGGTCTGAGGTTTCCAGTTACGCTTCTTGGTGCTCATCGCTTTTGTTCCAGACACAAAAAAACCGGCCGCGAAAGTCGCAACCGGTCCATATGGCCTTGCGGCCCGACGGTCCTTTAGCGACTTGTTTAACGTGGCTGCAAGCCGACCGGCCAAATCACCACGGGATAACGACCCTTTAGACCTCACCTGCGCTTGCGTCAATTGCCGGCTTCATTAAGAGGTTTGTACCAGGCAGGTTCCGCAATAATATCCAGCGGTTTTGCGGCAAGAACCTGCCACAAAGAGACCGACCTTGGAGCGGAGCCAGCCTTTTGCGGCAGACAGGCATTCTTCCCGATCAGGACATTTCCGCGCTGTTTCAGTCCGGCGCGCTGAAGTCGCCGCGCGCGCTCGATGTCGACCAGGTGCAGCCGGCGAGCCTCGATCTCAGGCTCGGCGACAAGGCTTTTCGCGTGCGCGCCTCCTTCCTGCCGGGTCCCGATCATCTGGTGGCCGACAAGCTTCACCGGCTGAAATTGCATGAGTTCAGTCTCGCCGAGGGCGCGGTGCTGGAAACCGGCTGCGTCTACATCGTGCCGCTGCTCGAACGCCTGGCGCTGCCCGCAAACGTGTCGGCCTCGGCCAACCCGAAGAGCTCGACCGGCCGGCTCGACATCTTCACCCGGGTGATGACCGATCGCGGCCATGAGTTCGACAAGATCGCCCCCGGCTATCACGGGCCGCTTTATCTCGAAGTCAGTCCGCGCACCTTCCCGATCGTCGTACGCGCCGGATCGAGGCTGTCGCAGATCCGCTTTCGCACCGGCAACGCGCTGTTGTCGGAGGCAGAACTGAACGAATTGCACCGCGCCGAGATGCTGGTGGCGACCGAGCCGCCCAACATTTCCGGCGGCGGCATTGCGCTGTCGATCGATCTTGACGGCGACCAGAACGGCCTGGTCGGCTATCGCGGCAAGCATCACACCGGCTTGGTCGATGTCGACAAGCGCGCCGCCCAGGATGCCGTCGATTTCTGGGAGCCGCTCTATAAGAGCGGCGCCGGCGAACTGGTGCTCGACCCGGACGAGTTCTACATCCTGGTCAGCCGCGAAGCCGTGCACGTGCCGCCGCTCTACGCCGCCGAGATGACGCCCTTCGATCCGCTGGTTGGCGAATTCCGTGTTCACTATGCCGGCTTCTTCGATCCGGGCTTCGGCCATTCGGCCTCAGGCGGCACCGGCAGCCGGGCGGTGCTCGAAGTGCGCAGCCACGAAGTGCCGTTCATCCTCGACCACGGCCAGATCGTCGGCCGGCTGGTCTACGAACACATGCTGAAGCGGCCGCAGGCGCTTTACGGCACCGATCTCGGCTCGAATTACCAGGCGCAAGGCCTCAAGCTCTCCAAGCATTTCCGCCCCGCCGGCTGAACCTTCGATCACCGTCAGGCAAAATACTTGCCTGCGCTGCCTCACCATGCTTGGCTGCCTTTCGGTGGCCGGCAAGAGAACGGCGCGCAAGGGGAACCAAAATGCAGATTTCAATATGGATCATATCGGCAGCGGGCGCTGCCATGCTGGTGATATCGGCCGGCTCGCTGGCTGAGGCGCAGGAGAAATTGAAGATCGGCACCGAGGGCGCTTATCCGCCCTTCAACACCATCACCGCGGACGGCAAGATCGAGGGCTTCGACATCGACATTGCCAATGCGCTGTGTGCGCAGATGAAGGTCGAGTGCGAGATCGTCACCCAGGACTGGGACGGCATCATCCCGGCGCTGCAGGCGAAAAAGTTCGACGCCATCATCGCCTCGATGAGCATCACCGAGGAGCGCAAGAAACAGGTCGCCTTCACCAACAAATACTACACGACGCCGCTGGCGCTGGTGGCGCCCAAGGACAGCGACCTCACTTCCACCGAACCGGCAGCCCTTGCCGGCAAGACGGTGGGCGCGCAGGCCTCGACCACCCAGGCCGACTATGCGCAGGACGCCTATGGCAAGGCCGGCGCCGAGGCGAAACTCTACCCCACCCAGGAAGAGGCGATCACCGACTTGCAGAACGGCCGTCTCGACGCCGTCATCTCCGACAAGTTCGTGCTGATGGACTGGCTGAAGAAGGCGAGCGAAGGCTGCTGCAAGCTTGTCGGCGACGTCAAGGGCACCGAGACGCAAGCCGGCATCGCTGTCCGCCTGGAAGACACGGCGCTACGCGACAAGCTGAATGCGGCGATAGACGCCATCGTCGCCGACGGCACTTACAAGAAGATCCAGGCCAAGTATTTCGATTTCGATATTTATTGACTTCCGGCCCGCCGGAGTCAGCCGCGAAAGAGATACTCTTTCGCGGCGCCAAGGCAGGCATGAAAATGGCCGATAAACAGCAGTTCGCGTGCGGCCAAACGTTTCCTGCCCCAAAAGCCTTCGGTCAGTTTGACCTCGTCGAGCGAAGCGTTTGAGCCGCGCTTCAACGGGAACAACTGCTTGTCGAGGCAACCGAGGACATGGGCCTTGGCGGAGTCGATGCCGCAGACCTTGCCATTGTTGTTCAGCCTGTCGGTGCGAAGCGCTGATGTCATGTGATCCGTGTTGCGCATCAGAAAGCTCACCTGGGCTTTCGAATAGCCGGTTGCCAGAAGACGGCTCGTCATCGCCAAACGGGCTTCACGATAGGACTTCGGGCTGCACTGGCCGGCGCTAAAGGCCACCGACGGTTGGGTCAGGAACAGGGCCACGCCCGTGAACACAATGACAAGCCGCATTCCGTTCATTCCGGCTCCCAAATGTGATGCTGCCTCAAAGCGCCTTCACCGCCACCTTCACCGGCTGCTCGATCTCCAGCGGGTTGCGCAGCGGCAGGCCGAAATCCCCGGCCTCGATCTCGAACACGTCGCCGGCCTGAGTCTTGATGCCGTCGGCAAAGGACAGCGTCGCCGTGCCGAACATGTGCACATGCACGTCGCCCGGCTGGCGGAAGGCCGAATATTTGAAGTGATGATGTTCGAGATTGGCGATTGTGTGCGACATGTTCGCTTCGCCCGACAGGAACGGCTTTTCCCACAGCAAATTGCTGTCGCGATAGATTCGCGATGAGCCCCTGACGTCGGCCGGCAGGTCGCCGATCAGGATTTCCGGCCCGAACGAGGCGTTGCGCAGTTTGGAATGTGCCAGGAACAGATAGTTCACCCGCTCGGTAACATGATCGGAAAACTCGTTCGACAGCGTGAAGCCGACGCGGAACGGCGCGCCGTCGTCGCCGATGACATAGATGCCGGCGATTTCCGGCTCCTCGCCGGCGTCCTGCGCAAAGGCCGGCGACATCAGTGCGGCGCCCGGCGCCACCGCCATGGTGCCGTTGCCCTTGTAGAACCATTCCGGCTGCACGCCGGTCTGGCCCTTGGCCGGCTTGCCGCCTTCGAGCCCCATGCGGAACATCTTCATGGAATCGGTAAGCTGCTCCTCGCCGCCATCGCTGAGCTTCTTGTGCATGGAATCGCGCGTCGCCGCCGAGCCGAGATGGGTCAGGCCGGTGCCGGTCAGATGCAGATGCGCAGGATCGGGATGGTTGATCGGCGACACCAGCCGGCCCTTCTTGTAGACGGCGTCGAGGTCTATCGCTTCACCGAACCCCTTGCGCTCGATCAGCGCGGCGAGGCCCGTTCCGGTGCGCGCGGCTTCCATGGCCAGCGAATAGACGCTGCGGGCGCCGTTGATGATCCTGGTCTTGCCGCCGCCATTGCGGGCGACGACGCGGATGGTCTCGGCGTCGTCGAGGATCTGGGAGATCAGCATGATGAAATCCTCTCTCATGTGCCTTGGCCGGGTTGCCCCTTGGCAAACCTTGACCTGCGCGGCTCGGACCTCGCCGCGCCACGGGTTGAACTCTTCGTCCGGATTG
Organism: Mesorhizobium sp. P160187; assembly: GCF_057766425.1. NCBI lineage: Bacteria > Pseudomonadati > Pseudomonadota > Alphaproteobacteria > Hyphomicrobiales > Phyllobacteriaceae > Mesorhizobium > Mesorhizobium sp. P160187. Next base: position 2,761,035 of record NZ_JBYMDX010000003.1, read on the forward strand.
CGCTCGCGAGCTCCATCCCTCGGGGGACTTCTTATGCCGACAACTTGCCGGCTGCGCCGCGACCGTATGCCTCCTGCTTGCCTCGCCTGAAGCTTGTCAGGCCTTGTTCTTGTTGTAGACGTCGAAGATCACGGCGCCGAGCAGCACCAGGCCTTTGACCACCTGCTGCCAGTCGACATTGACGCCCATGATCGACATGCCGTTGTTCATCACGCCCATGATGAAGCCGCCGACGACCGCCCCGATGACCTGGCCGACGCCGCCCATCGCCGAGGCGCCGCCGATGAACACGGCGGCGATGACGTCGAGCTCCGAGCCGAGACCCGCCGCCGGGACCGCCTGGCCCAGACGAGCCGCGATGATCAGGCCGCCAAGCGCCGACAGCACGCCCATATTGATGAACACCATCAGCGTCAGCCGCTCGGTGTTGATGCCCGACAGCTGCGCCGCCTTGGGATTGCCGCCCATGGCGTAGATGCGCCTCCCGATGGTCATGCGCTTGGTGACGAAGACGAACAGCGTGATCAGCACGCCCATGACCAGCAGCACCACGGGCAGGCCGCGGTAGCTGGCAAACTCATAGACCAGGAACAGCGCCAGCGCGCTGGCGACCAGCGTCTTGACGACGAACAGGGTGAAGGGCTCGGCCTCATAACCATGGCGTTCTCGTTTGCGCCGGGTGCGGACCCCGAAATAGGCATAGGCGAGCACGGCGATCAGCCCCAGCACGACCGTCGTCATGTGCAGGGTCACGCCGCTGCCCATGATGGTCTTGCCGGCTGCGTTCACGACCGGCGGGACGAGCGTCAGTGGGCCGATCACATCCGGGATGAAGCCGGAACTGAGCATCTTGAAGTCGTCGGGAAGCGGACCCACCGACGAGCCGCCGCCAAGCAACGCCTGGCAAATGCCGCGGAAGATCAGCATTCCGGCCAGCGTGACAATGAAGCTCGGTATCCGGTGATAGGCGATCCAATACCCTTGCGCGGCGCCGATCAGGCCACCCGCGACCAGGCAGACGATCGAAACCACCAGGGGATTGCTCAGCGGTCCGAGTTGCCAGATGACCATCATGTTTGCCGCCAGCGCGCCGATGAAACCGGCGACCGATCCGACGCTGAGGTCGATATAGCCCGATACGATCACCAGCAGCATGCCCAGCGCCATCACGATGATGAAGGAGTTCTGCTGCACCAGATTGCTGAGGTTGACCGGCTTGAACAACGTCCCCGACGTGGTGAACTGGAAGAACAGCATGATGACGATCAGGGCTATGATCAGTCCGTATTCGCGTAAATTCGTCGCCAGCGCCGAGACGGCGATGCGCGGGCGCTGTTCGTCGGCGACGTTGCCCTGCGGGGCGGGGGCGCTTTCGGTGCTCATGCTGCTTTTCCTTCTCCCCGGACGATGGCGCGCATTATCTTTTCCTGGCTTGCTTCCGCCGCCGGCATTTCGCCCACCATGCGCCCTTCGTTCATGACGTAGATGCGGTCGGTAATCCCCAGCAATTCCGGCATTTCCGACGAGATGACCACGATCGCCTTACCCTCCGAGGCAAGGCGCGCGATGATCGTGTAGATTTCATACTTGGCGCCGACATCGATGCCGCGTGTCGGCTCGTCGAGGATCAGCACGTCAGGATCGGCAAACAGCCATTTCGACAGCACCACCTTCTGCTGGTTGCCGCCGGAAAGATTGCCGGTCATCTGATAGACGCTTGACGCACGGATATTGGTCTTCTTGCGATAGTCGTTGGCGACCGCAAGTTCGCGCATGTCGTCGATCACGCTGTGGCGCGACACGCCGTCGAGATTGGCCAGCGTAATGTTATGCTTGATATGGTCGATGAGGTTGAGGCCGTAGGTCTTGCGGTCCTCGGTGACATAGGCGATGCCGTGTTGGACCGCCTTGCTTACCGAGGAGACATCGACCGGCTTGCCCTTGAGCAGCACTTCGCCGGTGATGCGGCGGCCATAGGAGCGGCCGAACAGGCTCATGGCGAATTCGGTGCGGCCGGCGCCCATCAGCCCGGCGATGCCGACCACCTCGCCCTTGCGCACATTGAGGTCGATGCCCTTGATCACCTGCCGCTCGGCATGGAGCGGGTGATAGACCGACCAGTTTTTCACCTCGAACACGACTTCGCCGATCTTGGGCTCGCGCGGCGGATAGCGGTCGTCGAGCGAACGGCCGACCATCGAGGTGATGATGCGGTCTTCGGAGATATCCTTCTTGGCCAGCGTCTCGATGGTGCGCCCGTCACGGATGACGGTTACCTTGTCGGCGACCCGGTTGATCTCGTTGAGCTTGTGCGAGATCAGGATCGAGGTCATGCCTTGTCGCTTGAATTCGAGCAGAAGATCGAGCAGCGCCTGGCTGTCTTTCTCGCTGAGCGACGCGGTCGGCTCATCGAGGATCAAAAGCTTGACGTCCTTGCTCAGCGCCTTGGCGATCTCGACCAACTGCTGCTTGCCGACGCCGATATTGGTGATCAGTGTCTTGGGGTCCTCCTTGAGGCCCACCTTCTTCAACAAGGCAGCGGTGCGCGCCTCGTTGGCATCCCAGTCGATGACGCCATATCGGGCGTTTTCGTTGCCGAGGAAGATATTCTCGGTGATCGACAGCATCGGCACCAGCGCTAGCTCCTGGTGGATGATGACGATGCCCTTGTGTTCGCTGTCATGGATACCTTTGAACTGGCATTCCTGACCCTGAAAAATGATCTGGCCGTCATATGTGCCGGCGGGATAGACGCCCGACAGAACCTTCATCAGCGTCGACTTGCCGGCGCCGTTCTCGCCAACCACGGCGTGGATCTCGCCTTCCTCGACGCTGAGGTTGACGTTCGACAGCGCCTTCACGCCGGGGAACGTCTTGGTGATGTCGCGCATCTCCAAAATCGTCGTCATCAGGGCAAGCTCCTCCTGTTGCATGTCGCTCAAAAGTGCTTGCGGTTTGAGACAACGACATGCACGGAAACAAAGTCCGGTAGAAACAATACCGGGGTCGCTTGTGAACGGAAAGGGGTCCTGCGTCGCGCAGGACCCCTGTCTTTATAAACGGATTACTTCAGTTCGTCGGCCTTGATGTAGCCGGAGTCGACGACCAGTGCCTGGTAGTTCGACTTGTCGACCTCATGCGGCGTCAAAAGGATCGAGGGAACGACCTTGACGTCGTTGTTGTAGGTCTTTTCGTCGAGGCCGTCCGGCTTGCCGCCCGAGAGCACCTTGTCGACGAGTTCGACGGTGGCCTTGGCCAGTTCGCGGGTGTCCTTGAACACGGTCGAGTATTGCTCGCCCGTGATGATCAGCTTGACCGAAGCGGTCTCGGCGTCCTGGCCGGTCACGATCGGCCACGGCTGGGCGTCGGTACCGTAACCGACGGCGCGCAGCGAAGCGGTGATGCCGCGCGACAGGCCGTCATAGGGCGAAAGAACGCCATCGACGCGGCTGCCGTCCGAGTAGTTGGCCGACAGCAGGTTGTCCATGCGCGCCTGGGCGGTCGCGGCGAGCCAGCGCAGCGTGCCGACCTTGTCCATGCCGGTCTGGCCGGACTTGATCTTGATCGAGCCGTCATCGATCAGCGGCTGCAGCACCGAGATTGCGCCGTTGTAGAAGAAGAATGCGTTGTTGTCGTCCGGCGAGCCGCCGAACAGTTCGACGTTCCACGGCTTGGTGTTCGGGAAGCGCTCCTTGAGACCCTTGACCAGCGAGTTCGCCTGGATCACGCCGACGCCGAAATTGTCGAAGGTGGTGTAGTAATCGACATTGGCGGTCTTCTTGATCAGGCGGTCATAGGCGACGACGACGACGCCGGCGTCGGCGGCCTTCTGCAGCGCGTCCGAAAGGGTGGTGCCGTCGATCGAAGCGATGATCAGCGCCTTCGGGCCTTTGGTGATTTCGTTTTCCAGCTGGCTGAGCTGGTTGGGGATGTCGTCCTGCGCGTACTGCAGGTCGACCGTGTAGCCGAGAGCTTCGAGCTGGGACTTGACGGCATCGCCGTCATTGATCCAGCGCTGCGAGGTCTTGGTCGGCATCAGCACGCCGACAAGACCCTTGTCGGCTGCGTGCGCCGAGTAGGTCATGGCAGCGATGCCAAGGGCCGCGACGGCGGCCAGTGTCTTGATGATTTTCACGTAAAACTCTCCCTGGTTGATGGACGCGACACCTCGGGGCTTCGCGGGCCGCGCAGTCGGGCGGATGCGCCAAAGCGCCGCCGCCGTCATAATCGATCTCCGGTATCCTCCCAATCGGCCCTCAGTCTTGATTTAAATCGATACGATTTTGCTCGTCATCGACCGTCAAGTCTTGAGGACGCGCGAAAGTGTGACCCTTTGCCATAACTGTCAAATGCGATCTTCGGTGGTTGCTATACCAAAACCGGTATATGACTAGACCGGGCTGGAACAGTGGCGGAAGCGGGAAAAGGCATGGCGGCTTTACGAGGTCCTCAGGGAATTTCAAGCGGTTACGATGAATTGCCGGGCGATGGCGAGACACTTCTGCGCAGTGGCTTGAGCCTGCGTCACATGCGCATGATCGCAGCGCTGGACGATCACGGTCGGGTGAGCGCGGCCGCCCAGGTGATGAACATCTCGCAGCCGGCGGCCTCGCGCATGATTTCCGAGATGGAAGCGGTGCTTGAGGTCAAGCTGTGCGAAAGGCTGCCGCGCGGCATCACGCTCACCCCTTACGGCAAGGCGCTGGCGCGGCGCGCGCGCTCGATCCTGCTCGAAATGCGCGAGGCCGACCGCGAAATATCGGAGCTCAAGGCCGGCAAGGGCGGCTCGGTGTTCCTTGGCGCGGTGACGGCGCCGGCGATCGAACTGGCGGTCCCGGCGATCCGCGAGATACGCCGCCTTTATCCGCGCATCGAGATTACCATGCAGGTCGAGACGTCGAATGTGCTGGCGCGCGAACTGATCGCCACGCGCCATGATTTCATCATCGCCCGTGTCCCCGAAGACCTCAATCCGCGCCTGTTCGAATCGCGCGTCATCGGCGTCGAGAAGGCCTGCCTGATCGTGCGCCGAGGCCACCCGCTGAGCAACGGCCATCCTCTAAACAATGGGAAGGCGGTGAGGCTGGAGGACACCGCCGCCTTTGACTGGGTGTTCCAGTCGGGCGGGTCGCCGCTGCGCCAGGCGATGGAGAGCAATTTCCTGAACCGCAACATCGCCCTGCCGGACCGCATCCTCAACACCTCGTCGCTGCTGCTCACACTGGTCATGGTGGCGCAGTCCGACGCCATCGCCCCGGTGTCGATCCAAGTGGCAAAATTCATCCAGAACCCCGACGGTCTCGCCGGCGCCATCGATGTCGTCCAGACCGAGTTCGACATCGAGGTCCGCCCCTACAGCCTGATCACGGTGAAGAACCGCGTGCTGTCGCCGGCAGCCAAGATGCTGCACGATTTTATCTTGCGGGAAGTGGGATAGGAACTGGAGCGGGTAGAGGGAATCGAACCCTCGCGTTCAGCTTGGGAAGCTGACAAGCTACCATTACATCATACCCGCGTCGGCCTCTCGATATCATGATGGGCGTGCTTCGGGCAATCGCCCTTGGACAGCTGTTCGGAAACGGCTGTTGGAAACCCGACCGATTGCGCCGTCCGCCCGCCTTGATGCGGGCGCAGCAAGTGCGTATTCGTGGGTTTGTACCCCGAATCCGGGCACACCAATCTGGAGGCAGGCCCCTTGTCCACAGTGACGCGCTTTCTCGGTGACTCGCCCGTCAGGGTGATCGTCAAGCTGCTGGTCGTTTCGTTCCTGGTCGGCCTGGTCATGAATGCGTTCGGCTGGACGCCGATGGACGTCTTCTACCGCATCCAGGGTTTCTTCATCGATCTTTGGAACCTCGGCTTCAACGCGGTCTATCGCTTCTTGGGCTATATCCTGCTCGGCGCCGCGATCGTCGTGCCGGTGTTCATCCTGCTCAGGGTCGCGAACTACCGCAAGTGAAGCGGAGCATGATCCCGAAAAGTGGCAACCGGTTTTCGGAAAAGATCATGCTCAAACCAAAGGCCACTTAGGCAAAGTCCGACGCCACCTCGAACAGGATGGCGTGGCGCGCGGCGAGCGCTGCGACATCGGTCGAATAGCCGCCGCCGATGACACCGCAGACCGGGATGCCCAGCGCCCGGAAATGACCGATCACCATGGCGTCGCGGGCACGTACGCCGTCATCGCTGAGCGACAGCCGGCCGAGCCGGTCCTCGGCATGCACGTCGACACCGGCATTGTAGAAGACGATGTCCCAGTGCGCCTTGGCCGAGAGCTCCGGCAGGAGGACACCCAGCCGTTCGAGATAGGCGCCATCGCCGGTGCCGTCCGGCAGGGCAACGTCGAGATCGGAGGCAATCTTGCGCACCGGATAATTGCGCTCGCCATGCATGGAAAAGGTGAACGCGCGTGGCTCTCCTTTCAGGATGTCCGCGGTGCCGTCGCCCTGATGCACATCGAGATCGACGATCAGGATGTTTTTCACCGCGTCTTCGGCTAGCAGCACCAGCGAAGCGACGGCAACATCGTTGAAGGTGCAGAAGCCCGCGCCTTGCGCGCGCCGCGCATGGTGGCTGCCGCCGGCGCTGTTGCAGGCAATGCCATTGATAAGCGCCAGTCGCGCCGCCAGCACCGTGCCGCCGGCGGCGAGTTGCGCCCTGAGCGAAACGCGCGGTCCCACGGGAAAGCCGATCTCGCGCTCGATCTTTTCAGGCACTGAACACGTGATGACCTGGTCGACATAATCAGCCGCATGGGCGAGCTTCAGCCAGGAGGCCGGCGCCGGCTCGGGCATCGACAGCGCCCCGGCATGGATCAGACCCCTGATATGCAAGGCCTGCATCAGCAGCGGATATTTGCTCATCGGAAAGCGATGATTGACGGCGAAGCCGGCATCGTAGTCGGGATGATGGACGATCTGCAGGGGCATGGCTAAAGCAATTCCAGGAAAAGTGTGCAGCGGTTTTCCCGGGAGAAGCGCGTAGCGCCTCCCTTTGGGAATTGCTTAAAACCAGTACTGGGATCCGGCGGGCTCGCGCCAGAAGAACATTTCGGTTGGCCGTCACGGCAAGAGTGATTGCGCGGTGGCGGGAAAATGGGGCACATCGGCTGTTCGATCAAGCCGCAACCAGCAAGGCAGCAATCCCCTGGACACGGGTGCAACCCCAGCCGACGCGAGACCCTTCGCCGTCACCAACCGTTCGGTGCTCGCCATCGCCGTGCCGATGACGCTCGCCTATCTGACGACGCCGCTGCTCGGCATCGTCGACACGGCGGTGGTCGGGCAGTTCGGCGATGCCGCCCTGCTCGGCGGCCTGGCGGCCGGGGCCCTGGTCTTCGACGTCGTCTTCAGCACCTTCAATTTCCTGCGCTCCGGCACCACCGGCCTCGTCGCCCAGGCGTTTGGGCGCGGCGACGAAACCGAGGAGCAGGCGGTGTTCTGGCGCGCCGTGCTGATCGCGGTCGCCGCCGGCATCGTGCTTGTCGTCCTTGCGCCGCTGATCGCCATCGCCGGCCAGAAATTCATCGGCGGCGAAGCGCGCGTCGGCGAGGCGATGGGCGTCTATATCCACATCAGAATGCTCGCCGCCCCCTTCACGCTGATCAACTACGCCATCCTCGGCTATGTCCTTGGACGCGGCGAGGGCGGGCTTGGGCTGATGCTGCAGGCGGTGCTCAACGGCATCAACATCGTGCTTTGCATCCTGCTCGGCCTGAAGCTTGGCTGGGGCGTCGCCGGCGTGGCCTGGGCGACCGTCACCGGCGAATGTCTGGCCATGCTGCTGGGTCTCGCCATCGTTGTCTGGCGCTTCCGGGCCGCACCCCGCCTGCCGCGGCATCGCCTGCTCGACATGCCCGCTTTCCTGCGCATGCTGTCGCTCAACCGCGATATCATGATCCGCTCGTTCTCGCTGCTCGCCGCTTTCGCGCTGTTCACCCGCCAGGGCGCGCAGTTCGGCACGCTGACGCTGGCCGCCAATGCCGTGCTGATGAACTTCTTCCTCGTCGCCGGCTATTTTCTCGACGGTTTCGCCACCGCGGCCGAACAGTTGGCGGGACGCGCGATCGGCGCACGTGCCGAGACGGCGTTCCGCCGGGCGGTACGTCTGACCTTATTCTGGGGGTTCGGCCTCGCCGGAACCGCCACGCTGATCTTCTGGCTCGGCGGCGCCGGCCTGATTTCGTTGATCACCACGTCGCCGGACGTTCGTGCTGTTGCCGACATCTATCTGCCGTGGGCGGCACTGACACCGCTGAGCGGCGTGCTGGCCTTCCAGATGGACGGCGTCTTCATCGGCGCCACGTGGTCGCGCGACATGCGCAACATGATGCTGGTCTCGTTCCTGGCCTTCAGCGCCGCATTGTTCAGCTTGGCGCCGTCTCTCGGCAATCACGGCCTGTGGGCGGCGCTGCACGTTTTCCTGCTGGTGCGCGGCTTCAGCCTGCTGGCCATCCTGCGGCTCCGGTTGCGCACGGCGTTTTAGAGCGGCCTGGCAGCCCACTGATCGAGCCGGCTGTCGCGCAGTTCGCGCAATGATTTCAGCCTTTCCTTTTCTGCAAAGCGCACCATGCCTGAAAGAATGCGGCCTGGCAGCGCGGGGCCGGCATAGATCATGCCGGTGTAGAGTTGCACCAGATCGGCGCCGGCGCGGATTTTTTCCAGAGCCGTCTCGGCAGAATCGACACCGCCGACGCCGATGATGGCGCACTCCGGCCCGAGCAGTTTGCGCATCTTGGCCAGCACGATCGTCGAGCGTTCGAACAGCGGCTTGCCGGAGAGCCCTCCGGTCTCGCTGGTGGTGCTACGCAATCCGGTCCGCGCCAGCGTCGTGTTGGAGACGATGACCCCGTCGATCTGCTTTTCGCTGACCTCGGCGGCGATGTCCTCCAGCTCGGCCTCGACCAGATCAGGTGCGATCTTGAGGAAGATTGGTGGCTGGGCCGATGCCGAGGCACGCGCCGATACGACGCGAGCCAGAAGTTCGCCGAGCTGTTCGCGTGCCTGCATGGTGCGCAGGCCGGGCGTGTTGGGCGACGAGATGTTGACGGTGAGATAGCTGGCGTATTTCGCAAAGCGGGAGACGCCGAGCTCATAGTCACGGACGCGATCGGCGCTGTCCTTGTTGGCGCCGATGTTGACGCCGACTATGCCGACGCGTCCCTTGCGCGCGGCAAGGCGTTTTTCCGCCGCCTCGTGGCCCTCATTGTTGAAGCCCAGGCGGTTGATCACCGCGTCATCCTGGGCCATCCGGAAGATGCGCGGCTTCGGATTGCCCGCCTGCGGCAGCGGCGTCACGGTGCCGACTTCGGCAAAGCCGAAGCCGAGGCCAAGCAGCGCGTCGGGCACTTCGGCGTTCTTGTCGTAGCCGGCGGCCATGCCGAGCGGATTGGGAAAGGCGATGCCACAGAGGCTGACCTTCAACCTATCGTCGCGCACCACCCGTGCGCCGACCGGCAGACCGCATCGCAACGCCGCGATCGACATGCCATGCGCCGTTTCAGGGTCGAAGGTGAACAGTAGTTTCTGGCCGATGCGGTCGAACACGCTCATTCGGCCTCCAGCGCCGGGAATTGATGCGTGCCGTCGGCGCCCAGCGGCAATGGCCGCACCCACAGGACTGTCTTCAGGTCGAGCTCGCCGTAAAGATGCGGAAACAGCGCGCCGCCCCGCGAGACCTCGTACTTCAGCGCTTCGCCCAACCGGGCTCCGTCGATAGCGATCAGCAGCAAATCCGTCTGGCCGGCGAAATGCTTCGCCGCCGTCTCCTTGGCCTGATCAGCGGTGGAGAAATGGATGAAGCCGTCGGCGATGTCGATCGGAGCTCCGGTGAAGCGGCCGTTTTTCTCGGCCGCGCGCCAAAGCGCTTCGGGCACGATCTTGTAGATAATCTGAGACATTGTTGCGCTATAAAGCAATTCCAGGAAAAGTGTGAAGCGGTTTTCCGTCCGGAATTGCGTCAAAACAAGGATGTAGAGCGGAGCGCCGTGGAACGGCGACCCGCTCTGGTCCGGATGGCTCATGCAGGGAAGGGCAACTCGTCCGCATTTACGGCGCAAAGCTGTGATAGGTTGCGCACACTGGCTCGTGGAGGATGGAACATGCGTCTGCAACACATACTGATCCCCGCCGCACTGGTCTCGCTGGTCGCGGCATCGGCCTGGTCGGAGGAGGCCGACCGCTACCGGCTGGAAAAATCCGCCAACGGTTATGTCCGCATGGATACCCAGACCGGCGCCATGTCGATCTGCGAGGAGCGCTCCGGCCAGCTCGTCTGCAAGATGGCCGCCGACGAACGCGCCGCCTTCCAGGACGAAGTCGACCGTTTGCAGGCTTCGATGAAGGCAATGGACGAACGCGTCGCCAGGCTCGAGAACTCGCTGTCCGCCCGCCTCGAATCGAAGCTGCCGAGCGAGGAGGATTTCGACAAGACGATGAGCTATATGGAGCGCATGCTGCGCGGCTTCATGGGCATCGTCAAGGAGTTGGACAAGGACAATGGCGACGGCGCCAAGCTCAACTCGCAAAAGACCTGAGCTGCCGGGCGCAAAGTGCCGTCCGGCCATTGCCGCTTAAAAACAAAGCGCTTCGCCGCATAATCGTCCGATCCCGGAAAGCCGTCAATCGATAACGAAGTTTGGGCAACAACGGGATTTGGGAGGAAGATTTGCCGTCGGGTTACACCTTCGTCATTGCCGACGACCATCCGCTGTTCCGCGGCGCTTTGAAAGAGGCGCTTGCCGGCGTCGGCGACGTCGCCGCCATTCACGAGGCCGGTGATTTCGAAAGTGCCAAGGCCCTGGTCGTGGCCAATGAGGATGTCGACCTGGTGCTGCTCGACCTGTCGATGCCGGGCGCCAGCGGCCTGTCCGGTCTGATCGCGCTGCGCGGCATCCACCCGGCGGTGCCGCTGGTGGTGGTGTCGGCCCACGACGACCCGGTGACCATCCGGCGCGCGCTCGATCTCGGCGCATCCGGCTTCATCTCCAAATCGGCCAGCATGGAGGAGATCCGCGGCGCCGTGCAGACGGTGCTGGCCGGCGATATCGCCGCGCCCGTCGGCATCGACCTCGGCGTCGAGCGCGACCCCGAAATATCCGACCTGATCAAGCGGCTGCAGGCGCTGACGCCGCAGCAGACGCGTGTCCTCGGCATGCTGGCCGAAGGCCTGCTCAACAAGCAGATCGCCTACGAACTCAGCGTCTCCGAAGCGACGGTCAAGGCGCATGTCTCGGCCATCCTGCAGAAACTCGGCGTCGACAGCCGCACCCAGGCGGTGATCCAGCTGTCCAAGATCGGCAGCGATCCGTTGCAGCCAGCAGGCTAAAGCTATTCCAGGAAAAGTGCGTAGCGCTTTCCCTTGGGAATTGCGCAAAAACAAAGAGATAGGACTCTACTCGGCCGCCGACGCCAGCGGCCTGACCCTGGCCATCATCGAGCGTAGCACGGCCGGCTTCAGCGGCTTGTTGATCACCGGCACGTCAATGGCGGCGGCAGCGGCACGGACCTCGGTGGAGCGGTCGGCGGTGACCAGCACGGCCGGCAGGTCCGAACCATGGATGTCACGCAGGCGCGCGATGATGTCGAGGCCGCTTCTGCCATCGAGATGATAGTCGGCAAGCACGATGTCGGGACGATCGGCCCTGCCAAAATCCTCCGAACCCGAAAACGTGCCGACGCTGCAGCCCCAGCCTTCGAGCAAAAGCCGCATGCCATCGAGAATGCGAGGGTCGTTGTCGATGCACATGACGCGCAGGCCGGCCAGCGAATTCGCGGTGCGGGCAGGCGCCTTCGGCTCAACCTCGCGCCGCGGCGCCTCAACCGCCGCAACCGGCAGGATAACGGAAAAGCGCGTACCCTTGCCCGGGTTGGAAAAGATCTGGATCTCGAGCCGCAGTACCCGCGCGATGCGGTCGACGATGGACAGGCCAAGGCCGAGACCTTCGGCTTCGCGCACGCCTTCGTCCAGCCGGGTGAACTCGTTGAAGACCGTGTTCAGCTTGTCGCCGGCAATGCCGATGCCAGTGTCGATCACCTGGATTTCGGCGAGTTCGCCGCGCCGTCGCACGCCGACCAGGATGCGGCCATGGGGGGTGTATTTGATGGCATTGGAGACCAGATTCTGGATCAGCCGGCGCAGCAGGTTGCGGTCCGTCAACACGCTGAGCGACGAGGCTATGATCGTCAGATCGAGTTTCTTTTCGGCGGCGAGCGGCTGAAAATCATTGCCGATCTGGCGCAGCAGCCCGTCCAGGCGGAAGGCGCTGTCATCGGGTTTCATCGCGCCGGCGTCGAGGCGGGAAATGTCGAGCACGGCGCCCAGGATCGTCTCGACCGATTCCAGCGAGGATTCGATGTTGGTAGCAGCCTTCCCGGCCGGGCCCTTGCCGGCCTTTTCGATCAGCGACGAGCAGTAGAGACGGGCGGCGTTCAGCGGCTGCAGGATGTCGTGGCCAGCGGCGGCGAGGAAGCGCGTCTTGCCCAGATTGGCCTCCTCGGCCAGCATCTGCGCCTGCGCCAGCTCCTCATTGACCCGGGTCAACTCCTCGTTAACCCTAGTCAGTTCGATGGTCCGCGTCTTGACCCGCTGCTCCAGCGATTCATTGGCCCGCTTCAGCGCCAAATCCTGTTCGACGCGTCCTGATATGTCGGCATAGGTGGCGACGATTCCGCCGTCCGGCATCGGGTTGGAGCGCAGTTCGAGGATACGGCCACTGGTCTTCAACTCCATCTGCCATGGGCTGACGAAGCTGGTCAGCCGGTTGAGCATCGCCACGCGCTGGTCGGCCGGAATATCGCCGCGCTCGGCGAGGTGGCGCAGGATGCGGTCGAGCGAGACGCCGACCTGGCCCATCTCGTCGGGCAGGTCGAACAGCGCGCGATATTGTCTGTTCCAGCAGATCAGACGAAAATCGCGGTCGAATACGGTGATGCCCTGCTCCATCTGGTCGAGCGCGATCTGCAGCAGGTCGCGATTGTGCTGCAGCGCTTCGGTGGCGTCGTCGAGCAGGCGAAAGGCGTCCTTGGACTCGCGGTCGTTGCGGCGAAACAGCAGCGACAGGATCAGCCGCGCCGAAGACGAGCCGACCGCGCTCGCCAGCAGCTGCTCGGAAAAGCGGATGACATCCATGCTGGCCTGCTCATTGCCGTGCAGCGAGACGCCATTGCTTTTCTCGAAGGATTGGAAGGAGCGCTCGGTGCGCTCGACGCCGAGGTAGCGCGAGATGGTGTCCTTCAGCACGTTGACGGTGATGGCGGTGCGGAAGCGGCGCAGGCTGGGCATCGGGCCGGATTCGCGCGGCACGAAGATCGACGCCTGGATCCGCTCCAGCGGCACTGACGCGCGCGACAGCGAGCCGAGCACGAAGAACAGCGTGTTGACCGACAGGCTCCAGAGCACGCCGTGGTTCAACGGTTCGGCGACGGTGCCGAACAGAGCCTGCGGCCGCAGCGCCTCGAAACCGAACAACCCCTGCACGACGATGTCCGCGTCGGCTGCCGAGAGCGACGGCAAAAGCAGCGTATAGCCCCAGACGAGGATGCCGGCGACCATGCCAAGGGCCGCGCCGCGGCCATTGGCGCCGCGCCAGATCAGCCCGCCGATCAGCGCCGGCGCGAATTGGGCGATTGCCGCGAACGACATCAGGCCGATCGACGACAGCCGCGCCGAGTTGGTGCTTTCGCGGTAGTAGAGGAAGGCGATGAACAACAGGATGAAGATGGCGCCGCGCCGCACGTTGAGGATCAGCGTCGACCAATCCTCATTCTCAGAGGTCGTGGTCTTGAGCAGGCGGCGCACGAACAGCGGGATGACGAGGTCGTTGGAGATCATGATCGACAGCGCCACGCTTTCGACGATCACCATGGCGGTCGCCGCCGACAGCCCACCGATGAAGGCGGCCATGGCGAGGAAGTCATGGCCGCCGAACAAGGGCAGCGCCAGCACATAGAGGTCACTGGTGGTTTTGGCGCCGACCAGCGCCAGGCCGGCGAAGGCGATCGGCAGCACGAACAGGTTTATCGCCACGAGATAGAGCGGAAACACCCAGGTCGCGGTGCGCAGTTCAGCCTCGCCGCGGTTCTCGACGATGGTGACGTAGAACTGGCGCGGCAGCATGATGATGGCAAAGCCGCTCAGGCAAGTCAGCACCAGCCAGGTGGCGAGCGAGGTGTTGTAGCCCATGGCTTGCCGCACCTGGCTGTTTTCGGCCAGCTTGTCGATCATGTCGCCCGGGCCACCGAAGATCAGGAAGGTGACCATCAGGCCGATCGCCAGGAAGGCGGCGAGCTTGACCACGGTTTCGACCGCCACCGCCAGCACCAGCCCGTCCTGGTGCTCGGTGGCGTCGGCATGGCGGGTGCCGAACAGCACCGCAAACAGCGCCAAGAGCATGGCCACCACCAGCGAGATGTCGCTGACGAAGGGATCGAAGGAGGGCGGCGATCCCGTATAATGCTCGACCATCAGGCCGACCGAACCGGAGATCGCCTTCAATTGCAGTGCGATATAGGGCACCGCGCCGATGGTCGCGATCAGCGTGGCGATCGCCGAGACGGCAAAGCTCTTGCCGTAGCGCGCGCCGAGGAAGTCGGCGATCGAGGTGATCTTCTCGCTCTTGGCCAGCCGCACGATGCGATTGAGCAGCGGAAAGCCGAACACGAACACCAGCACCGGCCCGGTGTAGATGCCCAAAAATTCGAGGCCGCGCTCGGACGACAGGCCGACCGAGCCGAAGAAGGTCCAGGAGGTGCAGTAGATGGCGAGGCTGAGCGCATAGATGAAGGGCCGGGCGCGGCCGGGTCCCAACGCCGTTGAACGCCGGTCGCCGAGGCTGGCGATGACGAACAGCAGCGTTACATAGGCGACCGCAATGATGACGATGAACCAGCCCTGCACGGCCCGAAAATCCTCCTCGGCCAGCTTTCACCCCGGCCTGCCCAGAGGCAATCACAGCTCCAAGGTCAAGTCCATCGCGGCTTTCGGCGCATGGCCGCGACGCCGCCCTGTCGAACCGTGAACCAAGGTAAGGAGAAAGCGGTGTTTTCCAGCTTTTGCTTCTGTTGCAACCGCAGGTTTTTGTTATGGTGCGCACGGGCCGACGCCGGAGGGACGGCGGCAGCGCGGTCCGTCATGACAAGGAGGGTCGAATGCTGAAAGAATTCCAGGAATTCATTTCCAAAGGAAATGTGATGGACCTTGCGGTCGGCGTCATCATCGGCGCGGCCTTCAGCAAGATCGTCGATTCTCTTGTCAATGACATCATCATGCCTTTCATCGGCGCACTTGGTGGCGTCGACTTTTCCAACTACTTCATAGGCCTCTCATCAACAGTGCATTCGACCAATCTTGCCGACGCGCGTAAGGAAGGCGCGGTGTTCGCCTACGGCAATTTTATCACCGTGGCGCTGAATTTCGTCATCCTGGCTTTCATCATCTTCCTGATGGTCAAGGCCGTGAACAACATGCGCAAGCGGCTCGAGCGGGAGAAGCCGGCCGCACCTGCGGCTCCGCCGCCGGCTGACGTCGCACTGCTCACCGAAATTCGCGATCTCCTCGCCAGGAAATAGACAAGGCCAGATTTCTGGACCAAAACCCCGGTCGTTCGCGGCCGGGGTTTTCTGTTGCCGCATCTGCTAAGAGCATCCGCCAATGCATGTCGCCCATAAGTGCGCAGCGGTTCTGGATAATGACATGCATCAAAGCAGACATCAAAACGGACCTGTCATGACCCTGATCGATAGCTTGCGCGCCGAAGCGGTGGCCGCCCCCGAAAGCGGCATTGTCGCCGTCGTCAATTACGGCCGTACGCGCGAGGGCATGATCCCGCTCTGGGCCGGTGAAGGCGATTTGCCGACGCCTGCCTTCATTTCGGAAGCCGCCGCCAAGGGGCTCGCCAATGGCGAGACCTTCTATACCTGGCAGAAAGGCATTCCGGAGCTGAGGCAAGCGCTTTCCCGCTACTATGCCAGGCATTTCGGCAAGAGCTTCGCCGAAGAGGAATTCATCGCCACCGGTTCCGGCATGCATGCCATTCAGTTGGCATTAGCAGCGGTCGCCGGCAGCGGCGACGAGGTGGTCTATCTCTCCCCGGCTTGGCCGAATTTCGCCGCCGCCGCCGGTATTTCCGGCGCTACCCCGGTTGCGGTCACGCTCGACCAGTCCGGCAATGGCTGGTCCTGCGATGTCGACAAGATTGCAGCTGCGGTGACGCCGCGCACCAAGGCGCTGTTCGTCAACACGCCATCGAACCCGACCGGCTGGACGGCCGATAAGGAAACGCTGCAGGCGATCCTGAATCTCGCCCGCCAAAAGGGTCTGTGGATCATCGCCGACGAGATCTATTCGCTGTTCCACTACGGCCACGGCCGTGCGCCGTCCTTCCTCGACATTTCGACCGCGGAAGACCGCATCCTGTTCGTCAACTCCTTTTCCAAGAACTGGGCGATGACCGGCTGGCGCGTCGGCTGGATCAAGACCCATCCCGAGCTGCAGCAGGTGTTCGAGAACCTGATCCAGTATTCGACCTCAGGCGTCGCCCAGTTCATGCAGCGCGGCGCCGTCGCGGCGCTGGACCACGGTGATGCGTTCATCGTCGAACAGGTTGAGCGGGCGCGAAAGGCGCGCGACCTGGTCTGCGATATTCTCGGCGCAACCGGCAAAGCGCGCTTCACCGTGCCGCAAGGCGCGTTCTATTTGTTTTTCACGGTCGACGGCATCACCGATCCGCGCCGGGCCGCTTTCGACATCGTCGACAAGGCCAATGTCGGCCTGGCGCCGGGCACCGCCTTTGGCCCTGGCGGAGAGGCGTTTTTGCGCCTGTGCTTCCACCGCCGCCTCGACCAGCTCGAGGAAGCGGCACATCGCTTGGCGGGATGGATGAGGACGGTTTGAGATAAATGGGCGGCGGCTTCAGCCGCCCGACTTCGGCACAAGCAGCGGCACAATCCGGTCGCTCTTGGCGACAGTGGGCCGCCCTGCGGAGCCATAGGGAATGCCGAGCGCATCCCATGTCTCGACCAGCGCGTCCTGAAGTCCCGCAATCAGCGCATCGGTATGGAACGGCGTCGGCGTGATGCGCAGCCGCTCGGTGCCGCGCGGCACGGTCGGATAGTTGATCGGCTGGATGTAGATGCCGTGCACGCCGAGCAGACGGTCGCTGGCCATCTTGCAGAGTTCGGGGTCACCGACCAGCACCGGCACGATGTGTGTCGGCGATTCCATCACCGGCAGGCCGGCTGCAGACAGAACCTCCTTGGTCCGCGACGCCTGGCGCTGTTGCGCATCGCGCTCGGCTTGCGAGCGCTTGAGGTGGCGGATGGAGGTGGTGGCGGCGGCAGCGATCGCCGGCGGCAGCGCCGTGGTGAAGATGAAGCCCGGCGCATAGGAGCGCACCGCGTCGATGACGGCGCTGTTGCCGGCGATATAGCCGCCCAGCGTGCCGAACGCCTTGGCCAGCGTGCCTTCGATGATGTCGATGCGGTCGGCCAGCCCCTCGCGCTCGGTGATGCCGCCGCCGCGCGGTCCGTACATGCCGACGGCATGGACCTCGTCAATATAGGTCATGGCGTTGTAGCGTTCGGCCAGTTCGACGATCTGCTTGATCGGCGCGATGTCGCCATCCATCGAATAGACGCTCTCGAACACGATCAGCTTGGCGCGTTCGCGGCCCGCCACCTGCAGCAGGCTTTCGAGATGCGCGACGTCGTTGTGGCGGAAAATCCTCTTTTCGGCGCCCGAGCGCCGTACGCCTTCGATCATCGATGCATGGTTCAACTCGTCCGAAATGATCAGGCAATTGGGCAAAAGCCGAGCAATGGTTGAGATCGAGGCCTCGTTGGAGACGAAGCCGGAGGTGAAGACCAGCGCCGCTTCCTTGTCGTGCAGGTCGGCCAGTTCCAGCTCGAGCTCGACGAGCGGGTTCGAGGTGCCGGAAATGTTGCGGGTGCCGCCGGCGCCCGAACCCATCTTGCCGGCTGCATTCTGGAACGCGGCAATGACATCGGGGTTCTGGCCCATGCCGAGATAGTCGTTGGAGCACCAGACGGTGATTTCCTCGGCGCGGCCGTTTGAACGCCAGATGGCGCGCGGAAACTTGCCGACAATGCGCTCGAGATCGGCGAAAACCCGGTAGCGCCGCTCGGCGTGGAGCTGGTCGATCGCTTCCTCGAAGAACCGCTGATAGTTCATGTCGCCTTCCCAGTTTTGCGCGGGATCATAATCGTTGGCCCATTCGTCGTCCACCGGGCCGTTTTGGTCAAAATGCCACGCCCCAAGCCTGTTCCTAACGATGCCAGATCGTGGCCTATTCCCTTGATGTGGATTAATTTTGTGTCCGTACGATGCCACAGGCCGGTGAGACTGTTACGGATTTAACATTCAGGCGTTTCTAATGGCCTTGCCGCAGGCTTTCCAGTAAGGCGGTGATTGAGACAGTTTCCGATAAATCATGAGTAAAAGAGGACGCGGATGACGGTTTTGGTAACGGGCGGCGCCGGCTATATCGGCAGCCACATGGTCTGGGAACTGCTGGATGCCGGCGAGAGCGTCGTCGTTCTCGACCGCCTTTCCACGGGCTTCGAATGGGCGGTAGCGCCGGAAGCCAAGCTTGTCGTCGGCGATGTCGCCGATAGGGAATTGGTCGGCCAGATCATCCGGGATAACAAGGTCGACGCGATCATCCACTTCGCCGGTTCCATCGTGGTGCCGGAATCGGTTGCCGATCCGCTCGCCTATTACGAGAACAACACCTCCAAGACGCGCACGCTGATCGAAACCGCGGTACGAGAGGGTGTGCCGCATTTCATCTTCTCCTCGACCGCCGCCGTCTATGGCGGCGCCGGCCTGGAGCCGGTGCACGAGGATGCCCGCCTGGCGCCGGAATCGCCCTACGGCCTGTCCAAGCTGATGAGCGAATGGATGCTGCGCGATGCAGCGCTTGCGCATCCCTTGCGCTACACGGCGCTTCGCTACTTCAACGTCGCCGGCGCCGATCCCAGGGGCCGGACGGGGCAGTCGACGCCTGGCGCCACGCATCTGATCAAGGTCGCCTGCGAGACCGCGCTCGGCAAACGCCCCTTCATGCAGGTGTTCGGGACCGATTATCCGACGCCGGACGGCACCTGCATGCGCGATTATATCCATGTCAGCGACCTGGCCGCGGCCCACCGGCTGGCGCTGCAGCGCCTGCGCGCCGGCGGCGGCAGCCTCGTCGCCAATTGCGGCTACAGCCACGGCTATTCGGTGCTCGAGGTCATCGACAGCGTGCGGCGCGCCTTCGGCCGGGATTTCGAGGTCAAGATGGGCGACCGGCGCCCCGGCGACGCCGCCGCCGTGGTTGCCAATTCGGACCTTGCACGCGCCGAACTCGGCTGGACCCCGCAACGCGACGACCTCGACCAGATCGTCGCCGATGCACTCGCCTGGGAGCGTATCCTCACCGGCAAGAACTCCGCGCGGGGCTGAGCCGGGCACTTCCGAGGGCTCGCAAGGCGCGCGGCGAAGCGCTATTGAAGCAATGGCGGTGCGGCGTGGAGGCGCTGTGCAGCGAAGAGGGGGTGGCATGAAGATAACGGTGCTTGGAGCCGGCGTTGTCGGTACCGCGGCCGCCTATTATCTGGCCGCCGACGGCCATGAGGTCACCGTGATCGAGCGCCATCCGGCGCCGGCGCGCGGCACCAGCCAGTCCAATGCCGGTCTGGTGTCGCCGGGCGACGCCACCGCCTGGGCCTCGCCGGCGGCGCTGAAGACCTTCCTGCGCGCTCTCTGGAACCATGATCTCGGCATCAAGGTCAGGCTGCGCTTCGATCCTTATTTCCTCGCCTGGAGCCTGCGTTTCCTGCGCCAGTGCACCGTGGCCCGGCTGCGCGCCAACAGCCAGGTCAAACTGCGCCTGGCGCTCTATTCGCGCGACTGCATCAACGCGCTCTCCGACGCCACCGGCATCCACTATGACGAGCGCAAGAAGGGCATTCTTTATTTCTTCCGCTCGCAGCACAGTCTCGACACCGGCACCGACAACTACCAGTTTCTGGCAAAGCATGGCCTGCCGATCGAGATCGTCGGCCGCGACCGGCTGGTCGAACTTGAGCCCGGGCTCGCCGGAGTGAAGGAAAAGATCGCCGGCGGCGTTTATTCGCCAATCGACCAGACCGGCGATTCCAGGATATTCGTCGATGGGCTGGCCGCCTATGCCGCCGAAAAGCTCGGCGTCAGATTCCTGTTCGACACCACGGTCGAGGGGCTCGACATAGAGGGCGACTGGGTGCGTGCGGTCATGACGTCGGCCGGCCCGGTGACGGGCGACGCCGTCGTCATCGCCATGGGCCCCGAGAGCGGCCTGATCGGCCGCCGCTACGGTATCGATCTGCCCGTCTATCCGGTTAAAGGCTATAGCGCGACCATCCCGCTGGAGGACGAGAGCAAGGGACCGACCATGGGCGGCGCCGACGAGGACCGGCTGGTTGGTTACTCCAGGCTCGGAAACCGCCTGCGCATGTCCTCGACAGCCGAGTTCACCGGCTTCGACCGCAGCTTCAAGCCCAGCGACTTCAAGTCTATGCTGAGCACCGGCAAAGACCTTTTCCCTGGCGCTTTCGACGAGAAGAAGGCGCTGTTGTGGGCAGGTCTGCGGCCGATGATGCCCAACTCGGTGCCGGTCATCGGCAAGGCGAAATACAAGAACCTTTACCTCGACACCGGCCACGGCCATGTCGGCTGGACCATGGCCTGCGGCTCGGGCAAGTTCCTGGCCGACCTCGTCGCCGGCCGCAAGCCGGAGATCGACCCGCAAGGGCTGGTCTACGGGAACTGAGGGAGCTCTAGTCGTCGTGTTGGCATCGAGTCCATTCGCCGTGCACCCATTCGGCAAGCCATCCGCGCTCAAGCTGGCCAATCTGTGCCAAGTTTTCCTGCCTGGCGGTCAAATGGCCGAGACCGATAACTTCGAAATCTCCACAGTCCGCGGGATGATCATGTTCGCCGCAGGTCAGTTGCCACTCACCATCGAAATGATGAACGACCAGCGTCACCGGCCTCTCCGATCGAAAGACGTGCCCACATACAATTGCTCTGGTTTCCAACATTGAGGCCGTCACTGCGCAAAGTTTGACAAAATCGTACGACGGTCTGGAAGATGCATCTGGCTGACAGATTCTACAAACCCTGAGTGACGAAATGTCGGGACCGCAAGTCGCTATCGACCTTGGCCGCATCGAGCGCAACGCCCGCACCATCGTCGAGCGCTGCGCGCTGTCCGGCATCAAGGTGTTCGGAGTTACGAAGGGCACATGCGGCATGCCGCAAGTGGCGCGGGCCATGCTGCGCGGCGGTGTTGCCGGCATCGCGGAATCGCGTTTTGAGAACATTCGGCGGCTGCGCGACAGCGGCATCAATGCGCCGGTCATGCTGCTGCGCAGCCCGCCCATGGCGCGCGTCGAGGAGGTCGTGCGCACCGTCGACATCAGCCTGCAGTCGGAACTGACCACCATCCGCGAGATATCGCGCATTGCCGAGCGCATGGGCCGCGTCCACGACATCATGCTGATGATCGATCTCGGCGATCTCCGCGAAGGCATCTGGCCAAGCGACCTGATCCCCACCGTCGAGCAGATCCTGGAATTCAAGGGCGTGCGCATCGCCGGCATCGGCACCAATCTCGGCTGCTTCGGCGCCATAATGCCGACGCCGGAGAACCTTGGCCAACTCGTCGCCCATGCCTACAAGACCGAGCGCCTGTCCGGCAAAAGCCTCGACTTCATTTCCGGCGGCGCCTCGTCGTCGCTGACGCTGCTGCTCGAAAGCAAGCTGCCGCCCGGCATCAACAATCTGCGCGTGGGCGAGGCGATCCTGCAAGGCGGTGTCGAAACCTTTCGCGACGTGCCGTGGCCCGAACTCGAACCCGATGCCTGCCGGCTGACCAGCGACATCATCGAGGTCAAACTCAAGCCTTCGCGGCCGATCGGCACATCCGGCTACGACGCCTTCGGCAACCAGCCGGTCTTCGCCGACGAGGGCGACCGGCTGCGCGCCATCGCCAATATAGGCCGCGAGGACGTGCTGGTCGAAGGGCTGACGCCGATCGCCAAAGGGGTGAGGGTGCTCGGCGCTTCCAGCGACCATCTGCTGCTCGATGTGCAGGATGCCGATCCGCGACCTACCGTCGGCGACCGTGTCGCCTTCCGCATGAATTATGGCGCCATGCTTCTGGCGATGACCTCGGAATATGTCGAGAAGGCGCCGATGCACGACGTCGCGGATTTCTCCGGCCGCAAGATGGTGTCGATCTCGGCCGAACCGGAAGCCGGCGGGATTATCGCCCGCGAGGGAACCGGCGCGCGTCTGGAGGCGATGAATTTCGACGTGGTCGAACTCGCCGACGTCGAGCGGCCGCCCTCGGGCTTGATCCGGCTCGCTGCCGGCGCCGATCGCCGTATCGCCCACAAGGCGCTGACCGCAACGGCGCGCGCGACGCATTCCTTCGGCCTGATCTGGATCGATTCCATCGCCGCCCTGATGCCCGAGGACGAGGAGGCCAAAGACATGCCTGAAGTCTCGGTGCTGGCCCGCGCGCTCGGTCTCGATCACAAGCCCTGCGCACTGCAGCCGCAGCTGTCGCCGGAAAATGTCGTCATCGTCGGCCTGCGCCATGCCGATCCGGCGGAGGCAAGGGTGCTCAAGGATTCGCGTGTCTCGGCCTTCACCATGACCGACATCGACGCCATGGGCATGCGCGACCTCATGCACGAGGCGATCCGCATCGCCACCTCGGGCACGCAAGGCTTCCATCTCAGCTATTCGCCGACGGCGACCGAATTCGCCGGCTGGGCTGCGGGCTCCGGCGGGCTGACGGTGCGCGAGACGCATCAGGCGATGGAGGCGATCGCGCTGTCCGGCGGTCTGCTGTCGATGGACGTTTCCGGACTGACCGCCGGTCTGGAGCCGCGGATCGGCGCCGACGCCATCAACTTCGTCATGTCGGCCTTTGGCAAGCGGATTTTGTGATCAGCCTTGCGCCTCGACTGCCGCGCGCCACGCGGTGACATAGGCCGCCCAGACCGGGTCGGTCTGCGGTTCAGTTCTCTCGCCCTTGCCGTGTGGAACGGACTGATCCGTTGCCAGCAGCGCCGCGCCGATGCTGGTGCCGGTGGCCGCCTCGGAGGCGATGACGATGCGCGCGGTCGCTGCCGCCAGCATGCCGACAAAGAGCCGGTTGCGAGCAAACGGTCCTTCCACGGTGGTCGGGCCGTCGGCGCCGATCAGCTCGAGGCAGGTCGCCGTCATCAGTGCCAGATAGAAGGAAATGGCGGCGAACCGCTCGCCTTTGCTGATGCCCTCGGCACCAAGCCATGCCGCGGCATGGTGCGGGAACGGACCTGATCGCTGCTGGGTAGAAGGCAAAAGCAGCATCTTTTTTGTCAGAACGGCCAGCACCTCGCTGCCGCTGCAGTCCTGCGGCTTGTTCTTGGTCAGCCGGGAAAACTCACGGCCACCCATGAAACGCGCCGAGGGCACGGGGTCGCCCAGCGCGCTGACATTGACCAGCGTGTTGCGCGCAGCATCGAGCGCAATCTCTCTGCCGCCGACCGCCATCGATACCACCCAGGTGCCGGTCGAGACGACCGAGAAGGGCGGCTCGTCGGACAGAAGATGCGGCAATAGGGAGGCGTTGGAATCGTGCAGTCCGCAGAAAACCGGGGTCTGCGGATCGAGCCCGGTGCGCGCGGCAAGCGCCGGCAGGATCGGGCCGAGCTGGCCCCTGGCCGGCCGCACCGATGCCATCAGCCTGCGCCAATCCAGCCTGTCGACCATCGAGGAAAAGTCCGCCTCCCAAGGGCTCCACAGATCGGTGTGGCAGCCGAGCGAGGTCACCTCGTTGGCGGCAACGCCGGTCAGGCGCAGCGCCCAGTATTGCGGATACATCAGCATCGCGGCGGCCTTGGCGAATTCGGTGGGGAAACGCTTCTCAAGCCAGAAGAATTGCGCGCCGAGATTGAGACCGACCGGCAGGCGCGGTGTACCGGTTTCGGCGAAGGGCGGACGAACAGCATCATACTCCGCCGCCAACCTGTCGGGGCCATCGAACTCATAGTCTAGGACAGGCAGCACCAGCTCGCCCGAGGCGTCGACCAGCACGCCGGTCGCACCATGCGTGGTGATCGAAATCGCGTCGATACGCTGTTCGCGGTCGAGGCTGGCAAGGCTGTTGAGGATAAACGTCCACAGCGCCTCGACATCGTGATGCGGATAGGGCGCTTGTCGCAGCGGCGCGTTCGCCATGCGGCGCAACCCCACCTCGCTCAGCGTGACGAGATCGACCAGCGCCACCTTGGCGTTGGTCTTGCCGATGTCGATGACGGCGATGTGGCGCAGCGCACTCATGCCATATGGAACATTGTTTCCAGGGGGATGGCCACCGGTTGGTTGTCCGGCCTGGTCTCCATGATGTCGGCCATGTGCGCCCACCAGCGCTGCATCACCGGACGCTTCGGCAGGTCGGCCATGCCATGGTCGTCCCGCCGCCACAGCACGCCGAACAGGATGTTGGTGTCTTCATCGAGATGGATCGAATAATCGGCGACGCCGGCCTCTCTCAGCAGCGCCACCAGCGACGGCCAGATCTCATCGTGGCGCTTTTTGTACTCGGCTTTCATGCCGGGTTTGAGCTGCATCTTGAAGGCGTATTTCTCAGGCATCAGCTGTTACCACGCAGCTGTCGCCAGACGATCGGCAGCGCGATGACGAAGATCAAGAGCAGGCCGATGAAGATCGACATGACGATGCCGGGCACGTTGAGCAGGCCGAGGCCGAAGGTCACCAGCCCCATGATGAAGGCGGCGAGCACGACGCCTAAAATGCTGCCGGAGCCGCCCAGAATGCTGACGCCGCCGAGCACCACCATGGTAATGACTTCGAGCTCGTAACCCTGCGCGATGGACGGTCGCGTCGAGCCGAGCCGAGAGGTGATCAGCACCGAGGCGATGCCGGCCATCAGCCCTGTCAGGCAAAACAGGATGAATTTGATGCGGCCGACGCGAACGCCGGAAAACTGTGCCGCGACCGGATTGTTGCCGATGGCAAAGACACGGCGGCCGAAGCTGGTGCGATGCAGCAGGAACCAGTAGGCGACGGCCGCGATGAGGAAGAGCACCAGTTCGAACGACACCACCCACCAGACATAGCCCTGGCCGAAGAAAGCAAAACTCTCAGGATAGCCTTTGTAGGCCTGATCGCCCAGGACGATGAAGGCAATGCCGCGAAACAGGCTCATCGTGCCGATGGTAACGACGATGGACGGCAGGCCGAGCCTCGTCACCAGGAGCCCGTTGAAAGCGCCGCAGCCGAGCCCGACGACGATGCCGATCGCCACCAGCACCGGCGTGTCGGCGCCGGCCTGCACCGCCATGCCCATCATAGTCGAGGCGAGCGCGATGATGGCGGCGACCGACAGGTCGATCTCGCCCGAAATGATCAGCAGCGCCATGGCGAAGGCGATCAGGCCTTTCTCGGTGAAATTGAAAGTCAGATCCGACAGGGAGTAGGCGTCGAGGAAATAGGGCGAGGCGAAACTGTTGATGGCGAAGATGGCGACCGCCACGACGACCAGCAGCGCCTCCCAGGAAAAGATCGCCGAGGAGAGCGGCTTGTCGAGCCGGTCGGGAATGTGGCGCGGGGCGGGGGTGTCGGTCATGCCGCTTCCGCTTTCCTCAGGATAATCCGCCCCTGCTGACGTTCGCCACGCGCGTTGAGCACGACGGCCAGGATGATGGCGCTGCCTGAAATCGCCATCTGCCAGAAGGGCGAGATGTTGATGACGGGCAGCGCGTTGGAAATGATGCCGAGGAACAGCGCCCCTAACACCGCGCCCCCGACCGAGCCGATGCCGCCGGCAATCGAAATGCCGCCGATGACGCAGGCGGCGATGATATTGAGTTCATAGCCATTGGCGACCTCGACCGAGGCGATGACATAACGAGAAATCCAGAGATAACCGGCGAGCCCGCCGATCATGCCGGAAATGCAGAAGACGATGAATTTGGTTCGGCCGACATCGATGCCGGCATAGACCGACGCCGTGGGGTTGACGCCGATGGCATAGATCGAACGGCCAAGCGCGGTTCGCGTCATCACCACGAAGAACAGCGCGAGGACCAGTATGGCGATCCAGGACAGAACCGGAATGCCCAGGAAAGCTGCGCGCTGGAAGCCGATGAACTCAGGGCTCATCTTGTCGGCATTGACCCATGCGCCGCCGGACAGGACGAAGGTGGCGCCGCGATAGATGGTCAGCGTGCCCACCGTCACCACGATCGAAGGGATGTTCAGCCGCCACACCAGCATGCCGTTGATGGCGCCGAGCACCAGTCCGACGGCGAGCGCGATGACAATCAGCAGCGGGATCGGGATCGCCGGATGCGCCGCGTTCAGCATCGCCACCACCATGCCGGTGAAGCACAGGTTGGAGGCCATCGACAGGTCGATCGAGCGGGTCAGGATGACGACCATCTGTCCCAGCGCCAGAATCATCAGGATCGAGGTGTCGTTGAACACCTGGGCGAGATTGCCGGGGTCGGCAAAGGCCGGGAAGCGCGTCGAGATCAGAGCAATCAAAACGACGATCGCCGCTGCCAGCCAGATCTCGCGGTATTTAAGGAGAGCCTTCATGCCGCGATCCCCGCTGCCGTCCGGACCAGCGTTTCGGCGTCCAGCCCCTTATTGTCGTAGACCGCCGCAACCAGCCCTTCGCGCATGACGACGACGCGGTCGGACATGCCGAGAATCTCCGGCAGTTCCGACGACACCATGATCACCGACAGGCCCTGCGCGACGAGCTCCGCCATGAAGCCGTGCACGGCGGCCTTGGAGCCGATGTCGATGCCCTTGGTCGGCTCGTCCAGGATGATCACCTTGGGCGCCGTCGCCAGCCATTTGGCGATGACGATCTTCTGTTGGTTGCCGCCCGACAGCGTGCCGACATCCTGGCTGAGCGAGGAGGCCCTGAGGTCAAGCCGCTCGGTGTAGGAGCGGGCGAGCGCGAATTCTTCCGACAATCGCAGCAGGCCGGATTTGGAGGTGCGCTTGAGCGAGGGAAGCGAGACGTTTTGGAAGATCGGCAGGCCGATCACCACGCCCTGCTTGCCGCGTTCCTCCGGCACGTAGACGATGCCGGCTTCGATGGAATCCGCCGCCGATTTCGGCGTGATCACCTTACCTTCCAGCGTTATCGTGCCGCCCGATATGCGGGTGATGCCTGAAATCGCCTGCATCACCTCTGACCGCCCGGCGCCGACAAGGCCGTAGAAACCGAGGATCTCGCCCTTGTGCAGTTCGAAGCCGATGTCGTTGAATTCGGTCGGGTGCGAAAGGCCAGCGACCGACAGCACCGGCGCGCCGATCTCGGCCTTGCGTTGCGGAAAGATGTGATCGACCGAGCGGCCGACCATCATGCGCACGATCTGGCTCTGGCCGGTATCCTTGATAAGGCCCTCGCCAACCATCTCGCCGTCGCGGAACACGGTGTAGCGATCGGCGATCCGATAGATCTCGTCGAACTTGTGGCTGATGAACAGGATCGCCTTGCCTTCCTCCTTGAGGAATTCGATCAGCAGGAAAAGCTCCTCGATCTCCTTCATCGAAAGGGCTGCGGTCGGCTCATCCATGATGACGATCTGCGCATCGATCGACATCGCGCGAGCAACCGCTACCAGATGCTTGTTGGCGATGCCGAGGTCTTTCAGCCGCGCATCGGCGTCGATATGGCCGGCATGCATGGTGTCGAGCACTTCGCGCGCGTGTTTTCGCATGGTGCGCCAGTCGATGGTGCCTAGCCGCGTGCGCGGCGCATGGCCGAGAAAAATGTTTTCGGCGACGCTCAGATCGTCGAACAGCACGGTTTCCTGATGAATGGCAGTGACGCCGTGGCCGAAGGCGGCATGCGCGCTGGGCAGGGTGACGGCCTGGCCGTCAATGCTGATCGTGCCGGCGTCCGGCTGGTAGATGCCGGTCATGATCTTGACCAGCGTCGACTTGCCGGCGCCGTTTTCACCGATCAGCGCCGTAACCTGGCCGGGGTAAAGCGACAGGCTGACATTGTGCAGCGCGCGCACGCCGGGAAAGCTTTTGGAGACGCCGGACAGCGTCAGGCGCGGGGCAGGACCCGTGGGCTCCTCCTTCGCAATGCCGTGCTGGGCTGTCGTGTCCATATCCGTATCAAGCCCTGAAACAAGGTCCGTTTAAAGTCGCGGCGGGATTTTGGTCCCGCCGCGCTTGGTCCGAGACGTCCGAGATCAATAGATCTTGGAGAACTTTTCGATGTTGGACTTGTCGAACTGGAAGGGCGGAGCCATCGCAGCCGAGTTGCTGTCATCGAGCGTGACCTTGCCGACGCGGCCGATCGACAGCGTTGCGCCCGGCTTTGCCTCTTCCTTCTTCACCGCCAGATCATGAGCGAGGTAGACGGCGGAGTAGCCGAGGTCGATCGGATTCCAGAGGGCAACCGCCTGGCTGGAACCGTTGTCGATGAACTTCTTGAACTCCGACGGCAGCGCGAGACCGGTGACATTGACCTTGCCGATCAGGTTCGCGTCGGTGACGACCTGGGCAGCGGCAACGACGCCGACGGTGGTCGGCGCGATGATCGCCTTGAGGTTCGGATAGGATTTCAGCAGGCCCTTGGCTTCGTCGGTGCTCTTGGCCGAATCGTCATCGCCGTAGACGGTGGCGACGAGTTTGATCTTTGGGAATTTTTCCGGCAGGATTTTCTTGGCCGCGTCGATCCAGGCGTTCTGGTTGGTCGCGGTCGACGAAGCCGACAGAATGGCGACTTCGCCGCCTTCCGGCAGATAGTCGGCGGCAAGCTTGATGATGGTCTCGCCGATCAGGCCGGTGTCGGACGGGTTGAGATGCAACTGGCGGCCTTCCTTGGCGACGCCCGAATCCCACGAGATGACGGTGATGCCGCGCTCCATCGCCTTCTTCAGCACCGGCACCAGCGCGTCGGCGTCATTGGCCGAAATCGCAATGGCGTTGACCTTCTGCGCGATCAGCGAATTGACCACTTCGATCTGCGCTTCGGCGGTCGCCTTGGTCGGGCCGGTGTAGATGATGTCGACATCGCCGAGTTCCTTGGCCGCCTCTTCGGCGCCCTTATTGGCGGCGTCGAAGAAGCCGTTGCCGAGCGACTTCACCACCAGCGCGATCTTGACGTTCTCGGCATAGGCGGCATTCACGAACATGGCGGCCGAGAACGCGGCCGTCACCATCAATTTCTTCAGAAAGCTCATCGTATTTCCTCCCTTGAGCGTTGCATTCCATCGTCGCTGCGGCTGGTCTCAGGCCTGCAGTGAAGATTCTTCCTTTACCGATCTGCGGGCGACGATCAGCGTCACACCCGCGGTCTCCAGCATGTTGGCTTCGCGATCCTCGATGCCGTCATCGGTGATGACGGTGGCGATGCGCTTCAGCCCGCACAGGATCAGGCTCGAGCGCTGGCGGAATTTCGATGAGTCGACCAGCACCACCAGTTCGTCGGCCTGGTCGATCAGTTTCTGCTCCGCCTGGATCAGCAGCGGGTCGCCTTCCATCAGGCCAAGCGGCCCGAGCCCTTGAGCGCCCATGAACATGCGGCGCGCGTAGAAATTGCGCGTCACGTCATTGTCGAAGGGCGAGAGGATGATGTTCTGCTCGCGGTAGATGGTGCCGCCCGACAGCATGACGGTGTTCTTCGAATGCTTGAGCAGGTGCTCGGCGATGGGGAACGAATTGGTGAAGATCGGCATGCGGCGTCCGGTCAGGAAATGCACCATCTGGAAGGTGGTGGTGCCGCCATTGATGATGATCGGCTCGCCGTCCTTGCACAGCTCCACCGCTTCGCGCGCAATCGCGCGCTTCTGCGAAGCATTAAGCGTTTCGTTGACGGAAAAGGGCCGGCCGGCGAGGCCGATGAACTGCGGTGGCGAGATCGCCTCGGCGCCGCCACGCACGCGACGCAGGCGCTTTTGCACATGAAGAGCCGCGATATCGCGCCGGATCGTCGCCTCGGAGGAGTCAGTCAGGTCGACCATCTCCTGCACCGTCACCACAGGCTTTTCCTGGACGGCGGACAGAATGATCCTGTGGCGCTCTTTTTCGTGCATGGTTCCTCCCTGCATGGTCATGAGGCACTAGAAAACCACCAGTGTCAATCATTTCCGCTCATATAATTTCATTGTGCAGTGCAATATGATCGATCTTGATCGTTTATGATTGACAACCGAGATGCTTGCGTAGACATTTCCGGCAAAATGGACCGCGCCTTTTGCGTCCCAGGGAGGATAATCATGCTCGACAAGCGCTCCGGCTCGCGCCTTGCCAACCTTTGGGACGATGCTAAAGCCAAGGGGCTGAGCGAGCCTGAGCTTCTGGTCTATCGCTCCAACACGCTCGGCTCCGACAAGCGTGTCACCAATTATGGCGGCGGCAACACCTCGTCCAAGATCCGGCAGAAGGACCCGCTCTCCGGCGCCGAAGTCGAAGTGCTATGGGTCAAGGGCTCGGGCGGCGACAGCGCCTCGATCAAGCTGGACGGTTTCGCCACGCTTTACATGGACAAACTGCAGGCGCTGAAAGGCCTTTATCGCGGCGTCGCGCATGAGGACGAGATGGTGGGCTATCTTCCCCACTGCACCTTCAATCTCAACCCGCGCGCGGCCTCGATCGACACGCCGCTGCACGCCTATGTGCCGAAGCCGTTCGTCGATCACATGCATCCCGATGCCATTATCGCGATTGCCGCGGCCAAGGATTCCAAGGCGTTGACCAAGGAGATATTCGGTGACGCCATCGGCTGGCTGCCGTGGAAGCGGCCGGGCTTCGAACTTGGCCTCTGGCTGGAGAAATTCTGCGTCGAACACCCCGAGGCCAAGGGCGTCATCCTCGAAAGCCACGGCTTGTTCACCTGGGGCGACACACCCAAGGAGTGCTATGAGACGACGATCTCGGTCATCAACCAGGCGATCGAATGGTTCGAGCGCCGCTCCGAGGGTCTCGCCATCTTCGGCGGCGAAGTCGTCAAATCGCTAGACGCCGCTGAGCGCCGCGCCATCGCGGCGAGACTGATGCCGAGGATCCGCGGCCTGATTTCGGAGAAGAGCCACAAGCTCGGCCATTTCGACGATTCCGCCGCTGTGCTCGAATTCGTCAACTCCAGGGATTTGCGCCCGCTGGCGGCACTCGGTACCTCATGCCCGGATCATTTCCTGCGCACAAAAATCCGCCCGCTGGTTATCGAGTTCGACCCAGCGAAGCCCGACGTCGAAGCCGTGATTGCGCGCCTCGCCGACGATATTGCTGAGTACCGTGTCGGCTACCAGGCCTATTACGACAGCTGCAAGCATCCGGACTCGCCCCCGATCCGTGACCCCAACGCCGTGGTCTACCTGATGCCCGGCGTCGGCATGTTCACCTTCGCCGGCGACAAGGCCACCGCCCGCATCTCGGGCGAGTTCTACGTCAACGCCATCAACGTCATGCGCGGCGCCTCGACCGTCTCGTCCTATGTCGGCCTGCCGGCGCAGGAAGCCTTCGACATCGAATACTGGCTGCTCGAGGATCTGAAGCTGCAGCGCATGCCGAAGCCGAAGTCGCTCGCGGGCCAGATCGCGCTGGTCACCGGCGGCGCCGGCGGCATCGGCCGCGCCACCGCCAGCCGACTGCTGCGCGAAGGCGCCTGCGTCGTGCTGGCCGATATCGACGAGGCCGCACTTGCCAGCGCCAATGACGAACTGGCGAAAGCCTATGGCAAGGACTTCGTTCGGCCGGTGCTGATCAACGTCACCGCGGAGGAGCAGGTGATTTCCGGCTTCGCCCAGACAGCCGTCGAGTTCGGCGGCATTGATATTCTCGTCTCCAACGCAGGCCTCGCCTCCTCGGCGCCGATCGAGGAGACGACGCTGGTGCTGTGGAACAAGAACATGGACATATTGTCGACCGGCTATTTCCTGGTCTCGCGCGAAGCCTTCCGGCTGTTTCGCGCCCAGAAGATCGGCGGCAATGTCGTCTTCGTCGCCTCCAAGAACGGCCTTGCCGCGTCACCCAACGCCGCCGCCTATTGCACCGCCAAGGCGGCCGAAATCCATCTCGCCCGCTGCCTGGCGCTGGAAGGCGCGGAAGCCCAGATCCGGGTCAATGTCGTCAATCCGGACGCCGTGCTGCGCGGTTCGAAGATCTGGACCGGCGAGTGGAAGGAACAGCGCGCCGCCGCCTACAAGATGTCGACCGACGATCTGGAAGAACACTACCGCTCGCGCTCGATGCTGAAGCGCTCGGTGTTTCCGGAAGACGTCGCCGAAGCGATCTATTTCTTCGCCTCCGACATGTCGGCCAAGTCCACCGGCAACATCATCAACGTCGACGCCGGCAACGCGCAGAGCTTTACGCGCTGAGTTAAGAGCGGAGCGCTTCTCTTCTCCCCGTCACTATAAGGGAAGAAGGTGGCCCGAAGGGCCGGATGAGGGGCAGCGCTGACTGAACGCATTGGGAGGAATAGCACTTGTCCGAAACCATCATCGCCGCCGATCTCGTCTCCAGCCACAACGCCCAGCGCAAACCCGACCTCGAGCGCGACTACGCCTCTCTCGGCGAACGCCTCGACCGCCGCGGCATCGCCATCGATGCCATCCGCGACAAGGTCGAGAAATTCGCCGTCGCCATTCCGTCCTGGGGCGTCGGCACAGGCGGCACGCGGTTTGCCCGCTTTCCCGGCGCCGGCGAGCCGCGCGACATTTTCGACAAGATCGAGGACTGCGCCGTCATCAGCCAGCTGACGCAGGCGACGCCGACCGTCTCGCTGCATATACCGTGGGACAAGGCCGATCCGAACCGGCTGAAGCAGGCGGCCTCGCGCTTCGGCCTCGGCTTCGACGCCATGAATTCCAACACCTTCTCGGATGCCAGGGACCAAAATCTGTCCTACAAGTTCGGGTCGCTGTCGCATGCCGATGCCGGCACCCGCCGGCAAGCGGTCGAGCACAATCTCGAATGCATCGAGATCGGCAAGACGCTTGGTTCCAAAGCGCTGACGGTGTGGATCGGCGACGGCTCGAATTTCCCCGGCCAGGTCAATTTCGCCAGGGCTTTCGAGCGCTACCTCGACGCGATGAAGGAGATCTATGCCGGTTTGCCGGCTGACTGGAAGCTGTTCACCGAGCACAAGATGTACGAGCCGGCTTTTTACTCCACGGTCGTGCAGGACTGGGGAACCAATTACATGATCGCCAAGGAGCTGGGCGACAAGGCGTTCTGCCTGGTCGACCTCGGCCACCATGCGCCCAATGTCAACATCGAGATGATCGTATCGCGGCTGATCCAATTCAAAAAGCTCGGCGGCTTCCACTTCAACGATTCCAAATATGGCGACGACGACCTCGATGCCGGCTCGATCGATCCCTACCGGCTGTTCCTGGTCTTCAACGAACTGGTCGATGCCGAACTGTCGGGCGCGGAAGGGTTCGACCCCGCCCACATGCTCGACCAGAGCCACAACGTCACCGACCCGATCGAAAGCCTGATGCTGTCGGCAGTCGAGGTGCAGCGCGCCTATGCGCAGGCGCTGCTGGTCGACCGCAAGGCGCTCGAGGGTTTCCAAGACGGCAATGATGCGCTGATGGCGACGCAGACGCTGAAAGCTGCCTACCGCACCGATGTCGAGCCGATCCTGGCCATGGCGCGGCTGAACACAGGCGGCGCCATCGATCCAGTCGCCGCATATCGCGCGGCGGGCTACCGGGCGAAGGTCGCGGCGGAACGGCCGGCGGTTGTGGCCGGTTCAGGCGGGATTGTTTGAGATTGGCTAATCTCCACCACAGGGGGGAGATCAGCTTGCCTCCGCCAGCAGGCGAACACCAATATATGTTCGCTCATATTGATGATGGACTCGGCCGCTCCATGTAGGTCTTCTAGCCACACTGCACTTGGAGCACCGCCATGCCCTTGACCCGCCGGACGCTGATTGGCGTCACCCTTTCGCTCGCAATTGCGCTCGCGCCATCCGGCGCGCTCCATGCCGCCTCGCCTCAACCGGCGAAGGGCGAGCACGGCATGGTCGTCACCGCCCAGCATCTGGCGTCGGAAGTCGGCGTCGAGGTGCTGAAGAAGGGCGGCAATGCCGTCGATGCGGCGGTCGCCGTCGGCTATGCGCTCGCCGTCGTCTACCCTAATGCCGGCAATATCGGCGGTGGCGGGTTCATGACCATCCGCTTCAAGGACGGCAAATCGACCTTCCTCGATTTCCGCGAGCGCGCTCCGCTGGCGGCAACCAAGACCATGTATCTCGACAAGGACGGCAATCCGGTGAAGGGCGCCAGCCTTGATGGCTACCTTGCGGTCGGCGTACCGGGTTCCGTGGCAGGGTTCGAGATGGCTCGTGAAAAATATGGCACGCTGCCACGCCAGGATTTGATGGCGCCGGCAATTGCCTATGCCAAGGATGGCTTCATCCTCGACCAGGGCGACGCTGCTTCATTCGCAAGCAATGCCGCACGGCTGGCGAAGGACCCTGCCGCCGCCGCCATCTTCCTGAAGCCGGACGGCAAACCCTATGGCGCCGGCGAGCGTCTCCTCCAGCCCGATCTTGCAGCCTCGCTCGCCGCCATCTCCGAAAAAGGCGCCGACGCCTTCTACAAAGGCGCCATCGCCGACGCCATCGTCAAGGCGAGCGGCGCCAGGGGCGGCATTCTGGCCAAGGCAGACTTCGAGCAATATAAGGTACGCGAGCTGCAACCGGTGAGCTGCACCTATCGCGGCTATGAGATCACGTCCTCGCCGCCGCCAAGCTCCGGCGGCGTTATCATCTGCGAAATCCTCAACGTGCTGGAGGGCTACCCGCTGTCCTATCTCGGCGCCGGCTCGGCCGAGACGGTGCATGTCATGGTCGAGGCGATGCGTTACGCCTATGTGGACCGCAACTCGGCGCTCGGCGATCCCGATTTCGTCGACAATCCGGTCTCGAAACTGCTCGACAAGGGTTACGCCAAGGAGATCCGCGACAAGATCGACCCGTTCCGCGCCGGCGTCTCGCAGGATTTGATGCCGAAGGGCTTCGGCGAGTCGAAGGAAACGACGCACTATTCGATCATCGACGATGACGGCAATGCGGTCGCGGTCACTTATACGCTGAACGGCTCGTTCGGCGCCGGCGTGGTCGCGGACGGAAGCGGCATCCTGCTCAACAACGAGATGGATGATTTCACCCAGAAGCCTGGCGTGCCCAACCTCTACGGTCTCGTGCAGGGAGAGGCCAATGCCATCCAGCCGAAGAAGACGCCGCTGTCATCGATGAGCCCGACCATCGTCGCCAAGGACGGCAAGCCGTTCATGGTTATCGGCAGCCCCGGCGGCTCGCGCATCATCACCATCACGCTGGAAGCCATCGTCAACGTCATCGACCACGGCATGAACATCCAGGAGGCGATCGACGCATCGCGCATCCACCATCAATGGCTGCCCGACACGATCTATGTCGAACCGTTCGGCCTGTCGCCCGACGCTGAAAAACTGCTGGCCGGCATGGGCTACCACCTCGATCTCGCGGATTCTACCTGGGGTCAGGCTGCCGGCATTCTTGTCGGCGGCAAGAGCCTGGCGGAAATCGAGAAGGGCGGCGGCGCCCGTTACAACGGCGCCATCGACAGCCGCGCCGCATCCGGCGAGGCGATTGGCTACTGATCAAAACAAGAGATTGATCAGAGGACGAGCGTAAGCGTCGACCCGACGAGCATCAGCGCCGCGATCACGACGAACGCCGCGTAGATGCGGGGACGGTCGAGGAGCAGCGCATTGCCCGATATCCAGGCCGCGGTTGCGCCGCCAAGCGCAAACAGGAAGCCGTTGCGGTGACCAAAGGTCATGGAAGCGGCCATCAGCCCACCAATGATCAGCGCGCCGAAGACGATGATCACGGCAACGGCGTATTTCTCGAAGTCGTTGCCGCCGCCCATGGCCGGGCCGATCGCGTTCAAATTCGTCAGATCGTCCGGATCGAACGGGTTGGTCGATCCATATTCATCTTGACCGACAGGTTCTCGCATCATTCATTCTCCGCTGACCGGCAACAAATCATCAACATCTGCCGAGCGCAACCGGATCGCGCCGTGCCGAAGGCCGCCGATGCGGTCTTCAACACTTTCTGATGCCGACTTGCCACGGTTTTTTTGCGCCGGTTCACAATATCTACCCTGCTTTCGGTTCCACAGGCCTGAATTACCTGGAAAATGAATTACCTGGAAAAATCGCTGCGCACGATGCCGTGCCGCTGCAGCTTGTCGTAGAAGGTCTTGCGCGGAATGCCGAGCGCTTCGATCGTGCGCCGGACATCGCCGTCATTGCGGCCAAGTGCCTCGCGGATGACATCGGCCTCATAGCGTTCCAGCCGTTCCGGCAATGAACTGGCGTCATCCGGCACCGCCGATGCGGCAGGTGGCGCTTGCGCCGCTTCCTCCAGTCCCAGCACGAAACGCTCCGCGAAATGCGCGAGTTCACGCACATTGCCCGGCCAGTCGTGCTGGCTCAGATGGCGGTGCACTGAGGCAGGCACGGCTGGCATTTGCCGGCGGAAGCGGGCGGCTGCACGCTCGGCGAAGTAGAAGAACAGCAGGGCGACGTCGTCGCGGCGTTCGCGCAGCGGCGGGATCGAGATCGTCACCACATTGAGCCGGTAGTAGAGATCCTCGCGGAAGGCGCCGCGCCGGCTGGCATCGCCGAGATCGACCTTGGCGGCGGCGACGACGCGCAGGTCGACCGGGCGGATTTCATTGGTGCCGAGCGGCGTCACCTCGCGCATTTCCAGCACCCGCAGCATCTGCACCTGGGTCGAGGCCGGCATGCTTTCGATCTCGTCGAGAAACAGCGTGCCGCCGCTCGAATGCTCGATGCGGCCGATGCGCTTCTTCTGTGCGCCGGTGAAGGCGCCGGCCTCATGGCCGAACAGTTCGCTTTCGATCACCGTGTCCGGCAGCGTGCCGCAATTCAGCGCCACGAAATTGCCCCTAGCGCGGCGGCTCCAGCGATGCAGCAGGCTCGCCACCACCTCCTTGCCGGAGCCGGTCTCGCCGGTCACCAGAACGTCGACATCGGTATCGGCGATTTGCCGCAGCGTCCGGCGCAATCGCTCCATCGCCGGCGTCTGCCCGATCAGCGGCAGGCCGTCCTGCGCCTGTTCGGCGCTTTTGCGCAAGGCGCGGTTCTCCATCACCAGCCGGCGCTTTTCCGCCGCCCGTGCCACACTTTGCGCCAGCCGGTCGGCGGCGAAGGGCTTGGTGATGAAGTCGTAGGCGCCATCCTTGATCGCCTTGACCGCAACCGCGATGTCGCCATGCCCGGTGACCAGGATGACCGGAATGTCGGCATCGAGCTGCAAGACGCGGTCGAAGAGCTGAAGGCCGTCAATGCCGGGCATGCGGATGTCGGACACCACCACGCCGGGAAAATTGGCGTCGAGCCCGGCCAGCGCCTCGTTCGCCACCGCAAAGGCCGAGACGGAAAAACCAGCGAGTTCCAGCGTCTGCCGCGTGGCCATCAGCAATTCGCTGTCGTCGTCGATCAATACGACCGGTGCGGTGTCCATCATGCTGCCCTGGCGAGGTGAACGGTGAAGCGCGTGCCGTCTCTGCCGCTCGCCACCTCGATGCGTCCGCCATAGTCGGCGACGATGTCCTGCGAGATGACGAGGCCGAGCCCGAGGCCTTTTTCCTTCGAGGTGTTGAACGGCGTGAACAATGACTTGAGGATGGCAGGCGAAATGCCCGGCCCATTGTCGGCGACGGCAAGCGCCACGCCGTCGGCCGTCTCCTGGGCCGAAACCTCCACCCTGGCGCCGTCGCGGCCGTCCAGCGCTTCCAGCGCATTCTGGAACAGGTTGATCAGCACCTGTTCGAGCCGCAGCCGGTTGCCCATCACCTTGAGCGTTACCGGCGGCAGCGTGATATCGAGCGCGTCCAGCCGGCCGGCAAAGCGGCTTCTGAGCAGCACCACGGCGCCCTCGACGACGCCGCGCAGTTCGACCGGTTCGGCTGCCGTGCGCCCCTTGCGGGCAAAGACCTTCAACTCTTCGGTGATGCCGCCGATGCGCTCGGTCAGCGCGGCAATCGCGCCAAGGTTCTTCTCGGCCGAGGCGGTCTGCTTGCGCTCCAGGAACACACGCGCATTGTCGGCATAGGCGCGGATCGTTGCCACCGGCTGGTTGATCTCATGCGCGACGCCGGCGGCAACCTGGCCGAGGGTCGCAAGACGGTTCGCCTGCACCAGTTCCTGCTGCATGACCTGCAGCTTGGCTTCGGTGCTGCGATGATCGGTGATCTCGGCCTGCAGCCGGTCGCGCGCCAGGCTGAGGTCATGCGTACGCTCGACGACGCGGCGCTCGAGTTCGATGCGCGCCGCCTGTTCGGCGGCGATGCGCATCTGCGCCGACTGACGGCGCCACAGGAGATAGCCGGCCAGCGCCAGCAACGGCACCATGACGCCCAGCGCCAGCAGCCGCATCTCACGCACCGCAGCCGCGATCGGCGCTTCGACCGGCACGAGATAATCGAGCCGCCATGGCGTCGATTGGACCAGTGTCGAAAGCCTGAGATATTCGGCATCGCTGCCGCCCGGTGTTATCGCATGCACCATCGACACGTCAGGGCTCAATGCCTCGGGGCGTGTGATCGGCAAGGGGATCAGCGGCGCGTTGCCGAATTGCTGGCTGCTCCGGATGGCGGCAGCCACCGGGCCGGCCAGCGGCGCGGTGGTCATGAAGCGCCAGGACGGCACGCTGGTGATCAGCACGACGCCGTGGTCGTCGCTGACATAGGCCGGCCGGTTGGCCTCATGCCAGTCGGCTTCAAGCTGGTCGAATTCCATCTTGACGACGACGACGCCGAGCGGCGCCGCCGCATTGCCGACGCGCCGCGAAATGTAGAGGCCGGGGCGCTTGCTGGTGTTGCCCAGCGCAAAATATTCGGCCGTTCCGGATTGCATGGCGCCGGAGAAATAGGCGCGGAAACCGTAGTCGTTGCCGACGAAGCTGGTTGTTTCGCGCCAGTTGCTGGAGGCGATCGCAAACCCGTCGACGCCGGTGACGTAAAGCACCGAAGCCTTGGTGCCGGAGACCAGCCCTTCGAGCTTGCGGTTGAGCACGTCGATCGTGACAGCGCCCTTGTTCTGCAGGGCGTCGTGCACCTGCTGGTCCTCGGACAAGAGCAGCGGCAACGCCCGCGGGCTTTCCAGCACGGCGCGCAGCAGCGCAACCTTCAGATTGGCATCGGTGCGGCCTTGCGCCGCCAGTGCCGCGACCTCGGCGCGGCGCGCATAAAGGCCGGCGCCGGTGAGCGCCGTTACCACGATCACCAGCGCGATCGCCGCAAACAGCAGCCAGGCGCGACGCGCGCTTTTGCCGAGTTGCTCGGGCGTCGGCGACAGGACCGCGGCAGGGCGTTGCAACATTCCCTATTTGTGCATAATTTCGCACAAAGCACAATTCAATCATGCGGATGTCCGCACTTGAGGTTGAGCGGCATCAGCCTCGATCGGTCGAATACCCAACAAAATCAATGGCTGCGGTAATGCCGCACAGTCTGGCACGGCAGTTGCAATCACCGATACAGCAGTCGCAAGGCTGCGGAAAACAACTGCCCCGGGAGGTCGAGCTTTCGATCGGGGCGCCATGGAGGACGTCATGCAGCCAGCATTCGCTGCCGCCGAACCGCGCGGCAAGCTACCCTTTTACCGTCATCTCTATGTGCAGGTCCTGACGGCGATCGCCGCCGGCGTGCTGCTCGGTCATTTCTATCCCGAACTCGGTGCTTCGCTGAAGCCGCTCGGCGATGCCTTCATCAAGCTGGTCAAGATGGTGATCGCGCCGGTCATCTTCCTGACGGTGACCACCGGCATTGCCGGCGTCTCCGACCTGAAAAAGGTTGGCCGTGTCGCCGGCAAGGCGATGATCTATTTCCTGGTCTTTTCGACCCTGGCGCTGGTCGTCGGCATGGTCGTCTCCAACGTCGTCCAACCGGGCGCCGGCATGCACATCAATGCGGCGACGCTCGACCCCTCGAAGGTCGCCACCTTCACCGAGAAGGCGCATGACACGACCATCGTCGGCTTCCTGCTCAACATCATCCCCGACACCATCACCGGCGCCTTCGCGCAAGGCGACATTCTGCAAGTGCTGTTCTTCTCGGTACTGTTCGGCATCTCTCTCGCTCTGGTCGGCGAGCGCGGCCGCCCGGTCGTCGATTTCCTGCAGGCGCTGACCTCGCCTATCTTCCGCCTGGTCGCCATCCTGATGAAGGCCGCCCCCATCGGCGCCTTCGGCGCCATGGCCTTCACCGTCGGCAAATACGGCATCGGCGCGATTGCCAACCTCGCCTTTCTGATCGGCACCTTCTACCTGACGTCGCTGCTCTTCGTGCTGGTCGTGCTCGGCGCTGTCGCTTGGTACAACGGCTTCTCGATCCTCGCCTTGATCCGCTACATCAAGGAAGAGCTGCTGCTGGTGCTCGGCACCTCGTCCTCGGAAGCCGCTCTTCCCGGCCTGATGGCCAAGATGGAGCGCGCCGGCTGCAACCGCTCGGTGGTCGGCCTGGTCATCCCGACCGGCTATTCCTTCAACCTCGACGGCACCAACATCTACATGACGCTGGCGGCGCTGTTCATCGCCCAGGCGACCGATACGCCGCTCACCTATGGCGACCAGATTCTGCTGCTGCTGGTTGCCATGCTGAGCTCCAAGGGTGCCGCCGGCATCACCGGCGCCGGCTTTATCACGCTGGCCGCCACGCTCTCTGTCGTGCCTACGGTACCCGTTGCCGGCATGGCGCTGATCCTAGGGGTCGACCGCTTCATGTCGGAATGCCGGGCGCTGACCAACTTCGTCGGCAATGCAGTGGCGACGATTGTTGTGGCGCGCTGGGAAGGCGAACTCGACCAGACCAAGTTCGCCGCCGCCATGGCCGGCACATTGTCCGAGGAAGCCGACCTGGCGCTGTCGGGCGATCTGCAGCCCGCCTGACCGCTCCGGGCACTGACGTTTGAGCACAAGGCCGCAGCCGATTCGGTTGCGGCCTTTCCTTTTCCGCCTGCACGTGGCTGGCGCTGGCCGGGCCCTCCCGGGTAGGGTGCGGACGTAAAACCGAAAGGCCGGCGCATGAGCAATCCGTACCCCGAAATCTACCTCGTCCGTCACGGCGAGACGGAGTGGAGCGCTTCGGGAAAACACACCGGCCGCACCGACATACCGTTGACGGCAAAGGGCGAGGCGGCAGCTCGCGGCGTGGCGGACCGGCTCAAGGATCTGTCCTTCCAGGCGGTGTGGTCGAGCCCGTCGCAGCGAGCCTTCAGCACCTGCACGCTTGCCGGCTTCGGCGCTGCTGCCGTCAAGAAGGACGACCTGCAGGAATGGGACTATGGCGCCTATGAGGGCGTTAAGACCAAGGAGATTCTTGTGCAGCGCCCCGGCTGGCAATTGTTCCGTGACGGCTGTCCCGACGGCGAGTCGGTAGCGGATGTTGGTGGCAGGGCCGACAGGATCATCGCCGGGCTGCGGGCAATCGAGGGCAATGTGCTGGTGTTTTCAAGCTCGCATTTCCTGCGCGTGCTGGCCGCGCGCTGGCTCGGTCTGCCACCCGAAGGCGGTGCGCACTTCGTGCTTGATACCGCGAGCCTCAACATCCTCGGCTATGAGCACGATCTGAGCGAGCCGGTGATACGCAGGTGGAACCAGAAGTAGTGTTTCTCAGCAAGCCTGCCTCTTAACGCGCGAGCACCGCCAATTCCTCCGATGTCAGATGCCGCGCCTTGCCCTTGGCGAGCTCGCCGAGCTGCAAACCGCCGATCGCCACCCGAACCAGCCTCAGCACCTCGATGTCGAATGCCCCGAGCAGGCGGCGGATCTGGCGGTTGCGGCCCTCGTCGAGCATGATTTCCAGCCAGGCAGTGCGGCCGCCGCTGCGCAGCAGTTCGATCGAACTTGCGGTCAGCAGTTCGCCGTCGACGATCGCTCCGTCGCGAAAGCGCGCCAGCATCGCTTCGTCGGGCGCGGTGCCGATCTGGACATGATAGGTCTTGGCGACATGCGAGGCCGGATCGAGCAGGCCGTTGGCCCAGCGCGTGTCGTTGGTCATCAGCAACAGGCCTTCGCTGGCCTTGTCGAGGCGGCCGACCGGCGACACGAAAGGCAACTCCAGTTCCACCAGGCAGTCATAGACGGTGCCACGATCCTGCGGGTCATCGCGCGTGGTGACCTGTCCGCGCGGCTTATTGATCATCAGGTAGACTTTTGCCTCGCCGACGATCTGCTCGCCGTCGACAGCGATGCGGTCGCGGCCGAGATCGACACGCAGCGACGGATCGCGCACCACCTTGCCGCCAACCTGCACGCGCCCTTCGGCGATCAGCAGCTCGGCCTGCTTGCGCGAACACAGGCCGAGTTTGGAAAGCGCCCGGTTCAGGCTGACGCCTGCGCTCGGGGCCTGGTGTTGGGCGATGTCTGGTGGCCGTGCCATGTCCTGCTTGCCATCCCAATGATCGGCATCGACAAATGCCACGCCCCGCATTGGCTTCGCAACCTGCCGCGGCATCAACATCACGGGTTCGCGGGAGCGGGGCTGTTCTCAAATACGATGTGCCAGGGGGGCGGGCTCAACAGCCCGCCAGGGAACGCTGCCCCGCGACGGACGTTGTTGCCGACGAGCGATTTGTCGCGAAAGGCACCGCCATGAAGAGAATCTACGAAAAACCGACGCTCGTGAAGCGAGGCAGGCTCACCAGCCTGACGGCTCAGATCGTCGCTTCTGGGGTCATTCTGGGTGAATGATCCCCAGATAAAGGAAGGGATAAATCGATGAGCGAGCGCGGCGTTGATTTCCTGCAGGGCTGGATCCACGAGCACCTGCCGGGCGAACTGCCTGCCAACAAGGCAACGGCTCGAACCCTGACCACGCGAGCTGCCCTGGATGCTCGGCATTTAGGCCTTGAGGTCAGCGAGATCGAAGAGGAGTTCGGTTCGTTGGAACGGGTGATTTTCGAGGCACTCGATCAGCCCGATATCTGAGCCCCCGATATGAGCCCATCGCAGGCGAATATCGGCCCATCGCCATCCTGGCGGTGGGCTTTTCGGTGATGGCATCCGAGGGTGCCCAGCGCTAGGCAGCCCGCGCAGCTGACGCTCCCCGTGCCGGCGGCAATTCGAACACAGTGGCGCCGTTCTCCCGGCCGCGTTCGACATAACCGATGACACGGAACCATTTGCCGACGTCGGCCCGCTGCAGCCAGCTGCGCGAGTGGATGGGCAGGTTGCCGGCCAGCGCCTGAATGTGGCGGATGTGGCGCCTGCAGAAGCGGACCGTCGCGGCGCTGAAGAAACCCTCCTGCGCGGCAAACAGCGTGTCGGCGGCGTCGCTGTTTTCGTGCCAGGCGACGATCGCCACCGTCTTGTCGCCGTCGACCAGCGCGTGCGCCCGGCCTTCCTTCAAATTCATCATCAGATTGTCGTAGGCGACCTTGCTGTCCTTGCCGGCGGCCACATACTCGTCCGACATCCGCGTGGACAGATCGCGGAAGACACTTTCGAGATCGCAGATCGTAGCTGCGCGTGCTCGCATTTCTCCTCCTGCAGCCCCGGCAGGCAGTCTGCCCTAGGCAGACGGGATCACCAAGCAAATCAAATCCGCCATTTGGCCGATGCGCGCAAAGTGATTTCAGAAGGCGGGTTTATTGCGTTGGCAAATCGCTCCCGTGGAACCGAACTTGCCTCCCCCGAATTGACTCGCGATCGCGTTCGGGAGGGGAAGCATGCAAGATCAGCATTTCGATGAGCCGGTTCGCGTGGCGCTTGGCAGGTCCAGAAACACGATCTACAAGGTGGAGCGTGTCGCGCAGGCCGCTGACATCCTCATGAACCGATGGCCCGTGAAGACAGGCGGCTATCACGTCGCCGCCCGTAAAGCCTGCCTTGGCGTTCTGGAAGGCCTTCAAGAGGCGCGCTATGCCCGCGCCGCCTTCGTCAACGCGGCGATCGAGGCCGATATACTGCTCGAGCGCGACCGCGAGGGTTGAGCGGTCCATCGCCTCTTTGTTTGGCGTGAGGTAAACTGGCAGACCGGTCGGGAGCCTTCCATGTGCAACGACTATGAGCAGCATATTCTCTGGGCTGAATATTGCCGGATGCTGGAGTCGCTGGCACTCGAGATCCCGACCCATCAGACCGAACTTGACCTGCCGCGGGTTGATGACATCCATATCAACGATCCAGCCCCGATCATGCGCGCCGCCGGCGACACTGGCGTTGTTGAACTGACGTCGATGACGTTTGGATTTCCGCCGGCCGGCCCGAAAGGCGGACCAGTGTTCAACTTCCGCTCCGAAGGCCGGCAATTCGCCGGCAGCAAACGCTGCCTCGTGCCGGCATCCGCCTTCTTCGAGTTCACGGGCACGAAGTATCCGAAGGCAAAGCATCGCTTCACGCTCAACGGCTCGCCGTTCATGGCCATCGCAGGGCTTTGGCGTGAAGCTGCCGGCAACAAGCCGCCAACCTTCACCATGCTGACAACCGAGCCTGGACCGGATATTGCGCCCTATCAAATCGGCAGGTCGTGCTGCTTCGGCCCGGCGATTGGGCGGCTTGGCTCAGTCTGACGAAGCCGGAAGCCAAACTGCTGCAGCCGCTTCCAGCCGGCTCGCTGCGCGTGGAGACCGTGCGCCCCGAAAGTTCATAATTCAGCTGCGCAGGCTTGCCGGCGCAGTCGGCGGGCCGAGA
Organism: Mesorhizobium sp. P160187; assembly: GCF_057766425.1. NCBI lineage: Bacteria > Pseudomonadati > Pseudomonadota > Alphaproteobacteria > Hyphomicrobiales > Phyllobacteriaceae > Mesorhizobium > Mesorhizobium sp. P160187. The sequence continues at coordinate 2,805,796 of NZ_JBYMDX010000003.1, forward strand.
TCAAGCATTTGATGTCTTCAGAGAAAACTGGTGCCAGAGGCG